>NZ_JANFOJ010000009.1 GCF_024385605.1 Sporolactobacillus sp. STSJ-5 | reverse complement strand
GTGCGTGTTTTTGCTTTTACATGTATGTACAAGGTTTAAGAGCTTGCCCCACTGGTACGACGATAAGGTGATACGTTGCTTATTCCCAATCCGCACTTATCGGTTGGGCGATCAGTTAAGTGCCTAATCTGATAAATAGAGGGAAAAACTCCGCTTAATTAGAAAATGAACGAAAAAATAGCTTAAATAGACGGAGAAATTCCGCTTATTAAATCGAAAAACGTGAAAATGGACGTTTTTTCTTTGCATAACCGGAAAAATTACCCTTATTTACCGGCGAAACAAGCCCCATGGTGCATATAACCGGAAAATCTCCGCTTATTATACCCGTTAACTAATGAAGGACCAGAATGCTTAATGAAACAGAGGTAGGATGAAGGAGCTTTCATATGTAAGGGAACCTTCGCAAGTGTAAAGGAGCTTTCGTTAAATACGCATACGTCCTGTATGCAACGCAAAAGCCATCACATCCTGTGATCCTGTGAGAGTACATCCTGTATGCACCGCATTCTGCGGAAGTATGCACCGAGGGCTTTTTGTCCGGTTTTTCTAAGATTCTGTTGTTAAATTTAAATAGTTATTTTTAAGGAAATCTTCCTTCGTCCAGGTTCCCTATTTTTATTCAACGAACACACCTCGTTTAATGCTCAAAATGTAAAAGACAGCACCGATAACCAGGCAATCTTCACTAAGTGAGAGTCTCGTATTGTGGCGTTAAAGCGATAGTGAACGGATTGCTCGTACGGAGAATAGTGCGCTCTAAGCATACCTATAGTGTCCATTAGTGAGTTTTGCCTTGAGTTTGATCAATAGCTCTACTTTTAAATTGTGCATTAAATTGCTGCTGCCCCGGACGGACTTTTGCAAGGGCGTTCATGACATCAATCCACGCTTCTTGATAATTAGGTCCGAGAGAATTAAAGATTGTCTTCATCTGCTCTCTTTGCACATGACTAAGTTTGCTTTCAAGCTGCTTGCCTTGTTCCGTCAGATAGAGCAGTTTGTAGCGTTTATCATAATCCGCCTGAACCATCGTAATCAGATTTTTTTCCGATAACACTCTGAGCGGTGCATTAAGCGCTTGCTTTGAAACCTCGAGGATCGAAAGAAGATCGTTCACGGTAATCCCTGGGACCTGAGCAATAAAATAAAGAATGCGATGGTGCACACGCTGTATACCATATTTTTCAATTATTTGGTCCGGTTTCTCAGTAAAAGTTCGATATCCGAAATAGAATAGCATAAGAACCTTATTCAGCTGCTGTTCTTCCTCATTCACGTTTTTCTAACTCCTTTCGTTCTGACCTAGTAGTATAGCATAAAATAAGGACCAATGTCTCACTCAATTTTTAAATAGGACAACATGGTTGACTTATTGGGCGCCCCAGACTATACTTCCTATAAAGGTCAATAATATTGACCTAATAATCTTTCATCAAAGATTATTTTTATATTTAAAAGTGAGGCGATCGGAAGAAATGAGTACAACGTATACGATTGGACGTTATTTAGTCGACAGACTAGGTGAGCTCGGCATTCGACATATTTTTGGTGTGCCCGGGGATTACAATCTTTCATTTCTTGATACAATCATTGAGCATCCGGCACTTGACTGGGTAGGAAACTGCAACGAATTGAACGCAGCTTATGCTGCAGATGGATATGCGCGCATACACGGAATTTCCGCACTGGTAACTACGTTCGGCGTTGGTGAATTAAGTGCTGTGAACGGAATTGCAGGTTCACGAGCTGAACAGGTGCCAGTGGTTAAGATTACAGGATCTCCTGCATCAAAGATTGCAGAAGAAGGTCGTCTTGTTCACCATACATTAGGTGATGGTGAATTTAATCATTTTTCGAAAATGTATAAGGAAGTCACTGCCGCCCAGACAACACTAACAGCAAAGAATGCAACAGAAGAAATTGACCGGGTGCTAAGAGTTTGCTGGTACGAAAAGGCACCGGTTTATATTAATCTTCCGGTAGATATACATGCACTTCCGGCGGAGCAGCCAAAAGAACCTTTGCTTAAAGAAGAACCCGCAGCATCCGCCCATACGATTAGCGAGATGCTCGAAACACTTGTTCCTGTAATTGAGAAGGCAAAGTCACCAGTCATTTTGGCTGACTATCAAGTTTCCCGGTTTCATGCTCAAGAAGCATTGAAAAAATTTGTGGAAGCGACTGGTTTCCCTATCGCAACACTGAGCATGGGAAAAGGTGTTTTTAATGAAGAGCATCCTCAATTTATTGGCGTCTATAGTGGAAAAACAAGTCCCGATTATTTACGAAATCGGATTGATCACGCAGACTGTATTCTAAGTATTGGGGTTAAGTTCACCGATTCGATTACTGGAGGCTTCTCACAAGGCTTCAATGAGAATGTTGTCATCCACATATCACCCAAGAATGTAAACTATTTGAATAGAACATTTTCAAAAATACCTATGGATGAATCGCTCAATCAATTGGCAGGAATTCTAAAAAAACATGATTTTCCGGATCTGAATATTATTCCAGTTACAAAACAGCAGAGAGTAGAGCCTTTCTATGTAGAAGAGAATCAGGCGCTGACACAGAAACGTTTCTGGGAAATGATTCGACTTTTCATCCAGAAAGATGATGTGGTTGTTGCTGATCAAGGCACTTCATTTTTTGGTGCTCAGACGGTCCCTCTTAAAGAAAATGTTACCTATATTGGACAGCCGTTATGGGGATCAATCGGCTATACATTGCCGGCGACACTCGGCACACAGCTTGCTGATCTATCACGACGTAATCTTTTGCTGATTGGTGACGGCGCATTTCAATTAACTTTTCAGGAAATTTCGACCATGTTACGCGAAAATCTTCATCCGATCATTTTCGTGATCAATAATGACGGCTATACTGTTGAACGCTCAATCCACGGACCTGAAGCTCCATACAATGATATTAAAATGTGGCGCTATGCAGATATTCCGGCTGTTCTCGGTGGAAATAAGAATTTTAAAAGCTACAAAACGAATACAGAAGGCGAACTTGCTGATGCCCTTAAGGACATAGCTGAATCACCGGATGTTTTGCGATTTGTCGAGGTCGTTACTCAGAAAATGGATATGCCAGAATTATTGACCACCCTCGGTAAAGTTTTTGCTGCTCAGAATGACTGAATTTAATAGTGTTCAATAAAGATGGTAATAAAAAGAGGGCGTTTCAAAAGTCTATTGACTACGAAACGCCCTTTAAAATTACGTATGTTTCGGGATTAAACTATTCGATTTGAAAAAATCCACAAATGACCGTGAAATTTGACTAACTATAGTCTGCTCTATTGTTAGGATTATTCCTTACAGACATCGTTGTGAAGAAAGAAATTGTTGTTTAATTATGGTACACTTAAAATATATTTGGTGAAGGATGCCAGTCATTTTAAAATTAATATTATGGCATAAAGCTATTGAAAAGGTGAACGTTATGCATCAATGGATCACACATTCTCCTGAAGAGACCATGAGTTTTTCCGAGCGTCTGGCGACTTTCCTAAGACCTGGTGATGTCTTGACCTTGTCAGGAGATCTCGGCGCGGGTAAGACTGTTTTTACCAAAGGTCTTGCCAAGGGCCTCGGTATCCAAGAGATGGTGAACAGCCCGACATTTACTATTGTTAAAGAATATCAGAGTGGGCGCTTGCCCCTTTTTCATATGGATGTGTACCGGATAAGCGATGAGGAGGATATCGGTCTGGAGGATTATTTTGATCAGGATGGGGTGACCGTGATTGAGTGGGCGGAGAACATCCCTTCGTGGCTTCCCGATGATCTTTTATCTGTTACAATTGAGCGTGTGAACGAACAGGAGCGAAGGATCACATGCAAAGCAAGCGGCAGCAGATCTGAGCATATAAATGAGGAGATATCAAACGATGAACGTGCTAGCGATTGATTCATCCAATTTAGTGATGGGTGTCGCCGTGACAACGGAACAGAAAGTGCTTGGCGAGTTGACGACGAACAGCCGTAAAAATCATTCGGAGCGTCTGATGCCTGCCATCGCGCAGATGATTAAGGCAGCCGGGCTTGAGCCGGCAGACATCGATCGTATCGTTGTGGCTGAAGGCCCGGGTTCCTACACAGGACTTCGTATAGGCGCAACCATTGCAAAAATGCTGGCTTGGACACTGAAAAAAGAACTGGTCGGCGTTTCAAGCCTTGAAGTGGTTGCTCAAAATGGACGTGGTTTTGAGGGCTATATCGCACCGTTCTTTGATGCGCGGCGCGGTCAAGTGTTTGCCGGGTTGTATGAAGAGAAAAATGGCGAAATTGTTTCAGTTGTTCCCGATCAGCTTGTAATGATTAATGATTGGATATCTGAATTACGAAAATTGGGCAAACCGATACTTTTTCTCAGCAATGATTTAGACAAATGGGGTGAATTAGTATCCGCTGAAGCCTACGCGGAACTTGGAGATATCACTCAGAATGTGCCTAAGGCGGCAGAACTTGCCCGAATTGGCGCAAAAAAAGAGCCGGTATCCGATATACATCATTTTCTGCCGGCATATCTTCGCTTAGCTGAGGCTGAAGCGAAGTGGCTGGCGAAACAGGAGCGATAAGCATGCCGGATCTAGAATCAGTAAACATCCGACCGATGACCGCGGAGGATATTGATCAGGTTATGGTCGTGGAGTACAGTGCTTTCGATGTGCCGTGGTCAAGACAGGCCTTCGAAAATGAGATCAGCAGCAATCATTTTGCTGCTTATTTCGTTGCCGAGCTTGCCGGGAAGATCATTGGTTATTGTGGAGTCTGGGTTATCGTTGACGAAGCGCATATAACTAATTTAGCGGTACTTGAAGGTTATCGTGGATTCAAGGTGGGCGAATCGCTGCTGCGCCAGGTTATTCTCTATGCGGTATCCCAGCAGGCACGTTCCATGAGTCTTGAGGTACGTGTCAGCAATGAGATTGCACAGAATTTGTATCGTAAGGTCGGATTTAAAAACGGCGGTATCCGTAAAAACTATTATTCAAACAATGGGGAAGATGCGCTAGTCATGTGGGTGAGACTATGAAAATAGATATGAATCAAAAGACATTAATTTTGGGAATTGAAACGAGCTGCGATGAAACGGCAGCTGCCGTTGTCGAGAACGGTACGATCATCCGCTCAAGCGCGGTTGCCTCACAAATTGATATCCACCGACGTTTCGGCGGTGTTGTTCCTGAGGTGGCATCCCGTCATCATGTGGATCAGATCACGGTTATTTGTGAGGAAGCGATGGATAAGTCCGGAGTATCCTGGGGCGACCTGGATGCGATTGCGGTGACCCAGGGGCCGGGATTAATCGGTGCACTGCTCGTAGGTGTGAACGGTGCAAAGGCACTGGCATATGCGCATTGTCTGCCTCTTGTCCCGGTTCATCATATAACCGGGCATATTTACGCCAATCGTTTTGTTCGTGAACTCGAATTTCCGCTGATTGCACTGGTTGTTTCAGGCGGACACACCGAGCTCGTTCACATGAAGGAACACGGCTCGTATGAAGTCATTGGTACAACACGAGACGATGCCGCAGGCGAAGCGTTTGACAAGGTTGCGCGAACGCTCGGGCTACCCTATCCCGGCGGACCGGAAATTGACCGTTTGGCTAAGGCAGGCAAGCCGGTCATTGATTTTCCGAGGGCATGGCTGGAGGAAGGTTCGCTGGATTTCAGCTTCAGCGGATTGAAATCTGCAGTCATCAATTATGTCCACAACGAGCAGCAGCGTGGTCATGACTTGAATTCCGCCAACATTGCGGCCAGCTTTCAAGCCAGTGTCAGTGATGTACTCGTTAAGAAAACACTGATCGCAGCGGAACGGGTTCATGCGAAACAAATTCTTGTTGCAGGCGGTGTTTCTGCGAACAGTGCAGTTAGAACTGAAATGGAACAGGCCGCACGTACTCGGGGAATTCCTCTGATTATTCCACCGCTGAAGCTGTGTACAGACAATGCAGCAATGATTGCAGCATCCGGAACAATCGGGTTTCTGAAAGGGACGCGCGCCGACCTGTCACTGAATGGGAAAGCAAACCTGGCGATTGAAGACTTTTAACTAAACAGTAACCCAAAAGCGGAGATGAACTAAACTCCTGAAATTGGGCAATGAAGATCCAACATTGAGGGTTCACATCAAGAGCAGAGAGAGATTCCTGCTCTTTTTTTATTTTTTTATTTCGTGCAGGTTGAGCAGATCACAAAAATTTGAAATACGAATGCCTGTTGATTGTTCGTGGATAAATCCAAAAAAATAGCTTATGCACAGGTGGATAAGTTGTTTTGAAAATAGCAATCAGGGAGTTATACACAATGGTTGTGCATAACTCCCTGATTTAACTGAATAAATTGGGGATAACCACATATGTTTGTGGATATGTCCTCTTCTTAGTGTGGATAACATCATTATCAATCTAATTCGTCTAATTCGAGCTGAGCGGATTCCCAGTCTTCCATCATCTTAGCGACTTTCGCTTCATCCTGTTCGATTTGCGTCTGAGTTTCTCTTGACTTTTTTGAGTCGCTGAAGACTTCCGGATCGAGCAGTGCTTGTTGATTTTGCTCAATTTGTTCTTCCAGCTTGCTAATATCAGTCTCTGCTTGTTCGATAAAACGTGCAAGCTGACGTTTTTTCTTTTTCAATTCCTTTTCTTTTAAAAATTGTTCCTTTCCGTCCCCGATCACAGGCTCATTTTTTTGTGCAGCTGTCGTCTGTGCCTCAAGCTCTGCAATCTGTTCCTGTTCCAATTTCTTGTCGACATAATAATCATAATCGCCGAGATACTCGGTAATTCCTTCGCGCGACAGTTCGAAAATGCGATCGGCAATGTTATTGATAAAATAACGGTCGTGAGAAACGAACAGAATCGTTCCCGGATAGTCAATTAGGGCTCCTTCGAGGACCTCTTTGCTGTCCAAGTCAAGATGGTTGGTTGGTTCATCGAGGATCAGCAGATTGTCATGGCGCATCATCAGCTTGGCCAGCATGAGACGTGCCTTCTCACCACCGCTTAATTGGGAAACCATCTTTGACACATCATCACCGGAAAACAGGAAGCCGCCGAGCACGGTCCGAATATCGCCTTCAGGCTTTAACGGATAATCGTCCCATAATTCATTAAGTACGGTTTTCGTTGGATTGAGGCTCTTTTGTTCCTGATCATAATAACTGATGCTGACATGGCTGCCGAGACGCACCTCACCTGAACGGAGCGTTGTGCCGCCGTCAATCGCTTTAAGCAGCGTTGATTTGCCGATCCCATTCGGGCCGACTAATGCAACGCGATCTCCTCGGCTGATCTGAAAGCTGAGATCGGATATCATGGGTTTCTGATCGTCGTAGCCGACATCAAGATGAGAAACCGCGAGCACATCACGACCGCTTTGCTGTTCAATATCGAAGGTAAAGGTAGCCGATTTGGCGTCGCCCATTGGACGATCCATAAGATCCATTTTTTCTAATTGTTTGCGTCGGCTTTGCGCTCGTTTTGTCGTCGAAGCACGTACAATATTTTTCTGAACAAAATCCTTCAGTTTTGCTACCTCTTTTTGCTGCTTATCATAGGCTTTCAGTTCACTTTCAAATTCTGCCGCGCGCACTTCCAGATAACGCGAATAGTTCCCTGTGTATTTGCGCACTTTATGTCTGGTAATTTCATAGACCTTTGTCGCAATTTTATCGAGAAAATATCGGTCGTGAGAGACGACAAGCACACTGCCGTTGTAGCGCTGCAAGTAACCTTCCAGCCATGATAGCGTTTCAATGTCCAAGTGGTTGGTTGGTTCGTCAAGAATCAGCAGATCCGGCTTGATGAGCAGGAGCTTGCCGAGCGCAAGCTGAGTCTTTTGCCCACCGGATAAATTGCTTACTGGCGTCTCATCGGGAAAGCCACCGAAATTCAAGCCGTTCAGCACGCTGCGTGTTTCTGCCTGGTAAGTGAAACCGCCTTTTTCGCGGAAGTCTGCTTGCATTGCATCGTAAGTCTTCAGCAGCTGATCGTAATCTTTAGGATTAGCAAAGCTGCCGGGATCCGCCATCTGTTCTTCCATCTTACGCATTCTCTTCTCAAGTGCGATAAGGGGCCCGAACACAGACAGCAATTCATCATAGATTCCGCGCGTCGAGTCGAGTGTGGCATTCTGCGGCAGGTAGCCCATTGTACGGTCTTTTGGCATGATGATCTCACCGCTGTCCGCACTCATTTCTCCGGCAATAATTTTAAGCAGCGTTGATTTGCCAGCGCCGTTACGGCCAACCAGCGCAACGCGTTCTCCAAGCTGTACTTCTATGGAGATATTAGATAAAACAAGATCAGTTACAAAGGATTTACTGATCTCATTGGTTTGTAAGAGCAACACAGATTTTCACCTCAGAAAGATTAGGAATAGCGGTCGATTTTCCGGAAGCAGGATGTTTGCTTCGGAATCTGTACGCATAATAAGATAGATATGTTCATTGTAGCCTACTCGTAAATTATTCGGCAACTGCGGAGGCATGCGATGTAGAATTAGGACGAATTTAATAGTGATTGTGAAATAAATAACAAAAATATTGTTGATTATAGTATAGTTGAACTAGAGATTTAAGAAAACGGCGTCAACACGACCCGTTTTGTAAAATTGGGGGGAAGACCCGGTCATGGCGAACCAAAATGTACCTCAGGCGACTGCCGAGCGGCTGCCGCTGTACTATCGAACACTGCAAGGCTTGGTTGCAGTGGGGAAAACGCGTATTTCATCCTCGGAATTCGGAGATCTTGTGCAAATCGATTCAACAACGATTCGCAAGGATTTTTCTTATTTCGGTGCGCTCGGAAGAAAAGGATACGGCTACGACACGCAGCATCTGATGGATTTTCTAAGGAAAACACTTTATCAGGATGAATTATCAAAAGTGGTTCTGATTGGTGTCGGACATTTGGGCACTGCACTGCTCAATCACAACTTTCAAAAGAATAACAATACCAAGATCGTGAAGGCTTATGACATTGATCCTTCTCTCACTGGTACGGTTGTCAGCGGCACGAAGATTTATGCGATGGATACATTAGCAACCGACGACAACAGCGACATAACAGCCGCCATATTAACCGTTCCGGCTGCACATGCACAGGAAGCAGCGGAAATGGCGCTTGCATCAGGCATTCACGGATTTTTAAATTTTTCTCCGACGACCTTGTCTCTGCCGGCAAACGCTTATGTCCGTCATGTGGATATGACAGTTGAGCTTCAGGCATTGATTTATTTTCTTAATCATTCGATGGAAGAAAGGAATTCTAAATGATTAAGTGGTAAAATACAGGTGCATAGCATTAACTGGTTAAGAATCAACGCATGCGCGGACAGTGAGCAGTTCGTTCGCGCTTATGCGGTTTAAAAATAAGGTGGAATGCAGGAATGATTCAATTAAAATCACAAAATGAAATTGCTGAAATGAAAAGATCCGGTCAGCTGCTTGCTCGAGCGCATCAGCATATTAAAAAAATGATTCGTCCCGGTGTGACGACCTGGGAAATCGAAGAGTTTGTTAATGAATTTCTTGAAAAGCACGGCGCGATTCCTGAAGAAAAGGGATTTCAGGGCTATAAGTATGCGACCTGCGCTTCAGTTAACGATGAAATCTGCCATGGCTTTCCGAATAAAAAGCCTCTGAAAAATGGAGATATCGTCACGATCGACATGGTCGTTAATCTGAACGGCGCAATGTCGGATTCAGCGTGGAGCTATGCAGTCGGTGAAATTTCCGATGAGGCGAAGCATTTGCTGAAGACGACGGAAGAATCGCTTTATGAAGGTATTAAACAAGCGGTTGTCGGAAACCGGCTCGGCGATGTCGGCTACGCTATTCAAAAATATGCCGAGGATCGCGGACTCAGCGTTGTTCGTGAATTTGTCGGCCACGGTATCGGACCGACAATGCACGAAGATCCGCCGGTTGCACACTATGGCCGCCCTGGTCGCGGTCTTCGCCTTAGAGAAGGCATGACGATTACGATTGAACCGATGTTGAACATTGGTGACTGGCGTTCAAAGGTTGATGATAACGGTTGGACGGCACGCACGATCGACGGTTCATTGTCTGCACAGTACGAACACACATTGGCGATCACGAAAAACGGTCCGGAAATTCTGACCGCACTTGATGAAGAATAAAGAGTACGAGATAGAAGAAGCGGAGCCCCAATTAACGGGCCCCGCTGTTTTTATACAAAAAAACGTTTAATAGATCAAAGAAAGGACTTGGTCTCCCAAATTTTTTCAACCGCTCTTTTACATAAACCAGTGAATCCAGCTGGTTGTATTCGGAATGTGCACACTCAAGCTGAGTAGAACAACAGTGGCATTCATGGCTGCATGCATGAACATGGTCACCCAAATGCGACCGGTCTTGTGATAGGCATAGCAAAGAAAGAAGCCAATCACAACATAAATAAGCAGATGCGAAAAATCAAAATGGCCGGCAGCAAAGATTAGGGAACTGATCAACGCGGCAAAAAAGAAGCCAATGCCCTTTTTCAAACTTCCGAAAAGAATCTTGCGGAAAACAATTTCTTCAAGCATCGGTCCGATGATGCTGACTGCGAATATAAACAAAGGCGCCTTGCGGGTCATCTGGACGACATCCTGAGTATGCTGCGAGCTGATCGGCTGACCTAATATGAGGCTGTTGATCAGTGCTGTCGCAATCTGAAGAACGAACAGGATGAACACACCGCAAATTGCCCAAGCGATCGACTCGCCGATAGAAGCAACCGGACCGCGTGCCAACCTACGCTCGGGTATTAGCAGCAGTGAGACAATAATTAAGGTTAAGAAAAAGACGGCTGCGTATGCATCACCGGAGGACGATCCACCTTTCGGAAATCCGGGAATCAGCGGAGATATAAAGCAGATAAGATAAACAAGAACGATCAGGATATACCGTAAAACCAAAGTCAGACACCTCATATCTATTTGTATAATTTAGGATTATTTGTGAAAAGCTGAAAGCATTCTAGAAGGTTATTGCTTGTTTTGTCTATTTTAACATAGCGGATTTTCTTTATCCTTTAATAACTATTTGAACCATTTTTATGGTTACATATATTTTCGAGTAAAAACTTGCAAATCTATTGGGAATTGATTATTATATTAAATGGATTAGCACTCAGGCGAACTGAGTGCTAACAAAGGTACTTAACTTAACATTTTTAAGGAGGGTATTTCAACATGTTAAAGCCATTGGGTGATCGTATTGTGATCGAACCACAAGAAAAAGAAGAACAAACAGCAAGCGGTATCGTACTTCCTGATTCGGCGAAGGAGAAGCCGCAAGAAGGCCGCGTTATTGCCGTTGGTGCCGGCAAGGTGTCCGACAAAGGCGAACGTATCGCTTTGGACGTAAAAGAAGGAGAAAAAGTGATCTTTTCAAAATATGCAGGCACTGAAGTAAAATATGACGGCAAAAGCTATCTCGTTGTTCGTCAGGACGATATTCTCGCTGTTATTGACTGACTTGCAATGCTCGTTTAACAGAAGATCCTCAGATCTAATTTAATTTAGGAGGGACTATTCACAATGGCAAAAGATATTAAATTTGGTGAAGAAGCGCGCCGCTCGATGCTTCGCGGTGTCGACGTTTTAGCTGATGCAGTAAAAGTAACGCTCGGACCGAAAGGCCGCAACGTTGTACTTGATAAGAAATACGGTTCACCGCTGATTACGAATGACGGTGTAACAATTGCAAAAGAAATCGAACTTGAAGATAAATTCGAGAACATGGGTGCACGTCTTGTATCCGAAGTCGCTAGCAAGACGAACGATGTAGCCGGCGACGGTACGACAACTGCAACGGTTCTTGCGCAGTCTATGATTCGCGAAGGCTTGAAGAACGTTGCTTCCGGTGCAAACCCAATGGGCATTCGCCGCGGTATTGAAAAAGCAACTCAGGCTGCCGTTGAGGGATTGAAAGAAATTTCAAAGCCGATTGAAGGCAAAGCATCAATCGCACAAGTTGCAGCTATTTCTGCAGCTGACGAAAAAGTCGGCGAACTGATTGCCGAAGCTATGGAAAAGGTTGGCAACGATGGTGTTGTTACGCTTGAAGAATCCAAGGGCTTTGTTACTGAACTTGACGTTGTTGAAGGTATGCAATTTGATCGCGGTTATGCTTCCGCATACATGGTTACAGACCAGGATAAAATGGAAGCCGTTCTCGACAATCCATACATCTTGATCACCGACAAGAAGATCTCAAACATTCAAGAAATTCTTCCTGTTCTTGAAAAAGTTGTTCAACAAGGCAAACCAATGCTGATCATCGCTGAAGATGTTGAAGGCGAAGCGTTGGCAACGCTCGTACTGAACAAACTGCGTGGTACATTCAACGTTGTTGCTGTTAAGGCTCCTGGCTTCGGCGACCGCAGGAAAGCAATGCTCGAAGACATCGCTGTACTGACCGGCGGACAGGTCGTTACAAGTGACCTTGGTCTCGAACTTAAGGAAACAACGGTTGATCAACTCGGAACAGCCGGCAAGGTTATCGTTACGAAAGACAACACGACGATCGTTGAAGGTGCAGGCGCATCCGACAAGATCGGCGCGCGTGTCGGTCAGATCAAAGCACAGTTGGAAGAAACAACGTCTGACTTTGACAAAGAAAAGCTGCAAGAACGCCTTGCAAAACTGTCCGGCGGCGTAGCCGTAATCAAAGTCGGTGCAGCAACTGAAACTGAATTGAAAGAACGCAAGTTGCGTATTGAAGACGCTCTGAACTCGACTCGCGCTGCAGTTCAGGAAGGTATCGTAGCCGGCGGCGGTACAGCTCTTGCTAACGTGATCAAGAACGTTGAAGCTGTTGAAGCTGAAGGCGATGAAAAGACCGGCGTGAACATCGTTGTCCGCGCACTCGAAGAACCTGTTCGTCAAATTGGCGAAAACGCAGGCCTCGAAGGCTCTGTCATCGTTGAAAAACTGAAATCCCAGAAACCAGGCATCGGCTATGACGCTGCCAAGGATCAATGGGTAAACATGATTGAATCCGGAATTGTTGACCCAACAAAGGTTACACGTTCCGCACTGCAAAACGCGGCTTCTGTATCTGCAATGCTGCTGACAACTGAAGCAGTCGTTGCCGACAAGCCTGAAGAACATCCGGAACCGCAAATGCCAGCCGGAGCACCAGGAATGGGCGGTATGATGTAATAAACTAAAAAACATTGATTTAACAATGTTTTTCAGTATGAATAGATTGTTTTTTAGGGCACTTCTCATGTATCCATTTGGATACATGAGAAGTGTTTTTTCACAAGTAAAGAAAGTATAAGATTTTGCCTCGTATTTAAACAAATAAACCAGTGTCTTGACCGAGAATCAAAGCGGAGGTGCGAGACGCCTGCGGGATCAGGTGCCAGCGAGACCCCGCAGATTTCTGCCTGACTGAGGAGGCTCGCGGTGCGCCCGCGGTCGCGCTCAGTTGATGCGAGCAACCGAAGCGATGATTCAGCACTGTAAAGACACAAACTAATCACACATGGCTGGAGATTAAGGACCGGGCGCTTTTTGCCCGGTTTTTCTTATTTTTTGAGTGACATGAGCATAAATTTTAATTGCGATTTTTTTCTCTTTTCTGAGCGTAATCGATGGAATAGTATAGAATCCAAAAAACAGCTGGAATAATCATGATACAGATAAAGTATTTAGATGGAAGAGGAAAAAGAAAACCAAAAACGAACATCATAATTACGGCAGGGATAACAAGCAGCGTATAGAGTTTCCAGTTCATTTTAAACTTCCTTTCATTGAATGAAATTGTAAGGAGTTGAAGAAATGTGCGATTTGACACGACCCAATCATTTCTTCTTATCCAAAATCAGGAACACTGAAAATGAAAGGGGAAACAACTGAACCAAGTAGTTTTTAGGGTGCTAAGGTGAAATCTGAGGATAATAGCAGCAATAAGGAAAATTCCTGTAGAACTCTTCATAGCATGCATTTTTACATTCCTGACTGCCAAGCGATGATGATAAATGTAGTCCAAAGAATAGTCAAGATGATGACAAGTAGCCCACCACCCATGACTAATCCATCGATCACGCGCTCGATGGTTCCGAGGTTTCTCTTGATCGTTATGTCGATAATGATAAACGTGATAGCTGCTGCAGAAAATAAATAAGCCAGCACAGCGCCAAACCAGTACCAAAACATGCTGTTTTTGGTCCAGTAGGCCATTTCTTGAAACGCATACCCAAAAAAGCAGGCCACAATTGTCAGCAGTGCAATAATTGCAGGCAATACAAAAGGCTTTTTCATCCAATCATCTCC
This sequence comes from Sporolactobacillus sp. STSJ-5, assembly GCF_024385605.1. Lineage (GTDB taxonomy): Bacteria > Bacillota > Bacilli > Bacillales > Sporolactobacillaceae > Sporolactobacillus. Next base: position 95,415 of record NZ_JANFOJ010000009.1, on the reverse strand, counting down.
TCGTATTATAAGTTTTGAAGTTAATGTAATCCCCTGTTCAGCTCGGGTACTGCGTGATATCCTCTAGTTGTTCATTGGAATGGATCCAACTGGACTAGGCTTATCGCTCCTGTAGTTCGACTACGTTTTAAGTCTGCCGCCCAGGCAACTGCCAGATATGCTGACGCACAAGATGTGGCGGCTGCGGCTCAACTCATCAGAAGCAGGATGAGGCAGCTTTGAACGCGCAGCCATGGTCTACTGATCGCGAGGTCGCGTTCATGCAGGTGTAATTAGGGGACATCACAGAGTATCCGAGCTTATTCCAAAATTGATCAGGAAAGGAGGTCCTTCCCAATGAAATTGTTTGTTGGTATTGATGTGAGTTCAGAGAAACTAGACGTTTGCTTTTTGGACAGTGATCAAAATAGGCTGATCCAAAAGTCTTTAGCGAATAATCTGATCGGTGCCGGTGCCATTAAGGATCTGGTGTTGAAGTTCCACTCAGCCGCTCACTATCAACGGGTGGTGATCGGCATGGAGTCCACATCCATCTACAGCTTTCATCCAGCGGTGTTTTTTCATGAAGATGCGGACTTGAAGGCGCTACCTCTCGATGTCGTAACCCTCAACCCGACGATGATTCATCGTTATAAAGGGCTATTTGACGAGGACAAGACCGATACGATTGACGCCTTCCGGATTGCCGATTTTCTACGTATTGAGCGTTACCAGGTACCCGTCATCAAAGAAGAGAAGTATGTCGCGCTCCAACGTCTGACACGAACCCGTTATCAGCTGATTCATCAAATGACCGAATGTAAACAGCACTTTCTAGAGAATCTGTATTACACGTGCAACACCTTGACTCAGGAAATTCCGACCTCTGTGTTCAGTGCGTCGATCATGGATATCCTAAGCGATTCCCTATCCCTCGATGAGATCTCCCAGATGAAATTGGAAGACCTCGCCGAACGTCTAAACAAGGCTGGAAAAGGACGCTTCAGTGATCCGGAAAACCTGGCCAAAGCGATTCAGAAAGCAATACGGGATTCCTACCGCATTGGCAAAGTCCTTCAGGATTCCATTGATGTCGTGCTTGCCACCTATGCCCGTATCATCGCCGGGCTGAAGAAACAAATTCAGACACTGGACAAGAGCATTGAGTCTCTATGCGTCATCATCTCCGAGGCGCGAAGTCTCATGAGTGTTCCGGGAATCGGTCCGGTCTACACGGCCGGTCTGATTGCCGAGATCGGTCAGATTGATCGATTTGACAATGAGGCTCAGCTCGCTAAATATGCCGGCCTCTACTGGAAAGTCTCCCAATCCGGAACTTTTCGGGCAGAACGCACGCCACGAACACACACGGGTAATGAATACCTTCGCTACTACTTGATTGAAGCTGCCAATTCAGTAAAGCGACGTGACCCGGTTTATCGATCCTATTACCAAAAGAAATTCAATGAAGTTCCTAAGTTTCGTCATAAACGCGCACTCGTACTAACAGCAAGAAAACTGGTTCGGCTGGTGGACGTGCTGCTTCGCGACCACCTGATTTACACGCCGAAGGGAGGTGAAGTCGCCGATAATCAGTAAAGATCCACCTCCTTATTGCCTTCAAAATTTTGGTAATTATTGAAGGCTTAGGTTTGTGTTGTCTCTTTTTTCAAATGTCTGTGAGAAGTAAAGGAATTAATCTTATTTAGGTCTTGACTTAATACCACAAGACTTAATAAATCGGGATTCGTCTCGATCGAACGATACCCTATTTTACCATATTAAATGGCATGTGATGCTAAAGGAGACGCGGCGTATCATGTCAGAAAATAATAGAGAATGAATGAAAGCGGCACCCTCAGGGGTTGTTTTGATTTTGCTTTAGTTTCCAAAAGCGGGGTCTAAACCCACCGTCTTTAGACGGTATCCGCTTTTAGCCTTATCTTTTCGTGTCCATACTTTTTACAGAGGTGAAAAGTATGGACGGTTATCAAAAAAATGGTCACGCGATCTATGACATTAAGTATCATGTGATCTGGGTGACAAAATATCGCTACAAAGTGTTGCGAGGCCAGGTTGCTGTCCGGTTACGGGAACTGATCCGGCAAGGTTGTGACGCCAGAGGGATCACGATTCTGCAAGGTAGCGTAGGTAAAGAGCACATTCACCTGCTAATTTCCTGTCCGCCCAGTTTGGCTCCAAGTAAAGTCATGCAGTATTTGAAAGGATGTTCATCCCGGTTATTACAGGATGAATTTCCAGAATTGAAAAAACGATATTGGGGTCAGCATTTATGGTCCAGAGGCTATTTCTGTGCAACGGTGGGCACCGTGACAGACGGAATCATCCGAACTTATATTGCCAATCAATCAAATAAAGTCAGGGACGACATTTTCAGGATTGATGACTGAGTTCAGTCAGAATTCAGTGTGCATTGAGCACAAGAACTTTCAGAAGACTTCAGTCTTGAATGGCGACTTTAAGTCGCAGACATTTATGTCTGAACCCACCTGCTTTAGCAGGTGGGCGTTTAGAGGAGATATGCAGCCAATTGCTCTAGGAGTGCTAGACACGGGTAAATGATGGGTTGCGGCTATACAAAAATAGTATTGGCCCCACCATCGCCAACACTGATGGCGATGGTGGGGCCACCCTCACTGACATTTATTGTACCTCTCAAATGTTAAAAACAGCTTAAGGCTGAATTAAGAAGGTATTAGGAATGGTATTGGCATCCACTGTTCACACGATGAGTACGTTTGCCTGCCAGCTGCCCTCAACAGCTGGTAAGAACGGAATCTTTCCCTATTTTATTCATGGAGACTGCAGAGCTGACAAGAGGTTGGAATATTTTTTCAATTTTCAAGTATTAGTTTATTAAAAAAAGAGGTTTCTCAACCGATTTTGAAATCGATGAGAGACCTCTTTTTTGTATCCATACGGAGGCATTGTCCCAAATGATGTCGGCAGCAAGATGCTTAATATGCTGTGGTCAAAGATCTTATAAATTCATACCCAAACCGGATGCCAAATGCCAGTAATACAAAACCTGCGCCAATAGAGAACCAACGCATAAACTTTTGATTCACAAATCGGCGTGTCATGTGTATGACGCTGAGCAGAACGATATCGTGAAGAATAATTCCCAATAGTATTCCTAAGGCAATATAAAGAAAAGAATGTGATGTAGAAGCGGTTAATGAATTTGTGAGGATGGAGCCGAAAATACCAATCCAAAAAATAATACTTCCCGGCGATATTGCTACCATTAAACCCGACAAATAGGATTTTAGAAGCGAACGCTGAACAGGTTTCTGTTCCTCATCATGAATAAAATCTTTACTCTCTTTAAAACTGTCAACAGCTAGATAGATAAGAAAGAAACAGCCAAACAGCCACATTACACTTTTAATTATCGGCATCGATAGAATTGTAGAAAAGCCGAAATAGATGAAGAGAATCATGATAAAATCAACGGTCATTCCACCAAGACCAACGCACCACCCAAATAAAAAGCCATTTCTTAATCCCTGCTTGGTCATACCAATGGTGATCGGACCAACAGGAACTGAAATAGAAAAACCTAATACTATGTACGTGAACAAAAGATGCATCAATAAACCCCTTTCCATTACCTTGCTTTGCTTTGAGTGAACCTGGATTCATGAATTTTTCTGACCCTGCTGCACAGGATTAATGCCCGTCAATTCCTTTTCAGTTCCGCAGTCAAAGAGAAAGTGCAGGAGATCGCAGAAATAGCTATCTCATAAAAGAGAATTGAAGATGAAAATATGGATGCGGCAATGTAAGCCAGATGTTTTGGGGACGAGCTTCTCAAGTTCGAAGATGATGTTGCCAATGTGCAAAGACAAGACACCAATACTATAGTCACCTCAATAGCCTGAAAAAATAGCATACTATATTTTTGATTAGCTTGCATAATTAACTTAACATGCAGATTTATCCAGGCAGAGGTTACTTAAATAAAGTATGATGAAAGGGAATTGTTTTCGTTTGATACTAAACGAATGGTGAGGAGGTAATCTATATGCTTTTACTGATCAGCGTTCTTTTTTTATTGAGCAGTGCGTCAATGACTTTTGCTATACAGGCTCTGTATCAATTATCATTTAAAGAAAAATACACATCACTATCGGACTTCTGTGATCAAACTGGTCTTGCATGGATTCCCTCAGTTTTATTTGTTCTATCGTTAGTGACCTTTATCGTATCTTTTGTATACTAAATAGAAAAAGTTTGAGGCCGAGGAAATGACGGGTAAATACCGTTATTTCTTCGGCCTCTTTTAGAGCTGCACTGCCAAAAAAGGCGACAGTCTGTGGAAGATCGCTCAAGCAAGGAAAGTAACCGTGAATAAGCTAATGAGCGTAAGCAGACTAACCTTTTGAAAGGATGAGTGTTGTGCAGGATTTAGGAGTACAGGTTTTATCGGCAGTTTTATCTCTATTAGTGGCAGGTGTCGGTGCCTTAATCACAGCCTTCGTGCCAAAGATTAAATCGGCAGCGGACAAACATCTGAGCTCGTCTCAAGCTGATATAGCTAATAAAGTTCTTGATGGACTGTCATCAATTGCTGAGACTGTCGTTGCAGATTTTAATCAGCGAGTTGTTGCAGATGCCAAGGCCAAAGGAGCGTTTACTTCAGAACTTGCTGCGCGTGTCAAAGATGACGCAGTCAAGTCCGTCATCGCTCAGGCACCGGAATTGATCTCACTCGGAGAGCAGGCGATTGGCAATATTAAAGCGCTGATTCCGCAATTGATTGAACAAGCAGTTCTCAAGGCAAAATAAAACGCCACCACCCAGGTTTCTGGGTGTACATATTAAAATCAATAATGCGAATAGAAAAAAATAACATGTCTATACTCATCGGTAAAATAGAGGAGATGGAAAAACTCACATGACACTGATTAGCAGCAGCTTTTTAGGTATCCTATAAATAATCATTTAGCAAAATTTTAAGAGGTGATTGAAAATTAAGGCATACAAAATTTTGGCAATGAGTATTCTGCTTTTGGTTCTATTTGCCGGGTGCACGCATGTGAAGAAGTCAACAAATGCGAAGCAAGTTCAAGTAAATGCCGCACTCGTTAAAGATCTAAAGCATGGGAAAATCAGTGGGACACCGCTTTCTTTGAACGATGGATTTAGTTTGACGGACGTCAAAAAAGCTTGGGGAGAGCCGGATCGGCACATTGATCGTGAAGAAGTGCAGAGTTATGTGTATCAGAAAAACGGTCAAATGTTTCAGATCGATGACAACATTGAAACAGATGCCTTTAAGGATCAGAGACGCTTTAAATATAGCTTCGTCGTGCATTTGAAGACTTCTCGAGAAGAGATCGTTAAAGAAATGCGCATGTCGCCAAAAATAAATGGAAAACGCCTGATTCAGTATCAATATAATGGGCACGTCATTCAGTTCGAACAAGACGGGACAAAAAACAACTGGCTCATGTTCTACAGAAATGCATCGCAAAGTGACATAAAAGAGTGAGCATATCATTTTTAAAGGCAGACCAATAGGATCAATGATTAGTTTGATTTTTAAAATAGTGATTTAAATGGGCTGCAGAATTCAAGGCGTTTTTATCTATTAGAACGTCCCCTTTTTTGTCACCTTTGCCAATGACATAACTGCCGAATTTCATTTGTAAAAAGTCACAGATAAATTGCATTTGTTGGATCATTGGTAATGCTTTGATGTAAGGTTCATCGCCACCCACAGTAATTAAATGAACTTCTTTCGCTTTCATTTTTTCTTTGAAATTAGGCATTGACGGATCCCTCAGGGTTTTAGACCAACGATCAATATATAGTTTTAATAAACTAGACATACCATACCAGTAAACCGGAGTAACAAATAAAATTATATCTGCGAGCACTTGTTTTCGGATCAGCTTTTGGTAATCGCCATCTTCATGTCTCTGAGTCGAAATGGGATTAATGTGATAATCTCTCAAAAAAACTTTTGTAACATCTAAATCTTGAAGCGCAAAATCTGCAAGCGTTTCTGAGTTCCCTTTGTCTCTTATAGAGCCATAAAAAGCAATGATTTTCATAAATTGATCTCCAATCGTTGTTATCTTAACTATAATGACTTTTAGAAGGCTATTAAAGAAGAATAATTCGATACCATCAATCGAATTTTCGAATGCATCAAAGTTGAAGCATGTTTTGTCTACTTAAATTATATCGAACGTGAGTTTGTATTTTTAGTTTAAAAAGAACATATGTTCGTGTATAATGGATGACAAAAGGAGTGATTTGATGCTATCTGACTTCGAGCGAAAACTGCGGCAAATTATTCTTAACGACAGCATCGGCGGCAGAAAGGTAGATATGGACGCGTTGGAACAACGGACCGGACATAGCAGACAGGAAATTGAGGATACCATCGAGAAGTTATTACGGTTACCAAATGACAAGGGTGGAATTAACCTATGAGTAAGTTAACCGAAGAATCGTCGTGTATGCAGTCGGAGTCCGACTTGGGTATGTCCGCAATGCTGGAGACAAGAATGAGAAATGAGGTACGAAACAACACGAAAATAGACCGGCCGATACTTGCCGAGGACGAGACTGAGCAGATCAGACGAACGCTGCAAGCAGCGATTAACGAGCGTGCACCCGTTCAGTTAAGTTATTACAAGGGCGGTTTCATAAAGCAGTCCATTTGTTACCCGAGCTGTCTTGATTTATTCAGCAGGCAGCTGATTGTCCGTGATGCCTATGGTATGAAGAAAAATTATGATTTTCGAGATGTTATAGACGCACAATTTGGTCCGCAATGATTAATGAATAGTTTGATGCTTCTCCAGTTTCCCCATGCGTTGCCATGGGGACTTTTTTTGTAAAGCAGCGTGTTGTATAAATCATGGCTACCCACCCGTTTTTAGAATTCAAAAGCCCAAATTGGGCTAATCAATCAGTGAACATTAAGTTTCAGTGGCTTTGTATGTCCGTCTAGTGATACATAAATAGTATAAGTTTTCTTTGTGGTATTGCCGCCAACGAGCCAGGACCAAGTAATAATGCCGCTCTTATTGGATACCTTAGCTTGCAATCCCTTGGCTGTACTTCGGCCAGATTTGTAGATGACAGAAATAGTACCTCGTGCACGCGGCTTACCTTTAATTGTGACATAAGCGACATTACCGCGATGGAGACTCAAATGTGAGCTGACAACTTTAATTGGATAAGATTTAGCATACGCAACATTTTGCGGAGCTGCTGGAATGATTTCTTGCGGCAATGCAGCGCCTGAAAAAATGCCGAGTGACAAAGCAATTGCAGTGATTAATCGTAAAAGTTTCTTCATGAAAACTCCCCCTAATGCTCATCTATATCATGCTTTTCAGCAAAATACCGATTGAAACAGGGGAGAGGATAGGGTGAGGTGCTTTCAAGTTGTGGATTCTGTCTTCTCTCCAGAAATTCTTGTGCTATTTTGTTCCTATAGCAGATATCTAAAAGAAACGAATAAATCGTAAAACGCATGTCTATCTGCAGACAACTTATTTTACCATATTGTGAAAATGACAACGCTGTTTTTTTATTTATATAAAGTAAAATTTCTATATCGAGCAATTTTTATCTGAAATTTAGAAAAAATGATGAGCAAAACTAATTAATGATTTCTTAAGATTGCTTTGTTAAACTATAGAATGTTTTTCCAATCATGGGGGAAAGGGGGAGGTAACAATGACGGTTTCGTTGAACAACTATTTACTCAATTATCTATCGCAAATTGAGAATTCAAATTCTGCTACAACAGCATCAACGAGTAGCACAGACACAAAGGAATTATCTTCTGAGTTTGCACAATTGCTTGCTTCTTCATTAATGAACGATTCATCATCTCAGATGCTCGGCGATTTATCATCAACAGGCAGTGAGTTGACTGATACGGATTCTAATGATTCGAGCAGTATTTCCGGTATTTCGGATACATCAACTCAAAGCACCAATTCAGTGGAAGACCTGTTGTGGAATTTGCTCTCATCTGCTGCGAATAACAGTACGGATGCGACAACGGCTGCTTCAAGCGCTTCAGTCTGATATCAGTATCAGCGCCTTCTAGAATTTTTATTATGAAAAAGTCAAAAGGCTCTCTGCATGTGTTCTGCAGAGAGCCTTTTGATAAATCGTAATGCCTCAACCTTGCGGACTGAACGTACCGCTCATATTATGAGCGGCTTTACTCATTTGATCCATTGGTTCTTTTGCCCACTTAGGCATATTCTTCTGATTGTTTCTCATCATGAAAAAAGCTGCTGTTGCTCCGCATCCTGCTAAAAAAGACCAGAAAGCATGACCGTTTCCCATTGGTTTCATCTCCCTCAATTATTTGGTGCATGAGTATTTTCCGTTGTTTCACGAAAAAGATACGATGAAAAAATAGGAAGCGGTGAGCTTCTCTTTTATTGTTTTTTTTCTGCCTGAAAAAGGGTTACTCTTGTCGGCACCTCAAAGAATGGAGCGGAAATCGAGCCAAAGTGAACAAAATGGCTGGTTTGATTATGAACATCCACTGCTTTCTGATCTTTCCACTCCTCAATCATCATGAAGGTATTGGGACTCTGAGTATTTTCCAATAAATTGTAGCTGATGTTTCCTCCTTCAGCCTGAGATCCAGCCACAAGTGGCTTGGTTGCAGAAAGAAATGCATCTCTTTGTTCCGATTTAACTTTAAATAGCGCATGTATGATGATCATTCTCCATCACCTCACTGCTTATTTTACGCGATATGAAGGCAAAACAGAAATGAAAACGTTCTATTTTTTCGCCGTTCATAGCTTGAAGGTGTCAGGACATACTAAGGAAAAAGAAAGGAGTTCGTCATACATGAACAAAAGATGGATCGTACCGCTTATCGTCTGTTTCAGTCTGTTGTCCGGTATAATTTTTGCGTCCGTATCCAAAGCAAATACCTGCCCTCCGGTAAAATACAAAATTCAACAGCTGTCTGAGGGTATCTCCTATCCGCTGATTACGTCAGGGATTGATGATCAGCAGATCATGGATGAGATGAACCGGGTCTTTCGCAAACATGCGGAGAATGTGCAAAAAACGGACAAGAAATATAAAGAACAGTACACACATGATCAGCTGATAGGTACGCCTGGGCCTTATTATGCCCATACTCAACCGACAGTACGTTTTAACAGCAATTGCCTGCTTAGTGTTTCATTCATTGATGAATCTTACACAGGCGGCGCGCACGGTATGCACTATGAAAAAGTGTACAATTACGATACGCGCAGTGGGAGACAATATCAATTAAACGACATTATCCACACCAAGAAGGAACTCAAGAAGGTCAATGCCTATCTGACAAAGCAAATGATCAAGCTGAAAAATGAGGGACGCTATGATTTCTTTCTCGATTCGTTCAAAAGCGTTGATCTGAAACACGGACAGTTTTATTTCTACGATCATGGAATTGTCATTGTTTTTCAGGAATACGAGGTCGCTCCCTATTCAAATGGCATCATTCATTTGAAGGTTCCGTATCATGTGTTCATTGAAGATCGGGAATAATATGAAAAGGATAACATCTATTTCAAAAATTTACCGATATTCCTCTATTTCTAAAGAAATTCGGTATGCTTTATGTGTGAAATGAAATTGTGTTTGTTGACTTCCCCCTGTTATATAATCTTTAATTTGGACCCTTGCGAAAGGGTTTATTTTTTTGCGTGCGCTTTATTTCTAAAACGAATTATGAAAAACATTAAGCATTTTGTTAATCAATAATTAATAATTTCCCTGTAATATAAAGGATGTTAAATCAATGAAGCATTGTTTAACCTCCCCTTTTTAATATAGGAACAACTCTTGGGCGCCTGAGCACAGGCGTCACTTTTTTTGCAAAAAAAGACCTTCGGAAGGGAAGGCCTCTAAAAGATGGATTACATTGCATTAGGGTCATAATAAGAAACATTCTGATCTACGGCACCATTAACACCTGAAACGGTACCATTGCTCGTATATTGCCAGATATCAACTTGAAAACCTGTTTCCACACCATTATTGGTATCTTGACCTCGATAACGCGCGATCCAAATAAGCATCCTTTGAGGTTGTGAAATTCGGCTCATGTCAATATAGGTTTTATAGAAATTTGCTCCGGAATAAATGCCTAACTTAGAAAAGCCTCTGTTTCGCATTTGGTTGAGGAACACATTAACATTATCGCTTATGGTTTCTTTGACATTGCCCTCGATACCATTTGTTGTTTCGACGTCTACAAATAAATAGCCGAGATTGTCATTAGTGAATCCTGAGTTATTCAGCACATTAGCAAAATTATTGGCTTCAGCTATCGCCTGATCGCTAGTTGCTGCCCTAAAGAAATGATAGGCATCGACTTTAAGACCAACATTTTGTGCTTGATGCGCATTTGCTGAGAATGTGTTATCCGACCCGTTGCTTCCTTCACTTGCTTTAACAATAACAAAGCTGTTTCCTGCATTTTTAATGGCGTTAAAATCGATCGTACCGCCACTACGATCATTTTGCCAGTGAGAAAGATCGACACCGTTCGCACCTGCGGGAGGATTAAATCGATTCAAATCTGTTGTCACGTTGTCCTTATAGACGAATCCTTCTTTACCGTCGTTGGTTCGAATCCGTATCCAGTCCCCGTTTTGACCAATGATGTTAACCGCTGTTTTCTCTCTCAGTGTTGCGACAACGGCGGATTTTGTATTTGTGTCTTGATAGATTTTGAGATTGTCATAGCCGATATACGCTGTATAGGCATTGATTGGTGAATAATTCAATTTGACGACTTCAGGTGAGGCTGCGCTGGCTATTGGGGGATTGCCCATCTTTACATATTTCGCAGCGATATAGTAGGTGACTCTTCCATGTTTAAATCCGTACCAGCCACCATGATATCCGGAAACGGTGATTTTTTCGTTGTGTTTCAATTTTTTCACCGATTTGTACTGATTGCCTGCTCCGGAACGTGCGTTCACAGCGGTGACGGTGATATGGGCTCTTTTTGAATCAATTTTGCCCTTTAACCATTTGTTCTGCACATAACCTCTTTTGCCGCCTGAATAAATATAGGCGTAGCCTTTCTTCTGAACAAGCACAGTGATCCGTGTGTTCATATGAACCGTGCGCACGGTTTTATATTTACTGCTTGGTTTGTTGCGGATATTCAGCGAATAGCAGCGAACATAAGCCTTATAGTTCGCTGCTGCTGCATGGGCAGACTGTTCGAATGGTGCAATCATGCTTCCAATCGTTAATGAGAAAAAGATAAGAGCAACGCTCAGCATCTTGACTGTTTTATTCACTTTTTTCTCCCCTTAGTTATGAATTGCCGACAGTATGAACCTCCTTTCGTTCAAATGAGACAACTTTCCTCGTAATCTAATTATCGGGGTGGTATGGGTAGACTTCAATGAGTTTGCAAGAATTTTACATAGCCTTAATAAAATGGAATTCATGATTATGGGGATTGACAACAGAGTAGTTGAATGAGTAATCTTAAAGAAATGAATAGGGAACGAAATTTGGTGGAGCCTGTCAACAAGGGCTCCACTTTGTTTTTTTCAGGAAGAAGGGGAGAAAATGAACATAATGTTTCAATTGGTGGTGATTATTGTTTCGACTAATCCAAACAATCATTCGAGCAGGCACGTTATTCGGCTTGGTTAGACACTTTTTTACACAGAAATAAAGTACAATAATTCGCGTGAACGACTCACATAGCTGCCGGTCACTCGAATAGAACCCTGTGTTTAAGCTGCGGAAATTCTTCTCTGATTTGATCAACAGCTGCAAGATCAATCTCAGCCGTAACGACGGATTCATTTTCATCACCGGCAGCGACTACATTACCCCGGGGATCAACGATGCGGCTGTGTCCACCAAGGACGACACCTCGATTAATCCCCACACAATTGCAGGAAGCGAGAAAACAATGGTTCTCAACGGCGCGAGCGGCATTAAAAAGTTCCCAGTGCGCCAGACGCGTGAGCGGCCAAGCTGAAGTAATCAGAAACAGTTTAGCACCGTGATCAAGTTCTTTACGAAATTGTTCCGGAAAACGCAGGTCGTAACAAGTTGCGAGTCCAACCTTGCCGAACTCTGTGTCGACCGTCACAGGATCAGTCCCGCGTGTCAGCAGCTCGCCTTCCTCTGATCCATAGGTAAATAAATGAATTTTTCGATACGATGCGATCAGTTGCCCTTGACGATTGAACAGAATACTGGTGTTGTAAAAATGATCGTTGGATTTTTCCACGAAGCTTCCGGCAAAGAGATAAGCATTCAACTCACGCGCTTTTTGCGCAAAATGTTCAACGAATGGGCCATCTATAGGCTCAGCTTCATCCTGATAATGGTCGAATGTATTGTAGCCGGTCATCCAGATTTCCGGAAGAAGAAAAAAGTCATAGCCGGCATATTTGTCCAGCAATTGATCAGCTTTTTTTATGCGATCGGATGCCAATTGTGCATCGTTGATTTGAAGCTGAATCGATGCGATTTTCATGAGACTTGAAACTCCTTTTTTGAGCTTTAATTTTTATTTTTCCGATAATAATTTTCACAATTTATTATCGCACACTAGAAGGCGCGGTTCAAACAATTAATGCAGCGTACAGCAGCTTTGTATTATGTAAAATGAGGAGAGGAGTACCTATTTTAAAAACGCTTCAATGGGAAAAATTACATTTTTAGGCCGATTTCTGACTATTTTGTAATGGGATATGAATTAACCTTCTGAATTCAATTCTCCGAATATGCCCGATGATATTTCGGATTGGTTTGACAATGGTCTTTCATTTAAATAGAGTGAACAATATATGACCACTCATATTAACAGGTCCGTAAATTCTTATAACGGGGCAATCACAGATTGGAATGATTTTAATGAATAAACAATTTGCTGTCATCGGTCTCGGCCAGTTGGGCTCAAGTGTCAGCATCGAGCTGAGCAATATGGGTTGCGAAGTCTTAGCGATAGATATTGATTTGGATAAAGTGAACGATTACTCGGATGTCGTATCGCAGGCTGTGCAGGCGGATTCGACGGACGAAAAGGTATTGTTGGCGCTTGGTATTCGCAATTTCGATCATGTAATTGTTGCGATTGGACGCAACATTCAGGCGAGCATCCTGACGACACTGCTGCTGAAAGAATCCGGTGTGAAGGAAATTTGGGCGAAGGCTCAGAACGACTATCACGAAAAGATCCTGAGAAAGCTTGGCGCGGACAAGATCATTCGTCCCGAAGTGGAAATCGGGTACCGGATCGCGCATCTGGCGACCGCAAATAAGATTCTTGATTACATCGAATTGTCAAAGGACTATAGCATTATTGAAATCGAAGTGACAGAACGGCTGATCGGAAAATCAATTATGGAAATTGACGTACGCGCGAATTACGGCTGTAATGTGATTGCGATCCGTCGCAATCGTTCGGTCATTGTACGTAACATCGGTGATTTAAAGCTTGACCGTAACGATGTTTTGCTGATTATTGGGAAAAGCGAAGATCTTGAACGGTTTGAAAAAGAAGGGGTATGACTGAATGACTTGGTTTAGAAGCAAGATGGCACAGCTTGATATCAGGCCAATTACGTTTAACCCTCCTTTGCTGTTAGTACTTATTTTTCTTGCATTTGTGATTGTTGGTTGCTTCATGCTTAAGCTTCCGATCGCAACGACTCATTCGATTTCGTGGATCGATGCGTTTTTTATTTCTACTTCCGCAGCGACCGTTACCGGACTCGCACCAATTGATCCCAGCACGACGTTTACGATGTTCGGTAAGACGGTGATCATGCTTCTGATCCAGATCGGAGGACTCGGCATCATGTCTTTTGCCGTTTTTTTTGTTATCTTGCTTGGTGGAAAAGTTTCGATCAGACAACGACAATTGATGCAGGAGGCACTTAATCAACCATCATTCGGTGGTGTTATTCGGCTCGTGGTGTGGCTGCTTGTCTTTTCTGTAACGATTGAATGTGTAGCGGCACTCCTAATTTCAACACGACTGGTTCCTGAATTTGGTTGGAGTAGGGGCCTTTTTTACAGTGTTTTTCACGCAGTCAGTGCTTTTAATAACGCAGGATTTGCATTGTTCCCGGATAACTTGATCCGATATGTTGGCGATCCGGTAATCAATTTAACCATTTCCGGCTTGATTGTCACAGGAGGACTTGGTTTTACAGTTCTTGCCGAACTGCTTTCAGAGCGGAAATTTCGAAAAATGTCGCTGCATTCACGTATGATGATTACCGGAACGATTGTACTGAATGTGATTGCAATTGCAGGCATTTTGCTAATCGAATGGCATAATGCCCGGACATTGGGAAAACTTCCGCTTGGCGAAAAATTATGGGCGGGTTATTTTCAAGGAATTACGCCTCGTACCGCTGGGTTTAATACCATTGATTATAGCGCCATGGCGACTCCAGGCATCTTATTAACGGTTTTTTTAATGTTTGTCGGTGCGGGCAGTACATCAACAGGCGGAGGCATCAAACTGACAACGTTTATTGTGCTCGCTGCAGAAATGATCAGTTTCATCAAAGGAAGGCCTGAGGTTGAGGTGGGTAAAAGAACCATTGGACGGCATATTGTAGCGCGTGCATTGACCATTGCGCTGACATCACTGATTCTTGTGTTTGTCTCCGTGTTTACCCTTTCGATCACTGAACAAGCTTCACTTGAGCGTATTTTATTTGAAGTTGTATCTGCTTTCGGTACCGTAGGATTGTCAATGGGGCTAACCGCCCATTTGACTGTTTGTGGAAAGCTTGTGATCATGTGCGTTATGTTTTTGGGGAAAATTGGTCCACTCACGATCGCATTCTCTTTTTTAAAACGTATGAAAGCAAATATAAGGTACCCGGACGAAGATATTTTTATCGGCTAAGAGTGGAGTTCAATCTATTTCTTTTTGTCCTAGTCTTTTTGTCCTAGATCGAACGATTAGATTTTATTTTTCTAACAAATGGTTGACAATTCAGCTGCTCATTAAGTAAGCTTAATGTAATAAGTGAATAAGAAATGTTTTTTGGAGGAGCCTGTCATTATAGGCTCCCTTTTTGTTTTTTTGGAGGAGAAGGAGGACATGAATTGACATTTATTATTCAGTTAGCAGTCGTTATTGTTGCAACAAAAATAGCCGGTCATGCAAGTGTTCGGTGGTTGGGGCAGCCGGCTGTGCTCGGTGAGCTAATCGTCGGCATTTTGGTTGGCCCGGCACTTCTTGGGTGGATACCGGATTCTGAAATGATGCATGTCTTTAGTGAAATCGGTGTACTCATGCTTATGTTTATAGCCGGTCTGGAAACAAACCTTGAGGATCTTAGAAACAGTGCCCGCTCTTCATCAGCGGTAGCTTTGGGTGGTGTAATTCTGCCGCTTGGATTTGGCTATCTGGCCGGCACTCTACTAGGTATGGATACAAGTCATGCGATCTTTCTTGGATTGATCTTGTCCGCTACATCGGTGAGTATTTCCGTCCAAACACTGAAGGAATTAGGCAAGCTTCAATCAAAGGAAAGTATGACATTACTTGGCGCAGCTGTGCTTGATGATGTTATTGTGATTGTGCTTTTGGCTTTCGCTATGAGTATATTTGGAGACTCCGATACGTCAATTTGGTGGGTTGTCGGTGAAAAAATCTTTTTCTTTGCCTCGGCAGTCTTTGTAGCGTGGAAAGGTGTTCCTTGGATCGTTCGATTATTCGGCAGATTAAAGGTTTCCGAACCTGTGATCGCTCTCGCACTGGTTCTTTGCCTTGTTTTTGCATGGTATGCAGATCTTCTTGGCGTTGCAGGGATCATTGGTTCGTTTATTGCCGGCACAGCGCTTGCCCAGACATCATTCAAAGCAACTATTGAGCGTAAGATTGAACCTGTGGCTTATGGCATTTTTGTTCCTGTCTTTTTTGTCAGCATTGGACTAAAAGTGACATTCAATGGTATTTTTGACCAAATATGGTTCATTATCGGTTTAACACTGATTGCCGTATTGACCAAATTTATTGGATCCGGATTTGGAGCATGGATGACTGGTTTTTCACCGTTGTCTTCATTTCGGATCGGCTCCGGAATGGTTTCAAGAGGTGAGGTGGCACTTATACTCGCCTCTATCGGTATAGAGGCGCATCTTTTGGCTCAAAAATATTTTACACCACTCATCCTTGTTGTTATTCTGACGACACTGATCACGCCGCCGCTCCTGAAAATTTTGTTTGAAAAAGAAGAGGCATCGGCACGCGCAAATAAATAGCAGTTGGAAAAACAGTTGAACGAATGGTATCGTGAATCGTAATGAAGTTTGCCAAGAGAACAGGAAACAAATGGGGTAAAATCTCAATTCATTTCTTTACAAAACAATCTGGAATTCGCAAGTTAAATTTAAGATAAAAAAAAATCCCCGGATTCTGCCGGTTTGCTGCACAGATCCGGTTCTTTTGCAATGTAATAGCTTGTGACCAAACATAATGAAACAAAGACATCAAATAAAAATCCAAAATAAACAATATATTAAAGGAAGATGGACATGCGGAGTGAAGCATTAATTGCTATAATCATTTTTATCACTGCCTACGCACTGATTATCTCAGAAAAAATTCATCGAACTATAGTGGCTATGACTGGAGCTTCTTTATTGCTTCTTTTTGGTGTCCTCTCTCAAAATACAGCAATTCAGCATATAGATTTCAATACAATCGGTCTTCTGACCGGCATGATGATCATTGTATCCATCACTGCGCAAACCGGATTATTTAAATATATCTCTATTCGCTCAGCACAAATGGTGAACGGACAGCCATTTGCGTTACTAATCGTTTTTTCATTAATTACTGCAGTGGGTTCGGCATTCCTTGATAACGTCACGACCGTGTTGCTGGTTGTACCCGTTACGCTCAGCATTGCAAAACAATTAGATATTTCCCCGACACCCTTCCTGATGTCTGAGATTTTCATGTCTAATATTGGTGGCACGGCAACGATGATCGGTGATCCTCCGAACATTATGATTGGGAGCGCAGTACCGGAGCTCAGCTTCTTAGATTTTATCACAAATCTGGCACCGGTCGTATTGCTAATAGTGGGGGCAACACTCTTGATGCTTGGATTAATTTACCGTCGTTCACTGAAAGGGAGTAAAGAAGCGCGCATGAAAATTGCAAAACTTAATGCACGTGAAGCAATCAAGGATAAAACGTTGCTGATCAAAGCGCTCGTTGTTTTGTTTCTTACTATTATTGGATTTTTCTTGCATGAGTTTATTGGTGCAGAAACAGCAACAATCGCACTTGCCGGGGCGTTCTTTTTACTTTTGCTATCCGGAGAACGTTATTTGGAAGATGCTCTAGCGGGTGTTGAATGGACGACCTTATTCTTTTTTGTGGGACTCTTTGTTCTCGTAGCAGGACTTGTGGAGACAGGGGTTATTGCAAGTGTGGCTAAAGGAGCGCTTACGCTGACAGGAGGTAAACTTGTTCCAACTACTTTTCTGATCCTTTGGATGAGCGCAATCGCTTCTTCAGTTATTGATAATATTCCATTTGTCGCTACCATGATTCCGCTTATTAAAGATATGGGAGAACTTGGTATCACGAATCTGGAACCGCTTTGGTGGAGTCTTTCCTTGGGTGCGTGTCTTGGTGGAAACGGTCTTTTAATTGGTGCAAGCGCAAATCTTGTTGTTGCCGCTCTTTCAGGACGAGGCGGCCACCGCATTACATTTATTCGTTTTATGAAATTGGGAGTTCCTGTGATGCTGCTTTCAATGGTTATTTCGACCATCTATGTCTACCTGAGGTATTTATTATGATGGGTTGCCGAGCGCTGCATTCATTGTTAAAATAGGAAAAGCGGTTCAATTTGTTGAATCTTGGCGAAAACGGATACTGTAAATTAAAACTGGAAGCCACGTGGCCTCCGGCTTTTTAAATGGTTTATTAGATGAATGAAACAGGAAATTTGATTAAAAACGGATGGGGTGGGCAGAAGGATGGGACAACCGAATAACTTGATTATTGTTATGGACTTCGGCGGTCAGTACAATCAATTGATTGCAAGGCGAATTCGTGATTTAGGCGTGTACAGCGAGCTGTTCCCGAATACGCTGACTGCGGAACAAATTAAAGAAAAGAATCCAAAGGGGATTATCTTCTCCGGCGGACCGAACAGTGTTTATGACGAAGGCGCGCCTTTGTGTGACTCAGCTATTTTTGACCTGGACATTCCGATCCTCGGCATCTGCTATGGCTTGCAACTGATCAGCAAGCACTACGGCTCGACTGTTGAACGTGCGACACACCGTGAATACGGGAAAGCAGAGATCACGGCGAACACAGATAACGCACTCTTTAGCAGCCTGCCTGAAACGCAAACGGTATGGATGAGCCATGGCGATCGCGTCAAGACGCTTCCTGAAGGCTTCAAAATTGAAGCAAGCAGTGAATCCTGCCCTGTTGCAGCGATGGCAAACGATGCGAAAAAGGTGTACGCGGTTCAATTCCATCCGGAAGTGCGCCACTCCGTGCACGGCAATGAGATTCTGAGCAACTTCGTGTTCGGCGTCTGCGGTGCGGAAAAAAGCTGGTCAATGGAACACTTCATCGACCAGCAAGTGGAAAAGATTCGCGCAACCGTTGGCGATCAAAAAGTTATTTGCGCATTAAGCGGTGGCGTGGATTCTTCGGTTGCCGCTGCACTCGTGCACAAAGCAATCGGCGATCAGCTGACCTGTATCTTCGTTGATCACGGCCTGCTCCGTAAAGGTGAAGCTGAAGGCGTTGTTGATACGTTCCAAAACCGTTTCCATATGAATTTCATTCATGTTGATGCGAAAAAACGCTTCTTGGATAAGCTTGAAGGCGTCAGCGATCCGGAACGCAAGCGTAAAATCATCGGCAATGAATTTATCTATTTGTTCCAAGATGAAGCCAATAAACTCGAGGATATTGCCTACCTCGTGCAAGGCACGCTTTACACGGACGTTGTCGAAAGCGGCGCCGGCGGCTCATCCCAGAACATTAAATCGCACCACAACGTCGGCGGACTGCCGGAAGACATGAAATTCAAGCTGATTGAACCGCTCAACACGCTGTTCAAAGACGAAGTCCGCGCGCTCGGCACAGAGCTCGGCCTTGCTGATGACATCGTTTGGCGTCAGCCGTTCCCTGGCCCGGGTCTCGGCATCCGCGTCCTCGGCGCAATCAGTGAAGACAAGCTCGAACTCGTTCGCGAATCCGACGCGATCCTTCGTGATGAAGTCAAGAAGGCTGGTCTCGACCGTGACATCTGGCAATATTTCACCGTGCTGCCGAACATCCAAAGCGTCGGCGTCATGGGCGACGGCCGTACCTACGACCACTGCATCGCGATCCGTGCCGTAACGTCGATCGACGGCATGACCTCCGACTGGGCACGCATCCCATGGGATGTGCTCGAGAAGATCTCAACCCGAATCGTCAACGAAGTCGAACACGTCAACCGCATTGTGTACGACATTACCTCCAAGCCACCGGCAACGATTGAGTGGGAATAAAGTAGATACCTCGTTTGGTGTCAAAACGTTGATTTAACAGCATTTTTGGCAAAGGTAAAATGGATAAAAACACTTAAATTGATAAGGATCTCCGCCAAAATTCCGCCAAGGACCGGAGTCAGAGAACCGTATCAGTTCGAGGTTCAGAAGGTATATTTTGAAGAATATGCCTTCTTTTTTATTTTATTTTTCCGCCAAGTCATTCTGTTTCGAAAGGTACCATCACTGTGTCACAAATTTTAATCAATCCTGTGCTGAGATGAGAAATCATTTCAGCCTTTTTATTTCAAGTTTTTGGTGTTGGAAGGGATGTGCTTTCACCAGAGCATCTCGCTCTTTTCCCGACAAAATTTAAGCTTGAATCAGCGTATTAATCAAAACAAAATTATTTACAGAAAGGAAAATGATTTATGGAACTGAAACACATTATTCCAAACGTTGAAAAGACATTTGGAAACCTCGAATATGCTGGAGAAGGCAATGTAGAACAGCGCCGGGTTAATGGTCGCACGATGATCCTTTCCCGCAGCTACAATTTGTATTCCGACATCCAGCGAGCGGACGATATCGTTTTGGTGTTACCACCGGAAGCGGGTGAAAAGCATTTTGAAGTAGAAGACAAGGTGAAATTGATCAATCCTCGAATTACCGCAGAGGGTTATAAAATTGGTGCTCGTGGTTTTACAAATTATATTCTCCATGCAGACGATATGGTGAAAGCATAAGGAGGGCAAAAAATGAGATTAGCTGAAGGCATTGTGATTGATAAGGACAAGACATTTGGTGCGCTGAAATTCTCCGCACTCCGCCGTGAAGTGCGCGTGAATAATGAGGACGGGACGGTTAGTGATGAAATTAAAGAACGGACTTATGACCTTAAATCCCGTGGACAAGGACGCATGATACAGGTCAGTATTCCGGCTGCCGTCCCGTTAAAAGAGTTTGACTATAATGCCGAAGTGGAACTGATCAACCCGGTAGCGGATACAGTAGCGACTGCCACATTTTTGGGAGCGGATGTGGACTGGTATATCAAGGCCGAGGACATAGCGCTGAAAAATAAACAAGCCGTCCCCCATCCGCAGCCACAAACTAAAGGAAAGTAATGCCATTTCATTTTCCGGAAAGGATCATTTATGAAACATTTCATCTATAAAGGAAAAAGGATTCGAGCGGGTGATCAACATCTTGTCTTTCGATTTGCTGCTACCTCACTCGTTCTTGTTTTCCTATTCGTGTTGCTGGCCTTTCATGGGAAGCGGCTCATGCTAATGGACTGGAAGAAGGTACGACTTTTGCATGAAGGCAGCTTGCAGTTTGCTATCACGCCCTATCTCATGTTCAGTGTCAGTGTAGCTGCAGGAATAAGCATGCTTGTGGCCGGCCTTTATTACCACTTTCATCGAGATAGAGTGAAACAGCTCGTGCACCGCCAAAAGCTAGCCAAAATGATCCTAGAAAATAAATGGTATGAATCCGAACAGGTGCAACATGACGGGCTCTTTAAAGACCTACCATCCGGCAGGCCAAAGGAGAGAATCCGCCATTTCCCAAAGATGTATTACCGGCTCAAAGATGGACTGATTCACATCCACGTAGAAATTACGTTGGGTAAATATCAGGATCAGCTCCTGCACTTGGAAAAGAAGCTGGAAAGTGGCTTGTACTGTGAACTGGTGGACAAAGAGCTCAAGGATTCTTATCTAGAATATACCCTGCTCTATGATACGATTGCGAATCGTATTTCCATTGAAGAAGTCACTGCTAAAGACGGGCGCTTAAAGCTGATGAAGTCTGTTTATTGGGAGTATGATAAGTTACCTCATATGCTCATTGCTGGGGGAACAGGCGGAGGAAAAACCTACTTCATCTTCTCACTCATTGAAGCCTTAGCGCGCACAAACGCCATGCTTTATGTCCTTGACCCAAAAAATTCGGATCTTGCTGATCTTTCTGAAGTCATGCCGAATGTCCATCATCAGAAAGAAGACATGATGGCCTGTCTGAACCAGTTTTATGACAGTATGATGGAACGCAGTGAAGCCATGAAACAGATGACTGGCTACAAGACCGGAGAGAACTATGCTTATCTGGGATTGCCCGCTCACTTCCTCATCTTTGATGAATACGTGGCGTTCATGGAAATGCTTGGGAAAGAGAGTTCTGTTGTTTTAACCAAGTTGAAACGGATCGTCATGCTTGGGAGACAGGCCGGGTACTTCCTGATCCTTGCCTGCCAGCGTCCAGACGCTAAATTTTTAGGCGATGGGATTCGTGACCAATTCAACTTCCGTGTGGCCTTGGGACGCATGTCGGAAATGGGCTACAGCATGATGTTTGGTGAGGTGGAAAAGGATTTTTTCCTAAAACAAATCAAAGGGCGAGGTTATGTGGATACAGGGACAAGTGTCATCTCAGAGTTTTATACCCCTTTAGTCCCTAAAGGACACAATTTTATAAAAGAGATTGGAACACTGATAAGAAGCAGGCAGGACGGACAGGCGGCGTGCGAAGCGAAAGCCGAAGGGACGGACTAGCCTGCTGCTGGTGTGGCGTCAGCCACGCCAGCGATTTAGCCCCCCGTATCTAACAGGGGGGCACAAATACAATAAAAAACAGTTTCAAAATCCAGTAAACACCCTATTCTGTCTAGGTTTCTGGAATTTTTGGAGGATGTCAACTATGCCCCTTTCAGTTGACATCCTCTTTTTGATTGGAGGGTAATCATTGAGCGAAAATGATTTATGGGTACAACATCTGAAGGAAAAGCGGCTTTCATACGGCCTTTCACAAAATCGCCTGGCGGTTGTTGCCGGAATGACCAGACAGTATCTCAACGATATTGAAAACAGCAGGGCTTCCCCATCGGATGACATCAAAACGGCGTTACTAAAAGCATTGGAACGGCTCAATCCCGATGCACCACTTGAGATGCTGTTTGACTATGTGCGGATACGATTCCCAACCACGGATGTGAAGCATGTCATTGAAGACATTCTGCTTTTGAAAATGAACTACATGCTTCATGAAGACTATGGCTTCTATTCCTACACGGAACATTACGCTTTGGGAGATATTTTTGTGATGGTCTCTCCTGATGAACAAAAAGGTGTGCTGCTGGAACTGAAAGGACGAGGCTGCCGCCAGTTTGAGGGATTCCTTTTAGCCCAACACCGAAGCTGGACCGACTTTTTCATGGATGCCATCTGCGAGGGCGGTGTATTCAAGAGGCTGGACTTAGCGATCAATGACAAGGCAGACATTTTGGATATTCCGCAGCTGACGGAAAAATGCCGACATGAAGAATGTATTTCTGTGTTTCGCAGCTTTAAAAGTTACCGTAGCGGCGAGCTCATCCGCCGAGAGGAAAAGGAAGCCATGGGGCACACGCTCTATATCGGTTCTCTAAAAAGTGAAATCTATTTCTGCCTTTATGAAAAGGACTACGAGCAGTATGCAAAGAGTGACATCCCTATCGACGAAGCCGAAGTCAAAAACCGATTTGAAATCCGCCTGAAAAACGAACGTGCCGATCACGCCATCCTTGACCTGATGGCTTACCACGATGCGGAGCGTACGGCTTTTTCCATCATCAACCGTTACCTGCGTTTTGTGGACAAAGTGGAAAATAAGCGACGCAGCACATGGAAAATGAACGAAAACTGGGCCTGGTTTATCGGAAAAAACCGGGAGAAATTGAAATTAACCACCCAACCGGAGCCGTATTCTTTTGACCGGACCTTAGGCTGGTTACAGCGACAGGTGGCCCCGACATTAAAAGTGGCGCTTTGGCTCGACCAGATCAAAGATACTACCGTCATTGATGACATGATCCGGCATGCCAAGCTCACGAAACGCCACGAAAAAATAGTCCAGCAGCAGGCCGATGCTGCCGAACAGATGGTCACGAATCATCATCGGCAAAAATGATCTTTAAACAATGCATCAACGAAATTTTAATCACAAATTGGATGTATAAAAGGAGAAATCGCTCATGAATTTTGGACGGAATTTATACACTTGGTTTTTAAATAATGCTCAGTCTCTCGTCTTGATGGCGATTGTGGTCATCGGGCTTTATCTCGGTTTTAAACGGGAATTTTCCAAGCTGATTGGTTTTCTAGTGATTGCTTTGATTGCCGTGGGATTAGTCTTCAATGCGGCAGGTGTCAAAGATGTCTTACTGAATCTGTTTAACAGAGTCGTGGGTGCGTAACTTTAACACCTGTTCTTTTGGCATGTATAAGGGCTTTTCTTATGCATGCCAAAAAACAGGTACGTCAAACGGTAGTGCGACAGGGAAATGCACTTTTATCTAAATAAATTTAATGGGTAGCCATTGCGCAGTCGAAAACCACTGCTTTTTTTGTATCTATTTTTAGGAAAAGGAAGTGATATATAGATGGAAATGAAAGTCTATATAGCCAATCTTGGCAAGTACAATGAGGGCGAATTAGTCGGTGCATGGTTCACTCCACCCGTTGACTTTGAGGAGGTCAAGGAGCGTATCGGATTGAATCATGAATATGAAGAATATGCCATCCACGATTACGAATTGCCCTTTGATATTGATGAATACACGCCCATTGAGGAAATCAACCGTCTGTGTTCTCTAGCGAAGGAATTAGAAGGAACACCGATTGAGGAGGAAATGAGAGAAATCCAGAACGCCTTTTTTGGCAGTTTTGAAGAAATGGTGGAGCATAAGGATGACATCATCTGTTATCCCGATTGTGATGATATGGAGAATGTGGCCCGTTACCTATTGGAAGAGTCAGGTACCCTTGGTGAAGTCCCTTCTCATTTGCAAAACTATATTGACTATGAAGCTTATGGACGGGATTTGGAGTTGGAAGGAAATTTTCTCGTCACTTCCCACGGTGTTTTTGAATACGTCAGTTAACTAAAAAGTCTCTTAAACAGAAAGGAATAGTGACAGATGAAAAAAATCAGAAGCTATACTAGCATCTGGAACGTGGAGAAGGTGATCTACGCCATCAATGACTTCCAACTACCCTTTCCGGTCACTTTTACGCAAATGGCTTGGTTTGTCTGCTCGCTCTTGCTGGTGGTGCTCTTTGCGAACGTGCCACCGTTGTCTTTCATTCATGGCGTCCTGCTGAAATATGTGGGTCTTCCGGTTGGCTTCACGTGGTTCATGTCACAGAAGACCTTTGATGGGAAAAAGCCCTATGGCTTTCTGAAATCCGTATTTTCCTATATGCTCCGTCCCAAAGTCACCTATGCTGGAAAGTCTGTGAAGCTGAAAAAAGAGACCGTCGGTGGAGCGATTACCGCCGTGAGGAGGGAACGTTATGCTGTATCCGATCAAGTACATCGAAAATAACCTCGTTTTTAATCACGACGGGGAATGTTTCGCCTATTATGAACTGATTCCCTACAACTACTCCTTTCTGAGTCCAGAAGAAAAATACCAGGTGCATGAGCATTTTCGTCAGTTGGTCGCCCAGAGCCGTGACGGGAAAATTCATGCCTTGCAGATTGCTACAGAATCAAGTATTCGGGCCACGCAGGAGCGAAGCAAGAAAGAAATCTCTGGAAGATTGAGAGACATTGCTTGCCGGAAAATTGATGAACAGACTGAAGCGTTAGTCGGAATGATTGGTGAAAACCAAATCGACTATCGCTTTTTTATTGGCTTCAAACTGCTTTTAAACGAACAGGAAGTCAGCCTTAAGGTGATCAGTGAATCCATTCTGATGACCTTTTCTGATTTCCTTTACGAGGTCAATCACAAACTGATGGGCGATTTCGTCAGCATGAGTACGAAAGAGATTAACCGGTTTATGAAAATGGAACGCTTGTTGGAAAACAAAATCTCCCGTAGGTTCAAAGTCCGCAGAATTGATAAAGATGACTTCGGCTATCTGATTGAACATCTCTATGGGAAGACGGGTGCGTCCTATGAGGCATACACCTACCATTTGCCAACCCAAAAGTTGAAGCAGGAAACGCTGGTAAAACGATATGACCTGATCAAGCCGACCCGCTGCCTCGTCGAGGAAAATCAGAGGTATTTGAAAATCGAACAGGAAGATCAGACAACTTATGTTTCCTATTTCACGATCAATTCAATTGTGCGGGAGCTGGACTTCCCTTCCTCAGAAATCTTTTACTATCAACAACAACAATTTACGTTCCCGATTGACACGTCAATGAATGTGGAGATTGTCACGAATAAGAAAGCCTTAACGACGGTTCGAAACAAGAAAAAAGAGCTGAAAGACTTAGACAACCATGCTTGGCAGTCCAACAATGAGTCAGGTAACGACGTGATGGAAGCCCTGGATAGTGTCAGCGAGCTGGAAGCGAATCTCGACCAGACCAAGGAAGCGATGTATAAACTCAGTTATGTGATACGGGTAGCAGCCCCGGATTTGGACGAATTAAAGCGTCGGTGTAACGAAGTCATGGACTTCTACGACGATTTAAGCATTAAACTCGTGCGACCGTTCGGGGACATGATCGGGCTGCATGGTGAGTTCCTTCCTGCCAGCAAGCGGTATATGAATGACTACATCCAGTATGTAACCAGTGATTTTCTCGCCGGTTTAGGCTTTGGTGCGGCGCAGATGCTTGGGGAAACAGAGGGGATCTATATCGGCTACAATCTTGACACCGGGCGCAACGTTTACTTAAAGCCGAGCCTTGCGGCACAAGGCGTGAAGGGCTCCGTCACTAACGCCCTTGCGGCCGCTTTTCTCGGTTCCCTTGGCGGCGGCAAATCCTTTTCGAACAACCTACTCGTCTATTATGCCGTCCTCTACGGCGGACAGGCAGTGATCGTCGACCCCAAATCTGAGCGTGGTGGGTGGAAGGAAACGCTGCCGGAAATGGTCGAGGAAATTAACATCATTAATCTGACAAGAGAAGAACGGAATAAAGGTCTGCTCGATCCCTACGTGATTATGAAGCAGACGAAGGATGGAGAAAGCCTCGCCATCGACATTCTGACTTTTCTCACGGGCATTTCAAGTCGAGATGGTGAGAAGTTCCCAACGCTTCGTAAGGCCATCCGTCGGGTGACGCAGAGTAACCGGCGAGGTCTTTTATGCGTGATTGACGAGCTCTACAAGGAAGGCACTACGGTCGCGAGCAGCATGGCTGACCATATCGACAGCATTAAGGACAGTAACCTGGGACACTTGTTGTTCTCTGATGGCATGACCGTTCAGTCGATTAGCCTGGATAAGCAGCTGAACATCATCCAAGTGGCGGACTTGGTGCTTCCAGATGCTGAAACCGAATTTAAGGAATACACGACTGTGGAACTTTTAAGTGTGGCGATTTTAATTGTCATCAGCACCTTTGCCCTTGATTTCATTCACTCCAACCGCAGCGTGTTTAAAATGGTGGACTTGGATGAAGCCTGGAGCTTTTTGCAGGTGGCACAGGGGAAGACCCTTTCCAACAAGCTGGTGCGGGCTGGTCGCGCCATGAATGCCGGTGTTTATTTCGTAACCCAGAACGCAGATGATTTACTGGATGAGAAGATGAAAAACAATATCGGTCTGAAATTTGCATTTCGTTCGACGGATATACACGAAATCAAGAAGACACTGGAATTCTTCGGCGTGGACAAGGAGGATGAACAAAACCAGAAACGATTACGTGAACTTGAAAATGGCCAGTGCCTTATCTCTGACTTGTATGGCCGTGTAGGTGTCATCCAGATTCATCCGGTCTTTGAGGAACTGCTCCATGCCTTTGACACCCGTCCACCGGTCAGAAAAGAGGTGACCTAAATGCACCTGAAAAAGAGACGTAAAATTTTCATGGCTGTTCTTTTGGTCACGGTTGGATCGCTGCTTTTCTTCGCACTGCTTGGAACGATTGCCCATGCGGCCGGTCTTGTCGATGATACGGTCAGTGCTCAGAATGCTTACTCTAAATATCCTTTGGGCAATTACCAGCTCGATTTCTATGTGGATAATTCATGGGACTGGCTGCCGTGGAATTGGACCGATGGTATTGGCAAACAGGTCATGTATGGACTCTACGCCATCACGAATTTTATCTGGACGCTCTCCCTCTACCTGTCCAATGCGACAGGGTATCTCGTACAGGAAGCCTATTCCTTAGATTTCGTTTCCAAGACTGCAAACGCGATTGGAAAAAACATGCAAACATTGGCAGGTATTTCGCCCAGCGGCTTTCATAGTTCTGGCTTTTATCCAGGGTTCCTGCTGATTTTTATTTTAATCCTCGGGATCTATGTGGCCTATGTGGGGCTGATCAAGCGAGAGACCACCAAAGTGATTCACGCCGTGATGAACTTTTTGGTGGTTTTTCTTCTGTCCGCTTCCTTTATTGCCTATGCCCCAGACTATATCGGCAAAATCAATGGATTTTCGGCGGACATCAGCAAGGCTAGTCTGTCGCTGGGGACAAAAATGGTGATGCCACACTCGGGAAGTCATGGTCAGGACAGCGCAGCCCTCATCCGGGATAACTTGTTTTCGATACAAGTGCAGCAGCCCTGGCTGCTTCTACAGTATGGCAATTCTGATATGACTAAAATCGGACAGAAACGGGTGGAAAAG
The DNA here is from genome assembly GCF_024385605.1 of Sporolactobacillus sp. STSJ-5. Classification (GTDB taxonomy): domain Bacteria; phylum Bacillota; class Bacilli; order Bacillales; family Sporolactobacillaceae; genus Sporolactobacillus. The sequence goes on along the minus strand of NZ_JANFOJ010000009.1, from coordinate 67,306 downwards.
CTGCTGTCCGCAGATCCGGACGCAAACAACGGCGCAGACCGGGAAGCGGTTGTTAAAGAGGAAATTGAAAAAGAAGGCAATAAGAACCTGACACTCACCAAGACGACCCCACGTTTGGGGATGGTGTTCTTCCTGTTTCTATTCAATATCGGGATTTCCATCTTCGTGTTTCTACTTTCGGGGATCATGATTTTCTCGCAGATCTTGTTCATCATCTATGCCCTCTTCCTGCCCATCAGTTTTCTGCTTTCCATGATCCCGGGCTTTAATGGCATGGGCAAACAGGCCATCATGAAGCTTTTCAATGTCATCATGACACGGGCAGGCATTACGCTAATTGTCACGATTGCCTTTTCCATTTCCACCATGCTTTACGCCCTATCCGGAGAATTCCCGTTTTTCCTGATTGCCTTTTTACAGATTGTGACTTTTGCGGGTATTTACGCCAAACTGGGTGACCTTATGGGTCTATTCCACTTGCAGGCGAGTGATTCTCAGCAGATGGGAAGCCCAATCCTGCAACGGCCTTATCGGTTCTTACATCGCGAGACGCGGCGATGGAAGCGGAAAATGGGTCGCTTTTTTACGGCCGGAGCAACCGGTGCGGCAGCTGGCCCTGGGGCAAGGGCAAAAGCTTCGAGGTCCGGAGCTTCCCAACAGACGCAAACCCGCAGCCAACGTCCAACACAAGGATCAAAGAAATCCCAGCTTGAGCCTCGTACGGGTCGGTCAGCGGGTGCGGGCAAAGAGACAATAAAGCGAAGCACGGACAACCCAAATCCAAGAAAGAAGCAAACAGCGGCTTTACCTTTGAATACCCGCCAAGTCTTGATTCATGGGAAGACAGAAAAGCACGACACGATGACAAAAAAGACAGAGGACGCCAAAAGTCGTACAGTGCAAAAAATCGCGGACAAAAAACAGAACCGTGAAAAGAACCAAATGCAGCAGCGTCCGACGATTGCGCAACGCCGACTGGAATTTAACCGGACCCGTCAACAAAAGGCAACCGAACAGGATTTCGTTGAACGGCCTAAAACCAAATTAACAAAAGATAAACCAGCCAAGAAGCAAAAAACGGCAAGGCCTCATTCGGCACCTGCACGGTCTGTAATGCCTGATTCCACGCTGAAGACAAACAAAAGGACGATAAACTCAATCCACTCATTCAAGGATCAGGCGAAAAAAAGCCAAGCAAAAAATACCGAGCTCAATCGTCCGGTCGTCCAGATGCCAGATTCTACAGTACGCCAAGATCTCACCAAGCAGGATCTTAACAGGAGAAGCCCAGTTGCGACGCAGAAAGAGCACGCACCGACTCATCCAAACGCAACGCGACAACCGTTTACACCAAAAAAGAGCCGACAACTGGCCCCGATGATCAAAAAACAAGAGGCAACCCTCAGGCATAATCGGACAGAAACGGGTCAACAGACAAGGCAACGCGTGACTCGTAGGCAGAGAGGAAGCCAAAAATGAGATTAAACGTTTGGCTAATCTTCGGTGCCGTCTTCGCTATGCTGATTTCCCTACTAATTTTTGTCGCTGTTTTCATTTCAAATGAAGAGGATGGAGATGGCATCAGCAATGGGATCGATCTTGCAGGCGCTAATCTGTCACAGGAAGTACTGGCCCACCAGCCAATGGTGGAAAAGTATGCCAAGAAATATCAAATCGAGCGCTATGTCGGTGATTTGCTTGCCATCATGCAGGTGGAAAGCGGAGGTCGTGGCACAGATGTCATGCAGTCGATGGCCTCGACCGGACAACCTCAGCATTCCTTTACTGTGGAGAAGTCGATTCAGCAAGGGTGCAAATATTTTGCGGCTTTACTACAGTCTTCTAGGAAAAAAGGAGGCGACATCAATACCGTGATTCAGTCTTACAACTATGGAGGGAATTTCATCGATTACGTGGCGAGTCACGGTAAAAAATACACCTTTGAACTTGCGGAGAACTTTGCGAAAGAAAAATCCGATGGGGAAAAAGTTTCTTACACAAACCCGATTGCATTGAAGAAAAATAGTGGCTGGCGATACCGTTACGGGAATATGTTCTATGTCGCTTTGGTTTCGCAATATTTGACCGTGGCACATTTCGACAATGCCACCGTTCAGGCAATCATGAACGAAGCCTTGAAATATAAAGGCTGGCGCTATGTGTTTGGGGGAGACAATCCCAACACGTCCTTTGATTGTAGTGGATTGACGCAATGGAGCTTTGGAAAAGCGGGCATTAGACTGCCTCGGACAGCTCAGGAACAGTATGACGTCACGCAGCATCTTCCGCTATCGGAAGCGAAACCGGGAGATTTGGTTTTTTTTCACGATACCTATAATGCAGCTACTTATATCACACACGTCGGTATTTATGTCGGTAACAATCGCATGTATCAAGCTGGTGATCCGATTGGGTATGCCGATCTTACAACCTCATACTGGCAGAAACACCTAGTCAGCGCCGGTCGGATCAAAAACAAATAGAAAGGAAGATTTAAGCTATGAAAATAAGAAAAAAAGAAAAGCAGCTCAAGTCCCCAAAGATCCACGTGATGAAAGTCGGAATCCACAGAAAATGGGTCATTTTTCTGTGGATTCTGCTGATAAGCAGTGTTGCTTTTGGCATCTACAAAAATTTTACCGCCATCAATAGGCACACGGTTCATGAAACAAAAGTGATTGAAAAACAAGTGATAGATATCAACCCGATCGAAAATTTCATCAAAAACTTTGCCAAAGTCTATTATTCATGGAAAAACAACCAGAATGTAATCGACCAACGGACAGAAGCTCTCAAAGGGTATCTGACTAAAGAATTACAGGATTTAAACATCGACACCATTCGCAGGGACATTCCTACCTCTTCTTCAGTTAACGACGTGGAAATCTGGAAGGTAAGGCAAATCGATGAACACGAGTATGCCGTCATTTTTTCCGTTGATCAGCTGATAACGGAGGGCGACACAAAAAAGGCGGTGAATGCCTCTTATGAGGTGGGAGTCTATATGGATAAAGCCGGAAACATGGTCATCGTCAGAAATCCCACCATTTGCGAGATTCCTGTGAAGTCAGGTTATGAGCCAAAAGCAGTAGAAAATGATGGTACGGTGAATGGAGGTACGACAGAAGAAATCAACGTATTTTTAAAAACGTTCTTTAAACTATATCCTACTGCAAGTAAAGAAGAACTGTCCTACTATGTCAAAGACAATGTGCTGAAACCGATTGGCAAGGACTATGTCTTTTCAGAGATGATCAATCCGGTGTATCGGAAAGTGGGCAATCAAGTGCAGGTTTCAGTATCCGTGAAGTATCTCGATCAGCAAACAAAGGCGACGCAGATTTCACAGCTTGATTTGACTCTGCAAAAAGATAAAAATTGGATGATTGTTAAATAAAAAATATTTCGGTTAGTTCAAAGAAGTTAAGCCATTTATCTCAGAAAAGCTAAAAATATCAGTAGAAGTATTGGATGAAAAAAAGAAGTTTAGCTTCTTGATTACTTTTTTCAATAAGTGCCTAATATTAACCCACCGGCTGCCAGTAGGTTTTTTCAGGACTCGGTGAAATATTCTCATACAGTCTTAATGGTTCAACTTCGTAGCATTATAAAAGAAGAGTTTATTCGGGCTGTCTTTTTGTCTTGACAGGAAAAATATGAGGGGAAACGAGAGAATGCATTTTTCTTTCGGGCTTTTTTTCTTTTATTAGGTGGACTAAAGTATCTCTTAAAATCATTGCCAAAGGTACTGTTTTCAATTTCAGTAACCACCTTAGTAATGCTTTTTTTATGGTACGAAATGCTTTAAGGCGTTCATCATTGATAAACTGATTCCGCATCTCGTATGTATTTGTATCCCTCAATGATTTTATCTGCTCTTTACTAGCCAACTGGCATACCTCCGTAGGAACTCAATAACCTTATTATAACGTAAGTACAAGCCCTGGAAGGGGGGACATCGCAGTTCCCAAATCTGACAGGGCATACGATTTATTTTCATCTTATAGGGTATATTACCTGATGTGATTAATTTTTATTGTGTCAGGAGTGATCAGCTTTGGCAATAAAAAAATTTTGCGTATCCTTTTTTTTATTAGTTCTTGTTGTAGCGTTAACTGGGTGTAGCACAAACCAGGGAACAAATGACAGTTCAAGCTCCATGAGCCATGATATGAATAGAGATCATGATCAGCACGCTATGTCGGATCGCGATGTTCCACAGGGCCTTGTGGCAACAATGAATCCTGAATTTAAAAAGGGGAGTAAAGTGACGCTGAAAACAGATCATATGTCCGGTATGATGAATGCTAAAGGAACGGTTGCCGGAGTTTATACTACTAATGTGTATACTGTTACTTATCATCCAACTAATGGTGGGAAGGTGGTTAGAAATCATAAGTGGGTTATCCAGCAAGAGTTACAGACTCACAACAAAGGACTTCTCAAAACGGGGACAAAGGTTAAGCTAAATGCCAGCCATATGCCAGGGATGATGGGCGCAGAAGCAACAATTGACAGTGCTAAGCAAACGAATATTTATATGGTCAATTATACCGATACTAAGACTGGAAAAGTGATAAAAAACCATAAATGGGTGACTGAAGATGAATTGATATCTCGATAATTCATCTATATTTTGATCATTATTCGTTCTTTCCTCTCCTTTTATTCAAGGTATACCGATGCTCATTTTGCAGATTTTAATTTTTCTATGAATTAGTAGCTACTCATGCAATAAAGTGAGGGGGAAAGTCATATTGACTTTCCCCCTTACACTTATTTAAGACCTATCACATGTTCAGTCATCCAAAATCTTTTTCATTTTTTTGTATTCATCCTCTGTGATTTCACCTTGGGCAAATCGTTCTTTTAAAATCACGTACCCTTGTTTATTGGTGTCTGAATGGTGATTCAATTTTTTAATTAGGGTAACTACTAGATAGATCACGGCAATAAACAGTGATAGTTGCACAAGCCATCCGATAAAACCCATACCTAAACCAAAACCATTCATCATACCACCATTCCATCCCATCATATCTACCACCACCTCTGAGACTATTGTAACATGATCGTTTAGCCTCTATTTTAAGAATACTTACTCTGGTTTATTGTTACTCGAAGAACTTGGAACATAACTTGAATGGAAATCTGTATACTGGACCTCGGTTATCATCCCTGCGTTCGCGTGATGCAGATCGTGGCAGTGAAACAGCCAGTTACCCGGATTATCGGCCAGGAAGGCAACCTCATAAGTTTCACCCGGTTTTACATTCAACGTATCTTTGTAAATGGGGGAACCGCTGACCGGTTTGCCATTTTTGCTCAAAACCTGGAAAAAGTGGCCATGGAGATGCATTGGATGGTTATTCATATGATCACGATTGACCAGCTTGACCTTCACGCGATCACCCGTTTTAACCTTAATCGGATCTGTATTTGGGAAGGTTTTCCCATTGATCGTATAGATCATCCCATTATTGTTCATACCTGCATTAAGGTTCATGGTATAGGTGACGTCGTATTTTTGATTCAGCGTAAACTCAGGTTTTGTTTTAGACCCGTAGTCAGCAAAGTTTATAGCCGGCAATTGTGTGCTTGCATTAGGTTGATCGGTTGTAGCCTTGCTACCTTCATAGTCAATTAAGGCCTTCATCCCGTTCGTACCCTTTGCTGTTCCATGATCTTCGATATACCATTTTCCCGGATTGTCCGCAGTAAAGGCTACATCATATCGTTCACCTGGTGCGATGGAAATGACCTGGTTTTTAACGGCCAGCGGATTGTTTATAGGTTGACCATCAGTTGCAATTACTTTAATGTTGTGACCATGGATATGAATGTTATGCGGGAGGTAGCCGGCATTAATGAAACGCAGCCGAACATTATCCCCTTTCTTGACCGTCAGAGGTTTAACCAGACTGCCGCTTTTTCCATTAATCGTGTACAAGTCGTACATGCTCATATTATCGGCCATCATATTCCCGGGCATATTCATGCCGTTGCTGTTTCCGCTATCTGAACTGCTGTTGTCCATATTATCCATATTCATTCCACTACTGCCACCACTATTTGAGCTGCCTTGATCTGAACCGCCCATATCCATGCCGGGCATGCTGCCCATTCCGGAATCTCCGTTGTTTTTATTGCTTTGACCCGCAGGTGTCATCGCTTTAATCTGACTGTTGATCTGATTTTTATCGGTCATCCATTCGTCCAGCATTAGGGTGTAATCCTTATCATATTTTTCTTTAGGATCTTCAACAATGAAGGCTCCATATAACCCTCGGTCCACCTGATTCACTGAATCCTGGTGAGAGTGATACCAATAAGTGCCTGCTTTGTCAGCAACGAACTCATAAGTGAAGCTCTTTCCTGGGGCTACCGCGTTTTGTGTGACACCTGGGATACCATCCATTTTATTAGGAACTGGATAACCGTGCCAGTGAATCGAAACGGGTGCAGAAAGCTCATTCTTTAAGGTGACACGCACTTTCTGGCCTTTTTGTACATGAATTTCCGGTCCGGGTGCTGATCCGTTAAACGTCCAAACTGGGACAGTAACGCCGTTGCTCAATTTTTGTGTCCCTTTTTCGGCAACAAGCGTAATATTTGGCCCTCTCAATATTTTGGGTGATTCTGAAGCAGCTGATTCGCTGCTCGCAGCCTGCTTGTTGGCTGTTTTGTTGCTATTTTCTGTAGTCGCAGAGCACGCAGTAATGATGAGTAGTGTGAAAATTGCCAGTGCGACGAAAAGAAACTTTTTCATGGGTACACTCTCCTTATCTCGTTTCCACAAGTGTATCGAACAAATGTGGAGAAACTGTGAAGATTTATAAATACTCAATAAAAATAAAGTTTAAATCAATGTATCTAGAGATCGTAATGATCAAGAAATCTATAGCTATTAAATGTTAAATATAAAAGGCAGAGATCGTATCATTCCTTAGAACTGAGGGAATAAGGAAACCTGATGTTTCTCTGATTTTCCATTTCTATTCGTGCTTGTTCGCAAATGATTTCAAAAAAGATATGATATTTTTCATATCCTAACAAAAACTACACATCTGTTTATTAGAATAAATGAGACCAAGGGATAAGCAGTGCCTTCATTTAATTACGAAAAGCCCCACGACTAGGTATAACAGATCGCTCAATTTATCATTTGACACGTATACCCCCCATGGGTATAATAAAGCTGAAAGAAGATGGCAGGAGCTGCTAACCTGAATCTTTAGTTGGAATAAATACAAATCATTTATTCTGGGGGTTCACATTGACTTCTGGATGAACGGATATAAGGGGATGAAATGGATGAGTTCAAAGGCAATGCAGATTGGGATTACAGGGATGACCTGTGCTTCCTGCTCGACAAGGATTGAAAAATCGCTCAATAAGATGGATGGCGTCGAAGCGAATGTCAACCTCGCATTGGAAAAAGCGAAGGTGACCATCCATGAGGAAAAAGCAAAACCCACGGACATTGTACAAAAGATTGAAAAGCTGGGTTACGGCGTGCGAACGCAAAGGTTGGATACGGATATTCTTGGTATGACCTGTGCCTCTTGTGCCGCGCGTATTGAAAAGGGATTGAGCCGTATGGCAGGTGTAGTATCAGCCCAGGTTAATCTAGCGACTGAGTCTGGAACTGTGATCTTTCAGCCCGGGATCACCGAACCTACTGCGATTTATGATCAAGTCAAGAAACTCGGTTACAAGGCTGTCCCGAAACAAGAACAGGCGACGGACGAAAAAGAGAAGGAACTTAAAAGAAAGCTGCAGAAACTGGTCTTGTCCGCTGTTCTTTCGCTGCCGTTGCTTTACACCATGATTGCACACTTGCCCTTTAACACAGGCCTACCGATCCCTCAGTTGCTGATGAATCCATGGTTCCAGCTCATCTTGGCTGGTATTGTGCAGTTCTACATTGGCGGCCAGTTTTATATCAGTGGTACAAAGGCTCTATTAAATAAGAGTGCCAATATGGATGTTCTGGTTGCACTGGGTACGAGTGCTGCTTACTTTTATAGCGCGTTCGAGACACTCCGTTATCAGTTTGGCGGACTCACCAGTCCTGAGCTGTATTTTGAAACGAGTGCGATTTTAATTACGCTTGTCCTGTTGGGTAAATATTTTGAATCACGTGCAAAAAGGCGGACGACTGCGGCGATTACTGAACTGATGGGACTGCAGGCCAAAGAGGCGACAATCATTGAGGACGGGAAGGAACGAAAAGTACCGATCGATCAGGTTGCTGTCGGTGATTTGTTACGTGTCAAACCTGGAGAAAAAATACCTGTAGATGGTATCGTTGTCAACGGCCGTTCTTCTGTTGACGAATCAATGATTACTGGTGAATCCATCCCTGTCGAAAAAGGAAAAGATGACAAAGTAATCGGCGCAACGGTGAATGCAAATGGAACGCTGACCATGAAGGCTGAAAAAGTAGGGAAAGATACGGCACTTGCCGGGATTGTCAAGATTGTTGAGGAAGCCCAGGGATCAAAAGCACCGATCCAGCGGCTCGCTGACAGTATCTCGGGTATCTTTGTCCCGATTGTGATCGGTATTTCGGTGCTGGCATTTCTTGTCTGGATTCTGTTTGTCACTCCCGGTCAGTTTGCCCCAGCACTGATTGCGGCTATTAGTGTCCTTGTGATTGCCTGCCCTTGCGCTTTAGGCTTGGCAACGCCGACATCCATCATGGTTGGAACCGGCAAGGGGGCTGAGAACGGCATTCTTTTTAAAGGAGGTGAATATCTCGAAACAACCCAAAGTCTGCAGGCTATTCTGTTCGATAAGACGGGGACAATTACTAATGGTAAACCTGAAGTTACTGACATTATTGCACTGAATGGCGCAGCAAAAGAAGAACTCTTAACGCTTGCTGCTTCAGCAGAATCAGCCAGTGAACATCCGCTGGCGCAGGCGATTGTTACCTATGGAAAGCAAAGCAGCCCGGATCTCCCATCACCGGATCAGTTCAAAGCTCTTGCCGGTTATGGTATTAAAGCAACTGTTTCCGGGAAGGAAATAGCAATCGGCACACGGCGGCTGATGAAAGAGGGAGACATTTCTTATTCTGAGACTGAGGAACGGATGAAGAAGCTTGAATCTGAAGGGAAAACGGCAATGTTTGTTGCCTACGATGGCAAACTTCAGGGGATCATTGCCGTTGCAGACACGATCAAGAAATCTTCGAAGCAAGCCATTGAAGAATTAAAGACACGTGGTCTTTCGGTGTATATGATTACGGGCGATAATGAGCGGACGGCTCAGGCGATTGCCAGACAGGCAGGCATTGACCATGTGTTTTCCGAGGTCCTTCCCGAGGAAAAAGCAGCTAAAGTGAAAATTCTTCAAGAAAAGGGACTGAAGGTAGCCATGGTTGGTGATGGAATAAATGACGCTCCGGCATTGGCTACAGCAGATATCGGCATGGCAATTGGCACTGGAACAGACGTGGCAATTGAGGCAGCTGATATCACATTGGTCGGTGGCGATCTGCTTCATATTCCAAAAGCGATTGATTTGAGTCGGAAAACGATGCGGAACATTCGTCAGAACTTGTTCTGGGCACTGTTCTATAATACGGTTGGCATTCCAGTGGCCGCACTCGGCCTGCTTGCGCCTTGGGTAGCCGGCGCTGCCATGGCCTTTAGTTCCGTATCCGTCGTGACGAACAGTTTACGTCTGAAACGGGTCAAAGTCTGAAATTGAAAGGTTTTTTGACTGAGAAGCTGTAGAGCATCAAAAAAGATGAAAAGGAGATTGACGACTTATGGCAAAAACAAAGCTTGATGTTAAGGGTATGATGGGAGACCACTGCAAGAATCTGGTGACTCAAACACTGAAGGGTCTTGATGGGGTATCTGCTGTCTCTGTTGATCTTAAAACTGGTGAAGCTGCTGTCGACTATGATGAAACGAAAGTACAATACGACAAAATGAAAGAAGCTGTCGAAGAACAAGGATACGATGTTGTTGGACAGCACTGACGTTTAAATCTGTCCATTCATCTTTAAATAAAAAATTTTCAGTATAAAAAAGGAGATTGAAACGATGGCAAAGACCACACTTGATGTAAAAGGTATGCATTGCGGACATTGTAAAGCCTCGGTTACAAATGCTTTAAAGGGATTAGATGGTGTATCTGACGTTTCTGTGGATCTTGAAAAAGGTAAAGCGTCAGTTGAATATGATGATGCAAGGATTCAGTTCAGTAAGATGAAGGAAGCAGTTGAAGAACAAGGATACGATGTTGTCGGACAGAATTAATTGTTAAGAAGTGCCTCGCCCGAAATGGGTTAGCGGCACTTTTTTTAATACCATAAAAGAAACAAGACAATGAATTAAAGTAAAAAAGCGGGTAGCTTTGATTCTGCATTCCCTGGAAAGTTATAACAAGGCGTCTGAGAACCCGCATCAGTAAAGGATGTCTAACATAATATCCTTTTTACATTGATATAAGAGCATAATATATCTTGCTGAGCTAAGAACTGTTGAAAAAAGCAATCCACGACAGGAGCACAAACGTGTGGATTACTTTTTTTGATTCATGCAGTGTAATGATCGCTTAACGATGAAAATGGTGATTTAGTTAATGTGGATCATATTGGAACGTCAGTTTGAGAGATTACTTGCTTCTGTGAGATAACAGCTTGGGCTACAATTACGTCTTCTCCATCAAATGTGCTTGATGGAGATCCATACAATTTATAACCTTCATCAAGCAATTTAGAAATTCTCTTACAAAAATTTGCATCATCTTTTCCTGTGATTAGATGATATCTAAGCTCATTCTCCAAATGAACACCTTCTTACCCTTGCTTTTTATTGTATATGTTGAGACGAATGAAGTCTAGGAACGTACTTCATTGTCTCATTATTAAATTGTCTTGCGACATAAACCTGGGGACTCGACCTGCAGTAACCATATAACCGGTTCAAAGGTATATGCTTCTTTCAAACGACTAATTATATAAGGACGCCTATTCAAAATTATCCAGTTACAATCGGTTTAGGTTCGACGTGGACATTAACCTCATAAATCCCATATTTTTTGATCAATACCTGCTCAACTTGGGTTGAGATTTCATGAGCATCTGTTAGTGCAGAATTATGATCAACGATAATGACAAGATCAACAACTGCATTATTACCGTAATTTCTTGCTTTTATATTCCTAATTTCTTCAACTCCATTAACGGACAAAATTGATTTTTGATAAGCGTTAATCTTTTTTTCATCGAATCCATCAGACAGGTTATAGGAGGATTCTCTAAAAATATCCCAGGCTGTCTTACAAATAAGGATTCCTACGGAAATAGCGGTCAGTATGTCAAGCCAAGGAAGATTAAACTGGGAACCAAATATTCCAACGGATGTTCCGATGCTGACCCAAGCGTCTGAGAGATTATCCGTTGCTGCAGCCATAACCGATAGACTATTTGTTTTTGTCGCCAGATTTTTGTTATATCGATAAACAAAAAACATTACAGCCGCACAAAACAGCCCTGTCCAAGCAGCAATAATATCAGGTGCTTCTTCATTCCTTTGGAACATGGATAAAATACCGTCGAGCAACACTTGTAATCCTACAGCCATCATGATAAAGGAAGCGACCATGGATGCTATGGTTTCGCTTTTCCAATGACCGTAGAGATGATCGCTGTCAGCTGGACGCTGAGATAGTCTCAATCCAATGAGTACAGCAAGGGAGGCAATAATGTCAGTTGAATTATTTAACCCATCAGCTCTAAGTGCTTGTGATCCAGTCGAAAAACTGATAAAGAGTTTTAAACTTGATAAGCAGAGATACGCAACAATGCTGATGATTGCTCCTCGTTCTCCACGCTTTAAGTTCATGTATTTTTCTTGTATCATGTTAGCGCCTTCTTTCCAACCATTCCGTTCATCTTAACAACCCAAACCCATGTGTGTCTACAGCAACCATTTTTGATGATGATACAAAATTAATTGACATGAAAAAGTGTTGCCCAACGCTAACAATAGCGACCGTTCTGGCACATTCTTAAGCTTTAATAAACCTGTAAAATGATCATTTCCTTTTATGGAAAGCTAGTCTGACAAGAAAAAATACAATTGAAATTGACAAATCAATTGTATGAGATATAATTTAATTGAACATATGATCATACGTTCATGTGTATGATCATTAAAGATAATTAACGCAAGTGATTACAAAGTTGAATAAACGAGGGGGCATAAAAATGTCAGATTTTTTTGAGCGTTTATTTGGAGATCGCGACGACGATCATCATGGAAAACACCACGATCGCCGTAGATATGGTTATCGTGGTGATAATCATCATGATGAAGAGCATGACCATCGTCGCAACGACCATTATAGTGATTATCCACCCTACCAAAACGACAGACCCAACGTTTTTCACAATGATTCCCGTGTAATTGTCTGTCAAAAATGCGGTGCTTCTAACAGTGCTACCGCCAAGTTTTGTTATGAATGTGGAAATAACCTACAATCAATAGCGGTTTGTCCGAGTTGTAAGTCGCCTATTGAAAACGGTGCAAAATTTTGTCAGGAATGTGGAACAAAAATTGGTTAACACTTTATATGAAAAGAGAAAATGATAATTTTGTACCTTTCATTTGAATAGTTGCTCATATATTTCATTAAAAAGGTGGTGTTCTCGTGGTAAGAACAAAAATGGGTTCAAACATTGATGTGGAAATTTGTGAACAGACCATTATTCATAAAGACGTCGTTCAAAAAGTAAGCAAAGCTATGTCAAACGATGAAGACTTAGAAAATGTGGCTGATCTGTTTAAAATATTTGGTGATCGTACGAGAATTCGTCTGCTGCGTGCACTGTATCAATCTGAAATGTGTGTTTGCGATATGGCATATTTGCTGGATATGACACAGTCTGCCATTTCTCACCAATTACGCATCCTTAAGCAAGCGAAATTGGTCAAGAACCGGAAAGAAGGAAAAGTCGTTTACTACTCACTGGCAGATCAGCATGTGATGCAGATTTTAGTTCAGGCTTATGATCATATCAAAGAATAAATAATGTGGAGAAGGGAGGAATTCAATTGAGTACACCAGAAGCAAAAATAAATAAAAATGCTACAGATACTGAAAAAAGGATCGAAAAGAAGGTAGTAATGGCTCCAATATATTTGGAAGGCATCGATTGTGCGAGTTGTGCTAAAAAGATTGAAAGAGCAGTGGGGAAAATTAATGGAATAAAAACTTCAACTGTTGATTTTGCAACACAAAAATTGTTTGTCGAACCTACAGGTGCGGTAAAAACAGATAAGTTGATCGATGACATTAAGCAAACTGTAACACGCGTTGAACCTGAGGTCAAAGTTACCTTGGGATCTAAGGGTAAGAGTGATGAACACAGTCATGATCATGAGAGCAGTAATACACAACAACTGATTATTCGTTTAGCGGTGAGTGGGGCGTTGACAGCTATTGCAGCTCTCTCACCCATTCCTTTCATTTTGGATGTTTCGCTGTTTGTGATCGCCTATGCCATCATCGGTGGCGATATCGTTTATCGGGCTTTTAGAAACATCCTCAGAGGACAAGTATTTGATGAAAATTTCTTAATGACGATAGCGACTCTAGGGGCTTTTGCTGTTGGACAGTTTCCTGAAGGTGTGGCTGTTATGCTCTTTTATCAAATCGGAGAACTGTTTCAGGGCATTGCTGTCAATCGCTCACGCAAGTCGATCAGTGCACTAATGGACATTCGTCCGGATTACGCTAATCTAAAAGTGAATAATGACATCAAAAAAGTTGCACCTGAGGACATCAGCGTTGGCGATGTCATTATGATTAAGCCTGGTGAAAAAGTGCCTCTTGATGGAAAAGTTATAGATGGTCGTTCGATGGTTGATACATCAGCTCTGACCGGGGAATCTGTTCCAAGAGAAATTGAAGTAGGCAACGACGTGCTCGGTGGATTTATTAATAAAAATGGTCTCTTAACGGTAGAAGTAACCAAAGTTTATGGTGAATCGACCGTTGCAAAAATTTTGGACTTAGTCCAAAATGCCAGCAGCAAAAAAGCACCCACAGAAAACTTTATTACGAAATTCGCTCGTTATTACACGCCTGTCGTCGTAATTGCGGCTGCGGCTTTAGCTTTTATTCCACCTTTGGTGATACAAGGGGCAACCTTCTCTGAGTGGATTTATCGTGCCCTTGTCTTCTTAGTGATCTCTTGTCCATGTGCCCTGGTTGTTTCCATACCTTTGGGCTTCTTTGGGGGTATCGGGGGAGCATCTAAAAGTGGTGTTCTCGTAAAAGGGAGCAATTATCTTGAAGCATTGAACGATGTCAAATATGTCGTTTTCGATAAGACCGGAACATTGACTAAGGGTGTCTTTGACGTTACAAACATTCAACCGGAGAACGGTCTTACGGCAGAGAAATTATTAGAGTATGCAGCTTTCGCAGAAATCCACTCTAGTCATCCGATCGCCCTGTCGATTCAAAAAGCGTATGGAAAAGAAATCAATGAAAGTCGCATTCAAGACTACAATGAAATATCGGGCCATGGTATTCAAGTGACCGTCGATGGGAAAGAAATTTTAGCCGGTAATGCCAAACTCATGAACAGAGAGCACATTGCCTTTGAACAAAAATCCGTTGTCGGTACTCTCATACATGTTGCGATTGATAAAAAATATGGGGGATACATCGTTATCTCGGATGAAGTTAAAGAAGACTCAGCCAGTGCGATTCAGAAGCTAAAGGCATTAGGGATTAAGAAAACGGTTATGTTGACTGGCGATGCCAAATCCGTAGGCGAGGCAGTTGGTCGTCAGCTTGGACTGGATGAAATACATGCAGAACTATTACCTGACCAAAAAGTTGATGAGATAGAAAAACTCGATCAACAAAAAACAGCGAAGGAAAAGCTTGTTTTTGTCGGAGATGGTATTAACGATACTCCTGTATTAGCCAGAGCTGATGTAGGTATAGCAATGGGAGGATTAGGGTCCGATGCAGCGATTGAAGCTGCAGACGTCGTTATTATGACAGACGAACCTTCTAAAATTGCAACAGCAATCAATATAGCTAAACGTACACGTCGTATTGTATGGCAAAATATTATCTTTGCCATGGGAGTAAAGGGAATCTTCCTTATTCTTGGTGCAGTGGGGATTGCGACCATGTGGGAAGCCGTATTTTCAGATGTCGGCGTAACCCTATTAGCAGTACTTAACGCTATGCGTGTCTTAAGAATTAAAAACGTGTAATCTGCAACAAAATATAAGATAAATAAAAAATATATGAAGCTGGTTGTTCCTGACTTGAGAAGGAATAATCAGCTTTTTATGTAACGGTCTATAATGGGCTCCAGAATCTTCGCTCAAGAAAGCGAAGAGTATCGGATTATCCAGTCGATCCCCGGTATTGGTCCTAAAAATCGCTGCCATGATTTTATCTGAAATCGGAGAGATTGGCCGGCTTAATCATGCGAAAAAACTTGTTGCCTTTGCCGGCGTAGATCCTAGCGTTTATTCGTCTGGTAAGTTCACAGCCAACAACAATAGAATCACCAAACGAGGTTCTAAGCGCCTACGCCGTGCTTTGTGCTTAGCCGTCCAGATCGGATTAAGACGCTCTTTTAATAAAAAGATGAGTGCCTTTTATCAGAAAAAATGAGAAGAAGGAAAGTCCTATAAAGTCGCTTAATAGCCTGTGTAAATAAGATTCCTCATTGGATTTACGCGTTATTAAAACGTAAAGAGCCCTTCCAGGATATAACCTAAAACAAGTATACCACCAAATATTTCCAATATATGGAGGGTTATTTGGCGTACACATTTTCAGTTTCACACGATCTTTTATATTTTAATAGAAATACCTTGACAAGATATTAGCTGGTTTTTTGTCATGAAACCCGTGGTTAAATACGAGTATGTCAACATTAGCAAACAACTGTTTTCTTGAATGGCTAATTATACACCAGAAAAATGCTACTTCACAGTTCTCCTAGTAAACAACTTTATTTGAATTTATCAACTTCTAGAGAAATATCACTTTTACATGGTTTCTACACATTTAACGTGTAATCTTATTGCAGTAGAGAAGGAGGGGTAGTTGATACAAAACAACAAATGACGAATGTACTTGTCAATAAGGTAAAAAAAGTGTTGGTCACCCTTTTAAGGGGATCCGATATCGACATGAAAAACAATCAGGAGGTTTCATTGAATGTCACTATTTAAAAGACTGCGTGACCTTACCGTTTCAAATATTTATGCTGTGATCGAAAAGGCAGAAGATCCAGTTAAAATGACCGACCAGTACCTGCGTGATATGCAGGAGGACTTACAAGAAGCTGAACGGGGAGTCGCTGCACAAATTGCTCTTGAAAAAAAATTCAAGGCCCTTTACGAGGAACAAAAAGCTCTTGTGGCTAAACGTGAAGAACAGTCACACCTAGCTGTTGAAACAGGAGACTTGGATCTGGCACGAAGAGTTATCGAGGATAAGCAAAACGCTGAACGAAAAATGACTGAGTACAAGGAACGCTACGAACAAAATCAGGTGTCTGCAGAAAATCTTCGTCAAAAACTAGACGAGATGCGAAAGCAGGTTGCCGAGCTGAAGGATAAACGGGAAACTCTTGTCGCACGTGTTAACGCCGCCGAGGCGCAGAAAAAGATTAATGACACCATGTCTGGCTTTGATTCCAATACAGCGATGGCCGGACTGAAACGTATGGAAGAAAAAACATTGCAGCTAGAAGCCGAGGCGGAAGCAAGCGGGGAAGTCTATAAAAAAGAAAAATCCATCGATGAAGAGTTTGAAAATTTGGGGAAGGACAAGAAGGTCGAAGATGAACTGGCACAGCTCATCGAACAGCATAAAAAATAAGGGATAACAATAGGCAAATCAATGAGCCGGCACGCCGAGAAAATTACAAAAGACGGCTGTCGGTTTTATTTTTACAAGTTGAAAGGAGATAAAAAATGTCCCTATTTCATCGAATCATCAATTTAGTAAAGAAGCCAGAACCACCGATTGAAGAAAAAACTCCTTACACTTTATCTATTGGTGATATTGTTGATCTTTCACTTAATAGTTATACCGTTGCGGGTCGAGTGTTATTCCCGCAACGCCAGGAAGCTTTTTTTACGATAAAGGATGGGAGTACGATCAAATATTTACGGGTTGCTAAGAGGGAAAAACTGGAGCTGTCTCTTTATGAAGCGATTGATGGACGTCTGGAAGATATTAATGAGATTCCAACGACCATTGAAATGGAAGGGGCATTGTATCATATGGAAGATCAAGCGGTAGGCGCAGCCCATTCTTCAGGTGATACGCCTTTTGCATCCTCTAGTGAACGTTATCTTTGGGACTTTCAATCAGATAACTGGAAACTACTGCGAATCGAATGGCAGGCTGGCCAGATGATGTTGTATGAGGGAGAGGATGTCCTGCCAATGGACGTCAGGATCATTCAGTCATGAAAAAAAGGAAGCGTTAAATATGATTAAGCGATTGTCAAACAGCATAAAAATTGTATTGGCTATTGTACTCGGGGCTTCCCTTTTAACCGGATGCTCCGCATCCGGCTCCGGACAGCTAGCCGTTACCGGTGGCTATCCGCTGACCTCCGTATCCAAAAACGGAAATCAGGAGTCCTATATTTATCAGGCTGACAAACAGTCGGTTCCAGAAGTAGCCAAGAAACTAAGCGACCAAAAGAAGCCGGATCAGATCTCAAGAAACGACAACCAGCAAATGTTCCTTGTCTATTCTGATGAATTATATGATCTTCAAAGAGACAAAAAGAACCCCGATAATACCCTGATTGAAGTAAGTAATAAAGAATTTGTTCGCAACAATTACAGTTCGTCGTTTTTGAAAGGCTATCTGTCTGCCGTTCTCTTGGATCGATTGTATCAATTGGGAAAAGGCGCTCTAGGTAATTATCGTGGCTATACGGATGGTAATACAATTCGGCCAATGGTAAAGTATCAGCCCCCTACCGCCAGCGAAAAGAAAACGATCCCTCCAATAACGAAGCAGACAACCGGTTCGATTATTAAGCGTAGCAGCTCCGGGAATAACTCGAACTCGTTTTCAAGTACATTCTCAAGAATAAGGAATAGCGTTACAAAAGATGTAGGACAGGCGATTAATTCGGTTGAGAGAAATACGGGGAAAATCTTGAAATCAGATACGGGTCAAGGAACGAGTAAAGTTTTTCCTAAAAATTCAAGAATTTCAATCCCAAAAAATAATTCTCCACCAAAAGTCAAATTCAAAAGTTTTGGAAGGATCATGAGAAGAAGCAGATAAATTCGATTGTCAATAAATTGATTACAAAACTACGGTTCGCTTTCAATTTAATGGTCGTCTATGAAATTCTGTTCAGGACTAAGCCGTAAAAGAGAGGCTTAGTCCTTTTCCTGACAGAAATACGAATCCACTATTTTTACACTTCTTCAGGCTTATGTGGTTCAGATCAAAATATTTCATATGGGTGTGTGTGCGGATGCATTTCAAAAAATCCAGTGTATTTCAGTCCCTGCTTGCCATCAATCTTGCGTTGTTTATTATTTTCCTGTCAATAGAGCTTGCTCTGCTCTTTAAACCTCTGTACTATTTCGATATTTGGTATCTTGGTATTGACAAGATCGCGGGTATCAGCACAGCTAGAATTGTGGAAAACTATAATTACATGATTCAATATCTTTTCGATCCAAGGCCTCAATCCTTTAAGCTTCCATCCCTGCCTTACTCAGTTCGCGGACAAATTCATTTTGGGGATGTCAAAAGGATCTTCACTTCAATTGAGCTGCTCTTTATCATCACAGGTTTAGTTAGTGTGGCTGGCCTGTATTGCGGTATTAAGCATGGAATGATCAGTGTTCTGAAAAAAGCGTCTTTCATTCTTCTGTTCTTCATTATCGTTACTTTAACTGCTTTCACTTTAAACTTTGATGCATCCTTCACTTTGTTTCACAAGGCTTTTTTTAGAAATAATTACTGGCTGTTCGATCCGGTTACAGATCCTGTGATCACGATCCTCCCGGAAGCCTTTTTTCTACATGCCGCTTTATTTATTTTGATGTGGATTGTTATAGGCATGATTTTATTAAGTGTATGTCATAGGAAGTTATTAAAAAAGTGGAAAAATAAGTCCGTTTTCTAATCAAACAATCCATAGGAAGAGATCCAGTTTTTTTTTTTAAGTATCACTGGATTTAAAAAAGAAACTAGGATGTATGCTACGCATGATTTCAATTTGTTAATATATGTAATCTGGAAAATTTGCTGTATGATGAGAGAAGGTGATGAGTATGAAGAAATTACAAGTCTTAATGGTGGATGATGACTGGAAGTTGCGCAATTTGCTACGCATCTACTTATCTAAAGAAGGTTTCAATACCGTTGAGGCAGCGGATGGCAATGAAGCGATGCTGAAAATTAAAAATCACTCCTTTGACTTGGTCATCCTTGACGTGATGATGCCCAATATGGATGGTTGGGAGGTGTGCCAGTCGATTCGGAAGACACAATCCGTTCCTATTCTGATGTTAACGGCTCTAGGTGAGACAAAAGAAAAGGTCCAGGGGCTGGAACTCGGGGCTGATGATTATCTGACAAAACCCTTTGATCCAGAGGAATTAATTGCCCGCGTTCATGCGCTGATTCGCCGCGCATCCTCGACCTCTACCGAAAAAACAAATAACGATGTGCTGAATTTTCCAGCACTAACGATTGATAGAGACGGACGCCAGGTTTTTGTTCATGATCAATCGGTGGATTTAACCCATAAAGAATTTGACCTTTTTGCTACGCTGGCCAAAAATAAAGGACGTGTTCTGTCTCGTGAACAGTTGATCGAACAAATATGGGGTTATGATTTTGAAGGGGATGCGCGGGTTGTCGATATCCACGTTAAAAATATCAGAGAGAAATTAAAGAGATCCGGATTAGTCTATAACCCGATTCAGACAAGTTGGGGAGTCGGTTATAAATTTGAGGCAGAGGTCGGAAAATCATGAGTATCAATCGAATCGGGCTGAAATTGGGCGCGGCTGTTATCGTACTGATGATTGTGATTCTCGTATCCTCCGGTCTTGCTGTTGATCGATTGTTCACAAATTTCTATGATGCTCAAATGAAGGACAATACACAGGAAATTGCTGCACACTTTGCAACCATGGCAGAATCCAATGATACTTCTTCACAATCAATGATTCGAGCTTTTGCTAAATTTTCAGATGTAAAGGTCTTCTGGTTGAATGATGAAGGAAGGATTTTGACGCTTCCAGGGGAGAAACAGCCGAATCTGTCTTTTATACGGTCACGCGATACCCGGCGCCTGCTATCCGGTCATTCTGTAGCTTTTCAAAACCATGATGTTCATGGAAACCGGTTTTATGTTGTAGGTAAACCCATACAAATAGGGAAAACGACTGGGTCTGCGATTTATATTGTCTCTTCCATGAAAAAAATAGACGATTCTTTGCAGAGACTTCGAAATTTGTTGGTGCTTTCTGGACTTGGCGCGTTTTTTCTCGCTTTAGGTATGATTCTTATCATGAGTAAACTGCTTTCTCGTCCACTGCTTCGAATGCAGCAAATGACCGATAAAATGGCAAAAGGAAACTGGGATACAAGACTTCAGGTCGGGAGTCGAGATGAAATCGGTATGCTCGGGCACTCCATTAATGATCTGGCTGCAAGTTTGCAAAGATATCGAGATACGCGGCGAGCGTTTTTCTCAAACATTTCACATGAACTTCGAACCCCAGTCACTTATCTTCAGGGTTATGCTAAAGTTCTGACAGATGGATTAGTTGATTCTGATAAAGAAAAAAAACAGTACCTTTCCATTATATATCAAGAATCCGTTCGTCTCGAACATTTGATTAATGACCTGTTTGACCTCTCGAAAATGGAGGAAGGACAGATCAAACTTAATATGGAATGGATGGATCTGAAGATAACCATAAAAACAACTGTTCAGAAAGTTAAACTTAAAGCAGAAAGTAAACGACTAAGCTTACAGCTGGATTTACAAGATCAGGTTCCTCTTATTCGAGGAGATCGTAAACGGATGGAACAGGTGCTGTTAAATTTACTTGAGAATGCCATCCGTTATACGGAGAAGGGCAGCGTTCTTGTACGACTGACCGGGAAGAAAGAAGCAACTGTCCTTTCCGTATCAGACACAGGCATTGGTATTCCTAAAGAAGAGTTGCCTTATATCTTTGAACGATTTTATCGAGTGGAGAAATCACGTGCGCGTGAATACGGGGGGACTGGATTAGGCCTGTCTATCGTCAAAAAATACGTTGAAATGCAGGACGGAACGGTTCGAGTTGATAGCCAAATGGGCGTCGGGACTACTTTCACATTGATCTTTACTCATGAAAAAAAGCAGAGAAGGGACGGGATGAAATAATGAAGAAAATTGATTGGTTCTTTTCACTTTTTTTAATTATCGTTGGACTAACCTGCCTTCTCTTCTCAGCCAATGCTTTTGGTCATGAGAGTTTTCTTGCATTTGGGAGGATTTTTTTCAAAGTCTGCATGTGGGTCGCCTGCCCTGTGATCCTCTTTGGCAGCCTGTATTTATGGTTCCATTACAGGAACAAAGAGTAATATGTAAATCTTTTTTTATTTTTTCAACAATTACTCGCCTTCTACATGTTTTCCACACAGATTCCACACATTTCTTTCCTATAATCATTATTGAAGAATGAGAGGAGGAAGAAATCAATGGACTGGTCTTGGCTACTATTACTCGCTTGTCCCCTTATGATGCTCCCGATGATGTTTATGATGATGAAGGGAAATCATTCAGAAACGGATCATTCTGAACATCAAAAAAGCTCGAATGAATTGAACGACCTGAAAGAACAGAATAATCTTTTGCGGGAACAGCTTCAACAGCTTAAAAACAAGGATTAATAATCAAAGTTTACGAGGAGGAATTTTTTATGTCTTGTTGCGGAAATCACAATCATGAAGGTCATCAGTCTGAAAGCCATCAACACAGCACACATCAGCATATTCATGAGAAACAGAATGAATTTGACGCGTTAAAAGAACAGAATGATCAGTTGCGGAAAGAACTTCAGCAGCTGAAAAGTAAACAAGCATAACGAGATTGAGGAGGGATTTTTGATGAATTGTTGCGGGAATCATGATCATAACAGTCAGGGTCACGAAAATCAAAATCAGGGAAATGAAAATCATAGTGCTCATGGAACTCATCAACACAATCATAACCTTATGATGGCAGTCTGCCTCATTATTCCAATAGCTGTGATCATTGGTCTGTTTTTCACAGGCGGATTTTCAGGATCAAATAGTTTGCTCATACTCGCGGCTGTACTTATTTGCCCGTTGATGCATCTGTTCATGATGCCGGCTATGATGAAGAAAGGTAATGGACATCATCATTGACTTGAAAAAAGTTTCAATTCGACTTTTCTTTATAGGGACGAAAACTCAATCGGGTTTTTCGTCTCTATTTAATAAGGATTTCATTGATCATTACAGATAATAAAACCAGTAAAAAGAGGTGAAATGTAGATTGACAAAATCAAAAGATGAAAAAGCACAACCGGGGACTTTAGCTTGGCAAAAGCAAAAAATAAGAGAAGAATATGTTTGTCCCATTTTAGAAAAGGAAAATCAATCAATGAGAACACGGAGAGGATCTAAACAGAATCTTTTTAACAAAAGAACCGTTAGAACTGAATTTTA
This sequence comes from Sporolactobacillus sp. STSJ-5, assembly GCF_024385605.1. Lineage (GTDB taxonomy): Bacteria > Bacillota > Bacilli > Bacillales > Sporolactobacillaceae > Sporolactobacillus. Next base: position 44,554 of record NZ_JANFOJ010000009.1, on the reverse strand, counting down.
ATCAGGTGTTGTTAAGTTGAACTCTGCAGATAAGAGTGAAGGGAATACTCTTATCGCTGTGACTTAGAGCTGCCACCGATGTGGCTTTACATAAAGAATTCACATCTCCATCAGATAATTAAATGATGAACGGTGAAAATTAGAGTGACTTTCACTTTTGAAATACAGGGTTCCTTATGCGTGAGTGGAGGAGACGGATGAAACGCGTCTATAGAAATATGATCATTTATGTCTTTATCGTTCTGGTTGTTGCAGGCGTGACCAAATGGCTGACCAGTCCAAACAACATTGTTGAACCGATGTCTTTCAGTACCTTTCAACAACATCTTGCCAAAGGGGATGTCAGAGAACTGACGCTTCAGCCGGATGGGAGTGTCTATACAGCAACAGGCCGCTTGAATAATGGAAAAAAGAATACGACATTTAGAGCCTATGTCCCGGCAAGTGAAAAGGAAATCAATCAAATCACTTCATTGGCTGAACAATCCAATTTGACTATTCAACCAGAAGCAAGTACACCTGGTTGGGTCGTATTTCTTACTTCACTGATCCCATTTGTTCTCATGTTCTTGCTGGTTTTCTTTCTCATGAATCGTACACGTGGTGGCGGCCAAATGATGAGCGTTGGTAAAAGTAAGGCTAAACTTTATAAAGAGGATAATCATAAAGTCACGTTTAAAGATGTGGCGGGTGCGGATGAAGAAAAGCAGGAATTAGTTGAGATTGTCGATTTTCTAAAAGAACCGAGAAAATTTGTTGCTTTGGGTGCAAGAATACCAAAAGGCGTTTTACTTGAAGGACCTCCGGGAACAGGGAAAACATTGCTGGCGCGTGCGGTTGCCGGAGAAGCGGGTGTTCCCTTCTTTTCAATCAGCGGCTCTGACTTTGTTGAAATGTTCGTGGGTGTCGGTGCTTCAAGGGTTCGTGATTTATTTGAACAGGCAAAAAAAAATTCACCTTGTATTATCTTTATTGACGAAATTGATGCCGTCGGCCGCCAGCGAGGAGCCGGTCTAGGCGGAGGAAACGATGAACGGGAACAGACTTTGAATCAGCTGCTCGTTGAAATGGATGGTTTTGCGGCCGATGAAGGAATCATAATCATTGCAGCGACAAACAGGCCGGATATTCTGGATCCCGCTTTGATGAGACCAGGCCGTTTTGATCGCCAAATTCCAGTTAGCCGTCCAGATCTGAATGGACGTGAGGCTGTACTTCGAGTTCATGCACGAAACAAACCGCTATCGAAAGATATTGATTTGAAAACGGTAGCTAAGTTGACACCAGGATTTTCCGGAGCAGATTTAGAGAACTTGTTAAATGAAGCAGCACTGGTTGCTGCACGCGCCAACAAGATCGTCATTGATATGGAGGATATTGATGAAGCAGTTGAACGTGTCATAGCAGGGGTCGCAAAGAAATCACGTGTCATTTCCAAAAAAGAACAAAATATTGTTGCCTATCATGAATCTGGGCATACAATCATTGGTCTAGCTCTAGACGGTGCCGATGAGGTGCATAAAGTGACGATTATTCCACGTGGACAGGCAGGTGGGTACACTATTTCTTTGCCTAAAGAAGATCGCCATTTAATGACCAAACCGGAACTGCTGGAACAGATCACCGGCCTGCTTGGTGGCCGTGTGGCTGAAGAGATCACATTTGGTGAAGTATCTACGGGAGCTAGCAATGATTTTCAGAGAGCTACAAATATCGCAAGACGCATGGTGACTGAGTGGGGGATGAGTGAGAAGCTCGGTCCTTTGCAGTTTGGAAATAACGGTAGTCAGCCCTTTCTAGGTATGATGCAAAATGAACAAAATATTAGTGACCGGGTTGCTTACAAAATTGACACCGAGGTGCAGCAAATCATTAAAAGACAATATGCACGTTGTAAGGAATTGCTGGTGGAACACCGTGATAAACTGGAGCTGATCGCGCAAACCTTGCTGAAAGTTGAAACACTGGAAGCCGAACAAATTAAGGCATTGTATGAACGTGGAGAATATATCGAACCCAGAAATAATCGTTAAGGCGAGAAAATGTATTAAAATAGTATGTATTTTAAAAGTTCTTTAAGAAAATTACATTAAGATGGACGCTTCGTGAGAAACATAGTGATCCCAACGAAAAGTCAATATTTTTGATGAGGTTATAAATGAAAAAGGTTAAATTGGGCAGATGTCAATTGCTCAATTTAACCTTTTTTTAGATATTAACAGTTTCTACACGTTTTCAACTCAGAATCTACATGATTATCATTTAACATTACTTTATGCAAGAGGAAGTCCCATTGGATATAAAATACTTAAAATAGACACCATGAATGATGGTATAGCATAAGGGATATCTCTTACTAAGAAACAACAGTATAGAAAACAAACTGAGCATTAGATTTTCATTTATTAAATACTTTGGAGGGGAGAATTGAAAATGGAAGCTGAAAAAATACAGCACATGCATGAACATCAAGATCATGAGCATGGGATGATGACCGGTCACATCAAGCCAGAACAAGGTCAGCAAGGAGAATCAACTGAGGAATTAGAATATCGGTCGCTAATGAAGAAATGGTGGCTGGCAGCTACTGTATCTGTTCCTGTTATTTTAGTTTCTTACCCTAATTTATTTCCTGGGTTACGTGAGCTGCTTCCGATGGGAAGCCAGCAACTGTGGTGGGCCAGGTTAATCATGGGAATACTCGCCTTGTTCGTCGTGATCCGAAGCGGTGGTCAATTCTTCGTTGGCACCTGGGAAGGCTTGAAACAGCGCTCCGCCAATATGAACACGCTGATCGCAACCGGTGTTTCGGCGGCGTGGCTCTATTCTCTGGTCGCCCTGTTCTGGCCGCAAATTTTTCCGAGACCTGAAATGGCTGATGTCTACTATGATGTCACTACAGTTGTTACGGCGCTTGTTGTTCTTGGATCGGCGCTGGAAGTAAAAGCTAAAGGACGTTCATCCGAAGCCATTAATAAACTGGTTGCCCTTCAGCCTCAGACAGCCAACGTTGTCAGGGATGGAAAAGAAGTCAAGGTACCGTTAGAGGAAATAAATATCGGTGATCAAATTATTGTCCGTCCCGGTGAAAAGGTCGCCATAGACGGAACCGTTGTCTCAGGAAGTTCAGCTATTGATGAGTCGATGCTGACCGGAGAATCTATACCTGTGGAAAAGAATGACAGCGATGAAGTTTTCGGAGGGACGCTGAATAAAACAGGAAGTTTTACATTCAAAGTAACCAAAGAACAAAAGGACTCGGCATTAGCCAATATTGTGGAAATGGTGAAGCAGGCCCAGGGATCGCGTATTCCCGTTCAGAAAGTTGTCGATCAGATTTCGTCAATCTTCACTCCGGGTGTCATTATTGCGGCCATACTCGGCTATATCGTCTGGTATGATTTCGGGCCGCAGCCGGGATGGGTATATGCGTTGATTGTTGCAGTGACGACCTTAATTATTGCCTGCCCATGCGCGCTGGGAATGGCAACACCGATGTCCCTGACGACCGGTATTGGAAAAGGAGCGGAAAACGGGATATTAATCCGCTCCGGAGAAGCGCTGCAAATCGCACAGAAACTAAGGACGATCGTCATGGATAAAACCGGCACGATAACGGAAGGAAAGCCTTCACTGACGGATATCGTTCCCCTTGGAAAATTTACTGAGGAAGAACTCCTTCTCATCAGCGCTTCGGTTGAGCAGGGATCCGAACATCCGCTGGCATCCGCTATTGTGGAAAAGGCTAAGGAGAAAGGGTTGACGCCTGTTAAGAGTGAGGGCTTCAATGCGATTCCGGGACATGGAGTTGAAGGAACGGTCGATGGAAAAATGATCTATTTCGGTAATTTAAAACTGATGAAGGAAAAAGGGATTCCTCTGGACGGCTTTAACTCTTATGCTGCCTCGATGGCCGATCAGGGAAAGACGCCGATGTTCCTGGCGATCAATGGGGAAGCCGGTGGCATCGTTGCGGTTGCCGATATCGTCAAGAAGGACTCGCTTTCCGTTATTCATGAATTGAAATCAATGGGCCTGGAAGTCGTGATGATTACCGGGGACAACGAGCGAACGGCCCGCGCGATCGCCAAACAGGTGGGCATTGATCAGGTCCTGGCGGAGGTCCTTCCTCAGCATAAGGCGGAAAATGTCCGCAGGCTTCAGGAAGAAGGGAAGAAAGTGGCGATGGTCGGCGACGGCATTAACGATGCACCGGCACTCACACAGGCCGATGTCGGTATTGCCATTGGAACCGGAACGGATGTCGCCATTGAAGCAAGTGATATCACACTCATTTCCGGGAGCCTGGAGGGGGTTGTTAGGGCTATTAGAGTCAGCCGAGCCACGATGAAAAACATCTACGAAGGTTTATTCGGCGCCTTTATTTACAATGCAATCGGTATTCCCATTGCCTTGGGTGTGCTCTATCCCTTCACGGGCATCCTGTTATCGCCGCTGGTTGCCGCAGCAGCCATGGCGTTCAGTTCTTTAACTGTTGTCCTGAACGCGAACCGTTTGAAACAATTGAAACTTAAATTTAATTAAAGAGGGGAGAATGATTCAAATGAATTGGTTTGTTACAGTTGTTGGACTGTTATTAATTGGTGTGATCGCCTGGTACTTCTGGGGACCGAAAAAAGGAGGAAGCCTTGCGGAAACGAATGCTTCCGGTTTTCAGGAGGCTAAGATCCTGGTTAAAAACGGCTATAATCCGTCCCGTATTGTTGTCCAGAGCGGGAAACCGGTTCGATTTGAGTTTACCCGTATAGAGACAGGAGCCTGTGACGGAATGGTTATTTTTCCTGGATTTGAGAAAAGCGCGACGCTGCCGGCTGGAGAAAAGGTTATTGTTGATCTCCCTCCCATGAAAACAGGATCCTATGACTTTACCTGCCAGATGGGGATGTTCAGAGGAAAGATTATTGTGAAAAACTAAAAAAATAAAACAAGAAACAATGAGCTGGTTTATAGATTATTTATGAAGAGGAGATTTGCTCATGCCTGATGGAAAATACGCGTACGGTCTATGGGGTGCTGTCCTATTCAACATCGTTTTCTTCGGACTGTTTGCTTACTCCGTGTTTAAACCGACGACAAAACGGGACTGGAGAACTTTGGGGGCATTTACAGGGTTTATGGTCGCTTTGTTCAGCGAAATGTTTGGTTATCCCCTGACCATCTATATCCTGACATCTATCCTTGGGAAGAATTATCCAGTTCTTGATCCGTTCAATCATATTAATGGTCATCTATGGGTGGCAGTAGCAGGAGGATCTCCGATTTTATTTGATATTCTTCACCCTTTAAGCAATGTGTTTATTTTTGGCGGATTGATTATTATCGGGATTGGTTGGAGAAAAATACATTCAGGGGAAGGAAAATTAGTCACGGATGGGATCTACCGATTTATTCGCCATCCTCAATACACCGGTTTCGGAGTGGCAATTATCGGTTTTCTGATTCAATGGCCAACGTTAATTACACTCATTATGGCGCCTACTTTACTGATTATGTACAGGAAACTGGCAAAAAGAGAAGAACAGAACATGATTCAAGAGTTTGGTGAGGAATATCTCGAGTATATGAAAAAGGTACCTAGATTCGTTCCAAAGATACATTTAACTAATTTCACAAAGAAGGAAACAAATTAAAAGAAACTGACAGATGATCCTTTTACTATTTATACATGGATTCTTTTAATCATTAATTTTAGTGTGGTAGATTACTCACTCTCTGTGTTCCTCCGTGATTAATTTGAGAAAACATTAAAACATTGAACAAACAATGATGGTAACCGGACCGCTTCACATAATCGACCAAACTTATCTGTGTATCAATGCTGTTCCAAAACGTACTAACTTACACATCCCCCCATCTTCCATAATCAGCACTAAAACCTTCGCCAATCAAGCGAAGGTTTTGTCTTTGATTTTTACTCTTTAACTTTCGCGAGTCGTAAACTGTTCAATGTGACAATTATTGTAGCTCCCACATCAGCTAAAATAGCAATCCATAGTGTTAGCCACCCTGGGAAAATAAGCAATATAGAAATAGCTTTAATAGCTAGTGAGAACGTGACGTTTTGTTTAATAATCGCCAAAGCTTTACGGCTCAATTTTATTGTGTAGGGCAATTTTGTTAAATCATCAGACATAAGGGCAATGTCGGCTGTCTCTAAAGCTGTATCTGTTCCAGCACCCCCCATAGCAATACCCACAGTGGCTTCTGCCAATGCTGGGGCATCGTTCACCCCATCACCAACCATTGCAACCTTTTGCTTCCCACGATAGGACTTAATATAATTTAGCTTTTCTTCCGGTAGCAATTCTGCTTGAATATCAGAAACACCGACTTCTTTTCCTATTGTCTCGGCTGTACTTTTGTTGTCCCCTGTTAACATTACAGTTTGTTCAATACCGGACTGATGAAGTTTTTGGATAACATTCTTCGCTGAATCTCTTAGCTTATCAGCCACAGCGATAAGGGCAAGAATATCTCCGTCCGTTCCAAAAACCATTACTGTTTTCCCTTGCTTTTGAAGGGTTACAATCTGATTATGAATAGCTTTTTTAATCCCATTAGAAAGTGTTTCTTCAAAAAGGTTCGGGCTTCCCACATAGTACATGTTCTGGTTAATTCTAGCCTTGACACCTTTACCAGTAATGGATTGAAAGTCCTCAATCTCAATATCGTTAAATTTCAGCCTTTCTTCCTCAGCCTTCCTAACAATGGCTGAGGCGAGTGGGTGCTGAGATCCTTTTTCAAGAGCCGCTGTTAAGGTTATGATATCTTGTTCGTTTTTATTAAAAGTTACAACGTCTGTAACCTCTGGAATCCCTCTTGTTAATGTACCGGTTTTATCAAAGGCAATAACCTTGAGGGAGCCAGCTTCTTCTAGGTGAACTCCTCCTTTGATAATTACACCGTTTTTGGCAGCATTTCCTATCGATGTGACAATAGCTACGGGTGTAGAAATGATCAGAGCACACGGGCAACCGACAACCAGCAAGGCTAACCCTCGATAGATCCAATCTCCCCAAGAATCTCCCATGAATAAAGGAGGAATCACGGACAACAGGACAGCGAAAATAATAATCGCTGGCGTATAGACTTTTGCAAAACGATCAACAAACGTCTGAGAAGGTGCTTTTTCTGCTTGAGATTCTTCAACTAAATGAATAATTTTAGAAAGAGTTGTATCTTCAACTCTTTTTGTAACTTTGACCTCCAACAAACCTTCTTCATTTAATGTCCCAGCAAAGACTTCGTCATTAATGGTTTTTGTTACTGGTACTGACTCGCCAGTAATAGCGGCTTGATTTAGAGTCGATGTTCCATTAGTCACAACTCCGTCCATAGCCAATTTTTGCCCTGGTTTCACAATCATTGTGTCACCAACCTGAACATCTACAACAGGGACCATCAATTCTTGACCGTTCCGACGAATCAATGTTTCTTTTGGTGCAATTTTCATTAACGATTGAATAGATTGTCTCGCTTTATCTGCTGAATAACTTTCTAACGCTTCACTAATCGCAAAGAGAATAACAACCGTTGCTCCTTCTTCCCATTTACCTATCGCGGCCGCTCCTATAATAGCAATCGTCATAAGAGTGTCCATATCAAAGTCAAGCCGAATCAGATTTTTAAAACCTTCAATGAATAACGAGTAGCCACCGATGATAATAGCCGCTAAAAATCCGATGGTAGGAATCAGACTCAGCTCTCCGTATTGAGTCCCAATAATCCAACTGATTATCAATAGAAAGGCTGAAATGTAGACTTTAAAATTTTCTTTTTGCTTCCAAAATGGTACATGTTCAACAGTTTGTTCTGCTTCATCCCTGACTTTTAATTTTTCAAACGCTCCTGCTTTTTCTAACGCTTCAATGGTTGTGTTTCCAGTAACCATAATCTTAGAAGCGCCAAAATTCACTTTAGCTTCAATCACTCCATCTAACCGCTTTACATTTTTTTCAAACTTGTTCGCGCATTCCATGCAGTCAAACCCTTGAACTCGATATGACTTGACTTGTTGTTCAGACATGAGTTTTCTCCTCTTTTCTGTGCGTCATTGCAATAGAAATTAATTGTTTGATGTGTTCATCATCAAGCGAATAAAATGCCATTTTTCCGTCCTTTCGATATTTTACAAGACCTTGCTTACGGAGAGTGCGTAGGTGATGTGAAGCCGTTGCTATGGAAGAACCAATAATGTTTGCAACGTCACAAACACATAGCTCCTTATCTTGACATAAGGCAAAGACTATTTTTGACCTATTTTCATCAGCAAGCGCTTTGAACAATCGAACAACGCGAGATAGCCCATCATTTTCATTTTTTAAAAGGCCTTGTATGCGATTGACCTTTTCTTCGTCATAGCAATAAATTTCACATGTATCTTTTTCGACCACTAATAGCGACCTCCTTATCATTCAAATATTCATTTGATTATATTATACATCATTTCTTATTTTATTCAAATGTACATTTGAATAAATTTTTTTAGTGTGCTAGAGATGTCAATTATGTGCCATTAACTACAGAAAAATAAGATGATAAAAGATAGATGACTTTTTTTCCTTTGGTCAATCTCCATGACCTTCTTCATTGATATGCATCACCAAAAATTTTTCTATAATCATAACCGAAGTTTATCGTTTCCACATCGTTTCCACACATTTTTGCAATAGGATTCAACTTATAAAGTGATTATTTTTATTAAAAGGGAGGAAGGTTCATGTGGTTTCCAGGACCTGTTTTATTTAGAATCGGACCGATTCCAATTAATACGTTGGGTGCTTCGGTAGCTCTGGCAACGCTCTTTGGTTTATGGTTGATAAATCGTGAGGCCAAGAGGCAAGGTATTCAAGCGGATTACATGGTGGAATTCGCTATTTATTGTGTATTGGGTGGTGTTCTTGGAGCAAGATTGTGGTTTGTTCTCTTCAAATGGCCGTATTACGCTGCTCATCCAGCAGAAATTTTTATGGTTTGGATGGGGGGACTGGCAATACAAGGTGGCATTCTCGGCGGTACTTTAGTAGGAATCTTGCTCGCTAAGAAGCATAAATTGCCAGTTTGGCAGGTAGCCGATATCGTGGCACCAGCGTTAATACTCGGAATGGCGATTGGTCGGATCTCAGATTTTCTTACCGGTGACGCTTATGGTATTCCAAGCGATTCCATCTTAGCTGTTTCCTATCCCCCGGGAACATTTGTCTACAACATCTTTGGTAGCACGCCGGTCCTGCCGATGCCCTTATTTGAGGCCATCGGTGATTTGATCATCTTTGGCTTTTTGCTATTGATTAAATATAGAAAACCATTCCAAGGGTTTCTATTCCTTCAGATGTTAGCACTTTACTCAACATTGAGATTTACTTTAGAGTTCTGGAGAGGAGACAGCCTAAGGACATTACTTAATCTAAAAGTCGCTCAATTGACGGCTTTGGCAACGATTATCTTAGCAATCGGTTTTATGATCGGACGCTATAGACAAATGAAAGCCGCTCATCGAGAGTAACAAAGAAAATTAGAAAATAAAGAAAAGGAGAAGCGGCATGAGGAACAGAAAATCTGGATCAGTTTCAACAAATAAAAAGTCAAATCGAGGGAAAACCTTACTAAAAACCATAGGTTCAGTCCTTTTCGCCATTATTGCTACATCTCATCACTGGCTGCATATACTATTGATTTCTGTCGGCTTAACGTCGATTGGGGCAGTTTTATTTAATATGCCTCCCCTTTTAAAAGTCATCCTGTTGATCATTTCTCTGATCATTTCAATCCGGTTTATTTTCGTAGCGAAACACAAATGGAGACATGAACGCCCAGTCGCATGGGTTTATGCCATCTCTTCAATTCTATCGATCGTGATTGTATTGTCTGCTGTACCGCAGACAATCAACGCAATCATTCAGCCACCTTCAAATACACAGAATCCTGGCAGTATAAACACGCATGACCATAATCATAGTGATATGAATAAATAGTGGTGAAATGATTTTTAGCAAATGACAGATAGACATGGGGTGATTTTCTATTTTTATGAGGAATGTCCGTATTTTCACAATGTGAGAATTGCATCAGTCTCTAAAAGATTGAATGCTAAAAGGTTGGGAAACAAAATGGATTCAAAAATTTATGATGTGATTATTGTCGGAGCAGGTCCTGGTGGCAGTTCACTGGCAGCAAAGCTTGCTGAAGCAGGGCTTCATGTTTTAATTTTAGAGAAGCAAAGTTTTCCGCGTTATAAAGTATGTGGAGGCGGGATTACCAAGAGAGCCCTCCTGAAAATGCCGACTGCTATCACACCGATTATTCGAGATCAGATCACTTCATTTGTCACGGTGGAAGGTAATCATGACATTCAGGAGTTTAAACATAAAACGCCGTTTATTTATATGGTTATGAGAGACGAATTGGATCAACTACTGGCGAAACATGCCGTTGACTGTGGTGTAGAACTGAAAGAGGATTCCTTCGTTAAAAAAGTGGTCGAGTGTGGTGGAGGGGGCGAGGTCTTCACAAGGGATGAGAAATATTCAGGACGGTATTTGGTTGGAGCCAATGGCGTAAACAGTATCGTTGCGAAACAGGTCGGGTTAATGTCGGAACGAAGGAAAGCTCTGGCATTGGAATATGAATTCAGATGTGACCAGGCAACAAACGCAAAATATAAAAACAAAGTTATCATTGATTATACCAGAGTACCCGATGGATATATATGGATATTTCCAAAAAATGGAATTCTATCGGCAGGCATCGGTTCTTACTCGTTAAGTCAGAAATTGATGTCGAAATATTTGCTTTCATTTTTGGACCATCAGGAAATGAGTGGAGATCTGCTGAGCGCGAAGGGATCTTTTTTGTCTGCTGGCGGTACCCGGCAGCCAATCATGACGCAACGAACAGCATTAATCGGAGACGCAGCCGGACTGGTCGATTCATTTGCCGGAGAGGGCATCTACTATGCTTTGTGGAGTGCTGAATTACTTTCTGACCATTTAATAAAGTCGATCAGGGATAGATATAGTGAAGCATTCTTAACCTATCAAAGAGATGTTGATCTGACAATCATGCCCGAACTCAGTACATTGGATCAGTTTGGCCGGAAATTTTACAAAAATCCGAAATTGATGCAAAAGATTGTTTCTCGTTTTCCTAAGTTATTAAGCTTAGTTTTTGATGTATTAGAAGGAAAAAGAGATTATAGCAAACTGTACAAGAAATTCAATATAGTAAAATCGTACGGCCATTTTTTGAATCTGAAAAGCTCTATTTTCACTTGAGTCCATTCTAAAAGACCAATTAATGATATTACCGTCATGATACGGAGTTATGTTTAGGAATAAAGGTTGACCCTGTACTTTGGTACAGGGTTTATATTGTATATGAGGTGAAACAAATGGGGTTACGAATCGGACAGCTGGCCAGCCGAACTTACGTCAACAAAGAAACGATCCGGTACTATGAACGGCTGGGGCTAATTCCAATTCCCTCTCGTACAGCGAAAGGATACCGTATCTATAAGGCTCAAACAGTGGACCGAGTGAATTTTATTAAAAAGTTGAAGAGATTAGGATTTACATTGAATGAAATTGACAAGTTGTTAGGCGTTGTTGACCGCAATGAAGTGAAGTGCAGAGATATATATGATTTTACCGTTAACAAGATTGGTGAGATACAGCATAAAATCGAGGAATTAAACAAACTTGAAAAGATGCTTGTCGATCTGAAAAAAAGATGTCCTGAGAATAAAGAGATTTATGAGTGCCCCATTATTGAATCCTTAATGTGAGAATACGAGGAGGAAATCATATGATAACGTATCGAATGACTGTTCAGGGGATGACTTGTGCCGGGTGTGAAGACCATGTGGCAAGTACTCTGGAACATATTGGTGCAAGAAACATTAAGGTTAATTATCAACGTGGGGAAGCTCTTTTTGGGCTCCCGGTTAGTATTAAAAAGGAGACTGTGGAACGGGCAATAGTTGAAGCACACTATCAACCTGTAAATTTTATGCAGATCCAATCAGAAGGAGATTCTGATAAAGAAGACGACTACGATTACATTATTATTGGCTCTGGCGGTGCGGCTTTTGCTTCAGCCATTAAAGCCAGAGAGTATGGCGCCAGAGTGGCAATGATTGAACGAGGTATAGTTGGCGGTACCTGTGTTAATATCGGCTGTGTTCCTTCTAAGACCTTGCTCAGAGCCGGGGAAATTAATAACCAGGCAAAAAATCATCCATTCAAGGGATTGCACACTTCAGCAGCTGAAGCTGATTTAGCGCAACTGGTTGAGCAAAAAAATGAATTGGTTGAAACATTACGGATCCAAAAGTATGAAAATTTAATTGGAACTTATGGTTTTGAACTTATTAAAGGAGAGGCAAAGTTTGTCAATGAAAAAACGATCGAAGTGAATGGCAGACAACTGACGGGAAAGCGTTTTTTAATCGCCACCGGTGCTTCACCGCTCATACCCGATATTCCCGGATTAAATCATGTGGATTTCTTAACCAGCACAACTTTACTTGAACTGAAAAAGATCCCGAAACGTCTTGCGGTCATCGGTTCCGGTTATGTAGGTTTTGAATTAGGTCAGCTTTTTCATCATTTAGGTACGGAAGTAACATTGATGCAGCAGAGCAATCAATTATTAAAAAAATATGATCCGGAAATATCGGAAACCATAACACGAGCTTTAACACAACAAGGTATTCATTTTATTACCGGAATAAAATTCAAGCGTATCGAACAAGACGGGCAGATAAAGAAAGTCCATATAAAGACTGAGGGTAAGGAACAAGTTATTGAAGCAGAGCAGTTGCTTGTCGCAACAGGACGCAAACCGAACACAGCAAACTTAAATCTGTATTCAGCAAACGTTAAGGTCGGTACCCGGGGTGAAGTCCTCATTGATGAATTTTCCAGAACGACCAATCCACGTATTTATGCAGCTGGGGATGTCACGCTCGGCCCGCAATTCGTCTATGTCGCTGCTTATCAAGGCGGTCTTGCTGCAGACAATGCCGTCGGAGGACTTGGTCAAAAAACCGACTTAGACTTTGTACCGAGCGTTATGTTTACAACTCCATCAACTGCCATGGTTGGATTAACGGAAGAGCAGGCAATAAAAAAAGGCCTTAAGGTAAAAACGTCTGTTCTGCCTTTAAGTACCGTGCCCAGAGCAATCGTTAATCGAGAGACGACTGGTGTCTTTAAATTAGTGGCAGAAGCAAAGACACTCAAGGTCTTGGGCGTCCATATTGTTGCTGAAAATGCGGGAGACGTGATCTATGCTGCGACATTAGCCGTAAAGTTTGGGATGACTGTGGAAGATCTTCAAGATACCCTCACGCCTTATCTCACTATGGCCGAAGGCTTAAGGTTAGCAGCACTCACATTTGACAAAGATATATCTACACTTTCTTGTTGTGCAGGATAACAATGTTAATAATAAAGAAACAAATTAAAGCCGATTTCCCATTTTTCCTTAAAAATGGGAAATCGGCTTTTTCTCATAATTTAAAAAAGTATAACCCCGATGACGATCTGCTTCAAATCAGGATGATGCTGTTTACTGTAGCCATACGTAATGGCAGGTGTCCCGTCCGCCCCATCTGGCGAAGTGTAGCTGCCCTAAAACAAATAGGATGTGGTATCGCTGCGGACACCGGACACCGGGAGACCCGGTTTCTGATAGGCGGAAAGAGACAGGGGTGGAATACACACGCCAGGGGCCGGCCTCGTGCAGGTGATCCAACGCTCGACCGAACGCCGAGAGAGGCTTTCGAACGGATCTCATCCCAATCCGGCAGATGATTGATCGTTTCATTAAATTGGTTTTCTCACAAATCACGGAAATCAACTGAGAAGCACCCACCGACAGGGTGAGCACCTGATCTGTTTCCATGACTTTTTGCCATTTCCGAATATTCATGAACAGCTCTTTCCTTCATATTTATTCCTCAATTTATTTCTATCAATCATCGTATTTAGTGATGTTCATCAACATGTTCTAAATCTTACAACATAATTTGTTTCTACATAGTTTCCACACAAAATCCACACATTTATTGATTATCATTATTTTAATAACTAAACCACATTATAGAGAAATTGAGGAGGTTTCAGATAAAAAAATAAATCGCGATTAATTAATTAAACGAAATAATATTGAGATCGAAACATGTCGAAATTTGTCATATTGAACTGTTACGATATGATTAATGGCTCTAGCGGGGGTCTTTCACCTTAAAACTCCAAAGAAAAGAAAAGAAGCTAAAGGGGAAAGATAGTAGTGAAAAGAAAATATTTACGCACAACAATGATCTTGGGTACAGCGTTTTTGTTGATAACGAGTTATACGGAGAGCTACGCACACGCCACTTCAGAACGTCAATTCAATACGAAACAAAGCTTATCTTCTGAGCAACAGTTGTCGAAGAATGATAGACAACAAGATGTAGCGATAAATAGAATTAAATCATCCGAAAAGCAGATTGAGAAGATAAAAAGAAGTGTAGCAGATAAACAATCTAAACTGGTTGAAAGTGAAGCAATATCCGAATCGATGAAAGATCAGATTGATCGGCTTACCAAACAGATCAGTATTAGGGATAAATTATTAAAAGAACGGATACGTTCCATTTACATAAATGGAGGGGCAATCAGTTATCTTGATGTTCTTCTTGGTGCAGATAGTTTTGGAAATTTTCTGGATCGATTATTCGCCTTGAAATTGATTACTGAAACAGATAACAAAATACTGACTGCTCAAGAGAAAGATAAGAAGGATCAAGTATCAAAACAAAAGATACTAAAACAAGAACTGATAAATCTGAAAAATGGATTGGCAGATCTAAAAAAATTAGAAAATGATCTACTTCAGAAACAGAAAGATCAAAAAAATGAGTTAGCGTTATTAAGAAAAGAAGCATCCAAAATTAAAGAAAAGTCAATGGATAAGAAGGAAGAAAAGGACATTGTAAAGGCTCAAACGAGTTCAGCAGAAAATAGAGCATCGACTTTATCATTAAAAAAGTTATCGTTAAACAAATCAGATTTTATTAATCCTACTCAGGGTTATATCTCATCTGGGTTTGGTAATCGGTCATTTGATAACAGCTTTCATCCAGGAATTGATATAGCTAACAGTGAGGGAACACCAGTTAAGGCTGCAGCTGACGGAGTAGTTTTCAGAGCGTATCAATCTTCAAGTTATGGAAATACGGTAATGGTTTCCCATCAAATTGATGGAAAATTGTATACGACGGTCTATGCTCACCTAAACGCTTATAATGTATCTACAGGTGAACGAGTGACTCAGGGACAAGTGATTGGCGGAATGGGTAATACAGGCGAATCATTTGGGTCTCATCTGCATTTTGAATTGTATATAGGCCCTTGGACTCCACCACCACATAAAGGGGCAGTTAATCCAGTGAGCTATATTCAATAAAAGCCGTTTGAATTTCGATTAGATTTTAGTAGAATACAATTATAAAATCAGGTATAGAATAAAAAATTTTTATACTAAGCTTGTTGGCAATTACTCGAGGAGCCTGAATGCCGGCTTCTTTAAAGGCACTTAAACCGGCAATTTCACCTGCGTAGAAGCTTTGCGGTTGATTCGGCTGGATGAGAAGAAAATAGCTTTCCTTGCCGGTATCGATTCGGTAGGCTTGATTGACATCGCCTCCGCCAACACGCGTTACCTGTCTTACATCCTCCAGCGGCAAATGATTTATCCAGTCACTGACCATCTTGTTTCCTCCTCATTGTCAATTGCTTTACTCTAATTATAGAAGGTTTGGAGCTTATTGTTCCATTCGATTCTAGTATTCATCCTTGAGTACTAATCCTTGAGTACTAATCATCCACGATGATACAGGATCTGCGAAACAGAATATTTTGAACGGTAGGATGGATTTGGAAGCGCCACTCACCGTGGTTCGTTCAATTTTTTTAATTAAACAAAAAAGCATCACTCCAACATGGTTTAGGAACGATGCCTGTTCTTTATTTTGCAGTTATTTCTTTAGATTGATGATTTCTTTTATTGATAACCCAGTTAACTCGGAGATGGTGTGGAGATCCATTTGCTTTTGAAGCATGCGCAGCGCCATCTCTTTTTGAGCTTCAATTTTGCCCTCGGTTTTACCTTCAGCCATACCTTCAGCTTTACCCTTCTTCACCCCGCGATCATAGAATGAATTCGGCCATTTGATCACTTGTTCACGCTCATCCTTAGGCAATTCACGGACTTCCTTCATGAGTTGATCCACCTCATTTTCGTTCAGATTTAAATAGGTCTCAAAGAAACCGTTGATCATGCTGCTGCGTGCTTCATCAAGCTGCAAACCAGCCATCTGTCTGAGAAAGGCAAGCCGAACGGCTACACGCTCTTTTTTCTTATAATTCATTTTACTCATCAATGCGGCACTAACAGGATTGTTGCTGTGCATGAATACACGCCAATTCATCTTGCCTAATTCCATCTTTAAAAAACGAAACGTCATGGCATCAAGGAATGGTGTTTTGATGACAAATTCATTGGGTTCATCCCTACCTCCATCATAGCTGAAAATGGCAATAGGTAAAACAGGTTTTCTGAATTTTAGATAAATCATTGAGAAATAGGTGAACATTCGTTGTGGGAAGTGCTCCTGATGCGTATTTTGTGCTTCCATATGAATAATGAGCACGCAATTCTTACTGTTTTCCTTAAATTGAGTTTCAGTAATCACATCAGCACGTTTCTTGTCACCGTCAATGAGATCCGGAAATAATTCTTCAGATAAGAACTTCTTATGCGACAGATCGAGAGCATGGAAGACTTCCTGGAAAAAAGCTTCAAGAAATTCGTCAAAAAAGTTGTGCAGCAATTCTTTGAAGAGACGATTGTGATCAGTCACTCGGTCATGGCTCCTTTGGGGGGAAGGATCATAAGGGGGAAGAGGATCGGAGTTAAAAGAAGTGTAATCATGTTCGTCAGGGGCATAATCAGCAAAAGTACAGTGGCTGGTTCTCTTTTACAGCTCGTTCCATGCCGCCGATGAGTGAACGAATTTCCTGTTTAAAGGTTATTTCTGGCCAATGAGCGGTCAGCTCCTTTAATCGCGGGGCTACGCGTTGACATTCTTCCAAAGACAAGCTGCCTTTGCAGTCTGAATGATCTAGCAACGGGATAATCGCATCATCGAAATCAGCGAATGGGGTCGTACCGCCGAACCCCTCCATTTTATTTAAGTCCCTGCCGATTTCAGAAGCAAGCAGCTCTCTGAATTCATGAAAAAGCCCGTAAGACCAATGGGCGTCACAGTGACTAAAATTGAGAACGATACATATCACTCCTTTTGTTGTTTCTTCATTATTAGATAAAACGCAAATCATTTGCAAACGACTAAAATGCTGAAAAAGAGCTTATGTTAGTGCTTACATATGGTAAAAAAACAACTTGGACTAGATAAATTTTAAAAAAAAGCATAAAAAACTTAAATTACCTCTTTGCTGTCTACACTATTTATTTTTTCATGTTCCGCAGCGTATTCATTTTACCGAAGGGACGGTGAGAAACCTTAACTCATCAATTCTGGGTAAACGAGATCGTACCCAATTAGCGGTATATTAATGGAAAACAAAGCGGAACGAATGATCGGTTGGCTTATCCGGGTGATTCTGTCTCAATAATCATTTTAATGAACCGCTGAATCTTTGATTCTTAAAAAGAATAAAGCAGACACAATGAATCGTTTTGCTATATAATCAGTGTAGTTAATTATTGATCATACATAGAACAAGAAAAATAGCGAAGGTGAACTAATTGAAAAAAATACTAATACTGCTGTTGTTAAGCACGTTGATCCTGTCACTAACCGCGTGTGCAGACAAAGGATCTGTTAAGCCTACGAATAGCAAGCCGGAGAGTAGCAGCGCAGTTGAGCAATCAGATAAGGATAAGGCCGCTTCATCGGTTGAGAAAAAAGAGAGTACCCAGTCTAAGCAAGATAAAGAGAAGACAGCAAAAAAAGATGATGGCAGTAATAATACGGTTCCGCTAAAAGCTTCAAGTAGCAAGAGCACGAAAAGCAGTAATCAAACGGGTAGTTCATCCACTAACCATTCAAGCACGTCAAAGAAAACCGTTAGTAATAAGAGTTCAGAAAGTGAAGATCATAGTGTGAATCAAGCAGAAAATAAAAAGGCAGAAACGAAGCCGGAATCGCCAAAATCAGAGTCTCAGAAGACAAATGTTCAGAATCAGCCGATCATTGCAGAAACGAATTTGGCGAAACGGACCAATCAAATTTTAACGGTTGTTGCCAGCGGTATTCATGCCCATATAACTCTTTGGACAAAGAACGGAGATACGTGGGGTAAATCCTTGGAAACAAATGGATTTGTCGGGAAATACGGAGTAGGCAAGACTCACGAAGGATCAATGAGAACGCCATATGGCGCTTATTCGTTAGGCTTCGCATTTGGTACGAGCAATCCTGGAACGAAGCTGCCGTTTAGAAAGATTACATCAAAATCTTGGTGGGTAGAAGACAGCCATGATCCAAATTATAACACTTGGCAAGAAGGGGATCATTTCAATAAACCAAGTGAGCATCTAGCCGACTATCCTGTTCAGTATAAGTACGCCATTGTCATCAACTATAATACTGCTCGAACTCCTTGGGCAGGATCAGGATTTTTCGTTCATGTTTCTAATGGCGGCTATACCGCCGGATGCGTCTCCTTGCCCCAGAGTCAGATGGTTAGGCTGCTAAATACGGTAACATCGGGTGCTTATATTCTGAACGTAACTAGCGAGAGCCAGATTAAGGGATTTTAAAAAAGTTTTTTTCGTTTTATTTCTAATTAGTTTTAGCCCATTTTAGAACACATATCTTTCTTTACTATTAAATAAAATCCCTCCACCATACCTAAGAGAATGTATCTTTCTCTCTCATGTACACTGAAGGGATCATGTTCGTTTGTCATCGTTTTTACTGTTTTAGGCTTACTTAAAACTTAATTATCATGAACGATCAGTTCCAAAATATCCGGTCTGGAGTAATGGCCGGTGGCGTCGAATTCCATGCGGCTCATCGGCACTTGGTCCATATCGATATCCGCATAAATGATTTCTTCTTGATCCCAAACCGGCTGGGTGACGTAATGGCCGTAAGGATCGACAATACAGCTGCCGCCGGTGCAAATCTCTTGCGGGAGTTGTGCAATTTCATCCGGGCAGTGGAGGCTGTCCGGGTACATTTCTTTGGTTACATATTGATTGCAGTTAAGGACATAGCAGTGGCCCTCGATGGCAATATGGCGGATCGTATCTTGCCATTCGGGATTGTTGTTGGTGTTCGGCGCAACGTACAGCGCTACGCCCTTTTGGTAAAGCGCCACACGTGCAAGCGGCATATAATTTTCCCAACAAATCAAGCTGCCCATGTTGCCCCAAGGCGTATCAACAATAGGGAACATAAACTCACGCTCATGGCAGTCGGCCCAGATATAGCGCTCGGCGCCGGTTGGTTTAATTTTACGATGCTTGCCGACCAGCTCACCTTCGGGGGAGAAAAACAGGTTCGTACAATAAAGCGAGCAATTGGTTGCATCGCGTTCGGTGATACCGAGACTCACAAAGGCGTGTGCATCACGCGCAGCCTTGGCAATTCGATCGGTATCCTCGCTTGGCACCAGCATCGCGTGATCATAATATACTTTCCAATCCTTGCGTCCGTCTTCGTTTCGGCTCCCGACCTTGAAGCCGAAGCTCATGCCGAAAGGATAGCAGGGCACATAAGACTCCGGAAATACGATTAAATCGGCACCTTGCTCTCCGGCGGCAAGAATCTCTGAGACAACCTTGTCAACCGTAGCGGCTTTGTTGAACAGCACCGGTGAACCTTGTACTAAAGCGATCCGACAGTTCTTCGCTAAATCCTTCATTGCATTGCTCCTCACCAATTATTATTGTTTTTATAAGTTTAACTTGTCCTGCTGTGATTGACTAGAGTCTTGTTCAGATATGCAAGTGTAGATGCCTTCATCAGTAGAGCTCGATCAGCTTGTCTGTTCCTATGATTGAATCAAGCTGGATAAGATTTCGTAGTATCCTCACACCACGAGCAATCCTTGATACATGTCCCTAATGGCAAACACAATTACGGATTTCTAGTAATTGCTATGCTATATTCATAGTGATAAGAATTTTTGAGGAGGCTTGCTGATGGATAAGATTAAAATTGGAAAAAGCCAAGTTGAAACAGCACCACTTGGACTCGGTACAAATAAAGTCGGCGGACACAATTTGTTTCCCAATTTATCGGAATCAGATGGTCGGGAAACCGTTCGTTGCGCTCTTGAATCAGGAATTCAACTGCTCGATACAGCATTTATGTATGGTAAGGGACGCTCTGAGGAATTGATCGGCGAAGTCATTGCCGATTTTCCAAGGGATCAAGTGATTATTGCCGACAAAGCGGCCCACGATCTCTCCAGCGGTGAAATGGTACTGAATAATGAACCACAATTTCTGAAAAAATCGGTGGAAGATGCACTAGAGCGACTGAAAACAGATTATATTGATATCTTCTATATTCATTTTCCTGATGAAAAGACACCGAAAAGCGAGGCGGTCGGCGCACTTCAGGAACTGAGAGAAGCGGGAAAAATACGAGCAATCGGTATTTCAAATTTCACGCTTGAGCAGACGAAGGAAGCAAATCAAGACGGTTATGTTGATGTGGTCGAGAATTACTACAGCTTAATTCATCGTGATGAGGAAGAAAATTTATTCCCGTATTTGAAAGTCGAGAATATTTCTTTTGTTCCGTATTTCCCGCTTGAGTCAGGTCTGCTGACCGGCAAATACACGAAGGATTCCACCTTTGCTGAGAATGATCCGCGTAGTAAAAGTGAGAAATTCACGGGGGAAGCGTTCCAAAAAACGATGGCGGCGGTTGACAACCTTCGTCCAATCGCCCAGCGGCATCATGTTGATGTGCTCCAGATTGTGTTGGCGTGGTATTTAGCCAATCCTGATTTAGCTGCAGTGATTCCCGGTGCACGCAATGCCGGACAGATTCCGGGAATCGTGCAATCAGCAGAAGTGAAGCTCTCAAAAGATGAATACGATCTCATCGATCAAAGCTTTTCGGCCGTGCGATTGTGAACGCTTCAAAGCGACATAGAAAATCAAAAAGAGCGCCTAAGCGGCGCTTTTTTTAACTAGTAAAGAAAGTATAAGATTTTGCCCCGCTGGTACGACGATAAGGTTATACGTCGCTGATGCCCAATCCGCATTTATCGGATGGGCGATCAAGTAAGCGTCCAATTTTGATAAATAGGCGGAGAAATTCCGCTTATCGAATCGAAAAACGTAAAAATGGTAGGGTTTTGATTTGCATAAGCGGAAAAATTACCCTTATTTACCGGCGAAACAAGTGCCATGATGCATATAATCGGAAAATTTCCGCTTATTTTACTCGTCCCACAAAACGGTCAGAACGGAAGGATCTTTTCATTTTTGAATTCGGTAAAAAGTCGGAGAAACATCGTTTGACTGTCTTGCACGTCGTGAAAACCGAATTTTCGGAGCTTGGTTGTGCTCGACATGACATCGTAATCGCAGTTGAAAATGAAATCGCCAAATCCCCAGGACGCTAATTTTTGGTAAGGAATCGGACGAAGATGATATTTATCAATGATTCCCGACCAGAGCGGCTGTTTGTCTACCATGACTCGGGCCAGTTGTATCGGCTGAGGTGAGGCTGCGTTCATCTGGAAGTGTTCTGCAATGATTGGCCACAGATTTTCCCAACGAAAAAAGTCGCCATTGGTTACATTAAACGTTTCAAAAGCACATTTTTCTTCCGTGACTGCCCATGCCGTGCACCGTGCGAGGAGTTCAGCATCGGTAACTTGAGCAAGATAAGGATAGGCTTTTCCCGGGAAACGAAGCGGCAAGCCGAGCTCTTTGGAAATTGATGCATAAGTACCGATGACCATGGCAATATTCATCGGATTACCGACTGAGAATCCACAAACAACGTCGGGACGTAGGATCGTCCACGACCACGATTTTCCCTTTTGTGCCTCTCGCATATAGTCTTCCTGGTTATAATAGAAATTAGGCGGCATATGGCGGGGATCTGTTTCTTGAGCAGGGGTCTTAAATGGACCGATATGAACGCCGTACGCCTTGACCCCCTGCATTAACAGTACACGTTCCAAACCTGGTGCGGCCTGTTCCGTCGCGTTCAGTACGTTCTGGAACATGGCAAGATTGATCGCGACTTGCTGCTCCGGATTCGATTCGTGATCCTGATACGCCGCATAGATTAAATGAGTCACATGCTTCAGATCACTGAATTTTACCTTTAACTCCTCCGGTTGAAGCAAATCCGCCTCAATATAGCGTACCCCATCAGAATTCTCCGGCTTTTTTCTGGAGACCCCAATGACCTCCCAGTCTTCACGTTTTGCTAGATGGGAAACAAGATATCGGCCAATCACTCCGGTTGCGCCGGCAATAAGTGCTGTTTTTTTCGTCATTATTCACCCTCCTGTTCTCGTCCAGTTCAATGAGTTCATGCATTACCTTTTGTAATCCCTTTTGTGCTCCCCTAAAAACAGTTCCTCTTTATTATTTCTCGATCAGTTACATTTTTCCAATAATATGCTGGTGGATCACAGGCCTCATTTTTGACGATGAATCAACAGACAAAGCCATGGGTGCAGTGTTTTTACCACCTAGACAGTTTTTTCTGGATCGCGTTTCGCAGTTCATCGGGCATCATCACAACGTTTAATTCATCTCCTAAAAACAGCAGCCACTCAGCGTAATAAGCTAATCGTTCCTTATTGTGTACCTCGATAAAATCGGAAAATCTTGCGGTTTGTTGAAAAGGATCTAAATAGTTCAAACTAAGTGTTGGCGGGTGTAGCTGTTTGAACTTATTAATTGCGAGTCTGCCTAACGTGACAATCAAATTAGGTTCGAGGCGATTTATTTTTAATTGCTCAGTGAGCTGTTTTTGTGACATTGGTGGTTGATTATCAATACGCGCTGCTTGAATGCGGTCAACGCGAAATGTCCGCTGCGCTTTGCGCACAAAATCAAAGGCTGCGGCGTACCAATTTGCATTTCGATTGAAAAAATTGAGCAGATACACGCGCCGCATCATCGGTTCATCGTGCGGTTTTTGGTAATCAAAGATGAGATAACGGCTCTTTAACGCGAGTTCGAGTACCGTTTTAAGCATTGGTGTGGGAAAGTCGGCTAGTTCCAGCAAGTCGGGATTGTTTGGATTGGTATTTTCAAAGTGCAGCAAGTGCTTTAACTCAATTAACTCGTCTTGTTGACCGGTTGAGGCAATGGCGAGTAACTTTTCACTTAACGTTTTACGATTTTGCAGATAGGGCAGTTGTTGATTCGCCGTTCCTAGAAAGGCAATAAACAATGCTTTGAGCTCATTGTTGGTAAATTGCACAGCAGGCAATAATTGATTTGACAGGATCGAATAACCACCGTCACGGCCGACTTCGGCAACGAGCGGCATTCCTAGTGCTTCAATATCGTGCACATCACGTATCGCCGTTGAACGCGAAATATCAAACTCGCGCATCAATTCGCTGATGGTAAAGAATTGTCGGTTATTCATGTACCGCATCATGGTATTTAAACGTTCCGTTCGTTTCATTTCTTTGAATTCCTTTTAAAGGTATCATTTTTTGACACAATTAAGCTTTACACTAAGTATATCAAATTAAAGGAGACACAAAACATGCCCGATTACAAAATTCAAACAAAAGAAGCATTCACAGTAATTGCATATGGTACAAAGCTTCCTGATGATTACGCTCAAATTCCTGCCGCTAAAGCTGCTTGGTGGGAGAAGATCATGGAGGACGGACGCTGGGATCAATTAAAGCATTTAGCGGATAACGACTTAGAATTTGCAGTCAATGAAGCGATTAATGGTGAGATGCGCTATTATTCCGGTGTGCAAAGCGGTGCAGAACTGCCCGATGGAAAAGATTCCCGCACCATTCAATTCCCCGCTGGTGACTATCTCGTCATTGCCGGTTCAGCAGACAGCGCGGGTCAATTATTCGGTCAATTAGAAGGTGCTGCTTTTGGACAAGTTTTGGCCAATGCAACTGATTTTGCCTATGTCGGCGGTCCGAACACGTCGGTAAAAACGAGTGAAACGAATGGCAAAATTAACGGTGAGATTTGGATTCCAATTGTAAGAAAGTAAGCTGAAGCGCGATCATAGGTCGCGCTTTTTACTATGAGGACTTGAGGCTTGCTTTGCTGTTCAGCTTCTGGTAACTTTTGGATCAGTCATAAAAATAATTCACCGGAGGTTTCCATGGTCAATCATCCATTTATCGAAATCGTTAATGATCGCGAGAATAATCTCAAAAATGTGAGTTTAAAAATTCCAAAAAACAAGCTGACCGTGTTTACTGGGGTTTCCGGATCCGGAAAATCATCGATTGTTTTTGATACGATTGCTCAAGAGGCAGGAAGGCAGTGGAATAGTACATATAGCAGCTTTGTTCGGACATTCCTGCCCCATTATAAGCGACCGGATGCAGATGACATCCAAAATCTTTCAACTGCGATCATCATTGATCAGAAACCTCTTGGCGGTAATGCCCGATCGACGCTGGGCACAATAACGGATATTAATCCGCTCTTACGCTTGTTGTTCTCACGTTTTGCTCATCCACACTACGGAGGCGGTAGTAATGCCTTTTCATTTAACGATCCGGCGGGGATGTGCCCCAAATGTCAGGGAATCGGACGAAGCTACGTTTTGAAGCGAGACGCTGCCGTTGATTTTGAAAAATCGATTACACAAGGCGCCATTCAATTACCCGGCTATTCAACGAAATCATTTTATCTTCAGATGATCATGAATTCGGGACTGTTTGACAACGATAAGCCCATTAAAGACTTTTCTGAAGATGAATTGGAACGCTTTTTTAACGGTGAGGAAAAAATTACAGTCGATTATAAGGGTACGAAACAAAAGATCACTTTTGAGGGGATTGAAAAGCAGTTCTTGCGTCTCAACATTATGGCCAATAAGGATATGACTCCCGCAAAAAAGAAAACCATTGATCGCTTTGCGGAGATGGCAACGTGTGATGTCTGTCATGGTCAGCGCTATAATCAAGAGGTTTTGGCTTCGAAGATAAACGGATTGACTATTTTTGAACTCACCGATATGCAATTGGATGACCTGGCACGAACTTTAGATCAATTCAATGACGAGGGTATGGCGCCCATCATTAGTGATCTTAAAAAGCGAATTGGCGATTTGATTGACATTGGATTAGACTATTTGAGTTTAACACGTGAGACGACGACCCTTTCAGGCGGTGAATCACAGCGCGTCAAAACCATTAAATATTTATCCAATAGTTTAACCGACTTGATTTACATTTTGGATGAACCAAGTACAGGGCTTCACCCGAGAGACGTTCACCGACTCAACGAGCTGCTCCTGAAACTGCGCGATAAGGGCAACACCGTCATTGTCGTGGAGCATGATCCTGACGTAATTAAAATCGCGGATTTCGTGGTGGATGTGGGTCCAAAAGCCGGAATTCATGGCGGTGAAATTATGTTCACAGGCAGCTATCCGGAATTATTAAAAACGGATACGTTGACCGGTAACTACTTAATGCACAAATTGCCGCTTAACAAGACGCCAAGACAGCCCAAGCAATTGATCAGCAGTCAGCCAAGCTCCTTACACAATTTGAAAAACGTCAGTTTAACAGTGCCGGTTGGATTATTTACCGTCATCACAGGTGTTGCCGGCTCTGGGAAGAGTACGTTAGTTGAACAAGTCTTTGCAAAACAATTTCCAGAAACGGTGATCATCAGTCAAAGCGCTTTGCACGCCAACAGCAGGTCTAATTCTGCCACGTACACCGGAATTATGGATATCATTCGTAAATTGTTTGCTCAGCATAATCAGGTTGATGCGGGGTTGTTCAGCTCCAACTCGAAGGGGGCTTGTCCAGAATGCGGCGGCAAGGGTGTCATTGAACTGAATTTGGCCTTCATGGACAATTCCGAGGTTGAATGTCCGGTTTGTCACGGAACGCGATTTGATCCTGAGGTTCTGTCTTACAAGTTAAAGAATAAAAACATTGTTGAGATCATGGATATGACGATTGAGGAAGCCTTTGACTTCTTCAATGATTCAAAAATCACTTCCAAGTTAGCGAATGTCTCAAATGTCGGTTTAGGTTATCTTTCTTTGGGACAATCACTGGACACACTTTCCGGTGGCGAGAGCCAGCGCCTGAAAATCGCAACTGAGTTGAATAAAAAAGGGAACATCTATATTTTAGATGAGCCCACAACGGGGTTACACACATCCGACGTCGAAAATATCATTCGTATTATCAATGATCTCGTCGAGAAGGGAAACACGGTTCTCGTCATTGAACATAATACAGACGTGATGCGCAGTGCCGACTGGATTATTGATATTGGCCCGGACGGCGGTTCTCGCGGTGGTGAGATTATTTACGAAGGACCGGTAGAAGGAATTTCAGGTGCCTCTCAATCCGTTACAGCAAAGTATCTTTTATAAAATCATGATTTTGACTAGTTACTCCTACTGTTAGTATAAGGTGTAAAAATATGGGATAAGTCTGATCATTGGACGGCCATGCTTTTGCTGTATAATAGACACAATGATGTTGATTAGATTAGGATCGTAAGATTTACTTCAGGAGGGGCATGGATTGGCAGAGAGCGAGTTGAATTCACTTAGGAAAATGATCGCTTCTCTTTTTTTGAGCGTATCGTTTTTCCTGCTCCTTATCAATATCTTTTTCACCCGAGGCTACCAGTCGATCGGTCTGACAGCTTCGCTTTCTTTTAAATGGATCACCTTGCTGGCGGCAGTGGTAATGATCTGCGTGCTGATCAAATTCCGAGAGTCAATAGTCGACGCAGCCGGCCGAATACCGGTAAAAGCGGCTGTCGCTGTTTTATTAGGTATAAGTATTCTTATGCAATTCACAGCCCTCTCCTTGTTAAATGTGACGCCCTCATGGGATTTCGGCTGGGTGATCAACGGAGCTCAACATCTGATTGAAAGAGGCAGGCTTTTAGATTACTATCTGAGGTACCCTAATAATATTTTCATTACCTATGTGCTGGCGCTGATCGGAAAGCTGCTGGCGCCAAAGCTGATCATCTACCAGATTTGTAATATCCTCGCGATTGTAATCAGTCAATATTTGATTTATCGCGTGACGGAGAAGCTGGCGGGAGCATCGCTTGGGCTGATTAGTCTGTTGATCAGCATTTTATTTTTTCCATATATTTTTTATGCGCCGATTGTCTACACGGATACACTGTCGCTGCTTTTCTTGCTGATCCCTATCAATCTGTTGATAGATCGGAACGGGCAGTTCAAGAGTCGGTTGTTCATCATTGTACTCGTTTCCTTTTTCTTTTCGCTCTGTCTGCTGCTAAAGGGGACATTAATCGTCTTTGTCATTGCTTATCTGCTCGTGCTGCTCTTATTTCTGCCTCGTTGGAAAAAGCTTTACAGCCTTCTTCCTGTGATCATTGTGCTGATCGTCCAGATCCTGTTCAACCAGAGTGTATATACAAGCGGGATCATCAACAGTAATGAATTGGCAAACCAGCGTTTTCCGGTCACACATTGGCTGATGATGGGGCAAAATCCATGGACATACGGCAAGCATACGATGCATGACGTCAATTGGACACGGGAAATGCTGAAGAACGAACCGCGCAAGCAGGTTGAGCAGACACAATTGAAAGAGTTCAGGCGCCGGATTATGGCAAGAGGCTGGCTCGGCAATGGACGTTTTAATTTGGAGAAACTGAATGAGACCTGGACCGACGGGACCTATTATGCATTGTTCGTACTGAAGCGAGAACCAGTCAGGCCGAATGTGATTAAACGTCTGACTGCCGAGCCCTTAGGCTTTTTCGTGCAGGGCTATGCACGGATACAGTCGCTCATCCTGATGGCAGGTATTTTTCTGTTTGCCGTACGGATGAAAAAGTCGGATCCGATGATTACTATGTTCATGCTCACGGTGATCGGCTTCTTCTTGTTCCTGATCATTTGGGAAACGCGATCGCGTTATCTGGTCAGCTTGACGCCATTTTTGATTATTATGTGCAGTATCGGCTATTTTGAGGGAAATCAACGTTCCGCAAAACAATAGAAACGGCTGCGTTGTCTTTGAATGGCGGTTTGGCGAAGCCAAGTGATTTAGCGAAATAGGAAATAAGGAAGGTAATCATGAGCAGCATGTACAAAGAAACAGATGTGATTTTAATCGGTGCGGGTATCATGAGTGCGACATTGGCATCTCTATTGAAGGAACTCGCCCCGGAATGGAAGATCAGCGTGTTTGAAAAACTCAGCGGTCCGGGAAAAGAGAGCTCGAATGAATGGAATAACGCTGGTACGGGCCATTCGGCGCTGTGCGAGTTGAACTATACACCTGAAAAATCGGATGGATCAATCGATATCACGAAAGCGGTCAAAGTCAATGAAAAGTTTCAGCTGTCGCGACAGTTCTGGTCCTATCTCGTCAGAAGCGGACGGATTCAAAATCCGCAGGAATTTATCCGGCCGATTCCGCATATGAGCTTCGTTGAAGGAGACAAAAATGTAACGTTTCTGAAGAAGCGTTTTGAGGCATTATCAAACCATCCTTTGTTTCAAGGAATGGAATTTTCCGCTGATCCGGACAAACTGAAGCAATGGATTCCGCTGATCATGGAGGGCCGTACAGCAAATGAACCAATAGCGGCAACCAAAATTGATTCGGGGACGGATGTCAATTTCGGCGCGTTGACACGCATGCTGTTTGAGCACTTAAAGGATGAACAGGGTGCGATCAATTACAAGCATCGAGTAAAAAATATTGAACGCATGAGCGATGGCTTATGGGAAGTGAAGGTTCAGGATCTGGACAGCGGAGAAATCGAGTACCACACTGCAAAATTCGTTTTTATCGGTGCTGGCGGTGGAAGTCTTCCTTTGCTGCAGAAAACCGGTATTCCTGAGTCCAAACATATTGGAGGCTTCCCGGTCAGCGGTCTATTCATGGTCTGCCGAAATCCGGAAGTCGTCGCCAAGCATCATGCAAAAGTATATGGCAAGGCGAAGATTGGCGCACCGCCGATGTCTGTTCCGCACCTTGATACGCGATATATTGATGGGCAACAAAGCTTACTGTTCGGACCATTTGCCGGTTTCTCACCGAAATTTTTAAAAAGAGGTTCTAATCTGGACCTAATTCGCTCAGTCAAACCAAGCAATGTGCTGACCATGCTGGCTGCCGGAATGAAACAGAGAAAACTGACCCAATACTTAATCCAGCAAGTGCTGCTTTCCAATGAAAAACGGATGGAAGCACTTCGCACATTTATTCCGAATGCCAAAAGCGAGGATTGGGAGATCGTCGTCGCCGGTCAACGGGTGCAGGTAATCAAAGACACGGCAGCCGGCAAGGGGAACCTTCAATTTGGCACGGAAGTCGTCAACAGTGCCGACGGATCGCTTGCAGCTTTACTTGGTGCATCTCCCGGCGCTTCCACAGCCGTATTTGTCATGCTTGATGTCTTAGAGAGATGCTTCACTGAGCAGATGCCGGGCTGGAAAGCAAAGATCAAAGAAATAATTCCTTCGTATGGAATCTCATTGGCGAAAAATCCGGATCTCATCAAGGAAGTCCATGCATCAACGGCACAGACACTTGGATTAAGATAAGAAATTAAATCGACTGGATGACAGGAGGCTGTCCCTATGTTGCATTGACAACATGGGGACAGCCTCCTTTTACTTTTCACAATCATTAATGATTGCTGTGATCGCACAATTGAATGATCAGATTGGCTAAGTAGTCGGGATTTAAGATTAAAAAGATCATGATGAATAAAATTTTGACGATTTTAAAAAAAGCATTGACTTTGGGGATCTGAGGGCTATTATAGATGGTGTAAAGAAAACGTTTTCAAAAACATACGTAAGTGCAATAGCTATTTTTTTATCAATATCATGTGAAATGATTCACAATAAAGGAGATGGGCTTTATGTTAAGAGCAGCTCATCACTAAAGGATCAACTATTGGATCTGCTTGCAGAGAAATGAGCAGTGAAACATTCTGCTCAATGCATTGATGACGGATGAATTTATTAGGGAAATTGAAAATCACTCAGATCTCGCACTGTTGCACACACGTTTCATCTTATTGGAATCAAAGTAGTTTGCAAGGTCTCCTGATGTACCGAAAGTTATTGAATTGGAAAAAAAGTCTTGAATTTTTCATCTTAACATAGGTGTAAAAAGACTGCTATTTAGCGGATTTTTTTAAAAAAGTAGAAAAAGGGAGTGTTTACAATGGTACAAGAAGTAAAACCAAGGGTAAAAAAAGTGTTGTCTGATGATGAAAAAAAAGCTTTGATGGAAGAAGCGAAAAAATATACGTCCGGATTGGTCGATAAAGCCTTGGAAGCAGAAAAAGCATATTCCGAGTTCACACAGGCACAGGTTGATAAGATTGTTGCTGCAGCAGCTCTGGCAGGATCAGAAGCAGCTTTGATGCTTGCACATGAGGCAGTTGATGAAACCAGACGCGGAGTTGTTGAAGATAAGGACACGAAAAATCGTTTTGCAACTGAAAACGTTTACAATACAATCAAGAATGACAAAACAGTTGGTGTGATTCATGAGAATAAAGTTGCCGGCGAAGTTCAAATCGCGGCTCCATTGGGGGTATTGGCGGGGATTGTACCAACGACTAATCCGACCTCAACGACAATGTTCAAATCATTACTGGCATTGAAAACACGAAATGCAATCGTTTTTGCCTTTCATCCGCAAGCGCAAAAGTGCTCTGCTCATGCGGCCAAAATAGTATATGAGGCAGCCGTAGCCGCCGGCGCGCCTAAAGATGTTATTCAATGGATTGAAAAACCGTCGCTTAACAATACAACAGCGCTCATTCGCAATACCAAAATCGCTTCTATATTAGCAACCGGAGGTCCGGGGATGGTTAATGCGGCATTGCAATCAGGTAATCCGTCCATGGGTGTCGGTGCCGGTAACGGGGCAATATTTGTTGACCACACAGCGCATCTTGACCGGGCAGTCGAAGATTTGCTGTTGTCGAAACGATTTGACAACGGAATGATCTGCGCTACTGAAAACTCAGTGGTTGTTGAAGCACCAATCTATGATCAATGGATGAACAGAATGCTGGAAAAAGGCGCCTACCTTGTTCCTAAGAAAGATTATCAAAAAATAGCTGATTTCGTTTTCAATGACAACCATGGGGTAAACGGACCGGTTGCCGGCAGACCTGCTCGATGGATTGCGGAACAGGCAGGTGTCATTCTTCCGGAGGGCAAGGATGTTATGTTGTTTGAGCTTGACCCGAAGAACATTGGCGAAAAACTCTCCTCTGAGAAGCTGTCTCCGTTGCTGTCTGTTTATAAAGCTAAGGATCGTGATCAAGGTGTTCAAATTATTGCAGCTCTTTTGGATTACCAAGGAGCAGGACACAATGCAGCGATTCAAATCGGCTCACAGGCAGATCCGTTTATCAATGAGTACGGCGAAAAGACTAAGGCCGCTCGAATTCTAGTGAATCAACCGGATTCAATCGGAGGCATTGGCGATATTTACACAGATGCACTGCGTGCAAGCTTGACTTTAGGAACAGGATCATGGGGGAAAAATTCATTGTCGCATAACTTATCAACTGAAGACTTATTGAATATCAAAACCGTCGCAAAACGTCGTAATCGTCCGCAATGGGTTCGTTTACCGGAAAAAATATATTATGAAAAAAATGCAATTTCTTATCTCCAGGACATTGAAAAAGTTTCACGGGCATTTATTGTTGCGGATCCGGGAATGGTTAAATTCGGTTTCGTTGACAAGGTTTATGAACAGTTGGAAATTCGAGATAATGTGGTAAAAACGTCGATCTATGGGACCGTTCGACCTGACCCAACACTGGGGCAGACGATCGAAATTGCAAAACAAATGAGCGAGTTCCAACCGGATACAGTCATTGCGATCGGCGGTGGATCTGCGCTGGATGCGTCTAAAATTGCCCGCTTTATCTATGAGTACTCACTGGAACAAGAACCCGGATTCTTAGACAGCTACGAAAAAGTCAGTGAGTTGTTCACGCGTTTGCAACAGAAATTCATTGATATCCGCAAACGAATCGTTAAGTTCCATCATCAAACGCAGACCCAGTTGGTTGCCATCCCGACAACATCCGGAACAGGGTCTGAGGTAACGCCGTACGCGGTAATCACAGACGATAACACACATGTTAAATACCCATTGACTGATTATGAACTGACACCGCAAATTGCCATCGTCGATCCGGAATTTGTCATGACCGTTCCGAAAAGAACCGTTGCGCTGTCCGGACTGGATACACTGTCTCACGCTTTGGAAGCCTATGTTTCAGTTATGGCATCTGAATTTACACGTCCGTGGTCACTGCAGGCAATTAAGCTTGTCTTTGAGAACCTGGAAGAATCGTATAAGTATGATCCTAAGAACCCGACACTCTCGGGTGAGCAGGCACGCGAAAAAATGCATTATGCTGCTACTTTGGGTGGTATGGCGTTTGCCAATGCCTTCCTTGGAATCAATCACTCGCTTGCGCATAAAACTGGTGGGGAATTTGGATTACCGCATGGTTTGGCCATTTCAATCGCAATGCAGCATGTTATTCGTTTCAATGGTGTCTCCGGCAGAGTAAAACGGACGCCGTTCCCGCGTTACGAAGTATATCGCGGTCAAAAAGACTATGCCGACATTGCACGTTCTTTAGGCATGCAAGGAACGAGCGATGCAGAGCTGGTTGAAGCATTTTGCGATAAGATAGCGGCTTTAATGAAAGCTCTGGATGTTGTGCCTAAACTGTCGGCCAATGGTGTGACTCAGCAGCAATTTGACGCTGCACTTGATAAATTGGTTGATTTGATTTATAACGACCAGTGCACACCGGCGAATCCACGTCAGCCGGGATTGGATGAAATAAGACAATTGCTGATTGACCAGTTTTAATGAATATGTTTATTAGCATTTAAGTAGAGCTGAAACAATAGTCCGATTCTACAGGGGTTGAACAAGCCTGTTCCGGATTTATTGCGTGCAACAAGTGAAGAAAGTGAATGAACCTCCTAAGGTGAACGAACAAATTCAACTTTAGGAGGATTTATTATGGTCAAATAGTCAATGGATTATGTCTCTTGCCGAAACTATTGAAAGTCAAGATCATGCACGATCATGCGCAATCCGTAATGCACATTTGAAAAAGCTAACGAGTAGACAGATCAAATGTAATGATTTAGTATTACTTAGTAAAGTTGAATATATTCTTCGGGGCAGGGTGTAATTCCCGACCGACGGTAATAAGCAAGTAAGCTTAAAGTCCGTGACCCGCAAGTTTGCGGTGGATCTAGTGAGAGTCTAGAGCCGACAGTTAAAGTCTGGATGGGAGAAGAATTTAGTATTATTACAATTCTAACTAGGATTGTATCTTTTTTGCTATGGTCTAGTTAGAAAATAATAAAACTAAGTTTAGTTTGTGTTGCCCCGTAGGTTACTACGGGGCTTTTTGCATCTTTAAAAGAAAGGGGGACGTGCAAATGGATGAACGGTTCATGAAAAAAGCAATTGAGCTGGCTAAAAAAGGTGGTCGAAACACGTATAGAAATCCACGAGTAGGTGCCGTTATTGTGAAAAA
This sequence comes from Sporolactobacillus sp. STSJ-5, assembly GCF_024385605.1. Classification (GTDB taxonomy): domain Bacteria; phylum Bacillota; class Bacilli; order Bacillales; family Sporolactobacillaceae; genus Sporolactobacillus. The sequence goes on along the minus strand of NZ_JANFOJ010000009.1, from coordinate 10,729 downwards.
TAATCGCATTATTGCAACCGGCTATCATGCTAAATTTGGTGAAAAACATGCGGAAAGAATGGCCATTGATCATTGCGCTCACCCCGAAGAACTGCACGATTCAACTTTATATGTCACTTTAGAACCCTGTACACATTACGGAAAACAACCGCCGTGTGTGCAAGCGATTATTGACAGTGGGATTAAGCGCGTGGTCATTGGCCAACTTGACCCTAATCCGATTGTTGCTCATAAAGGTGCAGCAATCTTAAAAGCACATCAGATTGACGTGAAAATTAATTGTCTCACGAGTGAGGCCGAATCACTAAATAAGCACTATAACTATTTTTATCGGCATAAGAAACCGTATATTGTGTTGAAACAAGCCCTTAGTTTAGATGGAAAAATAGCAGCTGAACAAGGTAAAAGAACGGCGATTACTGGTAAACGGGCGAATCAATTTGTGCATGAAGAGCGACTAGGCTATCAAGCGATTCTAGTCGGAAGTGGAACGGTTTTAGCAGACAATCCTATCTTATTGCCCAGTGAAAACAGTGACTATCCACCCATTCGAATAATCTTAGACAGAAGCGGGAAGACGTTGCATTTTGAAGCGTTTAAATTATTTGAGCATCCAGAGCCGATTTGGATTTTTACGAGAAGTGCATTACAAGAAGAGGCACCCGATCATGTGAGAATTATCCAAACGGATGATTTCTCAATACCAAAGATTGTGGATGATATTGGCCAGCAAGGGGTGCAATCCATCTATGTTGAAGGCGGGGCGCAGATTCATCATGAATTTCTGCAGGCGCATTGTTATGAGGAAGTTATTACTTATATCGCCCCTAAGTTAATTGGCGGTATCGGTTTATCAGCGTTTTCTGGCAACGGAATGATCGATCGTGAAACTAATTTGACCTTCAAAAGTATCGAACGTGTTGGTGAGGATTTACGAATTGTCAGTGAGAAGGTGAAGTAATGTTTACAGGGTTAATTCAAACGGTCGGGAAAATAAAACGGATGAATAAGCAGCAACATCACATCAAGTTGACGGTATCCGTAGAAGATACGGATCGATTAAACGGTTTCAAAATTGGCGACAGCATGGCAATTAACGGTGTTTGTTTAACGGCAACCACTGTTGAAAAGGACAGCTTTTCAGTTGATGTTATGCCGGCGACCTTTCAGAAAACGACTTTTTCGCAAATGAAAGAGGGCACTTTAGTTAATTTAGAGCGCGCAATGTCTCCAAATGATCGATTTGAAGGGCATATCGTCTCTGGGCATGTTGATCGAACCACTCGATTAATTCAAAAAATGAAGTACGAAAACTCACTTAAATTAACCTTTTATTACCCACCAGAACTACAAGGTGAAATTGTTCCACAAGGTTCAATTGCGATCAATGGTACGAGTTTGACGGTTGATGATGTCAAACCGGGAACCTTTGCCGTATCTTTGATCCCTCATTCTTTAGAAAATACGAATTTTGACCGTTTAGTAAAAGGCGATTACGTCAATTTGGAGACCGATGTAGTCGGTAAATATGTGAAGTCACTATTGAGAACGACAATTCATTTAAACGAGGAAGGGTATCATGCGTGAAGAAAAGATCATACATGCGGTTGAAGCGTTAAAAGCAGGTAAGTTAATCATTGTTGCTGATGATGACACTAGAGAAGCTGAAGGCGATTTAATCGGGTTATCGCGTAAAGTGACACCCGAAGCGGTTAATTTTATGACCAAAAACGCTCGAGGATTACTCTGTGTGCCCGTAACAAAGCGGGTTGCACAACGGTTAGATTTACATGCGATGACTGCTAAAAATTCCGATGCCTTTGGAACAGCTTTTACAATCAGTGTCGATCATAAAGATACGACTACAGGCATTTCAGCATTTGACCGAGCGAAAACGATAAAGGCGCTCGCTGATCCGACTAGTGAGCCAAGCGACTTTTTACGCCCGGGACATATTTTTCCGCTAGTTGCTGAAAATGCGGGCGTTTTGAAAAGAAGAGGCCATACGGAAGCATCGGTTGATTTAGCAAGACTGGCTCATGAAGAGTCCGCTTATATTTGTGAAATTCTAAAAGAAGATGGCAAAATGGCGAGAACGGCTGACTTAAAAACGTTGGCTCAGAAATGGCAACTCGATTTTATAACTATTGCCGAGTTAAGTGACTATTTAACGCATCAAAATAAGTCCGCCGATGTCACAGTTAAATTACCTACTAAATACGGTGAATTTAAATTATCGCTCTACCTTGACCATGAAGGAAAAGAACAGTTGGTCCTGTCAATGGGCGACTTAAAGAAGAGCAAGGAACCCCCTTTGATTCGCGTTCATTCAGAATGTTTGACTGGAGATGTATTTGGTTCGCATCGCTGTGACTGCGGCGAACAATTAGATCAAGCAATGAAACAAATTGCTGAAGCGAAAACGGGCGCCGTTTTATATTTACGTCAAGAAGGCAGGGGAATTGGCCTACGAAATAAGCTAAAAGCATACAAACTTCAAGAAGAAGGCATGGATACCTATGAAGCGAACGTCGCTTTAGGATTCTTACCTGATGAACGACACTATGAGCAAGCGGCATGGCTATTAAAAAATGAAGGGGTTTCAAAAATTAAGTTACTCACCAATAATCCGGAAAAGATAACAGAGCTGCAGCAACATCATATTGAAGTTGTCGAACGTGTACCACTCGAAACAACGGTTTATCAAGAAAATAAGCATTATTTAAAGACGAAGCAAGAAAAATTTCATCACATGTTATCACGAGAAAAGGGGATTAAATAATGACTGTTTATGAAGGAAAATATCAAGGAGAACATGTCAAGGTTGCCATTACCATTGCTCGTTTTAATGAATTGATCACATCAAAATTACTTGCAGGTGCTAAGGATAATTTGATAAGACACGGCGTTGATGCGAAGAACATCGATGTTTACTGGGTACCGGGTGCCTTTGAATTACCGTTTATCACCAAAAAAGTAGTAGCCACTCAAAAATATGATGGGGTCATTACTTTAGGTGCTGTCATTCGTGGTGCAACCACACATTATGAACTCGTAAGTAATGAAGTAGCCAAAGGCGTAGCGCAAATCGAATTAAATTCGGATATACCCGTCATGTTTGGCGTACTGACCACAGAAACGATTGAACAGGCAATTGAACGCGCAGGTACGAAGAGTGGAAACAAGGGGAGTGAAGCGGCGCAAGGATTACTTGAAATGGTATCGCTAAATGAATTGATCGCAAAATAAAAAATCCTGAAGGGCTGCAGGATTTCTATCATTGGTTTTCAGCTGATGTTTTTAACGCTTTTTCCTATCGGATTTTTGAGGAGTTACTTCAACGAGGAGTAGCTCTTTTTAAATTTATTTGTTCTTCACTAGGTAGTCTAGAAGTCTGAATAAAACCGTTTTGTTTTGTTCAGGAATACCAAAGTCGGTTATTTCCTCAGCGCTTTGCACGAATTGTGAGTGGTCAATATAATCTCCGTCATGGGTGAGTAATCCCTGAATACTAGTAGGGGTCATTTCCAGATGAAATTGCAAGCCAATCACTTTTTCACTGTAGATAAATCCCTGATTTTGACATGCCGCGCTGCTAACTAATCGTTCAGCTCGATCGGGAAGTTCAAATTGCTCCCCGTGCCAGTGAAAAACAGTCAGTTCCTCAGGTACAAACGGTAACCTTGAAGAAACAGAACGTATCGGATGCCAGCCTACCTCTTTATCCCCCTGAATAACAGAGGCTCCTAATGCTTTAGCAATTTGTTGAGCACCTAAACAGACGCCAAATACAGGTTTATTCTCGGAAATGGTCTTACAGATTAATTGGCGCTCTTCTTCAATCCAATGTTTATCCCGGTCATTTGCACTCATTGGTCCGCCGAGTATGATCAGAAATTCAAGATCATCGATCTGCGGTATTGAGGGATTTTCATAAAGTTTATGCACGCGAAAGGTATGGCCCTTGCTATTGCCCCATTCTTCAATAGATGCGAGCCCCTCAAAAGGAACGTGCTTCACTACGTCAATGTTCATGTCATCACCCACTTTATCGATTTTGCAATCCGTCAATCATGCCTTGTTTTGCTTTGTACATTGAAAAAGGTAGTTTTTAGGTGAGGTAGAGAAAGGGCTTGTAAAGTCAAGAACTCACTTGCCTCTTTATTCTAAGCTTTCTTTCATAAGTTGAGCAATTTTTTGGCTGTATTCACTTGTTGATTGTTTTAATTGCCGAATAACACCTTCGAGACGTTCCGTTGAATGATTCTGGCTCAATTTTGCTTTAGCTTCGATTTTGTTAATCTTAACTCAAATTTCGGAGTTAAAAAAAGCGCTTAATCCCTTGTCGGATCTAAGTTTAGGCCAAAATGTTTATCGATAAAATACAAAAAACACCCTTTTCTTTGGTAAAATAAAGGTATCACACCAACCCAAAGAAAGGATGTTTCTGTGTCTACCATTTTACCAAACTCCAAAGAAAAAGAAAATGAAAAATCAAATTCTCGTATGCTGCAATTTTTTACGCAAGCAAAGATTGGAACGTTCCTACATCAAGCCAATATTCATAAGGCTAAAGGATTTTCGCCGCGTTTGATCGTGCAATTCATCTTCACACTTGTTCTACATGGTATGGGCTTTTCTAGAGCGCTTGAATCCGATCGCCTTCCAAAGGATTTCGAAAAGGATACGGTTTATGCATTCTTAAAAAGTCCTACCTACAACTGGCGTAAATTTCTCGCCAGTGTTGGCTCATATCTTATCGCGAAATTCTTACTCCCCTTAACTTCTGATGATCGTGATCGTGTGCTCATCTTTGATGATTCTTTGTTCAGCCGTAATCGCAGTAAGGCGGTCGAACTGCTTGCCAAAGTGAAGGACCACACAACGGGAAGGTATTTTAAGGGATTTCGTATGCTCACACTCGGCTGGTCAGATGGTGGATCTTTTATGCCGCTTGCTTTTTCGTTGCTGAGTTCAAAAAATGATAAAAATCGTTACCAGGATATCAATTCCAGTATAGATAAGCGAACGGTTGGTTATCGGAGACGTCAAGAGGCAACGAAAAAGAGTACCGAGACGATGTTCGATCTTCTTGATTCCATCAACCCCAAAAGGCTTGGTGCGAAAACAGTTCTTTTTGATAGCTGGTTCGCTTATCCGGCCATCTTATCGAAAATCGTGAAAAACTACTCGCTGCATGCCGTGTGTATGATCAAGAACTCACCTAAGATCCACTACACCTTTGAAGATCAGAAATACACATTAAGCCAGCTGTACAAAAAGGTTCGCAAAAAACGAGGACGTGCCAAAATTCTTGCCAGCATTGTTGTTGGTCTTGGCCACGATGACGAAAATGGTCATGAAATCCAAGCACGAATTGTATTCGTTCGTGATCGCAACCGTTCCAGGAAGTGGCTTGCCCTTTTAACAACCAACCTTGAGCACACAGAAGAGGATGCAGTGAGAATCTATGGTAAACGCTGGGCCATCGAGTGTTTTTTCAAAGTGGCCAAATCCAACCTGTGGTTGGCCAAAGAATTTCAGTGCCGCAGCTATGATTCAATGACTGCACACACAACCATTGTTTTTCTCCGTTATATGATGCTTTCTCTAAGCGTGCGCGAAGAAGAGGATCCTAGAACGATCGGGCAGCTATTCTTCTTGTGCTGTGATGAAATGGAAGATCTTCGATTTGCGCAGGTGTTGATGACGATCTTGGAACTATTAGGGTCAACCATGGCAGAAGAATACCTGCTTACGGATGAGCAAATAAACAACTTCTTTGAGCGATTTTTCAACAAGTTGCCTGATTATTTACGAAATCCATTACTTCAAATAGGTGCAGCATGATAATGAAACTGTTCTCAGCCCTTTAATACCAAGTATTGAAGACTATTTTTCTTGTCCGAAACTTGAGATCTTAATTTTAAAGCCCACAATCCCTTTCGTCATTCCTTCAAGAAATCGCACGTCCACTTGATCATACTTATAGGAACTTTTTCGATCTTCATACTTCAGTACTAAATCGCGTAAGGTATTCATTAACTCCGTGCCTTCAAGAATCTCGACTTTTCCGTATACATGAACAGCAACGTAATTCCATGTTGGAACCGCCCGATCAGTTTCGTACCAAGAAGGGGAGATATAGCAGTGTGGACCTTGGAAAACGGCTAGCACTTCCTGTTCTACTATGTCTGTCCACTGCTTATTGGCCCGTGCAAGATGCCCATACAGGCAGTTTCCATCTTCATTTATTGTCAAGGGGAGGTGTGTTGCATAGGGATGCCCCTTGTGTTGGGAAAAGAGTGTAGCGAAGCCATTTTCTTTGATTAGACGATGGATCGTAGTTTTATCATCAATTTGAAACTGCTTTGGTAGATACATCGAATCCCTCCTTCATTTACTAAATTTGAATCTGTTTATCTTAAATTATATTAGCATGTCTATTGATATTTAATAAGACACAATTATGCATCATTTCTTTCGGGACGTGCGTGCACCTTGGTTTTCATATTTTCTTGACGAAACGTTGTTTTTTGTGAGATCTATTATTTTTTTGGTTAGTGACATGAAGTAATTGAGTATTGGTCCTCCTAAACAAACCGTTAACAAAGTTCCGCTACCAATTGGTCCATTTAGAATGATTGCGATAATCAAGAATAAGAGGTAAATCAATGTTCTTGCAAAAAATATATTTGTTTGCGTTAATTCTTTTATAATTAATGTTAATCGGTCAATTGGAATTGGTGCAAAATTTGTATGTAAATAGATGGCGGTTCCTAGTCCTATAGCAACTAAACCAATTCCAAAACAAACTGCTTTGCTGTACCAGTACGCCGGTGCTGGCAAATGGTGCAATAAAAAGAGCCACATATCAATACCCATCCCTGTTATAAAGGATGTTAACAACCCAAAGATTTCTGGTTTTCGTCTGATTAATATGGAATTCAAACTGATTAATAGTAAAGCGATTATAATTTCCCAACTTCCTACGGTCAGTCCCACATTTTGGGATAGTCCCACCAATAGGGCATCAAAAGGTGAAACGCCAAGATTTGATTGTATTGTGAAAGAAATACCAAGCGTTACGATTAAAAGGCCTAATACGAAAAAAATAAATTTCACTTTATTCCCCCTCATTAAAATTGTCTTATTATTGCATTTACAACAAAATTAAGTTAAATTTAATATAAACCCTTATTGTTGTGTTTACAACAAAAAATATGACAAAGGAGTTCATGATGAAGGAAATTCTTCGTGAAATTGGCATGATAGCCAGGGCACTCGATTCAATAAGTAATATAGAATTTAAAGAATATGGACTGACAAAAGGACAGTATTTGTACCTTGTGCGAATATGTGAAAACCCGGGAATCATTCAAGAAAAGTTGGCTGAGATGATAAAAGTGGATCGAACAACAGCAGCTCGTGCTATTCAAAAGCTTGAAATGAATGGCTTTATTGAAAAAAAAGACGATAAAGAGAATAAGAAAATAAAAAAACTCTTTCCAAAAAAGAAAGGGAAAAACATTTATCCGATTATAAAACGAGAAAATGACTATTCCAATGGCGTTTCATTAGCCGGATATTCTGAAACAGAGGTGGAGACTATTTTCAATCTCCTTCAAAGAGTAAGGAAAAATATAGAAAAAGATTGGGAATTCGTAAAAAAGGGAAACAAGAGAAATTATTGATGTAAAAAAGGAGCGCCATTTTAAAATGACTATAAGTATCAGCAAGTGCTGCCGTGAAGATTTACCAATACTCCAAGAAATAAGTATTGAAACTTTTGACCAAACATTTAGGGATCAGAATTCCCCTGAAACGATGAAAGCCTATTTAGAAAGAGCTTTTAATGCGAAACAGCTGGAAAAAGAATTGTCTGACCCCTCTTCAGAATTTTTTTTCATCTACTTCAATCAGGAACTTGCTGGCTATTTAAAGATCAATACCGATGATGCCCAATCTGAAAAAATGGGCGATGAATCACTTGAAATAGAGAGGATTTATATAAGACGCACGTTTCAAAGAAAAGGACTTGGAAAATATCTAATTAATCAAGCGTTGGATATGGCCCGCAGTCAAAACAAAACAATGGTCTGGCTAGGTGTTTGGGAAAAGAATGAGAAGGCAATTGCCTTTTATAAGAAAATTGGTTTTGTTCAAAATGGCGCTCACTCTTTTTATATGGGTGATGAGGAACAAACTGATCTTATAATGAAAAAACACTTGTTTTAACAATATTTTGGCGAGATGTCTCCCGCTTCAAGCTTTGCGAGAAGCTAAGCGGTACGCGCGAACTTCAGGAATGAAATCGAATCATTTAATTTACAATAAATCGTTACTTCTTGACAGCGGTCAATTTTATATCCTTGGTCTTCGTTTATCCTTGAGTTATAAAAAGGAGGGGGAGGCTGTATGAACGTCCAGAAATGGGTACAGAAACATAACCAACACATCACCTATTTGACCGGTGCATTGATTGTCCTCGGCTTTTTAAGTAAAGGACTTTTTCAATGGGAATTAGGTTATACGGCGACCTTTATCGCGGCTACACTTGTCGGCTTTTTACCGGTTTTGATTCATGCATGGCAGGCCTTGAGCGTTAAGGTCATCAGCATCGAATTGTTAGTCAGTATCGCTGTGATCGGTGCCCTTTTCATTGGTGAATATAACGAATCGGCGATCGTTGTCTTTCTGTTTTTGTTCGGGAGTTATCTGGAGCAGAAAACCTTGCAGAAAACGCGCAACTCAATTAAAACCCTGACTGAAATGGCTCCGACGAAAGCTTGGGTTTATCAAGAGAATGGTCAGGTGCAGGAAACGGATAGTGATGAAGTCAATGAGGGTGATGAGCTCTTAGTGAAGACGGGTGCACAGGTCCCGGTGGATGGGGTGATCACCTCAGGTCACGGCTATCTGAATGAAGCCAGTGTCACGGGCGAATCGCGGGTTGTTGATAAGTCAGTGGGCGCGACCGTTTTTGCCGGGACTCTTTTAGACAATGGAACGTTACGCATTAAGGCAACTCGTGTGGGTGAGGATACCACATTCGGTAAGATCATTGAATTGATTGAAGAAGCTCAGGATACGAAATCACATGCGGAAAAGTTTATTGATCATTTTGCCCGCTACTATACGCCAGCCGTTCTCTTATTGGGAATAATTGTCTGGGGGATCACGCAGGACATCCGTCTGGCCATCACAATCTTAGTCCTGGGTTGCCCGGGGGCCTTAGTGATCGGTGCTCCGGTATCCAATGTCGCCGGTATCGGTAATGGCGCAAAACGCGGCGTTCTGATCAAAGGCGGCGAGATCATGAATACGTTCAGTAAGGTGGATACGTTAGTCTTTGACAAAACGGGCACGCTAACGAAAGGACAGACTGAGCTCGTAGAAATGAATGCCATGCCTGGTCAGCAACGCGGGTTAGCCTATACAGCTGCTATTGAAAAGGAATCCGATCACCCACTTGGTCGGGCGATCTTAGCCTATGCCGAGGCGCATGCTATTGATTACAGTCATCTGAAGGTGACGCAAACCAAAGTGGTTAAGGGTAAGGGAATCCGGGCAGTTGTGGAAAACCAGACCGTCCTGGTTGGTAATCGTAACCTGTTAACTGAAGCCGGGGTTCAACTGAACCATGAACAGGAACGAAAATTAACTGAGATGGAAGAGAAAGGAATATCCACCGTTTTAGTTGCGGTCGATCAGCAACTGGCGCTTATGCTTGGTATCGCCGATACGCCAAGAGACGGGGTTAAAGCAGCTTTAGCAGCGTTAAAAACAATGGGCATCAAAAGAATGGTTATGCTGACGGGTGACAATGTGCGGACTGCGCAGGCGATTAGCCAGCAACTTGGTATTGATGAAGTTCATGCAGAGCTGTTGCCGGAAGATAAAGTGGGTTATGTAGAAAAGTTGAAGAAGGCGGGTCATACGGTCGCTTTCATCGGGGATGGTGTCAATGACAGCCCCTCCCTTGCCTCGGCACATATTGGCATTGCCATGGGCAGCGGGACCGATGTTGCGGTGGAAACCTCAGATATTGTTTTAATGAAGTCCAGATTTACCGAACTTGTCCATGCTTATGGATTAACGAAGAAAACGGTAAAAAATATGAAAGAAAATATTATTATTGCCATTGCTACCGTTGCGTTCTTATTGATTGGTCTGATCTTTGGCTATATTTATATGGCGAGCGGCATGTTCGTCCATGAAGTCAGCATTTTAGTGGTCATCATGAACGGGATGCGTTTGTTAAGCTACCACAAGAAGCATGCTGCATAACATGTTGCTCTTTCTGTCTATTATTTCTAACACTGGGGCCCAATCTTAGAAATAAACGGAAAAATTCCGCTTAATTAGAAAATGAATGAAAAAATCGCTTAAATAGACGGAGAAAGTCCGCTTATCGAATCAAAAAACGTGAAAATGGAGGGTTTTTCTGTGCATAAGCGGAAAAATTACCCTTATGTACCTGTAAAACAAGCGCCAGGATGCATATAACCGGAAAATCTCCGCTTATTTGCATCCTGGCCGCGTTACTTAATTAAGGATCAAAATGATTTATTAGAAAACTTGCCGATTGGCAAGCCTTGGCGCAGACAGAGGCTTAGTTGCACTTACACTCGTTTCCTTGAATCTTTAATTTTTTTATACTTTTTTATCAGTGTTAGAAAACTTGGCTTCGCCAGAGGCTTGGCGAAGCCAAGTTTTCTAACAGGTA
>NZ_JANFOJ010000008.1 GCF_024385605.1 Sporolactobacillus sp. STSJ-5 | reverse complement strand
CTATAAGTATATAAATTTTAAGGAAAATGGTATAAGTGCAACTAAGTCTTCGCCTTCGTCAGAGGCTTGGCGAAGCCAAGTTTTCTAATACCGATTCCGTTCCGCGCCTCTTGATCTTGTTTTTAACAATTCACCTAAAAACAAGGTCTGCTCGTCTTGCTTCGAGCCAAGTTGTTAGACGCTCATGTTGATGAATGCTACACTAATCGTGAATAGCGAAAGGAGCGATTATTATGAAAATCGGGTTTATCGGCAGCGGCAATATCGGCCGAACCGTTGCCTCTTGCTTTCTCCGTGCCGGTCATTCCGTTGTGATGTCCAATTCCCGCAGTCCGGAAACACTGTCCGACTTGGTCAAAGAATTAGGTCCTAAGGCAAAAGCTGCCACTGCGGAACAAGCAGCACATGAGGGTGACTTGATTGTTGTGACGGTACCGCTTTATGCGCTTCCTAAATTATCAACCTCCGGAACGGATGGCAAAGTAATTATTGATACCATGAACTATTATCCATTCCGAGATGGGCATATCGCATCGCTTGATGACGGAACGGCGACGACCAGTGAATTGACGGCGGAACATTTTCCGAATGCACGCGTAGTCAAAGCGTTCAACTCAATCATTGCTTCAGAAATTCAAACAACTGCCAAACCGCAAGGCGATCCGCAACGACGAACGCTCCCGATTGCCGGAAACGACGCGGAAGCAAAGAAAACAGTCATCGACTTGATTGAATCCATTGGTTTCGATGTCTATGACGCCGGCGCGCTGCATGAAGGCTATCGTTTTCAAAATGGCACTCCTGCTTACTGTGCCCGTGCGAACCGTGACGAATTGATTCATCTTCTGCAACAAGCGTGATTTCTATCTAGTTGACATAAACTAAAGGCGGCACAGCGAAAAAAAATCGCTGTGCCGATTTTTAACGTCCTGGATAAAATGTGATTTGGCATCCATTCTTCGGTTAGGCGCGATTATTTCTGGATTGACTTGAATTTTCCCCCGATTGATGCCGAATTTGTCCTGATATAAGTTGCCATGGGCTCGATTCCCGGAATAGATGCACTTTTCCCCAGATTGGCCTGAAGTTTTCCCGGATTAAACTGTTTTTTCCCTGATTCATTCCGAGTTTGATTGGATAAAAGTCGCGGACACACTCGATTCCCGGATTAGGTGTACTTTTTCTCTGATTGTTTCGGACTTTCCCCCGATTAAATTGATCGTTTCCCCAATTAATTCCGAGTTTGTCCGCATGAATTTTTGCGCAAGTAAAAACCCCCTCGTTAGAATTTCTGCGAGGGGGCTGTTTATTTATTTTACATCGCCTTAAGCCGTTCGATTCTGCTTTCGGTTGATGGGTGAGTCGCAAACCAGTTGGTTTTCTTACGTTTCTTGCCAAACGGATTGGAAATGTACATTGAAGCCGTTGCATCCTTAACATGCTTCATACCTTTGTCATCACTGCTGATCTTGGTCAGTGCGTTGATCAACCCCTGCGGATCGCGTGTCAGTTCCACCGCCGATGCATCGGCTAGATATTCACGGTTGCGCGATACCGCGAGCTGCACGAATTGCGCGACGAGCGGCGCGAGAATGATCAGGACAAGGGCAATAATCATGAAGATCGGATTCGATTTTTCATTATTACGCTTATTGCTTCGGCCGCCGCCCCAGAAAAACATGCGCTGGCCAATGTCCGCGACAACAACGATCACACCGACAAGTGCAATACACAGTGTCATCAGACGAATGTCGTAATTTCTAATGTGAGAAAATTCGTGTGCGGTGACTGCTGCGATCTCCTCACGGTTGAGCCGTTCAAGCAGGCCGCTCGTGAAGGCGATCACGCTGGACTCCGGTTTCATACCGGTCGCAAACGCATTGGGTGACGGGTCATCGACAATGTAGATTTTCGGCATGGGAACATTCGCCGCGAGCGCCAGCTCCTCAACCACGTTAAACACCATTGGATTGTCGCTTTTCTTGATCTCTCGCGCGCCAGCCATGCTCAGAACTTGAGCACGAGCACTTGCAAACGTAATGGGCACATAAAATGCGAGTACCACCGCCGCAATGATCGGTCCTGAAAGCATGTCCCCGTTCAGAAAATAGCCAACCGCCCAGCCGATCACAAGGACAAGAAAACAGAAAAAGGTGAGCAGCACGAGCGTTTTTCGCTTATTTTGTTGGATTTGTTGATAGAGCATGAGCAGCCTCCGTTAAAAGGTAACCTTAGGCACGTCGCGTTCAGTCTCAGGGATTGTGAGCAGCTCTTCTCTTTTGAAGTTGAACATTCCGGCGATAATGTTCGATGGGAACGATTCACGCTTGATGTTATAATCCTTCACCGTCTTGTTATACAGCTGACGGGAATAAGCAACCTTGTTCTCTGTTGTCGCCAATTCTTCCTGGAGCTGCAGAAAGTTCTGATTCGCTTTCAAATCCGGATAGGATTCTGCTAAAGCAAAAATTGACTTCAACGCACCTTCAATCTGGTTATCCGCTTCAATTCGCTGCTGCGGCGTACCACTGATCAAACCATTTCGTGCTTCAATAACCTGATTCAGCGTTTCTTTTTCGTGCTTCGCATAGCCTTTAACCGTTTCCACGAGATTCGGGATCAGGTCATGGCGCCTCTTTAGCTGCACATCAATCTGACTGAACGATTCCTGCACCCAGTTGCGGAGCTTGACCAAACCGTTGTATTGAGCAATAAAATAAATCACGATAATTGCTAGGATGGCGATAATAATCCATGTTGTCATAAGTTCCCTCTCCTTTTTTTCTGTTGATTTAAGTATAGCATTTGAATGTCATCCATAGCCTATTCATGTAATAATTCCTATAAGAATAGGAAAAAACAGCTCCTCACGGTGTAAGATGCTGCTCAAGTTATGCTTCGTTTTCTTTTTTTTGAAAATACTCGATCATCCATGAGGGTACTGCATGCTTACGTTGTACAACGATTTTTCCACTTTGTATGATTGCTACTGTAGTCGGCATACCTCCAGTATTATCAATCAAAAATGACTCATCCAAAGCATCAATAAGTTTAATAAAATGGTTAATTGACCGATCTTTTCTGCGAAATACATCTGCTTTGGGAATATTATGTCCTCCATTTTCAACACGATATTTAATTCTTCTTAAATTATACGAATCGTCTTGTAAAAACAAAAAGAACATTTTGATGGTAAATCCTTTTTCTTTTGCAGTCAAAATTTGATTCACTGCAAGTTTCCCAGATAGCGTTGTTTCCATTGAAAAGTTTATTTTCTTTTCAATACACTCGTGAATCATTTGAATTTTTTCCCTGCTTTTATTTGAGGATTATTCACATGATTTAATTTCATATTTTTGGCTATTAAGTCGGTGTCAACATTGATGTCGGAATCCATTTTATCCAAAATTAAGCTCCGAAAAGTACTTTTACCACTTCCGTTATTTCCGGCAAATACGTACAGTGTGCACATAAAGTTAAGCCTCATTAACGATTTTAATCGTTCCATCCGGATATTCTTCAACCATTTGTCCATTTTTCTTATAAACAATCGGTGTATTATTGGCCTTGCCGTCGATACGTGCACGATCAATGATGTATGGAACCATTCGAAGGATCTCTTTGTCTCTAGAATCAATATTTTTGTTCAAAGTAAACGACCTCCGTTCTCTTAACATGCTTTACTTAAGTATATCCTGTTTTTCTGCAGAATCCACAATAGAAAGAATAAGACGGCTTCTCTTTGCTCAAGCCGTCCTTTTTAAAAAATTATTCCAAACAAAAATCCTTAATCCGTTCGCGATCGGCGCGCGTGATGCCGAACTCTCGCTCCAGGTACTTGCCGAACTTGCCGTAGCTGCCGAAAATGGAGCCGATCGATGCGTCCAGGTATTCTTCGTGCAGCAAGAAGCCTTCTTCAAAATTTTTCAGTTGGGCTCCGGATACGTACTGCGCAGCTTCGGCAAACGTTTCCTGGTGATAAGCAACCAATGTTTTATTTGAGAAAAGGTAGTCCTCCATAATGGTTTCGAAGGAAACACCAAGGGTACGCAAAAGCAGCATTGCGCCGACACCGGTTCGGTCGCGGCCGCCGGCACAGTGGTGAAGCACCGGTAAATTTTCTTCCGGTTTCTTAAACAACTGCATCAATCGTTTATACGAACCGTTCTCAATTGGCATTTTTCGATAGACTTGCGCGAATTTTTCACGTGTAAATGTTTTATAAAAAAGCTCCGGATTCCACTCATCTCTGGCGGTCAATTTATCTTCCCCATTTACCGCAATTCGTTCATGCCGTTCGTTGCCAATTTGCGGATCCGGCTTGAGCACAGCTTCCGCTTTGTCACGGTAATCATAGATGAGTTTGAGATTCAAAGGCTTTAGATTTTTTTTATCTTCATTCGTCATTCCGGTCAGTTCCGCAGAACGAAAAAGAAGTCCCTTTTTCACTTTCCGTCCGTCTCGTGCTTTTATTCCGCCCATATCGCGAAAATTATATACACCTTCAAGAGGCAGCACGCGCTCCATCAATACATTGCTTTCCATCAGCATCCCCTCTTCCCATTCAGCTTCTCTTTTTCATTTATTTTATCATAGTTTGTTATTCAGTTTGTTGCGACAATGCTAACGATCTGTCAAACTTTTATTTACTTAGTCTTTTTAAATGGAGATGGTGCAACCTGCGCGTACTTCCTATTGACCGGGTTCAACAATTGCGCAAGAACCGTATCTTGAAACCTATTCCTTGGGTTCATCGAATGGTCCTTAAAGCGACAAAATAACAGGAGGTAAAGAATGATCTTTTTCGAAAAGCTCTTTAACTGGTTATTTTTTATCGGTATTATTCTGCTTTTCGGCCGGCTGCTGACGCTGATTTTCCGGTTGATGCATGTGCCGTTTACAACCTTTTTCAAGGATTACAGCGTGATTTCTCTGATCATTTTAGTCATTGGCGCTATTGGATCTGAAATGATTAAAGGCATGAAGAAAACGAAAAAGTAACGTGCTCAGTCGAACTCCGCGACCCAATTCTGATCGCTCGCCGCTCTAAAGCACAGCTTGATTTGTTTCGGAGTATTCTTTTCCTCAGCAAGGGGCGGCAGTTCGTCGATACCAAAGTATCTGGTCTCAGTTGTTTCAATGTTTTTTTCAAATTGTCCGCCAATCAGTGTGCAAAGCACGAACACTTTGCAGACGCCATAAGCATACACCGGAAGATTATGTGCATTGCGATCTTGAATGGCAATAAGCCGAATCGGAACGACGTCCAGTCCGGACTCCTCCTTCACTTCCTTGATTGTATTCGATTTAATCGATTGATCCACATCGACCCATCCTCCGGGCAACGACCATGTGCCGGCATTCTCTTTCACCAGCAAAATCCGGTTATCTTGAAAAATCGCCGCACGTGTATCAAGCTTCGGTGTTTGATAGCCGGTTTCATTGCAGAAAATCGCTTTGACATGGTCGAGCGAGAAACCGGTTTTCAGGCTCAGCATTTCCGCTGCAATTTCACGAATGCGTGCGAATCGTTCCTGATCAAAGCGATCCTTTGAATAGGCGAGACCGGCCTGTGCCAGGGCTTGAAGCTCCATCGCCCAGTTCAGCCAAGGTTTATCGCTAAATCGTTCGCTGTTTCTCTCATTCATGCAAATCCCTCCAATGGGTATGTATCTATGAAAAGTTGAAATAATCATGTACGATGATGGAAAGCACTTAATTAATGATGAAATGGGGAATCAGGATGAATAACACTGATAAATTTACCGGTAAAGCTTCAATCTACGCTCGCTTCCGTCCCGACTATCCGCAATTGCTGCTGGATGATCTGCTTACCCATCCGAGTCCGCAATTTATTGTCGCCGATATTGGATCAGGCACAGGCATTCTGACCAGACAACTGCTCGATCGCGGCGTCAAGGTTATCGCTGTTGAACCCAATGAAGATATGCGTACCGCCGCGGAGACATCACTCAACACGTATTCTCAGTTCACATCAGTCTCCGGCAACGCCGAGCACACGCAACTTCCTGACCATTGCGCGGATCTGGTCACGGTCGCACAGGCGTTTCATTGGTTTGACGTCAATGATTTCAAGAAAGAATGCTGCCGCATTTTAAAGCCGGATCAAAAAGTTGCCCTTATTTGGAACAGCCGCATACCGAACGCACCGCTCATTAAAGAAACCGCGAAAATCTGCAAGACATTCTGCCCAA
Organism: Sporolactobacillus sp. STSJ-5; assembly: GCF_024385605.1. Classification (GTDB taxonomy): domain Bacteria; phylum Bacillota; class Bacilli; order Bacillales; family Sporolactobacillaceae; genus Sporolactobacillus. Next base: position 154,509 of record NZ_JANFOJ010000008.1, on the reverse strand, counting down.
ATTTTCGCGGCTTCTCCGGCGGTATTGATGGTGACCGTTCAAGTTTTTTACGCTTTTTCCGAGATGGCGCGTATTCTGTTAAAACCTATAGTCACCCGCTCCGGTATACGCTCGATGCCTTTATCGGCCGGCATTTATCGGCTTCCTATGCCCCTAAGCCGGGCGATGCAAGCCGCCAGCCGTTCGTTCAAGCGTTGACGGAGCTGTTCTCTCGTTATGAACAAAACGGTGCTGTTTCGTTTCCGAATGAAACACGATGCTATTATGGATGCGTATAAAGATCAGCCGTTTCCTTCTGAAAATTCCGGATAAAGTGACATACCACCATCCACAAAAATAGTCGTACCGGTCACATAACTTGATTCATTTGAGGCGAGCCAAGCCGCTGCGGCCGCAACTTCTTCCGGCTTGCCGATATAATTGATTGGAATCAGGTTCAGGGTACTTTGTTTTTGTTCGGGATCCGCAAACTTTTCTGCGTTGATTGGCGTTTGAATGGCACCGGGTGCAATTGCATTGACTCGAATGCCGCGTTTGGCGTATTCCAAAGCAATTGTTTCCGTGAACAGTTTGACGCCTCCCTTGCTGGCGGCATAGTGTGCAAAAGTCGGCCACGGAATTCGTTGATGAACGGAAGACATGTTGATGATTGTGCCTTTTTTATTGTGTGCCAAATAATGGTTGATCGCTGTCTTCGCACCGAGGAATACTCCGGTCAGATTGACATTCATAACCTTCTCCCAGTCTTCAAGACTGAGCTCATGCGTCTGTGCCCGATTTTCCATCCCGGCATTATTAATCCATACATCCAATCCGCCAAAATGTTCTACTGCTGCATCCAGCAAGGACTGGACGCCGCTCTCGGTTCCCACATCCGCTTGCACTGCAATGGCTTTCCCACCGGCCTTGTTTAATTCTTCAACCGTTTGTTCTGCCTGCCCGCTGCCACTGTTGTAGTTGATGACCACCGACATCTTTTCTTCGGCTAATCGGCGCGAAATTGCATTCCCAATTCCTTTAGATCCGCCTGTGACAACAGCTGTTTTTCCGAATAGATCTGAATACATAGTGCTCCCTCCAATTTTTCGTGTTCCTTTTATTGTGAGAAAAATCAGCGGGAATATCAAGTCAGACCGGTTGGCGATATTTACGCAGCCTCAAGCAGGCGAGCCAATTTAGTTTATTTTATTAAAACATGGAGACTATAATAATCTCTGTGAACATGATGGATGTTTCTGACTGTGACCGAGTTGTACGCGAACCTAGGAAGCACTCAATTCGGATCTATTTCAACATGAAGGAAGAGGAATTAAGTCATGAATCAGACCATGAACAAGGAACAAGTTAAAGAAAACATTTTATCCGCATTTCAATTCAGGCACGCCTGCAAGCAATTCGATCCGGCAAAGAAAATCAGCGATGAAGATTTTCAGTTCATTTTGGAAACCGGTCATTTATCGCCAAGCTCATTCGGTCTTGAACCGTGGAAATTTGTCGTCGTACAAAATAAAGAGCTGCGCGCCAAGCTTGCCCCGGCAGCTTGGGGGGCAACCGAAAAGCTGAAGACTGCAAGTCACTTCGTGCTGATTTTGTCTCGGCTGCACTCCGGACTGGATGCACATTCCGAGCACGTTCAGCACATGATCAATGACATTCAGCAATGTCCGCCGGATGTTGCCAAAATGATGACCAATGCGATCGCTAATTTTCAAAAGGTGGATTTCACCCTGGCTGAAAATGAACGTGTCTTCTTCGAATGGGGTTGCCGCCAGTGCTATATTGCGCTTGGTAATATGATGACTGCAGCTGCTGAAATCGGCATCGATTCCTGCCCAATGGAAGGCTTCAACAAGGATCAGGTGGAAAAAGTCTTAAGTGAAGAAGGCATTATTAAGGGCAACGATTTCGGGATTGCCTGCATGGCGGCTTTTGGTTATCGCGCCAAGGACCCACGTCCGAAGACAAGACAGCCGATTGAAGACGTCATCGAGTGGAAAAATTAACCTTTATTATAAGAAGAGACCTGCGTGAATTCGTTGCGCAGGTTTTTTTTACACTCCAAGAACAATTCTTTGACTTACTTTTTGTAAGAAAATAAACTATAGCTATCAACAGAAAGAGGTGGGACAATGACCTATTTATATAAAATCACCAAGCCCGAAACAGTTACAGAGACGACTCCAATCCTTTTCACGATGCATGGCGTTGGCTCCAATTATCACGATCTCAGCTCCATTCCCGGAGATGGTGAGAAAAATTTTGTACAGATAGATGTACAAGGCGACCGGCCATATGGCTCCGGATTTACGTACTATGTGCCCGACTTTTCACGACAGACTGAAGAGGAAGTGATTAACGGCACCTTGCATGATCTTGATACATTCTTTGATGAAGCGATTCAAAAAGAAGGGCTCTCCGAAAAACAACCGAGATATTATCTTGGCTTCAGCCAAGGTGCCATTTTGGGCCTGTCCTACACTCTGCTTTATCCTGAAAAATCGAGTGGTGCTGTGATTTTGAGCGGTCGTCTGCCCGGTTATGTCGCTGAAGCTGCCCGAACAACAGAATTTGGCACGCAGCCAGCTTTCTTTGTCGGACACGGACAGTTTGATCCTCTCTTTCCGGCAAAAATCGGTCAGGCGACGCAGAGCTTTCTCGAAGGTAAGAAGCTGAGTGTCACCTATAAAGAGTACCCCACTGCTCATGGTGTCATTATGGATGAAGTCAACGATATTCAGAACTGGCTGAAGGCTCAGTTCGAGGCATAAGGTTGAACCCCCATTCGAGAACAATTCGAATGGGATTTTTTTAGCTTTTGCCAGAATGACAACCAGCCAAAAGTGTCACTGTCCAGATTCGATCAGTGTCACTCTTTTCTGTTCGATCATATCGCGCTGCTGCTTCAGATCGGTAATTTGCGCGTCTAAAGTGCTGAGCAGGCTATTGGTTTGCTGCAGAATCTTTCTAGTCTGCGATTCTGAGTTCTGAATCTTGCTGTGTACCATCCAATCGGTCACGATGTTATCAAAAAAGTAATCGGCGAAGTTCAGGAGTTGATCATTTTCGAGATCAGTTAGCGCGGCATCGGTAATATCACTCAATTCATTCTGAAATTGTCTCAGCGCTTGTTGCGCTTCATGAATATCGCCATGCGCGTCATCCATCTTTTCATGTTTTATCGCTGTCGAAATGAAGCCGCCACCGAACATGTCCCAGTTCGACCAACCTTCCGCAGACCCTAACGATTTCAGTGCGCGTTCAAGCGCGTTGCGTGCCTGCGCACCTGCCGTGAACGCTTCGCCATACTCTTTGAGATTTGCGCGAAGCTCCGCCTCATGGTCCATTAATTTGTACAGCTCTTCGCCTAGCGGTGATTGGGCGTCATGAATAAGTTGCTCTTTTCTCTGCATCCACTCTGAATAGCGCTCATCCGCATTTCGCACGGATGCTAACTGGCTTTCTAGCTCAGCCATTTCTTTTTTCATATCCTCCGAAGTGCGACAAGCCTCCTGATACTTCAGCTCTGCCGCCACTGCTTCCTGCTTCTCCTTATCAATTTTTTCCAGTTTTCGTCCAATAATTGAATAAAGAATAGCGGGCACGCTGAACGACTCCATACGCTCTACATCTCTTTGTTCCTTATGAAGCATGGATTTAAGCATATGCACTTTTATTTCCTGCTGCTCTGCCTCATCCTGCAGACGCCCAAGCTGATCTTCCCATTTCCGTTTGTACTTCACTTGTTCTTTGATTTCTAGAAGTTCTTTGTCGAATCGATCAAGCATTGCGATTTCCCCCTTTTAATAATGAATCAGTGTTCCCGCAAGTCGAAACAGCAACGGAATAGCCAATAGCAAAAGTGCAGCCATGATCCCTGTTGCGCCAATTAAATCGGCAAGTGACAAGAGTTTTATTTGAAAAACTCTTGTGATCAGAAGCCCATTCACCGGCACAAGCACCAAGAGTCCTGTCATCAATCCCGGCGAATATCTTCTTTCAAGAATCGTTGATGGCAGATGAACAAGGAAAACGTTGAGGATCATTGCACCGACATAACCAAAATAAGCATATTTCAAAAACCATTGATCGGGATAGAAAAGATAGAAAGCCGTGATCAAAACCGCAAGAGCTGTGACAAAAAGAACAGCGAACAAAAATTGATCTTGCGTAGGCTTTGGTTGCCTTTTTATTTTCGACGGCTGCGCAGATTTTCTCACAAGCCAAATGGCTTCCTCAGCATTATGAAGGAAGAAGGCAAGTATGAAAAGTAGTAAAAGATATGAGGACATGGCGGCCTCCTAAAAGTTAATAACCGGCTGCAAGATACTTGAGAGTGCGGACATCCAATCATCATCAAAGTCGTTGATTCCATTTTATTCGTTATGTATTGCGAGGGTCCTATATGAAGTGACAAGAATTGTGCGATAGGTATAGATTTTCATTTGTTAGCTTTCTTGTTTTTCTTTGCTTTCCACTCGGAATCAAGTATTCCGTACACGACATGATCCACGTAATGATCGTAAAGCCATTCGGCTTGGCGGATGCAGCCTTCTTGCTTAAATTCGAGCCGTTCAGGCACGGCACGACTCTTTTTATTGCCTGAAGCAGCGCGAATTTCCACCTTGTGCATTCCGAGTTCATTGAACGCGTAATCAGTCATTGCGGCAGCCGCGCGTGTCATGAGCCCCTTTCCTTGGTAACCGGCACCAAGCCAATAGCCAATTTGCGCAGTCTTGTTCATCATATTCAATTCATTGAACCCGATCACTCCGGCAGTCGCTCCATTGAACAGAATGACCGTTGTCAAGCTGCGATTCTCACCATAACCTCTTTGCGCGCCTTGAATGAACGCACGCGTATCGTTAACGGTTCTTGTCATATCCAGCCAAGGCAGCCATTCGCGCAAATGATCGCGCGACTTATCGGTCATCTCAAAGATTCGCTCTGCGTCACCCAGATCAATGAGTTTCAATGAGATCTCATTATCAATTTTATGAAGGAACATAGGACGCATCCTCTCATTTTTTTCTATTGTATCATCACTTGAACCACAATATAGTTTAGAATGGAAAAAAAGCACTGGAGGAATCTAATGAAAATAGTTAGATGGGTAATTTTGTGCGTACTGCTTTTGTTTGCTGGGGGCACACTTTTATCTAAACATGAACCGCCAACTGCCATTGTCACGGTGAATCATGCTCGGATAGAAACGGTAGAAAAAAATTATAATTGGTACTATGGATTATTCTATCTTAATCGAGTATCCGGTCATTCAGACATTATATTTAACATGTTGCACACCAAAGTGATCAAACCAGGCACAAAAGCGAAAATTAATTTTGCCGATCATTCCAATCCAAAGCTTATGGCGTACATCTGGCGTGACCGTAAAACTGGACCGGAACTGGCTGTCCACAAAAGTCAAATCACACTTCCGAAAAAACCAGGAACCTATGTTATCCTCCTCCAATCACAATGGACGCGCGGCAGTTCTGATTATGTATTCTCTGTTAAGGTACAATAACGGACTTTATTTAAAGGAGATTTCTATATGAACGAGCATCCGAAAAAAAACGTCATCTTCATAACGGGTATGTCCGGCACCGGAAAATCCACCACGTTGATTGAACTGGCGCGCAGAGGATACACCGTTGTCGACACCGACTATGATGGATTCAGTATGGAGGTGCCGCTTGCCGGTGGGCAGGGTTTTGAACAGCTGTGGCATGAAGAGCGCATAAACGAGCTTCTTTCAAAGCATGATGAAGGCATAGTGTTTATCTCCGGCTGCGTCCGCAATCAGAGCAAATTTTACCCTCAATTCGATGTCATTGTACTCTTGTCTGCACCTCTCGAAACCATCCTTGAGCGTGTCAAAACGCGTAATAATAATCCCTTTGGAAAAACGTCAGAAGATCGAGAACGGATCATAAGTGACTGTACCGCAGTTGAACCGCTTCTTCGTGCCGGGGCCACTTTGGAAATCAATACGCAAAAACCAATTCATGCTGTTGTTGATGAACTTGAGGCAATCGCTAAAGCCATTTACTAACACATTTATAAAAACTCAGTAGAACGCGTCAGGTCTTTACTTCCGCAGGATGCGGTAGCTTTCGTGTTGCGTGCAGGACGTACTTTCACAGGACGTGATGGTTTTCGCGTTCTTAGCGAAAGTTTCTTTGCTCCAAATGCAGTATTGAATCATCCACCTTGTGCTTGAACAGACATCTCGATTTCATAAGGCAATGTGTCCTTAATTAAGTAACGAGTAAAATAAGCGGAAATTTTCCGCTTATATGCATCATGGCACTTGCTTCGCGGGTAAATAAGGGTAATTTTTCCGGTTATGCAAAGAAAAAGCCTCCATTTTCACGTTCTTCGGTTCGATAAGCGGAATTTCTCCGTCTATTTATACAATTTTTTCATTCATTTTTTAATTAAACGGAATTTCTCCCTTTATTTCTCAGATTGGGCGCTACCTGATCGTCCACACCATTCGCTAACGCATGCATAGAAAAAAAGCGGCCCAAGCATTCGATTTGAATGCCAAGCCGCCTTTTTTGTTTCATCTATCTATTTTTCAGATCGCATAGTCATTTTTATTTTTTCTGCAGCATCTCATATACTTGCTTCACATCTTTATCGCCACGGCCGGAAAGGTTGACGATGATACTTTCGTCCTTCGGCAGCGTCTTTGCAAGTTTCATTGCATAAGCTACGGCATGCGCGCTTTCCAGCGCCGGAATAATTCCCTCAACCTTAGAAAGATTCAAGAATGCATCAAGCGCTTCTTGACCGGTCACGGTCACATATTCACCGCGGCCGGATGCCTTCAAATAACTGTGCTCCGGTCCGACGCCTGGATAATCCAGGCCAGCAGCAATGGAATAGGTTGGCTTTGGATTATTATTTTCGTCCACCAGGGCGTAACACTTAAATCCGTGGATAACCGCCGGCACTCCTTCAGCAATGCTTGCTGCCTCAACAGGCTCCACACCGACAAGACGGACGCTTGGTTCGTCAATATAATGGGCAAACGCACCGATCGCGTTGCTGCCACCGCCGACACAAGCAACAACCGCAGCTGGTAACTTGCCTTCCTTCTCCAAAATCTGGCGTTTCGACTCTTCGCTGATCACGGATTGAAAGTGGTGAACCATCGTCGGATAAGGATGCGGTCCGACCGCTGAACCAAGCAGGTAGTAAGTCGTCTCATGGTTTTGAACCAAGTCGCCTAATGCAACATCAACGGCATCCTTCAGGCGTCCTTGCCCTTTTTCTACAGGAACGACTTCGGCGCCAAGCAGTTCCATCCTGAAGACGTTCAATGCTTGGCGTTCGGTATCATATTTACCCATATAAATCGTACATGGCAATCCAAACAGAGCGGCTACAGTCGCCGTTGCGACACCATGCTGTCCGGCACCGGTCTCGGCAATAATCCGTTTTGCGCCCATCCGTTTCGCCAGTAAAATCTGGCCGATTGTGTTATTAATTTTGTGCGCGCCAGTGTGATTCAAATCTTCTCTTTTCAGATAGATTTTCGCGCCGCCCGCTTGTTCCGTCAGATTCCTCGCAAACGTCAGCGGATTTTCACGCCCCACATATTCTTTCAAATAATAATGCAATTCCTCGTTGAATTCAGGATCATCCTTGTACCTGTCGAACGCCTCGGCGATCTTCGCTAAAACCTTTTGCAATTCCTCCGGTACATAGCTTCCGCCGAATTCACCAAATGTTCCTGCCTCTGTTACTACGCTCATACTCTTACTCATCTCTACTCAGCTCCTGTTCTTTTTTTCGCATCCGCCCTATGGAAGATGCCGAAAATGTGGTGCTCTATAAGTTTCTGATAAATTGCTGATAAAGTCAAGGTGAATGAATTGACTGGCACAAATTTTCCAAACTTTTGCATCAATCGTGATATTGCGCGTCTGCGTTCTCTGATTCACGCGTAAAGCCTTGAAATCTGGTTCCTTGAAAATCAAGCATGCCACGATCTCCTTCGGCTAGTTCACCGTATTCAGAGCCGTTTAGGCGAAACTCCATCCGATCTCCGCTTTCGACTTCAAATGTGGCATAATAGTTTGTGGAAACCATTGTTTGATTTCCGCCTGAAGTCTGTGTTCGTTTCGCCACCACCGAGGCATGTACGCGGAGTCGTGGTTTTTGCTCATTCGAAGACCACGTCGCCATCCCTTTTACAGCACTTACTACGATGATTGCAATAACAGCGAAAAATCCAATGTAAAACAAAATCTGCATGCCTTGAAAACTGGCATCAAATGAATTGCCAATCATAAAATAACCTCCTGGCTTGGATTTGCACGTTCTCTTTTGGGGTATTAGGATATGAGCTTAAATCATATTTTTTCCATTATAGCAAAAGATTTTATGTAAACGGCTTAGCAAAAAAGAAAGTTAGGGTGTTTGTAATGATTCAAGATAAATACTTGAACTTAAAATTAAGTGAGCGCGGCGCAATCATCAGCATTATTACCTATCTCGTTCTATCAGCACTGAAATTATTTGTCGGTCTCACCATGGGATCACGGGCACTCAGCGCCGACGGATTTAATAATGTGACCGATATTGTTGCATCAGCTGCCGTGCTGGTCGGCCTGCGTCTTTCCCAGCGTCCGGCAGACAGCGACCATCCATACGGTCATTGGCGCAGCGAAACCATTGCTTCGTTGTTTGCCTCTTTTGTCATGATGGCTGTTGGCGTTCAGGTATTCTTCGACGGTGCAAAATCAATTTTTACAGGGCATGAGGAAAGGCCGGATCTTCTCGCTGCATGGGTCGGCTTATTTTGTGCCGCGGTCATGTTTTTCGTTTACGCGTACAATAAACGATTATCCATGCGGACAAAGAGCGCGTCCGTGCTGGCGGCAGCTAAAGATAATTTGTCTGACGCATGGGTCAGCGTCGGTGCGAGCGCCGGTATCATTGGCACGCAGCTCCATCTTCCATGGCTTGATTCGGTTGTTGCTCTTTTGATCGGCGTCCTGATCTGCAAAACGGCGTGGGATATTTTCAGAGAGTCATCCTACAACCTGTCCGACGGCTTTGACGATGAACTCTTAAGCTCGTTTGATCAGATTGTTCATTCTGTCTCGGGCGTTGAAGGTGTTCGCGATATCCGTGGCAGGACCTATGGTAACAATACGGTCATCGATTTAGTCATCGTTGTCCATCCGGACATGGGGCTTAGGGAAGCACACCAAATCTCATCGCAAGTCGAGAAAGTGCTGATGGACAAGTACGATGTTTTTGATGTACATGTTCATGTTGAGCCGAACGAACAGAATTAATTTGGAATAGAGGAACCCTCCATCATGCCTTGTCATACGGTATAGCGTTTAGCCCATTAAAAATGGAGGATGACGCGCATGCAAGTAAATCCATCTGATCCCGCTTTCCGCTTATCCGCAGACTCGACAAAAACGATCACAGAACGGCGTGATACAAAAAATTACATCAGCCAATTGTTCGGTCCGCAATTTCCGGAAATAAAAAACGGTTTTTTTAATGCCCATATGACCCGTGGCATCATTATTCAGCCTCACTGGCATCCCAATGCTTCAGAAATGGTCTACATGATCAGCGGTTCCGTGATTACGTCGGTGTTCAACCCCTTCACGCAAAAGTTGATGAGTTATCAAATCGGTCCCGGCGAGGTTTCGATGCTTCCGAGGGGCTGGTTTCACTGGATTATCGCTTTGACTGATGATGTCCATCTGCTCACTATTTTTGACGTGCCCACTCCTGATGTTGTTTTAGGTTCTGATTTTCTGCGATTTACACCGGCAGAGGTGATGAACCGAGCTTATTGTATTGACCCAACTGCCTACGCGCAAACCGTTGCGCCGATTCGCAAGTCAACCATTCTCGGTCCCCCAACAGACTGTGCAAGCGCCAATGTACCGAATGCCCATCCAGTGCAGCCGAGCACCCAGCAGCACCAGAGTTATTTTGCCGGTCCCGCTGCAGCGAATCCGAATCCGAGTACGTTCTCATAAGATTAATGCGGGTGAGGAATTTCATTAATAAGAAAAACCGAGCAAAAAAACGCCCGGTTTTTATTCTCCATCCATATGTGATTGGTTTGTGTTTTTACGGTGCTGAATCATCGCTTCGGTTGCTCGCTGGTACGCGATCAACAGGACCGCACCCGCAGGCGTCTCGCACCTCTGCTTTGATTCTCGGCCAAGACACTTGTTTATCCGTTTAAATACGGGGCAAAATTTTATACTTTTTTTACTTGTAAGAAAAACCGGGCAAAAAAAAACGCCCGGTTTTTTATTAATTCCAGCAGATGGCGAGCATTTTGATCAGCATCTCCAAAAACAGATGAGACGAATTATTTGCAATATGAACACATCAAAAATGATTCGACCTTAGTCAATTTCTGCATACTGCCGAACAAGCACATCCATCGGTATTCCGTCTGACAAAGCACGCAAATACTCGGTCGCGGGATTGGTCATCCGATCAGCTCGGTCATAAAGCGGTTCTAAAAAAATTGATTCTTTTTTGCCACGTCTTTCAAGACCGATTTGAGCAAGATCAAGAATGGACAGGATCAAATGTTGCAATTGATCTCTGTCAATGAATTCCAACATCATCCCCTTGCAGAAAGCCTTACGCAGCGCCTCAGCATCCTGCCCATGACCGTATAACACATGATCTTGCGCAAACAGTTCTTTTAGTTGCGGAAGCATTTCAATAAGACCAACATGAAACGCTGCTACGGTCATGTTATACTTGATAGGCTGGCAGCAGCTGCTGCGAAACTCAATGGTACCGCGATACGTTAAATCTTCCAGCTTGAATGTTCTTAGATACTGCAAATCTTCAATTTCCGGTGTAAAAGCGATTTTTTGATAGTCTGAACCGTTCCAAAATTCACCAACCCGATCACCGCCGCTGAAATAGTCAGAGACAGGAGTCGGCGTAAAATTAATATAGATTTCATTCCGCATCACACAATAAATGCTCTCCTGCTGCATATAATCAAGCAAATCCTCTACGGAAGTCAAATTCTGCTTATAAAAACCAACGTTCTTCGGATTCAGCCCATGCATACTGTTTTCCCACAACATATCACGAACGCAAATCGCATTGCCTTCTTCCTCAGGCATGACCGAATTCGAAAAGAGCAGTGCCTTAATCGGTTCCAGCTTTTCGAACGTTTGAATGGTATCTAACAATTCTGATTCGTGAATATCAATTTGCACTTGCGATGCATTGGAAAACATTCCAAAATTAGGATAGGTATGAAAGAAATCGGGATGCGTATAGTGCTTATAGAGTCCTAAAAAATGATACAGCATCCGATAACGTTCATTAGGAATTGGGGTGCTGTGGTTACTATTACGATAAGGATTTACACCCATTCCTGTCAGCGAATGACGAAAAGGTCGAAGAAAGCGGTTGATAAAGCGATAGTACGTGCTGAACCGCTCATTTAAAGCGAAAAGGTCTCTTCCCTTTCCAAGTGAAATCTCCAATGTGTTGTAAGAGCAATCATACGATAGTGAATCACCAAATTCGGGATTCTCAAGCAAATAAACATGTCCTTCATCATCTCTTCCCAATGCCTCCATGTGAAAACGATCGGCAAAGGCTGAGGTCAGTTGGTGTACCACTGAAAAATTGACGGGCTGCGCATCCATATGAATAATTGGCATTTCAATTTCAATGCCAATAGATCTTTCTCTCTTGTCAGTAGTTGGCGTAATATAGCGATCATACAAGGCGTTTATGATGACAGATTTGTTCATTGTTTATTCTCCATCTTTTTGATTGAACATTTCACCAACAGTCTTGATTTATAAACAGCATCAATTCAAATAAGATCTACGACACCCCAACCCAGATATACCATTTCAATCAACATTAACTATTGGTTGACGTATAATTATACGTCATAGTATTTACAGCCTGTTCATCAACTATCATTTCTCCATAAAAATCAGCCCACTCAGTCCTTACTGCACCATGCGAGGATCTTTATCAAAATGTTCCCGTTCTAAGATGATCCGCACCGTTTACAAATCTTTAATAAAAGAAATCGTTCGATTCGCTTCGTGAAAGCCGGCTTCAATATGAAACGAATAGCCGGGCTGATTCGACAGCTCCGTGTCCGAACCGATTTGCTTGCAGCCCTTGGCCTTCGCCCACAGCTCTGCTGCTTCCACCAAATTTTGTGCAACACCCTTTCGTCTGAAATCGGGCTTCACATAAATTCCTTCTATGTATCCAGTTGGGCTCGCAGCTGCTCTCTCAACATAACCCTTTCGGATCGACGTATGGATAAACGCAATAAATGATCGTTCTTGTTTGATCATGTAAAACACATGATCAGCGGAATGAAGCTGCTCCTGCGTTTTCTCAAGCAATTGATCGCGCGTGTCATGCGGCCACAATTCGAGCTCCAGATCGACGAGTGCGTCCAATTGATTCATCGTTCCTTTAAAAATTTCCATAGCCCATCGTCTCCCCTAACTTTCTTTTCTCTTCATTTTATCGTGAAATCAGAAATGCGAAAGCGGAAAACAATAATTTCTCTGTTAATTCCTGCTAAGTTTCCTCTCTTCGGTTGAACTTTTGATGGCGTGGGGTCAACTTTCCGAGTGTTCGGTTGAACTGCTTCTTTTCGGTCTAACTTTCTCACTCTTTGGTTTAACTTTTTATGCATTCGGCCTAACTTTTCGAGTGTTCGGCTCAACTTTTTCTCTCTTCGGTTGAACTTTCACTTGTTTATCACTTTTCCTATAGATTTGCGATTTTATTCAGTCATTAACGTAAAAGAGGCCATCCGCAAAGGACAGCCTCTTTATTCAGTCCACATTTAAGACAAATTTTCACTTTCGTGCGATTTTGCTTCATTTTTCACTAGAAATGAAACGACAATCAAGATCACCATAATGGCAAGACAGGTCAGCGTTCCTACCCGATTGGCTGCATTGAGGACGAATGTCACAAAGATTAATGACAATGAAACCAACCCGACAATGGTCATGTATGGGAATCCGGCCATTTTGAAAAATGGAAGCTGTTTATAGCTGGGGCGCAGCTTCAATTCAGCCGCGCAGATGGCGATCCAGACAAGACAAATGGTGAATCCGGGGATGCTCATCAATTGATTGATAATCTGACTTGGCGATAAGTACGCCAGCACAACACCGACAGCTAGAAAACTTGTCGTCAACGCAATCCCGCCAAGCGGCACACCACTTTTTGACAGCTTGCGCACAAAGCCTGGCGCTTCGCCGCGTTCAGCCATGGCATACAGCGTCCGCGTTGTCGCATAAATTCCTGAATTTGCTGCCGAAAGCACGGCTGTCAGCAACACAAAGTTCATCAAATGCGGTACGCCGGGCAGACCGACTGCTTCAAACACTTGAACGAACGGACTGCTTTCCGTGGCAGAGACACTGCTCCACGGCATCATGCCGCAAATAATGATGATCGGCAAAATATAGAACATGATCACCCGTGATACAACGCTCTTTATGACCTTCGGCAGAACATGCTCCACGTCTTTGGCTTCCGTTACCGTCAAACCAATCAATTCGGAGCCGCCATATGAAAAAATAACAACGAGAAGTGCAGAAATCATTCCGCCGAACCCGTGCGGGAAAAAGCCGCCGTAACCGAACAGGTTCTTCGTCGGATTGGCCGGACTCGGAATGATGCCAAACAGAATCAACAAGCCGAGAATAATAAACACGATAATCGCACCGATTTTGATTCCGGCGAACCAGAATTCAAATTCACCGTAAAGGCTGACCTGAAAAAGATTGATACCGATAATAAACAGACCGCATAGACCGGCAAGTACCCATAGGGGCACACCTGGAAGCCAATAATTAAGAAAGCTGCCCGCTGCAAGCACTTCAACAACGGTCACAATCATCCAGTTGATCCAGTACAGCCAGCCGATCATGATCGACGTGCGGAAACCGAATGCTTTATGCATCAAATGCTGCATGTTAAGCCCCGGATAAGCGATCGCCATCTCGGCAAGCGCGACCATAACGATAAACAAAATCAACCCGCATACCAAGTACGCGATCGTGACACTCGGGCCGGCGATATTCAGGGTATCGCCGCTTCCTTTAAAAATACCTGTGCCGATCATTCCGGCCATAGCCATAAGCATAATGTGGCGCGGCAATAATCCGCGCCGGAGTGATTCCTTCTTTCCTTCTGTTGCAGCCATTTTTTCTTATCCTTTCTCTCTATGGTTTACAATCCCGCTTTAAAGTGATAAAGCGGGCGGTATTTTCAATTATAGTCGTCTCCCTTCGACTGTCAAGATCCCATTTTTTCAAAGAGTCACTCCAAGTCAAAGCCCTTTCCTCTTACATAATCTGTCCAGAAGCCACGTGGCAAATCCGCTGTGAGCATCCGCATGTTTTTTTCCGACCGGGTTCATTCGAAAAGAGAAGCGTCCCGATAATAAGAAAGAGATTTATTTCTCGACAACTCAGGATGGCGAGCTGGTGGCTGATTGTCATCAGGCGATGCACATGGAAATGGATCGGCAAGGTATGGCATTAATGAACGAGTACACAGCGGATGACCTTAATTTAATCGCCGGCTTTCTAGAAAAATTGGCATCTCTTCGCCGACCTTAATCATAGAAAAATTTCATACTTTTACCGAATGGGGTGAGTGATTTGTCGGGTGTCCTTTATAAAAAAAGTCAGCGCCCACGTCAGAACGCAAAATCCGATTGCGACAAGAAACGCGGCATTCACACCATTCAATGCTGCATCCGTTTTGAGTAAATGGAATAAAGCCGGATCAGATCCATAGATGCTCTTTTCCGGCAATTCGCTTTTAGTTACATCGGACATCACACTGATCAGAATGGCGGTACCGATTGAACCGATAATGGTACGAATGGTATTGGTAACTGCTGCCCCATCGCTCATAAGCACATTAGGTAATGTATTCATGCCTGCAGTAGTCATGGGCATCATGACCATGGAAATGCCAAGAAAACGTACCGCATAGAGAATGATGATCGCACCTAATTGTGTGCTCATCGTCAGAAAAACGAAGGGAATCGTCCCCAGCGTTAACAGCCCCATACCTGTAATAGCAAGCTGACGAATGCCGATTTTATCGAAAATAACGCCGGACACCGGAGACATGAGGCCCATGACAAGAGCGCCGGGCAGCATCACAAGGCCGGAAAAAAAGGCACTTTCTCCCCGCACATTTTGAATATAAAGCGGCAGCACAAGCTCTGCACCGAACATGACGACCATCAAGATTCCACCGACAACAACAGAAAGGCTGAACAGTGGTGATCGAAAAACACGTAGATTCAGCATGGGATTGTCTATGGTCAGTTCTCGATAGATAAAACCAATAAGACCGATTGCTCCAAATGCGAGCGCTGCGATTACAATCGGCGAAGACCAGCCGTGATGACCAACACTGCTGAATCCATAAAGCAAACCCCCAAAGCCTAAAGTTGACAGCATGATTGAGACAAAGTCAATGCTCTTCTGTTCAAGAGGAACAATTTTTCGCATGGCTGCCGGCGCAAGGAGTGCCGCCAACAGTGCAATAGGAATAAACGCACAAAAAAGAACACGCCAGTTGAAATGGTCGATGATCAGTCCGGCACCCGTTGGTCCGATCACACGTGCAAAAGCAAGCACAAGACCGTCCAGCCCCATCGCCACTCCTCTCTTACTCTTTGGAAAAATGAGCAGAAGGATTGTCTGCATTAAGGGGATCATGATGCCTGTTGCAACCGCCTGAACCAGACGCCCAATTAAAAGCGTCGGGAAATTAGGTGCGGATATAGCCAGAAAGGTTCCAGCCAGAAAGATCAGCATCGCGGCCATATATAGCTTTTTTGAACTGACGCGATGCATCAGCAACCCCGTAATCGGAATCATAATTCCATTCATCAACAAGAATCCGGAGGTGAGCCACTGCCCGGTGTCCGCATCAATATGAAAATCGCGCATAATACCCGGAAGGGCCGTTGTGATGGCCGTATGGTTGGCAACAACACAAAAAGTACCGACAAGCAGAATAACGATCAAAAAAAATCGATTGTACGGTTTTCCGTCGCAATCGATACTGCGCATAGATTCAGTCATTACATCATTCTCCTTCAAAAAATCCGCACCTATTCTTCATTCTTATTTTTGTAGTATGGCTCATTCGGCACCTGTTCACTCATTGCAGCAACGAATACCAAGCGAATCCCATGAAACAAAAAACACCCACCTTTAACGGTGAGCGTTTCCTGTTGGTGCCGTCCCATTCAAGATTGGAGTCGGCTTTTATTTTTTCGCTTGCTTCTTTTGCATTTCTTTTTGCATTTTCTTCAGTTCTTTGACACTCATCACCTGATGATTTTCAGGAACATAGAAAACATTTTGCGTTGAAACGAGAACATTTTTATTTCCGCTGAACGCAAACAATTTCTTATAAAAATCGTTTTTAAACACGCGCCGTTTCTTCTCAATCGCAAGATAAGCCGACTGATCCGTATTCTTCACCGCATTTTTGTCGGTGATTTGCGTATGCTTCATTTTCGGCTTGCCCTGCTTCTCCGTATTATAGATGTAAATCCGATCTTTACCCGCATCTTGATGAAGCAGCATAAACGGAACCTGCGGATTCGCTGCCGCACCGGTTGCAGAGTAGATCGAAACTTTTTTTGTAAATACCTTCGTCTTCATTCCGAAATGGCTATGCTCGTTCATAACCAACAAAGTCTCACTGCCGAGAAACACGATCAAAGACAGAGCAACTAAAAGATACTGAAGCCATCTATGCTTTGAGAACAGCTTTGAACCGCTCGTGAAGATGAATATGACGAAGAGTATAACACTTATAATTAACGTATATAAAATCACATCATCACTTCCCATTTCATAAAATCAGATCTATTCAATTAATCTGCGCCTTGAGCCGCCGGATTCTTCTCCTTGCCTTTAATGAAAAAGGTCAGAACAAGCGTCAGCAGGCAGAAGATAATGGCAACCATGAATGCGGTGTTCATGCCATTTAGTGCGGCATCAATCGATTTATGCATGAATTGTGCCGGATCGGTGTGCTTCAAACTGCTGCTTGGCGCGTTGTGCTTGGTCACATTGGTTAGGATACTGATCAGTACAGCCGTTCCAATAGAGCCGGCCACCGTACGAATTGTATTATTGACCGCGGTGCCATGGCTCATCAGCGAGTCAGGCAACGCGTTCATCCCAGCCGTTGTTACCGGCATCATGACCATGGAAATTCCTAAAAAACGTACGGCATACAGAACAATAATGGAAGCATAGCTCGTATGCTGCGTCAAGAACATGAACGGCAAGGTTCCGGCTGTGAGCAGAAAAATTCCGGTGATCGCCAATTTGCGTGAACCAATCCGGTCGAAAATCAAGCCGGTAACCGGACTCATCAAGCCCATGATGATAGCGCCAGGAAGCAGGATCAGCCCTGAATGCAGAGCGCTCTCGCCCCTGAGGTTCTGAATATAAAGTGGGAGTACCAGTTCCGCACCGATCATTGCCATCATAACAATGCTGCTGATGACAACCGACAGCGTGAAGATCGGCGATTTGAATACTTTCAGCTCCAGCATCGGTTCCTTCATAACCAGCTGCCGCCAAATGAATAGAACGATAAAGATGCAGCCGACAATAAGTGGCCATATCACTCGGCCATCCGACCAGCCATAGTTGCCGACACTGCTGAAGCCGTAGAGCATACCGCCGAAACCAATCGTCGATAAGACAATGGACAAGTAATCAATCCGCGGATTCGTAAGCGGCACAACTTTTTTCATAGCCGTGAAGGCAAGTACAATGACTAATGCCACGATCGGGATCATCATATAGAAAAGTACGCGCCAGTTGTAGCTGTCAACAATCCATCCGGAAAGCGTCGGGCCGATCGCCGGTGCAAAGGCGACAACAAGTCCGCCAAGCCCCATGACAATACCGCGTTTTTCTCTAGGCACAATTAATAGAGAAATGGTCTGCATCAGCGGCATCATAATTCCGGCACCCGCAGCCTGAATAATTCGGCCGGTTAAGAGTAGTGAAAAATTCGGTGCGACAGCCGCCGCAACCGTTCCAAGCAGGAAAATGGTCAAGGCACTGATATACAGAACCCTGGAATTGATTTTATTAATAAGTAGCGCGGTAACCGGGATCATGACACCGTTCATCAGCAAAAATCCTGAGGTCAGCCACTGTCCAGTCGCTGCCGTGATATCGAAATCTTTCATGATATCAGGGAGCGCTGTCGCAAGCAACGTCTGGTTCAAAATCGTACAGAACGCACCGATCAGCAAAATAATAATTAAAAAGGTCCGATTATACGGTTTTCCGTTAATATCAACGGTCGTATTTTTTTGGGTCATGCATCTAACTCCTTTACTTAATTCAGATGAATTTTCATTGCAATTCGTCTCAATTATTTTTACACAATTTCTCGCACATCAACCAAACAGCTGAATTGTCCACAGTCGATGGTACCCCCCGATTATGAACTTAATATGAATGATGCAATTTTTTTCATTAGTTAAGGAAAATTATTTCGATCAGAGCCCCCTACCTTTGGTGCCAAATTAGAGGAAGGTACGACAGAATCAAATATATCTTTTTTTAATAAGCCGCTCTGTCGCACCCATTTTTTGCATGATTGTGTACTGCTTATGTATTGAACTCCTATATATATGAATGAAACAGGAACCTATGAACAAGAAAAAAATGTGATCGAGTCAAATTGCCTATGACTTTTCGTATTGGCACGGCTCTGAGCCCGCGTTCGTGCATGGGGATCGTTGGTTCGTGCATTGAGCGCTAATTTTCGTACATTGAATGGGTTTTTTCGTGCATTGACTCGGCTCTGAGCCGCGGTTTGTGCATGGGGATCGTTCTTTCGTGCATTGAGCTCTGATTTTCGTGCATTGAACCCCTTTTTCGTGCATTGATTCGGCTCTGAGCCACGTTTGTGCATGGGGATCGTTGGTTCGTGCATTGAGCGCTGATTTTCGTGCATTGAACCCCTTTTTTCGTGCATTGACTCGGCTCTGAGCCCGCGTTTGTGCATGGGGACCGTTCTTTCGTGCATTGACTCGGCTCTGAGCCCGCGTTCGTGCATGGGAACCGTTCTTTCGTGCATTGAGCTCTGAGTTTCGTGCATTGAATGGGTTTTTTCGTGCATTGACTCGGCTCTGAGCCCGCGTTTGTGCATGGGGACCGTTCTTTCGTGCATTGAGCTCTGAGTTTCGTGCATTGAATGGGTTTTTTCGTGTATTGATTCGGCTCTGAGCCACGTTTGTGCATGGGGACCGTTCTTTCGTGCATTGAGCTCTGGTTTTCGTGCATTGAACCCCTTTTTCGTGCATTGACTCGGCTCTGAGCCCGCGTTCGTGCATGGGGATCGTTGGTTCGTGCATTGAGCTCTGAGTTTCGTGCATTGAACCCCTTTTTCGTGCATTGATTCAGTTCTGATGAGGATCGCTTGCTTCGCTTTGCCATGATTTACGTTTCACAATCGCTTATCCACAAGTCGATAATTTATAATTTTTTTCTAGACAAAAAAAGCCTCCTCCCTGAATTAGGAGAAGACACTTCATTTTATTTAGTGTGCGAATCCGGCAAGGTACTGCTCCGGAACGGCTGTTTCTTTATGAAGCTTGGCAGCGGCTTCCAAAGTCCAGTATGGATTTCTCAGCATGCCTCGGCCAACAGCAATGAGATCGGCTTCTTCATTGCCAATTACTGCATTCGCCAGCTGCGGATCATCCAGCCGTCCGACCGCGATGACCGGCGTGCCGACAGCTTTCCGAATTTCCCGAGCAAACGGTACTTGATAGGCGGCGTGTGTCCCCGGTTTTCCTGCTGCAGCGATTGGACCTTCGCCGCCGGCACTGACATGAAACAGGTCGACACCCGCTTCCTTATATGCCTTGGCGATCGGAATGCTGTGCTCCAGTCCGTATCCGCCGTTCACATATTCAATCGCAGATATGCGCATGATCAGCGGCATCTCTGTAGGCATTTCCTTCTTAACCGCTTGAACAACCTCTGAGCCAAACCTCGACAGATCCTCGCCATATTCATCCGTCCTTTTGTTGGTAAAAGCAGATTGGAACTGATGAATCAGGTAGCCATGCGCGCCATGCAATTCGATTGCATCAAATCCGGCCTTAACCGCCCGCTTCACAGCTTGTGCGTATCGGCCGGGCATCGCCTTGACCTCATCCGTTGTAAGTGCACGTGGCGTTTTATACTCATCATTGAATGCAATGGCAGACGGGGCAACCGGTACCGGAGCATCCTGCGCTTTGCGCCCAGCGTGCGCGATTTGAATCGCGACCTTCGCACCGTACTTGTGGCAAGCGTCGACAATCCGTGCAAGTGCCGGAATTTGTTCGTCGGACCAGAGCCCAAGATCGTTATCAGTGATCCGTCCATCCGGCTCGATATCGGTCATTTCGATAATGATGAGCCCTGCGCCGCCAATCGCCCGACTGACATAGTGCACGTAGTGCCAATCCGTTGCAATCCCATCCTTTTTTTCAACGGAATACTGACACATCGGCGGCATGACAACACGATTCTTTAGTTCCAAGCCTTTAAACGTCCATGGTGTAAACAAATCAATCATTTAAGTCGCTCCTTCGAATTAAGAATTAATTGGGCATGCAAAATCTGATTGGGATTCTTGATCACCGTCATTTTCCCTGCATCAATCAGTGCTTTAATACGCCAATAAATAAATGTATCACCGACCCACTGTTTTTCATGCAGTTCACCGATTGCATCGCCAATTAAGCGCATGCAGAGAAAGCCTTTATGGTTTTCCTTTTGACGCGCTAGCCGGCGCGCGTGCCGTAAAATCTCGGCATCAAAGTAATCCGGCGCTACGGGCTGCACGTGGTCGTCCACCCAGATTCTCAGTACTGATGGATCGGCGGAGACGCGCAGCCATTCGCGTTCCAATCGGGTGCGCTCGTTTTCGGTCAGTGACGGATTCCGCGCTTGTTTTTTAAATAACATCGCCAGCGTTTCCGAAGGCAATTCGAAGCTGTATGCCGCTTGTATCTCTTCCCCAAGCTCCTCAGACAGCTGTTTCTCATGTGCAGAAGGATTGATGACTTGAATTGGATTCATCCGGCCGCGCAAAAGATAGACTACTAGAGCCAGCCCGCACTGATCCCAAGCATTGTCCGATGCCCAAATGGTGATTGGCATATGCTCAGGAATAGCCTTGATCGCGCGCAGCTGATCAACCAACGCTTCGTTGCCATCCACATCATAAAAATAATCTTCCAATTTATCTTTGATCCAGGCGTTTCGATGGTGCACTCCATCCACTTCATCTAAATGCGCTAATGGTCCGTATGAGAGATCCGAAGTGATGACAAGTATCCGTTCGCGCCGGGCATGGATACTGCCAAGTCCTACCTTCAAACTCCCGGCAGTTGAATTGCCAAACACAATATGCCAGTGATTTAAGGCTTCTTTAGTCAGCGGCTGCTCCGGCTGCAAACGAATCAAGTCTTCATACATGTGACGAATCCGCTTGGAAAGCCGTTGTTCATCCGTAAACTGCTCGGCTATTGCTGCTTCCTGAAACAGATGTAACAGCATCCGCTTGCTCTCTCGTTCCGTTAGCTGATTTATTGCTTCGCCAAGATTTTCATACACGGACAAACCGCCTCCATTCAAATCCTAACAAAATCATTGATTACCCACCAAACATAAAGACTTGAAAAAAGCTGAATGCCAAAATGGTCATTCAGCTTTTAACTATTTATTTTGCATAACTCGCTTCAATAGTTCGAATTCGATCATAGAGAAAATCATTAACCGGTGTCGGAATCCCGTGCTTCTGTCCCAGTTTGCGAATGGTACCCGCAAACAGATCGACCTCGGTCGGGCGATGCTGCAAGGTATCCTGCCGCATCGAAGGCATTCCTTCAGGATTCAGAGCATCATTGATGTTCAACCAACCAGCGATCTCACTTTCTTGAAGCGGCACCCCTTCAGCATTGGCGACTTTAACCACTTCCTTCATCGCGGCAATGACCGTTTCACGAGGCTTGCCCGGTACCTGTATCCCACCGTAATTGGTTTCGAAAACAGCAGTCGACTGATTCACACCTGTATTGACCATCAGTTTGCTCCACATTTTATGAAGCATGCGGTCAGGAATTTCATAAGGAATTCCCGTTTTTTCAAACAGACGGGCCAGGTCGTCCACCTTTTCACTGCGCGTGTCGTCGGCTTCTCCAAAACTGACGAATCCTATATTCTTGTAGGTCAATTCATTGCCGATTTTCGAAGCATCCATACCGGCGACAATACAATAAAGCAGTTGATCAAAGCCAAATGCCTCACCAATCATCTGTTCACTAGAGATACCGTTCAACACGGAAAGCAGAACCGTCTGCTTGCCGTGTTGGTTTCTGGCACTTTCAATTGCATCTTTAAGCCCGGTGTATTTCACTGCGAAAATCAATAGATCAGCAGGATCGCCTTGTACGTCTGCATCCACATAATGAAAATCACATAGCTCCCCGTTGCAGTAAATGCCTTCTCTTTTGTATCGCGCGATCCGGTCATGATCGGCAACAATCCGTACCGCATCCTTACCTAAATGATCGACCATTTGTTTTCCATACATAATTCCCAGCGCACCGAGCCCAACAATCGCTACCGTCTTGATCTCCATTCCTCTTCCTCCGGATCGTTGTGAATTTTTCTGTAAAATCACTTTACATCTAGTATAAACGTTTCAATCAATAGCTCACAACTGATCAGCCATACATAGAAAATGGCGCCAATAGCCAAACTATCTATAAAAATGGTGCGAAGGGTTTGAGTCTCGTGAATTTTATGATGCGTTTTATTGATTTTCACCCAAGCTGGCTATGGAAAGCCGTTGTCATTATTCTGTTTGGTATTTTGCTGATTCGAATTTCAGGAAGAAAATCGATCTCACAAATGACCATTCCGCAAACAGTCATTATGATCTCTATTGGGACATTGCTCGTCCAACCAATCAGCGGAAAAAGTGTTACCCTTTCCTTTGTCATCGGTGCTATATTTGTATTCACTCTTTTTTTAATAGATCTTATTCAATTGAAATGGGACTGGGCAGAATCCCTCTTTTCCGGACACGCTAAAATCATTATAAAAAATGGAAGACTGCGTCCGATTCGTCTGAAAAAAATGAAGATGACAGTGGATCATATTGAGATGCAACTTCGGCAGATGGGCATTGAACGGATTGAAGATGTCGAGATGGCAACCGTTGAACAAAGTGGACAAATCGGCTACTTGCTCGTTTCCGGTCAGAGACCGGCAACAAAAGCAGATATTGCTGAACTTCGAGACGACCTGAATGTCATCGCTCGGGCGCTCAAGGTTCGGCTGCCGTCCGCACAATCAAAAAAGCAGCCGGACAGCAATTTATTTACTGAGATTGAGAACGGACACAAACGATCTGTTCCGCAAAAATTACGCTGACTCCTTCATCGTTCACTTGCCTGAGAGCTGTTTTTCACGATACACTTAGGTGAACGAAAGGGGCAAAAATCGTGAGCAGCAAATTGTCGATCAGCCAGATGGCGGAAATTCATAACATTTCGAGACAAACGCTCATCTATTACGATAAAATAGGCTTGTTTCAGCCAGACAGCAAGGACACCAACGGCTACCGCTACTACAGCGTGCGACAAATCCCCTTTCTAAGAGAAATCTGCTTTCTAAAGTCAATTGGTGTGCCGCTGGATGAGATCAAGCAAAACATTAAAGGACGCGATGTAACCAGCGCGCTGACCCTTCTTACGTTCCACGAAAAAAAGATCAATGAAAAAATTGACGAGTTACTCAGCATACGTCGTTCCATCAAAAACCGATTGTTGGTTTATCAAAATGTTGATCAGAGCAAGGAAGAACTCTATCGCCCGGTGATTGAGCAATTGCCTGAACGCAAAGTTGTCTTTGTGCCCTTCGACAGTGAAGTCGACAGACCAACATTGCATTTGACGATGATGCGTGCCTGGCGCTTGTTGCATGAACACGGCATTACGCCCTCGGGACGTTTTGGCACACTGATTAAGCACGAAATGATGACCGGTGATACGCCGTTCAGCCAAGCCGGCGTTTTCATTGAAATTCCCGATCAAACGGCTAAGGTCTCAGAAACTATAACACTCCCGAGCGGATCCTACGCTTGCATGTATAAGTATGGAATGCCATACGATTTAAGCTATGCCCGACATCTTCTCGAATGGATCGCAGAGCATAAATTTGAAGTGACCGGTCCAATTATTGATGTCTGTTTGCTTGATGCCACCTTCTACGCAAGTGAACACAATGCCGACCTGTGCCAACTGCAGATTCACATTCACTAAGGAAATGTGAATCGAACCCTGGTGATTAAGCTCGCATCTCCGGTCTTAGGTTCAACTTTCGACTCGTTCGGTTCAACTTTTCACTTATTAGGTTCAACTTCTCATGTTCGGTTCTACTTTTCCGATCTTAGGTTGAACTTTCGACTCGTTCGGTTTTACTTTTCCGATCTTAGGTTGAACTTCTCATGTTCGGTTCTACTTTTCCAATCTTAGGTTGAACTTTCGACCCGTTCGGTTTTACTTTTCCGATCTTAGGTTGAACTTCTCATGTTCGGTTCTACTTTTCCAATCTTAGGTTGAACTTTCGACTCGTTCGGATTAACTTTTCGCTTATTAGGTTCAACTTCTCATGTTCGGTTTTACTTTTCCGGTCTTAGGTTGAACTTTCGACCCGTTCGGATTAACTTTTCGCTTATTAGGTTGAACTTCTCATGTTCGGTTCTACTTTTCCAATCTTAGGTTGAACTTTCGACTCGTTCGGTTCAACTTTTCACTTATTAGGTTCAACTTCTCATGTTCGGTTTTACTTTTCTAATCTTAGGTTAAACTTTCGACTCGTTCGGTTTTACTTTTCCGATCTTAGGTTGAACTTCCCCGCCGTTCGCTCTCATTTTTTCTTTTCATAGTTCGTATGCGAAAAACAGGAGCTTCTCTCAATAAGAAGCTCCTGTTCTCTATTGTTTTTATCCGTTCCAGCGTTGGGATCGCGCATTTGGAATGCCCAACTGATCGAGAATTTTCATCACGTGGTGATTGACCATATCGTCCAATGTTTTCGGATGATTATAGAAGGCGGGCATTGGCGGCACGATGCGCACACCGAGCCGCGCAAGTTTCAGCATGTTTTCCAAATGAATTGCGCTGAGCGGTGATTCGCGAGGACAGAGAATCAGCTTGCGATTTTCCTTAATCATAACTTCGGCTGTGCGCGTGATCAAACTGTCTTCATAACCATTGGCAACTGCGCTCAGAGTTTTCATACTGCATGGAACAATGACCATGCCGTCGGTTAGAAACGAGCCGCTTGAGGTTCGTGCGCCAAGATTCCGATTGTCATAGAGCTCATCCGCCAACTTTTTTACTTCATTAAATGCGTAGTCGGTCTCGATCTCCAAGTTATTTTTTGCCCAGTCACTCATAATCAGATGTGTTGTCACATCTTCTGCCTGATGCAGGGCTTCAAGCAGCTTCACCGCAAAAATGGTGCCAGACGCTCCGGTCACGCCAACAATAATGTTCATTGGTCATCTCCCCGTTCGTTCAATTGTACGCACAAGTCATTGGCAAGCGCCATAGATAGTACTTTTACCTGATCAATTTCCGGTTTGGTAATCTGATCCACATGAATACCGCAGCAGATCACAAAATGTCCGCTAAACCTTTGGCTCAACACTTGGGCAATCGGTTCGGTCACAAAACGCTCCTTGTGCGTACCGAAAGCGAGTGTTTGCGCATCCATACCTTTGGCAGCGATCGTCACAACGCCTAAATGTGGCCGGTCGCCACCCGTCAGCATCACGCATAGATCCTGGCCCATTCTTATTGCAGTTAAATCAATCGTGATGCGTCCCGACTTTTTCATCAACTGGATCATTGAAACAGCTCCGGTGCGAATCGACTTGGGTCAACATCCATGAATTTAGCCCGTTGAAATTTATCCTTTAAATGATATGGAACGGTGCAATCAAAAATGGTCTTGCAGGAGATACCTTTATCACGAATGTATGGATTGTATTCCGGATTCTGAGTCGGATCGAGCGGATGACAGCGGACACCTGGAATAAAAATGGTATCGACATCTCCCTGATAACGCGTGTTCATCGCCCAAAGTACATCGCTCGTATCAAATATGTCGACATCCTCGTCCACGAGCATGACATGCTTCATTTCAGAAAACGCGGCAAAGGTCAGAAGTGCCGCTTGACGCTGACGTCCTTCATCGCTGGGCTGTATTTTTTTAAATTGCAGAATCGCCATGTATTTGCCGCCTCCTGATGGATGGCAGTACACATTCAACACCTTGCCCGGCATTGCGCGTTCTACCATTTGGAGAATGCTCGCCTCGGTCGGAATTCCGGCCATGTTCACATGCTCTTCGCTTGGCCCAATCACGGTTTGCATAATCGGATTCTTACGATGCGTGACCGCCTTCACTTTGATAAGCGGCACTTGAGCGACTGCCGGACCCGTATAGCCCGGAAATTCAGGCATCGCTTTACCGGTATTTGTATTTTGATCCTCCCGCACATAGGCTCCAGGAATCAGCTCGCCTTCAATCACATATTCCGCATTGGCAATCGCTTTTTCATCAATCGTGAGACATGGAGTAAGCTCCACCGCCTGATTGCGGATCGCTCCAGCGACACTGAGCTCGTTGTAGCCAAGCGGAGTGGTCGGCGGTTCGAAACAAGCGCCGATTTCAACTGCAGGATCGACACCGATGCTGATGGAAATTGGGAGTGGACGCCCTTCTTTTTCCGCCTTTTCACGAAAGACACCGAGGTGGCGCGCACCCGGAACAAAGTACATTGAAATTTCATTCTTGCTTTGGAGACACAGTCGATGAATCGTGACATCCGAATCTCCGGTCTGCGAATCCGACGCATAGCACATCCCCATTGTGACGTACGGCCCGGCATCCTCTTCCGTATTCGTAGGTGCCGGAATCAGCTTGCGAATATCGAATCCCGGCTCATCCGCATAATGTACGACTTCTTGGCATTTCGGCTTTTCATTGATGACAACCGGCTGAATCGGATTCTTGACTGCTTCATTGAGTAGAAAACCGAGGCGCTCCGGCTCCGTTCCAAGCATCATCGCCACACGTTCACGGCTGGCTAGCAAGCCAATTAAGACACGTGCATCCGGATGCCCTTTCACATTATTAAAAATCATCGCAGGTCCTTTTCTCGTTGGACGCATCACGGTTCCGCCCGCACCTACATGACGGTAGACACCGGAAATTTCCGCCTGCGGATCAACTGGTTCATCCGTTTCAATGAGCTGACCGGACACCGACTTTAACAGCTCCAAAGCCGACCGCATATCCGTAATTTTTGCTTCTTTCTCAACCACACGAACTCACTCCTTTTTTGTAATTCATGAATCACACAAAATTAGTCCGTGCTCATTTTACAGTGTATAGCAGCTATACAGTCAACTACGCTCCGTATGGTACAAAAAAAATGCCGCGGCTGATTTCCCGCGACATTCTTATTCTCATCTTAATTAATTCGTTTCTTTGCTTTGCTCTGATTTGTTCTTCTCTTTAAAGAGTCGTTCCCGAAGGCAGTTCATTCATCTCTTTAATTTTCGCCAACAACAATTTTTCCGATCATCTTGCCACTTTCAACCAATTGATGTGCTTCGCGCAGATTTTCTGCGTTCAACGGTGTCAGCTTCTTTGTTACGGTCTGCTTAAGGACACCATTGTCCAGCAATTTCGCAACTTTTGTAAGCAGATTATGCTGCTCAATCATGTCCTCGGTTTCAAACATCGGACGCGTGAACATGAATTCCCAGCTAAACGTAATACTCTTAGGCTTAATCAGGTCCAGATTAATGCCGTCTCCAATTTCCACAATGGAGCAGATATGGCCTTGAGGTTTGATCACGTCATACATGTTCTGCCAATGTCCCTTCGTGTCGTTCAAGCAGAGAATCGCATCAACCGTATCAAACGGAAGCTTCTCAAATTCATCTTTAAAGGATTGTCTGTGATTAATGACCTCATCTGCGCCAAGATCTTTTACCCACCTAATCGTTTCCGGCCGTGACGCCGTAGCAATGACATGAAGGCCAGCCCATTTGGCAAGCTGAATGGCAATCGATCCGACGCCGCCAGCACCATTTATAATGAGCAGCCGTTTTCCAATATTTTTCTCATGATGTTCGGCGCTAAACGGCAACCGAGCAAATAGAGCTTCATAAGCAGTAATACTTGTCAAAGGTATCCCTGCTGCAGTCAGAAAATCCAACGTTTCCGGCTTATGTGCAACAATTCGTTCGTCAACTAGATGCTGGTCGGTATTCGTTCCTTTTCGCGTAACATCCCCTGCGTAATAGACTTCATCACCCGGTTTGAACAGGGTCACCTTTTCCCCCACTGCCACTACGATGCCACTCGCATCATAGCCGACGATCCGTGCGCCGTTCGTTCGTCCGTTCTGCGCATTTCGCACTTTCGTGTCAACCGGATTAACAGATACAGCCTTTACCTGAACAAGAAGATCATGCCCTGTCGGCTGTTGAACAGGAATCTCTATAGGAACAATACTGTTTGAATTTGAAATATCTGTTGTTTCAAATGTGCCGAATGCTTTCATCAAATCTCTCCCATCCTCATTTCGATTACACTTATAGTATAATGGCACTAAAGCGGATCGGGTAGAACGCACAATGTCGTGACGTAGAAACAAGAATGTAACCTAGGAGGCTTATTAATGCGGAATCGAAAAGCAGGATACGCCTGCAAACATTGCCCTGTTGAAACAACCCTTGATATCATCGGCGGGAAATGGAAAGGCGTCATCCTTTATCATATAATGACGAAAACAAGACGATTTAACGAGATGCGCCGTCTCATGCCGGGTGTGAGTCAGCGTATGTTAACGCTTCAGCTTCGCGAATTAGAAAAAGACGGTGTCATTCATCGAGAAGTATTTCCAGTTGTTCCACCAAAAACAGAGTACTCGCTCACTGCGTTTGGGGAAACCTTGAAACCGATTATTCAAGAGATGAAGCACTGGGGCGATCGCTACGAGCAGACTCATCAGGACCTCCTAGAAAAATAAGGCATGCGATGCTCTTGACTGAGCACGGGCATAGCCTTATTTATTTTTGTCTAAAATTTTGTCTAAAATTTTGTCTAAAATTTTGTCTAAAATTTTGTTTAAAAGATGAGCAAAACTTGCTGTACTTTACGTGTGTCACGTTTTTCCTATTCGTTTAAATCACCTTATGCTCGATTAGAGAGGCATTTCAAAATCCGGATGCTGATTTATTTACTTGAATCAAGGGATCATCTTTCTTTGGGAGCATACTTTCTGAAAATAAATGATTTCATAGACGAATGACATCTTTATTGTTATACTTAATATATAACAGATAGAACAAGAGGCGATTACTGATGCTCCTTTCGATCGATTTCGGTTCTGACCAGCCGATTTATATGCAAATACGCAATGGAATTGTCAACGGAATCGCTTCCGGTAATTTGAACGACGGTGATCCACTGCCTTCTGTCCGTACTCTAGGAGCAGAAATCGGTGTCAATCTTCATACCGTCAATAAAGCCTACCAATTACTTCAAAGCGAAGGGTTTATTGAAATTCAGCGGCGGCGCGGAACCTTTATCAAAGCCGGAGATGCAGCACAAAATGCGGCTGAGTTTCTGGAAAACTGCGGTGATCCGTTGAAAACACTTGTCTCTGAGGCGGTTACACGCCGCGTTGATCGAGCCGTGCTGCATCAAATGATTGATCACATGTATGACGAACTGGAGGGTAATGAATCGTGAACGAAAACATCCTCATTCTTATATGCACCTATGTCCTTGTCGCGTGTCTCATGATTATGCAGCCTTGGTTTTCAAGAAAGAATGTTCTGTTTGGTGTCGTTTTTGCCAATCCTTCAATCTGGAGAGATGCTCAGGCAGCATCGATTCGTCGCCGCTACCTAGTTAGATCTGCCGGTACTGACCTTGCGCTGTTCGTTATTCTTCTTTTTCTCTCATTTATCCTAACCGATGAAAAGTGGCTCTTTGGATTTAGCATGGTTATGCTCGCTCTCATTGTAATCGATTCGTTTCTCTTTGTTCTTGCCAACCGGCAGACTCGAAAATTGAAGCAGAGTATGGCTCCGGATGCCCAACTAACTACAAAAAAGATTGTTGTTGACCTGGGCAAAAGCGACCGAGAAACCGTATTGTCTCTCAAATGGGTTCTTCTCTTGGTTCCGGTCTTCGTTGCCACCCTCGCTGTCGTGTGGTTCGGTTATCCGTACATGGCTGACTCAATTCCGACGCATTTCGGAATCAGCGGACCCGACCGATGGGCACCAAAATCATGGCATACCGTACTGTCACCGGTGGCATTGGAGCTGATGCTCGGCGCTCTTGTTCTCTTTACTCGGCGCGCACCCGCGTCAGTTAAAGGAAATCCAAATGCTGCTCCGGGTTATGCGCAGTATCGAAAAATGATGACTCTTTTGCTGATCATTTTTTGTCTGTTATCAGAGATTCTGTTCTTTCTGGTTGTTCTCAGCTTTATCACGCCGATCAGTCCGCTGTGGTTTGCAATTCTATCACTTGTTAATTTGGGATTTTTGATTACGATGATTTGGCTCTATATACGCTTTGTTCGCAGCAAACATGTATCGGGGCCGATCCTTGATGACGACGGCAAGTGGATTTGGGGCATCTTCTATTTTAATCGCTCCGATCCCTCGATTTTTGTGGAAAAACGAGTCGGAATTGGATTCACGGTCAATATGGCTCGTCCGATTGCGTGGATTGTCCTAGTTGGGATCATCCTCATCACCATCCTGCTCTCTCGATAAACAGGACGTTCAAAAATTAGCGTTACGATTGGAGTGAATGTAATGATTCAAGACTACCTGCCGTTCCTGATTCCGATTATTGCTCTCGAACTCATTCTTGCCCTCACTGCACTGATTCATATTTTCCGGCACCGATCATTCAGATTCGCAAATCGATTCATTTGGATCGCTATTGTCCTTTTTGTTCAAATCATCGGTCCAATCATCTATTTTGCAATCGGCAGAGGCGAAGATTCATGAACATCTTAGAAATGCGCCACATCAGTAAAAATTTTGGCAAGCATCTCGTCCTGAACGATCTCAACTTCACTGTTCCTGAGCACTCTATTTTCGGTCTGATCGGAAAAAACGGTGCGGGAAAAACGACGGCAATGAAGATGATCATGGGCTTCCTTAAACCAACCAGCGGAAAGATTCTTGTTTGCGGAGAGAACGTTGCCTACGGAAATACGGCAACCAACCGTTTTATCGGATACCTGCCTGATGTACCTGAGTTTTATGGATATATGACTGCTAAAGAATACTTAGTTATGTGTGGCCGGATCACCGGTCTTAAAAAGCTTCAGATCCATGAGCGTGTACAGGAGCTGCTGCCGTTGGTCGGTCTTGACGGAATCAAGCGGGAAATCCACAGCTTTTCAAGGGGCATGAAGCAGCGGCTTGGGATTGCACAAGCATTATTGAACACACCGAAATTGTTAATTTGCGACGAAGCAACATCGGCGCTCGATCCACAAGGAAGGAAAGAAATTCTTGACCTTTTGTCTGTTGCCGCCGATCAGACAACAGTCATCTTTTCAACACATATCCTATCTGACGTGGAACGTATTTGCGACTCGATCGGGCTGTTGCATGAAGGTACGCTCGCTCTGCATGGGAAGCTGTCCGAGGTTAAAAATACGTACCGGAAAGAAGCCGTACGCATTGAAACCATCGATGAAGTACAGGCCAGGCGTCTGTTTGAACACCTG
Source organism: Sporolactobacillus sp. STSJ-5 (assembly GCF_024385605.1). Lineage (GTDB taxonomy): Bacteria > Bacillota > Bacilli > Bacillales > Sporolactobacillaceae > Sporolactobacillus. The sequence continues at coordinate 122,556 of NZ_JANFOJ010000008.1, read as the reverse complement.
CGCACGCTCTCCTTTATTCAATCTGTTGAAACCAGTCAATGTGCGGTAACGGTGCAGTTGCATGATCCACAAAAGAACGGGCTCAAAATTATTGACCTGCTCTCTGATGAGCAAATACCGATTACGAATTATCAACTTCTTGAACCGACGCTCGAAAATGTCTTCTTGGATGTGATCAAATGAATGGATTCACTGCATTTTTCAAAAAAGAACTGCTTGAAGCGATTCGAAATTACAGAGTCCTTATTTTGTTTTCAGTGACCGCTATTTTCGGTATGATGAGTCCTCTGACTGCCAAAATGATGCCCGACATTCTTGCAAATGTTGGCGTTGAGGGAATGGTTCTCAAGATTCCGGAACCCACATTCATCGATGCTTTTACTCAGTTTTTCAAAAATTTCTCGCAGATGGGCACAGTCGTATTGCTTCTTGTCTTTGGTGGTTTGCTGTCTCAAGATCTTGCCAAAGGGACATTAATCATCCCGCTGTCAAAAGGACTGTCCCGCCATGCGGTCATCCTTGCCAAATATGCTTCCGCTTTGACTTTGTGGACATTAAGCTACGCACTTGCCACTCTGATCAATTACGGCTACACGCTGTATTTTTTTCAAACCATTTCTGTCAGCCATTTGTTTTTCTCGCTTTTCTGCCTCTGGTTATTCGGTGCCTTTCTTCTCGCATTTCTCCTACTGGCAAGTGTCGTCACGCGAGGAGCATTCGGTGGACTTCTTGTAACCGCTGCCGGGCTGGGGATTCTACTCATCTGCCAAGCTATTTTCAGAATGGATCCGTTTAATCCTTTGAAGCTCGTTTCAGAAAACGTTGCCTTATTGACAGGCAAAGCAGCGTTTGATCAGTTACTCAATACCGCTTGGAGCACCTGCGCCCTGATCCTGAGTACGCTAATTCTCGCCATGATGTTGTTTAAGAAAAAAAGCATATAATTTCCGATTTATGCATTACCTTTTTTAAAGGTATTCAAAAAGAATGAGATACAACTCACCTTGGGTACTCACATAAATCTAAAATAACCATAGCCTATAACGAGAAAAAAATAGGTGGTGACTATTCGTGTTTTACGATGATCAGCAGTACCGACAGATCGGCCAAGGCAGCACCTCTTCTACATTTACTTCTGCCGTTCTCGATGCCGTGAAAGGTGAGGCAACGGCTGTCGATTTCTATGGACGTTTGGCTGAAGCAGCACCAAACGAGCAAATGAAGGCAGATATCCTTAGGATTCGTCAAGATGAACACGATCATTTTCAATTATTCAGTTGGCTTTACGTTCAGTTGACTGGCAATCAGCCGGTCTATCAAATCACGCCGGTCCAGTTTCAATCCTTTTCGGAAGGCTTGCGCATTGCTTATCGTGATGAGCTGGAAGATTACGAGACATATCGGAATCTCTATTTAACACAGTCAGACCCGACGGTTCGAAACATTTTATTACGTGCATTTTCAGATGAGATCAAACATGCAATCCGTTTTGGGTTCATGACAACCAATTTAGCTTAACCATTGCAAGTCCGTAAACCCCTGCCTTCTTCCCACGAACATGGAAAACGGCAGGGGTTCTTTACAGAACGTTTATCCATACCTCAACTCATCAATTAAGCTATAATATAAGCTATTAAGAAGAACTTTTATCCATAGAGCTGCTCGGCCATTTTGCAGAAGGAGATTTCCTATGCTTCACATTCAAAATATCACGTTCCCGGAAACCGGACGGGTCATCGTCATTTCCGACATTCACGGCGATTTGAGTCTTTTTCAGGAACTGCTTGAAAAAGTTCATTATAGTACGGAAGATACGCTGATCATCAATGGCGATTTGTGCGAACGAGGTCCTAACAGCTTGGGCGTAATCCGCTTTGCCAGAAGACTGACCGAGGAAAATACCAATGCCTATATAACCGAAGGAAACTGCGACCGGCTGATTCATCATGCCTTCGATCATGATCCGACATTCTTTGGTCATCTGGAACGAAATCCGCATTCGATCATGAATGAATGGCTGCAGGAACACGGACGGACCTATGCCGATTTTAATTCGGTCACAGAGTTGGCGAATTTTTACCATTGCAACTGTGGTGAGGAAATAGACTGGCTGTTTTCCTTGCCGACCGCTCTGGAAGCCGATCATTATTTGTTTATTCACGCGGGGATCGACGACATTAAGGATTGGCGAGAGACGAGCCACCGATCAGCCACTGCGCTCCCTCATTTCTATACACGCAAGCATCAATGCGCGAAGACTGTGGTCGTCGGACACTGGCCGGTCGTCAATTATCGCGCCGAATCCGTCACTTGCCACAATCCGATCATTGATCCCGATAAGCGGATGATTTGCATCGACGGCGGTAATCAGGTGCGTTTCGACGGACAGCTGAATGCCCTGATCATTGAACGCCATCCGCAAGGTGATCGGATCACCTACACCTATGCGGATCATTTTCATCAGACTGCAACCGTTCGAAAAGCTTATACTGCTCCGACGGATTTCATTGGCACGCTGAACTATCCGAACTATGAGATAAGACTGCTTAAACAGGGAAAATATTTCAGTCTCTGTGAAAATGTGAATCTGGGACTCAAGCAATGGCTCAAAAATGAGTTCTTGGTGAAAAAGGGAGCAGCGCTTTTCGCGGACGACGATGTCAGTGCGAGCGGATTGACGGTTGCGGAACATGATCGGGTTGCCGTCATCAACGATACATGTGCGGGCTATACGCTCGTCAAAAAAGACGGATCGGTCGGCTGGGTGCCGAAGGAATGCTTCTAAAAACTGATGTTTTCGCCTACTTTCTGATCACTTTTTTTGTGCAATCTGCAGTTAAGGTTTCGTGATCAGTACCTGCTTAATCGGCGTGTTCACAGCATCTGCCGTTCAGCGCTTGAAGTCGTTAATCGGGTTCATGAGAAGCCTATGCTGCTTGCTGCTGCCGAAATGCATTTTTCAGCACGTTAAGCTTACCTAAAAAAGCAAATAAAGAGGCTGTCCCAAAAGATGGCTTAAATGAAAAGAGGATGTCTCAAAAGTCGATTTTTTGACTATGAGACATCCTCTTTAATTTTTATCAACCTTTTATTTATGCATTGAGCTGACAGGTTCGTGCATTGACACTTGATTTTCATGCATTGAAGTTCAGTTTTCATGCATGAACTCGGCTCGAGCTCTTATTTATGCATTGAGTTGGTGGATTTGTGCATTGACTCTTGATTTTCATGCATTGGACCCTACTTTTCGTGCATTGAAGTTCAGGTTTCATGCATGAACTCGGCCCGGGCTCTTATTTATGCATTGAGCTGGCGGGTTCATGCATTGGCGCTGAATTTTCATGCATTGAACCCTACTTTTCGTGCATTGAAGTTCAGTTTTCGTGCATGAACTCGGCTCGAGCCCTTATTTATGCATTGAGCTGGCGGGTTCATGCATTGGCGCTGAATTTTCATGCATTGAACCCTACTTTTCATGCATTGAAGTTCAGTTTTCGTGCATGAACTCGGCTCGAACTCTTATTTATGCATTGAGCTGGCGGATTTGTGCATTGGCGCTTGATTTTCGTGCATTGGACCCTACTTTTCATGCATTGAAGTTCAGTTTTCATGCATGAACTCGGCTCGAGCCCTTATTTATGCATTGGCGCTTGATTTTCGTGCATTGAACCCTACTTTTCATGCATTGAAGTTCAGTTTTCGTGCATGAACTCGGCTCGAGCTCTTATTTATGCATTGGGCTGGCGGATTCGTGCATTGACACTTGATTTTCATGCATTGATCCCTACTTTTCGTGCATTGAAGTTCAGTTTTCGTGCATGAACTCGGCTCGGGCGACCCTCTCTTTTCATCAGTTACCCAACAATGGCAATTTGCGTTCCAATGCCAATGTCTGGGATCGGTTTGCTTTCAAGGTATAGTGTGCCCGCCAGATCCGCCTTCGTGCTGCCGTCAAATCTCATTGTGATATGACCGAGATCCGCAAGATTTTTCTGAACGAGGCGGCCGACTGCCGTAATTTTGAATTTGCTGTCATCTATAGATAAATATTGACCTGTTTGAATTTTGTCATGTACCGACTCTACATCGATGCCGAAGCAATAGTCCTTTAATCCTTCAGGTGCCTCGTTGCCAAACAAAATAAGCATTCTTTCTTGAAGAAACTCTTTTGCCAGTTTGCCGATACTTTTAATCTCTGTTTTATAGATCTCTGTGCGATCCTCTGATTTTCTTTTCATACCGAACATTTTTCACCCTCCTTTAATACTTAAACACAATGCACGAATACCTTTTTTTTAGACATAAAGTCCGAAACTGCACAACCAAGCAAGAACAACGCGCGGCACACCGGTTAGGAAGCGTGAATAGAGTACTGCCGGAACGCCAACCTCTACTGTTTCCGGTTTCGCTTCAGCAAGACCTAATCCGACCGGAACAAAGTCACAAGCATTTTGTGTATTAATCGCAAAAAGTGCCGGCAATGCTAATTGCGGTGGAATATTTCCTTTGCCAATTTCCACACCGATTAATGTTCCGATAACTTGCCCGATGACTCCGCCGGGGCCAAGCAACGGTGAAAGGAATGGGAGCGAGCAAATGAATCCAATCAGCATCAAGCCCCATATGTTGCCTGCAAGCGGAGACATCACTTTGCCAAACCAATTTCCGATCCCGGAACCCTGAATGATTCCAATGATCATCGCTACAAACGCCATAAAAGGGAGGATTGTGTTAATCATGGTCTGAACGGCGTCACGACCTGCCTGGTAGAGCGTGCTGACTACTCTTCCTGCACCAAGTCCGATTTTCGTAAACAAATCTTGGTGTTCGCTCGCTGCTAAAGTCTCGGAAATTTTCTTATCTGAACTGTATTTATAGGTTTTCTGCGTATCTGATGGTGACGCTTCACTTGCTTCTGAAGAATCGACTGCACCTTCCCATGCAGAAATTTGATCAACACCAACATTGGACACATAGATATGCTCATTAATATATTGAGCTAACGGACCGCTTTTACCGGTTGGCATGACATTTATCGTCGGGATTCCTTTTTTCGGATAAATCCCGCATCGAAGCGTTCCGCCGCAATCAACAATGACGACGGCAGCCTCTTCGTCAGGTACACTGGTTTTAAACCCATTAACAGGAACCCCACCGGTAATTTCAGCAAGCTTATCAACAATCGCGGGTTTATTGCCGCCCCCGACAATATAGACAATTTTATCTTTTCCTTCGGTCGGTGTAATCGTTAGCGGTCCGCCATATCCGCCGCTACCTTTGACAACTCGAGCTGATTTGAACATGCTGTTCACCCTCTCAACTATTTTTTAGATCTGCTGTTTTACTTAATGTCACATTTTGCTGTTTCGATACCCAGCCTGTCATGAAATCGGTAATCCATCCGCAGAAGAAATTGGCGACGAGTCCGACAAGCAAGTATCGGATTGCAAGAGGAGTAGTGTCCAATCCCAGTTGCTGAACTCCTTGGGCGATACCAAGCCAGATAAAGAGTTCGGCCGCATTAATATGCGGAAATACACCGTTGCTTGTATGGCAGAAATAAGCTGCGGATGCAAAGTAACTTGGCTTGTAGTATTCAGGCATAAACCGTCCGAGCGAATGCACCATTGGATTGGCCAGCATAAATGCGCCGAGAAAAGGCAGAACCATGTACCGAAGGAGCGGATTGCTTGCGGATTTGGCCGCCAGCTTGTTAATTCGATCAGCACCAATTAAACCGATTAAAGCGTTCATCGCAACCAATAGCATGAGTACAAGCGGTACGATGCTCGTCATCCACGAAATAAACGTCTTGCCGCCCATTTGAAAAAGATAGATAAATCCCTTTGCAGCACCTACTAACAGATCCATTTTACTCACCCCTGATTATTTGATTTTCGTACTTTCTGAAATAAGCTCTTAATCATTAATGATGCGCCTGCCACTGGAGTTCTCGGAGACTCTTTGATTACCCCGCCATTTGCGACAACCGTGTAATTATGCACACTATCAGCAATAGCTTTCTGGAGCAATTTGTTGCACCGCTTTATTTTCATATCAGGCAATCGCTGAATATTCTCATGAAGAAACTCATTCATTTCATGAAAGCGGGCTAGTATAGTAACTCCCTGCATCTTCCGCGCATCTACTATGTTGCCGTCAGGATCAACGGTGAAAAAGACAATCGTTCCGGACTTGAAATGTCCCTTTTTTCGTCCAATTGCTACCTTCCCTTTTCGGCGCATCTCCACAAATACATTAGAAAAATGCTTGATTTGAAAGTAACCGAGGAAAATTTGCAATAGGAAGGCCCCACCGATAAAAATCATCAAAGTAAAGTAAAACATAGGGCTTCACTCCCTCAATATGGTTGATGTTGCTGCTGTAGACTTTTTTTAATCAGTCTTCTGATCTCTGAGCATGTTGTCTCTTCAGAAGCTTTATCGAGCAAGTTTTGATTTTTCGCAAGCGCTATCATTTCTTCGTACAACTGAACGAGTAAGGTTTCATTGTGCCGGCTTTCCGGTATACCTAAAAGAAAAATCATACGAATCTCATTTTCTCCGATTTTTTGTTTGGTCGGATAGATGCCTACGGAAAGCACGATCTCCGCACTTCCCAGATTAATCGTATGAGGGAAGGCAATGCCTTGGTCAAAAATGGATGCTCTCATTTTCTCTCTTTTCAAGAGCCGCGCCTTGAATCCAGAATCAACGAGTTGCTTTTTCATTAGGTGGTTAATCATAAATACCAGATTCTCGCTATAGGATTTCTGATCGGACAGAACATAGAATTGATCGTCATTCAGTAAACGATTGATGATCGATGTTGTGGTTTGATTACCCTTGATCTGCAATTTGTCCAGCGCACAGCGTTTCTTAATTTCTTGCGCAAGTTCCCGCTCATCAAAGATATCGTTTACTTCAATAACCGGTGTCTGCACCGTACTTGGCAAAGGGACTGTGGAAAAGATCATATCAAAGTGTTCGAGCAAGTCCTTGGTGACTGCTATAGACGAAAAGAGTTCTTTTTCCACATGGTCAGGCAAGATTTTGTTCAACTGCATCGCTATGATGCGTGCTGATCCTCTTCCCGTATCGCAGACAATCGCAACACGCTTAAGCCTGCGTAGATGCTCCTGATTCTCTGTGATTACAATGCCGAAATAATAGGCAAGATAACTGAGTTCCTCATCCGTCACTTGAATCTGATAACGTTCATCAATTACTTCATGGGCAATGGCGGCAATCTCACAAGCAAGCGGATATTTCTCATGAACCTCATTCATCAGAGAGTTCCGGATGCTCACACCGAAAACTAATCGATTCAGCATGAACATAAGATGATAGCCTAGCTCTTTGGTGATCTTATTAAAGCTGACTTCCATATTCAGTTGTTCTTTTACGCGCTGCTCAATATCTTTGATAAGCTGCAAAATTGATTCAGGCAATGGAGCCGCCGTGGCCGTCGGAAGATGTACCGGCGAACGCCTGCCCAATACCGGAATCGTTAGAAAAGCCCGTTCCGCGGCGGAAAGACTGCCGGAGCGTTTCTCCAGCTGATCTGCCAGCGTATTTACTCTTTCATATTCTTTTGTTTTCACAATGTAGGATTGATCAAAATCATCACTGTTCTGTATCAACGGATTCTGAGCCGAGCGCCGGAGGACAATACTGACATACCGGGCAAATTCACGTTCCGTTGTTTCCGCAAGCGAAAACGTGACGGCGAATTGGCGAACCAAATCATGCATTTTATTGTCCAATGGCTGATCGAGTACATGATCATTGTTTTGCAAAATATAGAGCCGCTTATGCCACTCTGATCCCTGCAATTGGATGCCTTGATTAGGTTTTCCCTTAATTACTAATTCATAGGAATCAAGAGTCACACGCAATCGTGTCAAATCATTGACCAATGTTGAACGGCTGACGCTTAATTGTTCAGATAGATCATCCATCGTTATCGGAACACTAGCTGCCAGCAGCTGTGCGATTAAACGTTTCGCTCTATTTTCAGGCGAGTCCGATGTTTTTTGATCTTTAGTTAATGCTTCTGCAATGCTCCGGTAAGCCTGATCGCGGTAGACATGTATCGCATACTGTCCTTTATTTAATTGGATTTCGGCTGTCTTGCCGAATTCGTGATTGAGCGCTGTTACATCATTTCGTATTGTTCGTTCCGTCACAAACAGTTCTTTAGTCAAATCTTCTATCGACACAAATTCTTTTTTTCGGAGTTCACCCACAATAATTGAGAGACGATCAGTTTGCGTATATCTGCTCATTTTATTCCCCTCTTATTGCCGAACTCGGAGAGGCGGGCGATGATCAGCCTCTCGATTTTCCGCCTGTAATATTAATCGTCGTTCCAGTAATATAATCGGCGCGGTCAGACAGCAGATAAGTGACCAAATTACCGATATCGTCCAGTCGACCCGGTCTGCCTAGAGGAATGGCTTTCGCATAATCCGTTCCCAACTGATCAACCGTAATGTTTCTTGTATAGGCAAGCGCTTCATTGTAAGCGTCTGTTGTTAGTCCTGTTTTTTCATTAATTCCGGGTGCCACTGCTACGACACGGATATGATGGCTGCCAAGCTCTTTTGCCCATGAACGCGTAAATCCATTAACTGCCGCTTTTGTTGCAGAATAACAGCTTTGACCATTTGATCCTTCCATGCCGGCTTCAGAAGACGTATTCACCACGACACCGGAGCCTTTCTTTAGAAATTCTCGAACAACGGCCTGAGTCATGAAGAATACACCTTTTTGATTCACGCCGATCATGAGGTCAAATGCTTTTTCATCCAGCTCATATTCCGGCTTTTCACCTTTAAAATCGACCAGCAATCTTGGAAGATTGATCCCCGCATTATTGACAAGTCCGTCAACAGTTCCAAATTTAGCGACTACATGATCAACCAAGTGCTCAACACTTGCCTTTTTTGTAACATCGAGCTGAACATAGTAAATTCCTTCTTCATCCTGCGAACCAGTCTCCGCATTCAGATCACCTACAACAACCTGGGCGCCTGTATCCTTAAGTGTACGCGCAATATGTTTGCCAATTCCGGATGCGCCGCCTGTCACAATGATTACCTTGTTTTTTAATCCAAGCCATGAAGAATTAACCATTTTCAATCTCTCCTCTATTTTAAAACTTTTTTGAATCTTCATATCAGTCATTTTTAACAAATTGACTAACATGATCTTGATTCATGCTTATCTCTTTACGGTTTAATTATAATAGCGCTTACATAAATAATTAATACGGACTTTTTCTCATGTCTTGGAAATGAATTGTATGAATACGTGTCACGAAAATTCTGCCGAATCTCAAGCTGCAAATGAATGAAGACCGTTCGTTATTAAGAAGCAATCACACTGATTAGCAAATTTGAAATCGCTTTTATTATGATTTTTTCCTAACCTTCTCGGAATGGCCGATTTACAAGGGAAAGCAGTCAATTATCATCAACAGCACCTGTGGCAACGATCTATTCGTCTAAAGAAGGCGGACCTGCTAATTGCCCGGAGACTGTCACGAACGCTGAACGTTCAAGTGCCGAAGAAGCTTTCTTAACTTCTCCGGCACTATCTTTCAATTATCCTCCTTGCACAACATTCCCAATCAGAATACCCGCATAAACCGCACATAGGCCAAACACGTAGGAGCAACCTGCATAACAAAAGAGCGACCAATAATGTTTCCGTCTGCTCAACTCAACATTTTCCACATTAAAGGTAGAAAATGTTGTATAGGCACCCATAAATCCCGTACCGAGAAGCAGCGAAAGCGTCGGACTTACACCAACTCCGTTGAGCAAACCCAACGCAAACGCACCGCTCAAGTTAACAATGAATGTTGCCAATGGAAACACACGCGTCCATCTACGCTTTATTTCATTGGAAAGCATCACTCGAGCAAGAACGCCAAATGAAGCGCCTAGCGCAACCATTAAATAATTAATCAGCATGTTGGAGCACGCCCTTTCTTCCACGAATCAGAAGCCACTTACTAAATCGGTAACCGAGCCCGCATGCCATAAATCCGCCCAATCCGCTCATCAAAAGATATAGGAAGGCAGCGAATAGTTGTCCGGTTTGAATTAAGTGCATCGACTCAAGTGAAAACGTTGAAAAGGTGGTGAAGGAACCGACGAATCCAGTTCCAATCGCTGTTACCAATCGGCTTGACAGTTTCGGGATGCGTGACAAAAACTGAGTGATGAATGCAAGTAAAAAACAGCCAAGGACATTGATCAAGAGCGTTGCCAATGGAAACGCCGTGTCGTGAATCACAAGACTAATTGAATAGCGAGAAATCGCCCCAAGTATGCCGAAGATCACAAGAAATACATAATACACCTAAAAATCCTCCCCATTTTAATCATTTCTATTTATTTTCAATTAAGTGAACCGGCGTTGTAAAAATGGTTCCTTCTTCAACAATTGTTTTTAACTCGGCAAGCAATTGATTCAAGTAGTCACCCTTAACAACGCATTCAATCACAACCGGTATTTTGCCGCTCAACGAAAACATTTTCTGAGTATGAATCACTCGATTCCTGCCATAGCCGGCAATTCCTTTGGTCATGGATGTCCATATCGCGTTCTTTTCTTGAAAGAAAAGCAACACTTTTTCGTATTCTTCCTTTTTGAACCATGTATTATCTTCTTTCGTATACACCTTCACTGTATAATAGCGATGTTCATTCATCTTATCACCCTCCAATCCGTTTGTGACGCAAATTTGCCCATGCTTCAGCCGTTCTTTTAATTGCGGCAATATCGATGTAATCAACGTTTCATCCGCTACTGTCTCAATAATAAGTGCCAAATCATTATATAATTGGTCCTCCAGAACACTGACGTGCCGTAGACCCCTTTCATCAAGGCTCATCTCACTTTGTCGAATGGTCAGCCCGGGGAACCCCTTTTCCCATAGGAAACGAAGCAGCCATTGTTTCACTCCCATCTCTTCACTAACAACTATTCTCAGCAACTGTTCCATCTTTTATCGCCTCTATTTTTAACTTGTTTAAATGGTAACAATTAAAAAACGCCTGCCTCAATGACTCCCCATCTTACGGGGAATGAGACAGACGTTATCAGCTGCAAATGTACAGCGGTTAATGGCGAACATCATCACCGATTAAATTATTGCCTTAATTGTAGCACAAATTATGAACTGAATCATGTACCCATTGTGTTCATTTCGTGCAACATCCGCTTAACCTTGCTGCGCTCATTGCGATCTGTCAACAGAATCAGCGTATCCCCTGAATGAATCAACGTATCTCCATGAGGAATCACTTCGCGCTCACCACGACGAATACCAATGAGCAAGACGTCATTTGGCCAATGGATATCACGAATGAGCTTTTTTTCCAATTGGCTGCCGGCAAACACCGGAAACTCCAATCGGTCATTTTTACCGCTCAGCTGATTTAACTTTTTCCCCAGATTCAACCGCTCTAGAAGTGATTCATAGATTGGCGCGCCGCCAAGTACATCGACAATAACATAGGCAACAAATGAGGTTACTGCAAGCGGCATCAAGTGTTCAAGATTTCCCACCATTTCAGTTATTAAAATAATTGCCGTAAAGGGTGCTTTGCCAATCCCCGCAAAATAACCGGCCATGGCAAAAATGACACAGTTCATAATATAAATCTTCGGCATCAATCCGAGCTGCGCCATTAATGTACCATAGACAACCCCAATCAGCGCACCAAGAGTCAAAATAGGCAAGAAAATACCACCGGGAAGGCCCGATCCGTAGGAAACCATCGAAAAGATAAAACGAAGTGCAAACAATGAGAAAAGAATCCAAACAACCGATGGAAGGTTACGAACATCTAAAATCAACTGATTTCCCCCGCCAAGGGTTTGCGGCAAAAAAATTCCAATTGGTATCACAAGCAGCATGGGAATGATTCCGTGAAAATGACGGGGCAGTTTTGGTGCAACTGCCGCATAGGCACGAGGCATAAAAAGCAATACCTTTTGATAAACAAAACCAAGCACGCCCAGCACAACGCCCAGTAAAATAAGGTGCCCATACAAATAAAGTGGGAAACTTGCCTGATAGTGGAGTTGAAGCACCGGAACAAGTCCAAAAAAGTTTGACGAGATAAAATCCGCGCCAATGGCCCCCGCCAAAGACGTCATCCACACAAGGGGAGAAAAATTGTGATAGACCTCTTCCAATACAAACAACGTTCCGGCCATCGGCGCATTAAAAGCTGCGGATAAACCAGCCGCAGAACCGCACGCAATAAAAACCCGCCGCGACGATTCAATTGAGTTTATTCGTTCCGCCACGCCCTGACCAATCGCGGCACCTAATTGAATAGAAGGACCTTCCCGACCCAGAAATAACCCTGAACCAATGCCAAGTATCCCGGTAATCCATTTTCTCCATAAAATCTGCCACCAATTCATTTTTATATCACCGGCAAGCTGCCCTTCTACCTGAGGAATCCCTGAACCCATAATATTGGGTTCAGAACGAACGAACATGCCAATAATTAACGCGAGGATACCATTAATGAGAATAAAGACAGCAATTAACCAAAGATGTGTCGGCACCATCCGATAGAGATATTGCCAAAAATGTAAGGATAATTCAATGAACAAGCGGAATAAACTGACCGCTCCGCCTGCCAGCAAACCGACAAGCAGTCCTTCCATAATGAATAACAGTCGAGTCGCATCAGAATTTCCTCGAATTTTTCTTTCGTTCAATGGTTTCATTTCATCACTTCCCTTCAATTACTTGTAGCATTAGTTCAATTTCATTACTTCATTATAATTCTTCACCTGCCTTGTGACAGAAAAAATTTATCAGCATTTAATCCACAAAAAGATCAGGTGATGGTACCTTGCTTAAAAGAAAGTTTAGCGCTCATCGCCGCTATCTATCACACGGCAGATAAGCAATCGTCGGTTTCACATTCTGCCGGCACTGTTTTTTAACTCTGATCAGCGCCGTCGAGTCCTTCCCTTCTTTTTGCGTGTTGCCAGATGTTCTTCGTGTTGAAACAGCATGTGAAGCCCCTAAGTATTTGTTAAAGAGATAATCCCTTTTTCAATTGTTTCATCTTTATGACCTTGAGCGTCCGCGGCCAGTACGTCCTCCTATTTGGACTTTTCAGTTCACAACGTGCCTGTGAAACAGATATTTTGTTGGGCATAGATTACCTCTCTCAAATAAAATTGATTGCGATTATATTAACGTAAACCACACCACAAAATACAATAGATCGAGTAATCAAAACCACCCTTAAATAAACTGCCCCCCTTAAGTTGAACTTTCATTTGTCCAACTTAAGGGGGGCAGTTCAGGTTTTATGGCTATTTTTTAGTCTATTTAACTGCAAGAGCCGGTTTATATTTCATAGTCTAATAACTATGAATCAAAGAATTAATCTCACATTTATAAGAACATAACTGATTGTGCTATTAGCTCATGAAATGATCAAGTATCAAGATAATAAGGACGTTTCTCTTTTCTCACTCTCCAGAACAGGATCAGCCCGACACCGATAATGATTAGTACCATTGCCAGCCATTGAGAGACACGCAGTGGCCCTAGCATCAGACTGTCTGTCCTTAGACCTTCAATGTACGAGCGACCGAGCGAGTACCAAATGATATAGGACATAAAAAGCTCACCACGGTGCAAATTCACCCGCCTTAGTATAAGGAGGAGGATAAATCCTGCAATATCCCAGACCGACTCATATAGAAACGTCGGAATATAATAGGTGCCGTTAATCAGCATCTGATTGACAATAAAATCCGGAAGATGCATATTCTCAAGCGCAGCTCGGGTCGTCGGACCACCGTGAGCCTGCTGATCCATAAAATTGCCCCAACGTCCAAGTGCCTGTCCGAGAATCACACTCGGTGCAATAACATCGGCAATCTTCCAGAACGACAGATGACGCATACGACAAAATACAATCGTCGTGGCTGCCCCTCCAATCAAAGCGCCATAAATAGCAATGCCACCGTTCCATATAGCAACGATTTGTGACGGATGTTGCGAATAGAAAGACCATTCAAAAGCAACATAATAAATACGTGCACAAATGACGGCAATCGGTACGGCAAACATAATAAGGTCGACATATGTATCCTTGGGAATACCCCTTCTGTCGCCTTCACGCAAAGCAATCATCAAACCAAGCAGCGCACCGCAGGCAATAATAATACCATACCAATAAATTTGAATCGGACCAAGATGAATAGCGACCGGGTTTAACGGTTGAACAGTCAAAGATTTATTCCTCCACTTCAACGATTTTTTGTTGACTTTAGATTTTTCGCCTACTTATCGAATAAATTGTATCATATTAATCTTCTAGTCTATTAAGACTGCGCCATTCTACCAATATAAAACTAATGATCAGAATAGAAAAAACGATTAGAGTAACCACTGTATCAAGATCATCTCTTTCTATGAAAAAGGCGATAATCGCTCAATGGAACACACCTATGAATTAAAAACTGGTTTTTATTAAGCCTATGTACGGTTTTAAAAAAATTTGACGTATTTCTCGTATTATCAAAGACTGTTGTATTATATTAAACAGAAAGACGAAGTGGAGGGAGACGGGAACTATGGATCATGTCATTTTCCATATCGATGAAAAAGAAAAGTCGCCTCTGCTGCTTGGAAATGTTAAAAACCTTCTGGCGGATATGACCGCTGAGGTCGAAGTGCTGGCTAATGGTGTGGCTGTCATTGGCTATAAGTCTGAAGAATTTATCAATCAGATGAACAGTTTGAAGGATCAGGGCGTTCAGTTTGTTGCCTGCCGGAATGCCTTGAATGCGCATCACATACTTAAGGAAGAACTATTTGCATTTGTATCTGTTATTCCCGCAGGAGTTGTTGAATTAGTGGAAAAACAAAGCAGTGGTTACGCATACATTAAGCCGTGAAAGGAGGATACCTATGATTTACTACAGGTGTCCTCCCATTCTTTTAATAGACCAGATCCACTTAATCGGCAGATATGATTGATTTTTATCAGAATCTTGTCACTTTACTTTTTCCGGGAAAACGTTATGGTACAGTTTGTAGCCTCCATCCAGATTCTTTACCGAATAGCCTTTCTGAGCAAGAATACGCGCCGCTAGATAGCCGCGAAGGCCTACCTGACACGTCACAATCAGGTCGCAATTTTTCGGTATCTCACTTAACCGTTCACGAATATCGTCTAAAGGAATGTTCATAGCCCCCTGGATGGTTCCGTTCCCATATTCCTGCTCTGTCCGAACATCAATAAGTATCGTTCCTTGTTTCACAAGCTGATCTACTTCGTTCCATTGAATATTCTGCACATTGCCGTCCAACAAATTTTCTGCAGCATAGCCGATCAAATTAATCGGTGCTTTTGCCGAACTAAATGGCGGAGCGTAAGCTAGTTCCAATTCGGTCAGATCATTGACAGTCATCTGTCCATGAATTGCTGTGGCAAGTACATCAATAGTCTTATCGATTCCCTTCTCGCCAACCGCCTGTGCACCCAGCATCTTTCCAGATTCAGGATCAAAGAGCAGCTTTAGCGTCATCTGCAAACTGCCCGGATAATAGGTTGCATGATCCGGCGGGCTCGTGTGCAGCGCTTCGTAGGGGATATTGAATCGCTGCAATAGTTTCTCACTCAATCCGGTTACAGCTGCAGACAAATCAAAGACTTTCACTATGGATGTACCCAGAGTTCCCTTGTAACTACGTTTCATCCCACTTAAAATATCAGCAACCATGCGCCCCTGCCGATTAGCCGGAGAAGCAAGCGGTATAACTGCTGCCCGACCGCCGACAGTTTGAGCAACCTCTATTGCATCTCCAATGGCATAGATGTTTGGATCACTAGTCTGTAATTGATCATTCACCGATATGCTTCGACGAATGCCAAGCGCCAAGCCCACGTGATCAGCTAAGGATGACTCTGGAACAACACCGACCGATAATAGCGTCAGATCCGTCTGCTTGCGCGTGCCGTCATCGAGAACAAGAACCGCACCTTTTTTCTCAAAGCCCATTACTGTTTTTCCTTTGAGCACCTCAATGTCGTGCTTTTTCAGTTCAGCTTCGATCATAATCGCCATTTCCGGATCAAGCGGAGGAAGGACTTGATGCTCTCGTTCAACAATCGTCACTTTAATTCCGCGTTCTGCCAAATTCTCGGCCATTTCAATGCCGATAAAGCCGGCACCAACGATCACCGCACGACCCGCTTGATGCTGCTGCAGATACTGAACAATACGTTCAGCGTCCGGAACGTCGCGCAGCGTGAACAAATTGTCCGCTTGGTCGATTCCTTCAATTGGCGGACGCATCGGGTGCGCGCCTGTTGAGAGAATCAGCACATCATAGGTCTCTTCATAAGTCTTTCCATGATGACCAATGACCACCTTCTTTTGTTCTCGATCAATACGCGTCACTTCGCTTTCCGTCCGCACGTCCAGACGAAAACGTTGATACAGCTTTTCTGCCGTTTGCACAAGCAGTTTCGACCGTTCTTTAATCACTCCCCCAATATAATAGGGAAGCCCACAATTGGCAAAAGAAACATAAGGTCCGCGTTCCAAAACAATAATCTCCGCATCTTCATTCAATCGGCGCAGACGTGTGGCTGCCGACATACCGCCGGCAACTCCTCCAATAATGACGTATTTCATTGAGTTTCCCTCCTTAAAATTCGATCGGTCCGTGCCAGCTCATCATCCCGCCTGTCATATTTTTGACCTTAAATCCACTTGCGGACAAAATGGCAGAAGCCACACCGCTTCTGCTTCCGGAATGACAAACAATGATATGTTCTTGATTTTTATTGATTTCATTGAGTCGATTCTGGATTCTATTAACCGAAATATTCTTGGCACCAGGAATGTGCCCCTCAACAAATTCGAATGGTTCGCGAACGTCAATAATACTTACAGGCGCATGACTGCGTATCCGTTGCTCTACTTCTTCGGGTGTCCACTCTTCATACATGCAGGTTTCCTCCTTGAAACAATTTTTTATTTTTTATCAAAAACCGCGCATTTGAATACCTATGTGGGTATATCTTTCCCAATAAAAAATTAAAACCAGCGATTCATTCCGCCACGCACATTAGTCACTTTTTCATAGCCTGCTTTTTTCAAAAGCTTACAGGCCATCGAACTTCTCATACCGCTTTGACAAATGACAACCACTTCTTTTTCTTTCGGAATCTTATTGAGATGATTGTGCAGGGTTTGCAATGGAATATTGACAAAACCCGGAATTGACTGACCACTGAATTCTGCTTTTGTGCGTACGTCAAGAAAATAGTTACCCTTTTTACTCGGCAGATAGACTTCCTTTAGCTCTGAAGTACTTATCTTCTTAATTTTGGGTTTACAAAAGAACATGCATCTCATGACTGATTTCCTCCTTATGCCGTTGGATTCACTTCATCATGATCCCTTAACGGCTTTTCACCAGCATTTGAACCGCTTCGTTTATGATTGATTCTGCTGACTCTTCACCGTTTTCAATCTGTTCCCGCAAGCAAGCTTCAAGATTCTTGCCAATGACTAGACCCAGTGCACGATCCATTGCTGACCGTGCAGCCGTCATCTGGGTGACCACACTGCGGCAGTCTTCACCCTGTTCCATCATGTGAATAATTCCACGGATTTGCCCATCAATCCGTTTCAATCGATTGGTCATTTGTGCTGTATACTCCATGAGCTGCCTCCTTTTATACCGATACAGGTATATTATTCAACTTATTTTTTAAAGCCAAGCAAATCGGAGCAATCCCGCAGGAATCTCGCACCTACGCGTTTAATCTATGACCTACCCTTATCAATAAGGGGGCTTATTCAATGATTTGATTTGATTAAATAAATAGGTTCACATTTGATTTTGCTGCTTCGCCTAAATAGCTGGCAACACCGCCAAATTCAACACCATCGATGATTTCTTCACGTGCAACGCCCATGAGATCCATACTCATCGTGCAGGCAACCATTTTTACCCCAAGCTGTTTCGCACGCTCGATCATCACATCAAGACTGTCAACATTCTTGCCAGCCATGACCTTTTTAATCATTTTCGGTCCCATGCCGGCCATATTCATTCGCGACAGTGGCAGATGATTCGCATTTTTCGGCAGCATCATACTGAACAGTTTATCGGTTCCCGACTTGCTGATCTTCGTATTGGCATGCCGCTTAATAATATTTAGCCCCCAGAAAGTGAAGAAGAGTGTAACCGGTTTGCCCATTGCAGCCGCTCCGGTCGCAATAATAAATGTTGCGATCGCTTTATCCAAATCGCCATCAAAAACCACCATCGTCGTGGCGCCGCCAGCACTGGATGCATCTTGTATCATGGTTGGTGCTGGTTCGCTATTGCTTTTCGGCCCCTTCCTCAACGTCGCAACAACTTTACTTCCGACAATGTCGTTGGTCAGCAATTGATTGCCTGTTGCATTTGCCCAGGAGACAATGTCCTTATGAAAACCAAAATCCGACGCTTGAACTTGTAGCAAATCGCCATTATTCATTTTATCGATGGATTGTTTTACTTTGAGAATCGGACCCGGACACTGCAGCCCGCACGCATCGACTTCAATTTTTGTACACTGTGGTGCTTGCTCAGCTGCCGCTGAAGCTGCTTCTGTTTTCACGGCATGTGACACACGAGACTGCGATGCACCTGTTTGATATTTAGCCTGTTCATAAGTCTTCAATCCACCGTCAAGATTGTACACATCAAAACCATTCAGATCTAAAATACGGGCCGCATTATAGCCGCGAAGCCCAACAGAGCAGTAAACATAAATCGGCTGATCCTTAGGAAGTTCATTAAGCCGTCTTCTTAATTCGCCCCGAGGAATATGATGACTACCCGGCAGTTTTCCTGCAGCAAGTTCAAAATCTTCGCGCACGTCTAAGAAATACGCCTTTTTATCTAGAAGCGCATCGACCTCATGCCACTCAACGGTTTTCACTAAACCTTTTCGTATATCCGCGCCGATATAACCTGCATAATTGACAGGATCTTTCGCTGATGCATAAGGCGGCGCATAGGCCACTTCGATCATTTGAAGATCTTCAATCGATCCATTCATGCGCATTACCGCAGAAATCATATCAATTCGTTTGTCCGCACCCTCCGTACCGATCGCCTGCGCTCCGAGAATTCTTCCTTGTTCATTATAAATAACTTTTAATTCTATTGGCGCTGCACCCGGATAGTAGCCGGCGTGTGAATTCGGGTGTAAATGAATCACCTGATAAGCGATGCCGTCCTTCTTCAAAAGGCGCTCATTTTTTCCAGTCGTCGCTACTGTGAGTACAAAAACCTTGGCCACAGCTGTTCCTTGTACAGGAGGATTCTTAGCATCCAATCCATTCAGATAGTCAGCGAGAAATCTTCCTTGACGATTGGCTGGGCCAGCGAGCGGAATTAACGTTGGATTTCCTGTAATGAAATCTTTAACCTCAATCACATCGCCAATTGCAAATATATCTGGAACACTTGTTTCAAAATGCTCGTTAACGACAATCGCGCCTTTAATGCCCGTCTTCACACCGGCCTTTTGTCCCAACCTGCTGTCAGGCAAAACACCGATGGACATCACCGTCAGGTCTGTGTCTATTTCTTTGTCACTGCTTAGCACAACCTTATGGCCATTATCAGAAAAGCGAGCAACCCCATCGTTTACGATGAGCTTGACACCATTAAGTTCGATCTGTTCATGGACAAATTGCGCCATTTCAAAATCAAGCGGTGCCATAACTTGCGGACTGGCCTCAATAATTGTGACCTCAAGTCCAAGATCAACGAGATTTTCAGCCATTTCCAATCCGATGAAGCCGCCGCCAATCACAGTAGTCTTGCTCACTTTATGAGTATCGATATAATTTTTAATACGTTCAACATCGGGTATATTTCGTACAGAAAAAACATTATCCGCTTGATCAAGTCCTGGAATCTTAGGCACAATCGGCCGGGCACCTGTTGAAAGAATTAAACGATCGTAATGATCCGTTGACTCCTCTCCATTCAACACGTCCTTCACAGAAATGGTGTGTTTATCCGGATCTACATCAATCACTTCTGTGTTGTTGTGCACCTCAATATTGAATTCATTGACCATGTTCTCAACCGATTCGACAAGCAGCGCATCTTTTTCACGGATCGTACCGCCGACATAATATGGAAGCCCGCAATTAGCAAAAGAAATGTAAGCGCCTTTTTCATACATGACAATTTCATTTTCTTCATTTAATCGCCTGAGCCGTGTCGCTACACTTGCACCGCCGGCAACGCCGCCGACAATAATGATTCGCTGTTTCACAATGAGACCTCCTGGGTGCATGTATTCATGGCGATGAATCCGCCAATGTTCAGCACCATTATACCCCATAGGGTATAATGGTGCAAGGTTTTCTCAACAATCAAAAATTGAGAAGAGGGTTTCCTTTTCTCTTTTTGGTCAATGATTGATTTCTTCAACCTATTGCCGGTCAAGCAAGATTATGCATGAACAAAACTCATGATTCGATTAGGATCAAATCCAAGTACCCATTGACCATTAACACTTGTTTGTGGTACACCCATTTGTCCGGTTGTTTCCACAAGACGTTGGCCCGCAATCTGATCTTGTTGCACATTGATTTCTTTAAATGGTAGTCCCTGTTGTTTCAGAAAATTTTTCACCATATGGCAATAAGGACAAGTATTGGTTGTATACACAGTAATTTCATTCATCGTTCATAACTCCTTTAAAATTTTTTTAAGCTCTTAAAAGATCAGAAATTTAACTGTTCATCACTGGCAAGCTGATGCTAGCCTCATAGCCTCAAGACCAAATATAAAATTTCTATTACATCTATAGTATATACCCATACGGGTATACAGAAAACTATTTTGCTCATAAGATTTTTCTTAATTGTATAATGAATTATTTACTGATGAGTACGAACCACCTATCTTCTCGATTAGATTCAGGAAACATGCCTAAATGAGTTTAGGCTATGAATCGTTTAAAGGAGAGTTAGCCAAGTCGATTTTTTATAATTTTCTAGACAACGAAAAAACCGGTCATCGACTCGAAAAATTCGAGATCTATGACCGGCTCTTTTTTTCACATTCAATTTATTTGAAAACAGAAAGCAGACCCTTGCTCTTGTTCTCCATTTCCAGTACTGTCTCATGCATTCGATGGATTATCTGAGGCGCATCCATTGGATCGGCCATCATTTCAATGATACAAAGTTGTTTGGCACACTTTTTTTCAGCTTCAGCAACGGCCTGACGAAGTTCATTTGTCGTGTGCGTTTGAACGGTAAATGCTTCATGTTTAAATACCTCAGGCAATTTGTCATAATCCCAATCAGGAAAATTGTTATAAACGGTGCTTTTTACTGTGTTAATATATTTTTCGATTGTGTAGCCTTTATTATTTAGTACAAAGATGATTGGCTTGCAGCCGTTTTCCAGCATTGAGCTTAGTTCCTGAACGTTCATCTGCATCGAGCCTTCACCCGTAAAGAGCAGAACACGTCGATTCGGGGCAGCGACACATGCGCCGAAAGCGGCTGGCAGCGCATAGCCGATCGCGCCCCAACCTCCCTGAGTGATATAGGTGACGCCTTTTTTCAGTCGAGTCTCTGCCAAGCCCCATGCAAATGTTCCGGATTCAGTGACAATAATGTCCCGCTCGCGGAACATCGTCTGGAATTGCGAATAATAGTCGTCCGCAGATAGTGCGCCATCATCCGTCTTTTGTTGATCAAAAGGAAACACCGACTGCTGCGGCAATGTCCATGAATGGTCCCCAGCCGGAAACGCGTCGATCATGTCATCAATGATGATGTTCGGATAAATTGTTTTTCCGATTTGAACATAATTAGGCATCACATTAATGATCGCGAGCGGATCAATAGTGTCGGTAAACAGTCCGGTATTGTAATCGTTCCATACCGCTCCGAACGCGAGCACGCAATCAGAGGATTCAACAAGCTTCCGAGTCGCTTCATTACTGCTGAGTTTGCCGCAGTAAAAGCCGGCATAATTTGGCAGACTCTCGTCACAAGCCCCTTTCCCCATCATCATTGTGACAAACGGAACATTCATTTTCTGAGCAAGTTCTTCTACCTGCTCCCCAAGTCCATAATGCATCGCGTAAACATCGGGAAGGATAATGGGCCGTTCGGCGGTTTGCAAGCGAGCAGTAATCATTCGGACCGCTTCTTTTAATGAAGCTTTATCCGTTTTCTTTCGCTTCGGATTTCCCGCTCTTGATGTCATAGGTGCGGTCACAACGTCCGTAGGTATCGTCAAATAAACGGGTTTCTTTGTTTCTCGCGCCTTAGCAATGGCATTGGGGATCTCAACACCGGCATTTTCCGGAGTGATGGCGGCCGCATAGGCTGTAATCTGATCATACACTTTTTTAAACGTGTCAAAATTTCCGTCAAGCAAGGTATGGTGCATCAGCTTGTGCTGCGTCTGCATCATCGCTTTCGGACCTCCGACAATATGAATGATCGGAACCGATTCACTATACGCACCAGCAATCGCGTTGCATGCGCTCATTTCACCAACGCCGAATGTCGTGATCAGCGCGCCGATTCCTTTCACTCGCGCATAGCCGTCGGCAGCGTAGCCTGCATTCAATTCATTCCGGCAATGGACAAAATTAAGTTCTCCATCCTTTTCGAGTTGATCGAGCAGCGAGAAATTATAATCACCTGGTACCCCGAAAACGTCTGTAATGTTTTCGTTTTTCAAGCATTCAAACAAAAATTCACCGACCTGCATAGCTCTGCCCCCTAGATAAAAAAGTTGTCATGCAGCTTATTTTTACCAAGCGGTTGAGAGATATGTATGAGCGTCCATAGCTCCGATTACCGGGTGTTTCGAGATAACGGATCGATGAGTTGTACCACTACGAAACGATCCTTTATAATAAAAAAAACGACATCAGAGATAAGCGTTGCCATGCGTTCGAAGGTAAGGCCGCTTGAAGGAGAAAATGATTCTGTGAACAAATCAGCCTTTATAAAATTGAGCATCGCCATGACCATTTTTGGTTCGATTGGTTTTTTCTCGCGTTTGACTGGTCTTCCGTCTATGGAATTGGTTTTTGTTCGCTGTATCAGCGCGACTGTTTTTCTCACCGCCTTCTGGCTGATCAGCGGGCACTACAAGCAAGAAAAGTGGCAGAAAAAAGAGATGACCACCATCATAATCGGCGGCATCTTTCTTGTCTTGAACTGGATTTTTTTCTTTGCTTCTTTTGAAAAAACGGCAATCACCGTCGCCATCTCAATTTATAACTTAGCTCCAATCCTTGTTCTAGTAATCGGGTGGATCTTTTTCAAAGATCGGATCAAATGGATCGGAGTTGGCGCAGTGACGCTTGCTTTCATTGGCACCGTACTGATTTCAGGGGTCCGTCCAAGCGACCTCATGAACAGAACATCGGTTGCCGGACCGGTTTATGCCTTGATTGCCGCATGTCTTTACGCGCTGGTGATCATCACCGGAAAGTACATCAAGCATGCCAGTCCCTACTTAGTAACGATCATTCAGACGTTTATCGGTGTGATCATGCTGCTGCCTTTTGTCCATTATTCCTTATACGCTCAGCTAACCGCTGCCAACTGGTTCTATAGCATTTTCACCGGCGTCGTCCACACCGGCGTGGTGTATCTGCTTTTTTATGAGAGCATTCGGTCGCTTCCGACTCCTATTCTCTCAGCACTTACCTATCTGGACCCGCTCGTCGCGATCCTGCTTGATGTCGTGATCACCGGATTTGTTCCCACTTTTCTGCAGATCGTGGGTATACTGCTGATCTTTATCGCGTTGTCCTATACATTCATTAAGCGCGAACCTGCAGATTCAGGAAGTAAAACGGACATTCAACAATAGCACCTTATGATCTGAAGAACGTGCATTTAATGTCCTATCAGGCCACTATTTCAATTTGATATGATCTTACTTGTTTTAAAGCAGCGGTTATTAATGATAAAATTGCCTATCTCGATCAAAACTAATTCCTATAGGAACAAAAAATGGAGGGTTCGGGTTTTTCAAAATTTTTGCGTTTTGCTGGAAAATATTTTTCCAAACACTTCTGTTTTCATTAAGCATTCCCTCCTTCATTAACTAACGAGTAAAATAAGCGGAGATTTTCCGGTTATATTCATCATGGAGCTTGTTTCGCCAGTAAATAAGGGTAATTTTTCCGCTTATTGCAAAGCAAAACCCTCCATTTTCACGTTTTTCGATTCGATAAGCGGAATTTTTCCGTCTATTTAAGCTATTTTTTCGTTCATTTTCTAATTAAGCGGAGTATTTCCGTCTATTTCAGGTTTGGCGCTATCTGATCGCCCAACCGATAAGTGCGGATTGGGAATCAGTATTTTATGACCATATCGTCTTGCCAGCAAGGCAAAACGATAGCTCTCTTTCCTTGTTACAAAAAACAGGCAGGAAAATCATCTTTCGATTTTCTCTGCCTGTTTTCATTTTTTACTATCTATAATCAATGTTGCTCTGCCACGACCGGCGCTTTTGAAGATTCTGTTCCGTCGGTATCTTTTTTCGGACGCTTCAGCATGAGACTCAGGATCATCCCGACGATTGCGATCCCCATTAACACAAAGAATGTGTCACCGAAGGATGTGGACAGTGCCTGAAGCGGCTGACTGCCATCTTTCAAGTGCTGCTCCATTCGTTGTGAAAGAATGGTCGATAATCCTGCAACCGCGAAAGACATCATGACCTGCTGAGCAGCGTTTGTCAGCGACGTGACACGGCTGACAATATTTTGCGGGGCAGCCTGGATAATATGTGTATTTAACGGCATCATCGATAAGCCCATTCCTCCGCCAAGCAGTGCCAGTGGAAGAATCAATGCCCTTGATCCATCTTCCGCTGAAATTCCCGACAACAGATAGGCAGCTGATGTAATAAATACTAAACCAGTAATAACGACGGGCCGCGCGCCTAGACGATCAAACAACCGTCCGCCAATCGGCATGAAAATACCGGCTGCGATCGCTTGCGGAAGAACGGCAAGGCCGGATTCAAACGCGCTGAATCCCTTACCCTGCTGAAGAAACAAAGGAATGAGAAACATCGTTCCGAACAACGCAATCTGTGTGATCCATTGAACAATGATCCCTTTTGTAAAGTCAGCGGAACGAAAGACGCGAAGCTCTAATAGCGGCTGCTTGCGCCGCAGTTCCACAATAATAAACAGAATCAGCGCGATGCCTCCAACGACCAATCCTGTAATTGTCTTAGCAGAGGTCCAGCTTGTCCCGCCTTCACTCACACCATAGGCAATTGAAGCAAAAGCAATCGGTGCGAGAATCATGCCCAGAAAATCCAGTGCAGGCACAGATTGACGCTCCAGATTCGGCATCGTACGAATGCCCGCAATAACGGCGAGCACACCCACAGGAAGGTTAATGAGGAAGATCCAATGCCAGCTCGCATAATCAACGAGCCATCCTGATAAAACCGGGCCGAGTGCCGGAGCAAGCAGCATCGGAATACCGATCATGCCCATCACAGCCCCAACCTTATCCCTTGGACTGAGCCGGTAAACAAAGGCCATCGCAATCGGCGCGACCATACCGCCGCCAAGACCCTGAAGCACTCGGAAGATGATCAGCTGCTCAACGCCTGTAGAGAGCGCGCATAACCCGGATCCAACCGTAAACATAATTACCGAAAAGAGAAAAATCCGCTTTGCCCCGAAGCGGTCGGAAAGCCATCCGGCAAGCGGAATAACCGCTGCTTGGGCTAGCGCATACCCTGTTACCGCCCACTGAACAACAGAAATCTTGCTGTCAAAATCTTTTACAAGTCCGGGAAGGGCAACATTCATTGCCGTTCCATCCAAAATAACCATAAACATACCGACAATGATTGCGAGAAGCGGCGCAATAATCGCTTTTATCGACGTTGCCTGATCAGAACGAATGTCTGATGTTTTCTTTAAAGCCATCTTTCATCCTCCATTTTACTTACCATTTATCCCGTGACCTCATTATTGACCTGTTTTCATTTAATGTTTACAGTGAACTACATCGGTACTTAAAGTACCGAGCTTCTGGGAACATTGCAGACTTACTTTTTTGTCCGAGGACGCAAAAGCAGAGGTTACAACTCTTTGACCAAGGCTTGTCCCAAGCCCAAAGTTAAGATGTTTTTTGCAGCGTTAACATCGCGGTCATGGTGCACCCCGCAATGTGGACACGTCCATTCACGGACACCAAGTTCGTGTTTCCCATCATCATGCCCGCAATGGGAACAAATCTGTGAGGTCTTATATGGACTGACGACAATAAGCTGCTTATCGTACCAAGAACATTTATACTCAAGCATTCGGCGAATTTCTCCCCAAGCTTGGTTCGCAATCACCCGTGCCAATTTATGATTGCGAAGAAGGTTTTTGGTTTTCAGATCTTCAATGGCGATCAGATCATAGTTTTTCACTAGTTTTGTGGTGATCTGATGCAAATAATTCTGACGCTGGTTGGCCATTTTTTCATGGAGTTTCGCCACCATTAATCTGGCTTTTTGCACGTTTTTGAAGTCGGCGAGCTGTCTTGGCTGAAGAACCTGATTGTGTTTGTCCCAAGCCATAGCTTTTTGTGCGTGCAGACGACGCCGAGCCAGTCGTTTCTCCCACTCGTGCAGCTTTTTTGCCTGTTTTTTGTCAAAGCGAATACTGGGAATCTTTTGTTCATCCGAACCAATAAGTAAATCAGAGATTCCCAAATCAAGACCAATACGTGCGTTCGTCTTCGTGAAGGCTTGGTTTTCGTCTTCAACAAGAAGAATGGCGTAGTATTTTCCAGTAAACGATTGTCGAATAGTTACCGATTTAATGACCTTTGGAATGGGTTTCCCAGCTTTAAAGCGAAGCCTGCCTAACTTCGGCAATTGGATCGAGTGTGTTGCGACCTGTTTCATATTCTGATTGACGCATTTGCATTGATAGGATTTTTTGAAAGACTTCTTTGACTTAAACTTGGGAAATCCATGTTTTTGTTTAAAGAACTTTTTATAGGCTTCGACTAAATCATGATTGGTGGCTTGAAGGCTGGTACTTTCTGCATCTTTTAGCCAAGGATACTCTTTTTTCAACGCCGGAAGCAAATTATTTAAGGTATAGGCATTCAAAAAAGGAGTTTTTGGATTATTTTTATACCGTTCAATCAGCATATGGAGCATTTGATTCCAAACAAAACGGTTGTAGCCAAAATTACTTTGGATGAGTAGCTTCTGCTTTTTATTGGGGTAGATACGTACTTTAAGTCCTTTTAAGGGCATGCTTTCACCTCTTTTCATAGCTTAATTATAGCACATACGTTCGTGATATGACTATTATTGAAACAGCCTCCTAGCAAAAAGAGTGGCCTTGGACAATGATTAAACCTAACAAAAAGGAGACCAGTTTTGTATGCCTGATCGAACACAGCGCAGAGATGCCAACGAGATAAGCGCATCAATTTTGCAAACAACTGAATCCTTGTTCTCACAGCACGGTGTTGAGAATGTCAGCATGCATCAGATTGCCAAAGCCGCAAATGTGGGCCAAGGCACGATGTATCGACGCTACGCCAATAAAGGTGACCTTTGCATGGAGCTCCTGCATGAGCAGTTCAACCTGATGCAGGCAAAAACCGCCTCTTACTTAGAGAAATCAAAGTCAAAGCCTGCAAAAGAACGATTACAGACTTTGTTGAAAGAACATATCCATTTTCTGGAGACTCATGTTGCACTAATTGAAACCATTCACAACTTCACGTCCTGTATGGGGAAAAAGAAAACATTCTTTGAGTCGAAGCCGTATCTGTTTATGCACAAAACAATTGGTGAGCTGCTCGATGAAGCAATCAAGGCGAACGCAGCGAAACCGATCAATACAGATTTTACTGCTCACACTTTTATCGCAGCGGTTAATCCAAAAATCTATCTTTTTCTGCGCCAAAAGAATGGATACAGCGAAGCAGATATGATCGAAAACATCAAAAAGACATTAATTGATCCGCTATTTTCTTAACATGATCGCAACTAAATGTTGACAATAAGCGAAAAGTCGTTTATATTTTCATTGACCGATCAGTTAATGAAAATATAATTTGATGCCACCTTTACCTTGACGTCACCCACTCAACTTGGCTAACATTGACCATGAGGTGAATGAATCAATGAACGGATCGACACGAAAGAAGAACTTAACCAGTCGAGATTTGCAAGCCATTGAACGCAAAAAGCAGCTGCTCGACTCTGCGCGGAATTTATTTGCTGAAAAAGGCTTCCACAATACGTCGACAAAAGAAATTAACCGAGCGATCGGCATGGCAGACGGACTCATGTACTATTATTTTCCAGAGGGGAAACAGCAGATTCTTGACGCAGTCATTCAGGAAACAACTGAAAGCAAAGCGGAATTTATTAGTCAGGTCTTACAGAACGTGAATCGTGACGATTCGGTTCGTGACATGCTTGTTGGAATATTACGCTCTATGTGGACTCTAATCACTACCGACAGCAACCGAAAAGCACTATTAATCATGTTTCACGAGCAACCGCTGCTGAAAAAAGAACAGACCTCATGGATCATTGATACCTTTCATTCAGTCATTGAGCAAATTGCTGAACTGCTTGAAGAACGTGTGCAGCGCGGAGAGCTTCGTCCGCTCAACTGCCGGCTGATGGCCCGCCAACTGTGTGCTCTCTTTCAGAGCTACCTTTTTGAGCGTGTGTTTATTTTGGGTGAGCATGAATTAAGTGAGGATTCCAAGCGCTACTTTCTGGCGAACATCGACTTTCTGCTTGAATGCTGGAAATGAATAAAACAATCTCCAGTATTAAATTGCATTTTTATTCACTGATTGGTCAGTGAATATATAGGAGGCTTCATATGCTACGTATTTTTATTCAGAAATCATTTTGGCTGTATCTTGTCATCGTCGTTTTGGTTCTCTCAATCTTTTCCTTCGCTCAATTTGGTCCATCGAGCACATCAAAAATTAAAGGATTAAAAGTTGCCCTAGTAAATGAAGATCAGGGACCAAACGGAAAAGTCATTAAGGAAAAACTGCAAGACGCATTCGACAAATCGGACGCACCGATAAAGTGGGTTTCTCGCAGCAGTCTCCATTCAGCAAAAAAAGGAATGGAGAACAAAGATTATTATGCGGCAGTCATTATTCCCAAAAATTTCACGGAACAGTTGTTGACGCTTCAGACCGCAAAACCAGAAACGGCAAAGCTTGAATTATGGGTGAACCAAGGCATGAATGCCCAAGCCGCGACTGCTATTCAAACGATTTTCGCCAAAGTATCCAATCGAATATCGGCAGCCTTTAGTGATCAAACACTTCAGGCCGCAGAAGCACATCATTTGAAGCTGAGTCCTGCCCAAGCGAACGTGCTGGCTCAGCCAATGACCACTGAGACGCATTTGATAAATAAGGTTGGCACGCATAGCGCAGGCGGTAATGCTCCGGTACTTCTGACAATGCTCGTTTGGCTCGGCGGGCTCACCAGCTCGCTGCTTATGTGGCGCACATTCAAGAAAATGGGCAATGACTCGCTGTCACTGCGCCTCACCATTAGTCAGACGCTGGCAGGTCTTGTCCTCGCCTTCGCTCAAGCGCTCACATTGCTCACTGTGGTCAGCGGCATGATGAATCTTCATGTGCCTGACACATCGAACCTGATTTGGGCACTCACATTCAGTGCATTCGTTTATTACTTGATCCAGACGGCAGTCCTTAACTGGCTCGGATTTAAAGGGTGGCCAATTGTTATTCTGATCTGGTTCTTCGGATCACCGCTGCTCCCTTACCCACCAGAAATGCTGAACCATTTCTTCCGCTACTGGATTCACAGCTGGGTGCCGGTACGCTTTGGTATGGAGACGATCAAAGATGTGCTCTACTTCGGCGCAAAAGCAGATCTATGGACAATGGCTTCAATTCTCGGGTATATCGGAATCGGCGCACTTATCCTCGTGCTCGGTGCCGGATGGTGGCAAGGACGTAAGAAACTCAAATCGGTATAAAGTTAATAAATAAGATGAGGCCGTCCAAAAGGGATGGCCTCATCTTTGTTTTGTGCTACATAAGTTAAAGTTATATAGAGGTTAAAATTACGATGCAAGCAATTTACTTGAGAGCGTGCATGACTTATTCAAAGATCTCCTTTCTCTAGTTTTTTGTTTAATAGCATATAATCATCCTTGTCAAAAGATATTGTTACTCTGTCTAAACGATTCCCGCCCGGATACAAATATAATAGTTCACTGTATTTTATTCCTAAAGGAATTGTCTGATGGATGAGATTTAAAATTTTTACACATTCTAAATCTACGCCTTCTTTCAAATGATTTTTAACATGAATAACGACTACGTCTTCAATATTTTCAAATCTTGGCTTTCGCGGAGAAATATTTCGAGCTTTACAAAGCCTTTTTAATAAGTGTTGATAACTATCATTTTTTTCCAAAAGATCTTCCCACAATCTATTGTATTATACAGAATAATAAAAAAATAGAGGCTGGGAAAAGTATATGAGAAATGATATCTTCGCTGGGCAACGATCCGGAAATTTCCAAAGTTATTTTAATGACTCTAATCGTGGTTCAATAGCAGTTCTAGATGAGGAGCTTGGTTCACGGATTTATAATGACGAAAGAATATAATATTCTCGGACAACACCATGCCAGGGAATTTTTCTAACGCAATACTTCGAATGGGAAAATATATTGTATAATGAGGACAAGGCAATAGATCGGCTTGAAGGGCGGCGTGTCACACCCTGTTACTCGTAGTGTCTCCCGTAGACGACAGAGAACGGAAGGAGGCGCTTTTATCCTTGTCTGCTGTTATGGCTGTGATTGGCATCATTGGGCTGCTCTTTATGAGTATGAACTTTGTGCTGAATTTACTTGACCATATCACAAGGGATAAAAAATAACCGCTCTGAGCCGACACTCATTGTAGCGGTTATCCTTGTGATAGCTTTACACTTGTGATGTGCTGCTCTTAAAGCAGCTTCTAAAGCCTAGGCAGTTACCTGTGCGACAACACAGGTAACTGCCGTTTTTATTATATACACAAGGCAATGTAATTAACCTTATGTATTGCAATTAATCTCGCTTTAACTGACTTCATTATACAGTATATCCTTGAAAATGTTAAGAACAAAAAGCCGCACTATACCTGGTTCTCGGCTCATTGCCGCTAAATACGATCTTTCTGTATTTATTAATTGGCAAATTTTTGTCATCAAGCCATGGATTCCGCTCTGGCCTGATTTGCAGAGATTCTGCGGCACGTTCAAATGCTTTAATTAATTTTTCTGCCGCTTCATTGTTTACATTGGCGAGGAATCGCGTATGTGAAACAAGCATTTCCAGTGCCTGCTCGGAAATAACAATCGAATACCGCCTACTGCTGTTTCCCATTGCGAACCTCATCAGCTGCCTGGCGCATCAGTGAAACCGTCTGGTCTATGGAATACCCCGATTTACCGTTTAACCGTTCCTCTTCCGCAGCAATGAGATGTTCTCTCAAACGCAGCATCTGTTCACGTCTTGAAAATGCGTCAATGTCCATGACCACAAGATCGCCCTCACCATTTTTCGTTAAATAAACTGGCTCGCCGCTTTCCCGGCACAATTCAGCAATTTCATTGTAATTATTTCGTATTGCAGCCGATGGCTTTATGTTCATTGGATCTGCCTCCGTAGCATAATTATAGATATATTATACCATAATATATCTATAAAAATTTTCATTTTAAAAGAAGCTTGATTAAGTTAAAAAGTGCATTTACTTGGCACTGATCCGCTTTCGTACATAGATCTCTAATATTCGTACAACAAAAATCAGTCTCGCATTATTCTGCGGGACTGATTTTCGCTAATTCGTTATGATCCACCATTATTTTAAAAGAGCAACAATCTGTTCGATTGCCTGTTTTGCTTCAGGCAATGGGAAGAGCGGCCATATATGGATCATGGACGGATATTCATAATAGTTAATACGTATGTCCTGCGTGTCGAGCATCCGCTTGAGTCTGCGGGCATCAGGATTGAGCAGATCATGGGTCCCGGTAAACAGGCTGATTTTGCCAAGTCCTTCAAAACTGCCATATATGGGACTGATCAGTTCATCTTTCGGATCTTTATCTGCCGCATACCACTTCCCTATTTGCCTAAGCGAAGGAGCCGCCAGCACCGGATCAAGCTGCTCCGCGGCACCGATCTCCGGATTGCTCATTGACATATCCAATGTAGGAGAGAGGACAACGATATTTCCCGGCTGCGGCAACCCAATATCCTTTAACTGCTGAGCAAGTACCAAGCTCATACCGCCACCTGCGGAGTCACCCATAATCACGAGATCCTGAGACTCAGTCTCCGAATCAATTTGAACATAAAGCGGAGCAATGAGATCAAAAACGTCTTGATAATGGTGCTCCGGTGCCAAAGGATAAATCGGAACCGTGATCGTGCACTGCAAGGCTTCGACCAGCTTGCTTAAAAACACCCAGTGCATCGACTTAATTTCGTATACATAGCCGCCCCCATGCAAATAGAAAATATGTTTTTGTCCCGACCCTTTTTTTGGTTTCATGACATAATAACAATAGCCGTCACTATCTTTTCGTTCAATGGTACATGCTTTATATACCTTTTTGGGAGGGTTAGAATTCTCAGCTAACCGTTTTTTTCGAATGGTTTTCTTTAAGTCATCGTTCGTTAATTGCCAATCCTTTTTTATTTGCACGATTCTGAGCAATGCTTTAACCAGCTTGCTTCGCATACTTTCTTTGTTCTTCTCCAATAAACCTCCCCCTTTTATATGATCATTTGATCCGTCACGCGTGATTATTCCGCTAACTCTAGAATTCTTTTTTTACGATCGATATTTTCCACGCGATTACGTTGAACCGTCACGGCTAGTACAGATACGACCAGCGTTACCACCACGTTCACAAACAGAGCTTGCACATCATGCCCAAGACCGGTCCCACCATACACAAAAAGGTAATAGGCGTTCGCCACATAGGCTGCCGGATATAAGAAGCTGATTTTATAATAAAACGGTGCGAGTACTGCCTTTGGAATAATTGCTCCGGAAGTCATCAGCTGCATCGGTGTACCCAGCACATTGATCGCGTTTCCCGCAAATCCGAGCACATACAGGAACATTTGCGACAAATTCATGAATGAAAAGTAGCTTAATATTTGGAACAGAAACACACCAAATCCATTCACATGCAGGTTAAAATCGAAAATCTGCAAAGCAAGCATTACGAGCGCCGCTAAGACAACTGCAGCTGCTAAATTAATGCCCACATGAGCCAAATAGACGCGCCACTTGTTATATTTTTTGCGCAGCTTAGTGACAGCTGCATAAATGTTCATCTGCATGACCATCGAGCCTACATAGGAGACAAGCACAATGCATAGTGGAAGAACAGAGGCAGGAAAGCCTTTAACATTGTTTGATTTCGTCACTTTTGACGTGACCGTATTCAGATTCAGCGACTGAATCGCTTTATCGAATACGGTTGTTACTTGCTGTGCTGCTTGAGGCTGCGGAAGTCCCTGCTTGATCGCCGCAGTTGCTTTTTCGTTTACTACTTGCTGCTTTAATGCATACATTTTCTGGTTCATTGACTGAGTGATCTTATCCGATGCTTGATTCATGATCTGCTTTGCCAGGCTCGAATTCGCTTGATTGATATAATAGTGCAGTTCTGCTCGTTTGTTGCTTGATATCTGCTTCGTAAAGTTGTTAGGAACAACCATGATCATGTCGACTTTATGTTTATTCATTACCGATTTTGCATGATTCAGTGATTGATACACATGGACCTTAAAAGGTATTTTATTCTTTAATGTGACTACCTCTTTTTGACTCATTTTCAAATCCTGATTCACTAAAGCGACATGGAGTTGATCGGAGCGATCATCTATATTCTGATATACCGTCATCCAAACACCGAAAAAACAAATTAAAAATAACAGTCCTGCAGCGAGTCCTATTTTTGTTTCTTTAATCTTGAAGAAATCTCTAACTACATTCATCTAAACGCCTCCAAAGCAAGTACTTGCTTACATATATTTTAAAAAATTTTACTGAGCTTTAAGAGCCTCAGCAAAAAAGATAATACTCTCTTTAAAAAAAGTTTCTTTTGGAATTTTTAATTCCGTATCCTTAAACCGTGTTTGGGTAAGAAAATAGCCAAAATTAAGCCAAATGAAATTCATCGCCTGAATTTCGATGTTAATCTTTTCTGCAAGTTTTCCACGTTTTTTCATCTCGGATAAGTAGTTAATAATAATCGTTTTTAATTTGATTGGAATTTGCGCAACCTCTTCATTGATCTCAGGAAAATCTACGGTTTCTCTGATACCAATCAAAATCAATGCTTCATATTTGGTAACGAAGCTGTGATACAGTTTTGCAATGGTGAGTAAATCACTTTCCAAATCCCAAGCCATATCATGTTCAATGATCGGTAATAATTGCATTCTGCTTGAAAAAGTTTGAACCGCTGCTTTTATGATGCCTTTTTTATTTCCAAAATGGCGAAAAATCGTCACTTCATTGACATTAGCCTTTTCTGAAATGGCGCGTGTGGTCGTCCCTTTATATCCTTTTTCTTGGACCAATTCAAGAAATGCCGCAATGATTTTTTCAGCTGTTTGATTTGCATCGACCATTTTTTATCATTCCCACAATGTAAGTGATTGCTTGCATTGATATCATACGGCAAACTGATTTATTTTGCAACGCCTATATTAGAAAAAAATTTCTAAGAAAAACCGAGCAAAAAGCGCCCGGTCTTTAATCTCCAGCCGTGTGTGATTGGTTTGTGTCTTTACAGTGTTGAATCATCGCTTCGGTTGCTCGCATCAACAGAGCACGACCGCGGGCGCACCGCGAGCCTCCTCAGACAAGCAGAAATCTGCGGGGTCTCGCTGGCACGCTGATCCCGCAGGCGTCTCGCACCTCCGCTTTGATTCTCGGTCAAGACACTGGTTTATTCGTTTAAATATGGGGTAAAATCTTATACTTTCTTTACTTGTAAGAAAAACCGGACAAAAAGCGCCCGGTCCTTAAATCATGCCGGATTTTGATTACGCTCCGGTTGCTCGCATCAACTGAGCGCGACCGTGGGCAGTCCGGGAGCCTCCTCAAGCAAACTAATACCTGCGGGGTCTCCCCTGGCCTGCGATCAACAGAACCGCTCCGCAGGAGTCTCGCACCTGCGCGTTTGGCTCACAACCTTTGGCTTTGGCAAAAATCATATACTTTCTTTCCTTGTCAAAAAAACCGGGCAGACAGCGCCCGGTCCTTACTTCCGCAGAATGCGGTGGCTTTCGCGTTGCATACAGGACGTATACGTAGTTTGCGAAAATTTTTTTACATACGAAAGCTCCCTTGTTCCAAATGCGGTTTTTAATCATCAGCTTTGTACTTGAACTGACAGTTCTATTTTATAAAGCATCTTGATCCTTAATTAAGTATCGAGTAAAATAAGCGGAGTTTTTCCGTTTATATGCACCATAGCACTTATTCGCCGGTAAATAAGGGTAATTTTTCCGCTTATGCAAAACAAAACTCTCCATTTTCACGTTTTTCGATTCGATAAGCGGAATTTTTCCGTCTATTCAAGCTTTTTTTTCGCTTATTTTCTAATTAAGCGGAATTTCTCCGTCTATTTATCAGATCAGATGCCTACCTAATCGCTCAACCGATCAGAACGGATTGGGAATTAGCCTCTTATGACCATATCTTCATACTAGCAAGGCAGAAATCGTATATTTTCTAAAAGAGAAGTCATCCTTTCAGAAATGGCCGTCTTTTCTAAGGAAAGGAGCGAACGGCTACTGCATTAAAAATTTGCCTTTCACTTCGCCAACATTCTGAATGGTGATAAATGATGAGGAATCGGCTTGATGGATGAGTGCCGCCAGTTGCGGAAGTTCATCGCGTGTAATCACGGTATAAATGATCTGTTTTTTATTATCGGTGTAGCCGCCTCTTGCCTCGGTATAGGTCAGGCCGTGTTTCGTATGCTTTAGAACGAGGCTCCTAACCGTATCCAGACGGTCTCCATCGATGACCATCGTGAGCTGTATTTTGAATTTGCTTGTATAAATGGTGTCGACAACTTTGGCATTCGTATATAAGCTGATCAATGTATACAGCGATTTTTCTACACCGAAGGCAATCCCGGCAATGACCGTGATCATCACGTTGAAGCTCAGGCTGATCCGGCCAAATGAAAAATTGGTTTTCCGAATCATAACCAGCGAAATCACATCGAGCCCGCCCGTTGACGCACCTGATCGAAGCGTCAGGGCAACCCCGGACGCACAAAAAATGCCGCCGAAAATGGCATTCAAAAGTACATTGGATGAAAAATCAATGTTTGGAATAAAGTGAAGCGCAACAGAGCATGAAATAACGCTCAGTATTGTATAGCTGACAAATTTCCGCCCAAGTGCATGCCATGCCAAAACGAGCACAGGTATATTAAACACGAGGTAGAGCACACCGACCATATTTGAAATTGATAATGCCGGATAAAACTGGTGTACGGTTGTTGCAATCAGTTGGGACAAACCGCCGAATCCGCTCGAATAAACATTGGCCGGAATTAGAAACCAATTAATGCCGATACCGTACAGAATCGAGCCGATAATTATGATCGTGATCGTAAAAAAAGAAGATTTAATTGTACTCGCCTTCCCTTAAGCTTTAAATATAATCCAAATCATGAGCGATCGGTGTCTGAAGCATTCTTTTGATTTCCGATAGATCCGTAGTTTGCGAGAGAATCCACATCAGCTTCGCAACGATCGCTTCTGTATTCATATCACCGGCTGTGATCCCGCCGGCCTCTTCGACCCGTTTTCCAACCTCATAAAGGTCCATGTTCTGGCCTTCTTCAAGACATTGGGTCGTAATAACCACGGGTATTCCCTTCTGCACCAAATTTCTGACCCCAGCGACCAGATCTCTTTTTTCGAAGGGCAGACCGCCATTTCCAAAACTTTCAATAATCAGGCCCTTTGTATGACTCTTAAGAAAGTCGAAAAAGGCAGGCGAGAGTCCCGGAAAAATTTTCAGCAAAAAGACATCCGGACAGATATCGATTTTCCGGGAAAATGAATCTGTATCGTTTTTTGGTTTGAACTGAATATGAATCTTTGTGTCGTCAATCGAAGCGATATATGGATAATTTATACTTTCAAATGCGTCGTAGCTTTTTGTTCTCATTTTAATTGCTCGTGTCCCAAGAATCGCCTTTCCATCAAAAATAATGAATACACCGGAAAGATCTGCCTTTTGCACAAACGTCAGTGCATCCTTAATATTTTTCTTGGCATCGGTACGCTTAAAACTGACCGGAACCTGCGAACCGGTAATGACAATTGTTTTTTTCAGTCCATGGAGCAGATAGGACAATGCTGCTGCCGTATAGGCCATGGTATCCGTACCATGTGTGATAATAAAACTGTCATAGCGATGCTGTTGTTCATCAATAGTCTTAGCCAAAGTGAGCCAGTCTTCCGGCTGCATATTGGTACTGTCCTTATTCATTAACACACAAAAATCAACGGACACATCCGAATTGTGCTCAAAATAGCCGGCCAATTGATCAATGGTCATGCCCGGTGCCAAACCATCCTGATGAGGCGTTGAGGCAATCGTTCCCCCTGTAGCAAGAACTAAAATTTTTTTCATTAATAATTCCTCGTCTTGTGTATTTTATACGATCATTATAACTTTTTCTCCATATTTTTCAACAAAATGTTTACTATACGTGTATCTAGAGGTAAACTGACTACTGGGGGAGTGTTCGGATGCTTGATCAATTAATTACATTAAGAAAGAAAAAAAAATTAACGATCCAGAACATGGCCGATATTCTCGGAATCGCTAAAAGTACATACGCCAGCTATGAAACCGGCTACCGTCAGCCACCGATTGACGCGTTGATTAAAATAGCTGATTTTTTTAAGACTTCTCTAGATACATTAGTTGATCGGCCTTATAAACCAAACATTCATCTCGACCAACCCCAAGAAGCGAACTGCTGTTTAATTATTGATGGGGAAGCACTCACAGAAGAGGAACAAAAAGAAATCGTTGCATTTATTAAAGTGAGGCGTAACCTCGATTAATCTCTTTCTTCAAAAGACCAGCTCCCATTTTTCCTCCGTAATCACGTGATTTGTCCATGTTTTATTCGGGTATGTCGGACAACTTGTGACCCGATCCACCGTTAAGTTCTTCCAATCTTGGAATCTGCCGCAATTTCTTATTCAATATCCAAATCAGCGACGTGACCAGAACAACCCCTCCTTGAAAGAGAAACAGAGGCGTACTGCCTAGCCAAGGTGTGATTATGCCGCCGAACAATGCTCCAAGCGGCATTGCGGCCGCAATCAGCGTTTCGATAACCGCAGACACACGTCCGATCATGTCCTGAGGCGGCATCACTTGGAAAAAAGTACTGAACAGGATATTCGTTGCCCCGACCGGGAAATTAGCCAAAACAATAAAAACGCAGCAAAGCATAAAGAAACGATCCGCTGCCCACGCAGCCAGCAGCCACATGATACCGGACCCGGCATAACCGAAAATCAGTGCTATGCCCATCGTCATTTTTCGAGATAAAAAGGATGAGGTCAGCGTTCCAAGCAAAAATCCCAATGTGTAACAGGTGAGCAGAATTCCATATTTCCCCGGGCCGCCTAGCTGATTTGCGAACGACGGCAGGGCCGCGAGTACGGCACTTAAGAAAAAGTTTATACCCAAAAGCGGCAGCAACAGGCTGAGATTCAAAGGTTGCATTACAAAGCGAAACCCAGCAGCCAAATCCG
Organism: Sporolactobacillus sp. STSJ-5; assembly: GCF_024385605.1. Classification (GTDB taxonomy): domain Bacteria; phylum Bacillota; class Bacilli; order Bacillales; family Sporolactobacillaceae; genus Sporolactobacillus. The sequence continues at coordinate 83,594 of NZ_JANFOJ010000008.1, read as the reverse complement.
CCCGGTAAGACGAAAAATTAAATGAAGGCTGTGCTATTTGATTCGACACCTTTAAACGTATGGTCGCAAAAAATGCTGCCGCAATAAAGAAAGTAAACGTGTCAATAAGATACAGATTCACCGCGCCAGTGAACAAAATCAGAAAGCCGCCGCACATACTGAAGATCAGATCCGTTCCCTGATAGGAAAAGCTCATCACACTATTTGCCGCAACCAGTTGCTCTTTCTTCACCAATCTTGGAATCAGCGCACCTTCGGCAGGATAAGGAAATAAATCAATTAAAGCGATCAAGGGCATGATGATCAGCACACCGGTAACCGTAAGTAAATGAGTCATGTATAGAATGGGGACAAGCAAAAGAAGCATCCCTTGAAAAAGCGAAGGAATGACGAGCACTTTTTTCAGATTCATCCGATCCACAATCGGACCAACTAAAAAGGAGAGACATTCCGGGAGAAGCGTCAAAAAGCCGGCAAGCCCCGAGTAGAAAGCGGAGCCGCCCAAATTATAGGCAAGCCACATCGCAGCGATATAATAGAGACTATCACCGATATTGGAGATTAATCGTCCAAAAAAGAGTGAAACAAAATTTTTATTTTTTATCAGGTCGTTCATGATCCATCCTCCGCATCGCTCGTGTTTTTGCGATTGCGGCATGTTGGTGAACCCACCCGCCTGATTTGGCCCTGATCTTCAAAAGTGAACATTGATCATGCTTTATCCCGCAATCGCTGCTTAAAAAAGGGCGCAAATCTCCCGTTTTTAGCAGCAATCAATGTGCGCACACAGGATAAAGTCAGCTTCATAAACCTTTCTCACCTCTAGATTTGGAACTTAGAATATAATACCGCTTCTGCGCATAGGGAACAAGCACTGCTTAGGAAAGCATTAGTTAAGTAAACGTTTAATTGATATGTATACGCTCTATAGAATCGCAGGTGAATCGTACTCCGTCATGCGCTTCTTTTGGCCATTCGAGTGCAAAAAAACGCGAAGGAACCTAAGCTCCTTCACGTTTTTTATTCTTATATTGGCAGCGTCACCGGCTGCAAGAATCAGAGATATTTTTCTGCATAGGCTAGAAGTTGATGAATTTCTTCCTTGGCAGCTTTCGTGAGTACCTTGTTGTCATTGAGCATCTGCTCGCCGCGGGCTTTAATAAAGCGCAGATAATCTTTATTTCTTGTTTTCGCGTAGCCTTTTTTGGCTTGGTGCATATCAAGAAAATCTCCTGCAGCTTGTTTGGCCAGCATGTATCGTCCGATCAGTAAGGCGACCGCAAGCGATAAGGCGACCAAGGTTCCCCACCCGTCAGTGATTGTGTAGAGCAGGATACCGATCACCATTAGGATCGTCACCCACTTTGAAGAACTGTACACATAGCCTTCAGGTCTATTGTTTGGATGTAGAAATGCTTTCAAGCTGTTAAACATCGAAATCCCTCCTAGCCGATTTACAAAAAAGTTATGAATGAATCATGCACAAGTGACGCGCAACCGTATCAGCCATCTTACAGTCCGAAGATACCAGCCCAGTATCCGAGAATACCGATTGCAAACATACCGAAGATGATCCAGATCGCATTGACTTTGTGCTTGAGCAGCCACATGCAGCCGAAAGTCATCAGTAAGGCAACAAGACCTGGAAGCAGTGAATCTAAAATCCCCTGCATGGTTGTGTCAACGACTTTCCCTGCTTGTTTGTACGATACAAGAACAAGCGGCATTTTAATGCTGGTCCATTTTGATACCAGTGATCCCATAACGAACAAACCAAGTACAGAAGCCATTTGCGTTAATTTCTTAAGACGGTTGCCGGCAACGTCTTGAACAATGTCCGTACCTTGAGTATAACCGACCTTAAATCCGTACCATCTCGTCAACATACGGATGATGTTAATTCCGAAGAAAAAGAGCAGCGGTCCGAGAATACTTCCGCTCATAGCAAGCGAAGCGCCAAGAGCTGCAAGGATCGGGCGCGCCGTTCCCCAAAAAATTGGATCACCGATACCGGCGAGCGGTCCCATCAAACCGATTTTTACGTTGGTAATTGCGGCTTCATCAATGTCGCCGCCTTCTGCCTTTTTTTGTTCCATAGCAGCGGTAACACCAAAGATTGCTGATGCCGGCCATGGCGTCGTGTTGAAGAATTCAAGGTGACGCTTCAACGCAGCGGCCTGATCTTCTTTTTTATGGTAAAAGCGTTTGATCGCCGGAATCATTGTCACCGCGACACCAATCGCTTGCATACGTTCGAAGTTGAAGGAACCTAGCATAAATGTGCTTCGAAAATAAGTACTGATGATATCTTTTTTCGTTAACGATTCTACTTTTTTCACTTCTGTCATTTTTTTCACCCTCCTTATCCTAATACATCGTCGTCATCGGATCCGACATTTGTGGCAGCAGCTGGAGCTTTAATTGAGTCATGAAAATCCGGGTTCAACTGAACATAGACAACCGCGGCACATGCACCGAGAATACCGAGACCAACAAGGTTGATGCCTGTCATAAATGTAGCAAGGGTAAACCCAATGAAGAAGAATGGCATCAGCGAACGTGCCTTCATCATGTTAATAACCATCGCGTACCCGACAACAACAATGAATCCGCCGGAAACCTGCAGGCCGTGTGTAACGACCGGAGGAATGGCATCCAGCCACTGGCTGACAAGACTAGTTCCGGCAATTGCAGCTACTGCTCCAGTTGGAATGGCAACACGTAAGCCCTGCAGGAACAAGCCTCCTATATGACACCATTCAACCCCTCGAAAATTTGCCTCAGCCGCAAAGTGATCGGCTTGATGTTGGAAGAACACAGTAATCGTACGAACAAAAATGGTTAATACTTGGCCTGCTGCAGCAAGCGGTACAGCAATCGCAATTCCTTCACCAATGGATTGGTGACCGACAATAACAACGATTGCTGAAATTGTTGAGGCTAGTGCTGCGTCCGGCGCCATTGCGGCACCAACGTTCATCCAGCCGAGTGCGATCAATTCAAGACTACCACCTAGAATAATACCGGTATGCAAATCTCCTAAAACGAGTCCAATGAGTGTACATGCGACAATTGGGCGGTGGAATTGGCGCTCATCGAGCACACTCGCCATCCCGCAGATAAGTGCTACAAGAATAACTAAAATAAATTGCATGGTATTCATAGTCTAAAACCCTCCCTCTATTTTGTTTTTATAATAGATTTTTGCTTTTCAGCCGATTCATAAAGTCAGACGCGTTTGTGTTCGGCAATTGTTGAAGAATCAGCTTAACACCACGTTTGTCTAACTCTTTAAACGCTTCAACGTCTTCCGGGCTGACCGATACTGCTTCAGAGATTAACGTCATGCCCTCTTTAAAGGTAATTCCTCCGACATTCACCTGAGTGACTTCCACACCAGCATCCATCAGGCGAAGTACATCTTTAGGCGTTTCAACAACCAGCAGTACATCCAAATTTTCATAGGATGGATTCTTATAGCAGCGCGCTGTTTTATCAATCGTCATGACATAGGACTTTGTTCGTCCCGGAGCTACCTGCAGAAGCAAAGTTTTTCTCAAATCATCTTTGGCAGCGCTGTCATTTGCTGCAATGATCGTTCCGGCACCCACATGGTTTACCCAGTTGTTTGCCACCTGTCCGTGAATTAATCGTGAGTCAATACGTAACCATTTAATTTTCATCCTAACTCATCTCCCTCGTCTTCTTTGGCACTATTTGCTAATGTTTGATGTGAAAAAATTTCTTTGAATGATTTAATACCGTCCGCTCCGGCAGTCTTGGCTGTTTGTACGAGTTCCTCAAGCGTTCCGCCGGCCAAGCGTTTACCGAGAACTTCCACAAACATCGGAAGGTTAACGCCGGTTACAATATCCATATTTTCCTTTCTTGCAACAAAGCGGCTCGCCGCGTTGTAAGGGCTCCCACCAAACAGGTCGACAAGGAACAGAATGTGATCATCTTCCAAGCTTTCACTGGCTGCCTGATATTTGTCGAGCAGATTTTCAATACCTTCCCCTGGTTTAAATGTGACCTGAGCAACATTTTCAATAGTTCCGAAGATCATCTTAGCAGTGCCCATTAACGCATCTGAAAGATCTCCATGTGTAGCAATAACGATTGCGACCACTTTTTTCTCCTCCTTTCTCTCTGTACACTTTTATATAAGCAAGTATCGTGCCAATTTTGTGTTTTAAAAAAAAAGAGCCGTAAATAGGCTCTGATAAACGTTTTTTCTATTATGCTTCCAAAAACCAACACACTAAATTTCAAAAATAATACACTGTTCTGTTTCATAACTCACTAATCATTGAAATCGTCGAAAACAACACACTGTGTTTTGAACGGTACTCAAAATAACACACTAGATTTGTGAAGTACGAGCAAATAATACGTTTTTCCCCAATTCATCAATCAACATATCAATAAAATAATAAAATTCGCCTTCACTCAGTTGAATATTTAATTTGAAGTTGAGCACTTCTAGCGTTTTCTCCAGTTGATGAAACAGCTGTTTCTTTTCGCTGCTCAGCTCGCCTTCATATTTCAACGGTGTGTGTGCAACCTCACGTTCGAGTGCGAAGGCCAAATGCATGATGATGCGGATCTGCGTCGCATTTTTAAAATGAAGATGCAGCGCTTTTTCTACTGCATCATTAAATTCAAGAATGGCTGCGACTGCTCGTCTTGGGTTAAGATACATCAGCATATCCTGCAAACTGTCTTCACAAACGCCTTTAACAATAACATGCGATGGATTATCCTTAATTGGCAGAGATTTCCCCGCTAAAATAGATTGGAGTATTTCTTGTCCTTCGCCGCCGACAAATTGAGACAGGGTAATATAAGGAACACCTTCAAGCTTGGGGTTCTTCGCGCCGATACTCGCAACAATATCATATTTCGTCTGCATTCTCTGTGCTACGTCATATAGTCCTTCAATAGAGATGGGAATCACACTGATTTCTTCATCCGTAATATTGCGAATATACATGCTGACAATATTTTTAATTCGCTTTGCGATACCGCTTCCTGTCGTGCAGATGGTCAAAATGGCTTTTTGACGCAGACTGTTCGTCGTTTGTCGTTCCATGCCAACCGTTTGACGCAGTTTGAAGAGTGAATCAACAATTCCTTTTAAGTCCATATGCAGGTAGTTGGCGTTTTTAACTGCGTCCAGAATCATCGGTGTCGATACCATATCGATCGCTTTGACACGTACCTTTGCACCATGCGCAATTTTTTCTTCAAAATAGTAAAGCGATCCCATATCGACCATCATTAAGACGCCCGCACCTTGATCAACGGATTGAACAGCTTGAATGATGTTTTCAAAGATATCGCCGAAATTCAAGCTGAGCGGCATGTCCACGGCTTCAATCGGATAATCCCCCATCAATTCTTTTACAACGCTTACCATTGAGCTTGCCGTATGCGGACCATGCGCTGCAACAACGATACCGACATTGCGCTGCTGCGACAGTTCAACGAACGAACCAAGCAGAAAAGCAATATAAATAATCTCTACCTCAGGCAGTTCCACATGAAGCCGCTCATCAATTAGTTTTGCTATATTCCCAGCCGCCTCATAATCCTTTTGCGCATAGGTAAACATCGTCTGCTTCACATCGGGAGAACAGTCAATTTTGCGCAACGGATGCTCAAGAAATGAAGAAAGGTGGACAGATAATAGGGAAACAAATTGACTGCTTAAGTGTTCGCCAAGTACCTGTGTGCAGATTGCCTCCAGATCTTTCGAGAGTCCCAGAATCCGTTGATCCACAACCGCCGTCAACATATCTTTCGCTGTCTTCTGATAAAATTTCTTCACCTGATCTTTAATATCCTCGGCAATAAACTTGCGCACATCGTGCGTGGACAAGCCTTCTTGTGTCAGTGAATCGTATTTTCCCGAAATCATTTTGTATAAATCAAAAGGCGGTTCATACTGATCGATGTCAGTAAGCAATGGATCCTTGCTTCCGGTTACAATGAGAAATAGCGGGAGCTGTTTATTCAGTTGCTGGTTGATTTGAGGCTGATGCGAGATTCGATGCAAGCCTTCCTGCATTTCCGCCGGCAGCATTTTTGCATCAAGCTGGACAAAGTCGTTATTCATACTGTCGAGAAATCCTTGCGCGCAGATCAGTTGCACATTCGATTTCAGTTGGCCGATATTTCCAAAGGTGACGCTGCCGATCAGTGCCTTGATCACATCGGAGCTTACATGAAACTTATGGCTTGTGCGATGTGCTTCTCTGGAAAGCAGGAATTTAGTCAGCTCTATTTGTTCGCTTATACTTCTGCTTTGGAAGTTCGGAATGTTGATCATGACCGGTACTCGTCTCAAGAAGGTTTGCAGCAGTGCCGATTCCGGATCAGCAGTCGTCGCTCCGATAATCAGAACATGTGCCTCTCGCTTATTCCCCGTCTCGCCTAATTTACTGTAGCGGCCGGTATCCATAAAATAGAACAGCATTTCCTGTCCTTCCGGGGGCAGACGGTGAATTTCATCAAGAAACAAAATACCTCCGTCTGCCTTGGCGACTAGTCCATCCTGATCACGTGCCGCACCTGTAAACGCACCTTTTACATAACCGAACAGCTGCCCAATTAGCAGTTGAGGATTGTTATAATAATCCGCACAGTTAAAATCGACAAACGGTGCTTTCTCATTAATTCGGCCGATGGATTGCGCATAATTATACATCATATGCGCAAACAACGTTTTTCCGGAACCTGTGGGGCCAAGAATCAACGTATGCAAACCTCTCGGCGGATATACAATTGCCGATTTTGCCTGCTTCACGCTATTTTTCAAGCTTTTATCTGCACCAATAAGATGTGAAAAGGGATCCTCATTTTTATCGTGAGTATTCTCTTGATTCAATAATTCCTTGAGAGAAGCAGCCTTTACCTCATACTCTCTGATCACATCACCAAACTGTGATCGTATGAGCTCAGCCGGTACATACAGTACCGGGCGAGTAACAAATTTGATGACACGCTTTTCTCTGACCAGCTCATTCAGTTCTGAACTGACATTGCTGCGCATAATGTCAAGAACCTCGGCAAGGTCGGAAGCTGTGATCCCTGAGGTTTTCATAAGCGCCTTTTTATCAAACTGAGCGCATCGTTTGGCTAATTCACTATAAATTCTTTCACGTCGCCGTCCCATTAGGTTCACCTCTCTGAATAATTCTTCATGATTGACATGTTTTCCTTCATTATATAATAAAAACGCTTTCATGCGAATTTTTATAAAAAGAAAAAACAATCGGCATCGTCTAAAATGAAGATACAGATCGTCTTTTCTACTTGGCATGTTCTTATTTTTTTGGTTCAATAACTTGTTCGCCTTTTTACATGCGTCGTTACTGATACGGCACGATTCGTTAAAAGGATAGTCCTTTTTTCAATTGTTTCATCTGCTTAATCATCTTGAGTGCGCGTCGATGCGTCTTTTTGTTAGGACTTTTCAGTTCCCTGCGCGCACTCGAAAGTTCAGTTTTGCTTGCCATGAGGTTCCTCCTTAATATAAATAGTAATGATTACGATTTATATTAGCGTAAATTTAGCCAAAACGCAATGAGTTAAGGTGCGAACCATATGTTAGGAAAAGAAATATCGGAACAGCACGCCGATCACTACGCCGACAATGACCGAAGGCAGAAAACGTTTCGTCAGCAGAATCATGACAGCCGTGCCGATGCAGCTAAGCAACACAGGAATCGATAGAGTTAAGCCGCCATGAAAAGGCAGCACGATCTGCTTCACGAGAAGTGCCGCTATGATCGCGATTGGGACATAATTGAAGTACAGCCGAAGCGTCGGGTTCATTTTCCAGCGTGACATAAATTCGAGACCGATCACACGAGACAAGTAGGTGACGAGCGCAAGCGCGCCGATCAGAAACCATTGATTAAGCATGCGTGCGCCCCCTTCTATGTAAATAGAGTCCGACAAGCGGCGCGAGAAGGCCGATCATAATGATTGTGAGCTCATTACCCGGCTTGATAAACTCCATGACAAGGGTAAGGATCACCGCGGCAAGCGCAGTACCAATGACCGGTTTACCTTTCAATCCAGGAACAAGCAGAGCAGCGAATGTGGCCGGAAAAGCGAGATCAAGACCCCATTTCTGCGGATCAAGCTGATTGCCGATGAGCGCTCCGAACAGTGCCGCAAGGATCCACGCAATGTAAAAGATACCGGCAACGACAGCGAAATAAAAAGGATCCGGGCCGACTTTCTTGAAGCGCGCGCTCGCTAAGACAAACGGCTCATCCGATATACCGAAAGCGAGCAGGCGTGTCCATTTTTTCGCGGGTGCAAGCCCCTCCGATAATGCCGCTCCATAAAGAAGGTTGCGCAGATTCAGTAAAATAACGGTCAGCAGAACGCTCGCTGTCCCTGCCCCACCGGCCAGCATTGCCACTGCAACCAACTGAGCAGATCCGGAAAACACAAACACAGACATAGCAACGGTCGTAAGCAAAGTAAAGTTCACTTGCGTGGCAAGAACACCATAGGACATGCCATAGGCAGCAATCGCAATAGCCAGCGGCAGTGCCTCCGCGCCCGCTGTTTTCAACGCCGACTTTTTTCGATGAAGCATCTTCATTCCCTCGCTTCTCTATTTTTTCCGTGTGAATATTATCTGAAAATAGTATACTAAAATTAACTTATTGTACATTATAATATAATCACCACGTGAACCTCCCACGACTAAAGTCGCGGGCTTCTGATCTCTCAATCAAAAGTTCCTGCGAACAATAAGCTTGCCCAACACGACTTATCATTGGGTAGCGGCTCATTTCTTTGAGCAGGCGAACCCCGTCGTTCCGACGGTTCTTAGCTTTTATTCAGCCCTCAATTGAAGGCTTTATTAGCCCTTCATGCAAGATGTTGAGAGCTGCATTGACATCTCGATCGTGGTGAGCCCCGCATTGCGGGCAGTCCCATTTCCGGATGTGGAGCGCTTTCTTTCCATCCTGGTGCCCGCAAGTGGCACACCTCTGGCTAGAGGGAAAGAAGCGATCTATTTTTATCAGTGTTTTGCCATACCATTGAGCTTTATACGTGAGTTGACGCACAAATTCTGCCCAACTGACCTCACTAATGGTTTTGGCTAAATGATGGTTTTTTAGTAACCCTTTGACGTTGAGGTCTTCGACCACCAACTGGTCGTGATTTTTGACCAGTTTCGTGGACCATTGATGTAAAAAATCTGTCTTACGGTTACTGATTTTTTCTTTAAGACGAGCAACCTTAATCTTTTGTTTCTGATAGTTGCGCGCATCCATTAAGGTTAGATTCTTTTGTTTTAGGATTCGCTTTTTCGCTCCCTCGTAGCGATGAGACAGCTTTCGCTGCTCACAGCGAAGCTTTTGTTCCATGGAACGCCCAAACTTGGGATTGGTGATTTTTTCTCCGGTAGACAAAGTCATGAAGTCCAGCAAACCTAAGTCAATGCCGACTGCTTTGCCGGTTTTCGGATGTTCTTTTACTTCCGCTTCCGCAACGAGCGAAATAAAATACTTGCCGCTCGGCACATGCCTGATAAAGGCAGATAAAAGGCGTCCTTTCACCTGACGAGAGCGGGCGTAACGCACCCAGCCCAGTTTAGGAAGTTTGATTGTTTGATCCGTCACCTCAATATTGCGATTGGTGAAGCAGGTCTTATACGCCTGATTCGGATTCTTTTTACTCTTAAAGCGAGGATGCTTGGCTTGTTTTTTAAAGAACCGGTCATAAGCCTTGGAAAGGTTCTTTAAGCTATTCTGTAAGGCAAACTTATCCGGCTCTTTGAGCCAAGGCAGCTCGGCTTTGAGCTGCGTCAGGGCTTTACTGCAGGTGTTATAGGTTAAGCCCTTCCCGGTTTGTTTATAGGTCTTTTCCCAACAGTCTAAAAAATGATTGTAGACAAACCGGCTGCATCCAATGGACTTATTGATTTGAACGGCTTGTTCTTCCGTAGGGAAAAGCCGAAACTTAAACGCCTTTTGGATGAGCACAGCCGTTCCTCCTTTTTTGTAAAAAATGGTTACCTTAAATATAGCACAAATGTTCGTTTTTTTACAAAAGAAGGGCGTCCTTACTCATGACTGAAGTCACGAGTAAGGACGCAGGAAATCAAGTATATATTAATTTATCTTTTGTATATTAAAATGTACCAAGGAGATGATAGTCTTGCAGAACAACCCTTGGGAAGACGGCAATGCCGGTAAGCGAATTGGAGCCAATCTGCGCCAATTTCGGACAAGCCGAGGCATGAGCCTTGAGCATTTGGCGACCAAGATCGGTATCAGCAAACTGACACTCATGAACGTTGAGCGCGGTGACGGCAACCCAACCCTATCCGTCATTTGGAAGATTGCGAACGGGTTGAATATCCCGGTCAGTGCGCTTCTGTCCATAGAGTCCGATGTGTCAATCGCGCGCAAAGAAGACAGCATGAAGCTAGCCAGCTCAGATAAGATTTTTGTTGCCGAACCCCTCTTCCAATCGCATGGACTCTATGAATTATATCGCGGTTACCTTCAGCCGAATGCCGAGTATCCATCCTCCGCACATCAATTTGGCGTAAACGAATACGTCACTGTCATGTCCGGCGAATTGGAATTGGAAGTGGGCGGTGAAACGTATCATCTAAACGCGTATGATTCGATTAAATTCAAAGGCGATCTGGATCATAAATACATTAACCCTTCTTCAACACTAGCCATCCTGCATTTTGTTATATCCTATCATTCCATGTAGTGAAGCCCCCTCTAAAAAGAGTTGGGTTTTTATTTTGGCTTATTGGTGTGCATCTGTATTTTAATTCTGAAATCAATACACCTGCGATTTAATAAAAAAATATAGTAATTAGCCTCCATGTATGTTAACCTATTATTTGCTTGGGTTAACATATAAACGAAGGAGCTTATTCATTATGAATCATACACGATTAAAGAACCTAATTTTATGCGCACTATTTGCGGCAATTACTGCTATTCTCGCGCAGATCACCATTCCGTTACCCATTATTCCGATAAGCGGTCAGACGCTGGCTGTTGGACTTACCGCCACTGTTCTCGGAAGCAGATATGGCACAGTATCAATGATTGTTTACGCCGGACTCGGTGCCATCGGCCTTCCTGTTTTCGCAGGAATGAGCGGCGGATTCGGCGTTATTCTTGGGCCATCCGGAGGTTATATTACCGGATTTATCGTTGCCGCACTTGTTACCGGATTGATTCTCGAATACACGAAATTCACTACACCAATGGCGATCATCGCCAACATTGTCGGCATGTTCGTCACCTTAGCAATCGGCACGATCCAATTGAAATATGTCCTCGACCTTTCTTGGGCGAAGTCATTGGCTGCCGGTGTTTATCCATTCCTCATTGTGGGTGTGGTTAAAGCAGTCATCGCCAGCGTTGTCGGCATTCAGGTTCGCCAGCGCCTGACCAAATTTGGACTATTGAAATCCGGAAATCAGCAAACAACAGCTTAACTAAGCGTAAAAAAACAGCTCTCAGGCGGTACGATCCCCAGAAGAGCTGTTTTTTCGTTCACACGAGCATCAACGTTTCATTTAAAACGTTTCCGATCCGCTTCATGCCCTCAACAATTTTTTCTTCAGACATGTTCGAGTAGTTCAATCTGAATGCGTTGATCTTTGCATCATTTGGGAAGAACGAATCCCCCGGCACGAAGGCAACCTTGTTGTCCAAACACTTCTTAAATAAATTTTGGACATTAATCTCTTCAGGAAGCTCCACCCAAATGAACAGTCCGCCTTCGGGAGCACTGTGCTTGAGTTGTTTTGGAAAAAACGCATCAATGCATTCCATCATTTTTTCCCGACGCGCACGGTAGACACCCTTAATTTTTTGAATATGCTCCTCCAGATCAAAAAGCTCCATGTATTTTGCCGTGACTCTTTGCGCAAAGCTATCTGTATGCAGGTCGGTCGCTTGCTTGAACGCAACGTATTTGTTAAGAATGGATTCATCAGCACAGATCCATCCCAGACGCAGGCCAGGAGCGAAGATCTTTGAGAAGGTGCTCAAATAGATCACTCTGCCCTCGGTATCGAAATGTTTTACAGGTGGCAGATCCTTCCCGACAAAACGAATCGCACCATACGGATTGTCTTCTAATATCACAATATTGTATTGATTCGCAAGTTCGACCAGCTTTTTTCGTCGTTCAAGCTTCATCGTTCGTCCGGTCGGATTCTGAAAGTCAGGGATTGTGTAAATGAATTTAGCATTAGGATTTGCCTGGAGCGCCAGCTCAAGTTCATCCATTCTCATACCGCCATCGTCCATCGGTACTTCGACAAATCGGGGGCTGTACGCCTTAAACGCATTGATCGCCGCAAGGTAAGTGGGGCTCTCGCAGATCACAACATCTCCTTTGTCCAGAAACAGCTTACCAGTCAAATCAAGCCCTTGCTGAGATCCCGTGAGAACAAGCAAATGTTCCGGAGTCGTGACGATTCCAAGAGTACGCATCCGCTCGGCAATAGCCTCACGCAGCGGAAGATAACCTTCAGTTGTACTGTACTGAAGCGCTTGTTCCCCTGCTTCATCGAGCACCGCCTCACAGGCTGCTTTAATACCTGCTACCGGAAATAACTCAGGCGCCGGAAGCCCACCTGCGAAGGAAATAATCTCAGGCTGCTCTGTTACTTTTAATATTTCTCGTGTTGCTGAATTGGATACGCTTCTCGCGCATTCTGAAAAGTTAAGTTTCATCATGGGATCTTCCTCTCTTTTTTAAACGATTGGGCGTACGCCGGTTTCCTTATCTGATGGCTCATTCTGCACACTTAGCTTCTTTATCGCCTTAATGAGCAGGTTCAGCCCTTCAGTCAAGCGTTCTATCGTCTCATAGGTGTAATTCAATCGCAGCCAGTGCTCCCCATCGCTTTCTTGAGGGAAAAACACCGTTCCCGGCGTATAGATCATTCCTTGATCCGCGCATAACGCAAGTAATTTCTTTTGCGGTACAGAGTAAGGAATTCGGCACCATAAGTAAAAGCCGCCTTCGGGAGGTTCAAAATGAACGAGTCCCTTTTCTTCGTTAAGCACTTTAATAGCAACGTCCCTTTTCTTTTTATAGATCGGCAGAATCTTTTTGAGATGTGGTTCATAAAGTCCTTTTCTGAGATATCGGTTAATCAAGATCTGACTATCCGTATTCACATGCAAATCGGTAATCTGCTTGAGCAGCACAAATTTTTTCATGACTGGCTCCGGCGCAACAACCCAGCCGATCCTTAAGCCTGGAAAAAGAACCTTCGATAAGGTACTGAGATAGATCACATATCCATACGGATCAAGTGCTTTAAGCGGCGTCAATTTTTCTTGATCAAACGCAATATCTCCATAAGGATCATCCTCAAGAATCGGCACTTGAAAATGATACGCCAATTTCAGCAGCCCCATTCTTCGTTCCATGCTCATCGAAACACCCGTTGGATTATGAAAATTAGGGATTGTATAGATAAGTTTAGGCTTATACCGTGCCAACTGTGCCTCGAGGATGTCTAGCCGAATACCTTCCTCATCCATAGGAATGCCAATAATCCTTGCGCCTGTTGCCCTAAAGCATTGAATCGCCTGCAAAAAAGTTGGTTCTTCAACAATAACCGCATCACCGGGAGACAAGAATGTTCGCGCCGCGAAATCAATGCCCTGCATCGATCCGGTCACGATCATTGTTTCTTTTGCAGTAACGGATAAGTTGCGAGAACCCATCAATTGGGCAATACTTTTGCGGAGCGGATAGTAACCTTCAACAGGACATAAATTCAGATGATCACTGTCGATCGGCAGCTCATTTTGAATTTCTCGAAGCTCATCGACTGGATACAAACTCGGATCGCCGATACCTGCCGCAAGAGAAATCATATTGCCTTGATTGCCGATATACATGATCTCACTCACCGTATCGCTAACATTGGTGATTTTTTTATCGAAGAGCGGATACCAAGACATCGGAAAAATAAGCGGTTCCGATCCATTCGTTGCAGGAAGTTTCCTTTCAGTGACCACAGTCCCTTGTCCAACTCTGGACATCACGAGCCCCAATGCTTTGAGTTCTTCATAAGCCTTGATGACAGTTGTTCGGCTAACGTGATGATCATCCGCCATCTTTCGTTCAGGCGGTAAAACAAAGCCTTCCGGAAGAATTCCCGACAGTATTTGTTCCTTAATTCGATTCGCCATTTGCAAATAGACAGGCATCGGATCCTCTCGGTTAATCTCCAGTCTCATAGCTGCCTCCTTTTTTATTAAGTATGAAAAGTGATTATTCTTATCATATCCATACCAATGTCCGCCGAAAAGATCCAATTGGATCTAATGCTGTGAATCCAATTCTGATGAAAAAAATTGTTCAAATCTAGTGCATAGTTGACGAACTGTGAAGCATAAAAGTTTAAAACGATTTATAGGTCATACTGGGAAGCAATCTGGGAAACTCGTCATTTTATCCGAGAAAAATCCAGAACTATAGGATAGACATGAAGATCTTTTCGAATACAAAAATCACGCAGTATATGATCTGCGTGACGCATTTTTCCTTCACTTAAATAGTTGTTGTTTGTTTACACGATCCGATGAGCAGCTTTTCTGTATACCTTGAAATCTTGCTTCCTATAAAATAGCTCTGCTGCTTCGTTGTCCGCCCAGTAATCAAGATCAATCTCATTTATCCCTTTGTTTTTGGCCATTTGACAAATGTAGCTCATCAAAAAAGTCCCATAACCCTTTCTGCGTTCGGTTCGCATGATGCAGAATTGATGAATCTCGAGTGCAGTTCGAGCTATCATAAACGGATTTTCTTTTCGACTCAAAGCTTGAATCCAAGCATAGCCTGCGATTTGACCTTCATCTTCAATCACTAAGAACGTTGAATCAGGATCACTGGCGATGACCCTTTCATACCATTGACGAATTTCATTAAAACGATACGGCTTAAAGTACTCAGGATACAGCTCGGCATGTAAGGCTTGAACTGGTTCATTCAGCCTGGCGATCAGTGCGGCATCCTTTGTTTGTACAATCTCCATGAGCTGACCTTCTTTTTAGCTTTCAACAGCCACTTTGTTAACTTGATGCTCGCTCCGACCTGTTTTCAAAATTGCGAGCACATCATTCAAGCTGATTTCAACCATATTCTGCACCGCTAGATTTGTGTAAAAACCGATGTGCGGCGTAATTAATACATTTGGCATCGCGCGCAGTGTTTTCAGCTGCTTGCTTGGAATATCCTTGCCACGCAAATCCTGATTGAAGAAGTGTTCTTCGCCGTCTAATGTATCTAGCGCAGCTCCGGCAACTTTTTTATTAGTCAACGCCGCAATCAAAGCATCTGTGTCAACGACTGGTCCGCGTGATGCATTCACAAGGAACGCGTCGCGCTTCATTAACGCAAGTGCATCCGCGTCAATCAAATGGGTGGTTGATTCCATCAGCGGAACATGCAGCGTTACAACATCCGCTGTCTTCAAAAGTTCTTCTTTTGAAACATAGTTGAGCACGTCACGCAAATCATCACGTTCAACGATATCATTTGCGATCACTGTCGCGCCAAGCCCTTTAAACAGGCGGGCAACCGTTCCGCCGATTCGTCCGGCACCAATAACGCCGACAGTCAGTGAGCGGATTTCCCGTGCTTGAAGTCCTGCCCATCGAAAATCCTGTTCGGCACCTCGCGCGTCGAACAGCGGCAGATTGCGGATCAGCCGCATCGTCTGCGTTACGGCCAATTCTGCAACAGAATTCGGCGAGTAGGCCGGAACATTCGTCACAGCCAAACCATGCGCCGTCGCCTGTTCAAGATCAACCATATCAAAACCCGCGGTTCGTGATGTGAGCTGCTTCAAGCCGAATTTTTCCAGAGTCTCATAGATCACCGGATCACTAATACGATTACGCTGCTGAATGACGATGCCATCATAACCCTTGACCCTCTGCACGGTTTCCGCATCCAGTTCCAAATCGTTAATGTCGACGTGAACACCGGTTTTCTTTTCCCAATTCCTAATTGCTGCTTCCTCATCGTCTCGTACACTGAACATAATCACTTTCATCGCTGCACGCTCCCTTGTTCTTCACTAATAGTCGCCGCATAGTTTGCGATTCGACTCATCGCTTCCGTCAACTGTTCCATACTTGCCGCATAGCTGATTCGAATATAGCCTTCACCACCGGGGCCAAAAGAACCGCCGGGTATCACAGCGACCTTAGCCTTGTATGCAAGATCCGTACAGAAATCAAGACTTTTTTGAATCATGGTTTCCGGAATTTTGGCGAACAGATAGAAAGCGCCCTCCGGCTTCACGCAAGCAAAGCCGGCTTTGCTCATTTCTTCATAAACAAAATCGCGCCGTTTTTCATATTCCACACGCATTTCCGCACCGTCATCCATTCCATTTTCAAATGCTTCCTGAGCCGCGTCCTGGGCCATCGTTGTCGCTGAGGTAATTGTGAACTGATGAATCTTGCTCAACTCCGTCGTAATCGCGGCCGGTGCACAAATGAAGCCGATTCGCCAACCGGTCATCGCATGCGATTTTGATACACCGTTAAGCACGATTGTTTGTTCCGGCAGATATTCAGCCATGGAAACATGGTGTTCGCCATAGGTGAGCTCACTGTAAATCTCATCACTAATGACAAAAAGATCATGTTTTTCCAAAATTGCTGCGAGTGCCTTCACATCTTCTCTGCGATACGTCACACCGGTTGGGTTGGTCGGGAAATTGAAGACGATCGCCTTAACCGCGTCACCATGTTTTGCAAGTGTTTCTTCGAGTAATTCAGGCGAAAGAACAAAACCATTTGATGAGGTATCCATGAATACCGGTTCCGCTTTCGCTAGAATCGTATCCGGAATGTATAAAGGAAAAATCGGTGTCGGAATCAGCACCTTATCGCCAGGATTCAAAATCGATGTGAGCACGGTGTAGATCGCTTCCGTCGCACCGGCGGTAACAAGAATTTCGTGATCCGGATTGTAAAATAAATTATATTTTTCCTTGAGAAAATTGCTGATTGCTTTTCTTAAACCCGGTGTTCCTGCAGGCGGTGCATAGTGGCTCCGGTTATTGTCAATGCTGCGTTTTCCCGCTTCTTTAATATGCTCGGGCGTGTTGAAATCCGGTTCGCCAAGTGTCAATTTAATGATATCCGGGATTCCTGAAATATCCTGATCGAATTTCAGAATGTCCGAAGGCTTAAGCAAGTTCAATTCCGTTTTCATTTTGCCAACTAATGAGTGGGTCATTTTTCGTTACCTGCCTTTTATAAAATTTTTGTGCGAAAAAAATCACCCACGGCTTCAATAACCATGGGCGATCGGAATTTCTCGCGATAAATGAAAACCACACGGATTATTGATTCTTAATCCATGTGGTTATTTTTCCAAGTTAAATCGTACCGCCTTGGCTTCCGCATGGATGCAACCTTCTGCTGAAGTGTTTGCACCCTGTTGAAGCGAATGCAAACACTAACGAAAGAAACCAAAGTAGTAATAAAAGTTATTCAATTGGAGTTTGCCTGATTTGATCATGACTTAAAACTCCCTTTGAGTTGGTGATTCTA
This sequence comes from Sporolactobacillus sp. STSJ-5, assembly GCF_024385605.1. Classification (GTDB taxonomy): domain Bacteria; phylum Bacillota; class Bacilli; order Bacillales; family Sporolactobacillaceae; genus Sporolactobacillus. The sequence goes on along the minus strand of NZ_JANFOJ010000008.1, from coordinate 65,985 downwards.
TTTATATCAGACTTTTTAAAAAGTGTCAACTGTATTTTATACCCATTCACAAAATACAGTGCAGGTATGTTCGCTAAATACCACGTCATTGCAGAAGAAATTCAACTTCCCGTTAAACAACAAAACCCGATAAGCCCTAAAGCTTAAGGAAATTATCAATTATAAGAGTAAATAAAATTGTATCGACAAGAATTACCGTGGTTTTAATCGCTTAGCATCCAATCAGCTTTCTTAGACAGCAAAAAAATGGAACCTCGTGCTCCAAAACAATTCTTGGAACACGAGGTTCCATCTTCCCCTGTACTAGCAAATATGGCAGGCGGTCATTCATTGGGTGAACTCTATAATTCGGCTCATTCACCGGTGATTTCCATCGATTTAATCGCTACTTCACTCAATCCGGTTAGCTCGCTGATTTCAGCATGACTCATTCCTTTTTGCAACAGTTTTCGGACGAATTGTTCTTTTGCTTTTCGTTCTCCTTGTTCAATGCCTTGTTCAATTCCTTGTTCTATGCCTTGTTCTATGCCTTGTTCAATTCCCTCTTTTTTTCCGCGATCATAAAAAGAATTGGGCCACTTGAGCACTTCTTCACGAATTTCTTCCGGGAGTTTTTTTGCTTGGTCCATCAATTGATCCACCTCTTCCTTGTTTAATTGAAGATAGGTTTCGAAAAATCCATTGATCATGCTTTCACGTGCTTCTCCAAGATGCATTGTAATCATTTGCCTGATAAAAGCAAGTCGTACTTGCACACGTTCCCTTTTTGAGTAGTTCATCCTGCTCATTAGCGCGGCGGCGGCAGGATTATTGCTGTACATAAATTTTCGCCAGCTCATTCTGGAAAGTTCAAGTTTCAGAAAATGGAACTCGTTAACAACCATTAGATGCGGTACTTTTACCACAAATTCGTCCGGTTCATCTCTAACTCCATCATAACTGAAAATAGCGATGGGTAAAACAGGTTTTCGAAATTTCAGATAGATCATGCTGTAGTAGATGTACATCCGTTCGGAAAAATTATCTTGGTAATAATTCTGTGCTTCAAGATGGACAATCAGGATGACATCTTTATTGGATTTCAGCTTTGTTTCCGCGATAACATCTGCCCGTTTTTTGTCGCCTTCGACCATATCCGCAAACAGTTCCTCGGAAAGAAATTTCTTGTCGGAAAGATCAAGTGCCTGGTATATCTTTGGGAAGAAGGCTTCGAGAAATTCATCAAAAAACTCGTGAAGCAGGACTTTAAAGCGTCGATCGTGGTCTATAGACATAGGAAGCCTCCTTGCGGGGTATGTTTCGATCAAGAGGAATGTGTGAAGCAAATCAAGAAGAGAACAAATGGTCGTGTTTGCTATAAGTATACCTTATATCGAAAAAAAATACTTCAAGTATTTTAGAGAAAACAGTGCCACGGATGACGTTACCGAACACTCGGCATCGGTTGTGTCTTCAATCGAGCATAGGTACTGCATTCGAACCCTTCATAAAGGCGACCAGAGATCAATTCACCTGCTCGAGATACCGTTTACCTAAATCAACCAAAGTGGTTGTTGAGGATCCCGCTGCTTCATATAGCCAGGTTCTGTTTCTCCAGAAGTTTTAAAACGAGTTAACCAAAGATTTAGTTATCCACAAGTTGATATATGATCAATTCCTAACCAGCAAAAAAGAGCCCTGAATCAGGCTCTTCTTATCATTTTCACTTGTTCAATCAAATAATCCAAGCTGTTCGGTTTCGCCAAGCCGTTCGAGAACCTGGGGATCATGGTCTTCGAAGAAGGCTTTGCGGATCCATTTTTCCTTGGTCATGACTTGTTTGCCCGATCCGGACGAGCCCCTTAAGCGGCAGCTGTAAATCACTGGAAAGTAGTCTTGCAGGAATTTTCCTTCGGCAAGGGCTGTCAATGCAATAATCTGAAAGCCGAGTTGTTGCGCGACAAAGAATACCGGACTCAGCACGTGATCGCTGGATGCCTGTCCAAACGGGTTGTCGAGAATAACGGCACGGTGCAGCTTGGCACTTGATTGGATATGTTTCTTTTTCTCGGCGACATAATTGAGAATGCCTAAGAAAAGCGTCATATTCTTACTCCACTTCTCTCCTCCTGACCAGATATTGCTTTGTTCCCATGAGTACGCGCGCGTTGTTACTGTATTGTCATTGGCCACTTTGCGGCAGCTGACCTTCAGCACCTCATTGTCCATGACGATACGCAGCAGCTGTTTGGATTGGAGCCACATGTCCAGTTCCTTCCGAACCTTTCCGCTGTCCTGCCGACGCTCTTCGTCCAAGAAGCGCTCGTCTTCGAGCTGAGTCAAAATCCATTCGATGTAATTTCGGATTCGCGTTTTGCCTTCCTCTTCGTTCCAATCAGGAATTTTAAAGGCGTAGATCGGTTTCCAGTCGTCCTGTACCTTCACCTTGGTTTTCTTTGGAATCTGTCGCAATTCTTCGGCCAGCGTACGCAGATGCGTGTGAATCTGGTCGATGAAAAGTTGGAGATCCTTATCACTTTGGCGGATATGTTCATGCGCATAATGGGAAATGCTCTCAATGCGCGTTGCCATATTTTTCTTGAATTCAATGATGGCTTCGTAGCTCTGTTTCGTTTCAATGCCGCTGATTGCCATCTGCCGCAGCTTCACATCGGAAATATTCGCCCGACAAAACGCGCGGAATGCGCGCTGCGCGCTTGAGACCTCGCTCGCGCCTTCCGCAACGCGGCCTTGATTTTCCTTCAGGCTGTGCTTTGTCGCAGCAACAACTTTCTTGCGATTGTACGTAAAGTCAAGAATCTCCTCATTCGTCAAAGAAATCGGCGAAACATCCGGCGCTTTAAAATGATGCGCTTCCTCAAACATCTCAAGATTATACTTTGCAGACTCAATCGCTTTGCGATCCTGTTCAATTCGGACGGCTTCCTGATCAATATAAGTTTTTCGTTCATTCAAGTGTTTTATCTCTGCGGCCAGATCCTCTTCGACATTTCCGTCATAGGTATCAAAAGCAATCCGTTCTTCATTTGGATAACTTTTTTCAAACTGGATGACGAGCGTGTCCAGCTTTCCTTCTTGCTTATTTTTTTCAGTTTCCGCCTGCCGAACGTCATCGCCGCATGTTTTCTCTTCCTTGATCTGGGCGAAAATACGATCCTGCAGCGACTGAATCTGCTGCTTGCCGTCAACAGGAAACGCGCGCGATTCATCAATCGTTCCCTCGCTGCGGCGCAGCAGTTCCATTTCGTCCGTGAGCCGCTTTATATTTCGAACAGCTTCGTCACGTTTGGCGATCCATTCGCCTCGGGCCGTATCAATTTCGCGCAGCTTCAACCGTAAAATGTCAATCTTATCCTTAATTACTTTCTTGCTTTCATTGGTTGCAGCAGGTGTCAGCTCGCTCAACGATTGGTAGTCATCATCCTGGCGCAGCAACTGCAGTTGCAGCTTGATATCTGCCGCCCTGCGTTCAAGGGTCCCGCGCTCAGCATTCAATCGGTTCAGCTTTTGGTTCACCGCATCGAGTTCTTGCTCCACAAGCTGCAATTTTTCTTTTAGTTGCTGCTCAAGGCTGCGTCCCTCTGCAACCATTTTCTCAACACGAAGGTACTCATGACCCTTTTCAATATAGCGAGCCAGTCCATGCCGCTCCTCACGATATTGGTCGGTTTTTTCGCGGCCGTTGCTGATCTGGGCATCCAAATCATTGAGCATTTGTTCTTCACGTCGAAGCTCCAGGGCAAGCTGCTCATTCTTATTGGTCAGTTCGCCGAGCTTTGTTTTCTTTTCATCAGTTGATTCATAAGGATAGTCCATTAAAAATTGGCGGAACGCCCGGAGCGCATCCTTCCATTCAGCGAGCTCCTGCTCCTTTGCCACGCGGTCTGCGGTCACCTTTTCCGCCTCAATGCCAATTTGCTTCTTCCATTCAGCGAAGGTCACCGCGTCCGTGTTTCCTTGCCAATGACTCGGCGCCACCCATGAACGGACTGCACTCCGTTCATGCACCTCAAGCGCTTCTTCGGTTGTGAGCACCGTGATCGGATACTGAAGCCGATCGGCAACGTGGTTCAGTTTATCAACCACTCTCGGCTTATCTGTATTGGTGGTCACCAGCGTCAATGGCCAGAGCGGGTAACGCAGGCGGTTTTTGCGTTCCTCCTCACTCATCGACTGGAGATAGTCTACGCCGCTGACAAGATAATCAACTTGATTTTTCCACGAGAACAGCTGTTTTTCCATAAATGTGTCGCCGAAAAAGACGCTCTGGTCGGCATGGTCGTCGACAAACCGTCGCGCGATCCGCTCTTTGTGGAAAAGCGCTTCGCGATCCGCCGTGATTTGATTCATCTTCTCAAGCATCCGCTGTTCAATGGAATCCGGCTCAAGATAGACGGTTTCAAGCGCGGACCATTGACGGCGCAGCGCGGACAGCTGCTCAATCACTGCGCGCTGCGCTTTCTCCATCGCGGCAAGCTCGGCGCGCAGCCGATCCATTGCCCGATTGGTTTCAATACGATCCGTTTGTACAGCTGCTTTCCGCTCTTCAGCCTCTTTTTTATAAATCAGCGCTTCCTTCTCCTGCTGATTGAATTTGATAATTGTTTCATCAAGAAGCTGATCACGTTCCTGCCACTTAACCAGCTGTTCTTTAACCGTTTCTTGTTCCGGATTCGAAAGCAGTTCCCGTTTCAATTTTTCTAGTTGCTCAAGGCGCGTCTTCACAGCACCCTTGGTTTCCGACAGACGGGCAAGCAGCCCCTTTTCCTTGCCGGACGCATTCTTCTTTGTCTGCTCGTCCGCCTCAATCTGCTTAAGAATCGGCTGCAGCTGCCCGCCTAGTTCCTGCTCGATCTTCGCAAGTTCTGCCAGATCTCGCTCGTAGCAGCCGAGCAGTTCCCGCCGCGCCGTCTCCAGCTGATCACGAAGATTGCCGGCGTCGTCCTTCTGATCAAATTGTGCCAGCTGCTGCTCAAACAAACGTAGCGCGTCTTCCTGTTCCGTGCGTTCCTGCTTAGCTTTCGCCCATTTCAACGCATGAAGTTCATGCCTGTTTTGCTGCAACGCTTCCTGAATTCCTGTTTGTGCCGCGAGCGCCTTCTTATACTTACTTTCACGCGCGCTCAGTACCGATTGTTCAACAAAAATGGTATACGAATCCGACTTCAGCGCGTGAGCAGAGCTGTCCGCCTTCCATTCTTGCAGACTTGTGCTGTTTGCTTCCTGCGCTGCGATCTGCTTGCGATGCTCCAAAATAATCTCATTCCATACGCCCTTCGCCCGCTGCTTCGCTTTCTCATAGTCCATTTGGTACTCATGCAGCGTCTCATAGGTTTCGCTGTATTTTTCCAGTTCGCCGCTGATCTGTTTATTTTCCTCAATCGTTTCTTTCAGTTTTTTGTAATTCTTCAAACTCGCCAGCTGTTGTTCAAACAAATCGGCGAAGAGGTGGCTGTCGTGACCGACAATCGAATCTTCCACGGTCGGAATCAGCAAGCGGTCGAACAGTTGATTGGTATTCTTACATTCATCAAAAAAGGCTTCGACGCCGCCTTCCGAGCTGTTGATTTTGACAATGCTTTCCCATTCGCTCGAAATAATGGTGTACTGTTCCTCGAGAAATGTCTTATATTCTTTAATCGTTTTGAAGGTTTGCGCGCTCAGCGTCTTCTCGCGCATGCCGGCGTAGTAGTCTTGCATTTCGCCGCGTTCGGCTGCCCGCTTACCCTCACGCGTCTCTCGGACAAAAGGAATGCCCTCGATTCCGTTTGGATCGTTTTCGTTGTATTCATAGACATAGCGCAGCGAATCCAAGCCATTTTTCACGGTGTAAAGCGAGACCGCCGTGACCACGTAGCGTCTCGGCCGCTCATTCGTGATCCATTCAATCGCGATGTGCGCCGGGGCATTTTCCAGCATCAGCGTATTTTTGATCTTGCGGTCGGCCAGATCGGTGTGCGGCAGAATCGCCTGCAGCGCAGTTTGAATGAATACCGTTTTCCCGCCGCCGTTCTCAATCAGAATCGCGCCGTTGTGCCCGTCAAAAAGGAACAACTCATCATTATAGCGTTTGTTTCCTTCTTCATAGATCACGTTCGTCAAGCGAATTTTACTGATCGTCGGCATGCTCTGCACCTCCTTCAAAGCCGTAAATGAATTCAAAAATCCCCTTATTGTATTCGACTTCCATAAAATAGCGTTGGATAATCGTCTTCGCCTTTTCCGTCAGCCGAATCTCCTCATTACCGATGTCCTGCACCAAGTCTTGATCAACCAAGAATCGTTTCACCGTATCAATAAAACTCATTCGGCTGATTGTATTGCCGCTCTGCTTTTTTGCCTGTTCCTTAATATCATCCATGTCGTCCCATTTCTGAATAATCAATCGCCAGTTATAGAAAAATTCATTTTCCAGCTGCTTGAGTTCATCCTCGTCATGCGTTTTGAGCTGATCAATCCGTTCCTGAATAAAACGGATCCATTCATCCATGCGCAAAAAAAGACGCGTCGGCTCCTGGCTTTGGTACGTGTCGTAGAAACTGCCGAACAGGATCAGTGTCGCGAAATAGAGCAGATAAAGATCTCCGTTCGTCGCCCCGCTGCGCAAATAGTTGCGCTTGATCCATTCGTTGCTGACATGGAATGGCGAGAGCTTCGTCTCCGGCACAAGAAACAGCTGCTCGCTTGTACTGATGATCACACAATCCACCTCATGGCTGAACGTATCAAGAAGACTTCGCAGCTCGTCATCCGCCCGATAACTTTGCACCGCGTCATCTCCCGCCACGCCATCGCGGGCGAGCACGGTATAAAGGCGAAATGCCTTGACAACTTTATGTTCAGAATAGTTCATTTTCTTCGCCCTCCAAATGGATTTGCAATTCTTGGATGGAAAATCGCTTGGATTTTCGAATCAGTCCTTTACCCTCACGCACATGCAGCGTTCGGTTTTCGAGTAGTGCGAGCGCTTCGTCAAGGATGGCATTACTTTCCTCATCCTCTGATTCGCCGTATCTGATTGGCGAGCGTTGATGAAGAATCAGCCAGAATTGGTAAAAATAGCGTCGTTCCAATAATTCCGCATGTTCATGTGCTTCAAGAAAATTCATGAACCGGGACAAATTTTGCCCCTGCCCTTGTTCATAGGCACTCAGAAAAAGACCCATGAGCTGTTTGTATTTTTCAGCCAGCGCGTGCCGGTAGGATTGATCCTCTTCATGCTCGTCCGCTTCAACAAATCCCTGATCATCGCGTTCCTCACGTTCTTCATTGATTTTTTGGTCGGCAAGGACCGTGAGCGGCGACCATGTTTCATTCTCTTCTACGTTAAGAAACGGTTGCAGGACTCCGATCATTGCTTCGGCAGGCAATGGCGTAGCCAGGATTTTCGCGGTAAGATCCTGATCAAAATTGAATGCTTGAATACCGGTGTAGTACAGGGATTCCTGAGCGGTAAGCAGCGTCGTATTTTTCAAATCTAGGGTTTGCTCCAAAAGCCGCGAATGGTCATAATGCACAGACTCCAGTTCGCGCGCGATCGTCAAAACCAAATCATAGGTACGGATCTCCCGCTTATGCACATCCTTTGCATACAGCCGATCACGTGTTTCCTTAACAAATTGGCGCAGCTCTTTGAATTCTTCGTCCTCACGTTTGAGCCGTCCATAGATATCTTCCAGCAGCTGCTTGTAGCGCTCAAAGGTCTCTTCCGACACAATACTGCGCTGAATTTCATGCTTCAGCCGCCCCATGCGCTCCTCAAGACTCTCGACATCGATCCGCATTTCATTAATCTGCCGCAGCGCGCCTTTGAACTCTCCCTTGTCCAGCTGTTTCCGAAGCATCAGCTGATTAATCGACAGTTGAAATTCACTGTAAAACTCCTTGGTGGCGAAAACGAGTTCGAGTCCATCCTCGTCCAAAGTGTAATATTGCGTGTTCGTTTTCAAGTCGAATGAGTTTGCCTTCAAGATCGAATAGTCAATGCTGTCCTCTTGATTTGTTTCCCAATTAAAAAAGATATAACGCCGTTTTTTCCCGGTTGTGGGACGGAAGGTTTGAATAATTGATCGGGCGATACGTTCATAATCGTTCTCATCCAACTGATACTGAGCCGCAATCACCTTTTCCAAAAAAGCGGCCAATTGTTTCGCCCCGGCCTTGTACTGGCGCATCAATTTCTGCTCAAAAAAGAAAAGTAGCGAAAGCAAACCCAGTCCCTTCATATCAACGTCATTCTTTTCGTGGTCCTGTTCGCGCTTGCGCTCCAGCTCATATAGTGGATCGAACAGAGCGAGCCGCCGCATCCGTTCCTTATAGCCGTTTACGATTTCGCGCAGATCAAGCTCTTCCAATCCGTTCCCCTCCATATATGTTGTAATTCTCTCGTCTTCAGAATTTCTTGCGGATAGTACTTTCCATCATGAAGCATCGTGCGTATTCGTTCTGCCTGTTGTTCTGAGAAACATGCAAGGAATTGATCCTCTGCAACGCTTCGAGATCGCTGATACGCTTTGCCAACGGCAGGGGCCTTTTTTAAGCAGGCTTGATAAAACGGTAATGCCGGTCGCGCTGCTTGTTTCTGATTAAGAGAGTACCAGATTGACAGTCCTTCCCTGTCCAAATCACCAAAGTACAAGAAATGATGCTTGGCGCTGATCGGATATTGCATGGGAAACTGCTCAATACTCTTAACAACTGCCTTGCCGCACCCATAAATCAGTGTCGCACAATCTGTCTCTTTTAATACCGGCAGAAGGCCTTGATAGGTTGTTTTATTTTCAACAATCAGATGATACTGTTCTTTTTCATTTAGTTTAAGCGGATTGATTGCGAACATTAAAGGATCTGAGACGGGGATAATAGTAAGGCGAGCATACAAACCAATTTTTTCTAATAGTTCCTTCCCGCCCTTCTCATCAATCCACTTCTCATCCTCAACCAATTCATAGCTTCGCTCCGGCGCAGGAACGAGGTCAGTCGGAAAACCATGTGTTTTGAGATAACGATCAATTTTGAGGAGATACGGGAGATGTTTTTCCCACAATGAAGGATCCGCGCGATAATACCCGTCAAGATTGATTGCCGTGTGCAGCTTAGCCCGATAGCGTTGAAGCTCTTTGTGGTAATTCCCGCTCAGCGCACTTTTATTGATTCGGTATTTGAGTGCGAGCGACGGTGTGCGTGTCGTCCGACCGGTGGATCGCACCATGATCAATACGTTCTCTTTTTCGAACTGAAGAATCCTGTCCGCGAATGTTTCATAGGTCTGAAAAAACGGCGTGAGCAGTTTCTCAAGCTCGCCTAACTCAATGGTTTTCTTTGAAAATTCTGTTAAACGCTTTGTCACTTCATCCAATCACGCGCACCTCCGCTCACAGTTCGCTTATAGTCTCATTATACTTAACTTTCGATGTATTTGCGGCATAGTTTTTAAGCCAACGGGGATTTTACCAGGTGAACGTGGTATTTATGAATGAACACCTGAACTGCGGAGGTTCGGATTTCCTGATCTTATCGGCCTGTTTCCGGAGTTTATCGGTCCGTTTGAAGAATTTATCGGTCCGTTTGCGCGTTTTATCGGTCCGTTTCCGGAGTTTATCGGTCTCTTTATACGTTTTATCGGCCTGTTTAATTCTCTAGCAATCACAGATGGATCCATACCCATTTTTCTGCGAGCATCTATTCATTCTCCAAGCTCCTTGTACTTTCCTGAATGATCAGCTTCGTCTTGAGTTTGATGTTTGCAATCTGCGCTTTTGGTTGATGGATTTCCTGCATTAAATAGTAAATGGTCAACTGAGCCTTTTCTTTCACGTTCTGTTCAACCGTTGTTAGCTTTGGCCGGGATTGCTCCGAAAAAATATTATGATCAAATCCGGTAATCGACATGTCCTCTGGAATCCGAAAATGATTATCTTGCAGCAAATTCAACGCGTCAACGGCTAAGTAATCAGAAGTAAAAACGAGTGCTGTATAGGATTTAAATCGTGTTTTTATTAATTGAGTTAAATAGTCATGACGTTCATGAACTTTATAAGGAAGTCCAAAGAAATCTTTTTCTTGATCGAATTTAATACCGGCATCCGCCATTGCCTGATTAAAACCACTAAGTCTCTGCTCATCAACACCAATTAACTGATTTCCATCAGCACAAAACCCAATGTTCTTATGCCCTAAATGAATTAAATAGTTAGTCACATCATAACAACCTTCATAATCTTGCAAACCGACGTTGATAAATCCTTTTTTCATTACAGGCTCGTCAACATACGTATCAATAAAAGCAATCGGCATCTGCGCGACCTGACTAAATTTTTCCGCATCAGCAGGTAAAGCCCCCAGGATAACAAGGCCTTCAATTTTCCACGCTGAGGCTAGATTGAGGCTTTCTTGAACACTCCCAGATGTGTACAGCATCATATAGTAGCCATTCATCCGTATCTGCTCCTCTAAATACCCAATAATTTGGTTGTAAAAAGGATCAGACACAACGTTAACTTCAGAACGTCGCGAATAATTTAAAATCACGCCAATGATTTTCGAACCATTTTGAGATAGAATTCTGCCACTCATATTGGAAACGTAATTTGCTTGATTCAGTGCCTCTTTTACCTTCTTGTAATTTTCTTCTGATACCTTATTCTTCCGTCCATGAATCACATTCGAAACCGTTGTCGGACTAACGCCAACCATTTCGGCTATTTTTTTGATAGTTACCATAGGGAACTCCTTTTGTCAGTATGGTTTTTTGGCTGCCTTTCGCAGCTTATAACCAATTTATTTGATGCTACAGCCTATCAATACTTTTGAACGAATTCAAATATTAGATATCTTTCTGTTATTTTACCATGGTTTGAGCAAAATTTTTCTTCTCCAAAAAAGGAGTAATGAATCACAAAATCTATTGAACTACTACTTGTAGTAAGCCCATTGTTGCCTAACCATATCCGTATATACGTCCTTTTTAAGTGATTGACGCATTCTTATTCATAAGTCTTTTATGTTCCGCTGCTCTCTACAAATTGAAATAAAATGGAAAGCTCACCCGGTAATAAAAGTTAAAAGCAGCACCCTAACGAACGGTGCTGCTTTATTTTGTATCATTGACCTTCTGAGAGGCGGTCGTCACATTGTCTGTCCATTGTCTACAGTAATTATTTGTCCTGTGAGCGACTTTTGTACAAGAGCGTAGCAAATGGATTCAGCAATATCCTCAGGAATAGCTATTCTTTTTAAAAGAATACGTCCTGCCAATTCTTCCATCTTTTCCTCATTACCTTTCCACCACCTTGTTTTCACAGCACCGGGTACAATACTATTGATTCTGACTTTCGGGGCTAGTGAAAATGCCAATGACTTGGTTAATCCATGAACTGCTGATTTTGTCACTGCATAGGGGACTGAGGAACCTAATCCAGTAGTCCCTGCCACGCTTCCGACATTAACAATTGCGGCATCTTTGCTCTTCTTTAAATAAGGAACTGCCTCTTTAATGCAATGAAACGTTCCTTTAACATTCACATCCCAAAGTTTATCCCAAACCTCGTCAGTTGCTCCCTCAAGATTATCCATTGCTAATTGATGCGTAATTCCAGCATTGTTTACGAGATAATCGAGTTTCCCAAATTTTTCAATACACGCAAGAATCATTTCTTTGACTTGTATCTCATCGCTAATATCCGCCTGATACAAGAGCCCTTCATTTGTTAATTGATCGTACGTTTCTCGCGCTTCCTTAAATGACTTTGAATAGTTCACAACCACTTTTGCACCGGAAGAAGAAAGTTTGATGCAGGTTGCTCGCCCAATTCCGGTTCCGCCTCCGGTAACTAATACGACTTTATCTTGAAACACGATCTTCTCACCTCATTCTATTATCTACAAGATAAGGTTACATGAATAAAATTCCTCTGTATAATGGTTAATAATCATGTTTGCTATCAATATAAATAATGACAAGAGGTAAAAAACATGGAATTTAATGATTTAGTCATTTTCAAAGAAGTCTATCAAAGCGGTTCTTTTTCAAAAGCAGCCGTTAATCTTGGCTATGTTCAACCAAATATTTCTCATCGAATTAAAAGTATTGAACGTCAATTGGGGCTCAAACTATTTGAGCGGACAAATAAAGGGATAAAAGCACTTCCAGCAGCAGATCAACTCTATGTTCATTCCCAAAAAATCCTTACAGACTACCACAATATGATTGAAGATTTATCAAAATATAAAATGATACGAATTGGAGCGACACCAACTCTGGTCTATTCCGTTATTCCTTTGTTTACAAAGCGCTTGAAGGATTCAGGTTATAGTGATGTATTTAATTCTACACATGCAACTTCTGAATTATTTCAGCAGTTGGAGCAAGACAAATTGGATTGTATCTGGACCAATCGTGAATTTAATAAAAACAAATACAAATCGTTACTCCATGTACGCGAAGAACTTTTTATCCTCAGCAATTGTGACTGGCATTCATTGAGTGAAGTTAATCTTGTTGTTAGCAGCGATACAAGTTGTCCTTATCGAAAAGAACTTATTAAAATTATGGAAGATAGAGATTATAATCTCGTTGCCTTTGATAACCTTGGCTCTATTTTAAATAGCATCAAAACGATTCAGAACAGCATCACGCTCCTGCCCAAGGCAATGGTCAACACTGTCGATCATACGCTGCATGTGACATTTATAGAAAAGTACGCGGAAATTGATTTACTTGCAAAAAAAGAGACTCTCTTAATGATCTAGAGAGAATCCTCAAATACTGATAGAAACAATGATTTCTAAGAAGCAACACCTGAAAAACCGGGTGCTGTTTCTATGGCAAAATACCTTGAAAAGGTGAGAGAAGTACAAATCTGAAACAGCGTTATATGAAAAATGCCGGATCGGTTACCCTTATCAAGCTCAGAGAATCTTTGTTTCTTTTTTTCGCTCCCTCTTAAACACGATAAAGATGTAGATACCTAATCCCAGAAAAGTAATCACAGTACTCAGGACAGTTTTTGATGTTTCCTGCATGCCTGTTTGATTTAAAACGAGTTCCGGAGAAAGTGATAAGAACGGAATAATAATTGACACCCATGTTTTTGCCCATATCGCGATGCCAATTAAAAAGAGGCATGCAAGTGCTACAGCGAGAATTCGCCATACTAACCCTAAATGAATCATAGGCGAATCAACCGCACGATCTAAATAGGTTAATGCGACAAGAAGAATGATAGGCGTTAGGCTGCCTCCATAAAAAAGCAGTCCCTCGCTTATCTTCGAGAGCTTGCTGCTTGCAACATATTTAAAAAGAACAATAATGAGACCTAGTCCTATTAGCGTAATCACGATATCTCCAACTGCCTCCAGCAATGAATAGGAAAACACGCCCTCTACCGCTTTATTTAATATATTGTAGCAAATGAGCCCGATCAAAATGAGTGGTACATAAATCAGCAAGTTTTTGTAGTCAAATGGCATTTCGCCGGCTAATTGCTCCATATATGCCTTGGGTGACTGACCAATAATATCTTGGACGCTTTTTCCGTGTTTTTCGGCTTCGTACAAATGATCTTCCAGCTCTCCGACAATTTCCTCGGTTTCCTCTTCTTTTTTTCCACTAGATAGTAAGTAGATGCGCAAATTTTGCAGAAATTCACGCCTTTCCTTTAAAAGAGCAGCCATGTTCAATCATCCTCCATAAGTTGATTTACACTATCTGAAATTACCCTCCACTTTTGTTTGAAGGAATCCAATTCTTCCTTGCCCTGTTCAGTCAGAGAATAATATTTTCGCTTTGGCCCACCTGAAGGCAGCTTCTTTGAGCGCGTCGTGACAAGCCCTTCTTTTCTCATTCGGATTAACAAAGGATAAATGCTCCCCTCACTAACCATCGTGAACCCATAAGTACTCAGCTTTTCAATCATTTCATAGCCATAAATTTCACCTTTAGAAATAACGGACAGCAAACACCCCTCTAAAATTCCTTTAAGAATTTGGCTAGAAGACAATGCATTCACCTCTTCATCACGAATGACTATATTGTATTGCAACATAGAAGAACAAAAAAATATGAAACTACGTCGTTTCACAACTATGTTGTTATACAACATACCATCTTTTTAAGTTTTATTCAAGAGCTTCGAATCGAACCCGTTCTTATAAATCAAAGTCGCACCGTGCTATAATCGGTACATAGATGAACACTTGAAAAATCCACCTTTAGAGGAGCAGATACGTCCCATGAACGAAACACTTAAGACCCTTTTGAACCACCGCAGCATTCGAAGCTTCACGAAACAGCATATCCCGCAGGAACAAGTCAATCTGCTCATCAGTGCTGCCCAGCATGCAGCGACAAGCAACTTTTTTCAGCAATACTCCATTATCGGTGTGACCGACCCGGAAAAGAAAAAAGCATTGGCTGAGATTGGCAACCAGCATTACATAGCAGAAGCAGACCGTCTTTTTGTACTTGTCATCGACATGCACCGCAATGCGAAGATTGCCGAAGCAAAAGAACAGCCGACCGACGTCCTGAGCTCTACGGATTTCTTTTTCAGAGCATTCAGCGACACGGTCATTGCGGCACAAAATATAGTCGCAGCAGCCGAAAGTCTGGGACTTGGCACCGTATACCTCGGCAGTATTCTGAATGATCCTCAGGCCGTGATTGATCTTTTAAAATTGCCAAAGTTCACCTTTCCGGCCTTCGGAATCGCAATTGGCTACCCGGATCAATCGCCACAGCTTAAGCCGCGTCTGCCTAAGGAAGCCGTCTATTTTGAAAACGAGTACCAGTCACCTCAACATCCGCTGGAAGAATTAGAGAACTATGACCATGACGTGAATCAGTATTACGATCTGCGCGATGCCAACCGCCGTGTGGATACTTTTACCAATCAAATTGCCAAAGCCGTTTCCGGCAAACAATCGGAAGCAAAGAAGAGAATGTTGGAGACATTAAGAAGTCAGGGGCTTGTAAAGTATTAAATAGAAAGAGGAAACTATATGGGGTCAAAACCCGTCTACAAAACATGGATCAGAAAACATAAGTTAATTACATTTTTAGCCATCAGTGTTTGTCTTATTGCTGCCGCTTTTTGTCCCATAAACCTGTATATACGTATTTTGTCGGGGCTGTTCGCACTTCCGTTTTGCTATATTTCCTTTATCGTTTCCTACACGTACTATCAATTTGCAACGTTTGGGAATAATTTTCAATCGATCATCCATGATTTGATTTTACAAAAATTAAAATGGGATGGAGAGGGGAAATTACTCGATATCGGTACAGGAAGCGGCTCCCTTACCATCAAAGGAGCGAAAGCATTTCCAAAGGGGCAATTTGTAGGAATTGATTATTGGGGCAGCAACTGGGAATATTCGCAAAAGTTATGTGCGCGTAATGCTGAAATTGAAGGCGTTTCGGATCGAATTGTATTCATTAAGGCGAGTGCGTCGAAGCTTCCGTTTTTAGATAATGCATTTCAATCAGTTATTAGTTGCTTGACGTTTCATGAAGTTAAGGATGAAAAAAATAAAATTCTGCTTCTAAAAGAGGCTATCAGAGTCTTAGATTCAGACGGTGTTTTCGTTTTTATGGATTTATTTATGGACAATAAGACATACGGAAACTATAGTGACTTTTTAACCGAAGTGAAGAAACTCGGGGTTTCTGAATTCAAGGCGGTTAAACTCAGTGATTTGATAAAATTGCCTCGTGTCCTTCAAAGTAAGAAAGCTTTGGGGAATGCAGTGCTTTTAATTGGGAGAAAAGGCTCAGCCGTCTGATTTTTTAATAAATGATCTAAAAGAGCCAATAGATACTTTAGAAAGAGGCGAGTGCAGATGTCTTTCGCAAAAACACCTACCCCACCTTATTACGCAGTTATTTTCACCTCAAAACGAACTGAGGTTGAGGAAAAAGAATACGGCATTGTCGCCGATCGAATGGTTGCGCTTGCTAGAGAACAGCCTGGATTCCTTGGTGTCGAAAGTGCGCGGGAGGAACAGGGCATCGGCATAACCGTTTCGTACTGGTCCTCACTCGACGCCACCAAGCAGTGGAAAAAGAACGCAGAGCACCAAATGGCTCAGGAAAAAGGCAAACGTGACTGGTACGAATCGTTCGTCACGCGAATCAGCAAGGTCGAACGGGATTACACATTTAAGTGCTGATTACAAAAGTGCGCAGGGTGCCGGTGGCTTTGCGTTCAGGACACATGCGCATTTAGCGAAAGTTACTCCATCTCACTTCTGCTCCCTGATTATGTAACGAGTAAAATAAGCGGAGATTTTCCGGTTATATGCATCATCGCGCTTGTTTTACAGGTACATAAGGGTAATTTTTCCGGTTATACACAGAAAAGCCCGCCATTTTCACGTTTTTCGATTCGATAAGCGGAATTTCTCCGTCTATTTAAGCTATTTTTTCGTTCATTTTCTAAATAAGGGTAATTTTTCCGTCTATTTATCAGATTGGGCGCTTAATCAGATCGCCCAACCGATAAGTGCTGATTAGAAACGCACGCAGACTATCCAATCTTCCATCTATTAAGGGGGTGTTTTATTAATGGCTGAATGGGGCACCCATTATCTGGATTTAAGTGAAGAAACACGTCAAGAATTGTTGCTCTATCTTGGCAAGAATGACGAAACCTATGAGAAACGGTGGACGAAAATGAGTGAAAAACGCCATTTTTTCTCGTGGAATTGGTCGGCGTTCTTTGCTTTCACTTTTTGGTCCGCACACCGAAAAATGTATTACTTGTCCTACGGATATTTAATACTCTCTACACTTTTCGGCTTACTCTTCAGCAGTATACCTGATCTTGCTAATCTGTTTTTTAGCCTTCTCATTGGCGTTTTGTTCGCTTTATTTAGCAACTATTTTTGCTTCGTAAACGCCTTGACAGCGATTAAAAAATTGAAAACAGAAACTCCGGATCGCAGCGACCGCATTCACTACCTTCAAACTCATCCCGGATATAGTTGGCCCGCATTTTGGATCTATTTGCTCGTTGATATTGCTGTAACGGTTGCTACAAGCTTTATTTGACTCCAGGTCCTAATCATTTTTTCTCGTTTGCAGCTGTGGTTTAAGATCAGATGCTAAATTCCCTTGTTAATCAAAATCGCAAGCTCGTGCAGGCGGTCATATTGCCAAGCACGCTCTTTCTCGACCGCTTCCTGTTCACTGTCCGCAACATAAAATACGCTTTTTGCAGCATAGGTAGACGCATGGATCGCGTGACCAAACATGTACGCAGTCGCAGCAGCTTGGCCTGCCGCTCGAGCAGCGGCGATGGCTGCAGCTCCTGTTGCTTCGCGCGCCGCGGCATCTGCCGCAAAAGCGGCTTTTCGCGCTTCATCGACGCTGATTCTGCCCCTTGCCCACAGACGAGCCGCTGCAATCGCTTGCCGAGGCCGCTCATCTTGAGGACGTTCCTGTTCAAAATACCGGATGACGTGATCGGAGCAAACAGCCGCCCATAATGCTGCTGTCTGTTGTTTTACCAATTCTAGCTTTGCATCAATTTCTTTTTTACGCTCTGTGTCCACAAATTTCATCGACAAATCCGCTCCTTTCCCTTAAACAAACATTTATATGCATCTTATGTTCCCTTTTTTACCCTTTCATCGTTCTTAACGAGATACATATAGAGTACCCTACTGGTCAGCGAAAATAGTCAAAGAAAAACGTCCACTTTAATCTTGTGGACGTTTTTATAGTTGTAGGCACTCAAGAAGACAAAATATTTTATAGGTTCTCCATTTACCTGTTTTTCGGAACTTGATGTGCTTTATACTATTCTTCCTGTTATCTCTTTTATGATTTTTGTAAAACAGTATCTGAAAGTTGGTGTTTGTTAAGGAATTGATCGAGAATTTCATTAAACCGATCCGCGTATTCCCAAAATAACAGATGATTGCCAAACGAATGCACGTCACTATTTGGAAATTCTTTTTGTATATAAGGCGTAGCGGCATCTGCGCGCGCGGATGAAGTAAATGTTAACGAGGGCACTGTTTCATCAATCGTTTTTGCCGCTGCTTTTTTGTCTGTAAGCCAGCCGTCGACATAGAGCGCATCGGCAATTTGATGCGGAATGCGCAAGCTTGGCGCTGTAAATCGACTCTTTTCTTCAGCAGTAATCGCGTGGTCGAATAGGAGATTTTCAGCAAATGAATCAATAAACTGACGATAATGTTCGGCAGAATCCAGAGAATGATTGTGGACGGCTATGAGGTCTTCAAGTGTCCCAGCTACCCACTCATCAGAATCCGAGCTAAGGGTCCGCGGGGATACATCAATGGTGACAGCAGCCGAAATGTTTTGAGTTCCAAATTGTTCCACATAAGACCATAAGGTTAGACCACCAAACGACCAACCGGCCAACACGACATTTTTTAAATCAAGGTGATCGATCAGTTTTCCAAGATCCGCTCCCTGCACATCGTACGTATTTCTGTTTACGCTGATCGTTGATTTTCCATGATTTCGCGGATCTACCGCAATCACTCGATAACGCGTGGAGAAGTAAGCAATCTGTTTTTCAAATACATCAATACTGAATGTCCAACCCGGAATAAAAATGAGCGGCCGTCCACTCCCTTCATCACGATAGTGCAACTCAATACCTGGCTCTACTTCAAAATAGTGTTCTGCCATGTTCATTCACCCTTTTTCGTTTTTTAATCACCCTTAATTTTTCTCGGACTAGCTCAGATGACTATTTATCCATTTATTGAGGCAAATAAAAAAGAGATTTCCCGTGTTCAGAAAACCTCTTTACAGGTTCTGTTTATCTGCCGGGATTACCGCTGGATTTAGCACAGTACCTCTTTGCAAGGTCCGCTGCTGAGGGATCATCAGGCCAGATCCTTTACCCTCTCTGGATAAACAAACATATAACCAAGTATTTAGGTGTGATTTATTGTATTATAGCACTATTCCCACCTGTGTCAATAAGAAAAACCGGGCACAGAGCGGGCGATCCTTACTTTCGCGTTGCGTACAGGACATACGCGTGCTTAGCGAAATTTCCTTACATACGAAAGTTCATTTGCTCCAAATACCATTTTGAATCATCAACCTTGTCTTGAACAGACATTTCTAGTTCACACTGGTAGGAAAGTATAAGAAAACATTTAAAGGAAACGAGTGTAAGCGGTCCGAAAAAACGCCGCGTCCTGCGGCTCACCGGACACTAGGCCGTCCATGGCCGTCGCAACTAAGGCTTCGCCTTCGCCAGGGGCTTGGCGAAGCCAAGTTTTCTAATAAATCATTTCGATCCTTAATTCAGTATCGCGGGGGAAAATAAGCGGAGATTTTCCGGTTATTTGCACCATAGAGCTTGTTTTGCAGGTAAATAAGGGTAATTTTTCCGGTTATGCACTGCAAAACCCGCTATTTTCACGTTTTTCGATTCGATAAGCGGAATTTCTCCGTCTATTTAGGGAATTTTTTCATTAATTTTCTAATTAAGCGGAATTTTTCCGTTTATTTATCAGATTTGACGCTTAACCTGATCGCCCAACCGATAAGTTCGGATTGGGAATCAGCCTCTTATGACGCTTATCGTCGTACCAGCGGGACAAAATCATAAGTTTTTTTACTTGTAAGAAAAATCGAGCGAAAAGTACCCGGTCCTCTGCTGTCAATCTGTATGGAGCTTTGATCCATCAACCTTGTGACTTGAACGAGCGTCGCTTCAGCTGCTCGCTTGCCGTGGCGATCTGGGAGCCTTCTCAAGCAGACGCATGCCAGCGGTATCTCCCCTGGCGCGCGATTCTTTCTTTCGTTCATTCTCATCAAATGAACACACCAAAATGAGGGATAGCGTCAATGCTATCCCTCCTGCATTGCCTATTCGATTCAAATGACCCACATTAACGATAGTTGTTATGCGTCGGTTGAAACACGTCCTCGTCTGAATTCCGTACCAGCGAGAAATGGTCGTCATTGTCGTAACCGTTCAGCACTCGATTGTGATGTTGGATAATCTGCGCCGCAGATAATATCGGAGTATCCGCAGTCGAGTGGGCATCGCCGACCAGTGTCACATCAAAGCCGTTGACCGTAGCCATTCGAACGGCGGTATCAATACAATATTCGGTCTTACATCCTACAATAACGAGATGTTCACTACCACGCTCCTGAAGGAATTTTAATAAAGGTGTGTGATAAAAAGAACTTGTTGCGCTTTTATTAAAAATCTCAGCATCATCCGGTATATGAATTGCCGGGTGAACCTGGAATCCTTCTCCTTCACCGCCGGATACACTGGTGTCGCGGACAAAAACTATGGGAATATCCAATCCCACAGCTTTTTCGATTACAAGATTGATTTTCCGAAGCAACTCTTCTTTATTATATACGCCGCGCTCCTGTGAATCACCCTCAATCAGCGTCAGTTGTGAGTCAATAACAAGTAAAGCCTGGTTCATCAGCAGCACTCCTTTACCGTTTGCAGCATAACTAGTTGCCAAGTTATTGATTAAAGTATAACAGATTTGTATTGAAGCTGATCAACACTTATCGAGATCAATGTAAATTTTGCCCCGACCGGCGGATTTAGCGCGCTTCTCACGATACAGGCGGTTTAGTAAACGGCTGACGGTTTCCGGAGTGACACCAATGTACCCGGCCATATCCTGTTCCGTCATCATAGCCGAGATAAGGACCCAGCCGTCCGTCGCCCGGACACCTGACTGCTGAGCGAGCCGCTTCAATAGCGAAACCAGTTGAACGAGGGCCGGCTCAAGAACCGAATCAGAGTATCGGTTCATCAGCTCCTGACTTTTCTTAGCGAAAAATTGTGTAAGTTGACGTTCGATTGAAGGAAAGCAATTCATCAGTTCATGCATCTTCTCCCGTCTGATCATAAAAAGCGTACACGGTGTAATCGTCTCGCCATTCGCAGGATACCGATTTTCTTCATCAACCAAACCGGTATGCGGAAACAGGTCACCACAAGAGAACAGACTTGCGATCCACTTCTTCCCATCCCTATTTTGATGATAGGCATGGATCAATCCGTCCACAACAAAGAAATAATGAGTCAATATTTCTCCTTGGACAAACACTGCCTCTTTAGCACGGTATTGTTTCATGATCCCCATTGCTTCCACTTGCTTCAGTTCATCATCCTTAAGATTTTGAAACCAGCCGATTGCCTTTAGTTCAGACATCGAACCTCTTCCTTTCCGTCATTTTTCATCACTATTCCATCCGTAGATAGACTTTTTCTATACAGTCAGTCGAAACTTGATCTCGATCATGTTCAAATTGATTCGAAACACTATATAGTATAGATGATAGCAGTTCTCAATTAAAGTAAACTTAAACGTATTTAAATAGAAAAGGAGCGAACACCAATGCAACTTCTTACATGCCAAAATCAGACAGCTTTAAAGGAACGACTTTATCATGACGAATACCAGACCGTCATGCATTTATCCCTGCAAAAAGGACAGCGCATTCCGGAACATCATGGAGGCGATGCGGAGGTTACCGTTATTCCTGTGCGCGGTGCGATCCTATTCACCGCATCCGGTCAATCGGAACATCTTGTACCCGGTAGGCTTGTGCACCTGAACGCAATGGAACTTCATTCCGTACATGCCGAGGAAGATAGCGATGTCATTCTCGTTAAATCGGCTGCCGGTCCCGTACGTGGATGCTGATCCACCTAATACATGAATAGGGAAGTGATTTCCATGGGAGAAAAGCCGAAGTATACACGAGTCGATCGGGATACATGCATCTCTTGTGGTGCATGTGAAATGGCTGCTCCGGACATTTTCAATTATGACGATCAAGGTCTTGCCTTTTCGATTATCGACGACAACAAAGGAATCAAAACAATTCCAGAGGAATTACTTATGGACCTGGACGATGCTTATGAAGGATGCCCGACTGAATCCATCCTTGTTTCAGATGAACCTTTTGAACAGTCAGACGCTCAGCATGGTGAATAAAATGGGCATAGCAATTAAACGTGTGTATGAACCTGCGCGCAGCTCCGACAGTTTGTAAGTTCTTGTTGACCGTCTATAGCTCAGAGGTTTATCGAAAGCCCGAGCTCATTTAAATCATTGAATGAAAGATATCGCGCCACACATCATTTAATAAACCAAACGACCGCCCACTCACTTCAATCGAAGGAGCAGAGCGGCCGTTTTGCTGTCGCTAATTTCATTTCGTCTGTAACTGATATTCTTTCCGTCGATCGATGATCCAAAAGGCCATACCGAAAAGGATCATCACCGCCATCACACCTGTATATAAAATGATTGAGTTGTTCAGCCCCACCCAACGGGCAGCGAATCCCAGGCCCAAGATTGGCAGGCTTACGCCGAGATAAGTCAATACATAGAATGATGCAATGATATCGCCGCGCGATTCGTCCGGTGAAATGTGATTGGTGAGCGCCAGACTTCCCGCAAACGTTGGCCCATGTCCGAATCCAATCAGTACGGTTGTCAGGAATAAAAACAGGATTGATTTCGTTTCGAGCGTAAACACTAATGCTACTAACCCCAAAAGAATTAAGAAAAAGCCGAAAATGGACAGATTCTGCAGTGACATGCGTTTCAGCACAATTTGGCTGATTGTGGAAATGCTCAGTACTAAAGCCACAATCGCACCTGCAACCGCTAAATTTGAGCTTCCCACCAGTTGATCGGTATAACTTGGGATGATCGACAGCATTAAGCTCATAATTGACCATGCAATAAAAGAGGTCATGCCGGACAGGTAGAACCGTTTTCGAATACTTTGCGGAACAGCAGGCCGATGCATACGTATTTTCGGAACTCGTTTAACCTTTTCACTCATATATAAAAGCCCGAAAAAACCTGGGAGTGCAAGAAACATATGAATAAAATAGGCCAATTTCAGTGGAAACGGTGCGTACTCGCCCAGGAAACCTGAGAGCACAGGACCGAGTGCGTTGCCTACTGTGACGGCCATTGATCCGATAAATGCGGCTTTGATTCGATTCCCTTTTTCATCAAGTTCCGTTAATGCTGCAACGGCAACGCCATTCATCATTCCGACTGAAATGCCTTGAAAGATCCGCGAAATGATCAGCATCGTAAAATTGGTGGAAAGAACAAATAATATGGAGCCGATAATAATGAAAAAAACGCCTGGAATCAGCAGCTTTTTCCTTCCTAATTGATCGGACAGCTGACCGGAGATAATAATCGTTGGAATAACGACAACGGCATAAATTGCAAAAAGCAGCGTCACCATGCTTGGTGACAAGTGCCACTGAACGCGGTATAGTGCGAGCAGGGGGGAGGGGATATTCGTCCCCAGCAATGTAATACATAGACTATATGCAACGAGCCAAAAGGCGACCGCACGTTGTGAAAACAAGGCGCTTAATCTCCCGCCCATCGGTTTATTCGAAATAATCGGGTGTGCAACGTTCACTTGAATAACGTCCATTAACCCATTGAGTTGCTTAATCACTTGATCAAGGACTGTCTTTTCAGAGCGCAATGAAATCTTCATTCGTGATGTACGCATTTCTTTATAAGTGCCAACCGTTAATGTATCAATATTCAAGCCGCGTTGACTAAATAATCGGGAAACCTGTGCCAGAATTCCCGGCTGATTTTTGACAATCACTGAGATGCGGTGGGTTTTCATGTTGCTTCCCCCTTTTTGCTTGTTAATTTTTATGATATCATCCAATTAACCATACGAAAAATATCTGTTTTATTCATTTATCATACTTTTAATATATGAAGAAAGAAGGACTGCTAATGGATATCCGCCAGCTTCGTTACTTTCTCGCAATTGCCAAAGAGGGCCAAATTACGCGTGCTGCCAAAAAGCTGAATATCGAGCAGCCGCCTCTGAGCCGGCAGCTAAAGCAAATTGAAGAAGAACTCGGCGTCATCCTGTTTGATCGTCAAGGCAAAGGCATGACACTTACCGAAGCCGGTGCCGTTTTGCAAGTTAAAGCTGAAGCAATCCTCCAGCAAATGGACGAAACCGTTACTGAAATTAAGGAGCTTGATCTGGGCATTCATGGCACACTGAAAATCGGCTCGGTATTCTCATGTGTTTCCCTGCTCCCGGAGAAGATTGCCTATTTTCGCGAGCATTATCCTCAGGTCACGTTTAAGATTTTAGAAGGGGATCATGTTGTCTTAGGCGACTATTTGGCCAATCGCAGTATTGACTTGGTTGTCACACGACTTCCGTTTGAATCGAACTATGATTCCAGCAATTATGGAATCCTCCGCCTGCCTTCCGATCCATTCGTGATGATTGTGCCGACAAATCAAAAATGGCGACCATCAAATTCAGATGTCCATTTAAAAGATCTTGCATCCATGCCGCTTATTGCCTTGAAAAGCGACAAAACCGTACAGCTTAACGAAAAAGTTGTGAACGAATGCCGCCGGTTAGGCTTTGAGCCGAATATTGTCTGTGAATGCTCCAGTGTATCGATTACCATTGCTCTAGTGATTGCCGGAATCGGAGTCACTGTTCTTCCTAAATCTGTCCTTTCAGCCTTTTCGGTAGCCGACATTGATCTGTTCGAGCTTCCTGATATCACGGTCCAATCCGATGTTGGTATTATTTGGATGAAAAATCGCTATCTCACAAAAAAAGCACGTCAATTTATTGAATTGTTTAAAGCTAAGAATGAGGATGAGAAATGATGCATATTCGGAATGTTCGAAAAGAGGACTTAGAGCAGCTCATAGCCCTTGAAAATACAGGCTTTACTCCTGAAGAGGCTGCGACTAAGCAGGCATTTATCAATCGAATTGCGACGATATCCGATACCTTTTTGATAGCAGAGGAGAAAAATCAAATGATCGGTTATGTGAACGGTCCGGTTCTATCTGTTCCCTTTATTACCGACGACCTTTTCGACCAAACAATCCCTAATCCGAAAAGCGGCGGTTACCAAAGCATTCTGGGCATTGTTGTCGCTCCTGATTATCAAGGAAAAGGCGTAGCCGGCAACCTTCTCCATGCATTTGAAGACCAGGCTCGTGAAAAATATCGATTAACGGTAACGCTTACTTGTCGTCAATCGCTCATCGCCTTCTATGAGAAGAAAGGCTATACAAACCGAGGAATTGCCGCATCCCAGCACGGAGGCATTCAGTGGTTCAATATGGATAAAAAGCTGTCATGAAATGATGTTTCCCACCCATCTTCTATAAAAGCCGCATTTCTCTTGCATCATCTATACGTGTCTCAAGAGCGTTGCCAAGCATAAATTAGTTTAGCTGTACAAGGAGCATCTTTCCATGCACAGTAAACTAATTTCAGAAAGGATGCAGTTTTATGCCCATTGTTAAACCTTTTATGGCCAGTCGAAAATTCACGTCAACACTTGGTGGAGGAACAGGTACAGGCGCAACCTTTGCTGTGACAGCAACCAGCTTTACTGATGATACTGGTGCCGCGGCAACTGCCTTTCCAAGCTCTTTCGCCTATTATGAACTCTATATTAATGGTGTGATTCAAACCTCAGATACCTCTACGGTTACGACAACTGCCATTACAATTCCTGACGGCGACACCCTTGATGGTGCAACACCGATTACAGTCGCTTTTGTCGTTAACTGAACGTGACAGAGAAAGAAAGGTGCAGACTTAACAAGGTCTGTACTTTTTTTAACCCGATTGAATCTTAATGGTTTGAAGGATAATAGGTACACCAGTTGTAAGTACATCATTAGGACCAATAAAGGAAAGTGTTCCTGCGGATACCGTATAAAAGACGGATGGCTGAAGCATCCCATTGACAAATAAGTTAAAAAACGTAACATCGCCCGGATCAGGGATGCTCTGGCTTCCATATTGGGATAATCCGTCAGCATTTGTATAGGTTCGTTTCCCCTCCACCCCAGTAGTGATATAGTAGGTTGTTTCCGCTTTGAGAGAATTTCCCGGGACAGATACTGACCCATTACAATTAATCGTAATTGTTTGATTCAATCCATTTGAATTTGTATTCGTATTTATGTTTCTTTTTTCCGATCTCAGCTTTGTTTTCTGTAGTCTGCGGGCCGGTGTCTCTTTCTTTCTATGTGAGCTGCATTCATCCGGTCTGTCAAAAAAATCGGTCAACACATACCACCTGCCTCGCGCATTGATACCATAGTGTATTAAGTCATTTAACTACTTGTTTGTGCATCCGCCTTGTGTTCCGAAAATCTTATACTAAAAAAGCGAGTGGACACAGTGTCCGCTCGCTTTTTCATGGTTTCGTTTTTTCATCTGTTATTTTTCCGGTTTAAAGGTCTTGCAGTCTGTTTCTTCGACGTTTGATGCCTGCTTGCCTTTATGACTGATGACGTAAATGGCATTTGCAGAGCAATGGTTTCCTTCATCCCAAAACGTACAATTGTTCACTTCACAGAGTACATCTTTAGCCAAAGTCGCTCACCTCCTCCGGAACTAGTATGAGCAAGCTCCGAGGGTTCAATACGACAACAAATCGGGTTCATTCACTGTTTGCTACACTACTTTTACACGTTCAGTCCATGATGCTTATGGCTTTGACTGCTCGCTTGACCATGATCAATATTCTGGTGCTTGAGCGTTGGGAAAACCGTCTTATCAAACACGCCAACCAATGTGCCTTGAAACAGTAAAGCGAAAATAGTACCGACATTGATCGCGTAGAGCTGATGTGAATCGATCCAGCAAATGAGGAGGATCACAATCGGCGGAGAAAAGGTTACAAGCTGTGCGACCGTCGCATTACCTTTAAAAAATTTAAAACGAATAATCTGCATCAAATCATCGCAAGGATGAAGCATCAGATTCACACGTTGGTAGATCGAAATCGCAAGCGAAATAAAGCATACGCCTACAATATCTAGAACGACACGCACGATAAGCGGCAATTCATTAATCCCTATAGCAACAAGATAAGTGCTGATCATCCCAATTAAATAGCTGAACGGGACCATAAAGATCATGTTGCCAATAATGCGGTGCCAATCAATTTTACCGATAATCAGGGCATTGATGATAACGACAAGAACACCTGAGGCAATCAAAATGATGCTTAATGAAATACTTGTCAGTGCTGTAAAATTAACTGCTGATGCTGTCCAGAGCGCGCTTCCCAGATTCAGTGAAACGGTCAGCGCATTTCCAAAGGCGTTAAAGAAAATCGAAATCATGAAATACAAGAGATTCTCATTATGATTGTGAGTGCGAACGGGCAGTGCATGCTTAGCGTACACGAACATTTCCTTCCTTTAGTTCATTTCTTTTTTAATCGCTATGAATGAGTGCATAAAGCAACGGTGAAGAATAGTCAATAAGGTATTACATTCTTCACTCAAGTTGTTTCATTTTAACTCTTCCCCAGCATATGTTCAATGTATAATTCATGTCGAAGTGCACAGCACCCAAATAGTGCAATAAACTTGCACGTCATTAGATTAATTCTTTTTTGGCTTGTCTCATTGATGTAAACAATCCGCTCTTCATAAATAAGAGAAGAGAAATAAGAAAACAAATAATCGTAAACAGATCAAGCGTTTTAAATCCTCCGGCATGCGCGTAAAGCAAGCCACCAAGCGATGAACCGATGGTCGTGCCCAAATATATCGAGGCATTAGCCATTGATGAAATGGTGCCTTGTACCAAGGAACAAAAATAACAAAGACTGTCGCAAATGAGCGGCAGCCTTTGTTATTCATTAACTTAATTAGTTATCAGATACGGTCAGCTTGTCATCCGGATAGATTAGATCAGAGGACAGATTGTTTGCTTTCATTAATTGATCCACCGTTGTTCCATGTTCCTTAGCGATCGACCAGAGCGAATCGCCTGACTTTATCGTGTATTTTTCGGATGGATCCTGCAATTGAATTTTCTGTCCCGGACGAATCATCGTATCCTCCAGCTTGTTGATTTGCTGGATCTTTTGCACGGAGATGCCGCTTTTATTCGATATTGCCCACAACGTATCTCCTGTCTGCACAATGTATACCCCGTTATTTATCGTTTGTGATGAGCTTGTCTCATTTGAACTGGAATTTGAGTTATCTGCTGTAGATGCGGTCGTCTCAGAAGTCTGGTTTTCATTTACAGATGCTTGGTCATTTTGGGTCGATTTTGTCTGATCTGTTGTTACTGACCGGCTGCTTTGTGTTGATTGTGTCTGATCAGTAGTTGATGCTTGGTCACTTTGTGTCCCATTCGTCTGAGCAGTTGATGATGATTGATCAGTTGACGCACTGATTTGTGTTTGATCGTTTGAACCCTGAGTTGATGAAGATTGAGAAGTCGCTGATTCTTGTGTCGTTTTTTGCGGCTGAACTGTTTTTACAGATTGCTGCGCTGCTGTTTGAGCGTTCGTTGCGATCCTTCGGGCAGTCACGTAACGCGGCTCCCAATAACTTGACGCGCCTCCACCAAATATCTGCGTTTCACGTACCCCGGTTTTTTCTGTTTCCGCACTAATCATGCGATTATTGCCAACATAAATCCCAACATGTGAAATACCTCCACCTGATGTGTTAAAGAAGACGAGATCTCCAGGTTGAAGATTCGATCGGCTGACTGCAGTACCATAACCCGCTTGTGCTGCCGCGCTATGAGGCAATTGAATACCAAAATGTGAAAAGACGCGCATTGTAAATCCCGAGCAGTCATTCTGTCCCCAAGAGTAAGCTGAGCCGACACCTTGCTGTGCTAAATTCACTACAGATGTTGCCGATGCTGCATCCGCTTGATGGGTTCCAAGTCCGGTTACGGTCAACCCACCGATCAATGCTAACGATAATATGCTTTTTTTCATCATGTTTCCCCCTATGGTATGCTCCCAAAATTTCTCTCTTTCAGTCATTGTTCTATGTAACCTTGCAACACAACTAATCATAGGTCTTAGAGGTTGCATTCCAATAACATCCTATTGACAGCACTGATACATTCTGATGACAAAAAGGGTCAATAATTTCATATTCAAACTATATTCTAGAATCACTAGCATCCGGAAACAGTTATGGAATTATATGGGTGGGCAGCAATGAGTGCGCGGAGGCATACACCTCAATAGATCAGTCATAAGCTTTAGAAATGAGCATTCACGATTAGAAAAACTAGGAAAAAAGCGCTAGGTCCTTACACTCACCTCTATTTCACCAGCATTCTGGCTTCATTAAATCAGGCGAGTAAATAAGCGGAAATTTTCCGGTTATTTGCATCATGGCGCGTACTTCGCCGGTAAATAAGGGTAATTTTTCCGCTTATGCAAAGTAAAACCCTACCATCTTCACGTTTTTCGATTCGATAAGCGGAATTTTTCCGTCTATTCAAGCTATTTTTTCGTTCATTTTCTAATTAAGGGTAATTTTTCCGCTTATTTATCAGAATTAGGCGCTTACCTAATCACCCGGTCCTAAACCCCCAGCCGTGTGTTATTGGTTCGTGCCTTTGCGGTACTGTTGAATCATCGCTTCGGTTACTCGCTTGCCGCGGGCGATGGCAAAAATCTAGTTGCGTTTAAACTATAAGCCTTAAAATTATATTCTTTCTTATAATACAAAAAACATTGCTCTGCAAGGCATACTCTCGAGCAAATCAGGGAAATACATTAGTAAAGTGGAAAAGATGAAGTGAGTTGACAGTGATGGCCGGCTTTATGAGAATGATTTATTCAACCGGTGATCATCATTGAGGATGCATTGGTCTGATTCCAAATAATCGCGCATGATTATAATTTACAAAAAGGAGTTTTCAAATGCTGCATGAGTTGTCTGCATTGAATCCGGTACTACTTTCTTTGCTTGCCGGACTTTTTACCTGGGGCTGCACTGCAGCCGGAGCATCACTCGTTTTTTTCTTCAAAGATTTAGATCAAAAGATGGCCAACGTCATGTTCGGCTTTGCTGCCGGTGTTATGATCGCGGCTAGTTTTTGGTCATTACTCGCACCTGCAATTGAGATTAGTTCCGGAATGGGTAAATTCTCGTTTGTTCCTGCACTTATTGGCTTTTTACTAGGCGGGGCTTTCTTAAGACTCGTTGATCGTCTCATTCCTCATTTGCATTTTGGTTTCCCTGTAGCTCAAAAAGAGGGGCCAAAGACTAAACTGCGGAAGATCATTTTACTCGTTCTTTCCATTACTATTCACAATATTCCGGAAGGCGCAGCGGTCGGAGTTGCTTTTGGCGCCATCGTCACCGGAGACACGGAATTATTAATCGCGGCACTTGCTCTTGCTTTCGGCATCGGTATTCAGAACTTTCCAGAGGGTGCGGCGGTATCTATTCCACTTCGAGGCGAAGGCCTTTCACGAGCGAGAAGTTTCTGGTACGGACAATTATCTGCCATAGTGGAACCAATTTTTGCTGTCATTGGCGCTTATTTAGTTGTCCATGTTTCCCCAGTCCTCCCCTATGCCCTTGCATTTGCAGCAGGCGCGATGATCTTCGTTGTTGTTGAAGAACTCATCCCGGAGTCTCAACGCGAAGGCTCAACCGATCTAGCCACAGCCGCAACAATGCTGGGTTTTGCCGTGATGATGGTACTGGATGTAGCATTGGGATAACTTGTAGAGGAACATACTTACTCATGTATCCCTTAATGAACAATGCTAATTAACGAATCAGTGTACTAAATAAATGTTTGTTTACCGATTATTCGTTTCAAGAAGTTCTCGATCGACAATTAACCCTAAATCCCGATGTACCTTTAAACAGAAAAAGGTTATTCTTTTCTCACTTCACTATCCCCGCTATTTGTTCAGCCGCTTGCGATGCGTTCAAATTACTGACATCCACTTTGGTGGTGTCCATTTTTTTATACAGCTCTAAACGAGCAATGCTGCCCTCAATTGAATCAACGGTTCGTATTCCTTTTTGCACGTCCTGCATGATATGGGATCTAAGTACATTCTCGGAACAGATGAGCGAAATCTTGTGCAGCTCATAGTCACCGTGAAGATGACTCAAGATGTCTTCGAAGATTGGTTCTTGATGCATCACCCAGCAAAAAATAATGTAGCGAAAGCCGGAATTCGCCAAATATGCATTAAGCAGATGTGTTATGTTATCGATGACCATCCGCTTATTTTCTTCTGTGAACACCCACGGATTCATCTTCCAGCACCAATCGCCATCTAGATACACACTTGGCATGAGCTGATCAGATAATTGTTCGGATACAGTACTTTTTCCGACACCCATTGTGCCATTGATCATGATTAATTTTTTCATGTTCTTAGCCTCTTTTTATGATGACTTTTTGTTGCCAATGATGGGGGCGATCAAGCTCGGACGGCAGCTTGGTAGCCGCATCACCCTTTGCAGCATTCAACTGCGCCTGCGTCAGAAAAATGCTGCCCGTTAAATCGGCACCTCTTAGATCGGCATCGCGCAGATCAGCGCCAATAAAATCGGCGGCTCTTAGGTCTGCATTCCTCAAGTCGGCAGCGATTAAGTAAGCACCTCTGAAATTCGCGCCTACTAGATCAGCGCCACTCATCTTCTTCCCCATAAGATCGGCGCTCCGGTAATTTTTCCGCTTTTTCCGACTAAGCTTCATGTCTTGTCGCTGTGCTTCCTGCCACACAAGTTCGCTCGTTCTCAAAAAAAGATCATTCAATTTTGCATGCTGTAATTGAAGATCCAAGTTCATCATTGAATCTGAACTGAGTTGAGTCAGTTGTTCGATCTCATCGAATGCTTGGTAAATCTCATTATAAATGGGCTTTGACGCAGTCCGTAGCATCGACATTTGGAGGTACCAAAGCAGTTCATGCAGCATAATCATTTTTGGAAACACAGCAAACATATTGCGAGCAGTTTCCGCGTCCTCATGCCAGTCTACTCCATGAAAAGTGATTTGGGACACTTTTTGCCCCGCGCCAAAGCACTCAAAAGCTGTGCATCCTTTAAATCCTTTTTCCTTCAGTCCACTATGGATACGGCAGCGAAAGTCTTGTTGCAGATTTGAACAGGGCACACCCGCCTGCTTATTGAAAGCAAAATCCGCAGAATTCGAGAAGGGCAGCGCCACGCAGCAGAGGCCAAAACATTTTTCACATTCTGGTCGCAGCATACTTCGAATCATCTGGTTATTACGGGTCTCAGGCACAATCAACACTTCCGTTCATATAACTCGCATGGTACAAGTATACAGGATCCATCGTTCAATTGTTCGTCTATCAAGAGCAAAAAAAATAGATCATTTCCATTTCGAAACAGATGAACTGATCCACTCATTGGACTAAAATTAGGTAAAGGAGCTGTTTTGATGAGACACTGCGCATTCAAGAAATTTGGAAAAGGAACGGAAACGATCCTGTTTTTTCCTGCTGCCGGTTTTTCCGGAATGGAGGGCGAAATGATTGCCGATTTTTTTCAGGAGGATTATCAATTCTATCTCTGTAATTCGCCGGGATACGGAGAGAGCTCGGGCTTTGATCGTTCCATTAAGCCGAGAGCTATTGCCGACTGGGTAATCAACTTTCTAGATGAAGAAAAAAAAGATCAGGTTCATCTGATTGGGCACTCGGCCGGAGGCTTCGTCTGTCTCTGCTACGCCTCCTATGAAGGCATTAATCAAAAAAGAGCACAATTTGAGCAAAAAAATAGTGCAGCATTTACTGCTCAATCAAATTGTGACATCGTAAAGGTTCCTGGTGCGCATTATGTACTGTGGGCAAAGGAATTCCCGCTGTCGAAACTCAGAGCATTTATCACTAATGCCTCGTCACGTTGAACGTTTGCCTGCCAACAATCGTTTATAACATTTTTGTCATAAAAACACTATTTGGATCTGCCCTGTATTCTGAAAACGGAGGACACTCATCAATTCCAAAACATTCGCAAAGTCTTCTCGCTGGTTCAAAAGCATCCATTGATCCGGTTTCCAAACTGATTCGCCGATAGGCACGCTACCTTGCGACGTCAATGATGTGCTGAAGAATATTCCTTGCGACCATCTTCCTCAAATGCAGCAAGGATGTTCGCATTGATTTTAACTCTCTATGTTGATCATCAAGCTCCTTCAGTGCGCCGCAGCCAAGCAGTTTTTCTCCTTTCCACGCACTCCAGAATGTGATTTTCGGGCCTCTCAATGCGGCAAGATCAGGAGCATGAATACTTTCGGGCGGCGAATTTTTTGCCATCCCTTAGATGCTCGCTGATCAATTCAATGACCGTGGTTCCGGTCAAATCATCCTTTTTGATCTCCATTCATTGCCTCCAAAAATCATTTATTTTATTTGGAATCATAACGTTTCCGACTGAGGAGATACAAAGAAACATGTACCTACCCAGATCAAACCTATGAAAAAACAATAGATCACTAAGAATAAGATGGGAGAAACATTCAGTATATACTTCAAAAAAACTGCTCTAATGGTTGTGCGAAGATCCTTACGGCGCAACCTCTTTTTTCTATTTGATCGTTGATCGTACATGAATGACGCGTTAGAGCGATCAATTATCAATAACGCCTTTCATTACCTTCCATTTCACTGAATCTCAAAATAAGAAAGAATGCGCATGGCGCTTACCCAACCTGAAGGTACGGAGCTCTTTTGAGATTTAAGGTAATAGTAAGTATCCTGTTCCCGAGTCCGTTTTACAGCCTTAGTGACTTTAAATTCAGCCTTGCTTGGAATTGTTGAGTTTATAAAATCAGATTTTTGAGCTAAACTCTTTGTCTTATATTGCGTGTAAGGAGGATAATTCCAAATATTACCTGGAGTGTGAATCCCGACGACGTGATCCTTATAGATAGCAGGAATTGTTGTGGGCTGGGTAGTCATTGCTTTTTTAACTCCGCCAGCAAATGAGCCGACTTTTTTGCCCCCATAGACGTAACCCCGATATTTACCATTCATCGTCACGACACGATAATAAACGGAACCGGTGTGGGTGACTTTATAACCGTAGGCACGGAAATAATAAGTTGAACCCTTATAAGCGTGGTTCCTCAGACTACCATAGTAATAATCAGCATCTGCATGAGTATAAGAAGCAAATTTTGCCATCTTGCTCTTGGAAACCACTAGTTTAGCCCCTTTTACCGTGCCGGGTTTCGTATAAAGGGCGTATTTACCTGTAGCAACCACATTACGAGTGGAGCCAGCTGTCTTTAAAGGCGTGTAGCCCACTTTAATTGTTGCCGTATTGGTTTTAACGGTTTTATTGGGTTTATTGGATGTATTGCATGATGTTATAGTCAGTAAGCTCGCTACAGCAAGGACTGAAACCATGAATAATTTTGTCCATTTGTTCATACCTAAATCTCCCTCGTCAAATACGTTTGGGGCTTAATCGTAATGCCCAGTTCAGCTCAGGGACTGCGTGATGATCCTCTTATTTTGCTCCATTATAACGCATAAACCGGTCAAGTCCTTTTTGTGTGTCAATATCTCAGTTGGAACAAGTCGTTAGCTAGGTGAAATAGTGGCTTCCATAGTGGATATATCCCGTTTTACTCACCTGGATTTATTATAGCAGACCTTTCAGAGGACAAAGAAGTTCCCACGAGTCCTAAAAGGGTCTACTGGAGTGGGTTTAGATCAGAAGCTCATTGACTTAAAAATGGTCCATGAAATCCCAAGGATTTTCATGAACCATTCTTTGATTAGAGACTGCTTACGGAGCAACCTCTTTTTTATTTGATCGTTGATGAGTGACATATAATGACGCGTTAGAGCAATCAATTATGAGTAATGCCTTCATTGCTTTCAACTTCACTGTAAGAAATAACGTAACGGCTACTGACCCAACCTGAAGGTACGGAGCTCTTTTGAGATTTAAGGTAGTAGTAAGTATCTTGTTCCCGAGTCCGTTTTACAGCCTTAGTGACTTTAAATTTAGCCAGACTTGGAATCGTCCAGTTTACTTTACCTAATCGCTTAGTCTTGTATTGCGTGTAGGGAGGATAATTCCAAACACTACCTGGAATGATAACTCCGACGTAATCTTTAAAGTTAGCAGGAATTGCTGCCGCTTGGGTAGTTGTTGCTTTTTTAACTCCACCAGCAAAGGAACCAACTTTTTTACCTCCATAGACGTACCCCCGATATTTACCATTCATCGTCACGACCCGATAATAAACTGAACCGGTGTAGGTGACTTTATAACCATAGGCACGAAAATAATAAGTTGAACCCTTATAAGCGTGGTTCCTCCCTATTAACTCGTAATAATCAGTATCTGCACGAGTATAAGAAGCAAATTTTTTCATTTGGCTCTTGGAAGCCACTCGTTTAGCCCCCTTTACCGTGCCGGGTTTTGTATAAAGGGCGTATTTACCCGTAGCAACCACGTTACGGGTTGATGCAGCTGTCTTTAAAGGCGTGTAGCCCACTTTAATTGTTGCTGATGCATTAGTTTTATTGCATGAGGTTATAGTCAGTAAGCTCGCTACGGCAAGGACTGAAATCATGAATAATTTTGTCCGTTTGTTCATACCTTAATCCCCCTCGGCTAATAAGTTTTGGACTTAATCGTAACGCCCAGTTCAGAGACCGCGTGATGATCCTCTTATTTTGCCTCATTATAACATAACGTCACGCATCGACTAAACGCCTTTGCGGTTTTCCTTTTTCTTAAAGAAAAGCTTATATTGCTTAAATCAACCCACAATAGTGTTATAATGAAAGAGGTTTTAATAATGCGAATATTATTACAAACCGAATTTTTAGACGGGGAGAAATTTGTTATGAGTGGAAATGATAAAGCCGTCCCATTAGATGAGCGATTTGATGCTGGTGAACCTGTTCCGACCGACCAATTAGTTATGAACCGAGACGATTTTGATTCCGATGAAGCCATGGAGCACTATTTTAAGGATCACCCTGAAGCCCCTCGGCAGGCCTATGACGCGTATAAAGAAGAAAAATCAGCAGGTCATCAACAAAAAGTAACTGTTTCCTCTCAGGCGGCAACTGGTACCGCGGTTTTTACATTAAATGGTTTACACTACAAAAATGTTGTCCAAACTGCCTATGTAGGAACTCAATACGTTTACACCACTCAACAAATTAATAATAGTGGTGTGGGAGCCACCCAAATCATTACACGTTTTCCATTGAACGGCTCATCACTAAATGCGAAAGATTACATGACTCTCAGGCGATTTGGGCATGGTGAAACGTTACAGTGGGGGGATCACAATGGAAAAGATTATTTTTGGGTAGTTGCAAAGGCTACGCAGGTAGATAACCCAGATGCTTCTGGTATCGACTGGGGAACACAAATTGCCCGGATTCAATATCAAGCCGGCGCTTCGATTGATTACACGGATGTTCCTCGTTTCTCGAGCATCAATCATGCCAATAAATCAGGTTCATCTTTTGGTACATTAAAGCGTTGTGAAGCGGCTTTAGATAGCTCTCGTAACTATTTAATGATCTGGTCAATGAATACGTCCAATACGGTTCAATTTGCTTATTACAATGCTGCTGGACTAAATAATATTTTGGATACTCAGGAAGCTCAAGCTTCAAAGTATATTTCAGCTGGTGACGCTTCTGTTGTGGCTCAATGTGTAAAGTCATATACGTCAAGTGATTTTTACAATAAAGTTGCACATCAATCTGTTCAAGGGATTGAGTTTTCTGACGGACAAGCCATTTATATTTCAAGTGGTGGCGTTGGTAATCAGCCAGTTATTCAAAAGGGCAACTGGGGCACAACTGACTTTACTCCATACGCTGTTGCTGTTGAAGGGGCTGAAGGTAGCGTCTTAAACAATCCAGTTGGTAATGAGGTTGAAACTGAAGGGATTCAGTTAAAGGGGGATTATGTTTATTTAAATGTATCTCTGCATAGCGATAGTTCTAAAGTAATTTTCACAGTACCCAAAAGTGACTTTTAATCAACTTTCATAAAAATGTAAACTAAGACTTAAGCTTCAAAGATGGATCATTAAAACATTCAAGTTTTAATGATCCATCTTAAATAGAAACACCAATATCGCAACTAATTTTTTATCGATCATTGTTTCATTTGGGCCTGATTGAGAATCGCCTCCAAAAGTACATTAACAGCAGGGATTCTTTAGAATATCCTAGAAAAAGTTGATGCAAGATCTGATCATTTAGAGTAATCTGTACTTGAGTCCTATGAATCTCTCCTTTTAGAAAAAGTTATTGGTTCACTCAATTCTAATTGGGATCATGGACTTTGGTTCATTTTCTATGGGAACTCAATAAGAAGGCGAAGATCAAATTTTTGCGTTTTCACTGTGGTGGAGCGCGGCCCACCACAGTGAAAACGAACTTCTCATCACCTCATTGTTACCTCATAGATAACTCTAATTTACACAACTATACGTCCTCAACTTGAGATTCTTTCGCAATCAAAATTTTTCCTGTGAGGTGTTCCATGAAAACACTCTATGTATCGGACCTTGACGGTACGCTGCTAAACAGTCAATCCAAGCTTTCCGAATACAGCATGAGCACCATCAACCAATTGATCGAATCCGGAATGTCTTTTTCCTATGCCACGGCACGTTCACTTGTCTCAGCTTCTGTTGTTACGAAGAGACTGAGAACACCGATTCCGGTCATTATCTATAACGGTGCATTCATTGTCGATGCGCAAACCGGCGAACGGCTGGACTCTGCCTCATTCAATGAGCGAGACATACGCAATGTCGCGGAATGGCTCACGGAGCGAAGCCTTTATCCGCTTGTCTACTCATTCGTCAACGAAGTGGAGCGTGTGAGTTGGCTAAAAGGATACGAAAATGACGGGATGCTCCATTATCTTCATTCAAGAAGAGGAGACCCTCGCCTTCGCAGTGTAGACACGATCAGCGATCTGTATGCCGGGGATGTATTCTACTTTACCTGTATCGGTGAGCAGAAACCTATGTCTAAGATTCATCAATGGTTTGACCAAGACAGCAGATATCAGTGTATTTTCCAACAAGAGCTCTACCGTGAGGAATACTGGTGCGAAGTGATGCCCTCACAGGCAACGAAGGCCAATGCCATTGTCCGACTTAGAGAACTCATGGGCTTTGATCGCATCGTTTCATTTGGCGATCGAGTGAACGACTTGTCCATGTTTTCAATATCGAATGAATCCTACGCTGTTGAAAATGCGGTAGATGAATTAAAAGAGCAGGCGACCGGAATCATTGAATCAAACGATGAAGATGGTGTCGCTCGTTGGCTGGAGCTGCACTTCCATTCAGATGAATGAACGAAGAAAGGGTCCAAGTTTCACGCTTGAATAGCTTTTTGAATGGCTTCGGCCAGGCCCTGCGGATTCTCCCACGCCATTGAGTGTCCGGCATTTTCAACGATTTCAATTGTGACACCGTGCGCTCGGAGTACCTGTACGTCCGCGTCCGGCAGTGAGCGTTCACCAAAGATAAACGTCCTCGGACAGTCAAGTGAGTATAAAACTTCTCTTCCTGAAGGTTGTTGCCCCTTTGCTGCAGATTTACAAATTAAGTAGGCTGCCCTGGGCGACCATAGAGATAAAGATGCCGCCCACATTTGATTTCCGCTATTCCGACTTTCCTCTACTAACTCTCTAAATCCATTTTTCAAAAATTCATTTCGATCAAAATCCGCAATATATTTGCTGGACGATCCTTCATCACTTTTATCTAAATTTGCTTCACTCAAAATGATTCGATCGATTCGTTCTCTGCATTGATCCGCTAAAGACAGAGCTACTGCTCCTCCCAAGCTATGTCCAAACAAGATAAACGACTCGAGTCCTATCGATTCAACAAATTCCTTAAGATACTCTGCATGTTCCTGAACGGTATAACCGAAGTCATTTGGTTTGTCACTGTAGCCGGAGCCCAAAAGATCGACAATTACACAGCGATGTTTCGCTAACGCTTCCTGGGCTGCCACTTGCGGATAGTCAAAAGAACCGGCACAACCAAGTCCATGAATAAACAAAATAGGTTGTTCAGTACCTGGAAAATCGTTATAGCGAAGGACTGCATTCGCTTTTTTCACAAAATACTCGTTCATCAAATCACCTTCTGCGATAAATTTGCCAAAGCTTGTCCGCCAAAAAGAAACGGTCATAATCGACGTTCAAGTGAATCATTAATTTCTGCTTTAAGCACTTCAAAAATATAGCACATATGTTCTGCTATTGTCAAAAAA
This sequence comes from Sporolactobacillus sp. STSJ-5, assembly GCF_024385605.1. Classification (GTDB taxonomy): domain Bacteria; phylum Bacillota; class Bacilli; order Bacillales; family Sporolactobacillaceae; genus Sporolactobacillus. The sequence goes on along the minus strand of NZ_JANFOJ010000008.1, from coordinate 26,875 downwards.
GATCCCTAAACGTTGACTTATCTCAGAAATGTAGTACCGAGTATCCATTCGTTTCTCATCACCTGATTGCCCTTTCTTAATCACCTTCATGCTTTCCTGCCTTCATTCCCGGTTCAAATTTTCGGGTTTGATCAAGCGGTTTTTCTTTTGCAGTCAAAGCCTCTGGATCAAGACAGAATACTGCTGTCGCACTACCCATGGATGAACGATACTTTTCCAAATGATTTCGCGATAACGTTCGATCATAATAGCCGGGAACATATTTATCCAACAATTTTTGCATCGCCACTGTCGCTTCATCCCAATCGGTGAGATGTGTCACTTTGCCAAAAGCCATAACACTCATATAAGCCGTGTCCGTGTGTGCCGGTACAGGATGGGCCATTGTTCCGTATTCTTCACAAACCGTAAAGCAGATGTTCGCATTCGCCTTCATTAAATCTGCCTTTTTGCCTTCATCCGCCCCATGAAAATAAAACTTATTGCTGTACCAAACAAAATTAAGCGGCACAACATAGGGATAGTCCTCATCAGAAAGGCCCAAAAATCCAATCCGTGCTTGTGTCAGAAAATCACTAATCTTCTCAGGGTCGCGGCATTCGAGCATCTGTTTCCGTAAAGGGCGCATATTATTTTCCACCTTTTCTGTCATTTATTGTTTATAATTCTAATTATAAAAGCGATTGTGCCTTTTAAAAGGTACAGATTATGAGTTTTGAGCAAGTACAGAGGTGGGATGAAAATGGAACTTATTCCTCGGCTGGATGAAGATTCAAAGGATCCTTTATATATTCAGTTATATCGTTATTTTAAAAATGAGATTGAACACTCCGTCCTTGAAAAAAGTACACGTCTTCCATCCATCCGCTATCTTGCGGAAAATCTGAAGGTAAGTAAGACAACCGTGCAGATGGCCTATCAACAGCTTCTTGCCGAAGGATATATTGAAAGCCGCGCGCGCAGCGGTTATTTTGTCGCAGAATTTGAAGGAGATTACATTGATTACAACGTAAATCGAGATGTGAATTTTTCTGCCGGATATTCTCCCAAACAGAAACCAACCCCCATCTTATACGATTTCTTTATGTCGGACATTGATACTGCACAATTTCCACTGGATGCCTGGCAAAAATGCGAACGTAAATTGCTGAACCATGAGAATAGAGAGATACTGAAATACGGTCACTTTCAAGGTGAACCGCGATTAAGAGCGGTACTTTCCGACTATCTGCATCATTCTCGCGGTGTCCAGTGCATACCGGAACAAATCGTTATCGCTGCCGGCACCCAATCGATCCTTGACCTACTCTATCATCTGATTGAATGGAAAAATCATCGATTAGCAATGGAAGATCCGGGTTATCAAGGCGTCCGCAGATCGCTGCAAGGATGGTCGATTCACTTAGTGCCCATTCCTGTTGAAGAAGACGGACTATCCATAGATGAGCTAAGTAAAAGTCAAGCAGACGCGGTCTATATCACACCTTCGCACCAATATCCGCTTGGCATGGTGATGCCGATTGCAAAACGAATGAAGCTACTTTCATGGGCTTATGCGCATAACAGCTGGATTATCGAGGATGATTATGATGGCGAATTCCGTTACAGAGGGAAACCGATTCCTTCGTTGCAAGGGATCGATGAACACAATCGTGTCATTTACATCGGAACTTTTTCTAAATCGCTTATGCCTGCGATTCGAGTAAGCTATATGGTTCTGCCGCCCGCTCTGCTTGAAGCCTACCAAAGCTTTGAGTGGAGACAAACTGCTTCACGGCTGCACCAGAAGACATTGGCGCTATTTATCGAAAGCGGACAATGGGACCGCCATATTCGCAAAATGCGGACGCTGTACAAGAAAAAACAGATACTGCTTCTTGATACCATTAAATTGGTAATGGGCAGTCATGTTCGTGTCAGCGGACAGGATGCGGGCTTGCATATCGTCATTCATGTCAAAAGCCGGTACCCGTCGGAAACACTGATCAAGCAAGCAAAAAAGGCGGGTATACACGTGTATGAACCCGCTTGGTCTATTGAAAATATAAAAAGCACAACACTTTTACTCGGGTTCGGAGGACTTTCACCGGAAGAAATAAAGCAGGGAATAAAGCTTTTGCATAAAACCTGGCTGCCCTATTATTCATAATCCGAGCCACATCGTGAAATCAACGATCCTTTTAACTTATCTGTTTTCAGCTGTGAATGAAGGGAACAAGAAGAAATACATGTTAGGGGACATTAAGTCAAAACGTGTGATCAGGAAACGCCCGATATACTTAATAACGGTTCACTCCTTTAATGGGAATGTTCATTAAATAATTCCGCCATCGTCATAAACGCTTTCGTTGTCTTATCTTGAGCCGCTTCAATCTTTGAGAGCCGGACGTTGGTTTCAATTTGAGCCGTTTCCAAATTGCCAATGCGGTGATTCATGACCGATTGCTGGGCACTCAAATCATCCAAACGTTTGTCTATCGAATCAAAACGCTGATCCATTGAGTCTAAACGCTGGTCCATCGAATCAAAACGCTGATCCATTGAATCTAAGCGCTGGTCCATCGAATCAAAACGCTGATCCATTGAATCTAAGCGCTTGTCCATCGAATCAAAACGTTGATCCATTGAGTCTAAACGCTTGTCTATCGAATCAAAACGCTGATCCATTGAGTCTAAGCGCTGGTCTATCGAATCAAAACGCTGATCCATTGAGTCTAAGCGCTGGTCTACATCCTCCTTAAAATCCAGCATAATTTTTCTTGTATCCGTGAGCACCTCAAACAATTGGTGAAATTCGCTTTCCTTATTCGGCATTTAATCGCCTCCTTTTATTTGGTTGCTTTTATTATACAATGCTTTTGGTCTGACCAAAAGTATTTTCGGAGTATTCCATGAACTTATAGACTCGATGAAACTGCAGTCGAAAACGTTGAGGCTGCATATCTATAGATTAGAATCAATGATTCGTTGCACGCCGGATAAACCTGTCACTTGTGAATAAGCCGGAGCAGATATACTTGGAGTCGGAGGCGGGAAAATGCATACGTTGAAAAAAAGTCATATGGCCTTTATGGCGGCCGTTTTATCCGGAGCGATTCTCAATCCGTTGAATTCATCAATGATTGCGCTCGCACTGCACAGCATTCAGCAAGATTTTCATCTCACATTTGCAACGGTTTCTTGGCTCGTCTCCGCCTTTTATCTGGTCAGCGCTGTCGGTCAGCCGGTTGCAGGAAAAGTAGGTGATCTCATCGGACGCCGAAAGCTGTTTATCGGTGGACTGCTGCTTTCCGCGGTTGCCTGCTTATTTGCCCCGCTGGCATCTACCTTTCTCGTGCTGCTCTTGATGCGTCTGCTTCAAGCCATTGGCAACAGCACCATTTATCCGTCCAGTGTCGCACTGGTACATCAATCCGTCAATAAAGAACGTCAAGGTTCGACCCTCGCCGCTCTGGCGATCTGTGCTTCAGTCATGACCGCGTGCGGGCCGTCAGTCGGCGGATTATTAATTGTCTGGGGCGGCTGGCCAAGTATCTTTTACGTGAATTTTCCCTTTATCGTTGTCAGCCTCGCGCTTGGTCTGATAATCTTTCCCAAGGACATCAATAATCGGTCGCATCGTTTGAAAAGCTTGCTGAAACACTTGGATATTCCGGGAATTATCCTTTTTTCCATCAGTATTGTCAGCTTGCTTTGGTTTTTACTCACGATCAAGGAGCGCGTGAACATTTGGGCTGCTGCAGCAGGTTTACTTTCCGGCGGTTTGTTTGTTTGGAGAGAATGCAAAACACGCGCTCCATTTGTTAACCTGCATCTGTTGAAAATAAATCATCGCTTAACCCTTGTCTATCTGCTGTTTATCCTGCTTAACGTCGCCAACTACTGCCTTTTTTATGGGATGCCTACTTTTTTTCAAAGCGGTATGCACTTGGGTATCCGCTTAAGCGGAGTCATGATGCTGTCCATGTCACTCGCCAGTGTGATTGCATCATTAATTACCGGCCACCGAATCGATCATTCCGGACCCACCGTACCGCTTAAGCTTGGTGCATTTCTGACCGCGATCGGTTCGTTGCTTCTCATGATCGTCGCTTTTGAACGATCACTCCTTCTCATCGGACTTTTTCTGCTGCTGATCGGCTGCGGTTACGGCATCGGAAATGTCGCCCTGCAAACGATGATGCTGCGCGAGTCTCCTGAAGAAATGGTCGGTACAAGCGCCGGACTTTTCCAAACCTGTCGTTTTATCGGTTCCATCAGCGCTTCAGCCGTACTCGGCGTCATCTTTGCAACAACCATCACATCAACGGATTTCCTGATCCTGACCTGGGTGCTCGCCGCCGTCAGCGTTCCTGCACTCTTCATTAGTGTGACTTTTTTCCAAGCAAATCGCGCTGATTAAACCAAGCGAGCCCGTGTGCTCAGTTCAGCAATCGGGCAACATCACGAATCTTCCATTTTTTATGCAGAGTCTCTCTGGTGTAAATCTTTTTGGGACTCGCCGATACTTCATCATACGTGCCGTCCTTGTGTGTACCAATCACAAGTGTCGCATGATACCTGCTGTAAAAAACAATATCGCCCACTTTTGGTGTTGATGCATGACGGACAAGTTGTCCATTGCCACGTGCATAATCATAGACATTGCGCACGCGGCGATAAAAGTAAGGCGTCGCAGGCGTATTGGTTCCACCTTGAGTCTCGTAATGGCCCGGATGCCGCGCGTAATCCGCTTTAAGCAGCTGATCCAAAGAAATTCCCGCATCTGCATAGGCGATCCGCGGAACATCAATACATACAATAAACCCCATCTTCCCACCTATATTTCCATGTCCGCCTTTAAGCGGATCATAGAGGACACCTACGAGACGTTTTGCCTCGGAGACAACATCCTGTTTATTCGATTTCCCATTTTCATTGGCATCACTGTCTTTCAAATTAGCAACACCGTCTCCATCCGTGTCGGCATCAAATTCATTGCTGATATGATCTTGATCGATATTGCCTGAAAAGACCTTTTGATCATGAAAGCCGTGAAATTGATAGAGAAATAAGCCCACGAGTGCAAAAACCACGAGAAGTGCCGAAGCAGAAATAGCGAAAATATGTATCTTTTTCAATGTGCCCTCCCATATCTACGACATCGTTCATTTGTATCGTATTATACAACAAAAAATGGAGATCGTTTATTAAGTGAAATGTTTCTTAGGATACAAAAAGAGCTTGCGATAGGGATCCAAGCTCTTTTTGGCAACAGACACGTACGGTAACAGTAAGAAATCTTTCACTTGCCAATGACAGAACTTCTCCGTTCAACGAGAACAACATCATGCCAAGCTCCATCAGGCATTTGAGCAACTTTTTCTCTAAACCCTATTTCCCTAAATCCACACTTTTCATGTAACGCTCGGCTTGCTCTGTTTTCCTTAGTAATTGAAGACTGTAATGTCCAGAAACCATTTTTTTCTGATTCACTAATCAAACGCTGCAGAAGTGCGCTCCCAATTCCTTTGCCTTTACACCTTTCGCTAACGTAAACACTCACTTCACCAATTCCTTTATAACAACAGCGACTGGAAGTGGGACTTAACGCGGCCCATCCTAGAATAAGATCTTCCGAACGCGCAACGATTCGGCATGACGGAACATGAGCCTTGTCCCAACCTTCCCATTCAGGTGCCTCGGTTTGGAAGGTTGCAATTCCTGTTCTAATTCCGTCTAAATAAATCTGTTTCACCTGATCCCAATCGGATTCTTTCATATAATCAATCTGAAAGTTTGCTCTATTAAACGTCAATGAGACTCACTTCTTCCTAGAGAATAAACGATGTTTACTTAGATTTTTCAGCATCCGCTTTTTCAGAATGGCAGCAAGACTTTGTTTGCTCCTCAGCCTTAACTTCTTCAATCTTAATGTTGCAGCAGGAGTGATCTTTCTTCTTTTCGAATAACTTTATTTTGAAACTCATTGATCTCACCTCCTTTAATAAATGGCTTTGATTGCTATATTAGGTAGAACAGGAAGCCCGAAATTGTTGCCATGGCAAAGACCGAGATGACAAAAGCTGTCACCAATTTTTTTTGGAAAATTGAGTTGAGCAGCGCAAGTTCCGGCAAACTTGCACCGGCTGAACTGATCATCAAAGCCATCACCGGAGCGACCGCCATGCCTTTAACAATTAACATTTGCGACATCGGGATCATCATTGATAACCGAATATATAACGGAATACCAATGATTGCTGCTATCGGAACAATCCACCACTGGTCTCCTCCAAAAGTAGAAGAAATCCATTCAGTGGGTACGGCTCCATGGATCACTGCACCGATCGCCGCTCCGATAATTAAGTACGGGTAAACTGTTTTCATAAGCCCGATTGTTTCCTGAAGTGCCCTTCTTAAACTAAATTTCTGTGCGCTCTCCTCATATTCTGTCATGATTATTTGCTTCACCGACTTTTCAAAACCTAATTTTTCGAGCAGCAGGCCGATGACCGTTGACAAAATCGCCGTGATCAACGTATACGTCACAGCAACTTTAACGCCCAGCATTGCGCCCATCAGCGTAATAATCGTAGGGTCGAGAACCGGAGAAGAAAAGAGAAAAACCATAACAATTCCGAATCGAACTTTTTCTTTTAACAAATTGACGATAACCGGAATCGTAGAACAGGAACAAAAAGGGGTAACAAAAGCGAGAATCAGAGCAGCCAGCACACCCAAAGCAGTGCTTCTTCCGCTTAAATAACCATTCAATTTTTCATAAGGGATCAATCCCTGAATCAAACTAATAAGTAAAGAGATGCCAATAAACAGTACGGTAAGTTCCAAAGCAATTGATAGGAAACTTTGAAAAATTGTCCAGAGCATTTTGAAGCCCTCCTTTTATTTGCATAATGCAAATATATGATGTGAATGAAGAAAATAAAAAAAACCATGTGCTTCGTCATCATCCAACTTCCAAACAGAATTAGTCTTGATTTTTTTTGCACAAAAATGGGGAGCAGCAATGTTCGGACTCAGCCATTGATCGGTTTAGCAAATCAATGGAGTGCATGACCGTATCCTTTTCAAAACTGCTCATCCTCGAAAAAACATCTCCAAGAAACGCATTCATTTGCATGTCAATGCTTTCAGCCGTTTGATGGCCTTCGTCTGTCAAGGTAAGAATGAATACTCTTCCGTCATCCGGGCTTGGCGACTTTTTCACAAGATCCATCTTGACGAGTGTCTGGATCTGTCTGCTGAATGTCGTAATATCAATACCGAGTGTTTCAGCAACCATTTGCATGGACTGACCGGGTTTACGCTCGATCTCGTACAGAATATGGCTTTGCACAAGCGATATATTGTATCCGTCGGTGGAGCAGCAGTACTTGGCCAGCAAACCGAAACGTCTGACCATAATTTGAAAGGGTTCTCTAAGGTTTTCCATAGCTATTCCTCCATTGATTCAAATTATAAATCATGTATTTGCAATATGCAACTATTAATTCATGAACTTTATTATTTTTATATACTATTTCCCGCAAAAAAAACAATCATGTTCGTCAGCATGATTGTTTCCTCTTTTCTTTATCGGCATCATTTCTTCAATTGACGGTACATCTGATAATTTTTATTCCCACCAGATAGATTAAAAACCTGCTTAAATCCTAAATTCAGCAAAATATTTTGAGCAGCGTTCCCTGTTACCCCTTTATTACAATAAGTAATCGTGGGAATTGACGGATCCAAAGTTTGTGCTTTTTCCCGGAGATCAGCCAGTGGAATATTGATCGCACCTTCTACAGAAGAAGCCGCATATTGCTTAGGTGAGCGCGCATCAATAATTTGTAAACGCTCATTCACTTGCTGTTTTTTTATCAATTCTTCAGGGGTGATTAATGGATTCCTTCTCAATGCGTTGTCTAAAGCCATTCCAGTATACAAAACAGGATCCTTCGTTGTCGCAAACGGCGGCGCATAAGCAAGGTCTAAATGAAACAGATCTTCCGCTTTCGCCTTAAAAGAAATCGCCGTTGCGAGCACATCAATACGTTTATCAACACCATTTATCCCTGTAATTTGGGCACCCAGTACACGTCCCGTTGCTTTATCCGCAATCGCTTTAATCGTCAGTTCGATTCCGCCCAGATAATCCGCTTTATCTGGCTTGATATTAAATAAAACCGCTAGATCGTAACCTGCTTTCCTAGCTTCTTCTTCTGTCAGCCCTGTTTGAGCGACAGCCATGTCAAACACACGGACAATACCCGTACCTAAAATGCCACGATGTTCCAGACGGCCTCCGGTTATCACATCGCCTGCAATTCGGCCCATTTTATTTGCGGTCGATCCTAGCGGGCGATAAATTGGCTTTCCAGTGATTAATGAGTAACTTTCCGCGACATCACCAACCGCATAGATAGTGCTCACGTTCGTCCGCATTTTCTTATCAACTTGCACGGCTCCTGTGCCGCCTATAGTTATGCCCGCTTCTTTGGCCAGTTTTGTATTTGGCCTGACCCCAGTTGCAAGGATAACCATATCCGTATCAATAATCTCACCGGTGTTCGTCTTCACAGCGGTCACCAACGGTGTGCCAACCACTTCTGCGACGGTTGTTTCGAGGAGCACATGAATACCTTTATCTCGCAAAAGTTGCTCAACTCGAAAAGCCATATCCGGGTCCATATGCTTCATGACTTGTTTCCCGCGCTGGATCAGAGTAACCTCTATGCCTTCATTAAAAAGTTGTTCCGCCATCTCTAAGCCAATAAAACCTGCCCCCAATATCACCGCTCTTTTCGGTTGACGCGCTTCAATATAAGAACGAATAGATCGGGCATTTTGAATAGACCTTACTTGAAACACGTTGTCCCATTTTTGATCGATAAAGGCTTCCGGAGTAACCGGCGCGGCCCCCGTTGCCAGAACAAGTACGTCATAAGTGTCGGTGATTGCCTGGCCTGTTTGTAAATTTGTCATCTGCAATTCTTTCTTATAAGGATCAATATGGGTGACGCGATGCTCTGTAAAAATATCAACGTTATAACGTTTCTTAAACCATGCCGCGTTTCTCGGTGTTAACTTATCGATTGATTCCACTTCTTCACCAACAAAGTAGGGAATACCACATACGGAATAGGAAATATCTTTATCTTGGTCATAAACCACAATCTCAGCATTTTCTGTATTTCTTCTTGCTTTCGCTGCAACACTCGTTCCTGCTGCTACCGATCCTATAACGACAACTCTCATTGTTTCCCTCCAGCTCATTAAGCTTATCATTGTATGCTTATTTCATTATATAAGTGGATAATTATATAAAACAAGCCATCCGCCAATACCTTTATATAATCTTTACAAAAGAAACGAAAAGCTAAAATGAATCACAATCTTTTACCCCAAGAGAATGATAGATACATAAACGCCAATCAAGGTCACAAACAGAACGGGAATGGTAATCACAATGCCGATTTTGAAATACTCTCCCCATCTGATCTTCACGCCTTTCTCGGAAAGCACATGGAGCCACAGCAAGGTTGCAAGTGAGCCGATCGGCGTCATTTTCGGTCCGAGATCTGCACCGACAACATTTGCATAAACTAGTGCTTGATGCATGACTCCGTTGATTGATGCCGCGTCAATAGATAACGCATTGATCATGACGGTTGGCATATTGTTCATGAGCGCAGACAGAACTGCAGAAAGAAAGCCCATGATGAGCGTGCCGGCAAACAGGCCTCCATGCGCTCCGAATTCAATGACTTGAGAAAGGAGGTGAATAATACCTGCATTTCTTAAGCCATAAACCACGACATACATACCTAAAGAAAAGAACACAATACTCCATGGCGCACTTTTTAAAATCGCTTTGGTATGAATGGCCGTACTCCGACTTCCGAGAAAAAGGAAAACAAAGGCTACAGCGAGCGCAATAAAAGACACTGGAATCTTAACCAGGCTGCTGGCAAAATAACCGATGACCAGGACGGCTAAGACAAACCATGAAATGTGGAACATTCGGATATCCTTGAGTGCAGATGACGGCTTTTTCAAATCAGCCATCTGATAGTTTTGCGGCCAGTCTTTTCGAAAATAAAGATAAAGCACAACAATACTGGTAATCAGTGAGAAAATTGTCGGTATGATCATATGCAATGCATATTGACCAAATGATAGGCCAAAAAAGTCTGCGGAAACAATATTTACCAGGTTACTCACAACTAAAGGTAACGACGTCGTATCGGCAATAAAGCCGCTGGCAATCACAAAAGGAAACACACGCCGCTCATCAAATTTCAGTGCTCGAACCATCGCTAATACAATTGGTGTTAGAATCAAAGCACCACCATCGTTCGCAAAAAGTGCAGAGATGAAGGCACCCAAAATCGAAATAAAGATGAACATGCGTATGCCATGCCCATTAGCCAACCGAGCCATGTGCAGAGCCGCCCATTCAAAGAAACCAATATGGTCCAAAATTAATGAGATAATGATAATCGCCACAAATGCGAGAGTGGCATTCCAGATAATACCGGTAACTGTCCAGACATCATTTAAATGAACGACACCAACAAGCAGTGCAACGAGTGCGCCTCCGCATGCCGACCAGCCGATCGATAAATTTTTTGGCTGCCAGATCACAAGCGTCAGCGTCAGCAAAAAGACAACAATAGCTAAGAGTGCAAACATCATCGTTTCTCCTTTTCCCCTATAAAGATAAAGTCAAAATAAAAATGGAGTTAGAATACTATCTTCTCTAACTCCGATACATAAAATGCTCTGCTTCAACAGCAACCGGAAGAACCACAGCCGCAGCTTCCCCCGTCAATGACAAGCTCGCCATCGTCGGCATTGATCGTCAGGGCATCCGTCTGTTCCTGGGCTTGCTGATCCATGACAACAGGAATGCCATTAATTACGATCGGCAGTTCGCCTGATTTCAACTGATCGAGCGTAAAATTAAGCGAGGCACCGCAGCATCCGGGCTCAGCTGTAATCCGCAGGCAATCACAATCATGCTCTTTCATACTTTTTTCGAGTAAGTCCTTTGCTTCGTCGGTTATTTTCATGATTTATCGAACTCCTTTTTTAAGACCTGGCTGCTGACTTTCTTGCCAGGGGATAACAGCAAATCGATGGTTCGCGTCTTGATCAACGCGTTCAATCCAGTCGCGTTCGTTTTCCGCACGTTTTTTCAGTAACGAATTCGTGGTACGGGTCATAATCAAGCTTTGATTTACGATCCACCATGACGGAAGGATACCGGCTCTTTTCAAATCGGCAGCCAGGCGCTCTGCCTCAAGAACAGGCGTTGTTTCCGCGAGTGTGACAATAACAACGGCCGTTTCTTCCGGATTTCGCAATCGGGGCAAAAGTTTCTGAACAGAAACGGGTACTTCTCCAGCTGAATGCGCAATCTCGCGATGGTATTCCTCCGTTGCATCCAAAAGCAGCAGAGTGTGCCCGGATGGCGCCGTGTCGATGACCACAATCTCATCCTTAGCTTTTTCAACGACATCGGCAAACGCACGAAAAACGGCAATTTCTTCGGTACATGGTGAGCGAAGGTCTTCTTCCAGATAAGCCAATCCCTCGTTGTCCAGCTGATCGCGAGAACGCTCAATAACCAGTCGCCGATAGTTTTCTACTTCTTTTTTCGGATCAATACGGCTGACGGTAATCCGTCCGTCTTCCCCTGATTCGGTTGAATCGAAGCGGCCTGCCGGGTCTGTCGTTGTTAAATGAACCTTATTCCCACGTGCTGCAAGCTCTTGTGCAATGCGTCTGGCAATCGTTGTCTTCCCAACGCCGCCTTTGCCCATTGTAAAAATCACACGCTGCTTTTTGTTTAGCAGATCATCAATTAAATCGTGAAGTTCTGGATACTTAGCCGTAACCTCTTCTTCCGCCGGATGCTCGTTCTTTCTTTCCCTGTCCGACACTTGATCAGACAGCAATTGTCGGATGTTTCGGATACCGGTCATGTTGAATGGCGCGAGGAAAAGATCAAATGTCGGCACGTCCTTCAAATTTTCCGGCAGATTCGCCAATGCCTCATGTTCACGTTTCATAAAAGCAGCGGCTAAATTATCATCGGAGTCGGTTTGCCTCATCCGACCATTCATTACCAAGCATTGATTGTTCATGCCTATTTTCTTTAGTTCACTTGATGCCCGAGCAGCTTCTTTTATGGCCGATCTCTCTGGTCTTGTAACTAGCATCAGCGTTGTTTTCTTCCCATCTGAAAGTGCGCGAACAGTCTCTGCATACTGCTGTTTTTTATCATTTAAGCCAGCGAGCGGGCCAAGACAAGAAGCGCCATGGGTGTTCTCATTGAGAAAGCCGCTCCAAGCGGTCGGCAGCTGCAAGAGTCGCAGTGTGTGGCCGGTAGGTGCCGTGTCAAAAATGATGTGATCAAATGATTGAGTGACGGACTGATCCGTCAGCATCGAAGAAAATGCATCAAAGGCTGCAATTTCAACGGTGCAGCTTCCGGACAGTTGCTCTTCCATTTGCTGAACAGCTGCATCCGGCAGTATACCACGGTATGGACCAACTACTTTTTCTCTATATCGCCCGGCTGCTTCTTCCGGATTCAGATTGGACACAAATAGATGAGGCACATCAGGTATTTCTTTGTTATCCATCGTCAGATCTGTACCAAAAACATCCTGCAAATTGGAAGCAGGATCCGTACTGACAAGCAGCACCCCTTTTCCCATGTCTGCTAAAGCGGTCGCCGTCGCACAGGCAATCGAGGTTTTGCCAACGCCCCCTTTTCCCGTAAAAAACAGGAAGGGCGTCAACTCCATAGATTGAGGATTAAATAGACGCGTCAAAAGAATCTCCTTCTTTCCCCTACTTGCTCACGTTAAGCTTGATCTGAAACTGCTGTTTTTTACTGATTTCGTCAATGGATACTTCAGACAACTCAGCCAGTTCCTGATTAGTCGGATAAGTTCCCTTTTTAACAACTTTTCCATCAGCTACTGTTACGGGCAAAACACTCATTCCCTCGTCCTCCAGCAAATCATGAATCGCCTGATTTTGAACAAAAGCTGCCGGATCACTTGTTAAGTTAAAGCGCGAAATATTAAATCCATTCTTTCTTAGATTACCTACAGCTCCAGTAATGCGAATGAGATCCTGATCAACACTTGGTCCACAGACACCGGTTGAACAGCACATAGCAGGTTCAAAAATCTGAATCGTTTTCAATTGGATTCATCTCCTTTTTCAAATGTTCAATGCCTTCTCTTCCTCTGCAAATTGTTTGATTCGTTTACCAATACCATCACGGACATGCTGGAATACCGCCCATTTTTCTTCATCGGTTCCCTCTGCCTTCGCCGGATCATCAAATCCCCAATGTTCGCGTCTCACATGCGGAGGCGTCATTGGGCATCGTTCTTCAGCGTCACCACAAAGCGTCACGACAAGGTAGGCGCGGTTTAAAATATCCTGGTCAATCAGCTTAGATGTTTGGTTCGAAATATCGATACCGACTTCTTTCATCGCTTTAACCGCATTTGGATTTAATCCGTGGGCTTCAATGCCGGCTGAACGCACGTCATAATCTTCTCCCAAATATTTTTCCCCGAACCCTTCAGCCATTTGGCTGCGGCAGGAATTACCCGTGCAGAGAAAGTAAATGATTTTTTTGGTCATCGTCACTGTTCCTTCCGTTTTTGGCTTTTGCTTGGTCTGTATCAGCTGCAGACAGTCGATTCAATTAACAACATTCCGGACTTCCGCAGCTTTCGACATGTTGATCCGGCAGGGCATCCATAATTACGGACACGTAATTCGGTATGTTTTCATTCAAGCTGTAATAGACCCATGTCCCTTGTTTCCGTTCCCGAATAATCCCTGCGAGCCTCAGCTTTTTGAGATGTTGACTAATCGCCGGTTGAGAAACGTTCAATACGTCCACTAATTCACATACACACAACTCTTTGTACTTTAAATAAGAAAGGAGGGTTAGCCGTGTTTTATCACCAAGAAGCTTTAGCATAGAAGAAAGTTCAGATACACGTTCCAGTTCGGTTATCATATATTCGCCTCCATTTATATTTTCATACACTTATATTATGATACACTTATTTATTGTGCAACGTAAATGCTCATTTTCGGTTATAGCGCCAACGAAAAGATGATCCCATAAAAAGATAAAGGGAAAGTCCCCATAAGAAGCCTCTCCCATTACTGTTTTTATGCTTAACTGCATGAATCCAATAGCCCTGTTCCATTAACGTCTTATACTCTTACAGACGCAAAAAATTCTTCATAAAGCGCTTGTACGGCTTTTTTCTCAACGGCTTCCTTTACCCCGAACATCATGCTCGTCTCGGATGAACCTTGGTTGATCATTTCAATATTAATCTTTGCATCAGCGAGCGCCCGTGATGCTCTTGCCATCGTTCCAACTTTTTTCCGCATTCCTTCACCAACCAGCATGATGAGGGCCAGATCATGCTCAACCCTGACCTCATCCGCGTCAAGATCGGTCATAATCCTTTGCATGATTCTTTTTTCGATCTTTTCTTCCATTTGATTTTGCCGGACAATGACCGTCATATCGTCAATGCCTGACGGAATATGCTCAAAGGATAGGCCGAATTCCTCTAAAATCAGCAGAATCTTACGGCCAAATCCTATTTCTCTATTCATTAAATATTTACCTACATAGATGCTACAAAATTTGTCATCGCTTGCAATCCCTACAACGGGACCGTCTATATTCTTCCTGGCACTTACGATTCTTGTTCCTGGCGCTTCCGGGTTATTCGTATTTTTCACATTGACAGGAATACCCGCACGAAACGCCGGAATAAGTGCTTCGTCGTGAAAAACAGAAAATCCCCCATAGGAAAGCTCGCGCATTTCACGGTAGGTCAGTTCGCGAATTTCTTTCGGATTTTTAACAACATGTGGATTGACTGCGTATACCGCATCGACATCGGTAAAATTCTCATAGAGTTCGGCTTTAACACCATTTGCCAGAATTGATCCGGTAATATCCGATCCGCTGCGGGAGAAAGTCACGACATCGCCGTCTGTGTTGTAGCCGAAAAATCCCGGGAAAACGATAATGCCCGATCTGTTTCTTAACTCATATAGCCGCTCATACGATTGAGGCAGTACTCGAGCATTCCCCGGATCGTTGCTCACTAAAAGTCCGGCTTCTTTAGGGGAAACATAATGTGCATCCAGCCCTTTATGTTTCAGAGCAGCTGCAACCAGCTTGGCATTATTGTCTTCACCGCTCGCCTTCACCGCTTCGATGAACGATGCGGGATTCGATTTGTCACCGCTCAGCAAGGTTAGAAGATCATCTGATATTTTCCCAATAACTTTATTTGAAAGATGCAGTTCTTGAGCGATGCTTTCATATCTGCTCAGTATCGTTTCAACCAGCTGATGTGCATCTTGCCCATTAAGATATTTTTCTGCACAGCTGATTAGTAAATCGGTAACCTTAATATCATCCGAATAACGCTTTCCCGGAGCTGAAACAACTACGATTTTTCGCTCAGGATCAGCTGCAATAATATGATAGACTTTCTCGACTTGTGCTCCGGAAGCGAGTGAGCTTCCGCCAAACTTAACGACTTTCATTCCGGCAACCCCTACTCTTTATAAATGACTGAAAATGTACCCCTAGTATCACTTATTTCTGAATAAGAATCAAACTTTTTTTACATTTTTTCCGAATAATCAATAACGGCGGTCACGAATCAAAAGAAAAAACCAGGCTTTGACCTGGTTGCTCGCATCCTTTCGTTAAGGGCATTCGAAGGCGTTAATTATCAATGTACTTATGGTACCAGCTTGCCGCAGCTTCCGCTTCTTTTTGCGTGAGCCGGTGACCTTGATTCTCCCAGTACAAAACGGTCTCTGCATGTGCGGATTCAAGCAAGGTTTGCAGTTCTAATGTTTCGTCCACTAAGCAGATGGGGTCGTTCGATCCGGCAGCAATGAATACTTGTGTCCTAGTAAGATCCGGTAATCTTATGCCACGCCTCGGTACCATCGGATGATGAAGCACTGCACCTCGAAGCGCTTTGGGAAGATGAAAAAGCAGGCTTGCAGCGATATTGGCTCCGTTTGAATAGCCGATCGCAATCACATTTTCCCGATCGAAGGAATAGGTTTCTGCTGCCTGGTCAATAAACCGATGAAGCTCATACGTACGAACGATCAAATCTTCCTCGTCAAAAACTCCTTCAGCTAAGCGGCGGAAAAAGCGAGGCATGCCATTTTCCAAAACAGTTCCCCGCACGGCGAGAATTGATGCATCAGGATCGATCAGCCTCGCCAACGGCAACAGATCCTTTTCATTGCCGCCGGTTCCATGGAGAAGCAGCAATGTCGGCTTCGACAGATCGGTTCCTTTAATAAAGAGATGGCGCATACTGAATCTCCTTCTTTGCGTTTATTTTGGACAGAGTCGTCACAAAAGCAATCGGTCTCGGAACGATTTCTCCAATTAGCAACTTATCATGTTCTTTTTCCGTCACTGATGACGGATTGATGGAAAGCAACAGTGCCCGCTTTCTTGGCCGTCAGTCGCGTGTTCGAACGGTGATCGGCAGTAAAATTTTCTCCAGTTGCGGCCGCAATTCTTCATATTGCGGCGGCAGCATCAGGTTTTCACCTAATTTTTCTTTAGGCTCATCGATGGCAAAGCCCGGAACATCGGTAGCCATTTCAAAAAGAATACCGCCAAATTCCCGAAAATAGATTGAATAGAAATAATTACGGTCCTGGACAGGGGTCACGCCGAGCCCATTTGCTTCAAGATATTGCTTCCATTCAAGCTGATCCGAATCATCCTCGACCCGGAAGGCAATATGATGAACCGTTCCAACGCCCATGCGTCCGCGCTCAGAAGGCGTCTTAACCACATCAATCACATTGCCAAGATCTGCCTCACTTTGAAAACGAATATAGCCGTCTTCTTCACCGATACGCGCAAAACCCATCACTTTTTCAAGCAGCCTAGTGGTTTGCTGCGGCTGAATGGAGCGCAACACGGCCCCGCCGAATCCCTTGATTGCTGTATCGGCTGTGACGCCGGCGAATTGCCAGGTACTGGTCTTCCCTTCTTCCCGTTCAACCAATTCCAGCGCGATTCCATCCGGATCATGAAACTGCAGACTCTGCTCGCCAAAGCGCACCGCTTTGGAAAAAACAACCTTGAACTGAGCCAGACGACTTTCCCAGAATGCCATTGCCCCCTTAGGAATAACAAATGATGTAAGCCCGACCTGACCATCACCGACTTTTCCGCGATGCCCTTCATCCCATGGGAAAAAGGTAATCGCCGTGCCCGGGCTGCCGTCTTCATCACCAAAATAGAGGTGGTAGGTTCCCGGATCATCGAAATTAACGGTTTTTTTCACTAAGCGCAACCCAAGAATGCTCGCGTAAAAATCAACATTTTGCTGAGGATTGCCAACGATGGCCGTGATGTGATGAATACCTGCTGTTTTTTTCATGAATCATTTCACCCTTTCTTTTTTACCTTTTTATTCTCAATCGAACAACGTTTCTCCGAAATTTTAGAATAAGAATGCATCGACCGCATAGTATCCAGGACCAGCGATTGCTATACCAATCGTGACAGCAAGCAAGACCAAATTATACTCAAAACCATTTTGTGTTGCCCACAAGCCATTGGAACCGTGCACCTTAACAATGGCAACAACCATCGTACCTGCAATCATGATCCCTGCTAAGGGAGTCAGAAATCCCAGAGCAAAGAAAAGTCCGCCGACGAGCTCTGATCCGCCTGCAAGAATAGCCATAACGACACCTGGTTTCATTCCGATCGAATCCATCCAGCCCGCTGTTCCTTTTAATCCATGACCGCCGAACCAGCCAAATAATTTTTGAGCACCATGACCGATAAACAAAATACCAATAACCAAACGAATCACGAACAAACCGACACTAAACATAAATAATCTCCCTTTTTTATACTACTAATTCATATATTCTTAATTCGAGATATTAGGCAGAAAAATGTCAGTGCTTTTCCGCATACCTGCCTAATTTCTTTAAGTGATCAATCAACTGATGTTTTTCCTCATCAGTGACGCCGCTGAATAGTTCATGAATGGCTTTCTTATGCTTGGGAAAAAGATCATCCATAAATTCTTTTCCTTGTGGCGTAATCTCCGCAAACGTGACACGGCGATCTTCCGGACATGGCTTGCGCTTAATGAAGTTCTTCTTTTCTAGTTTATCTACGACGTAGGTAATACTGCTGCTTGCAAGTAAAATGCGCTCACCAATTTTTTGTATCGGCTGTGCCCCTTTATGATCAAGCAGTTCAAGCACTGCAAATTCTGTAGGATTGAGTCCATACTTTTTAATATTATCCTCATCACGTTTCGCAATGGTTTGCATCGCCCTTGAAAGAACAACAAATAATTTGAGTGATAGATCCTGATCCCCGGTATTTGGCGAACTGCTCATAAGCACGCTCCTCTCAATTATCTCGAATTCGAGATAATTGTATAATGATCGACTGCCTATGTCAAGATGAGCAGATCCTAAAAAAATAAAGACCGCGATGAAACGGTCTTTATTGTACCCACAAGTAATATCCGTAAAATGATCGGATCAGTTCGCGGATTGCTCCTGAATAATCTTCACGATACGATTCAATACAGGCAGATGCTTATTTTTGCTTTTGCAGGCGATATAGATAACATTTTTAACGCTTAGCGATTCAAAGATTACCTTGGCTTTTGTTTCATCCATAGAATGATTGAGTATATAGGTTGGGATTAAACTGATCCCATCGCCATTTTCAATAGCCTTTAACATTAAGTGCAGATTAGGAATGATATGCTTCGGTTTCATCACCGGGCGCTTCTTAAAGTGTACCCGCCAAAACCTTCTGATGATCGGCAAGTCCAGACCATAGCTGATCCAATCTTGTGACAGCAGCCATTTTTCCGTCGCCTTTAAATCATTATTAACGGGTATTCCTATTCGTATTGGTGCAGTAAGGACAAATTTCTCTTCACATAGTTTGCTGAATTCAATGCCCGGCACTTGCGCTTTTTGCGACGTAATGATGAGATCCACTTTGTCTTCTTTTAATAAATCCAATAATTGATCAGCCGTTCCAAAATAGGAGACGGTGTCTGTTTGATAGGCTTGAAGCTGTTGGAGAATGTTTTCCTGAAAATAGTCAATCGCCGATCCAATTCTCACCATAGAACGTGTAGGCAACGAGGTTGCTTTGAAGCTCAATGTGGCTTTCTCCAATGACTCGACAAGAGGCGCGAGCTGTGAATATAATGCCTTGCCTCGCTCAGTCGGCACCATTTTCCTTGGCATTCTTATGAACAAAGGCTCTCCAACCTCAGCCTCTAAAGCAGCTAAGTGCTGACTCATCGCCGGTTGTGTCATGATTCGTTTGTTGGCAGCTTCAGACACCGAATGATACTTATAAATCGAAACAAAGCTTCGATACCATTCAAAATCCACCAAATGACAAAATCTCCTTTTCAGATAAGTTCATCAACGTAATAAACGGTTCCGTTCACTAATTGCTCATCTAATATCAAATGAACTAGTGCATGTGCTACCTCGACGGGATTGCGCAAGGCGCCACTTGTCTTAAACCGTTTAAATTGATCAATGTCCGTGAATGCTTCTTTTTCAGAATCTCTTATTCGGCCCTGCATGTCTGTGTCCATAATGCCGGGGCTGAATGCGATCATTTTATGAGAAGCTTCTGTTTGTTCCTGCTCAAGACCGGCTACTTTTGTGTGCATATTAACCGCTGCTTTCGTTGCCCCATAGACACTCCATCCATGAATCGGTCGCTCGGCCGCGCCGGAGGTTACGTTGACAATTACCACCTCAATCGCTTCATTCTTTAATTCGTTCAACAATGTATTATTTATAAGCATCGGGGCCAACAGATTTAAATGGACTGCTCGCTGAATCGCGCTATTGTCTAGAAAGCCGACGCGCTCAATGGGCTCCACCGTGCTCGCATTATTCACCACATACACTTTTTGAGGCTTTCGCGCAGCGATTTGCCGGCATATTTTCTTAATAAAGGGCTCAATCTCTTCCACATGACTAAGATCGATACATTCATGTGAAAATCTCCCGTCGCTCTTTGCGATAAGATTTCGCACCTGTTCATTGATGCTCCGGGACAACCCGATAACCTCTTTACCCTGCTCCGCTAAGGCTTTGCTGACCTCAAACCCAAGCCCTTTTGATACGCCTGTAACAAGTGCCATTTCCATAGTGTCCGCCTCATTTCCTAAAAGAAAAGCTGATACCCTATAAGATACCAGCTTTTCGTTGATTAACCTAGTTTTTCGATCACTGCGTTAGCTACAGCTAAAGTAGACTGAGGATTTTGGCCGGTGATCAGGTTACCGTCCACTTCGTAATGCGTCGACCAGTTTGGCGCGGCAACGAAAATAGCGCCTAGATCACGAATCTTACTTTCCAACAAGAAAGGCAGTACCGGTTCTAGTCCCGTCTGTGCCTCTTCTTTGTCCGTAAATGCATTCACACGCTTGCCGGCGACAAGCGGCTCGCCGTTGGACAGCGTTGCTCCGGTCAATCCTGCCGGTCCGTGGCAAACAGCAGCTACAATCTTGTCTGCTTCATAGAAATCGCGCAGCAATTCCTGCAACTTTTTGTTCCCAGGAAGATCGAACATTGCTCCATGTCCGCCCGGTAAGAAAATGGCATCGAAACGCTCATAAGACACATCATCGAGTTTCACAGTATCTTGCAGGTACTTTTCCGTATCCAGGATCTCTTGCGGTGTGCTCTCATCGATACTTCCGGGATCAACGGTGCTTTTTCCGCCAAGAGGGCTTGCAACCGTAACCTTATACCCTTTCTTTATGAATTCACTATATGCTTCAGCAAACTCGGATAACCAAATACCCGTGGTTTTGCCTTCTGTAAGTTCCGTATGATTCGTGACAACCATCAAAATACTTTTGGACACAATCATGACCTCCTAAATGGATTATCTAGTACCCTGTTAGTCTAATCGCGTCAAACTGATAAAACAAATTATGTTTTTATAGTCTATCGATAAATATATTTATACATAGGCAAAAAAATCACCCTAATGCTTCGAGTGATGACCTACTATTTTTCTTTCAAATAACTTGTGAACTCTTAATAAATTTCTCAATCCGATCCATGCCTTCCTTGATTTTCTCCATGGATGTGGCATAGGAGATGCGGACGTATCCGGAAGCGTTACTGCCGAAGTTGTCTCCAGGCACCACGGCAACATGCTGCTCATCCAGCAAACGGTCGCAGAATTCTTTGGCTGAAAGACCTGTCTCTTTTATGTTCGCAAAAATGTAGAAAGCTCCCATCGGCTTGATGCAGGAAATTCTATTGATCGCATTTATGCGTTTATAGATATAATTACGACGTTTTTCGTATTCCTTCACCATCATTTCCCGATACTTTGCACCATTGGTCAGTGCCTCGATTGCGGCATACTGAGCGGAAGAATTGACGCAACTCCAGACATCTTCGGTAATTTTGGTCATTTCACAGATAAGATCAATCGGACCCGTGGCAAAACCAACACGAAATCCGGTCATGGCATGCGTTTTCGAGCAGCTGTCCACGATTAAGGTCCGTTCCTCCATGCCAGGGAAAGAAGCAATACTCGTGTATTCTTGATGATCGAACAGGATGTGACGGTACACCTCATCACTGATGACAAAAAGGTCATGCTTCTTAGCAATTTCTGCGATCTCACCGAGCGATTTCTTATCCATCACACTGCCGGTCGGATTGCTTGGAGCGTTTAAAAGAATGACCTTGGATTTTGGTGTGATAACCTTGCGCAGTTGATCGGCCGACATGTTAAACTCATTTTCTTCTGTCACATCAACACAAACAGGAGTGCCTCCGCAAAGGACGACTTGTTGGCCATAATTGGTCCAATATGGTGAGCTGAAGATAACCTCATCGCCAGGGTTCAAGAGCGTGGTCAGACCGAGGAAAAGGGCGCCCATACCGCCTGTAGTGACAAGACAATTTTCTATATTATAGGAAACGCCGATCGTCTTCTCTAAATAGTTCACATAGACCTCTCTGAGTCTGGTCATGCCCGCACCGGGTGCGTATTTTGTCTCCCCTTCATCAAGGGATCGCTTAGCCGCCTCAATAATATTTGGTGCCGAAATGAAATCCGGCTCACCAACGGCAAAAGAGATCACGTCGTCGATCTGTGCTGCTCGCACCATCATCTCTCGAATGGGCGAAGACTGAATCGCCGCCACTTTATTTGAATACTTCAAAGCTGCAACCTCCTGTTCTATGATGTTGAAAGAATAGCTTCCGAAATTTTTTCCATAAAGTTAAAATAACACAGAAGAATGCTTTTTGGTAAAGATGTTTTCTAGATTCCAAAAAAGGAAATTTAAATGCCAGCTGCTTCCATGAAAATTAAGCATGTAATTTATATTTCAAATAGTAATGACCAGTTAAGAAAAAAATGAGTGAGATACCTAGATTTATTAATGTTTGCGGAGAAACACTGGCTTGAATGGATGCAGCAGGTTGAAACAGCATCACATGATAATAGGGAATGATTTGCCCTCCTGTCAAATATTCTGTTGAAACGTAGGAGCCTATAAAAAGCAAGGGGACCCAAATCAGCTTAAACAAAATAATGATCATAAAACTTAGTGACGTGTAGACCAAAGCCTCAGATACAAATTGAAAGAACAAGGCAATGAATGGTACGTGGTAAAGCCTCACTGCCAATAATAAGCTGCAAACGAAAATCAGTACAACATAAGCTAGGAAAAAGAGCAGTACCCTGAAAAATCCATGCTCTATGGTCCTTAGCGGATAACTGAACAAGAACGTACTCCCTCCTTCCTCAAAATACCCATAAAATAAAAATGAGATCCACCATGCAGAAAAAGGAGCAACAATAAATTCCATTTGGTGCAGCAACGTGTCCGGAAGCGTCTGATCACCAAAAAAGTACGTAGCGAGAAACACAAGAAACGGACAAAAAGGAACATAGAAATTGTAACCCATCGCCTTTATTTCAAACGGCCAATCCATTCGTTTAAACATGATCAGCCTCCTTCATGTAATAAAGATAGGCATCTTCCAAATTAGGTTCCACCTGTCCGGCACCCGGCAGTTCCGTATCATGGTAAAAACGAATACGGTAATGATCCCCCTGCTGCACTGTTGAAATGATTGCCTGCTCAGGAATAGGCGGATCCGCATCTATCGGGCTGTCCATTTCCCAAATATGTCCGTCAGCATGTTTTGTCAGTTCACGCCTTGTCCCTGATGTAATCACTTTCCCCTCATTAATAATGGCAATATGATCACAAGTGGCTTCCAGATCTTCGACAATATGCGTGGATAGGATAATAATTCGATTTTCTGCTAGCCGTCGCAGAAGCTTACAAAACCGGACACGCTCCTGTACATCCAGGCCAGCTGTGGGCTCATCAACGATCACTAATTTTGGATCACCGAGAATGGCCTGTGCAATACCCAGACGACGAAGCATGCCCCCGGAAAGCGCGTGAATCTTTATGTTTTTTTGATCCTGCAGATTAACGGCTTCCAGAATATAATTGATTTCCCTCTTGCGTTCGTCTTTCTCACTGATTCCTTTTAAGACAGCAAAGTGATTCATGACTTCATAAACGTTTAGCGACTTATAAATGGAGAAATGTTGCGGCAAATAGCCCAATAAATTTCGAACCTGGTGAGGCTGCTTCCAAGATAAGTCATTTAACTTTATTTCTCCGCTGTCCGGAGTATCCAATGTAGCGATCAAGCGCATCAACGTTGTCTTCCCAGCCCCGTTAGGTCCTAAAAGTCCAAATGTTCCAGTAATACTTAGTGTTACATCATTAAGTGCGCATTTTTTACCGAAGGTTTTAGCGATACTGTTGATTTTTAATGTAGCCATTTAAGATCTCCCCATTTCTTTCTTGAGCAACTGATTTAAAGAGTCCCACGATGTGTCACCGGATTTCATTAACCGATACCAAGAGCGACAAAAGTCTTTTTTCTTAGCCACGCTGGTATCTATGTTTTTCGCGACTTGTCCCTTCATCCAATGAGACAACCATTCAAGAACTTCCTGCTTTTCCCCTGTACTCTTTACGCCTTGATACCAATCCAATACTTCTGAATCATTGCGACTATGTGCGGACTGATTATACAGATAGGCATAGGTCATGTCGAATGCTCGTACATAATCTAGGTCACTCACGTGGATACCATCATATTTCCAAGTGACTGCAGGCACCAGCCAGTTCACATAAGAATCCAATCCTTCTTTAAGCAAATACTCGGAAGCATCGCTAACAATCAAGGTGTCATCGGTATACCAAGCAAACTCTTCGGAAGATAAGTCCGAGATGGAAAGGATCGGTATTCTAAAAATCGTTTTTGGAACTGCTCGATGTCCTAGATCTAAATCCTTTTTTGCCGTTTTAATAAATGTTTCGGTTTGTTTCTGCATGTCATTCATTTGAGGATTTTTTAAGTTTGTTGTATGAACGTAGCGTTCTCCATTCTTGTTTTCGCTCTGCACTTCACCGGACACAAGTGTGAGACCGTGCGTGTTTCCTGACCACTCATTATGGGTTCGTTCTGGAATATTCGTATAAAGCGGTGTTCTGCCCCTGTAGTGCAGCACATAAGAGATCTTTTGCCTGTTTTGATGATTCATTCGCGTTAAATTCCCGTTATCGAGCGTAAACGAAGGACTTAATTGTGTGGATGGAAGCCAATTAAAATAATAGGGCAGATAAACGGATTGTCCATTCGCATAAAAGAGCGGTGAACTTAGCCCTTGATAGTTGAGATCAACCTTAAGATTGCGGCCTGGTATCCATTTATTTTTCAACGTAAGATGAAGAAGATCCTTCTTCTGTGAAAAAGAAGCTGATTTTCCATTGACCCGGATTGTTTTGACCTTAAATCCATGATAGAGAGATAGATCCACATGACGTAAAGAGTGCTGCTCTTGATTTTTAAGTGTCATGTTGACTTGTGCAGTTACCAATCTTTTTACGCGCAGATCGATCGTGTATGAGGTCGCTCTTATAGTGTACTGTTTCGGAACTACTTGTTTCTTAAAATAATAGTATTGTTCCACCATTTCTCTTGGCTTTGTGCGTGCATTCCCTGCTGAATAAACCTGTCGATCCAAGTTCAAAGAAATTGTGAGGATCAATACAATAACACTCAAACTAATCACAAGCACATTTGTTTTTCTTCGCGTAAACACACGATACTTCAATGAAAGAGTAAGCAAAAAAATTCCAAGAAGAATAACAAACCATAAGAGGTGTTTTTGCCAATAAACACTGTCATTAGCAAACCCATAAAGGCCATCATAACCAATCGTTGGATTCGGTTCTCCAAGATTTAAAATTTCCGCAGCCCGTTGAAGTGTTCGTCCAAGAAAAATAAAATTTGCCGGTCCGATCAATCCCCAAATAATTATTGAATACAGATAGACCACGCGATCTTTTGTAAGGAAAGCAAGCATAAAGCCGAGTAAATAACTAATATAAAAGGTAAAAGAAAAGTAAAGCATGACATAGAGAAAAGCACTGAAGAATAGATGATTCAACGAAAAGCCTTCAGCCAAATAAACAATGGCATATTCTATGTATAAAATGACACCAACAAAGATTGAAATGAGCGCCCCAAAGATCCATTTTGCAAATAGCCTGGGAACAAATGCATGATGTATGCTGAGATAGAGATCATCAACACGATGAACGGTATCCATTCGCACACTCCAGATTCCAATAAAAAGGAAGGCAAGTATTCCCCCTTGAACCAAGAAACTAGACCTAGGCATAAATTCTCCTGGGTTAACAATCTGATGTAAACCCAGCCCCTCATAAATCATTCCACCTAGCAAAAGAACCAAGAATAAAGGTTGACGTAGTAACTGTAACCATAGAATATTTAGCGTATTGATTATTCTACTTTTCATCAAATCGCTTCCCTTTATCGAAATTTGCAGAAAAATATTTTGAATAGTGTTCGTGTAAAAAGCACACTATTAATTCAAAAATTTAAAAACATAAGATTGTTTACAATACGAGGGGGGATATTAATGTCTTTTCAATTAACAGGCAGAAGTAAGATTTCCGTAGTAGATTTTTGGTGAATAACTCTTTCATTTTTATTATTTTACTCCTGTAACGTATTTGCAGCTAGTTCAAACGTGGATATATATAGCACACCGCAACATCGCTATTAGATGAACTTTGGGGCCAGCCTGTTCGCAGCATCGGTACCACATTGTCGAGATTGCAGCCAGACCAGGAGTATCAATTGGATCTCTTTTGACAACTCATCCAGGATAAACTTAATCGTGCTATGGATCAGATTTTTGCCCGCATGTATGCCCTGAGTAATTTTTTTAGTGCCTTAATCTCAAACTCAGTAAAGATTTGACGCTGTTTACTGTTGAGTGAGAAGTCTAACTTTTTTTATCTTGAATTTTGGAAAAATGTAATCGATAATGTTTTCTTTTTTTCCAGGTTGAATATATAGTTCAACATCTTGTTTGTTTATTTCTGTTCCGTAATAGTGTAGATTATCTGGTGTTAATCCTTGGAATCCAGATGTATGTTTAGCGTTCTCTCCTTTTTTTAAGTTTAAGAGAAAACGTCGAGTTTTTCTGTTTGCAGCAACTGCATTTATGGTCATTTTATTTTTGGAAGCAAGTAGTTGATTGATTTCTTTATCTACTACATTATTCTCCCAATCTTCTGAGTCTCCAAGTTCAAATGCATAATAACCTATACCAATAATAACAATTAGCATAAGCGAGATAAAAATGGCCGTT
>NZ_JANFOJ010000007.1 GCF_024385605.1 Sporolactobacillus sp. STSJ-5 | reverse complement strand
TTTAACGTAAAATAAAACAGATGATTTAGTGCATGCTATGAATGAAAAAATGATTAAAATCTCAGAAAAAGAGGGAGAATTTATGGTTCAAACAGTCGTTGAAGATCCTACGAAAGAATACACGTCGAGCACTTATCCTAAGCAAGAACAGCCTGCCCCCGGACTGCAGTCGCGAATGAATCCAGTGCCGGACTGTGGTGAGAAAACCTACAAGGGAGCCGGCAGGTTACAAGGAAGAAAAGCGCTCATTACAGGTGGAGATTCGGGAATTGCCCGAGCAGCTGCAATTGCCTACGCACGGGAAGGCGCAGATGTCGCGATCAATTATTTGCCTTATGAGCAATCGGACGCTGAGGATGTCAAAAAGTTGGTTGAGGGTGCGGGGAAAAAAGCAGTGCTGATTCCCGGTGATATAACCAACGAAGCATTCTGCAAGCAAATGGTTGATAAAGCATTCCAAGAACTTGGCGGTCTAGACACGCTCGCCCTCGTTGCTGGCATGCAGCAGGCTTATAAAAATATTACCGAAATTCCAACAGATGTTTTGCGCAAATCCTTTGAAACAAATGTTTTTTCTCTTTATTGGATCGTTAAAGCCGCCTTGCCACATCTGCCAAAAGGATCTTCAATCATTACCACAAGTTCTGTTCAAGCATATAATCCAAGTCCGGAACTGCTGAGCTACTCGCCGACAAAAAGTGCGATTGCCACATTCACTAAAGGACTTGCAAAACAATTGATTTCAAAAGGGATTCGCGTCAATTCTGTCGCGCCTGGGCCGATATGGACACCGCTTCAAGTATGCGGGGGACAAATTCAAAGCGACATTCCAAAGTTTGGACAGTCTTCTCTATATAAACGTGCCGGACAGCCTGCAGAACTTGCCGGAGTTTATGTCCTGCTCGCATCCGATGAATCCAGCTATATAACCGGACAAATTTACGGCGTTACCGGCGGATTGCCGATTGCCTGATTAACCCAATAGATTTGATGAAACAGTTCTTGTAACACAGAGAACTGTTTTATTATTTTTGAACATAATACCGCATCATTCGTTTCCATTTCGAACGCCTCACTGTTTCTCTAAAACCGGCCTTCTCAAAAACAGAGGGAATCCCTTTCCATAAAAAAGCTGCTGGCTCATTTGAGTTATAAGGAATCTCTGGGTAGGCTTCAATCACTGCAGCTCCATTTTGTATGCAAAAATTAACAGTAGCCTGGATCAATTCTGCTGATAATCCTTGCCTTCGAAACGGTTTGGCAATAAAAAAGCAGGTGATCGACCATACAGGCAGATCATCAACTCGCTTGAAGACCCTTGAGCGTTCTAAACGACCATATTGATTGCGGGGCGATGCGGCGCACCATCCTGCTGGCTGATCGTTTATGTAAAGCAAAATGCCAACAGATTCGTCATTTTCAACGAGTTGATACATCGCCTGCTTATTTTTCTCCCCTTTTTGTGCTTCAAAGTCTGCTTTTTTCAAACGCCAGTTCATACACCAGCATCCCCCGCATGCTCCTCGTTCGCCGAATAGCACAGTGAAATCATCCCAATGTTCGCAATCCAATGCATAAGCCTTTATTTTTTTTGATTTATTTTCATAGACGAGCAAGGTCTCACCTCTTTCTAATTATATTGAAAACAGTTTAAGTCATATAGAATGATTTTTTCTTTTTAATATAGCTCATTATGTCTAAGCTGTCTCGGCATCATTGTATTTTTTTTACATTTTTTTTGTACCAGATTTACAACATATAGAACAAACTTAACGATCTCTAATTAAACTAAAAGAATGATCATGAATTTCTTTTCACGAAACGAAAACGCCCTTGGCCATTGACTGTCCGATATAATGGGGAGGCTCATCGATGAAAATTGCTATTTTTACAGATACCTTTACTCCACAG
Organism: Sporolactobacillus sp. STSJ-5; assembly: GCF_024385605.1. Taxonomy (GTDB): domain Bacteria; phylum Bacillota; class Bacilli; order Bacillales; family Sporolactobacillaceae; genus Sporolactobacillus. The sequence goes on along the minus strand of NZ_JANFOJ010000007.1, from coordinate 162,152 downwards.
ATTAACGGCGTTGCGAAAACTCTGGATCGTCTAACAAGCTATTTTGATCGTAAGCGAATAAGTTATACGGTATTCGCACCGATAAATGTAAATGACGAAAATACAAATAATCATGTACAAAAATTAAAAAGTATTCCATTTGCGGTTTATCCGGAATGCCGCCTTGCTGTGCCAAATCATCATCTTATTAAGAAAAAACTGCTGCATTTCAAGCCGGATCTCATTCATGTAGCAACGCCTTTTACAATGGGGCTGCTCGGAAAATATTACGCGAACAAGTTTAACATTCCGCTTGTGGGTTCCTATCACACTGACTTCGACGCTTACTTAACCTATTATAAGATGGAATTTCTCTCCCCAATATTATGGAATTACCTTCGCTGGTTTCACAATTCACTGCAAAAAACCTTTGTACCGTCTCATGAAACACTTAAACAGTTGGAGAAAAGACAGTTTCAGCATCTAAGCATTTGGAGCAGAGGTGTAGACTGTGACTTGTTTCATCCAGTTGAGCATCCAAACGACATTCGAAGAAAATATTCAATTACTGCAAAACACTTGATCTGTTTTGCAGGACGATTAGCTCCAGAAAAAGATATTGACACGCTGCAATCAATTATAGGCATGGTAAATGATAAGTATGGAACCAGTATCCAGTGGCTGATTGCGGGCGATGGTCCGCTTGCGAAGGACATGAAGTCCAGTGCCGCCAAAAATGTTCAATTTACCGGATACTTAACACCAGACCAATTAGCAGAGGTTTATGCCGCTTCTGATTTGATGGTATTTCCTTCATCAACTGAAACCTTCGGCAATGTTGTATTGGAATCAATGGCATGTGGAACACCTGTAATCGGCGCAAATGCCGGCGGAGTGAAAAATATTATCACTGATAATCTAAACGGCAAACTATGTACTCCAAAATGTGCTCGTGAATTTGCAGATGCACTTTTCACTTTGCTTAAGGATTCAACCATACGTCATGAAATGAGCCAAAGCGCCAGATCCTATGCCTTGTCACAAAGCTGGGACCGCATTTTCGCACAACTCCTCAATGACTACACCGAGCTGTTTGATCATAGCTCTTCAAACCTATTGAGAGTAGATATGTAGATCGAACATGGTGAACATTGGCGTTATGCATGCAATAATAAACTGCTTCATATTGCCACATTCTTTGATGTAGTTTACATTTATGATTTTTACCATTAAACGACCAAGACAAACTTTTCACCGGATTTATCTGTGTTATAATTTTATAATATGTTAAGTTTTTTCAAGAAATAAAGGATTACCGGAAGTGAGTTTTTGATATGAAAGATGATGAAAAACGATTGCCTATCGGCATTAAAATAGTTGTCGGAATATTAATTGGATCGATTATCATTGGGGCACTGCTGATTTCTCTTGGTGCAATCTTTTTCGGTTTTATCGGCATGTTCAATTTACTTGGTATCTTCTACGATAATTTTAGCACTTTATTCGCATTTACAATTTTTTATTGTGCTTTAGCTCTGTTCAGCAATGTCCCTTTCAAAGGCTGTATTTTTATGGTGAACTTTTATAAGACTCATCTAGGGCAAGCCAAGTGGGGCATTCTTTTTCTTATTGCTCTGTCAATTAACTTCATTTTAATTTCTTTTCTGGATGATCAAATGACTGGCATTTTTATTGGTCCTCGGACAAAAATTGTTGCTTCAGCATTTCTGGCAGCACTTGACCTTGTTGTTAATTCTGAACGAATTCGCTAGAATCAGCCCCCGTGCTTTTATTATTGATTGTGTTGGTACCCAGACAGAAATTCAATTCAAGTCGTACGCAAAAAAAAGAAGCAGTGATTCCTGATGTGAACCTCCAAAGTTGGATTTTTATTGTCCAACTTTAGGAGTTCAATTCATCCATTAATCGGTCAGGACTGTTTCTTTTCATGGAAGTTACATTCATAAAAGTTAATCAACACGGTAGAAAGTCTTCCCGAAGATTATTTTATCTCCTGCACTCGGCCAACAATGCCACTTTCTAACATGACCTTAATGCCGCGATGATGTACGGCTGAATTCGTCAAAATACGTTTTACAATACCTTCAGTTAACTTGCCCGTCCTCTGATCCTGCTTTTGCACTACCATCACCGTTGCTCCAATTTGAATATCCGCACGTCTTGTACCGTCCATTTTAATCGTCCTCTTTTCTGTTCCCATTGCTACTTTACCTTTATTTCACTCAACCCGCCAATCTAGGCTTGGAGTGAGCTTTCAGCACTATTCAAGGCCCAACCACCATTCATTAAGGAGCGGCCACCATTCCGAGCTTCTTTTAATTGTATCTACATGATTAGATGATGATCCATGTATGTAGGTTAGTTCAATACGTTTTGCAGCCTGAGGAGATAACTCAAATAACTGCTTGCGAAATCGCTCCGCATTTTCCGGTGGGATATGATTATCTTTCTCACCAAGGATCATTTTCATCGGAGGACAGTTGATATATCGGCTCAAATGCGTTATCGGATTCAATTGATCGTAAAAGAATTGAGCGTAACTGTCGGGCTTCCCAGGATCAAGTAATTGCTTGGGATGGAATAAGTTGTGCATACCCGGACGCAGCCAGTCCGGTGTGGTAACTATGGGTGCCACGCGAACAATACGTGAATCTATTCCTGCCGCAGCAACTGATATATCCCCGCCCATCGAGATTCCACCCATATAGATTTGCGGCACTACATCCAGATTTGCGATCGCCCAATCGATCACTTTCTCCGTATCTAAAATCGTCTGTCCCAGAATTGGCCAACCAAATCGACGCATATTGGAAAATACACGTTCCGTTATTTCTGCTCCGCTTTCTTTTCCACGTTCGCCATGCTGATAGTTGTCAAAAGCTAATCCAATAAATCCTTTACGCGCAATGTCAGATAAATAAGGTACAAGGTCTTCCTTAGTGCCGCCTAAGCCGCTTAAAAAGATCGCTAATTTTCTTTTACTGAGGGTTTCCTCTGGTTTGATATAGATCACCGGTATATGATCAACTAAAGTCTTTTGTACAGGTATGCCATTAATTTTCATAAGAACCTCCTTACTACCTTTAGGTTAACATTAATACAATTTGTTCACTAGTCAACGCATTCTTACAAGAACACTTTGGCCATGCAGAGGAAGACAGTGGTTACTTATCATGTCGATAATCATATTTTTGGCTTTCATCCTTCACATTGAATTCGTGATTACCTATGGCAACTGTTGTATTATTGATCCATTTAACCTGGGGGTTCTGTCTTAGGACATAATACATAGCCCGCTCTTTGTTCGTTACGTTATCTCTTATTACACCAAGAACTTCATCTTCTGCAAGTCCATTAGAATTGAAATACACGATCGCTGTATATTGCTTATTTGGTGATGCGTAATGGTCATGAAACTCTCCATGAGGAATCATGTTCAAATTAAATTCCCAATTATATCCGTATATGGAAAGAAAGCCAATAATAATTAATGTAGAGATCAATAGATGTTTGCTTTTTTGTATGTTACGCCATGCAAATAGTCGAACAATAAATATGATTAAGTTAACGATTAGGACCACAGTCAGAATACATGCGAGCACTAATAAAAGATAATAAAGATTAGAATTCAGATTCCCCTCACTCCAATGTCATTAAAAAAGTCAATTTCGTAAGTACTATTGATTACCTGTGCTTCTTCTATTTCGTCTTTTTGAAAGAGTTGATTTTAAATTAAAATTACTATTTAAAAATGATTTGTTTTGTAATTCAAAATTCCCAAGTCTAAAAAATTCAGTATTAAGGACGGATTTGCAAGTTGTCCGACACCAGACTGAGACCGCCGTCAACGATCGTATACACTTTGTCACAGTATTTTGTTAAGCGGTTATCATGTGTTACCATAATGGTCGCTTTGTTTTTTTCTTTAGTTTCTTGAGCCAGCATCTTGATTACTTCGAATGCTCGATTCGAGTCCAGAGATGCCGTCGGCTCATCTGCCAATATAAGGCTGGGATTAGTGTACAGCGCTTTGGCAATTGCCACTCTTTGCTTTTCGCCGCCTGAGAGATCTGCAGGATATTTCTTTGTTAAGTTTTCAATGCCTAATTGTTTTAAGAGTTGTGCTTTTTCCTGTTGATTCATATTGCCTTTTTTTACTTTATCAAGCAAACGGAACTGGTTGTCAACACTCAAATAAGGAACCAGATTAGAAGCTTGCAGGATAAAGCCAACTTCCTTAAGGCGAATCATTGACCGTTTTCTCTCACCTAGCTTTGTTACCTCTTGCCCATTTATCAGAACAGATCCATTTGTTGGGTTTTGCAATCCGCCTGCAATGGTCAAAAAGGTACTTTTCCCGGATCCCGAAGGACCAATAACAGCAATCAGTTCACCTTTTTCAGCCGAGAATTGAGTGGTTTTTAAAGCGGTTACTTGTGTATGTCCACTGCCATAAGTCTTTGATGCGTTTTGAATGTTTAAGATGCTCATTGGTTTAACCTCCGATCGCTTGTACAGGATCAATTTTCACAATCGTTTGAACGGAGAACAAACTGCCAAGGGCAGCGACGAAAATAAAAATTGCTCCGTAGCCAATAAGTGCCGGAATGTCTAATTGAATCGGAACAGCAGACGGTAAGAAAGCACCTGTGACTGCTGTTAAGATAAATCCGGCACAAACACCAAAAAGTGCTAACAGAAATGTTTGTGCGATTACAGAACGGATCAGAAAGAGCGATGAAATCCCCTGTGCCTTCATCACTCCGAAAATACTGACTTTCTGTATGGTCAGCACATAGAGAAAAATACCGATAGTTACCGATACAATGACAAATAAGAAATAAATCATGAAATCCAAGCTGATTTTTTGTGGTGTGTATCCAGGCATATGTTCAATAAACGGCTCAATGGGGGTCAGCTTAAAGCTAGAAGGAACTTTAATTTTAGTAAAATAAGGATCACGTATGACTACTCCATTAATTATGCCTTTGTCACTCGTATCCGTCTTACCATATTTTATTTTTTGTACAGTTGCAATGGTTGTATAAAGTACAGGGGCTGCGTTGAATTTTGCTTTTTTAGTAAATCCAACAATGACCAATTTTTGTTCCGAAGATGAAATCGTCAAACGATCCCCAAGCTTTAATCCATCAGCTTTTAACGAATCGTCTGCAATGACCTCATGATCACCTCTAAAGGAACGACCTTCCGACACGTTTGGCATGAGAAATTGGTCCTTGTGGATACCTGTGATGGCCACACTTTCTTTAATTTTTGTTCCGCTTTTTCTTGCTACGGCGAGAATTTGTGCGATTTCAGCCTTATGTTCCGCTGAGATACGTTGAGCCTCATGAAGGGTCATACTGGATTGAGAAAGATTCATATCAGATTCATCGGTTAAAACAATGGCATCTGCCTTCCATTGATCGACCGCCTCCCGATTCATTTCCGCGAGTCCGTTTGCTAGACCAGATAAAAGAAAAACCAAATAAGTCATTAGAGTCAAAACACCGATGATTAATAAGAAACGAAGCTTGGCGCTTTTCATTTCATTCCAGGCTAAGAACACAATGACCACTCCTCGTTTGTTTAGACATCTAATCCTCACATCACAATCCACTTATCAGTCGATAAGCGAAACTGCATAAAAAAAAATTTTGCCTAATACAAAATACTTTACTAGTTTAACAGTCCATGGAGTAAAAAATCAATGATTGCGCTCAGTCGGTCTGATAGTGAAGGTTCTGCTTCGTTTTCAACATGAGTGGAGGTCAGCGGGACTATTGAAGACAAACAAAAACGTGCTGCTGCGTCACTATTTATCTGTTCCCTAAGTATTCCTTGTTTTTCCCATTTCGCAAATAATTCTTTAAATGGATTTAGGTAAGTTTGCTGCCAGAGTTCATAAAGCATGTGCTGATTCTCCTGATTCATTTCATTTACAATATCCTGAATCATCATCATTATATTTGTCGGATGTTTTTGTATTAATACCATCAGCATTTTCTTTAATGCAATCTCCGGACGATCCGTATCTCTTTTTAGATTTTTAAATTCTTGTCGAATATCCGCTGTAACATACCGAAGTGCCGCTAAGTAGATGCTTTCCTTGTCTGGGAAATGGTGATAGAGTGCAGGTTGAGTCAAGCTGCACTGTTTTGCAATTTCACGTGTGGACACAGCATTATAACCTTTATCCATAAACAGTTTATTTGCGGTCTGAATAATTTTTTGTCTTGTGCGTTTGTATTCTTCTGCCCTTGTCAACTTTTTCCCCCTCATTCTAACTCTCAATAACTACTCAGTTAAAGATGTTGATCTTCGTTCGTATTCCCATAAGCTTTTAACAACTTTATTGTCTCATTAGTTGGACATAAATACATTAATATTGCAAGTTATTTTGCTCAAACTTACCAGCATAAATCGTTAAATCATATGGTTTCTAAACATAGTGTGACAAAAAGTGCTGTTCCCTGTTAAAGAGTGCTATAATTCCTACAGCAGATAACCAAGGGAGCAGTCGATTATGACGCAAACACAAGAAAATCTTAATCTACTTAGTAGAGCAGTAGATAAAAATTTAGCAATAATCAGCTTTAATACACAACATAAAGTGGTTTATGTCAATTCAAATTTTGCGCATACACTTAATTACACACAGGATGAAATGATTGGAATGGATCATTCATCACTGTGCTTTCCTTCCTTTGCAAATAGTCCAGAGTATCTGACCTTTTGGAAAGACCTATTGAACGGCAAAAGTTATCAGGATAAAATTGAGCGTAAGAGTAAGCAGGGTGAATCTATATGGCTTGAAGCAACCTATATGCCTATTTATGATGCGAACGATGAAAATGTCATTGGGGTCCTGAAGGTCGCAACCGATATAACAGAGCGAGAGAAACAAATCAGAACCTTCACACGAGAACTTAGTGAGATGGCAGCTGAATTAAATGCGCAATCTACAGAAGGCAATAGTAAAAACAACGAATTATTAAATGAAATTGACAAAATTGAAACCTATTCGAATGAAAATGCCGAAAAATTGACGTCCCTTCAAACACAGGCAAAACAAATTCGAGGAATTGTTGATGTCATCAAACAAATTTCAGATCAGACCAACATTTTGGCAATTAATGCTGCCATTGAAGGTGCACATGCTGGTGATTCCGGACGGGGATTTGTTGTTGTAGCAAAGGAATTACAAAGACTTTCAGACCAAGTGAAGCATTCGATTAAAGAAGTAGAGAAACAGGCTTCCTCAATAATTTCAAGTGTTAACGAGATGACACTTGGAACACAAACAGTACAGAAAAATGTTCATGAGAGCCGTGAAAATGTTGCGTCGGCAGTTCAATCTTTTAAAGATATCGCCAATGCTGCGAACGCCTTGGATAAACATTCCAATCAATATCAGGAGATTCTCTAATTAAGGCCATAGATTCGCTAATTAATAAATAATCAGCATACCGGAAGCTGGCACTGTGGTGATGCCGGCTATTTTTATTTTTCTAGACGCACTTTCTTTGCAGATTATACGAGCTCGAACTAGACTATAGATAACACAAACGAACTCAGAAAGAAGGATAACTGATGACGATCTATGATTATTCATTTTCGAAGCTTACGGGAAGCGAGACGGTCCCTTTGTCTCATTATCGAAACCAAGTGCTTCTTATTGTCAATACCGCGAGCAAATGCGGCTTCACACCTCAATATGAAGGATTGGAAAAACTGTATAAAGGATACAAGGATCAAGGCTTTACGGTGCTCGGCTTTCCAAGTGACAGTTTTTTGAATCAAGAATTTGCCGACGGCGAAAAAACCGCCGAGTTCTGCAAGCTGAATTATGGTGTCACCTTTCCTCTCTTTCAAAAATCAAAAATGAAAGGTAAAGAAATGAACCCGCTCTTCCATGAATTGTTGGAAGAATCAGGTGAGAAAAAAATCACTTGGAATTTCAACAAATTCCTCGTTGATCGCGGTGGCAAAGTCGTGCACTATTACGGCTCACGAACAAAACCGGAAGCAATTGAAAGCGAAATTCAGGCGCTGCTAAAGAAGTGAAGTTCCTCTGTATGGCTGCATGATCAATAAATCAACAGATTTGCCTTGAATTTATATAAAATAAAAGCTGCTTATCTCCTGTTGTTTTGGAGATAAGCAGCTTTTTTCTAAGATGAATCAGCCCATTAATTCACAAATATTATTCGAGAACGCAACCGGATCTGATACCGGGAGACCTTCGATGAGAAGGGCTTGATTGTAAAGCAGGTTCGTATAAAGATCAACTTTTGTTTGGTCGTTGAGATCAAAGGCAGCTTTAAGTGCTTTGAACACGTTATGGTTGGTGTTAATCTCGAGAATCTTGTCTGCCTTGACATTTTCATTGTTCGGCATTTGATTGAGCACTTTTTCCATCTCAATGGATACTTCGCCTTCTGTCGCGAAGCAAACTGGGTAGGACTTCAGACGTTTGGAAGCACGCACGCCTTTTACTTTGTCTGAAAGCACATCTTTCATTTTATCAAATAAGCCCTTGTTCGCCTTTTCGTCGGCTTCGTCTTGCTTCTTGTCCTTCTCGTCCTCAATACCAAGGTCACTGCTTGATACAGACTTGAATTCTTTTTCCTTATATTTCTGAAGCATCTTGATCGCGAATTCATCAATATCTTCGGTGAAATAAAGAATCTCATAGCCTTTATCGGCGACAAGTTCGGTTTGCGGGAGCTTATCAATCTTGTCATTCGTTTCACCGACTGCATAATAGATGTATTTCTGTTCTTCAGGCATACGTGAAACATATTCGTCCAGCGTGACCATTTTCTTTTCTTTCGATGAATAGAACATCAAAAGATCCTGAAGATCGTCCTTGTGCTGACCGTAATCCGAATAAACGCCATATTTCAGTTGACGTCCAAAGGCTTTATAGAATGTTTCATATTTCTCGCGATCTTCCTTAAGCAGCTTTTCGAGTTCTTTCCTGATTTTATGATTAATATTCTTAGCAATCAGTTTAAGCTGCTTGTCCTGCTGAAGAATTTCACGCGAAATATTCAGTGACAGATCCTCGGAATCCACCATGCCTTTAACAAAGCTGAAATAATCCGGGAGCAAATCCGCACATTTCTCCATAATCATGACGCCGTTCGAATACAGCTCAAGACCTTTTTCATATTCCTTGGAATAATAATCGAACGGAATGCTTTCCGGGATGTAGAGGATCGCGTGGTAGCGGATCATTCCGTCGGCCTGAATATTGATATAGCGAAGCGGCTTGTCAAATCCGTAATGCTTCTCCATATAGAAGTTTTCGTAATCTTCATCCTTCAGCTCCGACTTGTTCTTGCGCCAAATAGGAACCATGCTGTTAATCGTTTGAACTTCTTTTACTTCTTCAAATTCTTTCTCATTGTCTTTCTTTGGACGACTTTCCGTCACTTCCATTTTAATTGGGTAGCGGATGAAATCCGAATACTTTTTGATGATCTGACGCAAGCGATATTCCTCAAGATACTCACTGTACTTCTCATCCTCGGTATCTTCTTTCAATTCCAGGATGATATCTGTACCTACTGAATCCTTTTCAACAGGAGTTATCGTGTATCCGTCCGCACCCTCAGATTCCCACTTGTACGCTTGGTCACTATCGAGTGCCTTGCTAATGACGGTGACCTTGTCGGCAACCATAAATGAAGAATAGAAACCAACACCGAATTGACCAATGATGTCATGGTTATCCTTGGATTCATTTTCCGATTTAAATTTGAGAGAACCACTCTGAGCAATCGTTCCAAGGTTATCTTCCAACTCTTCCTCGGTCATACCGATTCCGGTATCGGAAATCGTCAACGTGCGCTTATCCTTGTCCGGAGTAATTTCAATGTAGTAGTTGTCCTTATCAAAATCAATCTTGTCGTCGGTCAGCGCGCGATAGTAGATTTTATCCATCGCATCACTCGAGTTGGAGATGATTTCTCTTAGAAAAATTTCCTTCTGTGAATAAATCGAGTGGATCATCATATCCAACAATTTTTTGGATTCTGCCTTAAATTCTTTCGTAGCCATCGGTAATCCCCTTTCTCGTGCATCTCTATAATAATCAGTTGTTTACGTAACGATTAGCACTCATCCAATCGGAGTGCTAATACTATTTTTATAGCTCATACAGCGTTATTTGTCAAATATGAGCAAGCAATAATTGGCATGAATAAGCTTTCCTTCGCTGATATCAATACTGAACTATATATGGTGCTAGTTTAAACAGTTAACCGTTTACATAAATTACAGTGCATGATACGATGAAAGAAATTGATAGTATAAATTAAAGTGATCAGGTGAAAAAATGAAAACAATTTATATTGTTCGTCATGGAGAAACACTGCTTAATCTGCTTAATCGCTCTCAAGGCTGGGCGGACTCACCGTTAACCAAAAAAGGCGTTCAACAGGCAATTGATTTAGGAGACAAACTCAGAAAACAATCTCTCACTTTCGACGCTGCTTTTTCGAGTGATACCGGAAGAGCACGCCAAACTGCCCAAGTTATTCTCGATCATTCGGGAAATGGTGAAACACCAATTAAAGAACTTTTTGAATTAAGAGAAGCATCATTCGGTCTTTTTGAAGGTGCCGATAATGATGTGATGTGGGAAGAAGGCGGAAAAGCAGTCGGTGAACCAGGTATGAGCCGTAAATCGCCGATTGATCTGAAAATCAAAGCACTCACCGGTATCAAACAGCTCGATACGATCGATTATGCAGAAGATTATCAGGACTTGAAAACGCGCATTCTCGCATTGAAAGAAAAGCTGCTCAAGTCGGATGCTTCGACAATCCTGATTGTTACCCACTCACTATACATTTGCTGCATGCTTTATGCACTCGTGGGTGAAGACTTAACCATTGGCAAGGTACCCAACTGCAGTGTAACGAAACTGCAACTGGACGGACAAAACTTCAAGCTTGACTATATTGGCAGAACAGAAGAACTGTAAAAAAAAAGAGGTTGCCCCAAAAGGGTATTCTCAAACAACTCCATGATTAAACATGGTCGATAAATTAAGAGTTTGCATAATCAAAGAGGGTGTATCATTGTCAAAAAGTGACTTTTGATACCCCCTCTTTTTTGATTATTGATTATCTGGCAGAAATGCATAAGTGATCGTGTCATGCGCAACACCATTTTGATAAATATAGTTTCTTAAAAGGCCTTCTTTTTTGAAGCCTAATTTCATTAACAACCTGTTTGATGCAGTATTTTCAGTAAAGACGACAGCGCCAATGCGTGTCAGGTGAAGGTCACTAAACCCATAGGATATAACTTCCGTAACAGCTTCTTTGGCGTATCCCTTATGCCAATAGTGAGGATGAAGCTCGTAGCCGATTTCAGCTCTTCTGTGTTTTGATGACCATGCATTAAACCCGATCGTTCCGATAAGTCCCGGCTGCTCTTTCCGTTCAATACTCCATCGGATGCCGCGCTTTTCACTGTAATTCCGAGAAAAAAAGGCAACAAATTGCTGTGCCTGTTCAATACTTGTTAAATTATCCTGACCATAATAACGTGTCACATTGTCATTTGAAAAGCAATCAAAAATACTTTGCGCATCTTCATAAACGATTTCTCTTAAAATCAGTCTTTCGGTTTCAAGTAACGGGACCACTTGCTCACCTCTTCGTAGAAAACTATTCACAGATAAGCCACTATAATGGTTGACTTACAATTTATCCACAAATCGGCGCATACGCTTCATTGCTTCCTGAAGCTGGCTCATCGAAGTGGCATAGGAACAACGCACATGGCCCTCTCCACTGTCGCCGAACGCATTGCCGGGAACCACGACAACGCGCTCCTCCTGCAACAAGCGAGTTGCAAAGGTTTCGGAGTTCATGCCGGTCGCTTCAATGCTAGGGAATGTATAGAACGCGCCTTCTGGTTTGTAACACGGCAATCCCATCTCATTCAGTGATTGTACAATGTAGTTTCTTCTTTGGCGATAGCTTTTACGCATATCTGCCATATCCGAGCGTCCGTTACGCAACCCTTCCAGTCCCGCATGCTGCGCCATGGTCGACGCGCACATGATCGCGTACTGATGAATTTTTAGCATGCCCTGCGAAATATCCCGTGGCGCGCAAACAAATCCCAAACGCCAACCGGTCATCGCCAGATCTTTTGAAAAGCCGCTGACAAGAATAGTTTGATCCTTCATCCCATCAATTGCGGCGAAGCTTGTGTATAGCTCATCGTAAACAAGCTCTGCATAGATCTCGTCGGAAAGAATCAGCAAGTCATGCTTTTTGGCAACTTCTGCAATACGTTCCATTTCAATTTTGCTGAGCATGGAACCGGTCGGGTTGTTCGGCGAGCAGATCATTATTGCTTTTGTTCGTTCAGTTACCGCGGTTTCAAGTTGCTCCGGTTGCACTTTGAAATCATTTTCTTTTTTTGATTCAACGATGACTGGAACTCCTCCAGCCAATGTCACGAGCGGTGCATAGGATACAAAACAAGGCTCGACAACGAGAACTTCGTCCCCAGGATCAAGAATGGCGCGCAACGCGATATCAATAGCTTCACTGGCGCCGACAGTCACTGTGACTTCATGTTCCGGATCATAGGAGACACAGTAATAGTCATCCACGTATTTCGCAATCGCTTCGCGCAATTCAAGCAATCCAGCATTCGCTGTATACGATGTATATCCGTCTTCAAGTGAAAGAATCGCAGCCTCGCGGACATTCCAAGGTGTGACAAAATCCGGTTCACCAACACCAAGTGAAATCACATCGGTCATGCCCGCCGTCGCGTCAAAAAACTTACGAATTCCCGAAGGCTTCAATGTCCGGACATGCTTTGCTAAGTACGAAGTTTTAATTGGCATCACGGGGACACCACAATTCGTTTATCCCGATCATCCGAATCGTACACAGTCCCATCATGCTTAAACTTTTTCAAAACAAAATGGGTTGTCGTCGAGATCACTCCATCGATCGTGGACAATTTCTGACTGACAAAGTGTGCTACTTCGTTTACTGACTGACCTTCGACCTGCACTGAAAGATCATAGGTTCCGGACATAAGATAGACCGATTTGACTTCCTTGTGACGGTAGATTCGCTCAGCAACATCATTGAAACCTACATCGCGTTTCGGAGTCACTTTAACATCAATCATCGCGGTGACTCCCTGATGACCATCGATTTTCGTCCAATCGACAAGCGAAACGTAACGGACAATAACTTTTTCATCTTCTAGTTTTTTAACCATTTGATGAATTTGATCTACACTTAAGTTCATCATTTTTGCAAGTTCATCATTCGTAAGCCGCGCATCTTTTTCCAGTATTTCTGCGACTTCAATTTCTGTTGCAGTAAGTTTCATACTCATCATTCCCCTCTTGCATTTGTAACTTACAGACATTATATAACGGTACAAGATCTCTAACCACTATTTTCAAGTAAAAAGTCGAAACATATACTTGCTTCTTTACAATTCAAGTATACGACGCTGATTGTTGATTCAAGACGCAATTGGAAAAATGTTTTCAATACAGTATACTAAAAATGACACTATTTAATCAGTGCGCATACGGAGGTATCATGATGAAATTAGTTATTGTGCGACATGGGGAAAGCGCATTTAACGAATCCAACCTCTTTTCCGGGTGGGAAGATGTAGATCTTACAGCAAAAGGAATAGAAGAAGCAAAAAAAGCTGGGACTAATCTTGCTCAGCAACAAATTATATTTGACCATGCATTTACATCAGTATTGAAACGATCCATTCGATCACTAAATTATATTTTACAAGAAATGAATCAGGAATGGCTGCCGGTACAAAAAACATGGCGGCTTAATGAACGGAGTTACGGTGCACTGCAGAGACTGAACAAAGCAGAAACTGCAGAAAAGCAAGGCAAAGAACTTGTTAACCGTTGGCGGAAAAGTTATGATGCACTGCCCCCGATGCTTGACTTGTCTGATCCGAGGCATCCGATTCACGACCCGCGTTATCATGATGTCGATCCGCGGCTGCTACCTGGCGGAGAAAGCCTGAAAACAACACAGGAACGTGTCCTGCCCTTCTGGTCTGACAACATTGCGCCTTTATTAATAGAAGGAAAAAATGTTCTTGTCGTCAGCCATCGTAATACGCTGCGCGCCCTTGTTAAGTTTCTTGAACATATATCCGATGATGCAATTGTTCACTTTGATGTTCCTACCGGGATTCCGGTTGTCTATGAATTCGATAAAAACTTGAACATCGTGTCAAAAAAGGAACTAACTGGGCAGGCAACTGTGGGCACGATCAATGCAGATATGAACTAAAGGTTGTGTAAAACGACTTGAATGCTGTATTAAAGAAGAAAACCAGCAAGGTACTTGCTTTAGCAATCCCCGCAATGGTCGAGAGTTTGCTGCAAACCGTTGTTGGGTTTGTCGACACATTATTTGTTGCACGGTTAGGATTAGCTGAAGTAACTGCAGTCGGTGTTGCTAATACATTACTAGCCGTCTATATTGCTGTATTTATGGCCATTGGTATTGGAACTTCATCAATTATTGCAAAACATATCGGTGCAGGAGATTCAGAGGGAGCACGAGAAGCGGCTCGGCAATCAACGTGGATTACGCTGGTTGCCGGTCTTCTTTTTGGTGTGCTTACCCTATGTTTTGCTGAACAACTTCTTCGTATGATGGGTGCCGGTGATGAGGTGCTCAGTCAAGGAGCACTTTATTTTCGTATTGTCGGCACACCAGCATTTGTTATTTCATTAATGATTAATTTTGGAAATGTTCTGCGCGCATCCGGAAATACAGTCTCTCCAATGATGATCAGTTTTTGGATGAATTTAATTCATATTGTGCTTGATTATGTGCTGATCTTTGGCATCTTCCAATTTACCGGCTTTGGCGTTGGCGGAGCTGCCGCAGCAACTGTACTCACAAGAATTATCGGCGTTATCATGCTTCATGCAGCAATTCGTCATTCTCCAGTGCATTTTTCATTAAGAAGGCAAAGGAAAAATCGCAATAAGCGTCTTATGTGGGAAATTATCCGATTATCCACTCCGGCTACCGGGGAACGACTAATCATGCGTCTCGGTCAAGTGGTCTATCTTGGCTTAATCGTCCACATGGGAACAGAAATATATGCAGCAAATGCAATTGCGGAAAATATTGAAACGTTCGCATATCTTCCCGGACTGGGATTGAGTGTTGCAGCAACCGTGCTCGTGGGAAAAGAGCTTGGTGCAAAAAGATACAAGGAAGCATATTCTTACGGGTTGCTGACTGCAATCATTTCAGTTGTTATCATGTGTATTACAGGCATTCTGCTGTTCTTTATGACTCCATTTTTTGCAGCATGGTTTACAGATCAGGTCAGCACTGCTGAAATGATAACGCTCGCCATGAGAATTGATGCATTTTTTATGCCGCCCCTCGCGATCGGTTTAGTACTTGCGGGAGCACTTCAAGGTGCAGGCGATACAAAAACACCGATGTATAGTACAGCAATCGGAATGTGGGGCATTCGCGTTGTTTTTATCTATTTGCTTGGCGTACGTGGAACGATGGGGATTGCAGGAATTTGGATTGCACAAGGCATTGATCTCACGGTTAAAGCACTCTTTCTCTACTTCTGTTACCGGAAAATGTTTAAGCATTCACTAAACAAGAAGGTTGTCTCATGACCATGTACCTAATCACCTTAGATTCAACAAAAAATAGGGTCAGTAGTCACTTTTCTATAGTGTATAAGTGACTATACTTAGTTTTAAACTATATGATCCGGGAGTGAATTCTGATGCAGGTGCCTCAGGTTCGGACAGTTATTACGACAGGGCAGTCAATGAAAAACACATTTAATCAGCTCTCTGCCTTAGAGCAAGAAAAAAGAGCGCTGCAATACCATGCTGACCAGATCCATTTTCAATCTAATTCCAGTGGGACTAAAGATAACCTGACGAAAATTGAAACCAGCATTACCGGGTTGGATCGACAAATTCAACAAGTACGGAACGAACAGATGACCTCTTCTTCAGATCAAATAACCATAAGTCGAGAAGCCTACCAGCTCTATAAACAAATAGTCTAAGAAACAAAAAGGAAACCAAGATGCGGTTTCCTTTTTGTTTCTTACTGGTGCGGCAAGAATTCGATCATTCGATTAACAAATCTTTCAAGAAATGTTCTGTCCTGATCTGTTCCATGAAAATTTGTACAAAAAGTCATTTTTTTTCTAAATGTGGTCACCGCAATTTGAAAATAAGGGGCGTATTTAATCGAACCGGATATAAAAACATCACGTATGACAAGACCAGCAAAAGCCAACTTGTTTTCATCAATGATACCTATATTTGTCATGCCATTAACAGGAATGCTATAAATGCTTGGAAAAATTCGTTTTGCTTCTGAAAGTGAATGTGTTTGATAGGCTTCTTCCAAGTCCCAGTAGACACGAAGCGGCTCAAGACTGCTTTTCTCTGCATCCATAGCTTTCTTTACGCTAAGCAGCGCCTCTTCAAAGGTCGTTCCAACATGACTTGGAACGACACATGTAATATTCGAGGTTAAATTGCAAAAGCCTGGATGCGTTTCTGGCGGTAAATAGGCGCGCAAATTAACCGGACAATCCAAAACAATAGGATCAGCCCGTACAACATCGGATAACGCACAGACATAAGCTGCAAACAATGCGTCATTAATGGTTGCTCCCTTGCTTTTTGCATCATTCTTTATAGAGTCAAAACGTGCTGCATTCGTCTCATGAGTAATAATAAACGGTTGATTTTCATCACCGCTAAGTGGAAGATGATCTTTTTCACTTTGCACATAATTTGTTAACTGTGCGTTCTTGATTTGATCTAATTGCTGATCATTCATCGTGTCAAAAATTTGATAAATACTGCGTGCTGTTGGATCAGGAAGATACGGATCGTCCAATAACGATTCGCCACTTGCAATACGCGAATAACAGGAACTCAACAAATATAAATACTCTTTGAATCCTCCACCATCGCAAATCATATGATTCAAGACAATCGCAAGCGAATCCTTTTTATTTTTTCTAATTACAGAAATTCGCAACTGCGGACCTTTTTTTTCATTCAGTTTCACCGTTAAATTTTTTTGAATTGCCGATTCCCGATCATCAGTTTCTTCAACATGCACCATAGTCTGTGCTTTCCAACCTGTTTCTTCCCAATACGCCTTATCATTCTGTTCAACATAGCGACATGAAAGAAGGGGCAATGATGACAAAGTCGCCTGAATTGCTTGAATCAGAACATTTTCATCAATCATTCCATCAAAATGAATAACGGCATGTAAATAGTGATCGTTCTTCTTCTTTTCTCCCGAAACAAAGTGCTTTATATCTGCACTTTCAGCCGAGTATGTTTTTTGTTGCACGGCCATTCATGATCACCCTTTCTTTTACTTCACTTTTCTATAAGCCCTTCGCTCCGCGTAAGTACTGCAAGCAGGACAAATATTTATTTGATTGCCATGATCATCTACATATTTTCTCATTCCCGGAACATGCTGATGGCAGAGTGCACATTTATTACTAGACAACAGTCTCTTCAAGGAATGGAACAACGTTCTTCGCAGCCCATTCATGAATGAATGCCCCCTTTAAATCAATAGATGATATTTATTATTATACGTGTTGCAAGAACGACTGATCAAATATTAGACACTGGTTTAATTATAGAAACAGATATAAAGACAGCTGGATTAACAAAAAGTTAATCCAGCTGTCTAAAGTTAAATAGATGTGAAAACATAAATCCGTTCAAGCAAGATAGGCTTCTCGAACCTGTTCGTTTTTCATCAATTCGTCCCCTTCGCCATGAAGCACAATTTGCCCGGTTTGGATAACGTAACCTCTATCGGCAATTTGCAATGCTTGGTACGCATTTTGTTCAACAAGCAGGATGGTCATTCCTTCTTTATTCATTTCTTGGATAATATCGAAAATTTGTTCAACTATGATTGGTGCAAGCCCCATTGACGGTTCGTCAAGCATTAACAACTTTGGCTTCATCATCAGTGCACGCCCGATCGCAAGCATCTGCTGCTCGCCGCCACTCATTGTTCCGCCTTTTTGGTTTAATCGTTCTTTTAATCGCGGAAAATAAGTAAAAACACGTTCCATTCGTTCAGTAATCACGCTTTTATCTTTAACAGAAAATGCACCGATTTGCAGATTTTCCCGCACGGAAAGTCGTGGGAAAATACGACGTCCCTCAGGAACCTGAGCAATGCCAAGCAATGCGGTTTGATGCGCTTGATATTTCGTTATTTCCTTGCCGTCAAAAATAATTGAACCGCTCTTAGGACGGACTTGCCCGCTAATGGATTTCAATGTTGTTGATTTCCCAGCACCATTGCTCCCGATCAAGGTCACTATTTCTCCTTTATCTATAAACAAGTCAATGCCGTTAAGTGCTTGAATTTGACTGTAAAAACTATCAATTTTTTTTACTTCAAGAAAATGATTTGAAAGTGTTTCAGCCATTTGCGATCGCCCCCTTGCCGAGGTATGCTTCAATAACTCTCTTGTTGTTTCTGATCTCGTCGGGTTTCCCAGAGGCAATGAGTTCACCATGGTCCAGCACATAAATAAAGTCGGATATTTTCATAACCAGCTTCATGTCGTGTTCAATAAGGATAATCGTTACATCAAGCTTGGACCGTAAATCGTAGATCAAATTTGTCAAACGTTCGGTTTCTTTAGGATTCATTCCTGCTGCCGGTTCATCCAAAAGCAGTACTTTCGGTTTTGCAGCCATAGCACGCCCGATCTCCAATCGACGCTGTGCACCGTATGCGAGATTACCGGCGTTTTCATTAACATAATCCTCTAACCCAACATATTTCAAGATATCATAGGCTTCAACTTTTGCCTTCTCTTCCATCTTCCGAATATGTGGTAATTGAAGCAGCGTGCCTACCCAATGAGCTTTAAGATTTTGATGCATCCCCACCATCACATTTTCCAGAACCGTCATATCATTAAATAAGCGGATGTTCTGAAAGGTTCGTGTAATTCCATAGTGTGATACCTGGTGAGGCTTCAGACCAACCAGTGATTTCCCATTGAGCAGAATATCGCCTGCTGTCGGTTTATAAACAGCGGTAATCATGTTGAAGAAAGTCGTTTTGCCGGCACCGTTTGGCCCGATAACAGCAGTAATTGAATTTTTTTCAACATTCATATTAATATTAGAGGTTGCCGTCAAACCCCCGAATTGTTTGGTAAGATTTTTCACTTCCAAAATATTCACGATTCGGTACCTCCTGATGTTGCTTTTTCACGAGCTAATGCCGCTTTTTCGGATTCTTTTTTCAGTAGTTCAACGTCTACCTTCCTATTTTTGTGCGGTATCAACCCCTGTGTACGATATAAGGCGAAGATGATGAGCAAAAGGCCAAAAATAAGCAGCTGCATTTTCTCGGGTGAAAGTGCCGGCGGAATCGAAATGCCGTAATCCGTACTCATTGATGATAACCAGTTCGAAATGTTCGTCAGCACTTGAGTTCTTAGGATAATAACAACCGCTGCACCTAGAATGACGCCTGGAACACTTCCCATGCCTCCGAGAATAACCATAACCAGAACCATTGTTGATTCCAGATATGTAAAGCTGGTTGCATCGACAAACATTTGCTTTGCTGCAAAGACAACACCCATCATACCTGAGAAGGAAGCGCCAATTGCAAAAGCAGCAAGTTTTGTTTTCACAAGCGGAATACCCATCGCTTGGGCAGCAATTTCATTGTCACGAACTGCCTTCCATGATCTGCCCAGCTTTGAATTTTCTAACTTGCGGACTACATAGATGACCACCAGAAAAATACCGAAGGCAATATAGTAAAACTGACTGGAGCTCCCGATACTTATTCCAAAGAAGTTTGGTGGAGTAATCGAAGCAATACCCATCGAACCGTTTGTAATATTGATCGGGTGATCCATATTGTTAAGCAAGATTCTAATAATTTCCCCGAAGCCTAGCGTAACAATAGCAAGATAGTCACCGCGAACACGCAATACCGGTATACCAAGGAGAATACCGAAAATTGCTGCAACGCACGCCCCTACAATAATAAAGATCCAAAATGTGCCCCCGGGAAGCGGGTAGTGACCAAAAGGCATAAACTTTGATGCCTGACCGCTGGCAAATATTGCATAGGAATATGCACCGACTGCAAAAAAGGCAATGAACCCAAGATCAAGCAATCCGGCAAAACCGACTACGATGTTTAGTCCTAATGCCATCGCACAATAAATACCAACGAGTGTACCAACTTCCATGTATGTTTGGTAGGAATCACTGTGACTTGCAATAAAAGGAACAATAGCCGCCAGAATGACAATTCCTGTGACCCATTTGGCTCTAAGATTGAAATTAAGGTAATACAAAATCAAAATCGAGAAAAGCAACAGCAAGAACGCGATCGTTGAATCAGGAAGAAGGAAAAGCCCTGCTCCTGTTAGGAAGACGTACGCAATGAACAAGATGATCTGATTCTTTTTGCTTTGCGTTAATTTTTCAAACAATGCACTCACACTTGTCACCTACACTTTCTCTACGACGGCTTTGCCAAACAAGCCTTCTGGTTTAAAGATAAGTACCAGAATCAATATGATGAAAGCAAACACGTCTTTGTATTCGGCGCCCATTGCACCATGAGTAATAATTGAAAGATTAGCCGCTGCAAACATTTCAAGCAGTCCAAGCATAACACCACCAAACATTGCACCGCGGATATTTCCAATTCCTCCAAGGACAGCAGCCGTAAATGCCTTTATTCCCAAAATGAAACCGATATAAGGATCAATGGTTCCATATTGAATCATAAACAATACACCGGTTGCACCACCGAGAGCAGACCCTATAAAGAATGTGACCGAGATAACACGGTTAACGTTGATTGTCATCAATGAAGCAGTATCACGATCTTGGGCAACGGCACGCATTGCCATGCCCCATTTCGTTTTGTTTACAAACAAATCAAGTGAAACCAGCATAACGATTGTTACAATCAGAACAACCAAGAATGAGCCCTGAAATGTCGCATTATTAAAATAAGGAATCACATGATGGATATCAATATTGAACTTATGATTAAACATTGACGGAGCCGTAACAATATAGTTTCCAGTTTTGAGTTCCGCGATAAACCGAACCGCATCCTCAAGTACAAACGAGATGCCAATGGATGTAATCAGCGCGATCAGTTTCGGCGCGTTTTTCCGTCGTAAAGGTCGATACGCAACACGCTCGATACCAACGCCGAGCAATCCTGTTGCGATCGCCGCGATAACAATCACAATTAAGAAAACGATTAGAGCAGGCATTGCCGATAAAAAACCTAACCCCATCATAATAAAGAGCACAACTGCTCCCATAAAAGCACCTGTCATGAATACGTCGCCATGAGCGAAGTTAATCAATTCCAGAATCCCGTAAACCATTGTATAGCCTATTGCGACGACTGCATAGACAACGCCTAGCGTCAGACCATCAATGAGTACTTGGGGCAAGTTCTGAAGAATATGTGCGAGCATTATCTCACCACTTTCCTTACGAGTTGTTAATATGGATGTATTTGTAAAGTGCAGATCATTTTCCGACTTGTACTATGTGATATCTTTCTAAAAAAATCCTAAAAGGGTATAGCCTTAGTGCTCCATACCCTTTTAGTCCACATCAGTTATTCATAAATGTCATTAAGACACTCAAATCTTTGAGAGCAGGCTATTATTGGCTGATTTCAGCTTTTTGTACCGGCGGGTATTTCGCTTGTTCAAAGTTGTAGATGTAAACTTTAGCGAATTTGTTGTCGCCTTTATTATCAAAGCTTACTTTCGTTGTTACACCGTCATAGTCTTGGACTGCACGGATCGCTTTCATAACTTGTTCACGAGATGGCTTTTTGCCGTCATTG
Source organism: Sporolactobacillus sp. STSJ-5 (assembly GCF_024385605.1). Classification (GTDB taxonomy): domain Bacteria; phylum Bacillota; class Bacilli; order Bacillales; family Sporolactobacillaceae; genus Sporolactobacillus. The sequence goes on along the minus strand of NZ_JANFOJ010000007.1, from coordinate 140,187 downwards.
TCGTTAATCGCGTTCATAAGTCCTTTAAGAATAACGCCGGCAGCATCATAGCCGTATGCTGAATAAGATTCAACATTCTTGCCGAACTTTTCTTTATATTTCTTGGCAAATGCCTGACCTTTTTCCGTTTTTGAAACATCTCCGGCAACAGAAGTCAGGTATACACCTTTAACTGCGTCTCCAGCGATTTGTACGGTTGATGAGGAGTCAAGACCATCACCGCCCATGATCGGTCCGGTAAATCCTTTTTGACGTGCTTGTTTGATGATCAAGCCGCCTTCAGCATAAACACCGCCAAAATAGATAAGGTCAGGTTTCTTTGTCATTGCCTGGCTGATAACACCATTGAAGTCTTTTTCACCTACAGTAATACCTTCGTAACCGACAATATCAGCACCAAGTTTCTTTGCTTGATCTCTGAATTGTTCTGCAAGACCAGAACCGTAAGCAGTTTTATCTTGGATGATAAAAATTTTCTTAGCTTTCAAAGTCTTAACTGCATAGTTCGCACCGGCTGGGCCTTGGAAGTCGTCACGCGCACAGATACGGTTAACAGTTTTTAGTCCACGGTCTGTGACAACCGTTGCTGTTGTAGCCGGAGAAACCATAGCCAGGTTATTCTTTTCATAAACTTCCGAAGAAGGAATCGCAACGCCTGAGTTTAAGTGACCGACAAGAGCGAGTACGTTCTTGTCAGAAGCAAGAATTTGGGCATTGGCAACACCTTTTTTAGGATCGCCCTGATCATCCAAATCCTTCAGCTTAATCGTAAAACCCTTCTTAGCAAATGCTGCTTGTTGGTCATCAATTGCTAATTCAGCACCGAGACGAATCGCATCGCCAAGTGTCGCACTACCGCCTGAAAGCGGTGATTGACTTCCGATTTCAATTACAGTCTTACCATTAGAACCACCTGATTTTGAAGAGCAACCGCCAATAACTCCTAATAATAATACTACTGCAGCCAATAATGGGATAATTTTTCTAAAATTCATTTTAACCCTCCTTTTTATAAAAACGGAACAACTCTAAAAACTCAGATAGTTTTATGTAGGACTCACCCCCGCAATTTATTTCTACTGTTTCTCTCTTTTTTAATGCGGCTCTTTAAAAACATAATAATTTATTATAAGACTATAGTCATTATCTATGTCATAATATCTGACAATGTATTTGAATAATCTCTTTTTTCTTGCATTTCAAAAAGCTGATTGTACCGATACGTTAACCGCTTTCTTTTAAGGCTGCTAGTAACTTAAAAATATTTGATTAAAAAGTACCATTTTTTCGATAAATGCAATAAATAAAATAAACCAATCAAAAAATGACTGGTTTATTAAAAAAAGCTTATACAGTTTTGAATGAGGTTACCATTTCTTGCAGCTGATTCGATGTATAATCCAAATTATCTGTGATTTGATTCAAGCGACTAATCTCTTCATTTACAGAGCGCAGCTTGTCAATTGATGCCTCGCTGCTTGATGCATCTTGTGCGGTTTTCATTTTAATCTCGTCTGCAGAGCGATTTATTGACTGAACGATTCCATCCAGATCCCTGCTCTCTTTTGTTGTTATTTCCAGCAATTGATCCGTTTTTTTAGAAATGTCGCCAACATTATTTGTAATATTATTAAAAGTTTCGATGGTCGATTTTATTTGCGCTGTCGATTGATTTACTTTATCGTTCGTATTCCTTATATCAATTAGGGTTCGTTTTGTTTCATCTTGAATGTTACGTACGAGATTGCCAACCGATTGTGTCGCTTCTTCAGTTTGTTCGGCCAGTTTTGACACTTCTTTAGCGACAACTGCAAATCCCTTTCCGGCTTCACCGGCACGAGCGGCCTCGATTGCAGCGTTCAGCGCAAGGAGCTGAGTCTGTTCACTAATGTCTTTAATTACGATTACTGCTTTGGTAATCATTTCAGAGTGCGTATGTAATTGATCAATGCGCTTCATTGTTCCGCTCATTTCGTGTTCGAGATCATTTACCAATTCAAGTGCATACGTTGATGCCTTATTTGCTCTGATCGTGTGCTCCTTTGTATCATCGGTATTCGCGCTTACTACATGGATCAGCGATCCCATTTCTTGTATGGAAGCAGAAAGACCGTTAAAATGATCCCGCGCGTTCTGGAACACATTATTTTGCATCTTTGCAGTTGTAATCAGCTCATCTACAGTACTGCCTACAAGATCCATTCCTCCGGCAATACTTTTTGTCATCTTGGAGACTGTTGTCACGACATTTTTCGATGAATTTGCTGATATACCGACACGCTTAATCATCATCATTTGGCTATTGATAAATTTATTGAACCAGCGAGATAATTCGCCAATTTCATCATAAGAATTTTTATCCAGCCTTTTCGTTAAATCGCCTTCTCCTTCAGCAATTTCATGAAGAATGTTTACTGTTTTTTTAATTGGAGAGGTCACCATACGCCTCGTTGAAAGAAGAACCGACAAAATAAGTGCAATCCAAGTGGCTAGCGTACACCAGATTCCGATTTGGAATGAAAGATAAAAACCGATACCATTTAATGCTAGAGCAAGTGCGCTTCCGACTGAAAAATAAAGCGGTATTCTGAAATTTAAACTTTTAAAATCATAAATTTCCGAAATATCCCCTTCGCACATCATCCCCCAGATCTCATTAGAGTGCGGCGGTCGTATCAACGTTCCTTTCCCTCCAACCATGATATGCCGATAATCCGGATATCCCGGCCATGTATCTAAATTATTTCCATTTTCAATTGTATTTTTAACACCAGGATGCAGTTCTTTGGTTTTAGGATCTGTAAAGCGAATCTCGAATTCGGTATGTTTCTCTATTTGAACTTTACCCCATTTTGCTGTGCGAACGCCGTCCTTCAAATTATCGCCAAGCGTAAACGTATCATCTTCAAATCGACTGCGTGAAATCGCTGTTCCCGGGAGTATATCCCGATCGGTTTTCACCATAAAAAGATAGTTGTCTCCAGAATCTTTATAAACATGAGTATCCTCATCTTGAATAACATTGCTCATTCGGTCATTCAAAACGCGTCCCATAAATACCCTTGGGACACCTTTGCCATTAGCAACTGGCAAAGAAAACATTAAGGTCACTTCGTCCGCGAAATGATAATCACTTAAGTCAATATCCAATGTACGTGCGTCCGAATAGGGTCCGTACATAAGTTTTTGATGATCCATCGCTTGTATGTAATTCGGAAGTTCAGCCAATTGCATTCCAATATGCTTGTCGCAGGTTGTTACGATAACCTTTCCGTTCTCATCAAGGAGCATAAATTCAATAAAGTCATTGCTTTGCGCTATTTGTTTTTTCATTATGTCGATAACTTTCTTGCCACGTTCATCATAACTGTAAGCAATTTGATTAGCATTTTCCAATTCAACCCAGCGGTCACGAAACCAGTCGTCCAACGCTTTTTTTCGTCCTCTGGATATTCCTTCAAACACTTTTTCGGATTCGTTACCAATCTCTCTATTTAACGCATGCATCAGACGCAATTGCAGCATTAAAGACCCTCCCCTGACGAGTATAATATCTTTTTTTCTATCATTTATGATAATATAATAAAATTGAAACTTTACTCTAACTTCATGCGAAGCTTAAATTCTGTATCATTCACCCGCTTCCACAATTTCTGTGCCAAATGGACTATATCTTTATTCTCGACATTCTTCGTCATTTTCTTTAGCACAGATTTTCTCAAACAAACTAGAAGCATTATTTAAAAAAGATTATAATAATAATGCCAAGTATACCATGAGGAGAACTGATGTTATGCCAATAAAAATACCTAAATTGCTTCCTGCGAGGGAGGTTTTGGAAAATGAAAACATCTTCGTCATGGATGAAGATCGAGCAACCACTCAGGACATCCGTCCGCTTAATATATTAATTTTGAATTTAATGCCGGAAAAGGAAATGGAAGAAACTCAGCTGCTTCGCCATCTTGGCAATACGCCGCTTCAAGTTAATATCTCTTTCATGAAAACGGCTTCTCATCAATCAAAAAATACAAGTCATCTTCACCTTGATCAGTTTTACACTGTTTTTGATGAAGTAAGAGAAAAAAAATTCGACGGTATGATCATTACCGGTGCACCTGTAGAACGGCTGCCTTTTACTGAAGTGGATTATTGGGCAGAACTGAAAGAAATTATGCATTGGTCGAAGAGTCACGTCACCTCAACCCTGCATATTTGTTGGGGAGCTCAAGCTGCCTTGTACTATCATTTTGGCATTAATAAAGTGCCATATCTTGAAAAGTTGTCAGGCGTATTCAGCCATTCTCTTTGTGATCCTAAGGAAAAATTGCTGCGTGGATTTGATGATGTTTTTTTTGCACCTCATTCGCGCTACACAGATGTTGATCGCTTAGCACTCGCGAAACATCCGGAAATTCATGTACTTGCACGTTCCGAAGAAGCAGGGCCGTTCATAATGATGGCAAACAAAGGAAAACAGATCATGATCACAGGTCATCTGGAATATGATACGGGAACACTTGCAAAAGAATATCATCGTGATTTAAATAAAAACATGACACCAAATTTGCCAAAGCACTACTTTCCAAATGATAATTCTGAAAAACAACCGATAAATAATTGGCGGTCTCATGCGCATCTTTTATTTTCAAACTGGCTGAACTATTACGTCTACCAAGAAACGCCTTATCAGTGGGATTAGTAACATTAGAAAACTTGACTTCGTCAAGCCTCTGACGAAGACGAAAACTTAGTTGCGACGGTTATGAATGACCAAGTATCCGCGTCGCCAAAGGATATGGCGTTATCCCGGATCATTTATACTATTTTCCTTAAAAATTTGTATACTTACTTATAGTACAAAAAAGCTCGGGCATATGCCCGAGCTTTTTTTGTTTCCTTATATTATGCTTTGCTGTTCATCCAGTCATATTGTTTGTCATGAAAAGTGTGTTCGATTGTACCGACAACATCTTCTTTAATCAAAAGCTGTGCCTGCTTAATCGCAGTATAGACAGCTTCGCTCTTTGCCGCACCATGCACTTTAATGATTGGAGCTGCTAAGCCAAAGAGCAAAGCGCCACCGTATGCTGATGTATCCATGTGCTGCTTTACCGATTTTAATTTACCATACATAAGACCGGTGAGTACTTTGGTATATAAGGAACCGCCTAGTGTTTCCTTAAGCAGTTTCATCAATGACATTGCCGTTCCCTCAATGCTTTTGAGTACCATATTACCGGAAAATCCATCGGCAACAATTACATCCGCCGGACCTTCAAGCAATTCACGGGATTCAACGTTGCCAACAAAGTTTATCGGTGCATTGCTCAATAATTTGTACGCTTCTTTGACTAATTCGTTGCCCTTGCCCGGTTCTTCGCCTATATTCAGCAAACCAATTCTCGGATTGGGCCGATGCATTACTTTCTCAGCGTAGATTGCACCCATAATTGCATACTGCAACATGTTTTCAGGCTTTGTCTCCGCATTGGCACCCACATCGAGGAACAAAAACCCTTTATTTTGATGAATGGTGGGTAAAGTCGGTGCAAGTGCAGGACGATCGATTCCTTTAATGCGGCCGACACCAAATAAACCGGAAGCCATCAAAGCACCGGTATTTCCGGCAGAAATCGCTGCATCGCATCGTTTTTCCCGAACCTCTTGAACAGCCAGTACCATCGACGCTTGTTTTTTTCGCCGAACGGCTTGAACGGGTGCATCCGTACCTTCAATTTTCTCTGTAGTGTGAAGAATCTCAATGCGATCCTGTTTGCCTACCAAATTAACCAGTTTATCCTGATCGCCTACAAGTGTGATCTGCAGTTCAGGGAATTCATTTAGTGCCTTTAACGTCCCTTCAACGATTGCTTCCGGTGCATGATCTCCACCCATAGCATCAATTGCCAACTTCATCATTTATTCTCTCCTTTATAAAAAAAACTTTCCAAGCCAAGCCGTACATGAAAGTTTCTCAATTCATCCATATCGTTGTTTGATTCTCGATTCACTGTATCACTTAATACGTATTCTGTCCAAACTATGTTTCAAAAAAAGTGTTTATGTTTCAATCTGTTTTCCTTTTGCCGGACATTTCACGAAATAATATACAGAAAGCGGCCACCAGAAAATAACAAATGCGGGATAAACAGCCCATAATTGATTTGGAGATAGAAGTGTGTTGATGGCTGAAAAATAAATGATAGTCATTGATGCGCCGAGAACAGCATATTGAAAAGGCTTTTTGGCTAAAAAGACACTGAGTGGCCACCAAAGGACAGCAAAAATTGGATGAATAGCCCAAAAAATTTCGGGTGTTGTGATCAGATTCAATGTGAAAAAAAATAAAAAAATCCAACCTGCACCAAGGACACTGAATATGCGCACTTTTTTCCCAAAAGTCATGCTCATTGGCCACCAGACAAGCCCAAAAATTATAAAAATACTCCAAAAAAAACTTGGTTCAAAGAATAGGTTAAGCATCACATAAAAAATAATGACAGAAAAACTGATGATATAAGATGCGGTCCTTGTCCAAGCTGTCCGACCTAAGCTAACAAGTATGGGAAACGCCACAGACAGCGGAATGATAAAGATATACCAGAGATATTGTGGTGTCTCAATTAAATTCTGGATCGTGCAAGCAGCCAAGAACAATAGGGAAACAATAAACGCTCCAATTTTTTTATTTTCAATGAACAGCCAGATTAGCGGGCAAAACAGTGATGCCAATGGATAGATCGCCCAGAAATGTCCCACATCTGTGAAGATATTGACCAAAAGTAAAAATACACCAGTCATAATGCAACCAGAGGCAACGAATCCTTGCAAATCTTTCCTCATGGTCTGTTCTCCAGTTTCTTGCGATGAAGATGATAAAACATCGCCAGCGGCCACCAGGCAATGCCAAACGAAGGGTAAATGAACCAGATAATATGCGGTGTATAGTAAAAATTTACAAAAACAACCAATGCAATGATAAGAAAGCTTCCCCATAAGGAAAAACCAAAATTTAGGCGTGCTAATTCTTGTTTACGATTTTGTGGAGTTTGTGGCAAATCCATTTCACGTTTAATTTCTTCAATATCACCAAATTCGACCATTACTTTATTGATAGCATCTTCCTCGGTTTTGCCTTCCTCAATTAAATCCGACACTTTTTCTTCCAAGTCGCGGAGAATTTCTTCTTTAACTTTTTCTGTTTCTACTCCTTCCGGCATGTCTTCAAATAATTTATTCGTGTATGCAGTCAAGCGTTTCATCAATCAATCTCCTCCATAAATAAATTAACAATTTCTTTAACCTCGCGCCATTCATCAACCATTTCACGAAAATATGCCTTTCCCAATGTTGTAATGCGATAATACTTTCGTTTTCCTCCATGAGATCGTTCTCCATAATAGGACTCAATCAACTGTTTTTTTTCGAGTCTTTGGAAGATGGCATAAAGCGTGGCTTCCTTAATTTCAAATCTTCCATCTGTTTTCTTACTAATTTTCTTGGATAATTCGTAACCATATGAATCCTCATCCTTGAGCAACCGAAGGATAATTGAATCCAAATGTCCTCTTAGAATATCGCTTCGAATAGTATCACCTCATCTCAGTCTGAATTACTCCATCTGATAAAGTAATAATAGCGCCAACTACTCTATCTGTCAAAGTAATTTTCCGCTTAAAAACTGACATGAACCATTGACTTAATGGTATTGAACCACTTTCGGTAAATGTGTTTGCTATTCTCAAAGAAAAAAGACCGAAAGCATACTCCTTCCGATCTGCCTTCAGTCTCTTTGTGCTGTTTATTTGGAAAGCTGAATTGCCTGTTTGATTTTCTTGATGAACGAACCGTTTGTGTACGTGAGCACTGACCCACGATAGAAACGCAAACTGAAAATAAAGAGTCCGACAATGGTTAAACCAAGAAGCACCAATGAAAGGAAACCTTGCCATAAGCTCATGTCTGTTGCACCAATACGCATGGGCATAATCATTGATGCGGTAAAAGGAATAAAAGAGAAAATTTTGATCAGCAAAGTATCCGGATTGCTCATTCCGCTGATCGCAATAAAGAATCCGACCATGAGCACCATCGTTACCGGCATAACCGCTTGACCTACATCCTGTACTTTGTTAACGAGTGATCCGAGCACAGCTCCTAACAGCGTGTAAAGAACGCACGCAAAGAAAAAGAAGAGAATAGCGAAAACAGTATAGCCTGCGGTGAGCGATGAAAATAAATCACTAATCAGGTGCCAGTACTTTCCGGATTGAAGGACGCGGGCCATGATTAAAGCTGCTCCGATTAGAACAGTGAATTGAGTCATTGCAAGGGCTAATACCCCGCAGACTCGAGAGAGCAAATGCACAATAGGCGACGTACTGGAAATAATGATTTCCATAATCCTTGAATCTTTTTCGGCAGCAATTTCAGATGAAATAATCGACAGATAGGAGAGAACAAATAAATAGATAATCAACGCGACTGCATACGAAACAATGGTAGCAGTCGTTTTTTGCTGGCTGCTCTTCCCCTTATCCGCGGTAGGAGAAATCACTTTTTGATTCAGGTTTGTTTTTTGATCGATGATCCGCTGTGCCTGATCCGCAGTCAATTTAAGTTGTTGAATGGTAAGCAGCTGACCTGCAGACCGTACCTGTTCCTCAAGTATTTGCTGGGTATTTAATTCGAAAGGTTTCTTTGTTCGAAGCTGAGCATCTAATTGGCTCCCTGATTTTAACGATAAAATAAGCAGTGCATCTACTTTGCCCGTCACTACTCGATGTTCTTCTTGCTTTACACTTTGCTTTGCCGGTTTAAAGATGATTTTTTTATTGTTCTTAAAATAGGAAATTGCGCTGCCCTTTGTCTGATCAGCGACTGTAATTGTCACTGGTTTTTCGTTTGAAGAAAACCACCCGCTAATTGTCGGCCACATAAAAAAGGCAGTGATCCCTAAGAGCATAATTAGTGTCGTGATGTAAAAGGACTTGGTTTTCAATTTACTAATGTATGATTGTTCAAACAGCAGCAGAAATTTAGACAAGTGTGCTCGCCACCTTTCGTTTGAAGAGCTCTTCAAGTGACAAATAGTCTAAACTGAACCGCTCGATGAACCCATCTGTGGTTAGCATCTGAAAGATCGGCTGTGCGTCGTTTTCGTGGGATAAAAGCAACCGATACATGTCTTTGTCTTTCGCAACGGAAACGACTCCTGGAATTTTAGAAAGCTCCATCTCATCAAACGGTCCACGAATGGTTAAATTAATTTTGCCAAACTGTTTCTTTAAATCAATTATTGCTCCTGTGAACAAGGATTTTCCTCTTTTCAGCAGGCAGATGTGATCGCATAGCTCTTCCACATGATCCATCCTATGGCTGGAAAATATGATCACGGTTCCCTGCTTCTTGAGCGAAACAATAGCATCCTTAAGCAAACCGGCGTTAACCGGATCAAGTCCGCTAAAAGGTTCATCTAGAATAAGTAACCGCGGTTTGTGAATCAAACTCGCAATCAATTGCACCTTTTGTTGATTACCCTTGGAAAGTGTTTCTGTCAGTACCTTTCTTTTGTCAGACAAATAGAAACGTTCCAGCCAATCATCAATCTCCGCTTTCAATGCAGCCTTTGAGCATCCGCGCAACCGACCAAAAAACATGAGCTGATCTTCGACCGGCATTTTAGGATACAAACCGCGTTCTTCCGGAAGATAGCCAATCATATCACGATTCAATGTGTGAACCGATGCATCAGCCCACTTGATCGTTCCAGAAGAAGGAGCTAGTAAATTCAAAATCATGCGGAATGTCGTTGTCTTCCCCGCACCGTTTTGACCAATCAAGCCAAATATTTCACCTTGCTCTGCGACAAAATTAAGATTATCAACAGCATGAAAATCTTGAAATCGTTTCGTCAAGTGTTCAATGGTTAAAGTCATCGTTTCCCTCGCTTTTCTCGATAGTTTTCCGATTCCTCACTTGCTTCCCGATGTAATTGTAACAAGAGCAGTACAAGCAGCGCAAATCTCTATCCATTTCTCTTGATCACGATATAATAATAGAGAATGATACATAAGACGGGAGATTCTGTTCATGAAAAAATTATACAATGCAGCACTTATTTACATGATCATGGGACTTGTTTCAGGTATTTACTATCGTGAACTGACGAAAGCCCTTCATTTTCAAGGGGACTCTATGCTTTCTATTCTGCATACCCATTTGCTCATTCTCGGCATGTTTTTCTTTTTAATTCTTATTGCCTTGGATAAACAGTTTTCTATCACCCATAACAAACGGTTTTCATTGTTCTTTTGGACATACAATGTCGGCGTTGTTTGGACTATCGCTGTCATGGCTGTTCATGGAACGCAAGATGTTCTCGGTGCCCTGTCCGGCGCAGCTATCGCCGGAATGGCGGGAATGGGACATATTGTGTTGACGATCGGTCTAATCCTATTTTTCATTATCCTCAAAGATGCTCTTTTTCCCAATAAAAGATCATAAAAAAAAGAGGTAAAGATTAAGATGATAAAATCAGACTGTTCATGCCTGATTTTATCATCTCTTTCATTCCCTCTCTTTTTCGTTACTGTCTATATCTATCCGCAAGAGATGATTCGATTATTTATCGTAAACAGGTGTGCAGGATTCTGCATATTTCGGATTCTTGCCAACAGTTAAACTAAAAAACAGCTGCTTGATTTGTTTGCAGACTTCGCCTTCATGACCGGTTCCGATTGTACGGTGGTCGACTTCAACAATAGGAGTGACTTCCATTGCAGTACCGCTGAAGAATACTTCATCCGCAACATACAGCTCAGATCTTGAGATGCTGCGTTCTACCACTTCAAGTCCCAACTCTTCTTTTGCGAGTTTCATAACGAGTTCACGAGTGATGCCCTCGAGAATATTATCGGAAGTCGGTGGAGTAATCAGCTTACCTTTGCGGAACATAAAGATATTTTCGCCAGAGCCTTCACAAACATGATCGCCGTCAGTGAGAAAAATAGCTTCGTCAAAACCGGCACGTTTTGTTTCCAGTGCGGCCAGTGCTGAGTTCATATAGGCTGCAGTTGCCTTCGTACGCGGCGGAAGCTGATTGTTTGAGATTCTCTTCCAAGAAGTGACTCCGACACTCAGTTCCGCCTTGCCGGCGTATTTATTGAGCGGTTGCGTATAAATGACAACCTTTACATCTTTTACATCCAGCGTTGGTCCAATATCAAGCGCGTCATTATAAACAATCGGGCGAAGATATGTAGTGGTCCGACAGTTATTCGCTTTCAGAAGTTCAACCGTCCCTTTGATAAGATCATCAACGGACAGATCAAAATCCAGATTAACCGTCTTAGCAGATTCCTTGAGCCTTTCATAGTGTTCTTTAAGTTTGAACCCGTAAAGCTGCTGTGCATCATCATCCCAATAAGCGCGAATGCCTTCGAAGACTCCTAAGCCATAATTAAATGCTTTACTGCGGACGCTGATCTTTACATCTTCCTCTTTAACAATTTTACCTTGATAATACGCATACACTTCTGACAATGTAAACTCCTCCTTGTGTTTCTGATATTAGCAGAAATTTCAGTCGGCTGTTTGTCGGCTGTTGCAGGTTTTATATTAGTTCTGCTCAATTTCTGCCTTTATTTGTGTACGTATATAATAACATAAATCGTCAGAAATATTTTCTAAAATGAACTATTTTAAAGAAAAAATTGGCGAATGGTCAACATTCAGGTACAGTCATAGATTTAATTGAACGGAATAAATAGATTGAAATCAAATTAATCTTGATTCCTTTGATAAATCAAGAACGATTGAGCATCTACCTTTTTCTCTGTTTGAAGCATCATTTTTAGGCAATGATGAATCAGCTCACCTCTCGTCTCGTCAATCAACTGATCGAGGTTCATAACAATAGATTCTAAAGAAGGATTTAGCAGGAGAAGTGTATATTTGTCTTTTGATCGAATGCGCAAGCAGCCAAAAATCAATCCCAATGAAAAGGGGTAGAAATCTCCAATCTGAAGATTATCATCGGTACGACGTACCTTAATTGCTTCTCGAAACATGGCTAATATGTTCTGATTTTCTCTGCCCCAAGGATAAAAACGACGATTATCCGGATCTTTGCCCCCAATAACACCTGCCTCGTCACCATAATAAATGCAAGGGACACCCGGAAGCACCATCAGCAGCCAAATTGCAAGTTTTATTTTTCTTTCATTTTCACTTAACAGGGTGAAAACACGCTCTGTATCATGAGTACCTATATTATTCATATTTGCAAGTAAAGCATCCGGAGGATAATTAGATTTGATCGTAAAACTCATCCTGGCTGCTTGTCGTGCATTTATTTTTCTATTGATTAAGTCAATAATCAACGTGCGGAATGGATAGTTCATGACACCATGAAGCATGCCGCCATTAAGATAATGCCGTCTCTTTCCATAAGAGATTTTATTTGATGCATCTTCCCAAACCTCGCCAATTAATACTTTGCCGTTATCCTTTTCATCATGCCGATCGACTGCTTTGCGAATACCTGCAATAAATTCGTCGCTCAACTCATCCGCCACATCAAGCCGCCATCCCCCGATGCCGGCAGCAGTCCATGTGTCAACGACACTATTCTCGGAACCGAAAATAAAGTCTTGATAGGATTTTTTCTCTTTGTTCACCGTCGGCAGATCAGCTATATTCCACCAACACTCATAGTGATCGTGATCGCCATGGAAAGTGAACCAATCATGATACTTGGACGACAGATCTTGATAAGCACCACTGTTACCGTAGTGACCAAAGCGGTTAAAATAGTTGCTGTCGGCACCGACATGATTAAATACGCCATCGAGAATGATACGAATACCCATACGCCGTGCTTTAGCAATTAATTTATCAAAGGTTTTTCGATCACCGAACATTGAATCGATCTGAAGATAGTCCGCGGTATCATATTTATGATTGCTGCTCGCCTCAAAAATCGGACTGAGATAGAGAATTGTTACACCTAATTTTTTTAAGTCATTTAATTTATCTATAATTCCAATCAAATTTCCACCATAAAAATCCCACCGAGCAATATCACCATTTTTATCACGAATGTAATAAGGCAAATCCTCTGTTGTTGCATAAATAAATGTATTTTTTTTCGGATGTAAGACGCGCTGGTACCGATCACCATTAAAGAATCGATCAATAAAAATATGATAGATGACACCGTGAACATACCAATCTGGTGCAGGATCACGGTGATCAAAACAGGTAATTTGGTACTGTTCAATTTGAGTAGGATCCGTTACGACGCGACCCTCTCCCCCATAATTATCAACGTCTTTACCAAAAAACACAGTTATTTCATGCTGATCTTCCAAATAAGAAACCCGAAAATGGTAGAAATAGAGTCCAGCGTTCCCTTCAGTTTTAAACTTTGAATAATACATTGAATCATTTTCAGCAGATCGAGCCATATGCTGCACTTGAGTCTGCTCACCGTCTTTTTGAATCATTAAATCAACTTTGGTGATATTACTGCCGATTGCGCGAATTGAGAAATAGATCGCACTGCCGATTCTAACCGCTCCGAACGGTCTTCTGAATGACTCTGACCATGAGTTAAAATATACATTTGGAATGCCCATAAGCAACTCCTTCTTCCTCGTTCCTTACATGACTTAGATTGGATGAACCTTTGACGACACATCCCAAATCTGGCTGGCATATTGCTGTACCGTATAGTCTGATGAGAAAATACCGGCACCGGCAATATTAATGAGTGCCATTCTCTGCCATTTGAGCGTGTCACGATAAAGTCGATCAATTCGTTCTTGCGCAGCAACATAGGAGTCAAAATCTCTTAAAACGAAATATTCATCCCCATATTGAACCAACGAATCAAAGATTGAGTGTCCTTCTGCCTCTGCCCCCGGTATTGTGCCGTCAATGAGTGCATCAAGTATACGGTGAAGGACTGGATTGTGTTCATAGTAATTTCGCGAATGATAGGAGCCGTCTTGATAATACTGATAGACTTCCTCCTCGCGCAATCCGAAAATCACGATATTCTGATCACCAACGCGGTCCCTGATTTCAACATTGGCACCGTCAAGCGTAGCCAGTGTGATGGCTCCGTTCAACATGAGCTTCATATTGCTTGTTCCCGAAGCCTCCTTTGATGCTAGAGAGATCTGCTCACTTACATCTGCCGCAGGTATAATTTTCTCAGCGAGTGAGACCCCGTAATTCTCAACAAAAACAATTTTTATTTTGTTCTCAATCTCGGGATCCTGATTAATAAGATCGGCAACCGAATTAATAAGCTTGATGATTTGTTTTGCGTACGTATAACTTGGTGCTGCTTTTGCACCAAAAATAAAAACACGCGGCTGAATGTCAGCCTGCGGATCGTCCTTGATTTTAAAATATAGGCTCAGAATATGCAGTAAATTAAGCAATTGCCTTTTATATGCATGTAATCTCTTAATCTGAACGTCAAAAATAGCATCCGTATTTATTTTCAGATGCATTGCTTTATCGACATACTCAGCAAAGCGTTCTTTATTCAATCGCTTGATTTGTGCCAATTCAAGTAAGGTACCCTTATCATCACGAAATGCTTTTAACATATTCAATTCAGTAGGTGTTGTTTCCCATTCATTGCCGATTTTTCGCCGAATCAGATCTCTAAGCGGTTCATTCGCAAGCATTAACCAGCGCCGTTGCGTGATCCCGTTGGTCTTGTTGTTAAACTTGGACGGATAGATCAAAAAGAAATCGTGAAGCACTTTCTCTTTAAGAATTGTTGTGTGAAGCTGTGCCACACCATTGATGCTGTGACTTCCAATGATCGCCAGATGTGCCATCTTAACATTTCCGCCTTCGATAATACGTGTCCTTTCAACAATAACAGGTTCAAATAATGTACTCATTTTCATGGTGAATCGCCGATCAATTTCTTGAATAATTTGATCGATGCGTGGCAAAAGTGAACGCATCATATCGATCGGCCATTTTTCCAATGCTTCGGACATAATTGTATGATTTGTGTAGCTCATCACATTGATCGTCACATTCCAGGCGTGATCCCAGTCCATATGCTCTTCATCGAGCAAAAGGCGCATCAACTCAGGAACGCAGAGTGCAGGATGTGTATCATTTATATGAATCGCTACTTTTTCTGCAAGGTGGTTCATGTGCAAATGCATTTTCTTATAATGACGAAGGATACTTTGAATACCTGCGGAAACGAAAAAATACTCTTGCTTTAATCGAAGCAAACGTCCTTCATAATTCGAATCATCAGGATAAAGTACTTCTGAAATGCTTTCAATTTCATTCCGTTGATGAATATATGACCAATAATCAGTGATATCATCCTTCGGAGGAACCTCTGCTGACCAAAGGCGCAAGGTATTAACAGTACTATTATTGTATCCGATCACCGCACTGTCATAAGGAACAGCCAAGACTTCTTGAGTATCTGAATAATGCGGTTCAAGAACGCCTTCTGCATTTTGTTCGAGCCATACTTTCCCGTAAAAACGCACGGTTACCGCAGCATGCATTTTTCGTGTTTCCCAAACATTTCCGTTTTGAAGCCAATTTTCCGGGAGTTCAACCTGATAACCATTAACAAATTTCTGTTCAAATAAACCATATTTAAAGCGAATGCCATTTCCATGTGCGGGAATTTCGCTTGTTGCCATCGAATCGATGAAACAAGCGGCTAAGCGGCCAAGCCCTCCATTACCAAGTCCGGGATCAGGCTCAACAGTTATAAGATGCTCGAGATCAATCCCAAGATCTTGCAAACCGTTCCGAACTGTATCCAGAATGCCTAAATTGAGTAGATTACTTTTCAGCATACGTCCGAGGAGAAATTCCATCGAAAAGTAATAGGCTTGTTTCTTTTGCTTTTCAATGTATTGCTGATTTGTACGGCTCCAATTCTTTGATAAATACGAACGCAGCACGTTTCCTAATGTAAAAAACTGTTCTGTTGATTCAGATTCCTTGATATCCATTGAATAAACTTCAGTCAGCATTTTTTTAAAATCTTCTTTAAATTTTCGTTTTGATAGATCCATATCTTGACCATCCTTAGTTCATCTTTAGTAAGACCTGCTACATTAGAAAAAAAGCAATCAAAAACAGCCGTGAATTTGCCTGAACAAGCAGCACTGATTGTAAACAAACAATCATTTCTATTACATACAACTGCTTATTCTGTCCGGCTGTTTCAGAATGCAACTATCTTGGATGACTGACGGACGCGGCTTTTTATTTCTGCTATTAACCTATCATTCCCGGAAACAACAGACTTTAAAAGCCGCTGTAAAATTTATTTGATAAAGCATTTGAATCTGCCAATTTTTTACGAAGGAAAGTGCATAAGAAACCTATTATTTGCGTGAAAAAAGCGTCTCAATATTTGGTGTATTAATCGTGTTCTCTTGATTTTTCAACGGTGCAGTATCTGTAGTTAGCCCCTCGGCAATTCTGCTGATTACTGAATTCTTTTCAATGACAATGGGTTTATTCTTCGTTCCAACCAATTTCGTGTTCGGCTCAATTCGAACTTGTTTATCTAAGATTACATAGTGCAGTTCTGCCCCGCTGCCGATTGAACTGCCTTGCATTATAATCGAGCTGTTCACAACGGTATTCTTCTCAATAGTCACATTGCGAAAGATCACTGAATGCGAAACTTCACCATGAATCATGCAACCATTAGCAATCAATGAATCTTCCACGTCGGAGGATCGGGAATAGTAGGTTGGTGCCTCATTCTTCACTTTTGTATGAATAATTTGACTGCCCTTCAGCAGTGCTGTCATATTCCGATCCTCAAGCATATCCATATTTGCTTGATAATAAGCTTCAACAGAATCTATATTTTTTAAATATCCGGTGTATTCAAAGCCGTTGGATGGCAGATTAACGATCGCTTGATGAAGAACATCGTTTAAATTACAATGTTCACTTTCAGCAACTGCATTGCGGATCAGCTTTGTTAATAATTCTGTTTTTAAAATATAGATATCCATATTAATAAATAATTGGCCCATATTTTCGCTCATACTGCATGATCTGAGACCGCGCACATGACCATCCTCGTCTATTGTCAGACATGATTCATTTTTGTCCTCATTATTCTGAACCTCAGTTGACTTATAGACCACCGTTATTTCCGCACCTTGTTCAATATGATGGCGCAATACTGCTTTGACATCAATATTGCAAAGCATTCGCGTTCCCATAATAACTGTATATTCAGATTCGGATTTGTCGAAGAAGGCTATATTATTAAAATAATTGAAGATATCTCCTTCATGACTGACTCCATTACGGCCACCATCCGCACCTGGATCAGAAAAGAAAAACAACCCGCCGTGCAAACTATCTAGTCCCCATTCCTTGCCACTGCGTACATGATCGTAAATTGAGCGCAAATTATCATGGGTAAAAACACCGATGGTCTCAACACCGGCTGTGGTTAAATTCGTCAAGGGTAAATCAATCAGCCTATATCTGCTGCAGAAAGGCAGGCTGGCAATCGGACGATGACGCGTCAATGGATACGTCGCCAGCCTCGATTCTGTCAAATTGAGAATCCCGCACATTTTATTCCGCCTCATCATTAAGCCCCCCTACAATTTCATTGTAACCAACCACTTCAATTGACTGGTCCCCGACTATCTGAGCATTATTTGCAAATACAGCATGCTCACCGACGATCGCATGATCAATGGTCACATTTTTTCCAATCACTGTATTTGCCATGACAATAGAGTCTTTAATGACACTATTAGCCCCTATTTTCACATTTTGTGAGATAATGGAGTGATTAATTTCGCCACTGATGTAACAGCCGTCAACGATCAGTGATTCCTTAACTTTTGCTCCGGATGCAAGATAATGCGGAGGGGCAACCGGATTCTTTGAATAGATACGCCAGCTTTTATCGCGAATGTTTAACTCGTGATCAGGATTAATGAATGCCATGTTCGCTTCCCATAGGCTTTCAATGGTACCAACGTCTTTCCAATATCCATTGAATGAATAAGCAAATACGTTCTCTCCATTGGCAAGAAAGGAAGGGATCACATTTTTTCCAAAATCGTCCATATTTTGACCCGTTGCATGACTTTCTACCAAGTAGCGGCGTAGGACTTCCCAAGTAAAAATATAAATACCCATTGATGCCAAATTGCTTTTCGGCTTAGCCGGTTTTTCTTCAAAATCTATAATTCGATCTGTATTATCAGTATTCATGATTCCAAATCGCGATGCATCAGTAAGTGGTACATGAATAACAGCTACGGTTGCTGATGCTTTCTTCCGTTTATGAAAATGAAGCATATGCTCATAATCCATTTTGTATATATGATCTCCGGATAGGATCAATAAGTAAGTCGGATTATGGCTGTCGATATAACTAATGTTTTGATAAATCGCGTGAGCAGTCCCCTCGAACCATTTTTCACCGTCGAGGCTGGAATGGGGCTGCAAAATGGTCACACCGCCGTCCTTATGATCAAGGCCCCAATGCGAACCGTTGCCTATGTGACTGTTTAGTTCGAGCGGCTGATACTGGGTGACAACACCAATCGTTCGGATACCTGAATTGGAACAATTGCTTAAAGAAAAATCAATAATTCGATATTTACCGCCAAAAGGCACCGCTGGTTTTGCAATGGTTCGTGTAAGTTTTCCTAAGCGGGATCCTTGACCACCTGCCAAAATCATTGCAATCATTTCATTTTTCATCATTCTGGAAAAAGAATGGCGAGACCACCCTCTTCCGCACACCTCCTTTACTCACTAAAGTTCCATTAATACATCATATGAAGGGTAACTTAAAAACATATGCAGAAAGTTATTTTGAAATAAAAAATGATCTTTGACCGGCACAATCGCGTAAACGTTTACACTTGTTTTTTTGCAGCGAAACGTAACCGTAAGAATTTTGGAAGTTTTTTCAATAAACACCTGAAAAATGCAAATTGTGTCTGAAGTCAGTAGCATTGTATTTCTAAAACTATTATATAACAGATTTAAGAAATTGAGATCTAATTTGTTGATAAAGTTCTGAATTTTTACAGAATCTAAAAACAATTTTTATTTTGTGAGCTTTTGATACAACTGAATATATTCCTTTGCTGATTGCGACCACCCGAAATCTAAATGCATTGCTCGATTTACCAATTGATGAAATTTTAGTTGCTGATCTTTGAAAAGCCGAACAGCACGTTCGACCGTATACAACATGTCGTGTGCATTGTAATTCGTGAAACTAAAGCCGTTTCCCTCACCAGTGAATTCATTATAAGGAAGAACCGTATCTTTCAGACCTCCTGTTTCTCTTACAATAGGAAGACTGCCGTAACGCATAGCAAGCAGCTGACCAATGCCGCATGGTTCAAAGTTTGAGGGCATCAGAAATAGATCAGACCCTGCATAAATTTTACGCGCCAGTCCGTCGTCAAAAAAGATATTTGAAGAAACTGTATCCGGATATTGTTCGGCTAACCATCGGAATGCGTCTTCATCTCCTCGTTCTCCGGTACCAAGCAAAACAAATTGAACGTCAAGTTGCATGATTTCGTGAAATACACGAAGTACAAGATCAATTCCCTTTTGTCCAGTCAGCCTCGTGATCATCGCAATCATAGGTATCTCCGAATCAACATTGAGGTTGAGCCGCTTTTGAAGTTCTGTTTTGTTCGCTCGCTTTCCCTCAGCCTCATCGTAGTTAGCAAATAACTGTTTATCAGTTTCAGGATTATAGCTCTCATGATCAATACCATTCACGATCCCCCGAAGCTTGCCGCTCCTCCAGCGAAGAAATCCATCGAGTTTTTCTCCATAATATGGCATCTGAATTTCACGTGCATACGTACGGCTGACGGTTGTCAGAAAATCTGAATAAGCCAATCCTGCTTTCATGTAGCTTACATGATCATAAAATTCGAGTCCGTCTTTATGAAAATATGAAAAATCAAGATCGAGAAGATCACTTAATACCGATTTTGAAAATACGCCTTGATAACGCAGATTGTGAATGGTAAACACAGTGCGAATATCCTTGTAGAACATTTGATTTCTAAAATGAGCATCTAATAAAACACTTACTGGACCTGTTTGCCAATCATGACAGTGAATCACATCCGGTTTATCGAATAGATGCGGAAGAATTTCCAAAACAGCACGAGAGAAGAAAGCAAAACGCTCTCCATCATCATCGTATCCATAGCAGCCCGAACGTCCAAAATAATACTCATTATCCAAAAAGTAATAATGGATTCCTGATTGTTCGAGGTGGAAAATTCCGCAATACTGATTTCTCCATCCAACCGGAATAAAGATATATTTCATGTAAGTCATTTGTTTCAGATAAACAGGATTTAGATCTTGATATTTAGGAAGAACAACACTGACTTGGACATCCTCTTTCTTTAACGCTTTCGGCAATGCACCGACTACATCCCCCAATCCCCCTGTCTTAATGAACGGAACACATTCAGATGCGGCAAACAGTACATTCATCCTTCTCTCTCCTTTTTCACTGGCACACAGCCTACATTTTCTCAAGCTTGGTCATAGGTCATCATTGTTTTTCTTTTTTTTGTCTCCTTCATAAGAATACTCATTCCTAACGGAGGAATCGTCAGTTCAACATGGTGCGGCTGATTATGAAACGGCTCGTCTATCGATTCAATGGGTTTGCGATTACATTGTCCGGATCCGCCGAAAGTTTCTGAATCACTATTAAACATCTCTAGATACTTGCCGCTTGCCGGCACACCAAGCTTAAAATGTTGATAAACGTTTGGTGTAAAATTACATATGACAATGCAATAATCGCCTTTTCGTTTTCCTTTTCTAAAAAAGCTGATCATACTTTGATCAGCGTTGTCGGCATCAATCCATTCAAATCCTTCCTGCTCGTGATCTAGCCGCCACAGGCAGGTCATTGTTTGATAGAAATGATTCAACGCAACGGTGTAATGATGGAAAGCGCGATGCATCGGAAAATCAAGCAAATTCCAGTCCAGTTGCTCCAAGTCCTTCCATTCATCAAACTGAGCGAATTCACTGCCCATGAATAGTAGCTTCTTCCCCGGGTGGGTCATAAAATAGCCATATAAGACACGTAAGTTAGCAAATCGCTGCCATTCATCGCCTGGCATTTTGTTCAATAAAGACCGCTTTCCGTAAACGAGTTCGTCATGTGAGAAAGAAAGAATAAAATTTTCCGAATAGGCATAAAGCATTGAAAAAGTAATCAAGTTGTGATGATGCTGCCGCTCGTTGGGATCAAAGGTCATATACTTCAAAATATCATGGACCCAGCCCATATTCCATTTGAAATTAAAACCAAGCCCGCCTTTATCGGTCGGCCCGGTGACCATCGGATAATCAGTTGCTTCTTCAGCAATCATTAATGCAGAAGGAAATTTAATGTATACAGCTTCATTTAGTTTTTTAATAAAATCAATGGCTTCCAAATTTTCATGACCGCCATATTTGTTCTTCAATTCAAAGGGGAGATCGTTATTATGGTTTAAATAAATCATTGACGATACAGCATCAATGCGAAAGCCTTCGACATGGTAGACATCCATCCAAAAGCGTGCATTGGAGATCAGAAAGCTGACTACCTCATTTTTACTGAAATCAAAGTTATATGTCCCCCATTGAGGGCGATCAGCTAATTTAGGATCACATGGCTCATAAAGTGGAGTACCATCAAATTTACCGAGACCATGAGTATCGCGGCAAAAATGTGCTGGCGTCCAATCAAGGATCACGCCTATGCCCCGGCGATGACAAGCATCGACAAAATACATGAAATCATCTGGGCTGCCGAAGCGGCTTGTCGGCGCAAAATAGCCGGTAATCTGGTATCCCCAAGAACGGTCGTAAGGGTGTTCCATAATTGGCATGAGTTCAACATGTGTAAAACCGTTTTCAAGAACATAGTTAACAAGCTCATCAGCAAGTTCTTTGTACGTCATCAGTCGATTGTTATCCTTTTTTCTCCACGAACCAAGATGGCATTCATAAATTTCCATTGGGCGATGGTAATCATCAACCTTGTCCCTCTGTCTCATCCATTTAGCATCATGCCATTCGAACTGATCAAGACGGCAAGTCAAAGAAGCAGTGTTTGGTCTTGTCTCAGCATAGAAAGCATATGGATCTGCCTTCAAAACAATTGATCCGGAAGGAGTTTCAACCGCGTATTTATAACGTTCCACAACCCCAATGCCTTCAATAAAGGTTGTCCAAACTCCCGATTGTTTCACCGGGTTCATCTTGTGTCTGCCCACTTCCCAATCATTAAAGTCGCCGACAATAGAGACCGCGCGTGCGTTGGGAGCCCACACCGTGAACCGAAAACCGTCGTTGCCGCCAATTTGTATATAATGAGCACCGAATACTTTGTATCCCTCATGCAAAGTACCTTCGTGAAAGAGATACAGATCAACATCATTAGGGGATAACTGCGGCTCATTTTCAATCGTTAACATTGATCCACGCCCTTTTATTATTATTATGGATTGAACGATATTCTCGTGTTCTTTTAACATGCTTCTTTTCATGCGAGAGAATCATTGCAATCACTGTTCTTTTAAAGTTTATAGTTAAACATTCAACGGAAATCGTTAAATTCCTTCATCAATAGACGACTATTTTTTGTCAAAATAGAGAAAATAGTAAAATTATTTACGATAAAAAAAAGCAAGATCAGT
Source organism: Sporolactobacillus sp. STSJ-5 (assembly GCF_024385605.1). GTDB lineage: Bacteria > Bacillota > Bacilli > Bacillales > Sporolactobacillaceae > Sporolactobacillus. The sequence continues at coordinate 117,427 of NZ_JANFOJ010000007.1, read as the reverse complement.
TCTCTGATCTCCTCTATTTTAGATTTCAATTAATTATCCAATTTGTTTTATGGTCTATTTACTTACTAAATGCAAGCGCAATCTCATTTCATAATTCATGAGTTAATATAAAAGGTACTGCTTTTGAAGGCTATTCATTAGCCAAAAATACAGAATTCGGACCTTCCTGATTCCATCTTTGTTTCACCAGGTCATATTTTACTAACCGCATCCCGAGCTGATCTACTTTCTCTATGAATGAATCAGTGACTCCTGAATAACCGGCACTCTCCAAGTCTATCGAAACCGGTGCATGACAATTAATTTCTGCCAATCGGCGTGAGAGATGAAGCATATCTATATCCATGCTGATTTTCTTCTGCTGTCCATTTGGCAGCATGTCCAGATGATCGATTATTGAGTCAATGCTTCCGAACTGTTTAATCAACTTAATGGCAGTTTTTTCGCCGATACCGCGAACACCTGGATAACCATCGCTTGAATCACCCATTAGCGCTTTCACTTCAATGAATTGACGAGGTGTCACACCATAATGATCATAGAAGGTTTCTTCATTAAAACTACGGTAATTGCCGTAGCCTTTTTGAAGAATATCTACATGAATGCGCCGATCCAGAAGCTGCAGCAAATCTCTGTCCCCTGTAACAATAGAAACATCGAGTTCATCTTGAGCTTTCTTGGCGAGAGTGCCGATACAATCGTCTGCTTCAAATCCGGACACACCGATATTAGGAACGCCGAATGCATCAATCATTTCCTTTGCCAGATCAAATTGAGGTACCATTTCAACAGGCGGTGCGGCTCGGTTTGCTTTATATCCGTCGAATAATTCATTGCGAAAGGTTTTTGATCCCATATCCCAACAAACCGCCAGATGCGTTGGCTTTCTGCTTTGGATCGCCATCAAGAGATGGCGTAAAAACCCCTGAACACCATTAGTTGGAATTCCTTGATCGTTGAACATAAATTGGCCCGTAGGGGCCGTTGCATAGAATGCCCGAAAAAGCAATGCCATTCCGTCAACAAGTAATAATTGCGGTTGATTTGCCAAAAAAAAGCCTCTCTTCATTTAAGCTTTCTTCATTATATCATGAACTTTATCTGAAACTGGAACAAAAAGACGGTTTTAAAAATCTGCCATTTGCGATAAGCTATAAAAAGCGATCCACAAACGGATCGATAATTGGAGTGTTTTTTATGAAAGTAAGTCATGTTATTTCCCTTTTCATCGCCGTTGCATTAATCTCAGTGAGCTTTTATTTCTTTTTCGGAAAAGCAGACATGAATCAATTGAAAATCGCTGATTCATCGGTAAAAACATCCGCAACTCAAACAAATAAACAGCAGATTCCTACCGTGTTCATTCACGGATGGAAAGGCTCGGAACGATCGTTTCGCACGATGTTTCAGCGTTTACAAACGAATTACGATGGACCGGAACGAGCAATTGTAATAACTGTCGAACCGAACGGTGTTATTAAATCAAGTGGAAAAATCACGAATCAAAAAATCCCTTTGATCCAAGTCATTTTTGCAAGCAATCACGAATCCATGGAACAGCAGGCTGACTGGCTGAAGAATGTCTTCTTAGTTTTGAAACGTGATTATGGACTTAAGCAAGTAAATGTCGTATCTCATTCAATGGGAGGAAAAGCTTTTACTTGTTATCTTGAACAGATAAAAGATCCTTCTGACTACCCCTCGATAAAGAAGTATGTAGCAATCGCTGCCCCGTTTGATTGGATTAATGGTCCACTGAATGACAAAGACTATACTCTTGAAGCACTTAAACGGGAAAGTTATTTATTTCAGCACCGCAGCCGCTTGCCGCAGAATCTGAATGTATTGGCGATCGCCGGAGAGATGCGAAATGCTGTGGAAGGTGATGGCGTTGTTTCATGTCAGAGCGCTTTTTTCGGTCAGTATTTTTTTAATCGGGCTCATTATCAAGAAAAAACAGTATATGGTCCGAATGCACAGCATAGTATGCTCCACGAAAATCCTCAGGTTGACCAATTGATTGCGAAATTTCTGTGGAGTATTCATCCGAAATAAGAAAAACAACTGTGGTCCGTCGTACTGGTGCGCGAACATCCCACGCTTTTCACTATTTAGGCTTGAAATGAACGGCTTTCTTCGCAAGAGCATTATGACAAGGATTATGTCGTTCGCCAATTACTTAGCAAAAAAACATCCGAGTGATTATCGGATGCTTTTTTTGTTTTTATTCAAATCAATTTTTCAAATGGAATACGGCGGCTGATCGCATACATAATCGGAGCACCAATTAACATTACGGCACACTCGCCAATTGCAACCGTAAGCCATGTCCATAGAAACGGCAAATGAAATACGATTGACAGTTCCCATGCAATAAGGCACATGGTTAGTGTAAACACACCCGTATTGACCAGCATTCGCGCCCAAATATTCTTTACAAATTTGGAAACGACAATTGTAATTAAAAGCGCTAAAATCGATTGTCCCGTGCCGAAGATCAAGTCGTATGGGAGCAGCGGAGAAAAAAATAAATTACCGATGAATACACCGCAAATAATTCCCCAAAAGTACTTCTTGTTAAACACGATGAAATGGTTCAGCATCTCAGCGATTCTGAATTGAACAGCAGAGAAACTGATCGGCTGCAGAAAAAAAGTAAGCACGATATACAACGCTGCTAAAATGGCATTAACTGCCAACATTCTAATTGTCTTCAAACAAAAACTCCTCCTTAGTTTTTTGATAAACGTGGGATGGTTTCGAACCACGTGAGCATACGCTCAAACTACTTTATTGTAATATAAAACAATCCTTTGTCAATTTTATTTTCTCGTACTTTAGAAAAACGCAAAAAAACCGCGGCCTCATTAAAGGCGGCGGCCAATCATTTATTCGTTTACTTAATGTATTTACTCTTCGCGATTAGACATTGTAATCATCAGAATGAAACGAATGAGTTCCATCAAAGATACCAGTGCCGCGGCGACATAAGTCATAGCCGCTGCTGAAAGAACTTTTTTCGCTTGTTTTTGTTCATCCTCTTGAACGATACCTAATGAAACAATCTGTTTCAAAGCCCGCCCGGATGCATCAAATTCAACCGGAAGCGTAACCAACTGGAAGAGAACTGCGGCAGCAAAGAATAGAACACCGATCGAAGCCAGCTGCATCATACCGAGGAATACGCCTGCCAAGATAAGAATATAGGACAAATTCGATCCTAAGTTGGCAACAGGAACAAGTGCACTGCGAACCCGCATAAATGTATAGTCCTTAGCATCTTGAATCGCGTGTCCCACTTCATGGGCGGCCACAGCCGTTCCGGCTATTGAAGCACCATGATAGATATCTGTTGATAAATTAACCGACTTGTCTCGCGGATCATAGTGATCCGTCAAGGAACCGGCAACCTCTCTTACTGTTACATCGTAAAGACCATTGGCATCTAAAATGCGTCTTGCCGTTTCAGCTCCGGTCATACCGGTTGAATTACCGACTTCAGAATAACGTGAGTACGTCGAACGGACACGCATCTGCGCCCAAATAGGGATCAGCATTAACACGCCTAAATAAATCAGGTATTGAATCATGCTCATTCCTCCAAAACTGATCATTTGAGAATGTTCAGAAACGAGACAACATACCAAAACATGCGCAATCAACCTTTCAACGCATTCATTAAGCCGTTGTCGATTTCGATGAACAAACTTCTTTATAGTCAATTTTAGTCAAACTTTGATTGTTTGTCAAAAAATTAAACCTTATTACCTCACATGTTCCCGGCGCAAATGTTCTCCCATATAACGGCGCCATGACGCATAGGCAAGCACACAAACAATAATCCCGCCAATAATTGTGGCTAATCCCACCATACTTTCCTCGTGATTCTGCGAAGATTGATCAAATACATTATTCAATTCGCGATCAATCCCATTCAATTGTCGAATTCTAGTGCTCGTTTTTAAGCTTTTCTCCCGTTGATCACTGAATGAATTGATTTGCTTATTGACTAGATTTACCACATCTGTTTGGCCGTTGATAACCATCGCCGGATAAACAACCGCATATTTATCTAGAAATTCGTTAAGATAATATTGAAAACGTTCATTATCCTTATTATTAAGTGCGGATTTCATTTTAGACACCGGTGCAGTAACTGCATAATGCAAATTTTTCCATAGAGGTTTTCCATCCGGCGCAAGAGCATCAAAACCCAGTCGAAGTGAGACTGCAGCATCGGTAATTTCACGTTGATTTTCACCTGAATTGGCCATCAGAACCTTTAATTTGGCAATAGCTGTGTTTATAACTCGCTGATCTTTTTCTGAATAGTTCTGCGGTGAACGATTCCATTCCTTACTTAACTCATTGAGCAAACTGTACGCTGCAGTATCTTGATTTGCATCTGTATACTGAAATACGCGATCAGATAAATTGATTAAGTCCTCTGTATGATTTTTAGCAGCTTTTGTGTCATTTTCTGCTCGTCCTTGTACAGGAAAACCGATAAAAAGAATGAAGGAAATAAATATGGCAACCAGCTTCGCATTCATTGCTTGTCCTCCTTTTAACTCCTAGTAATGACTATATGAGTCATGGGACAAGAGTAGACCGCTAAAGCTGCTTGCCAACAAATTTTTCATTTGACAATTTGCTTACCTTTGATATTTTTGCAATTGGTTTAATTGTTTGGACAACAGATAAAATTGATCTTGGTTCCCCTGATCAAGCGCCTCATTAATTGCCTTATTCAACCGATCGGCAATAAAATTTCGTTCCGCTTCAACAGCCGCGCAATTTGCCATTTCCCCATATTTTTCATGTACATCTACAGGGTTATTCGGGTTTTCTTCCAAAACGGAAAAATAGATTGGAGAGCGGCGTACCGTTTCAATGTCCAGCTCCATGTAAATATCTTCTTCTTGGTTCATACGCAAATCATGAAACGCTTTCTCAGGATCATTGGTTTCAACAGTTGTTTTTACATAACGAAATATAGGGCGTCCATTATCAGGACATCCAATCGTGATCGAGCGGCTGACACGCGCCACTTCATCAACAATATGGATCAAACCAAGCAATTTATCGTTGCTCATCAGATAATGAAGCAGCCAAATAATTTCTCGGTTAGTTAGCAAATGACGATCTAAAATCCAACGAAGAAACGTTTTCTTCTGTCCATTTGATACCGTCTGTTCCATTTTGCCGTACCCTCCTGTCCCGCTTTCGCATTCATCAGTCTTTATAATGGATATATTCGCTGTTTAACCTAATTCATCCTGCTTAATTCGCTCAACAAATGAAGCGAGATCTTGGTTTTCCGGACTTAACTGTGACGCCTTTTCTAACAAAGCCAAACCCTCCCGCTGCTTACCTGTCTCTCTTAAGAATTCGCCGTACTCCTGCAGAAACTCGGGATTGTTCGAAAAAGCTGTTTGACACCTTTTGTATAGATCAGCCGCTTTTTTTATGTCATCGGTTTGATTATATGCTGTGGCAAGGAACCAGATGAGTGTTGGATCATCACTTTCAACAGATGAAAGCAAATCGATAACCGCATCATAATCCTCTGCCTGCACATTTAATTCTGCCAGATGCGTTAATGCGTCCATATTTTCCGGATTCTGCTCCAGACACTTTCTGAAGTATTCCGCCGCTTTTTCTTTTTCATGCATTTTAGCTGCTAATATTCCTGCGGATTCATACAATCTTTCATTATATTCATCCTGTTCAATGCCCGCCTCAATAGACTCCATTGCCTTATCCAGCTGTCCCTCATGCTCATAGGCCTCTGCCAGCACCGTATAAAGTGTACTGTAACCCGGATCCATTGTCTTTAAAGTCTCCAGTGCTTTGATGGCCTTACGATGCTTGTGAATCTGCATTGCTGTAATGGCCAGCCCAAATAAACCATCGAGTGTTTTCTCCTTCTTTAACCCAAGCTCGTACTCCCGTATGGACGATTCAAAATTGCCGCTCAAACTCAGTGCTTCCGAAAGTTTCAAATGAACATTCTGATCCGAAAGCTCCTTATTATCCTTTACCTCGATGAAGCAATCCACTGCCTTGCTTGCCTCGCCAATCGATAAATAAAGTTCACCAAGAGCGAGAATCAGAATCGGCTGATGCGGTGAAAATTTTAGCGCACCGAGAAGCTTGTGTTCTGCAACCTCATCAAGACCTTCAAGTTGATAAAGGTCGGCAAGCATCACCTGCGCACTCAAAAAATTTTCATCTAATGGATGAATTCGCTGCAAATATTGAATGGCCGTCGATTCGTCATTTTTATCAATCAAGAGTTCGGAAAGCTGCAAAATAAGTTCGCTATCATTCGGATAGCGCTTAAGCAGTCCCTCATACGTTTTCTGAGCATCATCCAAAAATCCGTATTGCTGAAAAACTGACGCTGCACCAAATTGTGTTCGATCGTCTCCATTTAAAACAAGATCATGAAGCAGCTTAATTCCTTCTTCAGTTTGTCCACTATCTAATAATGCGGTCGCTGTTTCTAAAGTACGCATGCTTTAATTCCTCCCCAAAAAAACCGAACAATAACCTACTTTAGCCATCATAATCAACTTTCATGCCGACTTCAAGAAGGACTAACTGTGATTGCACATTTTCATATATATAAGGGCAGAGGAAGAAAGGATAATTAGAGTAAAAAAACCTTGACAGCTTCATGCAGTCAAGGCTTGAATTCTTCCTCAAATCATTTATTTACAGGCACAAACAGTTTCTCACAAAGCAGCCTGCGTATTTGATCAACAGCACTGGAACGAGTACCTGAGTCGGCTAATTCTATCGTATAACGCCCAATTAACGTTACAATTGCGCTTCCTACGATAAAACCATCGGCATGATTTTTGAGTTCTTCTACCTGCTCAGAAGATGAAATACCAAAACCAACAGCAATGGGCAGCTCGCTTACCTTTTTCACACGTTTGAGAAATGGAAACACATCCGGATGAAAGCTTTTTCTCATCCCGGTAACGCCGAGTGATGACACGCAGTAAATAAAGCCTTGCGCCTCATTACAAATCATGCTCAGCCTGCGATCAGATGTTGTTGGTGCGACAAGCGAGATCAGGCTCATATCTTGCTTGCGGCATGTATCCGCAAGCAGCCGGCTCTCCTCATAAGGGAGATCAGGAACAAGCAGCCCGTCAACTCCAATAGTTTTTGCCTGTTGAAAAAAGACATCAACCCCGAATTGCAGGAGTACATTGGCATAGGTGAAAATGATAACCGGAATTTTTAGTCCTTGTCGGCGCATCATTTTAACGAGTGCCATTGCATCAAACAGTGTTTCGCCGTGGCTGAGTGCGCGTTTTGAGGCTTCCTGAATTACAGGCCCATCCGCCAAGGGATCTGAGTAAGGAATACCAAGCTCAAGTGCGTTCGCTCCGATTGATTGAAGCATGAGCGCAATCTGAACGGTTGATTCATTATCAGGATCTCCGGCGGTGATAAATGGAATGAACAGCATGCCTTTATCTTTTTTTATATACTCACGCATCCTGGCTGTCATTGGTGGTCACCACCGTTTTCTTCATCCATCACATGCAGTATTGTCTGCACATCCTTATCTCCGCGTCCGGAAAGACAGACAAGTACATTTTGATCGTGTTTCATTGCTTTTGCTCGTTTCATTGCCAAAGCGAGCCCATGTGCACTTTCTAGTGCGGGCAGAATGCCTTCGAATTTAGATAATTTAATGAGTGCGTCAACCGCTTCGTCATCTGTGATCGCCTCATAGGTCACACGTCCTGATTGATATAGATAGGCGTGTTCAGGACCAATACCCGGGTAGTCCAATCCAGCTGAAATAGAATAGGGCTCGGTAATCTGCCCATTTTGATCCTGAAGAAGATATGTTTTCATGCCATGAACAATACCGATGCTTCCCTTAGTCAGTGTAGCCGCATGGGCATCGGTATTAATCCCCTTGCCTCCTGCCTCTGCACCAAATAATTGAACAGAATCTTTGAGAAAAGCGGTGAATAATCCCATAGCATTGCTTCCTCCGCCGACACAGGCAAAAGCGGCGTCAGGCAGTTTGCCAATTTTATCGATCATCTGGGACCTTGCTTCATCGCCGATTATTCTCTGAAAATCGCGGACAATCATCGGATAAGGATGGGGTCCCACAACCGAACCGTCAATGTAAGCTGTGTCCTCAACGTTTGCTGCCCAATAACGAAGCACTTCATTGACCGCATCCTTCAACGTTCCATTTCCCGAATGAACGGGAACAACTTCTGCACCCAGCAGTTTCATCCGGAATACATTAAGCGCCTGACGCTCCACATCGACAGCACCCATAAAAACCTTGCAGGGCATTCCGAAATACGCGGCAACCGTAGCAGAGGCTACTCCATGCTGACCGGCACCGGTCTCTGCGATTATCTTCTTTTTCCCCATTCTGCGCGCGAGTAATGCCTGCCCAACAGCATTATTGATTTTATGAGCCCCGGTGTGATTCAAATCCTCCCGTTTCAAAAAAATACGAGCTCCACCGATTAGATTGCTCAATCGTTCACAATAGGTCACGGGTGTCGGTCTGCCGGAATACTCATGGAGAATTCGATGGTAATCGTTTAAAAATGAGGGGTCATCAATTGCTTCTTTAAAGCCTTGTTCAAGTTCCAAAACTGCGTGCATCAATGTCTCTGGGACATATCGTCCGCCAAACATTCCATAGCGCCCATTTTCATCAGTTCTGTATTTTTCCTCCAACTGCGGCTGCCTAATCACCGTAACACACCTTCTCTTCAATTTTTCGTATTAATGCTCTGTCTTTACGATGTTCTCTTTCAATACCTGATGCGATATCAATCCCAATTGGATGATAGGTCAACAGTTCAGAAATATTTTCTGAGGTAACTCCCCCAGCGACAAAGCATGGGACATGCTGATGATCTGCTTCACGCATATATTCCGGTATGCTCGCCCAATCAAACGATAAACCGGTGCCGCCAAGCTGCCCCTTTACTTTCGTATCAATAACAAATCCATCCACAATATTCTGGTAGCATCGCATCATGTAACCTGTCATTTTATCGTGATGAAGGGCCTTCCATATCGGCAGCTTTATTACACTTTTAATCGAAGCGACTTGTTCAGGCGATTCCTGCCCGTGAAGCTGGATAAGATCTAGTGGAACTTCCTGCAGGACCAAATTCATCTTTTCAAGTGAATCATCAGCAAAAACGCCGACTAATTTCTTGCCGATCGTAGGTCCAAACCGTTTAATCCAATGCGCAACCGATTTTGGACTTACTGTTCTGTTACTCCTGTCCGTAAAAATAAATCCAATAAAATCTGCTTGGCTTTCAACAGCTGCCTGCATATCTTCGAAAGATTGATTTCCGCAGAATTTAAGTAAGGGACGCGTCATGCGAAACACCTTCACCAAATAGTTCCCGGATCTTCTCTTCCGGCGAATCAGAACAGATTAGTGCCTCACCGACTAGTGCGGCATGTGCACCTTGCCTTAGAAGATAACAAATATCCTGTGCCTTGCGGACTCCGGATTCGCTGATCATGACCGCTCCCTTTGGAACAGCAGCAGCTACCTCTTTTGTTACAGACAACCTAGTCTCAAATGTCCTTAAATTACGATTATTAATACCGATGATCTCCGGAGTAAATACTTTGAGAAGAGGATCTAATTCACTCACACTGTGCACCTCCACCAATGATTCCATGCCGTGTTCTTTTGCTGCCAAATAAAACTCATGGAGTTTCATTGGATCAAGAGCTGCAGCAATCAAAAGAATGGCGTCTGCACCGCAGCGAGCGGATTCCTCAATCTGCCTTTCGTCAATGATAAAATCTTTACGCAGGACCGGCAGTTGAACCTTCGCCTTTACAGCTTTTAAGTTCTCAATTGATCCATGAAAATAGGTATGGTCAGTGAGTACACTGATCGCGTCAGCACCTGCGTGAGCATAGACTTCGGCAACATCTTCTGCCACAATACGGCGCGCAAAAACACCTTTCGATGGTGATGCCTGCTTCACTTCAGCAATTAACCCCAATTTGTGATTTGGATGCGTCAGAGCTGTTTTCAGAGAATAATGAATGGCTGAATTTGTATTTTTTTCCGGCATCGAAAAAACGGCGAGTTCTTCCGTCTTTGTCTTCACTATTTTATCGAGAATAGATTCAGGCATGAGCTGCCTCCGTCGTTTGCTGACGCATCAGATTCAGCTGATCGAGCGCTGCACCAGAATTAATCGCTTCCTGAGCTTCATGAACACCTTCGGCAATTGAACGTGTTTTGCCTGAGACATAAAGTCCTGCGCCGGCATTTAGCAAGACAGCATCAGCTGCCGTTTGATTTTTCCTGCTGCCTGCAAATATCGTTTCAATTAATTCCGCACTTTCTTTCGGATTTTTGACTCGGATATCCGCAACACTTCCGGCAGAGAGACCAACATCTTCCGGCGTCAAAGAAAAGGTTCGAATCGTTCCGTTTTCAATAAGAAACGCATTCGTACGTCCGGCAATGGTCAGTTCATCCATCCCATCTTCGCCGGTTACTACCAGCGTCCGCTGTGTTCCTAGCTTCACTATAGTCTGGGCATAGCGTTCGGCAAGGTCTCCGCTATATACCCCGAGAAGCTGACATTCAGCGCCAGCCGGATTCGTCAATGGTCCGAGTTGATTAAAAATGGTTCGGAAACCAAGTGCCTTGCGAGGTTCAATGGCATATTTCATTGATGCATGATAGAGCGGTGCAAATAAAAAGCACATATGTGTTTGATCAAGCAGTTCAGACGCGTATTCTGGCGTTGATCGGATATCAATCCCCAACGCTTCCAATGCATCGGCAGCTCCGCTGGTCGAGGAAACAGATCGGTTACCATGTTTGGCAACATAGATACCAAGAGAAGAAAGCACGAGTGCAGCCGCTGTTGAAATATTAAAGGTTGCGGAACCGTCTCCCCCTGTTCCAACGATGTCAATGAGCGGTTGCTTATAGTGAAGCGGTTTGGCATGGGCACGCATGCTGCGCACTGAACCCGCCAATTCATCAACGGTCTCTCCTCTCATACTGAGAAGGGATAAATAAGCGGCTATTTGGCTTGAAGAAGCCTTTCCTTCCATGATTTCATCCATCATTTCTGCGGCTTCCTGTTCTGAAAGCTGCTTTCCTGTTACTAAATCCTTCAATGTTTCTTTGAACATGGGCTCCACTCCTCTTTTTGAGGAATGAGCGGGTGTGAGTTGCTTAGAGGGGAATGGATATAAAAAAATCCAAGGAAAAACAATAAACCCCACAGGAAGCCCTGTAGGGTGTGGCAGCAATAGTTATAAACCCTCAGCTCTTCTCAACTGTGCTCATTCTCTTTTCTCATCTCAAAAACCTTGGCCGATCGCGCCCTCCGGCTCAATCCGACCTTTACAAATTAATAACTTCATAACGTAAATTCATCATAGTCAACTTGTTTGTAACTGTCAACTGTAAATAAATAATAAATTTGAATAATCAACGTTCATTTGCTGTTTTTTGATAAAAAAAGGTTTCTGTCGAACGCAAATGATATGCAGCGGGGCTGAATATTTGTTCTGTACTTCCAACAAACAGAGTACCATCTGGCTTTAAGGAGTTGCTCAACTTTTGATAGATCGTCTTTTTACCTTCTTCAGTGAAATAAATGAGCACATTTCGACAAACAATGATATCAAATTGACCAGGGCTCGGGTCTAAGAGCAGGTCGTGCTTCATAAAGGACACCGTCTGTTTCAGATCGTCCTCCACTTCAAAGAGCAGACCTTTTTTTGAAAAATGCCGTCGTTCATCATCAGTTAAGGCCTCAATTGCCTGCTCCAAATATGTGCCTTGACTCGCCGTGTTTAAAACTTTCTGATCTATATCCGTGGCAATAATTGAAAATGTATTCTTAGACATATATTTGCTGCAAAGAATCGCCAATGAATATGGCTCTTCTCCTGTCGAACATGCAGCACTCCAAACACTCAGTTGTTTCTTTTCAGATGCTAGATTGCGAATTTTATTTTCGAGAATGTCCCATCTAGAACGGTTTCTGAAAAATTCGGTCACATTGATCGTCATCCGGCTCAGTATCTCGTCAAGCAGTTGCTTATTCTCCCTCAATTGATGTGCATAGGCCACAAAGGAAGGAATCTCTCTTCTTAATCGAAGCGAATTCAGACGGCGTTTCATTTGTTCTTCTTTATATAGAGACAAATTGATACCTGTGAGCTGAAAAAACAAGCTTTTAAACTGCTCGTAATCTTGCTCTACTACCTCGCTCATTGTTTAATCTCCTCAATCAAACCCTGATTCATTTTTCCACTTATTCATGACTTACAAATTCATCCGCTTGAAAAAAGAGATTAATTTCTCGATCTGCATTTTCAGGTGAATCTGATCCATGAATAACATTTCGATTCATACGTGTGGCATAATCTCCACGAATTGTTCCTGGTGCTGCCTTTTCAGGATCAGTGGAACCCATCATGAATCGCGAGAGCTTAATAATGTCCTCACCTTGCCAAACCATAGCAAACACCGGACCGGAAGTCATAAATGTCGTCAGGTCTGTGTAATACGGCCTTCCTTCATGTTCATAATAATGCTTCTTGACCAATTCGTCGGATATAACCATGAGTTTGCCGGCAATCATTTTAAAGCCTTTTGCCTCAAACCGTGCAATAATATTTCCAATCAATCCTCTTCTAACAGCATCTGGTTTAATCATTAAAAATGTGCGTTCCATTATCATCAGGCTCCCTAAACTTAGAATTAGCATCGCAATCGCATGAACCGTTGTGCATCAAAATGTTACAAATGCAGACTCACTTGCAGCTTATTTGATTAATAGTTTCTTGTCCCAATATAATCCGCTATTTCTTTTAATGAGTGAGTCACACGCAATTGCGGCAACTGTTCCAAGATTGCTCTTGCTTTGCTTAAATAAGCATCACTCAAATGCTCCGAATCTTGTATCGCTCCGCAATTGCGAATGGAATATATGACTGAATCCCATTCTGACTGCTCCGGATTTTCTCTCTCCAGAACATGCAAAATAGCGTCTCGCATTCCATATTTATGCAACGCAAAGAATGTAGGCAATGTGATATTCCCGTTCCGCAAATCACCGCCCGCCGGTTTTCCCAATTGTTTCTCAGTCCCAACGATATCAAGAATATCATCAGTCATTTGGTAGCTCATTCCTAAATAATAGCCAAAATAGTAGAGGCTTAATCCTACCTTCGAAGAGCATCCCGAAGCTAGGGCTCCTAACTGGCAGCTGAGCGCCATCAGCAAAGCAGTTTTTCTTTTGATTCTTCTGAGATAAATGCGCAAATTTTGTTTCCAGTTATACAATTCTTTAATTTGATCGATTTCACCAAGGCTTAAATCACGAATGACTCGCGATATACTCAAATGAATTTCATGATTATCAAAATCAGAAATTAATTCAATCGCTTTAGCAAAAATAAAATCTCCGGTAAACATCGCCACTCGATTATCCCATTGTGCTTTAACCGTTGGTTTTCCGCGTCGAAGATCCGAATCATCAACGACATCATCATGAACGAGAGAAGCCATATGAATCAATTCAAGCATGACAGCCGAGTTCATCACTTCTTCACGTGAAGGATCGCCGTATTGCGCGCAGAGCAGTGTCAGTAACGGGCGAATACGCTTCCCCCCTGCTCTGAGCAAGTCAAGTGAAGCTTCGTTCAGAATGGGATGAGGTGCCATAAGCACCGATTCCAATCGACCTTCAATCTGTTTTAAGTTACTTTTCTGTTCCTTGTAAATTCGGGTCAGGGTCATCTCTTTCACCTTTCGTTACCGCTCATTATGCAAACAAATTATTGCTAAAAAAAGCAATTACTCGTGATCCAGTGGTTTGGTTCCCTTATGGATTGCAGCAATGCCACCCATTAATGAGCATACCGATATATTTTCAAAACCGGCTTTTCGGAAGAGTTCAGTTAATGTTTTCTGATCAGGGAATTTTGATGCAGACTCATTTAGCCACGCATATTCTTTATAGCTACCGGCAAATATTTTTCCAAGAAGCGGCATAATAAATCGAAAATAAAAAAAGTACAGCTGCCTGTATATCGGTATTTTAGTTTGTGATGTTTCGAGGCAGACAAGACTGCCGCCAGGACGCAAAACACGATTGATCTCCTTTAACACAGTCAAATAATCGGGAACATTTCTGAGACCGAATCCGATCGTTGCTCGATCAAATGATGCATTTTCATAAGGGATAGCCATCGCATCGCCATTTACAAGTTTGACGTTCTCAAGTTGACTTGATTCTTTTTTATGCTCGGCAATTTGCAACATATTATCGCTGAAATCAAGACCGACAACGCTTCCTTGAGATCCCACTATCTTTGCCATTGAGATCGCCCAGTCGCCGGTCCCACAACAAACATCAATAACTCGATCTCCTTCATTTGCTGCGACAATCCGATCCGCTTTTTGCCGCCACACCTTATGACGATTAAAACTAATTAATGAATTCATCGCGTCATAGTTCTTATAGATCTTTTGAAAGACACGGTGAACCTTCTCATGTTTCTCTTCCTGCTCCATCATCATTAATAAGTCCCTTCTCCAACACCTTCAGCCATTCGGCTGAGTTGATCGCGCAAATAATCAATGATCTGCATCAGCCATTCTGAATGATTTTCCTGCCTGTCCAGAGCATGAATCAAATGTGCCGCTTTATTCTTAATTTCTTGATCAAGCTTGACGGTCAGTGTCTCGACACTGCCTAGAACGGCTTGCGAAAAATAGCTGGTTCGTTCGCAATTCCCATGCGCTTTTCTTTCAATGACAAGCCTTTTTATTAAAAAAAAGGCATTTAAGTAAGGAATAATAGGCGCTTGACCGAGTTGGCGGGCAATCTTCTCTACAAGAGCGCTCTCAATTTTCATCACAGCTTCCAATGTTTCAGACCAATTCAGACGTGTTTTTGAATAAAAAAACGCACATTTATGTATATTGAACGTTTGGATCGCCTGCGCCACCCATTTGACAACCTCCATATTCGATTGGCGCGCAAGTGAATAATAATATAGTGCACTGTAAAAATCTCCGGATAGTACAGTCAGTTGTCTCTTCTTTGTTGCTTTTATGTCAGAACATTTTTCAATCGTCATCGTCTCATGGGTGTTCAAGCCAATTTCCGCTACCATAACGCTCTTAGCATGGGCACCGGCGTTCAGCGTTGATTCTTGTTGGCGAAACAACAAATAATAAATCATGAGTTTATCCCGATCAATTATCGGTTCCGGTAAAATTGTTTTTACGTAATCATGATTTAATTCGTTTCGAAGTTGATGATAGATTAGGTCTAGCTCCTCATTTAGCGACAATTCAGTACCCCCCATGCAAATAATCACCACAAGATTTGTCCTCACTCCAAATGGTGATGACCTTGTTGATCATTCCGATGTGATTGTGCCGTGCTTTGTTTGTATGGTTGCTTTACCGTGTACTTTAATTGCCGAAGTGTGCTCTGTAAATTGTGCGATCATTACTTCACCTTTGTCGAGCTTTTCCGTATGAAAAAACCGTGTTTCCGCACCGCGAGTCAGCCCAATGACATTGACACCGTCTGCTTCTGCTTTAATAACAAAATAATCGCCCAATACTTCTTCATTCCTTAGTTCCATGATCCATTCCTCACTTTTTCATTTGGAATTAATGGTTAATTAATGACATCGCTTCTGCTCGAGCGGTTGAATCCTTTTGGAAAACGCCGCGCACAGCCGAAGTAATCGTTCGTGCCCCAGGCTTTTTTACTCCCCGCATCGTCATGCACATATGTTCCGCTTCAATGACAACAATAACGCCATAAGGACGAAGCGTTTCCACGATACTGTTTGCTACTTCTGTTGTCAGCCTCTCTTGAAGCTGTGGGCGTTTCGCAACTGCTTCAACTGCTCTGGCAAGCTTGCTCAGCCCGGTCACTCGTCCGCCTCTTGGTATGTATCCCACATGAGCCTTACCGAAAAAAGGAACCAAATGATGCTCGCACATTGAATAGAAGGGAATATCCTTCACTAAAACGAGTTCTTCATGAGCTTCATCAAATGTTTTCGATAAGTATTCTTTCGGATCCTGCTGCAATCCTTGAAAAATTTCTTCGTACATGCGCGCCACTCGTTGAGGCGTCTCAATAAGACCGCTCCGATCCGGATTCTCGCCAATTGCTTCAAGAATCATTCGCACAGCCTTCTCTATTTTTTCATGATCCACGTTCACTGAAATTTGCCTCCCAATCTATCCTGCCCGTCGCACCTAATCATAAACTAAACGCCTCTTGATGCTTTCACCATAGAATCATAAAGCCGTTTTGTATTAGTAAAGTTTACAAAAAAAGAAACAGTGGAGACACAGCATAATCAACTTCAACATTCCTGTAGTGTATCCGCTTCTGCCTTTGTTCATGTTCGCCTGTGTCAGAATTCCTAAGTAAACATAAATCACTTGTCCTAGTAAAAAATTTTAGCATAGGCAAACATAAAAATAAAGGAAAGTCGTCCTTACTTGATCTTATTTATTCTCATTTAACCGTGAATGTTTTATGCGGCTCCATTCATTTTTTATCCCTTTCAACACGAAGAGGTCCTGTTAACTTCTGCAGAATCATGTAAAGTTAGCATCTTGTGTAGCAAAAAGAGCCATCCAAAACGGATGGCTCTTTCGTACTTACGTCCTATGTATCGTCTCAGATCATTGGACGGCTTCTTTCAATGCTTTACCAGGCTTAAATGCTGGAACTTTGCTTGCACTGATTTCGATCTCTTCGCCCGTTTGAGGATTGCGGCCTTTGCGAGCAGAACGTTCGCGAACCTCAAAGTTGCCAAATCCGATTAATTGAACCTTGCTTCCACTTTTCAAAGCATCGGCAATCGTTGACAGGACAGAATCAACCGCTTTTGTAGCATCTTTTTTGGATAATTCAGCAGATTCTGCAACCGCAGTAATCAATTCAGTCTTATTCAACACTTTCACCTCCTTAAAAAGGAATAACTCCTTTTTGCGCTGGATGAAACATCAACAACGCTTATAATATACGATGTGATGGAAGAATTCAACAGCTTTTATAAAAATATTGCCATATTCACGCGTTTTTAACCGTTTCTTGAAGAAAAAAGAGCATTTTTGCTTCTTATTCGCTTATTGAAAATAAAATCCGTCAAAAGTCAATAGATTCGCGCCTTCCAGCCCGTAAATAAACAAAAAGAAAAAGACCCCATTTGGGATCTAGAATTTCACTCATTTCGGAAAGGATCTCACAAAATGATGGCGATTAAGCCCCCGGATCCTTCGTTAATGATGCGTTCCAACGTTTCTTTTAATTTGTATCGAGCATTCTCAGGCATCAATGCCAGCTTCGCTGAGATGCCTTCACGGACGATGGAATTCAATGAGCGGCCGAAAATATCGGAATTCCAAATCGAGAGCGGATCATCCTCAAAATCTTGCATGAGATAGCGTACCAATTCTTCACTCTGTTTTTCAGTACCAATAATCGGCGCAAATTCAGACTCTACATCGACTTTGATCATATGAATTGAAGGCGCAACCGCCTTGAGCCGAACTCCAAAACGTGATCCCTGTTTAATAATCTCAGGCTCATCAAGACTCATATCGCTGATTGATGGTGCCGCAATACCGTAACCGGTCTGTTTCACCATCTTCAACGCATCGGCTACTTGATCATACTCTCGTTTTGCATGGGCAAAATCCTGCATCAGTTGAAGCAAGTGATCTTTCCCACGAATTTCGACGCCAACGACCTCTTTCAGCACCTGATCATAGAGATTATCCGGAGCAAACAAATCAATCTCGGCGGTTCCTTTCCCCATTTCAATCCCTGATAGCTGAGCGTTCTCAATGAAATCATATTGTCCGAAAGTTCCAACGACACGATCAACGTCGCGCAAACGCTTAATATCTTTAACGGTTTCTTTAACCGCGTCCTCATAGCTCTTGCGCAGCCAGTGTTCATCATTCAGAACCATAACCCAGCTCGGCAGATTTACGTTGACTTCCAGAACTGGAAATTCAAACAATGCTTCGCGCAAAATGTTATTGATATCGTGTTCCGTCATGTTCTCAACACTTTGAGCAAGCACGGGGATATCATACTTCTCCGAAAGTTCCTTGCGCAATGCTTCTGTCTCCGGATGATAAGGGTGCGTTGAGTTGACGATGAGAATAAATGGTTTACCCACTTCTTTCAATTCATCAACAATACGTTCCTCAGATTCAACATAATCCTCACGTCCGATTTCACCGATTGAACCGTCAGTTGTAACGACAACGCCCAAAGTAGAATGTTCCTGAATGACTTTGCGCGTCCCAATTTCTGCCGCCTCTTGAAAT
Source organism: Sporolactobacillus sp. STSJ-5 (assembly GCF_024385605.1). Classification (GTDB taxonomy): domain Bacteria; phylum Bacillota; class Bacilli; order Bacillales; family Sporolactobacillaceae; genus Sporolactobacillus. The sequence goes on along the minus strand of NZ_JANFOJ010000007.1, from coordinate 99,024 downwards.
GGAATCGGTTCATCATACCATGGTGTGTGTACCATGCGTGGGCCGTTTTCATCTTCGAACCCCTTTGCTCCTTTAACCGCGTAGCCAACGCAGTCAACCACACGAATGTTGACGTCAAGTCCGTCTTCCACACTCACTTTAACTGCATGATTAGGAATAAATTTGGGCTCGGTCGTCATGATTTGCTTTCCTGCGGCACTTTGAGGCAATTCATCTTTTGCACGAACGCGATCTGCCTCATCCTCAATATTCGGCAAAACAACGAGCTCCATAAATTTCTTAATAAATGTAGATTTTCCTGTTCGGACGGCTCCGACAACACCTAAATAAATGTCTCCCCCGGTACGTTCAGCAATGTCTTTGAAAATGTCTACTCGTTCAAGTTTTTCCAAAGTTGGCACCCTCCCGCTCCTCCTTCTGCAATAAACTACCTCGGTGATCGTTCTAAACATATGACTTTGTCCATTGATTATGCCAATAAAAATTTGATCTTCCGAAGCGATCTGTTGAAAAATGGGCCGGCAGCGCAAGTGTTTCGGCTGCCTATCTATACTAAACTATTGTCCAATAATTTTTTTATGCCATTTATGGATAAAAAAATGGAGAGAAAACGTTGCCGTTTTCTCTCCACATGACTAATTCCTTCCACGCCCTTTGCGCTCTTGCAGAATGATTGACGCACCTATACATTATGCTATTCCTACTTCGTTTGCCGCTGGCGACGGCCCAATACTTATCGTTTTGGGCCGAAAATTTTTGACAGCGATGTAAGATTGCTCGGCATATTACCCGAAGTAATGGCTTTCACAATAGCCTCTTCCTTTTCCTTTGAAACGGGTACGCCTGCTGTACTCCCAATGCGAGCAATGAGTTCTCTGACGACCTTAGGATCGCTGAAATTAGCGTTTGAAACTGAGTTGGCTATCTCCAGGATATCCTCTTTCTTCACGTTCGTCTTCTTTTCAATGTTATCAAAAAAAGGATTATTAGAATCCAATGAACGTCCTCCTTTACCCTGCATTCTTTACATAGTATGCAAGGAGGGAGTAACGTGCCACCTATTGTTCCCGTGCTATTTTTTCAGCCAGGCTTTGAGAAAGCGGCTCAATTTCATCCTTCTTATCACGATTCATCAATTCGTCAACCGCTTCTTTTGGATGCTTATCTTCAAATAATACCTGATAGATTGCAGTCGTGATCGGCATTTCTATGTTCATCTTTTTAGCTAAGGCATAAGCAGCTTCTGCTGTCCGGACACCCTCTACAACCATCCCCATCTGTTGTAATACAGTATCAAGCTTCTCACCTTTACCAAGCAAATTTCCTGCTCGCCAGTTTCTGCTGTGCACACTCGTACAGGTAACGATTAAATCACCCATGCCGGTCAGCCCTATAAATGTCAATGGATGTGCACCCATTTTCGTCCCAAGTCGGGATATCTCCGCGAGCCCACGAGTAATCAACGCAGCCTTTGCGTTATCTCCGTAACCGAGTCCGTCAAGCAAGCCTGCACCAAGTGCAATAATGTTTTTTAATGCACCGCCTATTTCTACGCCTACTGTATCTTCATTGGTATACACACGAAAATAATGATTAAAAAAGAGATCCTGTGCTTCTTGAGCAGCATTAATATTAGACGATGCAACGGCAACCGTTGTAGGATGTCTCAAGGCAACCTCTTCAGCATGGCTGGGTCCTGAAAGAACCACAACTGCTGTTCGAAGCGATGCAGGGATCTCTTCCTCAATAACCTCAGACATCCGTTTAAACGATCCCGGTTCAATACCTTTCACACCATGAACGAACAAGATTGGCTGTTCGATAATGGTACGAATCTGCTTCAATACATCACGCATTGCCTTTGCTGGAACAACAAGAAGCACAGCGGATGCATGACTAAGAGCCTCACTCAAACTATTTGTACCGCTAATTAGATCAGATAGCACAACCCCTGGCAGATACTTTTGATTTGTATGCTCGTGCAGAATTTCGTTTGCCTGCTCTTTTCTGTGGCTCCAAAGCGAAACTGTGAAACCATTATCCGCGAGTACCATCGAAAGCGCAGTACCCCAGCTTCCAGCTCCCAAAACTGCTATTTTCTTCATTGCTCTGCCTCCTCGATTCAAAGTTTACAGCGAACAACAGAAAATTCTTAAGCCTGAGCTTTCTTGTGGCCGAGTTTATTTTCCTTACCTTGAATTAACCGAACGATGTTCGCCCGATGCTGATAAAAGGCCAGGACCGTAATTAAAAAGGCCACAACTAAGACGCCTGCGGAATAGCCATGAATGATCCATCCCAATATTGGCGTAAACAAAAGGAAAAACAAAGATCCTAGCGAAACAAAACGTGTGACTGCGATAATCAAGATGGTAATGACACCTGCAATTAACGCAAAAAGCGGCATAATCATAAAAAAGACGCCAATAGTTGTTGCAACGCCCTTGCCGCCTTTAAAACCGTAATAAATAGGGAAATCATGTCCGATTATTGCCGCTAAACCGGACAGTGCCACCGCCCAGTCGGGTAAGCCAAGTAAATTGGCCATCAAAATGCAAACAACCCCTTTTAGAACGTCCAAAATCAATACCCCAACGGCAGGTCCTGTTCCCAGCACACGCATCGTATTTGTTGCGCCTGCGTTGCCGCTGCCTGTTTGGCGGATGTCAATCTTTTTAATCTTCTTTGTAATTAAGTAGCTGAAGCTGATTGATCCGATAAGATAAGAAATAATTATAGAAAACGCGATCAGCATGATTCAAACCTCTCCTCTTACTTCTCATTCTTTTTTCTTGATAATATTTTTATCGGTGTACCAATGAATCCAAAAGTCTCACGAAGCCTGTTTTCAATATGGCGCACATAAGAAAAATGCAGAAGCTCCGGATCATTGACAAACAATACGAATACTGGCGGACGAACGGCTACTTGAGTACCATAATAAATTTTCAATCGCTTACCTTTATCTGACGGTGGCGGCGTCATAGCTACCGTATCCATAATACAATCATTCAACAAACTTGTCTGCACACGCAGGCTATGGTTTTCAGCTACCTGCTCAATAACCGGCAGAATTTGATCAACACGGCTTCCGGTTAACGCAGATAGGAAAACGATCGGTGCATAGTCAATAAATTGAAACTGTTCACGAATTTTCTTCTTGAACTTGTCCATGGTCTTCCCGTCTTTTTCAACAGCATCCCATTTATTAACTACAATAACAATCGCTCGTCCTGCATCGTGCGCGTAACCGGCAATTTTTTTGTCCTGTTCGATTATTCCTTCTTCTCCGTTTATCAAAACCAAAACCACATCGGACTCTTCAATGGAACGCTGCGCTCGAAGCACGCTGTATTTTTCCGTCTTTTCATAGACACGTCCCCGGCGGCGGATACCTGCTGTATCGACAATAACAAAATTTTGACCGTTGCGTGTAAATGGAGAGTCGATCGCATCACGTGTCGTTCCCGCAATATCACTAACAATCACACGTTCCTTGCCGAGTATTGTGTTGACGAGAGACGACTTGCCCACATTAGGACGGCCGATCAAAGCAAAGCGAATAGCGCCGTCCTCTTCCGGGTTAGGCTCAGATTTCGGAAATTTATCAATCACTGCATCGAGCAAATCGCCTATGCCTTGTCCATGTGCGCATGAAATCGCATAAGGATCCCCAAGTCCTACAGAGTAGAACTCGTACATCAATTCTTTTTGCTTAAAATTATCTAACTTATTTACACCAAGAACAACAGGCTTCTTGGATCTTCTTAATAATTGGGCAACTGCTTCGTCGGCATCCGTTAATCCTGTTCGTCCATCGACCAGAAACAAGATCACATCAGATTCATCAACGGCAATTTCAGCTTGGGCGCGCATTTGCGCGAGCAGCGGCTCATCGCCAAGATCAATACCACCGGTGTCGATGACATGGAATTCATTGGTCAGCCAAGATCCGTTTCCATACAGCCTGTCTCTTGTAACGCCCGGTTTATCCTCAACAATGGCCATGCGGCCACCGACAATACGGTTGAACAGGGTAGATTTTCCGACATTAGGACGGCCGACTATAGCAATCGTAGGTTTAGACATAATGTTCCTCCTTCAAAAACTGATCATGATCGAGGTTTACTTAGGGGCAAATTTCCCCCTGGTTCCTCTGTTCTATCATCATCAATTTGTTACTCATCATAATGATTTCGTATCAGTGATGATCTAGCAAGGGTTCTTCATCTTTCACTAATCACTTCATCAAATATTAATGAACAAAGCTAATCATAAAAGAAACCTTTCCTTTAACAGGAGAGGTCCAAAAATTAAACGTTCTCGAATTGTATATCTCATTTATTGCCCATGCAGCAATAACCTATGCAAATCAGTATTAAGATTCCATCACAGCCTTGAAAAAGCGGAAAAAGCAGGGAGCAGGTAAGCTTCCAAACATTTTCCGCCTCTTTCATGTTCACGCATTAAATTATTTATATTTTTTTAACTGATCGCCAATCATGTCACCAAGGGAAAAACCTGTTGTTGCTTCTTCAATCTCAGGTGTTTCAGCAGGCTGTTCTGCATGATTTTCTGCTTTTGGTTCTTCAAGTGCTTTGATGCTCAACGATACACGTTGTTCATCAAAATTCACATCCAGAACTTTCACCTTGATTTGCTGGTTCTCTGAAAGCACTTCTTCAGGAGTTCCAATATGATCATGTGAAATTTCGGAGATATGAACTAAGCCTTCAACACCTGGGAGCAATTCAACAAATGCACCGAATGGAACTAGTCTTTTCACTGTTCCTTCAAGAACATCACCGGCATTGATCTTCGATTTTGCCGTTTCCCAAGGTCCAGGCTGAGTTGCTTTAATTGACAGTGAGATCCGTTCATTAGCAGGATCTACCGATAAAACTTTGACCTTGACTTTATCCCCTTCGGAGACGACTTCTGAAGGAGTTTCCACATGATAATGAGCAAGTTGAGAAATGTGAACAAGTCCATCAACTCCGCCAATATCTACAAATGCGCCGAAATCAGTCAGCCGTTGAACAGTCCCTTCAAGGACGGAACCTTCTTTAATCCCTTGAAGCGTCTCAATTTTTTTCTGATCCGCTTCTTCGTCCAAAACTGCACGATGGGAAAGGATAACTTTCCTCTTTTCACGATCTAATTCGACGATTTTAACATCAAGTGGTTTGCCTTTATAGTCACTGAAATCTTCAACAAAATGACGTTCAACAAGAGAAGCTGGAATAAACCCGCGAACACCTAAGTCAACAACCAAACCGCCTTTAACAACATCAGCAATTTCAACGGAAAATGTAGTTTTTTCGTTGAATTTAGCCTCGAGATCACCCCATGCTCTGTCTGCGTCAACTTCACGTTTCGACAGGACGAGTTCATCATCTTCCAGCTTTGTTACCTTTACACTGATCTCGTCACCTTCATGAAGCATATCCGAGACTTTTTCAACGTGAAGGCTTGAAAGCTCGCTGATTGGCAGAATGCCGTCCACTTTATATCCAACATCAACTAACGCATGTTTTTCTTCAACTTTTGTTACTTTTCCATTAACTACATCGCCTACACCAATCGCATCAAAAGATGCCATTTCATGATTTACTTCTTCAACCATTCTCCGGGACCTCCTTTAATTAACCAACCGAGAAAATATCCTACTCATAACTTCTTACAAATAGACGCTTTTGTCAAGCAGTTGGCTCTGTGTATTCATCAAGCAATGCCTGAATATGTTTCATGATGATTGCGCTTGCCTCTGAAGATTTCATCTTTAATTCTTTCATTTCTTTCGTGTTAATCGGTTTGCCAAAAATGATTTTCATCTTGCTTCTGAATTTATAGTTGCCAATTATTGCACAAGGAACGACAACCGCATCCGTCTGCAGTGCAAAGAATCCTGCTCCTGAAAGGCCTTTCTTCAATGGCGTATGTTCCAGATTCCTGTGTCCTTCAGGAAAAATAAGCAATGCATGTCCTTCTCGGATAAGCTTCACTGCTACTCTGAGTGCGCCACGATCTCCGGTGCCGCGCTTTATTGGAAAAGCATTTAAGTGGCTGAGCAGCCGACCAAAGCCCGGGATATTGAAGAGCTCAGATTTAGCAACAAAACTTAATGGTCTCGCAAGACTGATACCGATCATCGGTGGATCAAAATTAGAAAGGTGGTTGCTGCAGATCAGTGTACCGCCCTGCTCAGGAACGTTTTCCCGCCCTATAACCTGGATTCTAAAAGTTAGTTTATAAAACACTTTAACTAATGTTTTTCCAAAAGAATAGAGATTCAAGATGGCTGTTTCTCCTTTACAAAATGCAGAATTTTCTCAACCACTTCCTCAATGCTAAGCGAAGTGGTGTCAAGTGCCACTGCATCTGCTGCTTTAACAAGTGGGGAAACATCTCTTTCCATATCCTTTTTGTCTCTGAGTGCAATGGATTCCTTCAGTGTTTCCATGGACGGATGTCTGCCTTTTTGCAGTTCTTCCCGATATCTGCGAACTGCTCGTTCTTCAACTGAAGCAATTAAAAATATTTTAACCTGCGCATTCGGAAGAACATGTGTTCCAATATCTCGTCCGTCCATGACAACACTGCACGATTGTGCTAATTTGCGCTGACGGTCCACCATCTCAGCTCGCACAGCCTCGTAAGAAGAAACCAGTGAGACATGTTCGGAGACCTCAGGATAGCGAATAAGGTCAGTCACATCGTCTCCGTCCACGTACACCTTCTGTCCCCTGACACCTTGTACCAGTTTAATTTCTGTTGAATCCAACAATTCTTTCAACGCTTGCCCATTATTTAAATTGACTTTCTCTTTAAGTGCTTTATACGTGAGCGATCGATACATCGCTCCTGTATCAATATAAACAAACCCCAATGTTTTTGCAGCAATTTTGGCAACTGTACTTTTTCCTGCAGCTGCCGGTCCGTCAATTGCTACTTGAAATAAATTCTCCATAATACCTGCTTACTCCCATCTGTCTTGACTGATTGTTTGACTATTTAAAAACATTTTGCTGTCTATCAGCCTTTATGTCTGCGCGATTCCATTTCGAGCAGTTTTTTCCTTGCTTCCAGCTGCTTTTCAAAGCAAAAGCGTATAATCGGCTGGCGTTCTCTCTCTGACTGCAACAAAAATTTAATGGTCGCCCTTTTCCCATTTGTGTGTTTATCAGTAAAAATTCTAATGACTCTCGATTGCACCTTGATATATTGATCAGCACCTGAAGTCATTGGAAGAACAATCCAGGATACAATCGAATCTTCTTCTTCAATTGGAAAATCATCGGGCAAGTTGATTAATGATCCACCGCCGCCAATATCACTGGTCATCGTTGTAAATGGGCGAAATGCCCCCTCACTTGAATGGATCGCAATATCCAAGTTCGCTTCCACACGGACATAGTTTCGACGCTGAATCTCTTCCATGCTGTCCTCACCGTCAAAACTCATGAGCATCAAAGGAACCTGACCAGAAATTCGTTGAATAAACGTTGTCGGAAAACGAAAGACTTGACTGTCATTAATATATATAGCCGTAAATACAGTTCCATTCAGAAGCACTGGTGTTTTTCCTGTTTTTTCTTCAATCGGATAATCAATCAGCAATGCATTGTCTTTAACTTCGGCAAGCTTGCATCGATAGCGCACACTTTGTGCATGATTGTTCATTTGTTCTAAGACCAGTGTTCCGCCAACCTTCAGTTTCATGATCGTCTCCTCCGCATTTTCAATCAACCATGAATTCATCTTTTGCCAAATTACTCCAAAAGTCTTGCACCTTGTGTTCATTATACAGTAGAATCCTCGGTTCAGCCAAGCCCCTTGGAAACAGATCTAACCAGCATCCATCTGCTATTCCTTCAAAAGTTCTATTTTTTCCTGATCTCCATTCTCAGCATTCAGCATGACACGATAGGTATCATTTGCTCGCGTCGCAAAAAATTCATAGCAAAGCACATTTTTCAACATCGCGTTCTGAAAAACAGCGAGATCCGATTCCTGTACCTTTAGATTGGGATTCAGTTGTTTCCGAGCTTCACTCTCTGAGAGTTTAGGCTGAAGCGGAACATCGTCATACTTATTAAATAAATAGTCTGTTTGATCAAATGCAAGTATTTCACCATTATCAAGCGCAACTTTTATTCTCATCGATGCGGGATAGACACGAACACCGTTTTTCTGAAGCACATAAGTTAGTACGGCAACATGATTATATTTGTTACGTTTTGTTAAAATCATATCCTTTACTTGACGCTGTTTCAGAAAAGTTTCTGACCTTTTTGAGGCATCATATAGATTTATGGTCTCTTTTTCAACCGGACGTTCAAAAAGAAACCAAGCAATATGGCCACCTTTTTTTGTTACCGATGCGTTCAACGATCTTCCTTTATCCTTCATAGCAATTTCGTAGGCAGGAACATTTGACCCTTTGCCAGTCTGAGTAACTTTGCGTGTTTGTGCGTGCGGTTTATTGACCCACTTCTTTAAATTATCAACCGCTTGACTGCTTTTTATCTGTGCTCCTTTCATCGGATTAATCTTCTTTTTTTCAAGAACAACATTACGCGGGTTTTCAGGGCTGAAGCTTTGCGTATAATCGGTCGCTTGCCCGTCCACCCGCTTCATTCCATCAATGACTTGATTATCCTGATTTTGTTTTTTACTTTTAAGAGCTTGTTCAACATCCATCCAACGCAGGTGCTGCGACATTACCTTCGATTGAACATCTCTTAATTCGTCTCGTATTGTCATGGATTCTGTATAAAGTTTTGCAAGATTTTTGGATTCTTTATTACTTAATGGGCGATCATTAATCGTTTTAACACCCGTATTATAGGTGAATTCACCGACATGCGCGAGAAATTCATTGGTTCTGTTGAACGGCAAAAAGGTAAGCGGAAGTTCATTGGCTGCCGCATGAGCAAGTGCACTTAATCGCCAAGTTTCCACGAGTTGCGGACGCATTGATTCTCGTGACTGCATGGCAAGCGCCGTCCCAAGAGATTCTTCTAAAGAATCAACATAATAAGTCAGTTCATGAAAAGCTTGCTGGTAGTGATTTTCCGCGTTTATCATCACTGTCTTCTTCATTTGGTGCTCCTGATAGCCCCAAACGCCAAGACCGATCAGCAGAGCGACCGCGATGACAGACAAACCGGCAATCCAATAACGGCGTTTCATATGCGTCCCCCCTATTTACAAAAAATGTGTTTGCCAATTTTCCCAATCTGAGGTCTAGTCCAGATCCACGCAGATGTTGCTGTGTCCGGATTAAAATAGTAGAGAGCCCCATTCGAAGGATCCCACCCGTTAATTGCATCCATTACTGCTTTCTTAGCCGACTCATTCGGTGTCAGCCATATTTGTCCGTCGGAGACCGCTGTAAATGCACCCGGCTGAAAAATGACATCGGATATATTATTGGGAAAGCGTGGGTCTGCCACTCGGTTGATAATCACCGCAGAAACAGCAACTTGGCCTATATATGGCTCACCACGTGATTCTCCATAAACCGCATTTGCCATCAGATTCACATCTGATTTAGAGTAACCTTGAGGCAAGTTATCCATTGTGTAGTTGCCGCCTTGCTGCGGTGTATTCCCACCTCCGGACTTATTGTTCGCATTGCCTGAATTGCCACCCGATGACTGAGTATTTCTCTTCTTCACTTGCTGATTAAGCGGGACTCCTCCATAATAAGTGAATTCATTTCCTTCTCTTATGTTGCGATTGACAAAGGCTTGGTCATATTGAGAAGCTTTTATTAATTTTTGCTTGGTCGTGCTTCCCACCATACCGTCAACGGTCAAACCAAATTGGGACTGAAAATTACGCAATGCCCAATAGGTTCCATAGCCAAATGAACCGTCAATTTTTCCCTTATAGAAGCTAATGTACTGAAGACGCGCCTGAAGTTCGACGACATCTTCTCCCGTATCACCGCGCATAATGACTCGATTTGAGAATGCATCGGCTTCAAAAGTATGAGACAACAGGAGCGATGCAAGAATAGCAGCACATATGCCTCGAATCAGTCGTTTTCTCAATGACTTAATCCTCCCCGGAGTGTACATAGAGCCACTCAATAGTTCATATGATTTCCTTGAAACTCTGAAATCAGCTTTATGTTTCCAAGAAAAGATGGTTTTATGCATTGAGGAACAGCACAAAAAAAACGATTATGGATACACCATAACCGTTTAAAGCTATCATTATTTCTTTCTCATCCATTCATTTAAATCCAACCGCGCACACGTGCAGACTCTGCAAGTGTGTAAACCCCAGCAAAACAAGACGCTGCCTTCAATGAAATACCGCGTTCCTCAGCTATATTATGTACGCGAGTAAAAGCATCAGCTAAAATTTGCCGAACCCGACGTTCTCCCTCTTCTTTGCTCCAGATCAATCCTTGTCTGTTCTGAGCCCATTCAATATAAGAAGAGGTCATATCACCTGAGCTTGTCAAAATTTCAGGGATAAAAAGGATTCCATTCTGTGTCATCCAATTGGCTGCCTCATCGGTCACTGCTCCATCCGCTGCCTCAACCACAAGTTTACTCTTGATTTTAAGAACATTATTATCTGTAATTTGATTTGCAACCGCAGCAAGCACCATAATATCACAAGGCTTCTCAACAAGTTGCTGACTTGTCAAGGTGTGCTTATAAAGTTTTGTAATGGTTCCGAAACTGTCCCGACATTCAATCAATGTATTCATGTCTAATCCCGATGAACGATAAACCGCTCCATAGGCATCTGAAAGTCCGGTAATAGTGACTCCCGAGTCGGCCAGCGATTTAGCAACATAGCTTCCGAGTGACCCGAATCCTTGCACAATCGCGGTCGAATGCTGCAAATCAATGCCTTTCTTTTTCGCTGCTTCAGAAATGAATAAAACGATACCGCGACCAGCCGAATGTTCACGGCTCTTCAAGCCTCCCAGAACAATTGGTTTACCGGTTATAAATCCGGCAGACTGATCCGGGCATAATTTACTGTACTCATCCATCATCCAGGCCATCACTTGGGAATTGGTAAAAATATCTGGCGCAGGTATATCTTGATAAGGGCCGATAACTGAACGAATTGCTTGTATGTATCCTCTACTTAGAAGTTCAAGCTCATGAAAAGACAGTTCCCTCGGTTCGCAGATGACACCGCCTTTTGCACCGCCAAAAGGAATGTTGAGTAAACCGTTTTTAAGGCTGTTCATCAAAGATAGGCCTTTCATTAAAGGCTCCGAAACCTCAGGATGAAATAAGACACCGCCTTTGGTGGGGCCAATTGAAAAGCTGTGTTGAACCCTGTAACCTGAAAAAACGCGAACTTGTCCGTTATCCATTTTAACAGGTATCCGGACAGCAAGGATTTGCTGCGGCTCTTTCAATAGTTCAAATACATCCTGCGAATAGCCAAGTTCAGCAAGCGATTCTTTAATCATCGCTTGAGCCGATGCTAAGACGCGTTTGTGCTTCGTTAAAAGATCCCGTTGATCAACCGACACCAAAATCTTCCTTTCTTATTTTCTGCACACCATTGTCTCTGTCTTCTTTCCTTTGACGCAACAATTGATTCATCAAGCGGCGTGCGGGTGCATAAAGTTTAATAAACCAGTCATCCCGTCTTCTCCATAACGATGACAAAGTAACCGCAATGAAAAACTCCGCGTGATCAAGAATGCGGAGCTTTAATAAAATAGCGATATAACTCGGATACAGCAATATCTTTTATCAGACATTTACCATATTCCTCAAGTCTGTAAATGGTAATGGTTGATGTATTTCCATACTCCGCAAGGATAGCGACAAGCGTTTCGATATCGAATGCGTCCGATAAATGCTGTTCATTAAAATGTATATAATATTTGTTTTCAAATAGAAATAGGCTTCCTGTTCGAATTCCTAAATCATGAAGTGTTTTCGATAGTGAAATCACATCATCAAATTGCTCAAACTGGTAAAGTACGTCCTGACTTTCATCCAATGTCACCTGCATTTGAATGAAATCTTCGTCATCTTCAAAGTCATCGTCGGATTCATCATCACGATCTTTTCTTCCTCTTGACACAATGACAACCATTCCTTGCGCCGGGAGGGAGAATACTTCAACGTCGATGGGACCGGATGCTTCGAAACCCAATTCGTCATCCGCCTCAAGCATCATATCCCGAAATAATTTCTCGACTCTCGGCAAGTCGTGCCACATATCTTCTTTTGTAATGCCTCGTTCTTTGAGATCGTCAAAAGTCAGGAATATTTTAATCCTGTCGCCATTTAAACGTTCCAGTCGCATCGCAAATGTCCTCCTTGCCGTCCAGCCTAATCTCTTTAGTGTAGTGTCGCAAACTTATACTATAGTTATATGATCTTGACGAATTTCGGTGTCTCTTGCCTGGACATGCATCCAAACGACGAGAGACAAGAACAAATTCGCCGACCAATAGTCGAACGAGAGACTTGAGTGTAGTATACAACGCAAAGACATAATTGTACATGCTTTTACACATTTCCAATTCATCTCTGCTTGAAAGTAAGCATTAATGCATCAGGCTTTGCACCTAAACGCAAAGGCAGTTTAGTTGTCCCGTAACCGCTACTGATTATTAGTGTTCCAAACGGCAGTTCTTTTACCCCTGCCTTCTCTTTTAAAGTAAATCCGAATAAGTTAATTTGTCCGCTGTGCGTATGTCCTGAAATGCAGTAAGCAATGCCCATCTGTGGTGTCAGCGCTTTCTTAATATCTGGATTATGACTGAAAAGAATCGTCGGCACTCCGCTTTTTCTCGCTGCAAGTGTTTTATTTAAATTTGCGTGGTGATGCAGCAAATCATTTAATCCCGAAAAATTGAGTGCTGCACCACTTTTAGTTACAGTATATGTCGTGTTATTTAAAATCGAAACGCCGCTTTCATCAAGCAGTTTTTTTAAACGATCATATCCGGAATCCCAATCATGATTTCCCCAAATGAAAAAAACAGGGCCGAGATTCAACAGCAATTGAATATTTGTGCGCACTCTCGAAAGAGGCACTCCTTTTTCCGTCAGGTCTCCTCCAATAAGAATGTAGTCTGGGGAATCCTTAAACGACTCCAGCCACTTTTTTGAAATCGTGCGCCGATGAATATCCGAGATAAAAAATAACTTCTCACCAATAAAAGGTTCGGGCAAATCATCAATCTCAAGATTGATGGAGATTAATCGATTCATATGCGCCTCACAAAACATGTAAGTAATTAAAATCACAAAAAGGATTATTGCCACAGCCAATAAATCAACAGTCATTGGAAATCACTCCGTATCATAAGGCATATGAATAGTGCCAATGTTAAAAGATTCGAACGAACGTGTGCTTATACGTTCTCGTTTAAAAAAATCGATGAAATCATTGGGTCTATGTACGAGCTGGGATAGCATATAAAGAAATGATGAATAGAAAAATGATTTCAAGAAGGGAGGCGCTGATTTGTCTACATCCAGAAAATGGTACACTCCATACGTCAGTCCAAATGATCCATGTCCACCGCTCGGACCCATTTCTTATGAGACACCCGTGCAGCTCTATCTAGGTTTTCAGCCGCGGGGCATGGAGCAGTTTTCACCATTTGAAGCATTGACACACGGCACATTATGGCCGGGATTATTTACACCATATACCAATCCATATCTCTCAAAAAGAGAGGAGCTGAACACAGATGGATGAACCGATACAAGTACCGGACAGCTATTACTCGGATCTGAAGGCACTCCAAGCTGTTGATTTTACTCTTGTTGAACTGACTCTTTATTTAGACACTCATCCTAATGACCTTGAAGCACTTAAGCAGTTCAATTCAACCGCTAAGAAAAGTGCCGAACTTCGTGACGGATTTGAAGCACGGTACGGCCCATTAAGACAATTTGGGCACAGTCTATCCGCTTATCCATGGCAATGGAAGGATACACCCTGGCCATGGCAAGTATAAACGATGACCGAGGAGGCCGATATTTGTGTGGTATTACGAAAAAAAATTGCAGTATCCGGTGCGTGTCGGCATCTGTAATCCAAGAATGGCAAAATTTCTGATTGAACAATACGGCGGCGCTGACGGCGAACTGGCCGCTGCCCTTCGCTATTTAAATCAGAGATACACAATACCTAGCCGCGTTATGGGCTTACTCAATGACATCGGAACCGAGGAATTTGCCCATTTGGAAATGATCGCCACTATGGTGTATAAACTAACTAAAGATGCGACACCTGAACAGTTAAAGGAAGCCGGTTTAGGTGAACATTATGTTGATCATGGTAAATCAATCTATTATCATAATGCTGCCGGGCAAAACTTTAACATGGGCATCCAATCAAAAGGAGATCCAATCGCTGATCTTTATGAAGACATTGCAGCAGAGGAAAAGGCGCGTTCCAGTTATCAATGGATCATTAATGTCTCCGATGACCCCCAAATTAATGATTCTTTAGGCTTTTTACGCGAACGTGAAATCGTTCACTCACAGAGATTTCGTGAAGCAGTTGAATTACTAAAAGAGGAACAATCAAAAAAAAGAGTATTTTAACGAATAAAAACAGGCAATTTAACGGCTGCTTCTCATGCCTAATAGAAGCGGTCGTTTTTGTAATTATTTATAAAATAAATTGATATCAAATTCCTTCTTCAAATGTCGAAGAATTCCGTAACGGGCCGTATTGCCAAGCTGATCCGGCTGATCATTCATCCATAGTTCTTCCGTGCGATCAATGATCTCTTCCCGTAAATCGTCATAATCATCCTCAGCATCTTCGCGCTCACCATGACAATAAGTAAAGAATAACAGAAACACAGCGCAAATCATCAAGAAAATCCAGCTCGCCGGACGGCTGATCAACATACGTAAATCGCGCATTGATTCGAGCATACCGGGATGAATGAAAAAAGTATAGCCGATTCCAATACCTGCAAATAAGGTAAGACAAAGACCAAAGATTGCTTCTCTATGCTTCCATTTGTCTTTTTCTTTTTTTCTTTTAATGAGCTCTGTTAAAATAGTTAACGTAATTCCAGAAATCCGACCGTTATCGTGATACTCTTGAAGCGACATGTCCTTCACCTCTCTCACATTCATAACTATGAGTGTGACCATGAAATTAGGACAATCACAGGTTACAAATCGTTAATCAAGCACATCATAGACGACCCTTTTTCAAATAATTAAGCGCAATAGGCAACGTATTAATTGTGAAATGTGCTGTGATTGGTGTCAGCAAACTACCCGTTTGAACGAATAGAAAACCGAGACCAAAACTTAGAACAAGGGTTATTCCTAAAAGCGCCGGCTTCGTCACATAACGAATATGTAAAAAGACAAAAATAAGACTGGCAGCAACATATCCTAGTAAGTGCTGAAGAATACCTCTGAATAGAGTCTCTTCAATTAACGAAACAGCAGCCATAATGAGTACAAGCGCTGACAGAGGAAATGCGCGTAACAGATGCTCATTTATTCCTTTGTCATCAAACCATGCATTTGGCAAGACATGCTCGGCAATAGCTTGGATGGAAACCATACCCACTCCGAAACTAAAACCGATCATAAGTTCTAACCCGTTGACTTTGTACCAAGTCGCGAGAGGAAATGACAAGTTGAACAGTTTAATAAGTGTCATTGAAAGCAGCAAAAGCAGGCCTTGAGAGAAATAAAGAGCTCGACGCATCTCAGAATCGGATAAATGAAGATCAGTTCGGCTCATTGTTTCGACCTTTCGCTTTCTTTAAAAATATAGGACAGCCTTTCTTCCCAACTCATCAACTGCTTTCGATTAATCACTGTATCTTCAAAGTTCACCGAATCAAAATCGGCAAGATTGATCCCGCATTGATCGCAGCAATAAACGGGCTTCTCATGTGAATCTTCATGATAAACCTTTAAATAATAGGCTCTTCTGCATTCTGTAGCCGTTAAATAATTTTTCATGATAGAGAGATCGTTCAATAATACCCGTCGGCGCTGCTCGATCATCGACTTGCTTCGTTTAAAAATCGAGTGAAAGGATTGATAGGCAGGCTTTTCCCGTATCCGTTCATAAATGAACCGAGCTGCGGTTTCGCTTGATCCTCGCTCCTGTAAATCGTTCAAAAATTGATCTTTGTTTTTTATTGTGAGGACTCCTTCATCTAACTCATGTAACGTATGGAGCAAAAAGGCATCCTCGGGAAAATTGCTGTCTATAAAGCCTTCCGGATATTGATTATCTTGCGGTGAATAATAAAGAACGGCAAGACCTTGCTGTCCGTCACGCGAAGCACGGCCGATTTCCTGAAGGTATGCATTCATTGTTGCCGGAAAATGAAAATGGACGACCAGTCGAATGTCTGGTTTGTTAATTCCCATACCAAATGCATTGGTACAGCAAAGCAGATCTAATTGATTATCCAAAAATTGGTTTTGTATTTTTCTCCGATCTATTGACTCCATTCCACCATGATAAAAAGCTGCACGAAGTCCGAGTTGTCGTCGTACCAGTTCAGCCAGTCTCTCAGTCCAGTCGCGGCTTGCACAATAAACAATTCCCGGAAGACGTGTGGTACGGAGCAGCTTGCACAATTGTTCCATTTTTTCATCGTCATTGGAAACGTTCCGAACAACAAGTGCAATATTCGTCCTGTCAACGCTCATGATCGTCTGAGCAACCTCATGCAACTCCAAAGATCGAATGATATCTTCTCGCACACGTTCATCCGCTGTTGCAGTCACGGCGAGGCAGGCTGGATGTCCAAGCTGTTCTCTGATACGGGCAAGCTGCAGATAGTCCGGTCTGAATTCATGTCCCCATTGAGATACACAATGTGCTTCATCAACGACAAAAAGCGAAATAGTTATTTTTGCCAAAGCTTCACGTATGTCAGAACGGCAAAGCATCTCCGGGGAAATATAGAGAAAACGCAGCTCTTCCAAATGACGAAGCACGCGGATGCGTTCTTGTGCGTGCATCATTCCGTTCAATGCTCGGGCATGCCTTTCACCTGCGGCGCGCAATGCGTTAATCTGATCTTCCATTAACGACAAAAGCGGTGAAACAATCAATACGGTGCCATTAAGTAAGTAACCGGGAATTTGATAACACAGCGATTTACCGCTTCCCGTCGGCATCATCGCAA
This sequence comes from Sporolactobacillus sp. STSJ-5, assembly GCF_024385605.1. Classification (GTDB taxonomy): domain Bacteria; phylum Bacillota; class Bacilli; order Bacillales; family Sporolactobacillaceae; genus Sporolactobacillus. Next base: position 81,878 of record NZ_JANFOJ010000007.1, on the reverse strand, counting down.
ATACATCCCTGCCATTTAAAACATCTTGTATGATTTTTTGCTGCCCGGAGCGAAACTGATGATAGCCGAATTTTTCTTTTAAAATTATCTTAGCTTCGCGCAGCAAGTCTTCTTCACGTAAATTATTCAGGCTACCCATTATGTTCCTCTCCTTTATCGAACCGTATTTTTTGCAAGAGCCAGGCGGATTTGGAAATAGGAAACACCTTCTTGAAGAGCTTTTTTAATCGTTTTAAGTTGACGTGTGTTTAAACGGTTTGCATGATCCATTATGCGATGCTCCAGCTCATCGGTAAGATATTCGGACAAGTCAAATGTTGGATCTTTCAATGCAATTTCTACTAAGTGATCTTCAATTGTTCCGATGGACAAATTTCTACGATGAGCCGCTTCCTGTGCTGACAATCCAGATTTCAAGAAACGAAGTGACACTCCGGCAGTGGTTGAAAGTCCGCTCACTCCAGGGCTCATTAATAAAGCAGTAAAAGGGTAGCGTGATTTATTTTTTGATAGTTCCTGCATGATTCTTCTGAGCGCCGCCTTAAAAAAGGTTCGGCATTCAAACAGATCCTTCCCGGATTCATCGGAAATTTGTCTCAAAGTAAGTCCTGTCATATGATATCCGGAAAACTGAGATGCAAATATATTCGCTTCGAGGATGGGGATACTCGTCAATAATCGGCGAATTTCTTGATAAAATTGATGAACTAATTGATTGCGGCTTAGTGAACTTTCCATTATTATGCGGCGAACAGCCTCTGTCACTGCCGGAAACTTCGTAATTGGCAAGAAAGCGGTCTGTTGATAACGAAGTGCCGATAGCGTTTGAATGAGCAATTGCAGTCTTAGCCAGAATTGCTTTTCAGTCGTGACGTAATTTGTTATCCTCAACCCATCCGGAATCATACGTTCAATTTTGAACATGCTTAGCTTATCCATTCCCTTTTCAGTGAGGATGACGCGCGTCTGTTCTGAGTTCACATATTTTATCCACTCATGATCGCCCAGATGCTCGATTAATTTTTGAAACGATTGACGTTCCAGATCATCACATAGATGATAAAACGGCTCCACCCGAAACAGAAAACTGTCCTGTATGCTTTGAGACGATTTTTTGCCTTTTAATAAATGGTATATTCCTGATAGGGTCCTTTCCCCGTTAAACTGCTTGATCAGGAATAGAAGAAGTGTTTCGCTGAACATGAGGGCATCATCCCCAATTCGTACTTTTTCTGTCATGTTTTGTTTCCTTTTATTTTACCCTTTTCCAAGACATGTTTCGACAAATGTTCATTAATTCAATCGATGAATTCTATTGAAAAGATTCAGCTGCTTCATTAAAATGAAAGTGATATAGTAAATCGTTGAAATTGTTATGGAAAGGAAAATGATGATGGCTGAAAAATATACAATTGTAGATAAAGAAACATGTATTGCTTGCGGCGCATGTGCGGCAACTGCGCCTGATCTGTATGATTACGATGATGAAGGAATTGCCTTTGCACTTCTTGATGACAACAAGGGGAACACAGCTGTTCCTGAAGAATTACTTGAAGATCTGGTCGATGCTTATGAAGGTTGCCCGACGGAGTCTATCCGCATATCAGATGCTCCATTTAACGGAAAGCCCGATCATGCTGTCGGCATTTAACCATCTGATCAATGTTCATGCATATAAAACGAGGGTTGAAGCAAACAAACTGCTTCAACCCTCGTTTTATCATTGATTGTTATTAGAGCATGCTATTGCTTAAGATCAACTAATTAAACATGATCACGTCTCAGCGTAAATTGAAATGTGGTTCCCTCTCCCTTTATGCTGTTAACGCTTATTTCTCCGCCATGCGCCTCAACAATATGCTTTGCGATGGCCAGACCCAGTCCAGTGCCGGCCTTTCCTCTTGTTCTCGCTTTATCTGCTTTATAAAAGCGCTCAAAAACGAATGGGATATCTTCTTTGGCAATACCTACTCCGGAATCACGAACAAAGACATAAAGTAAATCATTCTCGATACGCGCTGCAACACATACCGTGCCGCCTTTTCTTGTGTGCCGCACCGCATTGTCAATGAGATTCGTCATAACCTGCTCCACACGATCAGGATCCAATAAAAATGATTGACCGTTGACTTCTGATAATTCGGATTTCATTTGAATCCCTGTGTCTTTTGCTATTTTGTTGAATTTCACAATAATATGTTGAAAAAATTCATCAAGCGAGATTTCACGGCGAACAAGTTGAAAGTGCCCAGTCTCAAGCTTAGCTAAATCGAGCAACTCATTAACCAAACGGCCCATTCGCTTCGATTCATCCAATATGATTTGTGCCATATCTTTTTTTTCTTGAGCACTTTCAGCAATATCATCAATGATCGCTTCACTGTAACCCTGCATCATCGCAATCGGTGTTCTCAATTCATGACTCACATTGGCTACAAAACTTTTAATCATTTGATCATTATGTCTTTCCTCGGTCATATCGCGCAGTACAGCCACAGCACCTCGTATTTTTTCTTTATCATAGAGGGGCTTCATAATCACTACCCAAACACGTCCTTGGACGCCTAGTTCTCGTACTTTTTGTGCACCGTCTTCAGCTACATCGAGAAATAGTACCTTTAAAAGATCCGGGGTATTCCTTTCATTTGGATCTATGTTGTGTTCATAGTTCCAAGAATAAATAAAATGATCTGCTGGCGGGTTACTGGCAGCTATTTGGGCATTCATGTTCATTAAGAGAACACCATCTGCCATGTTCTGCAAAATTCCGGAAAGCTGCTCTTTTTCCTGATTCAGTGCATTCAAATTCATTTTCAGTTTTTTTCTCATATTATTAAAAGCAACAGCCAGATCGCCGACTTCATCACGCGTGATCACGGGAACATTGATATCAAAATTTCCGAGCGCAACTTGCAGTGCCGCTTTCCTCATCTTTCGCAACGGAGAGCCGATTCGTGTTGAGAGAAAAAAGGCAAAAAATGTAGTCAGCAGGATAGAAAATCCGGCACAAATAAAAATCAGCTTTCTTGATTGATCCAGTGCGCTTTGCGCAATCTGAACAGGCTGAATAATATATACGGCTCCATGAACGCTCGCATCTTTTTGTATCGGGACACCGACAATCAGCAAACGTCGGCTTACCTTTTTATTCCCCTTTTGTACCTGAAAAGAACCAACTTTGCTCACTGTTTTCTTTCCATTGAGGGCAGCCTTCAATACTGCATCCTTTTCAAAAAAACTGCGCGTCAAATCAGGGTTGGAGCTCCCCTTAGGACCGCTGCGCACCTGATCATTCATAATCAGTACATAGCCCGCATTATATACATCCGCAATATCATCTATTGATTTGAGTGTCTCATTAACAGAGAGGCCCGATGGACTTGCGAGTAAATGCGCTGACTTTACACCGATTTTTTCCATTTGCTGTTCCGCTTGCTGAATATTACTGTTTTCAAAGAATTGTAATAAAAACAAAGTCAAGAACAGAAGTACGATTGTAACAATCGCTATGATGGTTGCCCAAAGTTTGCCGATAATACTACGCCAAATCATGTTGCAGAATCGACCTCAATTTTATAGCCGACACCCCATACAGTTATAATCATTTCTGCTGCTTTTTCAGAAACCTTATTCAGTTTTTCTCGCAATCGCTTCACATGCGTATCCACAGTTCTAAGATCACCGAAGAACTCGTAATTCCAAACGTCCTTAAGCAACTGTTCTCTTGAAAAAACTTTATCTGGATTTTGTGCAAGGTAATAGAGAAGCTCGTATTCCTTAGGTGTCAAATTCACTTCATGTTGATCAACCTTTACACGATGCGCGTCATGATCAATCATTAGGTGAGGAAATACAATCACGTTTGTCGCTGTCGTTTCCGTCTCCAAAAATTTCGTTTTTGAGGAGCGACGCAATAAGGCCTTTACTCGAAGTACAACCTCTCGCGGACTAAACGGTTTGACAATGTAATCATCTGTACCGACTTCAAACCCTTGAACTCGATTTGCTTCTTCGCCTTTTGCGGTCAGCATAATCACCGGTGTGGCTTTATATTCGCGCAGTTTCTCGCACACCTCTTCGCCATCCATTCCTGGCAGCATGAGATCAAGAAGAATTAGATCATAGTCTTTGTCCAATGCTTTTTGAAGCGCTGTTTCTCCGTCTCCCGCTTCATCAATTACATAGTTCTCACGTTCAAGATACATTTTTAAAAGCTTACGGATTCTCTCTTCATCATCAACAAGCAGAATCGCCGCTTCCTTCTCTTCCATTCAGATCCTCCCTTTTCCACCCAAATCCTTATCTCTTTTCTTTATCGCTCGCTAACCTCAGAAATGGTATTTATGAGGCAACCCCTCTAGATAAACAACACAATACGTTGTCCGATAAATATTTCAAAAAATTTTTTTAAAATACAAAAGCTAACTATGTTGTATTTGTGTCAATCCTATGTCTTATTTTAAACAATTTCTTTAAAAAATACAGTATTATTTATGAATGTCGCGTTATATGCATTAATGTTTTCACTTCATGCGGTTTTAATGCGCGGCTTTCACCCGGATGCAATCCAGTCAATCCAAGAAATCCGTAACGTTCACGCTTCAATTTGCGAACATGAAGATGCAGTGCAGAGAACATGCGGCGAATTTGACGGTTTCTCCCCTCATGTATCGTGAGCTGAACCGAGGCTGTCCCGTTCTCTTTATCGGAAGCAAGCAACTGAACGCGAGCCTTCGCGGTCATGCCGTCCTCCAGGCGAATTCCTGAAGCGAGTTGACGTAATTGATCATTAGTCGGGATTGGATTGACATGAGCTATGTACGTCTTATCAAATTCAAAACTTGGGTGCATTAATTTGTTTGCGAGCTCACCGTCATTCGTCATTAAAAGAGCCCCTGATGTATCATAATCCAATCTGCCTACTGGAAAAATACGTTCAGGCACCTGTTTAAAAAAATCAACAACCGTGGTCCGATTGCGGTCATCCTTTACGGTCGTGATCACACCGGTCGGTTTGTAAAATAAAAAATAGACAAGTCGTTCCTTGTCAAGCGGTACACCATTAACGGTCACCTTATCGTTTACCGATACCTTTGTGCCAAGTTCCGTAATGGTATCTCCATTGACTTGCACTTTACCTTCTACTATCAGTTGTTCCGCTTTGCGCCGCGATGCGACACCTGCTTGGGCAATAACTTTTTGTAATCGTTCCATCCTTCCACCTCAGAAACATCATAACGCGAAGAAAATGTTTTCTCAAGTTTCATCATTTATTCACTTTCCATTCACATTCAAGACAAAAGAAAAGAGCCGTCGGAGTTCAACGCACTCACTCATTCATAATCTCAGCCAAACATTAAAGTTACGATCCATACAGCACAAATGACACCGACAAGATCCGCCAGCAGCCCGACTTTAAGTGCATCTCCTATTTGATGAATACCCACTGCGCCAAAATAAACCGTAACGACATAAAAAGTCGTATCCGTACTCCCTTGCATCACAGAAGCCAGACGTCCGATAAAGGAATCAGCACCATAAGTATGAATAAGATCAGCCATTAGTCCTAGAGCACCTGTTCCTGATAGAGGGCGCATCAAGGCAAGCGGAAGGACTTGCGGCGGCATTCCGACAGCCGAAAGCAGTGGCGCAATAAGATGGATCAACGCTTCCATAGCACCAGAAGCACGAAACACACTGATGGCCACCAGCATTCCAACCAAAAATGGCATCACCGATATGGCTAGGGAGAAGCCTTCTTTCCCTCCTTCAACAAAAGCATCATATGAGGGAACTTTCTTAAACGTCCCATAGAGCAAAACAATCGCGATCAGACAAGGAACAAGCCAGGTTGAAAACGTTGTGATTAGCCCCATCATTTTCTCCCCTTTCGCTTCCTCCGATGATAGAAATAGCGGTCAATACAGAGAGCGGCTGCAGTTGTGCAACACGTAGCAATTAAAGTCGGACCAACAATATCAGTCGGTACTTCTGCCCCATACTTCATACGGATCGCAATCACCGTCGTCGGAATTAATGTCAATCCCGATGTGTTTAATGCAAGGAGCGTGATCATGGATCGGCTTGGCGTCTTCTTCCCTCTATTAAGCTGCTTGAGCTCCTCCATTGCTTTAATCCCCATTGGTGTCGCCGCATTTCCGAGTCCAAACATATTTGCAATGGTATTTGACAGGATGTAGCCCATCGCAGGATGGTCCGGGGGTACCTCAGGAAAAATCTTTTTCATCACCGGCTTGAATAAATGACTCAGCTTATCCAATAATCCTGATTTCTCTGCTATTTTCATTAATCCAAGCCAAAAAATCAAAACACTGATCAGGCCGAAACAAATCTGCACAGCATCGCTTGCTGAAGTGAACAATGCTTTATTAACATCATCCATTGTTCCATTAACGGCAGCATAACCCATACCGATGAGAAACAGGGCAACCCAAATTATATTGATCATAGGCTCATCGCCCATCCCCAGTGACAATTGCATGAAGAAAGCCACTAAAACGCGACCAAAATCCCTTCTTCTCCTTATAATTTGAATGATAATAGACAGGCAGCGAAGCCAATTTCTTCTGTTCCACATACAGATTCAATCGTCCTGCAGGCGATGCAGGCTTCCAATGTTTATCTTTCTTTGGCTTTATAAGTAATAAATTCTTTTTTAATTGTTTTTTTTCATTGTTCGTCAAAGGTACTGTTACAGAGCGCTGAACATAGAGTTTATTTTGATAAAAAGTGTGGACATGTGCGTTCAGTTTTCCTTTTTTTATGACTTGAATTGCTTTGTAGCGTGCAAAGGCCCACTCGAACATACCTTGATGATCCTGCCAATCATCACCATCATTTAAGGTGACCGCAATTAAATTAAGATGATTCTTTGACGCTGTTGAAATCAGTGTTCTTCTCGCTTTTTTGGTGAATCCTGTTTTTCCCCCGGTCGAATATTTATACAAGCGAAGCATTTTATTTTTATTTTTCCATGCGCGAGCAACTTCCTTATTTGTAGCTGGAACCCGATGAATTCTTGTTCCGACGACCTTGCGAAATTGAGCATTGTCCATTGCATAGCGCATGAGCAGTGCCATGTCATATGCGGTTGAATAATGATCCGGATTTTCAAGGCCGTTAGGATTGGTAAAATGGGAATTAGTCATGCCCAAAACATGTGCCTTTTCGTTCATCATTAGAACAAAACCAGATTCGCTTCCGCCTACTGCTTCAGCAATCGCACGTGATGCATCGTTTCCTGAACGAAGCATGAGCCCGTACACCATATCTTTAAGCTTCATTTTCTCTCCGGCTTTCAAATAAATCGACGATCCTTCTGTACGAAGCGCCTCTTGACTCACTGTAAAGGTCTTATTCATTTTGCCGGATTCAATGGCTAGAATTGCCGTCATTACCTTGGTAATGCTGGCAATGGGTAATTTCTCATTGCTGTTGTACTTAAATAAAACGCGTCCAGACGTTTGGTCCATAAGCACAGCAGATTGTGCGGATACTTTGGGTTCCGCAGCCTTTGATTGATGCGGGAAGAAGGCAAAAATAAAAATGAAACAAAAAAGATAAAATAAAACTCTCTTTAACATGATCCCCACAATTTTCATCCCCTGTCCTGATCCAAATCGGACTCATATTAAAGGGGCAAAACGAACCGGGAAGATCAGGCAAAGAGAGCCTGGCCAGATTGATTGTTGTATTAATCACTTGTTCCCGGATTTTTTTGGACACCCTTGGTAACAAGTTATGCCGGGACAAGCAGAATATGAATTTTTATTCGTTCAACTATAAAACTTCACAACCTGGAAAATGATAAACCATAGGATGAGACATGCACCTGAAAAGACACACCAAAAGACTGTGGTCCTCCGTGGCCAAGCAGTGGAAATCAAAAGCAGGAACAATGGAAGAACTGCAAAAAGTGAAAGAAATAAAACTTCAAGCAGAGAATGAAAAAGAAGTGATAAAAAACTTCCGTGGATCATAGTCACTGCTGTCAATGCAGGAACAGCAACAAGTACCGGTGCAAACAAGGCGAAAACGATAATCTGTCCGCGATTTTCTTCAACAAATGGATGCCAATAGTTTTTTAAGCGTCCATACATCATTGACGACCTCCCTAAATAAGCCGACTGTTGAGAACATGGGTGTTAAAAATCCGGGCTTTTTTACAATTCTTTAATCGTTTCTTTATAATGATCATAGAATAAATCATAGGCGTCAATCTGCTCATTCTGGTGCTTCATCATTTCAGAAAGAGGCGGAAGTTCACTTAAATCATGCAGGCCGAAATAATCGAGAAAAACTGGAGTAATACCATAAAGAATCGCACGGCCACTGCCCTCTGCCCTTCCAACTTCTTTGATAAGTCCTTTGACTACCAACGTCTGCAGTGCCCGTTCGGATTTAACACCGCGTATTTCTTCGATATCTATACGCGATACCGGTTGTTTGTATGCAACAATTGCGACCGTTTCAAGTGCTGCCTGAGAAAGCGGTGCAGTTTTCGGTATGGCTGCAAATAATTCCGTATAGTTCGCCATAAATGGTTTTGTCGTCAGACGATAGCCATTCGGCTGATCTATGATCATCAATCCGCTTGCTTCATTTGCTTCATAATCTTTTTTCATTTGTTCTACGTGATTCATTATTTCTTGAATGGTGCATTCTGGAAGTACCTTATTTATTTGTTCGATCAAACACCCTTCTTCTCCTGTCAGATAAAGAAGTCCCTCAATAATCGAACGGATTTTCGCTGGCTTCAAAGTCATCTGCTCCTTCTCCGAGATTAATCAATATATCATCGAAATTCTCACTCTGCATGCACGTAACGGCGTTCATCTTCATCAGTTCAAGCAGAGCAAGAAAAGTAACGATAAGGTGCGTCCGATCTGGATAAGAGAAAATGGATTGGAAGGATAAACCGTGATCCGATGCTTTTAATTTCTGCAAAACCAAATTCATCTGCTGACCAATCGGCAATACCTGACGGTCAATTTTTGTGTTCAGCGGCTGCTCCAGCTTTTTCTTCAGCATTAAACGTCGAAACGCACGAAGCATATCATGCACCGTTGCTCTTCCCGTCAGCGGTATTGTCGTTAAATCATTATTCTCATAGCGAGTAAGGTCAGACGGCGGTTTAGCAAACAGCTGCAGACGTTCCTTCTCACTATCTTTTAAAGTTTCCGCAGCTTCCTTAAAGCGACGATAATCGAGAAGCTGCTGCATAAGTGTTTCACGTGTCATTTCCGGATCCTCATAGGAATCACCATCTTCATCATTTGACAGCTCGGGCTTTGGCAGCAGCATCCTGCTCTTCATTGCAATTAATGTTGCTGCCATCAGCAAGTACTCACTGGCAATATTCAATTCAAGTTTTTGCATATGATGAATAAAATCCAAATACTGATCCGTGATCTCAGCGACTGGTATATCATAGATATCAATTTCGAGTTTTTTAATCAGATGCAGAAGCAAATCAAGAGGGCCTTCGAAAGCATCGATTTTCACCTTGTATTCCAAGCCTTATCCCCCTGATCCCAAACTTAATGCCATAATCATAGCACAGAACATGTATTCCGTGAATTCTTCTTTGGCTTTGTTAAACGATTGTGTTGTCTGTCACTAGATAATCATTCATTCGTGAAAAGCCAAGCTTATAACATTAGTGCTGCAGGCAAAAAAAAGAAACCAGTTTATGAATTGGTTTCCTTTTCATTACCTTCTTCAAAGCATTTGTCAAAATATGACTTGATGGCCTGAGAAGGGGTCAATTGAACGTGTTCACCAATCATTTTACCCAGCGCCAGGATCATTTTCTTGCCAACGCCTTCTGCACGGTAAGATGGATTGACACTAATATGCTCAACAACTGCTTCTTGGTCGGAAATCATCTGAATTCCAATCACGCCCAGTATGTCTTCATCATCTTTCCATAAGAACAACTGCCAGCTCTCTTCATCTTCATAACGTTTAATGGTTTGCAGCAGCAGCTTTATCTCTTTCTCAGACGGGACAAAAGACAGCAGACCCATGGCTATCTTTTCATAACTCTTCTTATAGCGAATCAGCATTTTGAACCCCTCATAACTATGAGATAACGAAATCTTCACAAAATCTTTAGGAACTTTGTTCACTTTTTATATTATAACCAAAAGAATAGACCTGTGCATCAATTCGATGGAACAAGCAAGAAAAAGGCGTGTAATACGCCACTGATTCCATTCTTTTATTCGCAGTCACTTGTTTCGCGATAAATCTTTGAGTGCAATATCCTGACGAATTAAGTCCTCATACGTTTCTCGGCGTACAACCAGCGAAGCTTCCCCGTCTTCGACGAATACAACTGCAGGATTTGAAATACGATTATAATGACTGGCCATGGAATAACCATATGCCCCTGTTGAAAACACGGCAATGAGATCGCCGCTTGTACATGACTCCGGCAAAAATGCCTCCTTAATCAGAACGTCACCGGACTCGCAGCATTTCCCTGCGAGGGCAACCTGGCTTTGAGCAGCTTCAGAGGCTTTATTTGCACAGATTGCATGATACTGTGCTTGATAGAGTGATGGCCTAATATTGTCCGACATGCCTCCGTCAACAGCCAAATACTTGCGTATACCGGGAATGTCTTTCGATGAACCCACTGTATACAGCGTGGTACCTGCTTCACCGACAATCGAACGTCCGGGCTCAACCCATAGCGACGGCATTGATAAATTATGTTCAGCGCATTCTTTCTCCGCGGTAGTCACAATGGTATCGATATAGCGCTCAATGGGCAGAGGACGATCGCCATCCGTATAATGGATACCAAACCCGCCGCCGACATTGAGTACCTGAAGCTGGAAGGCAAAATTTTTCGTCCATTCACTAACATGCTGCATCATTATTTTGATCGCACCAGCAAATCCGTCCGTTTCAAAAATCTGAGAACCTATATGAGAATGGATGCCTATCAGATTAAGATGCGGCGATTGAAGTGCTTGTTTCACCGCTCGCTCTGCCATTCCATTATCCAAATTAAATCCAAATTTTGAGTCGTCCTGACCCGTCATGATGAATTCATGTGTATGTGCCTCTACGCCCGGCGTAACGCGGAGCAAGATATCCATCTCTTGATTGCGATCTGCGCACATTTTTTCAAGAAGATCTAATTCAAAAAAATTATCTACAATAACGGCACCGATTTTTGCGTCTAAAGCCATAGTTAGTTCCGCATACGATTTGTTGTTTCCATGAAAGTGAATCCTCTTCGGATTCATGCCTGCCTTCAATGCAGTAAACAGTTCTCCGCCAGATACGACATCCAAAGAAAGACCCTGTTCATCAATCAGTTGAATCATAGCGATCGATGAAAATGCCTTGCTGGCATAGGCAATCTGCCAACTTAAGCCGGCATGCCGTGCAAATGCTTGCTTAAATTCATTTATCTTATTTTTAATCAATGCCGTATCATAGACATAGAGCGGTGTACCGTATTCTTTGGCAAGCACGGTCGTATCGATACCGCCTATGCATAAATGTCCCCGGCCATTAATCGCCTGTGTTCCGAACACTGAATTACCTCCCCCATCGAAAGACAAATCCTCGATCAGCCTGAAGATTCCCCATCTATCAGTTTTAACTATAACAATAAGTTTATGACTGCGCTGCAACGTGCCACATTCAACTCATCAGCGCTGTTTCAAAAAAAGAATACGTTCAAAATTTTAGTGCTAGTGTATCATGATTTACTTGAGAAGACAAGATTACTTCGTCTTGCCTTTAGCTGGTTGGCGATATTTATCAAGAGGACGCACAATGCTCGGACGCACAACCGATGTTGGGAGTGCACGGCGAATCATAATATTATATAGCCCCGTTGGATTGAATGGAATAAACGGCCAAAGATACGGCGTATTCAAATTTATGACATGCGACAAATAAATGATGATCAGCGTCGTAGCGATCATAAACCCTGGTATGTGAAATAGTCCTACAGACAAGATTAAGAAGATTCGAACCATTTTATTTGCTAATTGAAGTTCATAACTAGGTGTTGCAAATCCGCCTATTGCGGCCACACATGTGTAGAGAATGACCTCATTGACAAAAATTCCGGCTTCGATTGCAATTTGCCCAACCAGCACAGCTGCAATGAGTCCAAGCGCTGTGGATAACGAGGTTGGTGTATGAATGGCAGCTAGACGCAATGTTTCAATACCCACTTCAGCAATTAAGATTTGAAGCAGTAACGGGACATTGAAGTCCTTATTATTTGGACCAATAAAATTGAGAAAATCAGGCAGCAAATGGTCCTCAACAAGCAGAAGCCATAATGGAACAAGAAAAACAGACGCCAAAATCGCCATAAAACGGAACCAGCGAAGCAATGCGCCTGAAGCGGTGACTTGGCGATATTCTTCCGCATGCTGCACATGGTGAAAGAGCGTCGTCGGCAAAATCATAACACTTGGTGATGTATCGGTAATGATCACCACATGACCTTCAAGCAAATGTACAGCAGCCACATCTGGGCGACCGGTATAACGAACAAGAGGAAACGGATTCCATCCTTGTTTTAAAATAAATTCTTCAAGCGCGTTATCTGCCATCGGTATACCATCTACGTTTATAGCTTTTAACTCTTTTCTAATCGTTTTAATCAATCCTGGATTCGCCACGTCTTTCAAATAGCAAAGGCACACATCAGTTTTTGAGCGCACACCGATTTGTGTTAGTTCACAACGAAAACGAGGATCCCTGATACGTCTTCTGATCAAGCCGGAATTTTCAATAATATTTTCTGTGAATCCATCCTTAGAACCGCGTACAACCTTTTCCACGTCAGGCTCTTGCGGCTGCCTTCCGGGGTAGTGACGCAAATCAATACATAATGCTTTTGTTTCACCATCAATAAACACAACTATTCGTCCGGTCAGCATTTTGTCTACAGCATCATTAATTGTATTGATTTCTTCGACCTGCTGGTGGACAAGATGCTGCTTGATTTCCTTAAACACATCAACATTTTTTGTGTTTTCATTGGAGAAACGCATAAATTCGCGCATCATCACAACGAGAATGCTGGAATCCACTAAGCTGTTTGTATAATATATTCGGCATTCACGACCAAGCAACCTGATTTCTCTTAAACCAATATCAAAATTATGTGGTCCGAAATCAAGAGTTTTCTGCATGGTATCCGCATTTTCAGAAATTTTCTCATCAATTGGCAACTGTTGTTTTTGATTTTCCATAATTATGACTCCTCCATAATGCTTGCTGATCAACCCTTTGGTTTAAAAAACAAAGCGATCAAAAAACCAAATAAAATCGCCGATGTTATACCAGCCGAAGTCAGCTTGAAAATCCCCATTGCAATACCGAGATAGCCATGTTCATGACCCTCCGACATGGCGCCGTGCAGCAGTGAATGACCGAAACTGGTAATGGGAACTGTAGCTCCTGCACCAGCAAATTCAATTAAATGGTCATAAATACCGAATACATCGAGCAATGCGCCTAAAACGACAAAAGTTGCGACAACGTGAGCCGGTGTCAATTTGAAGACATCCATTAAGATTTGTCCGACGACACAAATAGCACCGCCGACTAGAAATGCATACACAAAAATCACAGTTGTTCCTCCTTTGCTGATTCAAGCAAGACTGCATGTGCAATGCATGGAATCGTTTCTTTCTCTTTCGGGGTCGAACTATTGAGCAGTGCACCTGTTGCAACAACAAGAACGCGCCTCAATGATCCCTCAGCAAGCCGATTGCACAAATAACCATAAGTAACCACGGCAGAGCAAGCACAACCACTTCCCCCGGCATTTACCGGTTGATCCGATGTATAAACCATCGTTCCGCAATCTTGATGAACATTCGTGATATCCAAACCCTTTTCAAGAAGAATCTCATCAAGAATCGGAGACCCGACACTGGAAAGATCACCGGTAACGATCATGTCATAATCCTCAGGGCTGCGACCTGTGTCCTGAAAATGATTCCAAATAGTATCTGCAGCAGCCGGTGCCATTGCAGTACCAAGATTGCTCGCGTCGTCAATGCCCCAGTCAATTACTCTTCCTATTGTCGCTTCTCGGACCCTTACTTTTCCAGGTTCTTTGGTAACAATCGCTGCACCTGCGCCAGTTACAGTAAAGGTTTGTGTCAATTTTGTCGGGCCGCCATATTCTGTGGGATAACGAAATTGCCGCTCCGCAGTTGCATTATGGCTGCTGACCGCGCACAAAACATGATCTGCGAAGCCACTATCGACAAGTTGTGCGCTTGTCGCTAACGTTTCCATTGACGTGGAGCAAGCTCCAAACATACCGAGAAAGGGAATTCGGTTCTCGCGGGCTATAAAATTTGACGTCACACTTTGATCCATTAGATCACCTGCTAAAAACAAATCGATATCACCTTCTGCTTTTCCGGCCTTCGCCAAGCAAAAAGAAATTGCTCGTCGCATGAGCGCTCGTTCCGACTTTGCCCATGTTTTTTCACCGCAATCCAAATGTTCGTACTCCTTATCAAAGTTCCCTGATAATGGTCCCCTTGCCTCTAAGGGACCTACAGCTGTTCCTGTAGCTGCTAAATAAATCGGATGATTAAATCTCCATGTCTGTTTTTTTACCTTACTCACTTCACCACTCCTCCTTAGAACGCATGTTCAATGAACAACCGAATGATGCCAAGCACCGCTGCTGACACAACACCGAATACAATAACTTCTCCTGCAAGTTGAAACAGATTCGTTGCAATTCCAAGTACCACGCCTTCACTTTTATGCTCCAATGCACTACTTGTAATTGAATTGGCAAAACCGGTAACAGGTACGATCGTTCCCGCACCTGCGAACCTTGCAATCTTGTCGTAAACCCCGAATCCGGTCATAAGCGCCGCTATTAGTATGAGTGTCGCCACTGTCGGGTTTCCTGCTGTCTGTTTTGAGAAGTGGAAAAAATACATATAAAAGGTTTGTATTCCTTGACCGATTATGCAAATAATTCCGCCAACCAAAAAGGCCTTTAAACAATTCATAAAATACGGTATTTTAGGCTGATAGGCCTTGACGTTTTCTTTATAGTTCTTGGGATCATTCAACATAAGAAGATACTCCCTCCAAATTTGTGCTGAAGGTTAGTATTTGCCAAGTTCGGGAAATTATGCTTAAATGCAGGCTTAATTGAATTGGTGATGGAGATGAAAAAAACTATCCTTTAACGAAGCCATAAAAATTAATTAATGACAAGCAATGTAAGAAAATTGGTTTTCTCCATGTCTTGTTGCAAATGAAGGAACTGCCGCGTTTGCCTGACCGTTTATGGTGAATTCCGCTTATCATTGTACAAAAAAGCCAGATGACCGTTTACTCGGCCATCTGGCTTTTGATCTCTTCAAGAATTTTCTTTTCAAGTCGCGACACTTGTACCTGTGAAATACCAAGCCGTTGCGCAACCTCTGTTTGCGTTTGATCCTTAAAATAACGCAGATACACAATCAGTTTTTCACGATCATTCAGCTGTTCCACTGCCTCTCGAACAACCAGTTTGTCAAACCACTTCCCACTGTCATTGTCCGAAATTTGATCCAGAATAGTGATTGGATCGCCATCGTTTTCAAAAACAGTTTCATGAATTGACGACGGTGCGCGAATCGCTTCTTGAGACAGAACAATGTCTTCAGGCGACAGCTCCATCGCTTCGGCGAGTTCTCCAATTGTCGGATTTCTGCCTAATTGTTTTGATAACATGTCCTTTTTTTTCCGAACTTTAATACCTGTTTCCTTCAATGAGCGGCTGACTTTAACCGCACCGTCATCGCGTATAAAGCGCTGAATCTCGCCGATGATCATCGGCACGGCATAGGTAGAGAACCGAACATCATAGGAAAGGTCGAATTTATCAACAGATTTAAGCAATCCGATACAGCCAATCTGGAAGAGGTCATCTGGTTCGTATCCTCGATTAATAAAGCGCTGAACTACCGACCAAACAAGACGCATGTTCTTCTGAACAAGGCGGTCGCGTGCTTCATGATCACCTGCTTGACTCTGCTTTATCAATCGCTTTACTTCATCATCATCCAGCAACGGTTCTTTCGACGCTGTTTTGCGATCAAGCTCCATGTGCATGTCTCCCTACTTGCATACCGCTCGGTTTCGGGCGATTTCCTTGGTCATGATGATCGTCGTTCCCTTTCCTTCCTCCGTTTCAATCGTGACGTGATCCATAAAGTTTTCCATGATTGTGAAACCCATCCCTGATCGTTCAAGCTCAGGTTTAGTCGTGAAAAGCGGTTGCTTTGCCTGTTCAACATTTTTTATGCCCACACCGTCATCATGAATGTTTACGGTCACAACTCCATCTTCAAGTGAAGCATTGATCATCACCTTGCCCACGCCACTATTTTCATAGCCATGAATAATACAATTCGTTACCGCTTCGGAGACAACCGTTTTTATTTCTGTCAATTCATCAAGTGTCGGATCCAATTGAGCAACGAATGCAGCCACCGTCACTCGAGCAAATGATTCATTTTCACTGACTGCTGAGAACGTTAATGTCATCTCGTTTCTCATTCAGGCCACCCCCAGAGTGTGAAGCGCATAGTCTTCATCCGTTTCCAGACGGATAATTTTAAACATGCCACTTAACTCAAATAAGCGTCGTACAGCTGGAGAAATGGAACAAACGACCATTTCTCCCCCGAGTCCGGAAATTCTCTTGTAGCGGCCAAGAATCACGCCAAGACCTGAACTATCCATAAAACTGAGTCTGCCAAGGTTCAACAAAATATGATGAACCGGTTCATCGTCCATGACATGGTTTACCTTTTCTCTCAACTCATCTGCGGTATGATGATCAAGTTCACCCTCAAGCCGGATACACAGCACGCCGTACTTTACTTCCAAATCCATTTTTAAACTCAATGCTGCTTCCTCCCTCCCTGAACGGAAATTGTATCTTTTCCAAGTTCATTCCGATCCTTTACGATCGACTCATCATCGAATCTTGATGACTTATGATACTACTTTCTCTCTTTTTCTCTTTGACTCCTGCCTGCCGACAGAACTAGTGCAAATTCAACAAAACAAGATCATCATTGTCACGAATCAAGCTACATTTCGTCAATGTGTCATAATAGTGCCGGCGCTTCTCTTAAATAACTGCCACCACGATGCACGCTTCACATTGTCCTTGACCATTAGAGGTGTTTGGGAAATCACTTTGCCCTTCTTTTTCACAATAAAATGTCCGACAACAGTGCCTGATTTTAATGGTGCCTGAAGTGATTTATCTATTTTCACTGATTTCTTCAGCCCCTTGGTACTTTCTCCTTTTTTCAAAAGCAGAACAGCCGGATGCTGCGTTACGATCGGAACTTGTGCATGGTCGCCTTTATTCACTTTCGCCATCGCTACCGTTTTATTTTGATCTAACAATGGTTTCGTTACGTAAGCAGCAAAGGCATGATCCATTAAACCTGCAATTTCTTTATTTCGCTCCTTAGGTGACGGTGCGCCCATAACCACTGCTACAACACGCATACCGTTCCGCTTTGCTGTTGCCGTCAGACAATATTTTGCTTGATTCGTGAAGCCGGTTTTTAAGCCATCTGCACCAGGATACGTTTTAATCAATTTATTCGTATTTACAAGCCAGAATTTCTTATCTGTATTCTCTCTCAAGTAATCTTCATATTTTGATGTGTAGTGAAGCACTTGAGGATACATTAAAAGCGCCCGCGCCATCACCGCCATATCATGAGCGGTTGTGTAATGATTGTCGGTTGGAAGACCGGTAGGGTTAACAAAATGTGTGTGTGTCATCCCAAGCTTCTTTGCTTCCTTGTTCATTTGGGCCACAAATGCTTTCTCAGAACCTGAGATATGCTCTGCCATCGCAACTGATGCATCATTTGCGGAGGCAATACAAATTGCTCTCAGCATTTCGTCCACCGTCATAGATTCACCAGGTTCAAGAAAAACTTGAGATCCCCCCATAGACGCCGCGTGCTCACTCACATTCACCTTATCTTTCAATGAAATTTGATGGTTTTCCAGCGCCTTGAAAATTAGGAGAAGCGTCATTACCTTCGTCATACTCGCGGGCGGAAGCTCTTTATTTTCGTTTTGTTTAAATAGAATCTTCCCCGTATCCTGCTCGATAACGATTGCTGATTTAAGTTTGCCAGTCTCCGTATCTGCGTTTCCCTTCGTTTTGGCAAATGCCGATGCCGACGGAACGAAAGTCGCAAAAAGGAGCGTGGCACAAGCCATCCACATAGAAAATGCCTTCATGAAAAAACCTCCTCACTATGATCCTTATCATTCTGTCCACGAGCAATTCTTTTATACGGATCAATAGAGAAATTCCAAGCATTTTGAGAGCGATTACTACATGAATCATTGATTTTTTATTGACAGGTTACTAGGCGATCTCTATAATACTTAATAATTTTGCAAAATTAACTATTTGATTCGCCGATTAGCAAATCAAACATAGTGGGAGCATGGCCATGTTCGCGCACCTTGAATAATGGATCAGAAAACATGTTCAGGCTGTTTATTCGCCCTACCGTGAATTACTGACCAGCCTGCATGTCTTGAACAAACCGCAGCACCATCTTGATCGCCTTGAATGGGCAAATCGCACCCGGCAATCACTATCAGCCGAGATGCTTAATACTCTATCATTTTTTGGAAACGTGACGGATGATTGGATGTTTATTATGGATTGTGAACAGGCGTTTGGATTCGAAAATCGCTATGTGGAAGATTCGATTGAACAATGGAACCATATTGATTGCGAGGCGTTTACTTCATTTATTTTAGGTACGCGTCACAAACTTGATCACGCTCATTTAAACCCTGAAGAGCGCGAAATTCTTCGCCGTCCGAAAAAAATATCAGAAAATGTTCTATCACTTTCTTCATGACTATCACACGATGGTTTTCGCGCGCGAGCTCTATCATATTGAACCTTGGATGATTCGCTCGGTGAACCAGTTTAACGAAAAGGTGCAAAAAGATCCGAACGGAGCATTACGCTCGGTTCATCCACGATTGATTGTCGGCGATCAATCGGTCCAATTTCTCAAAGCGAGGGCATACACGCGCTATTATGAGGATTTGAAATCAATAACAATTATTCCATCGACATTTATCGCACCGCATCTATTAATTGACGTTGACACGCCTGATCTTTTTATAGCAAAGCAGTTGTTTGTTCCCTCTTCGGGTATAGAGGACGGCGTCCCAACAGATTTGACTGAGAAGCTTCCTATGGCCGATCATTCAGTTCATCAATGCTTACTTCGCATTCAAACCGTTTAATCTTGGACAAAACAGCCCGCTTTCTCGGTTTGTTCCAGTTGAAAAGCTCGGACTCTTTTTAATAACCGGCTGCCTCGCCTATATCTACTTCTGGAGCCTTGTACAATCAGCATGGATGATGGGCTATGAACGTCAGCAAGGAACTTTGGAACTGATCCTGCTCACCCCTGCCTCTCGAACATTGGTGATGTTCAGCCGTGCCGCCGCAAATTTAGTAGAAGCTGTATGGATGTTTTCAATTTTTGCCATACTTACCATTCTGTTTATGGGCGGACTCCATGTCGCACATTGGTGGCTCCTTCCGTTCGCTGTCATGGTGCTTCTCCTATCGGCTATTGTTTGGGGCGGATTTTTAAATACAATTTTTCTCTTTTCACGCGACGCTGGCTTTCTCTATACTATTTTTGAGGCGCCAATGGAATTTTTCTCCGGTGTGCGCATGCCACTCATGGCATTTCCAATTTGGGCAAAAGTAATCTCCTTTCTTTTCCCATTAACCTTTGTCTTGAATATTCTTCGTGCCATTGTGATGGAAGGGAAGACATTGGGCAGCATATGTAACCCCTTAATCGAATTAGCCAGCATCTTGATTGTGCTGACAGCTGCCTCATTTATTCTCGTTCGTTACGCGGAAAAACACGCAAAGGACACCGGCAATCTGACAATGTTTTAAATGCATGGTGTTCATATGGCAATTGACTAACTTAAAGTTCGAATAAATAAAAAAAAGAACCGAATTTTTTCCGGTTCTTTTTCTGTTTATTGAAATTGATTTCAGATTGAACGAATAATTGACTTAATCAGAGCTGTAAAATCTGATTTAACTCGATCAGCCGTCTCAATCACTTCTTTATGAGAAAGCGGCTGATCCAGTATACCGCACGCCATATTGGTTATGCATGAAATGCCGAGCACATCCAGCCGTAGGTGGCTGGCAGCAATCACTTCAGGAACCGTTGACATACCTACCGCGTCCGCCCCCATTACGCGCATCATTCGTATCTCAGCAGGTGTTTCATATTGAGGCCCATGAGTAGCCAAATAAACGCCTTTTTGAACTTGAATGCTGAGTGTTTCAGCTGCTCTCTCAGCCTTTTGAATGAGATCCGGGCTGTACGCGTGTGACATGTCGGGAAAACGTGGTCCTATTTCGTCATCATTTGGTCCAATAAGCGGACTATCGCCGAGCATGTTGATATGATCGGTGATCAACATCAAATCCCCTGGAGCAAAATCCGTATTGATTCCCCCGCAAGCATTGGTCACAATTAACTTTTCAATACCCATCGCCTGCATGACATAAACAGGAAAAGCGACTTGTACAAGCGAATAGCCCTCATAATGATGATACCTTCCTTGCATCGCAACAACCGTCTTTCCCTCAAGCTCGCCGATGACAAATTGGCCTTTATGCCCTTTAACCGTAGACTCGGGAAAATGAGGGAGGGATCGATAAGGAATCTGTACTGCATTTGTTAGTTCGTCGGCTAGATCACCGAGTCCGGATCCAAGAATTAATCCGATCTCCGGCCTTCGTGCAGTCTGCTTCCTGAGTTTTTCCATTACTTCTTCAATCGGTTTCATATTTTATCGCTCCAGTCGTTATGTACGAGTTTTCTTATTTTAATTTTACACGCGGATGATACATTGCGTAAACTTTTTTTAAAGGTAATCGATTTGGACGCGGATATTGCATCGTAGCAGAAGTATGCTGACGCCCCATCAATTCATCGATGAATTCGAGTGGTGCACCATTTTGCAACAGATGCGCTGTAAGCGACTTTCTCAACGTTTCCGGTGAAATAGACACAGAGATGTCTGCCTGATCAGCATAATGTTTGAGAATCTTCCAGATTCCCTGCCGTGTTAAGCGTTTATTCATGCGGTTCATGAAAAGCGGTTGGTTTAAATCTATTTTTTCTCCATCTTGAATAAGTGATTCTATGTACATACGGAGTGCAGAAATGGCCAGGGAATCAAGCGGCAATATCCGTTCGTTTCCTTTCTTACCCAAACAGCGAATAAATTCCAAATCAAGATTCACGTGTGCGGCATCAAGACGAATGCATTCGGAAACACGCATTCCTGTAGCATAAAGAACCTCAAGTAAGGCCCGGTCGCGTTTTCCGATCTTCGTTCGCAGGTCCGGTGCATCCAAAAGTTGTTTCACTTGATTAGTTGTCAATAATGGTGGCAGCGGATTTCGCTGAATCTTAGGCAATTCCAAAGAATAGGCGGGGTCAGCAGTCGTTTGCTTACTTATGAGCAGATAGCGATGCAGACCGCGGATGGCTGCAGCTTTTCGTGCAATTGTCGACGGCGCGCAGCCTGAATCTTTAAGGAAATACATATAATTAAGCACGATTACCTCAGTGACATCCTGCCATACGCTGCATTGCTTCTTAGAGATTAAATAATCAGTATATTGTGTCAGATCGCCTCGATAGGCTTCGATTGTATTTGAAGACAAACCGCGTTCCTTATTAAGTAAATCCAAAAAATGGTCTACCAGTTTCCTCAATTGTTTATTCACCATCTCTCAAAAACTCAAAAAACCGTGAAAAATCAAGAGTATGTGTCACTTTGACATTCCCTGATTGCTCATGGCGAATCACTGCTACTGCACCCGACCCTGGTTCATCATACCGATGAACTTGACCCAAAAAATGGTCCATCCACATCATACCGAAATAAAAAACAGCGGTTAATAAAACAAACAGACAGCATATTTTTATAAAATTTACTCCGACATGGAAAATATCTCTCATTTGTTCATCCCGCCTGTCCATATAAAGTTGCTCTCTTATTATTATGAAACAGGCGGATAAATCATATCAAAAGTAGAAACTTAAAATAGATAAATTCCGAATAAATGAAAAAACAGTCTGAAAGTTTCAGGCTGCCGAATTGAGAACAGTCACACCTTTTCCGGTTCCTGTTCTGATTCTTTTTCTTTATTTAAACGATTTTCTTCTTCACGTTTTTCCAAGCAACGATGGCAGATCCCATGGAAAGTCAAGCGGTGATCTTTAACTTTGAAATGCCATTTTCGCTCAACCACTTTTTCAACTTCCCCAAGCAAATCTTCTTGTATTTCATCCACAGATCCGCATTCGATACAAACAAGATGATGATGAAAATGGCTTGCACCTTCTCTACGCAAATCATAACGTGAAACGCCATCACCAAAATTAATTTTGTCGACGATTTTCAGTTCTGCTAACAATTCAAGAGTTCGATATACTGTAGCAAGTCCGATTTCTGGTGCTTTCTCTTTCACAAGGAGATACACATCTTCAGCGCTGAGGTGATCTTGTTCATTCTCCAACAAGACCCTTACAGTCGCTTCTCGCTGAGGCGTCAGCTTATACTTCTGCCCATGAAGCTGCTTCTTAATTCGATTAATTCTGCCTTCCATACAAGCCCCCCCTTTGCAAGAACGATGCATAAAACAGATTAGCGGCCATTATGAAATGACGGTCGATCCGATCCGCTACCCGCACCAATGCGGAATGACCCGCAAATAACTACTGGTTTTTACAGGAAAATTATAATCCTTATTGAGAATGGTGTCAATTAAATATAATAATTTTTAAATTATAATTATTTTATTTATAATTACCTATTACTAGCAATCGATCACGCTATAAAAAGGCGTATTAAAGCAGGTGACACATACGCTTCATATCCAGAGGCAATTGCTGCTATTAATACTGTACTTGCTAAAACAAGACCATAATTGATAAATTGCGGCAGCATTGGCTGATTTCTCGTTTTCATCAAGAGTTGACGAATCATTTTCAATGAAAAGGCAACGGACAGAACGGCAATAAACAAGTAGTTAGGTATGATCAGCAAATTTTGCGGAAAAATGCTGACAAGAATAGCCATCAGTCCTTTCATTCCCATTTGACTGACTAAAAAGCCGACAGTAAAGCCGAGAAAAATTCCTTTGACAAAAATGAGCAAAAAGATGAGCGGAAGTCCGATCACGGAAAGACCAAGCACCCAAATTAAAATAAGATACTGTAAATCGTGAAATAGGCTGTCTTTAAAAAGTGCCCTCGGATCAGCAACCTGATTCTTTGCTAGTTCACCGAAAAATTGCTGCAAATAGTGGAGCAGATCGTTTTTGGATTCATAGGGCAGGCAGTTTACCACAATGGCCCCAAATATGATCCCCATAAGCAGCAGCCCTGTAACAAAGGTATAAAGTGATAAGTAATCGCTAATATGCTGATGAAGCACCTTTTTTAGACGTTCTGCAATCATTTTTGTCAACCTCCCGGCATTTCGATCATATGAAATCTATAATTTCATTCTATGATTACAACGGATAACTATGATCGAATCGAGAGATTTTACGACTCTAGCCTATGATTTTATTTTGCGTGAAGCTGCATATATTGAACGGCGTAAACAGATTTCGCATCATAAATACGATGATCTTTAACCATTTGAACCGCCTCTTCAAGACTTACTGCACACACTTCCAGAAATTCGTCCTGATCAAGATGCTGTTTTCCTTCAATGAGCGAATCTGTAAAATAGACATGAAGCAACTCATCAGAGAATCCTGGAGATGAATAAAATGAAGCAATTTTCTCCATTTTTTTACAACGATAACCGGTTTCCTCTTCAAGTTCCCTTAATGCCGAATCATCAGGGTTCTCGTCGGGTTCTAGTTTTCCCGCTGGAATTTCATAGATGATCCCGTTCAACGGATAACGATATTGTCGCACGAGCAATAATTTTCCTTCTTTATTAACAGCAATTACAGCGACTGCACCGGGATGCTTTACAACCTCGCGCGTTGAGGTTTCCCCGTTAGGCAGTTCCACTTGATCAACAAACAAATGAACAATTCTTCCTTTGAAGATTTCTTTTGAGTCTTTCTTTATTTCGGTAAGACCATCCATGAAACACACATCC
This sequence comes from Sporolactobacillus sp. STSJ-5, assembly GCF_024385605.1. Classification (GTDB taxonomy): domain Bacteria; phylum Bacillota; class Bacilli; order Bacillales; family Sporolactobacillaceae; genus Sporolactobacillus. The sequence continues at coordinate 57,596 of NZ_JANFOJ010000007.1, read as the reverse complement.
TTCATCATTTTATACTTTCTCAGCAGAGTGGTATTGTTGCAGTATTCTTGTTCCGATCTCATTTTAACATAGCAGATCATTCTGCTTGAATGATCTGTTGTTCATTTTTTCACCGCCGCTTCATTCTTTTCAGGTTAATCCCTAACAATAAGACTCATTCGCTGATGACTTATAAGTAATTTTGCTTTATAGTGATTAAGGTTGTTAAAAAGCGCTGTTATTTGAGGTGAAAACAATGAGTCCTGAACATACTGCAACGCCTACCAAACATAATGTCCCGCATTTTTTTCTGCCAATTTATCAATCACGGGCATTTAGAGCATTGTGGATCGGAAATACGCTCTCTGTGTTTGGTTCATCGATTACAGGCATTATTATTCCCATACTCGTTTATTCACTGACACAGTCAACGCTTGCGATGGGATTTGTTATGACTGCCTATATGCTTCCCAATGTCATTATCTTGCCCTTTGCCGGAATCATTGTAGATAAAGTGAATCGAGCAAAACTGATGCGTTTGACTGACATCGTTCGCTGCTCGATGGCATTCACAATCATGGGTATGGGATTAAACGGATCGTTAACCATTCACCTATTGTCAATGTTTGCAATTATACTCGGAATCATGGATGGTCTTTTTCAACCCGCCTTTTCAGCAATGAGAGCGACCGTCTTCACACCGGAAATCCGCACCTCTGCAAATGCCCTGAATCAATTAAGCATTCAAGGCATGCGGTTGCTCGGACCGGCATTAGGCGGATTAATCGTCTCTGTGTGGTCTGCACCCATCGGATTTGGTATTGATGGGGTTACTTTTCTTGTCTCTTTTACCTGTCTGCTCTATTTGACCAAAGAAGGAAAAATAAGAAAAGCAGCTTTAGAAGCGAAAAAAACTTCCTTTATACACGACTGTTTCGGCGGCATCGAGATCATTAAGCAAAATACATGGCTGTGGGTAACCATCATGGCTTTTTGCTTTATCAATATCTGCACAACAGGGATTACCGTCATCATCATTCCTTGGCTGATGAATGTGCATCATCACTTTCCTTCCTACGTTTACGGCCTTGTTATGTCAGGGCAGGCAATTGGAGCTGCATTGGCTGCCTTTATTTTCGGCATGCGCAAAACATGGCATCATCGCGGTATCATTGCCTATCTTGGGATTGCTCTCGGCGGACTCGCGTTCATTGCCATGCCATTCGTATATAATATCGTCCTTCTCATCGTACTCATGATTTTTGAAGGTTTAGGGAGCATGGCTTTCGGATTAATCTGGGAAACAAGTCTTCAAGATCTTGTCGCTCCTGAAGCGTTTGGGCGCGTCGCGAGTATTGACATGCTCGGATCATTTGCACTTATTCCGGTCGGTTATATGTTCACAGGCTGGTTTGCCAATGTACTTGGAGGCGTTTCTGCAATGCTCGTGCTCAGCTCGCTGACACTTCTGCTGATCGCACTGAGCCTGTGTATTCCGGCCATTCGAAATTTCGATTAGTTATTCATTGCTATTTCCTGATTCGATCAATTCACTCTTAGCTGTGCCCGTTAATTCTCGGAAACAGAAACAATCAGTTAAATGGTCATTAACCATTCCTGTCGCTTGCATAAACGCGTAACAGATTGTCGGGCCAACAAATTTGAAACCTCTTTTTTTCAGATCTTTACTCATCAGAATTGATTCTTCAGTTAATGCGGGGATGGTTTTTGCTTCCTTATAATGATGAATAATTGGCTGTCCTTCTACAAAGGACCATAGGTACTTGTTAAAGGGTTGTTCTTTTTCAACTTCAAAAAAATTGCGTGCATTTGTAACAATGGCATTAATCTTGAGCTTGTTCCTGATAATCCCTGAGTTGTTCATTAACTGTTCAATTTTATCATCAGAAAAAGCCGAGATGGATTGAGGATCGAAACCATCAAATGCCTCCCGATATGCTTCACGTCGTTTTAAAATCGTAATCCAGCTCAATCCGGCCTGCATTCCTTCTAAGCAGAGCATCTCGAACAATTTGAGTGAATCATACTGGGGACGCCCCCACTCATGATCATGATAAGCTAAATAGACAGGGTCTGTTGTGTTCCAAGCGCAACGCCTGATCTTCTGGTCATGTATGTTTTCCAACTCGCTTTTCCTCCCCTAATCCGTAAGTGTTGTTTTGAATATCGCCTTCATATGGTCAAGAAATAAGTCATGCTGATTTGTGAAGGTCGCCATTCCTTTTCGATGCGCGACCGTCTTGTATCCTCTTGAATACGCACCATATGCAGTCAGAAAGTCACAGATATCCGTGCATACTCCTGTTAAGTGGACCGTGTCGATGCGATGCTCTTTTAGCTGCTGATCAAGGTCCGTTCGGATAAAAGCATCATACTCAGACTTAGGAATGAAGATGACATTTGAGTCCTTCTCATGTGTTTGAAACCATTCTCCGAGCCGTCCATACAATTGAGCGCCCCATGTACCTTTTACATTATGCGGCGGCCAAAGCTGGAAATGTGGATCATTCGGTTCATGTGCGTCCATACAGAAAAAAATTGGTTTCTTCTCGCTTAAAAACCTGTCAGCAAGTTTCACAATATAAGGAACAATGCTCTGCGCTGGTTTCCCCGCTGTCAGTCCACCTCGATCATCAACGAAATCATTGCTCATATCAATAACTAGAAGAGCTTCATTACCCATCTGAACATCCTCCAATCTGCTGTAGACACCGATTTTTAATGGGTCTCATAATCTTATCTTTAAGTCTGTTCGCTCATATTGATCACAACTCAATCAATTGAAATGTGACCATCCAGCTGTGTCCCCCCGTTCTCTTCCAAAAGAAAAGACAGCTTTAAATTAATTATAGAACATTTGTTTTCATTTAACTATAAATAAGTAATTCATTCATCACTTTGGCATGGCAACAATTGCTTGCAACAATCGTGCACATTGAAAAAGCGGAAGCCGCGTATTCGTGTTACCTACGCCTGCTTCCGCTCTGTTTGATACCGACACATTATCCATGCCGTTGATGTGCGCAATCAGAATGACAGCTTTGAAAATTGACACTTTCGATTTGAATCGTTGAGTGTTCCAGATGATAGCCATCAAGCACTTGTTCGACTTGTCTCAGCATGTCATCATGGTTGATACCCTCTTCGACTGTCAGATGACAGCTTAACGAAAAAAATCCCGAAGTGATCGTCCAAATGTGGAGATCATGGATTCCGTTAACACCTTCCAATGCTGTAATCCGACTGCGAATTTCATCCAGATCAAGATTATCGGGCTTAGCTTCCATTAAGACGTTAATCGAGTCGCGTGTGACACTCCATCCGCTTTTCAATATAATTACAGATACAATCATGCTGGCAATCGGATCGGCAAGTCCCCAACCGAAAAACATAATTAGTGCCGATGCGGTAACAGCCCCAACAGAGCCAAGCAAATCGCCAAGCACATGTAAAAATGCACTTCGTACATTCAAATTGTCATCTTTTTCGCCTTGCATTAGAATTTTTGCCACAATAATATTTACGAGAAGTCCTATGAATGCAATCATCATCATTTCGCCGCTCGCAATGGTGACAGGCTGCGCAATTCTTGTGATCGCCTCTATGATAATCCAAATTGAAATAAGGAGAAGCAGAATTCCATTAAATAGAGCTGCCAATATCTCAAATCGCTTGTATCCGAACGTTTTCCGATTATTTACAGAAATTTTGCTTCCAATCACCATTGCAGTAAAACTCAAGCCCAGAGAAACAGCATCACTAAGCATATGTCCTGCATCCGACATCAGCGTTAAGCTTCCGCTTAAATAACCGCCGACGGCTTCAACGATCATGAATCCGAAAATAATCAAAAAACTGATAAGCAGTGCCTTTTGATTCGCTGTATGGTGGTGATGCGTGTGACCGTGCGCAACTTCATGATTATGCATTGAATGATTTGCCAAATTTTGTTCACTTCTTTCCTCGATAAGGGCCAAAAACATATGACTAACCGTTCATATGTATAGTATCCGTTTTTTTTAATTAACTGTCAATGGTCTCTTGTTTATGCTCTCAAACCTGCTCACGTTGTATTTTTGATATACTTTAAAATAAGTAAATCGTTTTTTTGAATACTTTGCTTCTAGCAAGTTTGCTGTTCCAGTGTACAGATCATGCAAATTACGCCGTTCTGACGTGAACAGCGAGCAGCATTTATATAAAATAAGGCCAATGAAAAAAGGTGGGAAACTATGGATTTTAAAGGCATTCATCACTGTGCAATCATCTGTTCCAATTATGAACGTTCAAAACATTTCTATGTAGATCTGTTAGGACTTTCCGTTATTAACGAAATCTACAGGGAAGACCGAAACTCCTATAAACTGGATCTTGCAATCGGAAATGGCAACTGCGGCCAAATCGAACTTTTTTCATTTACAAATCCTCCTCAGCGATCAACACATCCAGAGGCATGTGGACTCAGGCATCTCGCCTTATCTGTTGATGACTTGGAGAAAACTGTTACTGAACTAAACGACAAAGAGATAGAGACAGAACCCATACGTGTAGATCCGATTACGGGAAAAAAATTCACGTTCTTCAGGGATCCTGATGATCTGCCGCTTGAGCTCTACCAAAATTAATTTAACCAGCTCAATGTTTGCGTGATAAAATAGGTAAGACTTGTTCAATTTGAGGGAGGAACTATAAAATGAGTATTCATATTGAAGCAAAACCAGGTGAAATTGCGGAACGCATTTTGCTCCCTGGTGATCCATTACGTGCGAAATATATTGCCGAGACCTACTTAAAAGAAGTTACCCAGTACAATAATGTGCGTGGAATGCTTGGATTTACGGGTACATATAAAGGGGAACGCATTTCGGTTCAAGGTACTGGAATGGGAATTCCCTCAATATCGATCTATGTTAATGAATTGATTCGTGACTACGGTGTCAAGAAATTGATTCGTGTCGGTACCTGCGGCGGCGTTCAAAACGGAATTCATGTTCGAGATGTTATATTGGCTATGTCTGCAACAACGGATTCCTCCGTTAATCACGGTGTTTTTCCAACTATTGATTATGCACCTACCGCTGACTTTAGGCTTCTCCAAAAGGCATATAATATCGGCACAAAGTTAGGCGTTTCATTAAGAGCCGGCAACGTTTTATCTGCCGATGTTTTCTATCGTGACAGTATGGATATCGTGAAAAAATTAGGTGAGTATGGTGTATTAGCAGTAGAAATGGAGACTTCAGCGCTATACACATTAGCGGCCAAATATGGAGCCCAAGCATTAACTGTTCTGACGGTCAGTGATCACATTTTCTCAGACGAGCCGGATACGACAGCCGCCGAACGTCAGACAACATTCAACGACATGATTAACATTGCCCTTGATACCGTAATTAGCGACTGAATCACGTAACCTTTTTCTTAAACTAAAAGAGCACCGATCCAATTAATGTACAGATCAGTGCTCTTTTGTTTATGCGTTATTTTGTTGTTCAAAATAATCATCAAGGATTCTTTTCTGGTTCTTCAGAATAAAATCCGGAAGATCTTTTTGTGTACGGAACTCAAACCGCTCTGACTCTGTTTTATCAATTCGCCAATCGCCTTCAAACATATCTGCCTCATAGGCAATTGTTACGGGATAATATTGATCTCCGTTTTCCGCTACAGCTGGCGTCTTCACGCCAGAATATACCTGAAACAGATGAAGCCCATGAACCATTAAGCCGGTCTCTTCACGAATTTCTCGACTCGCCGTTTCCTCTGCCGTTTCGCCAAGCTCCATCAGGCCACCCGGAAGTCCCCAGCTTCCTTCTGGATATTTGCGTTTCTGAAGGAGCACTGCTCCTCGGTGGTCATGAATGATTGCGACTGCGCCAACCAGAATAATTGGCTCGTGTCCAATCTTGCTCCTCAGATTCTCTATGTACCCCATACTAATCTCTCCCTCAACTAATTTTATTGCTTGCGCAATTGGATTAATTGGTACACACGCGTCACAATTACCTTGCACACAGCATAGAAGGGAATGGCAAGCAGCATGCCGATAATACCGGCCAAGTTTCCTGCAACAAGCAGAATACAGATGATCGTCAGCGGGTGAATATCTAATTTTCTTCCCATGACAAGCGGTGAGATCACATTGCCTTCAATTTGCTGAACGACGGTAACTCCGATGATAACATAAAGTGCGAGAATCGGTGATTGAATAAACGCAACAATGACAGCCGGTATGGTTGCAATAAATGAGCCGATAAACGGGATGACATTTGTAAACAAAATGACTAAGGCGAGTACCAGCGAGTAGTGGAGTCCGATAATCAGATACCAAATATAAATGAAGACAAAATCAAAGAGTAAAACAATCATCTGCCCCTGAATATATCCGCTCAACGTTTGATCCATGTCCCTAAGTATCTCTCCCGCTTTTTCGCGATGCTCGGCAGGAATGAATTTTATAATTCCTTGAGACATGCGATCACCATCTTTTAAAAGATAGAAAAGGATAAAGGGAACGATGGCAATAATGAGCACAGTACCTGTAATCGATTGGATAATGGATAGAATATTATTTCCAAATGTAGTCGCCATTGCAGATAGAGATTTTGAAAAACGGTTGGCGAAATCAAGATATGGAATTTCATCCAAATGCATCTTTGAAAAAATTTCACTCTGTTGAAAGTTGACCAGTTGTTCGCCAAGCTGCTGTACCAAGCCCGGCATGCTTGTAATTAAGGAAAGAAACTGATTATATAAGAGCGGGCCAAAATTAAAGAGAAGCAAGGTGATTAATCCGATGACAACGAGATAAATAATGATTATAGCAACAACTCTTGGAATTTTAAGCCTTACTAATCCACGAACAAGAGGACGCAATAAATAAAAGAGCAATCCGGAAATAATGAGAGGAGCCGCAAGTGATGTAAATAGAACACCAATCGGCTGTAAAATAAAGGTAAGTTTCGAACCTACCATAAGTATTATTAATATCAGAAGCACCCAAACTGCAAATCGAAAGTATTTAGATTTCGGCATGACCATTCCCCAATCTTTCAAAAATGCCGATAATACGGCTAACATTCACTATTCCATTGTACCCTATTTCACAATCACTAATCCAATATAATCCAAATCTAACATCAAACTCGAGCACCATTGACTTTAAAAAATTTGTACTAAATGATCCTCTTCCTTGTGAGTTCTGCAAAAAAAAAGGAAGCAGCCGTCGTTTACCCGGATCTGTTTCCTGCATAACATGACTCGTTTATTCTATTAAACTTATCTTATTTAATAAAAATCTCTTTACGCAAAAATTTAGAGTACCAATTTGAATGGTGCTTCTAGATTTTGTTTAACCGTAGCTAAAAATGCGGCTGCCGGCGCTCCGTCAACTGCTCGATGATCAAAGGTCAAACTGAGCGGCATCATACTGCGTTTCTTTAGTTCATCGCCAAAGTAAACAGGCTGTTCACTTATCGTACCTACACCAAGTATACCTACTTCAGGAGGATTGATCACCGGTGTGAAGAAGCCGACGCCATAGGTTCCTAGTGAAGTAATGGTAAACGTTGATCCGCTTAACTGAAGCTGATTCAATTCCGAACCGCGTGCTTGCTTGCTCGCTTTGCGAATCTCGCGTGATATAGAACTCAATGATTTTTTGTCCGCGTCTTGAATGACCGGTACAACGAGTCCTTCATTAAGCGCTACCGCCACGCCAAGGTGAACGGCATCAAAAGTTGTAATCGTATCCCCTTCATAGATGCTGTTCATCGCTTTGTGTTCAAGCAAGGCGTTAATTGCTGCCTTGGCAATGAAATCAGTGATCGTTAAACGCACTTCATCATTAATTTGATACGCTTCACGCGCTTTTTTCTGGAAAGCTATCAGTTCTGTGACATCGACAGTGGTCTGCAGAGTCAATTGTGCTGTTGTCTGCAAACTGTTGAACATTCGATCTGAGATCACTTTACGCATTCCAGTAACTTTCTTTGCCGTTCCTATACTAAGTGATGATGGTGCAGGTGTTGGAGCAGGCTTAGATGCTTCAGCCGGCTGCTGAGCTTTTTTTGTCTGAGCCGCAGCAACATCGGCTTTTGTAATTCGTCCCATTGGCCCCGTGCCGGTAACGGTAGCTAAATCTATATTTTCGATTTTTGCTAAACGGCGAGCCGCGGGAGAAACACGAAGTCTCGGTTCTTCACCCTTCGCCGGTTCTGGAGCAGATTCTGCTGCAGGTGCAGGGGCTTCAGCAGCAACTGGAACATCTTGTTTCTTTTCCGGTGCTGGTGCAGATGCTTCTTCTGAATTAACTGTTTCCCCTGGAGCACCAATATATCCTAACGGGTGACCAATTGGAACAACATCGTCAACATCTGCTTCAATATCAATAAGGACGCCTTCTTCCGGCGCTTCCAGTTCTTTTTCAATCTTATCTGAACTAATTGAGACAACAGATTCGCCTTTTTTTACCGAATCCCCTTTTTGTTTCAACCATTCGACAACCGTTCCTTCTTCCATGCCCATGCCCATTTTCGGCATAATGATTTCTACCGCCATTTTTTCCTCGCTCCTTTCGGATAAACTCAGAAGGGATACTGAGATCAATTACGGAGCATCCCATTACTATAATTGCTGATTACTTTACACAGCTGAGAAAACTTTATCGCCTACCATAACACTGAATGCATCGATAATTTTCTCAGGTGTCGGCATATACAACTTCTCAAGCGGCGGAGAAAATGGTACTGGTGCATGAGGAGCAGTCACACGCTTAATTGGCGCATCCAGATAATCAAAGGCTTTATCACCGACGATCGCTGCGATATCCGTAGCTGCACTGCAACGAGGATAAGCTTCATCTACAATAATTAGTCGTCCCGTCTTCTTCACCGAATTGATAATCGTATCTTCATCAAGAGGTGATAAAGTTCTAGGATCAATAACTTCTGCTTCGAAACCTTTCTTCGCCAATTTGTCTGCAGCTTTTAAAGCGGTATATACTTGTTTTCCGAGGCCGACAATCGTCAAATCATTCCCAGCACGTTTGATTTCAGCTTTTCCGAATGGAATTGTATAGAAACCCTCGCCGACCTCGCTTTTCATTCCATAAAGAGTCTTATCTTCAAATACCACGACAGGGTCGTCATCAAAGATTGCGCTGAGCAGCAGTCCCTTCATATCATATGGATTGCTTGGTATGACTACTTTGATACCCGGAATATGTGTGAACAATGCGTAGAGGCTTTGCGAGTGCTGAGCCGCAGCGTTGAATCCGGCGCCGTCAATGGTTCGAATGGTCAGCGGTACCTTTGCTTTTCCTCCGAACATATAATGAAATTTTGCCGCTTGATTCATGACTTCATCTAAACAGCTGCCGATAAAGTCATTGAACATTAGTTCTGAAATAGGTCGTAATCCAGTTGCCGCTGCGGAAACAGCCGCGCCCATATATCCGGATTCAGCAATTGGCGTATCAATTACACGATCACGGCCGAATTCCTCTACAATTCCTTTTGTAACTCCGAAAACACCGCCCCATGCGCCTTGATCCTGCAAATGATCAACTTCCGCACCGCCTGCGACATCTTCGCCGATTAAGATAACATCATCATCTTTACGCATTGCAACTCGAATTGCGTCATTAATTGCTTCTGAATAACTCATTTTAACTGCCATTGCGAGCACCTCCAGATTTATCCAATCGATTTAATATGAGACATAGACATCGGTGGTGACTTCTTTATCATCAGGGAATGGACTTTCCTCACTAAATCGAACCGCCTCATCGATGGCTGCCTTGACTGAATCATCAAGTCCCTTGATTTCTTCAGCCGACAAAATTTTGTTTTTCTTTAAGTAGCCCTGAAATCTGAGAATAGCGTCGTCATCAGTAACTGCCTTTTGTTGTTTTTCTTTATCTTTATATGATTGCGTATCGCCTTCAAAATGTCCGAAATCGCGATAGGTCATGCATTCAAGAATCGTCGGGCCTTCACCTTTGCGTGCGCGTGCAACTGCCTTTCCTGCAGCGTCATACACGGCAGTCAGATCTTTTCCGTCCACCGTTTCTCCTGCAATTTTATATACCTTGGCAAAATTTGCAATTGAATCAGCTGCTGCTGCGTATTCAAATGTAGAAGCTTCACCGAATCCGTTATTTTCGCATACGAAAATAACGGGAAGTTTCCAGATGGCAGCCATATTCACTGCTTCGTGGAACGTTCCGTGGTTGCTTGCTCCATCGCCGAAGAAGCAGACGGCAACATCATTCGTTTTCTTTACTTTGGCTGTTAGTCCCGCACCGACCGCCAGCGGCAGTCCCGCGCCTACAATACCATTGGCACCGAGCATGCCTTTTGATACATCCGCAATATGCATGGAACCTCCCTTACCCTTGCAGAGACCGGTTGCTCGTCCGTAGATCTCAGCCATCATTCCGTTCAAATCACAACCTTTTGCGATACAATGTCCATGTCCGCGGTGGGTACTTGTGATACTGTCATTGTCTGTCAGGTGAGCACAGACTCCGACAGCAACAGCTTCTTCGCCTGCATACAAGTGAACAAAACCCGGTATCTCACCCTTAGCGAAGATTTCATGTACAGCAGTTTCAAATTGGCGAATCTCTTGCATTTTCGTATAAATCCATTTTGCTTTCTCAACGGTCATGTCTTTAGCGGATGCTTGTGTTTCAGTTTGCATTCTGACTCCTCCCGTCATTTAGCGCTTACAAAATTGAACGCGCAATAATGTAAGCGTTTTCTTACAAATCAATAATACACTTTTTGCACGTAATATGCAAAATATATAGATTGTCACTGAAAAAAATGCCTACTTCATATTAATAATACGTCCGAAAATCTTCTCAAATACTCCGGGCATTAACTGATACAGCTTTGCACCTATACCCATATACCAAGGAAGATTAATTTCCCGCTTATTTTTTTCAATTCCACTGATCACTTTTTCCGCTACGGTACGTGCATCAAGCATAAAACGTCCTGCATTTTTCAAATAATGTCCTGAAGGATCCGCAATATTTAAAAACGGCGTACGAATCGGTCCGGGATTTACAACAATTACGCGTATGCCGTCCTTCAATGTTTCCATCCTCAATCCATTTGAGAAACCGATGACCGCATGCTTTGTTGCACCATAGACGACCGATTTTGATGTCGTAATGATTCCTGCAAGTGATGCAATATTAACGATACATCCGTGTTTTTGCTGAACCATTGATGGAAGAGCAGCCTGTGTACAGTGAATGAGTCCATGTACATTGACCGCAAGCATTTGATCAATCACGTCGCTTCCCATTTTCGAAAAAAATTGAAATTTTCCAACTCCGGCGCAGTTAATCAGTATGTCAATATGTTGGAAACGCAAAACAATTTTTTCAAAAATCAAGCGAATCGAATTGATGTCAGTTATATCCAATGAATAGTAATCAGCCGAACCGCCTTCAATATTAATTTGTCTCTGCAATTCAGCTAGTTTTTCTACATTGCGAGCAAGCAGCACAACCTGAGCTCCCTTTGAAGCAAATAAACAGGCAAGTTCACGTCCAACCCCACTTGAAGCACCAGTAATAACAATTATTTTCTTTTGAAACATGATGAATACTCCCTTAATGTCGAATCCTCATTTATTACAAATACTATTATAAATAATAGTACATTCAATAGATAACAAATGTTAGCCCCGTCTTATCGCCTAGATCAATTTAATCATTATAAATCACCTAAAGTGAAGCAAAATATGTCGAACTTCGCAGAATTATAGGAAAAAGGGCTTGCAAAATAGTAACAAAAATGCCGAAATTGAAAAGGCTTACATAAATAAATGAATATTTTTAATATTTAGTTGTAACTTTTACTGACATGATATGTTATAATTACTTCATCATAAAAAAGGGGGCATCAACTTAATGAAAGCAACAGATGCTATAACAGTAAGTTTGGATTCTTTATGGGTAATGGTTGCAGCAATTTTAGTTCTCCTTATGCAAGCCGGATTCGCATTTCTTGAAGCAGGATCACTGCGAAGCAAGAATGCGGGCCACATTACAGGAAAGCAGATTATTACACTCGGCGTTTCCTCAATTGTTTTCTGGGCAGTAGGTTATGGGGTCGCTTTTGGCGATGGTAATGCATTTATCGGTACTTCTAAATTTTTCTTGAGCGGCATCCCGAGCGGCGCTGATTCAATTTTCTTCCTCTTCCAGCTCGCATTCGCCGCTGTATCGCTGGCAATTGCTTGGGGCGGTTTTGCAGAACGTGCCAAGTTGTCTGTGTACTTCGTATTCGGAACGATTTTCGTTGCGATCATTTATCCGGTAGTTGGTCACTGGGTATGGGGCGGCGGCTGGCTGTCCACTCTTGGCATGCAGGATTTCGCTGGATCAACAGTCGTTCACCTTCAAGGTGCAACGGCAGCATTAGTTGGTACATTGCTTCTCGGACCTAGAATCGGCAAGTTTGTCGATGGAAAAGCAAAAACAATTCCGGCACACAGTATTCCATTTGTATATCTTGGTACATTTATTCTTTGGATTGGCTGGTTTGGATTCAACGCCGGCAGTACCGTTTCAACAGGTGTAGCAACATCTGGTTATGGTCAATTCTTCGGTTATGTAGCTTTGACAACGAACCTAGCAGCAGCAGCTGGCGCACTTGGTGCTCTGTTCGCAGCAATGCTTATTTCTAAAAAGGCAGATATCGGTGCAATGTGCAACGGTGTTCTTGCCGCACTCGTTGCGATCACAGCATCTTGTGCGTTTGTTGAACCTTGGGCAGCAATTGTCATTGGCGCAGTTGCCGGTGCATTCACTTACTGGACTTCAATCTTCCTTGAAAGCAAAGGTCTTGATGATCCGATCTATGCCTTCTCTGTACACGGCATCTCTGGTGTTATCGGTACTCTTTCAACTGGTTTCTTCGCAGCTCCTAAGCTTGTTGCACTCGCTGGTGTTGGTAAAGCCGGACTCTTCTATGGCGGCGGTTTCCACCAATTAGGCGTTCAAGCACTCGGCGTTATCGCAGCATTCGCTTTTGTTGCTGTTGCTTCGCTGATTGTACTCTCAATCATGAAAGCAACCATGGGTCTCCGCGTATCTGCTGAGGCTGAAAAAGCAGGTCTTGATATCAGCGAACACGGTGCATATGGTTACGGTGAAACAGAAGCAAAGTAATCTGTTTACTTAATGAACGATCAACGTACATGAAAAATAAGGCTCCCATATTTGGGAGCCTTATTTTTGCTTATAAAAAAGGACAAGAAACAAATAACAAACGCAGCAATGAAAACGGATGTCATCATTATATCCTCACCCTCACCGACTTGTATGAAATTTTTCAACACATCGAGTAAGATTTTTGAATGATCAATGCCGTGATGGGTGCTTTAATTCATAAGTCCACAAATCATGAGCGAGAAAAGTTAATGGAAAAACTGCTTTTGCTTCATTAAGCAGTGCTGATTGTTCCCTTTTTTGATATCTTGAACTTAAATGAGAGAGAATCAGAGCTTTTGCCTCCGCTTTATTTGCCGTTTCAGCAGCTTGCAGTGACGTAGAATGGTGATAATCATGAGCAAGCTGATCACAATCTCCACTAAATGTCGCTTCATGAATAAGCAAATCAGCATTTTTCGCAAGAAGCAAAGACGTCTCACAGGGCCTCGTGTCGCCTAAGATGGTAATCGTTCGCCCTTTACGTTGTTTTCCGATGAAATCAGCTGTATCTAGAACTTTTCCATCCGGTAGCATAACATTCTCTTGTTCCTTTATCTGCTTATAAATAGGACCCGGACGCACGCCTATATCGATCAGCTTGTCCACCAGCAACTCTCCGGGCTGATCTTTTTCAGTGATCCGATAACCGTATGTTTTGATGCCGTGATCCAGTTCGCCTGCATCCACAATAAAATGATCATTTTCATACACTATGTTTTCTGAATTAATTTCATGTACAGTAACCGGATAATAGAGATGCGTTCCGGAAACACGAAGTGATGTTTCAACATATTCCTTCAATCCCTTCGGACCGATGAGTGTCAACGGTGTAAGCGCTCCCTGAAAAGACCGACTGCCAAGAATTCCCGGCAACCCGAAGAGATGATCTCCATGCAAGTGGGTGACGAAGATAACTGACAGCTTTGTTAATTTAACAGAGGTATAAAGAATTTGCCGCTGGGTCCCCTCACCACAATCAAAAAGCCATAAATCTCCATCATATTCTGGAAAACTGACAGCGAGCGACGTAACATTTCGTTCTTTCGCCGGCATTCCCGCACCTGTTCCTAAAAATGTAAACCTCATTCTATCCAATCCACCTTTTATACCCTTACTACACTAAATTTTTCAACGATAATACTCTTAATTTCCAAATGAATCTCCCATTCGTTTCTTATCAAGTAGGCGCGTTGCCGGCAGCAACGTTTCTTCTCCAAATTGGTCGTTGATTTGATCAATTAAATTGACAAGCTGCTCTGATTGGGCATCTTTCTGGTATGAAAACAGATCAAGTTGTTTCGTTGAGTCACTGACTGACTGAAAAGAAGCAAGCGTGATACCAAGCAGTCGAACATCATTGCCTTTCCAATTTGAACGAAAGACTGAGAACGCAAGGTTCTCAATTTCTTCCAAGCTCCTCAACGGTTGTACTGTTGTTTTATGTCGCGTAACCGTTGTCCAATCATGATAACGTATCATCAAAATAAGTTCATAGCTTGCCACATGCTCTTTTTTTAATTGAAGCGCTAGCTTAGTCGAAAGCTGATGCAAGGTATCTTGAATAATTTTCATTGATCGTGTGTCCTGAGACAGCGTGACAGAATGTCCGATGCTTTTATAACGATCCCAAGCCTCTGGATCGACAAGACGATCGTCTTGTCCATTTGCTAATTCAAAAAGTCTGCGTCCATTCGTTCCAAAATGCCGTTCAACTAGAACCGGATCATGATTTGCAAGATCACCAATTGTCAGTATGCCTTCTGAGTTAAATTTTTGTTCTGTTTTCGGTCCGACACCATGCATTTTACCAATAGGCAACGGCCATAATAGATCCGCCAACTGTCGCTTTCGGACAACTGTTATGCCCATGGGTTTCTTCATATTAGACGCCATTTTTGCGAGAAATTTATTAGGTGCAATACCAATACTGCATGGCAAACGAAGCTCATCGCCAATCCTGTTTTGAATCGTGCCGGCAAGCTTCAATGGATGTATTTTATTCAAAGCACTCACATCAAGGTAACCTTCATCAATGGATGCTTTTTCAACTAATGGAGTATATTCTTTAAGCATTTCGAATAATTGATCCGAAGTTCGTCGATACAAGGAAAAATCAGGATGACGTACAATGAGGTCAGGACACAGCTTTCGTGCTTCACGAACTGTCATGGTCGTCCGCACCCCTCTTTTTCTTGCCTCATAGCTGCTCGTTACAATGATACCATGCCGCTCCTCCGTTTTACCGGCGATGGCGAGCGGCTTTTTTTTAAGTTCCGGATGGTTGGCAATTTCAACTGAGGCATAAAAACTGTTCATATCGATATGAAAGATAATCCTTGCACTTGCCATCGCCATTTATCGCCTCTTCGTACGTCATTCTTTCTTAAGATTAATCTTTTTCAATTGCTTGATCAACTAGAGCAATGACAAGCTCAGCTGTCTTTATGAGTTCCTTAATTGCTATTTTCTCTTTGACTGTGTGAATGTTTTCATAGCCGACACCCAAGTTTATCGTTGGTATTCCTTTACCGCAAAGTACATTAGCATCGCTTCCTCCGCCGCTTTGGAGCATATGCGGTGTTCTGCCAACTGCTTCAATCGCCTTTGATGCGAGCTGGACCACTGCATCCTCACTGCCGAATTTGTATCCCGGATACATGAATTCAGCATGAACCTCTGCTTTTCCTCCCATTTTCATGGCGGTATCTTTGAAAGCCTCAGTCATTTTTATAATCTGATTATCCATTTTTTCTTTGACAAGTGATCGAGTTTCTGCAATCACCTTCACGTAATCACAGACAATATTTGTCGCTTTACCGCCTTCAAAACTGCCGATATTCGCTGTTGTGTCATTGTCGATCCGACCGAGCGGCATTTTAGCAATGGCTTTAGCTGCCAATGTAATTGCCGATACTCCTTTTTCAGGTTCAATGCCGGCGTGTGCAGTCTTCCCATATAAATCAACGATGAATTTCGTTTGAAATGGAGCTGCCACTACCACATCTCCTACCGGTCCGTCACTGTCCAATGCAAAGCCATAATCAGCATGGACCAGAGACATGTCAAGCGCTTTTGCTCCGAGCAAGCCGGATTCCTCGCCAATCGTAATGATGAACTGAACATCGGCATGTTCGTGCTGCTCCTCGATCATTACTTGAATTGCCTCCAGAATCGCTGCTATACCGGCTTTATCATCCGATCCGAGAATCGTTGTCCCATCTGAGGTGATGTAACCATTTTCAATTAATGGTTTAACACCTTTTCCCGGAAGAACCGTATCCATATGTGTACCAATGAAAATGGGAGTACCTGTTTTCGTTCCATGCAACGTGCAAATGAGATTATTTGCTCCATGACCCGTTGTCTTTTGTGCCTGGTCTTCCTTAACATCGAGTCCGAGTTCAAGAAGTTTTTTTTTCAGAACCTCATAGATTTTCCCTTCAAATCCAGTTTCCGAATCAATGCTGACTAATTCACAAAAATTCGTGATCAGACGTTCTTCATTAATCAATCCACTCACTCATTTCATCATTATTTCTGTAAAAATTACCTTTATTTCGTTTTGCCTGTTTCTCTTTTGTTATAATAACATACTGTTCATTCAATTTTGCTCAGTCGATTGAAAAGTCTGCTTATGATCAACTATAATGGACAAGAACTCACTAGGAAAGGAACGGTCATATCTATGTCGAAGAAATTATTTAAAGTCGTTGTCTATCTCATGATCGGCGCACTCGTCCTATCAAGCATTTCCGTTTTTATCATTGCACTTGTCAATTAATTAGTGCTTTGGGACTTTGTTTCTGCCTTTTCCAACCATATAGAAAAAGTAGTCCCCTTTCCATAGTCGCTGCTTACACGAATTTCTCCTTGATGAACATCTATAATTTTTTTCACGATAGAAAGGCCTAAACCACTGCCGCCTTCACGACTGGTTCGCGAGCGGTTTCCTTTATAGAATCGTTCGAAAAGATGAACAAAATCCTCTTTTTTAATGCCCATTCCTGTGTCTGACAATTGGAAGAGAATACGACCACTCTGCTCTTTTAATAAAACACTGATCTTCCCTTCAATGGGAGTGAATTTAATACTATTTTGAATTAAATTCATCCAAACCTGATTCATTAGTTCACTATCTGCATGAATCATAACCGGTTCTAATTTAATATCTAGATTCAATTTCTTACTGCTCCATTGAGGTTCAAGTGCGAGCAGGCATGATCTTATTTGTCGATCCGGATGATAATCAGTCATGTACATCGGGTGCTTCTCATTTTCAAGTGCTGTCAATTTTAATAAATTATCGCTTAATTTCGAGAGACGATCTGTTTCTGTTTGAATGATCTTTAAGTAATGATCTTTCTTTTCCTTCGGCAGCTGATCATTCTCCAATGCACGTGCGAATCCTTTAATCGAGGTCAGCGGCGATTGAATCTCGTGGGAGACATTTGAAATAAACTCTTGCCGCACACGTTCCAGCTGTCCCAGTTCCTTCGCCATATAATGAACGCTGTCTACAAGCTGGACAAAAGGATTATGTCGATTTTTTTCTTCCGTAGGAAGCGGAATGTTAAGCTCTATTTCGAAATTTCCCTTCGCCATCTGTCTGATCGCTTGGGAAATCGTCTGAAAGTAATTAAATCTTTTTGGCTTAATGTACTTTCCAACCTGAGTCATCACAAAGCCCATTAAAACGACACCAAGGAGTCCGCTCACAACATGAATAAGAAGCGGATGGACATGAATTTCAAAATGATTCGTCACCGAATCAATCAACAGATAAAAAAGAATCCAGAACAGACTCAGTACTAATAAGAACAAAATGCCAAAACAGTGCACTTTGAATTTATTCCAAGGGTATCTTTTCATAATAACTCTTCCAATCGATATCCGAGTCCACGTACTGTTTTTATTTCAAATCCGCATTTATCAGTGACAAAACGTTCACGAAGTCGTTTCACATGAACATCAATCGTGCGTTCATCCCCCTCGTAATCATAACCCCAAATATTTTCAATGAGGTCATCTCGAGTGAACGTTCGACCTGGCGCTCCAGCAAGCATAAACAGCAATTCAAATTCCTTCATTGGGATCATAATTGAATCGTTTCCATTAATAATGGTATACGATTTTCGATCTAAAACCAGTTTTCCTATGCGCAGGGTTTGCGAGACGGATACCTGATAGCGCCTCAGCAAAGCTTTCACACGCATAACAAGCTCAATCGGTTCAAATGGTTTTACGAGATAATCATCAGCTCCAAGCTCAAAACCCTTAACTTTCTGCATTGTCTCTCCCTTTGCTGTAAGCATTAAAATCGGAGTTTTTTTGGACTTGCGCACTTCACGGCAGAATGCCCATCCGTCCATCTCAGGCATCATAATATCCAATATAATGAGCACAACAGAATCATCATCAAGTATTCTTAGCGCTTCTCTTCCATTTTCTGCTTCAATGCAGGGCAAATTTTCACTTTCAAGAAACACAGTCACTAGCTCGCGAATATGCGGATCGTCATCAATAACGAGAATTTTGTTCATTGGTTTTTCGACTCCTTTTCACACAACATTCTTCTCAAATAGTGTGCATGTGAACTATGAACAGAAAATGAATCGATTGATATGTACGATGATAAAAATTATAATGCATAGTTGTTCCAAATGCATCCCGCAAATCGTGCGCCTGCCTATTTTGCCTAAACAATTACTTATCAGGACGGCTGTGCTTTTTAAACAGAGAGACAGCAAACCATGCACGAGGCATTTTGCGATCATTACCAATTTTGATTTCCATGATGACGATACTAAGTAAAACAAGCACGGCTCCGATAGATGCCTGAACAGATAACCGTTCTCCGACAAACAAATAGGCAAACAGCGCCGCAAATACGGGCTCTAATGAAAAAATAAGCCCTGCGTGGAGATCCGAAGTAAACTTTTGTGCTATGTTTTGCAGCAAATAACCGACTGCACTGCATAGAATGGCCAGACCAAGAACAGAAGTCCATGCCGCCAGGGTTGCAGGCAGCTGAAACGGCTCGAAGATCAGGGCAAGCAGTAAGGACAGAACGCCGGTGAACCCCATCTGCCAGATACTGAACGCAAGTGTGGGCACTTGCTTACCGACATGTCCGGCAAGAATAATATAGCCTGCATTGAATAACGCACCAATAATACAGAACAAATCACCACTGCTGAGCATGAGTGAGGAGGTACCTGTTAAAAGAAAAATACCAATTAACGAGACACCTGCTCCCGTCATCACGCGTCTTGGTGGCAGATGTCGCGTGATCAGCGCATGAAGAATCGGAACAAAGATGACCGTAAGACTATTCAAGAATCCCGCCTTTGACGCGGGTGTTGTTAGCATTCCGAACATGAGAAATGCAAAAACGCCGAGAAGCATCAGACTTTGCAGCAAGCTATAAACCAGTGTTCTGAAATCTGTATGAAAAAGTGCACGATGGAAAAATAAAGCCATGATGACAAAAGCAATGAAAAAACGCAGTGCAATAAAAGTAAAGACCCCCAAATCATCCAGCCCGGTTTTCATAAACAAATAAGAAGTGCCCCAAAGAACGGTAACAAGGACAAGCATCCAGTCTGCTTTTTTTTGATTCATGCCTCAACACCTCGATTCAATCATTTTCTTCATCAGTATAAAGGACGTATTGTTATTAATAAAATGAATCTTTATAATATAACAAATGAAATATTTTCATCATGAGGTGATGTCTCACATGGTTTATAAACAAACATGAGGAGGAGCACGAATGAGTCTCATTAAATATCAAATTTTTTCCAAAGTGGCTCAGCTGCACAGTTTTACGCGAGCGGCTGAACAGCTCGGATTGACGCAATCAGCGGTTAGCCACGCCATTTCCGGGCTTGAGCAGACCTTTGGTTTTTCATTGATCCATAGAGGGCGTTCTGCCATCACCTTAACTCGCGAAGGCAACCTGATGCTTCCGAATATCAATGCCGTATTGCAGTTGGATGAAGGTGTTCGCCAGGAAGCTTCATCCATTCTCGGTGTCATAAAGGGAACTGTGTCTGTGGGCAGTTTCAATAGTGTCTCCATTCATATCCTGCCACAAGTGATTCAGCAGATGGAGACGCATTATCCATTAATAAAAATCCGCCTTTTCGATGGGAATTATGAAGAAATTGAACAGGCACTGTTACGCGGTGAACTTGACTGCGGATTTGTAACAAAAATGGAAATTAAATCTGTCCGGGTCACACCAATTAAAAAAGATCGTATACTTTGCATTGTGTCGCCGAAAAGTCCGCTCTATAATCAAAAGACAGTCGCTTTTAAACAGATTGAAGACGAACCCTTTATCATGCCGGCGTACGGTGGATATCACGAAATTAAACGTTTGTTATCTGAGCACCATTGCTCACCTAATGTTCGGTTTGAACTTATGGAAGAGAATGCAATACTCGCCATGGTCGCACATCATCTCGGGATTAGTATCCTTCCGGAACTTGTTCTTCCAGAAAACATTGAGCCGCTTCGAGCAATTCCATTTACTGTTGAAAGTTTTCGAACAATCAGGCTTGCTTCTCGAGTTCCCACATCACCAGCTGCCAAATGTTTCGCAGATATTGTCCTTGAAGTCATAAAAGACAATGAATCTGCAAATCGATAGAATAAAACATTACATGAAAACAAGTCTTTATTGACAGATATTTTTGAAGCACTTAAAATTTATTTTAATTGATTCTCATTCAAATAAAGAATGAACACTTATCCTTTAAAGAGAGTTACCTCTCTTTTTTGTTTTTAAAGAATTAAAAGCGATTATCGCCGGCCCCAATGATCAATGAAAATAGTTAGGGAGATAAACATTGATGCATATTTCAGCAGATTCACTCAATGGTACTGTTGTTGTCCCACCTTCGAAAAGCTACGCACACCGAGCAATCATGGCAGCCTCACTGGCTCAAGGCACAAGTTTGATTCAAAATGTCGGACTATCCGAAGATATTACGGCTACTATAAATGCAATGCAGGCTTTTGGGGCACGAATCAGTTCCCCCCCTTTGTATAAGGAAAGAACTTCACTGACAATTACCGGAATTTCATCTCAATTTAATGGCACGGTTCCCACAATTGATTGTCATGAATCAGGATCAACGTTACGCTTTGTTCTTCCTGTAGCGCTTGCGTTATGCGGAGAAGCACTTGTTACAGGCAGCGATCGATTAGCACAACGTTCACTGACGCCCTATCAATCGCTCTTCGCTGAGAAAAAAATACGATGGCAGCAGATACCCAAGCAGTTTCCAATACATTTAAAAGGAGCATTGCATCCAGGCGACTTTCCCATCTCAGGAAGTGTCAGTTCTCAGCTTATTTCGGGATTAATGTTCGCACTTCCCTTACTTGATCACCCATCAGTAATTCGTATTACCGACTCATTGGAATCAAGCGGGTATGTGACCATCACTCGGGATGTACTCAGTCAATTCGGCATAGCAATTAAAGAAGACGGACGTTCCTTTTTAATAAATTCAGAACCCTACCGATCGAACACCTATACTATTGAAGGAGACTGGTCTCAGGCTGCTTTTCTTCTGCTAATGGGCGTGCTTGGCGGTCGGATTACCATACGCGGCTTAAACCGGGACAGTAAGCAAGGGGACCGCGCCATTAAGTCGATCCTCACGTCAATGAATGGACAGATTTATTGGAACGACGATGAATTAATTGCTGAGAAATCAAAATTAACAGCAACAACAGTGGACGTCGCACAATGTCCTGATCTTGCACCAGTAATAGCAGGAGCTATGGCATTAGCCGATGGAAAAAGTGTCATAAAAGGCGGAAAACGTCTTCGCGACAAAGAATCGGATCGAATCACTAGTGTAGCAAATGCATTGAATTCGTTGGGAGCAGATGTCACGGAGACTGAAGACGGTATGATTATTCGCGGTGTTCCCTTCCTTCGGGGAGGATCCGTTTCATCTCACAACGATCATCGACTTGCCATGCTTCTTACATCTCTTTCAGTGATCGTACACGGTCGGATTCATTTGCAAGAAGCACATGCCGTCGCAAAATCATGGCCGGATTTTTATCACGTATTTCAAACAATTGGAGGGTGCTGTAATGAGTAGTTGTTGGGGAAATCTAATGAAATTAACTATTTTCGGTGAATCACACGGACCTGCTATCGGCGGTGTGATTGATGGCCTCCCCTCTGGAATATCAATTGATTTTGATCAAGTAAATTTCCATATGAAGCGCCGTGCACCGGGCCTTCATCGGTGGTCAACACAGCGACATGAAACGGACACTTGGGAAATACTCAGTGGTATGTTTCAGGGTCGGACAACAGGTACCCCGCTCGCCTTTCTCATTCGCAATCATGACCAAAAGTCTAAAGCGTACGCGGAATTAAATATTATTCCGCGTCCAAGTCATGCAGATTATACAGGAAACGTACGCTATCACGGCTTCCAAGATTATCGAGGCGGCGGTCATTTTTCCGGTCGACTGACTGCCCCTTTGGTCTTTGCGGGATCTATTGCTCGTCAGTTGTTGGAAAATCAAGGAATTCATATCGGTGCTCATATTCGTTCAATTGGCAAAATAAATGACTCTCCTTTTGATCCGATTCATCCTTCAAGCGAGTTGATGAAGGAAGTGGCGAAAAAACAGTTTCCAGTCATTAATGATTCTTCAGGAGAGAAAATGAAAGCACTGATTGAAAAGGCTCGAATGGATTGTGATTCTGTCGGCGGTGTAATTGAAGCAGCAGCAAGCGGAGTCCCCGCAGGTATCGGCTCACCGATCTTTGATGCACTGGAAAGTGTACTTTCCTCAATTCTGTTTGCCATTCCCGCAGTGAAGGGTGTCTCTTTCGGAGACGGTTTCGGAATCAGCAACCTGCGTGGCAGTGAAGCAAATGATCCATACGAGAAGATGAACAAGGACGGTAAACTTGTTACAAGCAGTAATCACAACGGAGGAATATTAGGCGGCATTACGAGCGGTATGCCTTTATTGCTGAATGTAGCGGTGAAACCCACCGCTTCGATTGCCAAACCGCAACAATCAATTAACATGGACAACGGGGAACAAACCGAATTGAACATCAAAGGCAGACATGATCCATGCATTGTCCCGCGTGCGGTCCCAGTTGTCGAAGCGGCAACTGCCTTTGCCTTACTCGACACAATGATTCAAAACAGAGGATTGGAGCACTGGCTATGACCGATATGCAAAGACTTCGCCAGGAAATTGATAAAATCGACGAACAGTTAAGCTGTCTCCTTAATCGGCGTATGATGATTGCACGATCCGTTGCTCAATATAAAATAGATCATAATTGCTGCGTACTTGATACGGAGCGTGAAAATGAAATTATTCACAAAGCATGTGAACGAAGTGCGTGTGATGAACTAAAGCCCTATCAGGAACTTTTTTTCAAACAGTTGATGACACTCAGCCGAGATTACCAGAAAACATTTATCAAACTACAAAAGCAAATAAAAAAATAAAATAAGTAAAATAAAATAAGTAAAATCCCCTTGTCTTTGTTCCGAAACAAAGACAAGGGGATTTTCAATACATATTTATTTTAATTATCAATATATAGGTGTGTTCTCTGGGTTAATATTTTCCAGCAATTCTTTCACTCGTGCAAGGAAACGGCCGGTAATCAGTCCATCCAGTACGCGATGATCGATGGAAATACAGAGATTGACCATGTCTCGGATCGCGATCATGTTATTGACAACAACCGGTCGTTTGACGATGGATTCAATCGAGAGAATCGCTGCCTGCGGATAATTAATAATCGGCTGTGACTGAATTGAACCAAATGATCCCGTATTATTGACCGTAAATGTTCCTCCTTGCATGTCATCAGGAGATAATCGATTTTCACGAACATTAGCAGCAAGTTCATCTACCGCAAATGCAAGGCCTTTAATACTTTTTTCATCGGCATTCTTAATCACAGGCACATAGAGCGCCTCATCTGCTGCAACGGCAAGTGAAATATTTACTGCCTTTTTTTCTATAATCTTGTCGCCGGCCCATGTACTGTTAATGCGTGGGAATTCTTTCAGTGCAGCGACGATTGCTTTGATAAAAAAGGGCAGATAGGTCAATTTATGACCCTCTTTCTTAAGAAAAGCACCTTTGATCTGATTTCGGTAGTTCACCAAATTCGTAACATCCACTTCAATCATCGTCCATGCATGCGGAATTTCGTGCTTGCTTCGAAGCATGTTCGATGCAATTGCTCGGCGAACGCCTGTCAAAGCGACAACATGATCTCCCGCTTCGTTTTCAAAAGTTTTTGGAGCATGAACTGCAGGTTTTGCAGCTTCCTTAGCGACTGCTTCGGAAAAACACCCTGCTGCAGACGGCTGAGGAACATGCATATCAGATGGAGATTCACTTGTGTGTTCTTCAGGGACGGATGCGATATAGAGTTCAACATCCTTACGTGTAATTCGTCCGCTTCTGCCCGTTCCGGCTATCTGATCCAAATCCAGATCATGTTCCTGAGCGAGTCTCAAAACAGCAGGTGAATAACGTCTCTTCATTGATGTATCCTGTTGTTCCTCTTTTTGAGCAGCTTTTCCTGCCGTATTCTTGACCAGCTTTTCAACGGCCGGTTCTGCTCCTTCGACTTCGATGGTACAAATTGGCTCGCCAACGGGCAATGTATCTCCTTCACCCACAAGAAGCTCCGTAATTTTCCCGGAAAAACTTGATGGAATTTCCGCATTGACTTTGTCTGTTGTTACTTCTGCAATCGGATCATACTTGTTTACCGTATCTCCGACTGAAATCAGCCATTGGCTAATCGTACCTTCAGTCACACTTTCTCCTAACTGAGGCATCGCCATTTGTTCGACACTCATTCTGCTGCCCCCATCCTGTTAAAATTCAGCTAAATCTCGGATTTCATTTTCCACTTGTTCAGGTTTAACCATAAATGCTTGTTCCAAAGGTCCGGCATAAGGCATGGCCGGTGCATCTGGGGCAGCCAGTCGTCTGATCGGCGCATCTAAGTCGAACAAGCAGTTTTCAGCAATAATTGCCGCTGCCTCGCTGATCACACTGCCTTCCTTTGTGTCTTCAGTAAGAAGCAATACTTTACCGGTTTTTCGCGCTGCATCAATGATTGCTTCCTTATCCAAAGGATAGACAGTACGAAGATCAAGAATATGTGTTGAGATGCCTTCAACAGCAAGCTTATCAGCAGCCTGCATTGCATAATGCACCATCAGGCCATAGGTGATCACCGTGACATCGGTACCGTCGCGTTTTACATCTGCCTTACCAAGCGGAATCGTATAATCATCAACCGGAACCTCGCCTTTAATCAGCCGATATGCACGTTTATGTTCAAAGAAGATCACCGGATCATTATCACGAATCGATGCCTTCAGGAGTCCTTTGACATCATAAGGTGTTGACGGAATCACAATTTTAAGTCCCGGAACATTGGCAAAAATCGCTTCCATTGATTGTGAATGATAAAGACCGCCATGCACACCGCCGCCAAATGGAGCACGAATCGTCATCGGAACAGACCAATCATTGTTTGAACGATAGCGCGTTTTCGCCGCTTCGGAAATGATTTGATTCGCTGCCGGGAGCATAAAGTCGGAAAACTGCATTTCAGCAACAGGACGCATACCATACATTGCTGCTCCGATTCCGACCCCGGCAATTGCTGATTCGGCAAGCGGTGTATCGATCACGCGATTCTCTCCATATTTGTCATATAAACCCTTCGTAGCTTGGAACACTCCGCCGCGTTTTCCAACGTCCTCACCAAGAACGAACACATTTTCATCTCGACTCATTTCTTCATCTAACGCCTGAGTCACGGCTTCAATATACGAAAGTACAGGCATATGCTCTCTTCCCTTCAGTTCTTTTCCTCATATACGTACCGCAAAACAGAATCAGGATCAGCGAACGGCGCATTTTCTGCATAATCAGTCGCTTCGTCAATTTCCTTGCGTACCTGATCTTCCATTTGTTTTTCTCGTTCTTCTGTAAGGACACCGACAGATCGCAAATAAGCGGCAAAAGTAAGAACACCGTCATGTTTCTTTGCTTCATCGACTTCTTGCTTCGTCCGATAGGTCATGTCATTATCATCACTGGTATGCGGCATTAAACGATAGCAGTTTGCTTCAAGCAGAGTCGGTCCTTCTCCACGGTGAGCGCGATCAGCTGCTTCTTTGACCGCCGCGTATGCAGCGAGCGGGTCATTGCCATCAAACGACTTTCCAAACATGCCATAACCGACCGCGCGATCAGAGACATGAGCACATGCCAATTGATGCTTTAATCCCACAGAAATCGCATATTGATTATTTTCACACATAAAAATAACCGGCAGTTTATGAACGGCCGCAAAATTAGCTGCTTCATGAAAATCACCTTGGTTTGATGAGCCTTCACCAAAATCAACAAAGCTGACAAGATCGTCTCCTTTAATTTTAGCCGCGAGTGCTATTCCGACTGCGTGAGGATTCTGAGTTGTCACCGGTGACGAATGACTGAGCATCCGCAGCTTTCGATAGCTGAAATGACCCGGCATCTGGCGTCCTGCAGAACTCGGATCTTCTGCTTTGGCAAAGTTATTGAGCATCATTTCTTTGACCGTCATTCCCCAAGCAAAAACAAAACCAAAATCACGATAATACGGTGCAACATAATCCTTCTCACGGTTCAAGCCGAATGCAGCGCCAACCTGGGCCGCTTCCTGTCCTTGGCATGACACAACAAAAGGAATCTTCCCGGCTCGATTAAGCAGCCAAAGCCGTTCGTCCACTCTTCTTGCTTTCAGCATACTCTCATACATTGACAAAACAACTTCATCGGATAGTCCTAAATTTTGATGACGGTTTTTCACTAACGTATCTCCACTTTTTGCTTTAATCATATATGAATCGCCCTCCCGTCTACCGCTAATGCGGCTTCTCCGATCACTTCTGTTAATGTTGGGTGCGGATGGATCGCTTCTGATAATTCCCATGGAGTCGCATCAAGTAATTTTGCTACAGCAGCTTCTCCGATCAAGTCCGTCGCATGCGGCCCGTAAATATGAATACCTAAAAGATCATTAGTCGTTTTGTCGGCAATAATTTTTGCAAAGCCATCGGATTCACCGTAAACAAGCGCTTTTCCAATTGCTCCGAACGGTACCTTTCCAACCTTGACAACGTGTTCCTTCTTCGCTTGTGCCTCTGTCAATCCGATCGAAGCAATTTCCGGATGCGTGTAAATGCAACGCGGTACAAGTTCCGGATGAAGCGGCTCAACTGAAAGTCCTGCTAAATGTTCAACAGCCTTTATACCCTCATGTGAAGCAACGTGTGCAAGCTGCAGTCCGCCGATCACATCACCGATGGCATAGATATGCGATTCCTTCGTTTGGCCGAAGGCAT
Source organism: Sporolactobacillus sp. STSJ-5 (assembly GCF_024385605.1). Taxonomy (GTDB): domain Bacteria; phylum Bacillota; class Bacilli; order Bacillales; family Sporolactobacillaceae; genus Sporolactobacillus. The sequence continues at coordinate 29,927 of NZ_JANFOJ010000007.1, read as the reverse complement.
TTGTCTTAATATAACCATGATCCGTTTCAATTGATGTATTCGCTAGACCAATATCCTCGGTATTTGGCATCCTGCCTACAGACACGAGCATTTTCTCAGCTGTAAAGGTTTCGAGTTGGTCGCCAATTTCTGCACTGATTGTTACTCTATCCGTTTTCTTCAATGTTTCAGGAAGTACCTTTGCTGCAGTCACAACCTTAATGCCACGCTTCTTCAAGCCTCGTGCAAGCGTGATTGAAAGTGTTTTGTCTTCTGTAGGAATGATTCGGTCGCTGTACTCAACGATCGTCACCTCTGCGCCGAAGTCTGCCAGCATTGAAGCCCACTCAACTCCGATGACCCCGCCGCCGACTATCAAGATTGAGGCTGGACATGCCTGCAGCTGCAACGCTTCATCCGATGTCAGTATTTGTTTTCCGTCAATGTCTAGTCCTTTTAATGAGCGGGGCCTTGATCCCGTTGCAATAATTACATTTTTCGACGTTAAAATTTCATTTTCCTTTCCATCGGCAAATTCAACAGATATTGAACCGGGAAGTGGTGAAAAAATCGAGGGTCCAAGCATCCGCCCCAGTCCGTTATAGACATCAATTTTCCCCTTTTTCATCAAATGCTGAATGCCGTGGTGCAGCTTTTCTACAATTGCTTGCTTTCGTTCTTGAATTTTTTCGAAACGGAGTGCAACTTCAGAAACATCAATACCGAATGAACTGCTTTTCTTGATTTCATCGTATACTTCAGCGCTTCTGAGCAGCGCCTTCGTCGGGATGCATCCTTTATGGAGGCATGTGCCGCCAAGTGCATCTTTTTCGACAATGGCGGTTTTTAATCCAAGCTGGCTGGCGCGGATCGCCGCAACATAGCCGCCTGTTCCACCACCTAATAGGACCAGGTCATAATTTTGGGCCATAAAAAAAGTCACTCCTTATTCTTGCATGACCTATCTACGTTCAGATTTTAAAAAGGTTTCATTCATCATGACTTTATAAAAACAGTGACAGCAACTTGCATGTACTTTATTTTCTAACGATTATTTTACTCTTGTTTCAAGATAGGTACAAATAATACGATATTGAGGAATTAAATAGTCTCCCCAAGAAACAGCAAAGATGCCATTGGCGTTTCTCAAGTACTCCAGACATTTTTATAATTAATTTCCGCTGTTTGATGCGGCGGCTGCACTTGTAGATGCGGCAATAGCTGCGGCGCTAGCCGCTTGTTGAGCACGAATCACCATCTCGGTCATGACAAGCAAACTTGGATCAATTGATTTTTGTTTTTCCTCACCGTTCAACACTTCATTTACAAATAGACTAGCCGCTGTTTGAAAGTAAAGATCTTTGCCGACAAACAGAGTAAGCTTCTTGTTTCTTATTTGTTGATAGAATTCAATCACTTGTCCAGCTGCTTCGTTTTCATTGGCAAGCAAAGCAAGCACACCATACATCGGAAAACAGCTGGCTCTAAGACGCATGCCTTGATCTTCCATTGCCGACTTGATTTGTGCAGCTTTCCGAGCGAGTCTTAAGCTGCTTCCCTCAGAAATATAGGCAAGGAGACAAGCGAGCGTCTGGAGGTCATCGCATTTTCTAAATCCATTCTCATTCAAATGGGTATAAATCCGTTCCTCTTTTTCAACAAGTTCATTCGTGTCCTCTTCAAGCTGGGCAAGAAGCACAATAAGTGATACATCATTTTTATTTGTTAAGAACGGATGCTTTTTCTTTAATAATTTGTACAATGAAAAAGCCTTTTCCGAAATTTGAAACGCCTTGGAGGGATCCATTCCGGCAAGTATGGCTGCCGCTATGTAAGTCTGTTGCTGACGAGTAAATCCTGCTTTAACGAGATAGCCATAAATTACCCGAACAAAATCAGGTTCTGCTTGTTTTTGAATGAGCATGGCATTAATACAATAACGAATTTCACGACTAAGCACGGTGAACCACCCGGTCGCACCTTTCATTTGTTCATCGACACGGTAAAATGCCGCCGTATCAAAACGAACACCTGAAGCCGTATAAACCGATGCGAGGATCAGCCGCGTATTCGCCGAAGTCATTTTTAACTGTTTTGTCAGTAAATCCATATTTTTTTCGAGCAGGTTTAATTTATCATCAAGCATCAGATTCATTTCATCACACTCCAGTACCCATTTAACAGTACATATATGGTACCATATTTTTATAATGAACATCATGTTATGGCTTTTCGATTGATACAATCCCCTCAATAATCTTTTCGAACATGCAGTATAAACTTGGTCACATTTTTTCGTCATTTCTTAATTTTGAATGAACGTAGATGATAAATTCCATGCTATGATAGAAATAAAAAAGATTTTCGGAGTGAATAAAGTGGAACAACTGAACTGGATACTTAAAATAACATGGCTGGACGGGCTCATTTCAATAGGGATTTTTCTTGTCTTCTTCTTTGCCCGCGAGCTTTTTTCTAAATATTTTCTTAAACTCGTTACGCGGCTCTCAAAATTGAGCAAGACCCCTGTTGACGATGCACTGATCGGCGCATTCCGCAGGCCCGTTGCTTTTATTCTTTTCTTTGCTGGTATTTATTTGGCACTTATGTACTTGCCGATGCCGCATCAATGGAAATCCATTGCTACACTGCTTTTTAAGTCATCGGCAATCTTTTCGATTGGCTGGGGATTTTTCATTTTTTCAGATGCGATTGGGATCTTCTTCCATCATATGGGAGATCGCTATGATCTTCAGTTCAATACAATTGTCATTCCATTTCTTGCCAAAATCATGAAATTCATTGTCGTTGTCTTCACGATTGTAATGATTCTTGATCAGTGGAATTATCATGTAACCGGGTTGATCACCGGCCTTGGAATCGGTGGACTCGCGATCGCCATGGCAGCAAAAGATACATTAAGCAATTTATTCGGAGGATTTGTGATCATCACCGATGCCCCATTCACAATCGGCGATTTAATTCAAATGGGTTCAATCGAAGGATTTGTTGAAGATATTAATTTCAGATCAACCCGAATTCGAACAATGGATCAGGCAATTGTCACGGTTCCAAATTCTACACTTGCTAATTCACCGATTACCAATTTGTCTAAAATGGATAAACGGCGGATATCATTTAATTTACCGCTCGATCTTGAAACAACGAATGAACAGATTAAGCGATGCCTTGGACAAATCAGACAAATGCTGCTAAACGATTCTGAGGTGTATGAAGATCGCAAACTGATTTATCTCGATAAAATTACGTCAAGCAGCATGAATCTGCTCGTTGATTTCTATATCAAGTCGATCGATGCAGAGGAATGGCTGAAGGAGAAGGAAAAATATACGTATGCAATATTAGAGATTCTGCAAAACGAAGGGGTAGAACTGGCAACAACGCGCTCTCTAATGGTTGTTCCGTCACAAAATAATCAAGAACAGCCTGATACACACAGAGATGACAAAAATCAAACTGAACGTGAACAAAGATCTCGCTCGCGTGAATAGTTGCAAGCATTTAACGTTATTTTTCGAAACTCAGTCCGACATTTCTTTCTTTTGAACAATCGGCGGCTTTGGTGTAATACTGTCTGACTTGCCTGCCATGGCAGCAATTCCTGTAATGACAAGAATGATACCGGCCGGAAGCCCTGTACCAAAGAGTATTAAGCTGTTCAAACTTCCTGAAATGAGAAAACATAGGCCTGGAATTGTGTGCCAGCGTTTTTTAATAAAAAAGTATAAGGCTGTACCTGAAATGATAGAACATAATAAACCTGCGAAAAAGGCATGAATGCTGAATGCGTTTAAACTGTAAATGGCACCCGCGGAAGTTATTTGATCGGTATTCAGCCGCAATTCATCAATCATTCCGCTGTCGAAGTGGGCCGCTATATATGAAAATCCTCCAAAAATAAATTGGATCACCGTCAAGATTGTTCCTAGTATACCTGCTACACAAGCGGTAATACGCCTAAACATAACCCTCGCTCCTCATATGTCCGAATCAATGATCTTGATTCAATAGTATGCTTGGCCAACACGCGAGATGCATGGTCTTTAGTTTTTTGCTTACAAAGAGGAGCAGGACGATCAAGGTTTTGTCGTCCTGCTCCTCTTTGATACACCATTTATTTATCAATTAACTTCAGACGGTTTATCATAACTTAGCCATGTCGATACAAGCCAGGATTTACTCGCGCATTCTCTCGAGCAAGCTGAATAGTATCCATGATTTTCTGATGCAACGATTGTGCATCCTCGCCTTCAAGGACAAGTAAAATCTCTTTTTTTTGCACGGACGAAAGATAGGTCATCGTTTGTGGTAAATATTTCATCGGGAAAGTTGAGCCATTGTTCGAAAAGTATGCTTTGCAACGGCATTTTCTTATGGTCTCAAACAGCCTGATCGCACGTTTTAAGGTAATGCCGCCACCTGGAGTAAGCGGAATTTTAATTGAAACAATTTGTTTTTCCATGATTAAAAATCACCTCTAAATCCATTTCTCGGACACTCCAGCTACATCTATTATTATATGTCATCTTTCCACACTTTCGAAACAATAGGCATGCTGCTTGGTTGAATATGAAAAAAGAAGCCCGATATTAAAGGACTCCTCATTAATGATCATTAAATAAAAATCGTTTTTTCACTGTGCTGAAGACACTTCACCTGCGCCTTTTCCATGCTGTAATTGGTACATATTAAAGTACAGACCACCTTTTTGAAGCAGTTCTTGATGTGTTCCGCGTTCAACAATTTCGCCTCTATGGAGCACCAAGATTTGATCAGCGTCCTGAATTGTTGACAGTCGATGGGCAATCGCAATTGTCGTTCTGCCCTTTCTCATCTTAGACAAGGCTGTTTGAATTGCTTCCTCTGTCTCTGTGTCTACGCTCGCTGTCGCTTCATCAAGGACAAGTATTTTTGGGTCTTGAGCCATCGTTCGAGCGAAGGACAGCAACTGCCTCTGACCGCTTGAGAAGGTCGCTCCGCGCTCCCCAACTGGCTCATGGTATTGTTTCGGTAGCTTCGTTATGAAGTGATCCGCCTGGACAAATTCTGCCGCTTTCCTTACCTGTTCATCAGTTAGCTTCTCGTGACTCAGTCGAATATTATCAGCTACATCGCCCACAAACATAAAGGAGTCTTGGAGAACCAGACCGATACGTTTTCGTAGTTCGCCATCAGAAAATGCGGTTAGCGGCTGTCCGTCAATGAAGACAGTGCCTTGTTCAATCGGATAGAAACGCATGAGCAGATTAATAATCGAACTCTTTCCGCTCCCTGTATGACCAACAAGCGCAATGGTTTCGCCCGGATTTGCTGTGAAAGAAATATTCTTCAAAACCGGGTTCTTGCCATCGTAAGCGAACGTGACATTGCGAAATTCCACTCGTCCTTCCTGTACTGCCGGATTCACATCGCCCCGCTGAACAGGTGCCATGCGCTGATCATCAAGCAACCCGAATACCCGTTCAGCGGAAACCATCGCCTGCTGGAAGATGGTCAGCTGCTGCATAATTTGGTTGATCGGATCAAAAAATCGGTCAAGATAATTGATAAACGCATACAAAACACCAATTTTGACTGCATTGTCAAATGACTGGATACCAAAAAAGCTCAAGATCATCATTAAACCAATGAGGTAAACAGAGTAAACGGCCGAACGGAGCATGAGACTGTTTAACCGTACACTTTTTAACAGTGCCTTTTTGTGATCATTATTGATTTTGCCAAATTCCCGCCTCAACCGTTTCTGTTGCCGCATTGCCTGAATCATTGACATTCCTTGCAGCGACTCGTTCAGTTTCGCATTTAGCTGGCTGAGTTTCACTCGTGTAACCCGGTATACTTTCGAGCTCAATGTACGATACACCCACATCAGAACCAGAAGAAAAGGCATCAGAATGAAACAAATAAGTGCCAGACGAGCATCAAGGAAAAACATGCCCGCAAAAATACCGATCATCATAATTGTGCTGTTCACAATTGTCGACAATACCGTGACATACAGATCCTTGATGGTTTCGGTATCATTTGTGATTCGAGATACCAGACTTCCTCCCGGCGTCTGGTCAAAAAAGCGTAAACCGAGATGCTGTACCTTAGAAAACACTTCTACCCGCATGATTTGGATAATGTTCAGTGCAATTTTCTGAAACGATATGACTTGATAATAATTAAATAAAGCAGAAATTGCGTACAAACCGATGAATAAAGCGCCAAGCAAAATCAGCGGCTGAACCGGAAATACACGCGGTGTCAGATAATCATCAATAAACACCTTCATCACGATCGGTCCAAGAACATCCGCACCGGTAGCAATCAATAACACAATGAATGTAATGATTACTTTTTTCTTAAAGTATTTAAGATAAGACAGCAGCCGTCTCATAACTCGACGTCCTGAGAGCTGCGCGAGATTCTGTTCCTCGTTCACGCCTTTGTGCCTCCTTCCGAAACAAGCGATTCAAGTTGTTGGTGCGCGTACATCTCCGCGTACCATCCTTCTGCTTGAATAAGATCTTCATGCGTTCCCCGTTCGATAATTTTGCCATCGCCCATGACAATGATGAGGTCGGCGTGTTCAACTGCACTTAAACGATGTGCAGATATCAGCGTTGTTTTATTTCGACGTTCATGTTTGAGCGCATGAAGTATGGAAACCTCAGTACGAGCATCAACTGCAGAAAGCGAATCATCGAAAATCAACAGTTCAGGATCGGCAAGCAGCGCCCGGGCAATTGAAATACGTTGTTTCTGCCCCCCTGATAATGTAACGCCTCGTTCCCCGACAACCGTCTCGTAACCTTCTTTAAAATGAAGAATATCTTCATGAATACTTGCTAACTTAGCAACGCGTTCAACTTCTTCTTGGGATGCTTCCGGTTTTGCAAACGCAATATTCTCAGCAATGGTTGCTGAAAATAAGATATGATCCTGTGGGACATAGCCAATGGCACTTCGAAGCGCATCAAGTGTGACTGCCTGTATTGCGGTTCCGCCTATACTTATCTGACCATCCTTGATGTCAAATTCACGCAGAAGCAACCGCAGCAATGTGGTTTTTCCTGCACCCGTTTTCCCCACAATACCTAATGTTTGTCCTTGGTTAACTTGAAAACGGATATCAGTCAACGCATCAGAATCACTTCCCGGATAGCGGAAACTCCGTATTGAAAAATCAATCGATCCGCTCGGCACTTGATCAGAAGCACCCTTCTGATCTGTAATTTCCGGTTTTATTGCTAATAGCCGCCGAATCCGATCATAGGAAGCACTGCCACGTTCGACAATATTGAATAGAAAACCGAATGCGAGCATTGGCCAAACAAGCTGACCGAGGTACAGAGTAAAACTTGTTAATCCGCCAAGCGTCATTGACCCGCCAACCACATAAACTGATCCGAAGATGAGTGCAAGAAAATAACAAAAGGCAACGATGAATGTTATGGTTGGATCAAACAATGAGTCTACCTTTGCAACCGCAATATTTTTATTGACCACATCTTGTGATGCCTTTCGAAACATAGTGATCTGTGCGTCTTCTTCACCAAACGCCTTGATCACTCGAACGCCGGATACGTTTTCCTGCACTTTATCATTGAGATCGGAAAAAGCGGCTTGTGCTTTTCCAAAACGTTTATGCAATAGTGATCCATAATACATGGTGAGTATAACCATAATTGGCATAGGCAGCAGCGTAATTAAAGTCAGTTTCCAGCTGATAAACACGGACATGGTCACGATAACCATGCCGCCGAGTGTGATTGAATCAAATAAAGTGAGAATACCTTCACCAGCAGCACCTTGAACTGCATTAATATCATTGGTCGCATGCGCCATTAAGTCACCGATCCGTCTTTTTTGAAAAAAGTTAGGTGACAGTTTAGTGAAGTGTTTATATAAATCATTTCTTAACTGATTCGCTAAAATAATGGACGATCCAAAAATTAATTGGCGCCAAATATAGCCTGTAAAATAATAAATAATCCCAATGATTACTAGAAATGCAATCCATTTTCCTAAAGTTAACGGAGTTAAACTTCTTGTTCTGATATCGTCAACTAAAATACCGACAACATAAGGAGGAATCATCGATAAAAAACTTGAAAGCATGAGAAAGATGACACCAAAAGAATATTTCAATCGTTCTTGCTTAAAAAACCACCACAAATCAATAAAAATACGCACCAGACAACCCCCTCGTCAAACAACCTTATCTTTAAAAACACAAAAAAGCCACAAGAGAACAGAGTTCCTTTCTCCTGTGGCTTCATAGACAAAACCGTAAAAAATACCGATTATTATGTCAACAATACCGAAGGAAAGAGGTAAGTGTCACAAAATCAACAACAGAATGTACAAATGAATACTTAACTCCATTTACCATCTTCTGAGTATTCTTCATGACGCTCACCTCCTTCCCTATTTGAATCAATGTAGCAATTATATAATTTTTTCCAAATGAAGTAAACCATCAATTTAAAGTATTTATTATAATTGCTCTGTTAAATAATGGTCAATTCTTGACGGATCATTTCACCGATATGTTACCGGCAAAACATAATTAAAGTAAACCTGAAAACTATATGTATAAAAAAGGATGTCTCATGAAAAGTTAATTTCTTAACTTAGAGACATCCTTTTTCGTTTTATTGTTCAAATTTCTAACATTCTAGTTTTGTCGGCTTCTCACTCATTTAGAGCTGATATTCATTTAATTTATAGTAATTTCCTTACGATCACGTTTGCTTTCTTCCTTTTTAGGCAAGGTAATTTGAAGCACTCCGTCCTTAAACGCGGCTTTAATTCCATCCTCTTTAACGTTGTCAAACATAAAATGACGTGTATAAGAACCGGACGCACGCTCTTTTCTAATGAAGCTGCCGTCTTCTGCTTTTTCACTTGTTTGCTGATCACGTGTTGCATCAACAGTCAGAACACCGCGATCAAAATCAAGATGGATACTGTCTTTACTGAAGCCAGGCAGATCCAGTTTTACACTGTAAGCATCATCACGTTCTTGAACATCTGCAGCGAATGTCTGCAATCCACTATTGTGAAAGAAGTTGTGCCCCCATTCATCAAACCAGGAAGGCAAGAAATCAAAGAATCCGTCACGGTCTTTTTTCGTTGGATAAAGATTTGCCATCATAAATTCCTCCTCATTAATTTAAGGCTGTCCAAAAGTTACGTCTGTCTTTTCACGTTGCTTTGACACGTAATGTCTAAGAACTATGAAATTACATGACTGCTCGCTCCTTTTAAACGTGTTTGATTTTTTAATTCGGGGTTTGAATTTCATCTCTTCTAACCCTTACAACTGTATTATAACCGTTTGGTCAGTAAAGGTCAAATGTTTTTGACCTTTACTGATCTTTTTTCAAGAACCTGAAATTATGCGTGTATTCCGTTATAATAGGCTGTATCAGTCAATAGGTTTTATAAGAGAAAGGAATTTCCGTATATGTCAAAATCACTCGTTTTAGCTGAAAAACCCAGCGTTGCTCGTGAAATTGCGCGTGTTCTGGACTGCAAGAAGACGAACCGCAGCTTCATTGAAGGAGAACGCTATATTGTTACCTGGGCACTTGGTCATCTTATCGAATTAAAAATGCCTGAAGAGTACGATAATAAATACAAAACCTGGCGGCTTGAAGATCTCCCGATTATTCCAAAACAGATGGAAACTAAGCCGATTAAACAAACGCGTGCACAATTTCAAGCGATTGCCAAGCTAGCTAAGCGATCGGATATCAGTGAATTGATTATCGCGACTGATGCGGGACGCGAAGGTGAACTAGTGGCGCGGTGGATCCTTGAAAAAATCAATTGGCGCAAGCCAGTCAAAAGACTTTGGATTTCATCGCAAACTGACAAAGCCATTCGTACCGGCTTCAAACAACTTAAACCTTCGAAAGAATATGACGACCTGTTTCAATCTGCTGTTTGCCGCTCAGAAGCAGACTGGCTGATTGGGCTCAACATTTCACGGGCCCTTACGACAAAATACAATGATTCGCTCTCTGCCGGACGTGTACAAACACCGACGCTTGCCATGATTTTAGAACGTGAACAAACCATTCAATCCTTCCAGCCCAAGCCCTACTGGAATCTTTCTGTTGATTTAAATGGCGGTACCGCTTCTTGGAAAAACGGTGATCGAACACGCATTGCAACAAGAGATGAAGCCGCTGCGTTGAAGAACAAGGTGTCTGGCCATCAAGCTGTGGTTCGCAGTGTCGTCATTAAAGAAAAGCGGGAGAAGCAGCCGCTTCCCTATGATTTGACCGAACTGCAACGTGATGCGAATAGAAAGCTTGGCTTCTCAGCAAAAAAAACACTCAATGTTCTTCAGAACCTTTATGAGCGTTATAAAATTGTTACGTACCCGCGTACGGATTCGCGTTACCTCACCAAGGATATTGCTGCGACGATGCCCGAGCGGCTTCGCGCCATTTCTTCCGTCTACGGTGATGAAGTTCGTGCGATTCTGCACAAGCAAAATGGCAAGGTAAAAGCTGCTTATGTATATAATGACTTAAAGGTTAGTGATCACCACGCCTTGATTCCAACGGAAGAACCTGTCTATATTCATGATTTGTCCGATGATGAACGTCGACTGTACGATTTAATCGTTCGAAGATTTTTAGCCCTCTTCTACCCTGAGTACACATTCCAGAGCATGCGTGCGGAGTTAGAAATTAATGGGGAAACGTTCGTATTGAAAGAAACAAAAGAACTGGATTTGGGATTTAAACGTTTGAACGAATCATCCGGCAAACAAGTGAGTGAGGACAGCCTTAATGTGACAAAAGGGCAAAAATTGCCAGTACATCAGGTTCTGCTGGATGAAAAAATGACAGAGCCGCCTGCACGTTTCTCAGAAGCTGACTTATTAACAAAAATGGAGACATTTGGTTTAGGAACACCAGCCACCCGAGCAGATATTATTGAGAAAATACTGCTCGCCGAATCTGTTGAGCGTGTAAATGGGCGTTTGCGCCCTACCGGCAAAGGCAAACAATTGATTGACCTTGTAAGCACGGATCTGAAATCTCCAAAGCTTACTGCAGAATGGGAACGGCAATTAGAAAATATCGCAAAAGGCAGTGGGAATGCGAATCAGTTTATGGCAGAAATTCGCAAACGCACCTTAGAAATGGTGCGCGAAGTCAGAAACAGTCAGCAAGACTATAAAATTCAGAATTTAACCGGATCTAAATGTCCGGAATGCGGCTCGCCAATGAAAGAAGTTAGAGACCGTGATGGCGGACGGGTTCTTGTTTGCATTAATCGTGCCTGTGGACTACGAAAGCGTAAAGATCCGAAATTATCGAATAAACGCTGTCCGACCTGCCATAAAAAGATGGAAATGCATAAAGGAAAAGCGGGATTGTATTTCCAGTGCCGCACTTGTGGAATCATTGAAAAGGCAGATCAAATTAAGAAAAAAGCGGATAAAAAAGAAACTCGGAGGCTGCTCAATAAACTGAATAACAACAGTGACCCGATCGGAAACAGTCTTGCAGATGCCTTAAAAGCAGCGATGAAAGAAAAAAATGAGTAAGAAAAGCCTTTTGGCTTTACTTACTCATTTTTTAGTACTTTTGTTACACAGCATGCATTTCCGTGACACTTTTTCTGAGTTCAGGCACGAACCCAGACACAATCTCAGCTAACGCTTTATATCCCTGGGCTGTCGGATGCAAGCCGTCTTCATTAATCAACGCCTTCAAATCGCCTTTCAGTTTAAACGCGGAACGGACATCAATAAGCGTTGCACCACTCTTTTTACACAGATCTTTGAGTGCGCGATTGTACATCCCGTGCCAATGCTCAATACCGCCGCACATACCGATCCAATGACCAATCGAGTGACTGTAGTGACTCATCAGCGACTGATAATATCTGGCAGGATCAAGCGGCAGCAAACTTAAGATTACGGGCAGAGCTCCTGTCGCCGAAATACGATCAATCATAAGCTTTATGTTGGACAAATAGCGATCGATCGGAACAATCGGTACATGTTCCGAATCCGGAAGCTTTGCAACTTGATCCCAAGGAAAATTGCAATCATTTCCGCCTACATTAATGAGCACAAGATCCGGATGCTCGTCTAGCACATCATGATCAAGTCTTTGTACAAGAAGATCTGAGTTGTCGTTAAAGACGCCTTTGTTGATGACCTCATCCCCATCGCCAAGGAAGCGTTGCAGTAATGCAGGATAATTTTCACGAATGATCTTAAATCTTCCGCGTACAAATGTAATACCCCGTGTCACACTATCGCCAAAACAGATCAATTTCATAACCGCTCACCTCTCAAAATAACCGGATGTACATAATTCTTTCATTCGGTCTGTTTCATTTGCATTTATAGTAACAAATTACCTAATTAATTTACAGTTTATTTCGAGAAATGTTTCACTTTTTTTGAAAGAAAAAGTCCAGCTGCCATTTTATTTGATGCATGATGCTTCATTTTTTCGAAAATTTGATAAAACACTTCTGCCAAAATCAATCCCATTGCAATCGCTCCGGACAAAACAAATACCTTCTCAGCAAAATAAATAGCAACATCATAATTGTTATCCACCGCACGGCTCATTACCGAATAAGTGAGCCCTCCGGGAACAAGTGGAATAATACCCGATACACTATATAGAATGACCGGATTTTTGCATAGCCGTGCAAAGATCTGACTCATGAGCGCAATGACAAATGATGCGGCAAAGGTGGCAACAAAATCATTGCCGCTATAGTGAAACAGGAAGAAGTAGATCAGCCAAGCAATCATTCCAATCAAACCACCATGGATCAGCGGTTTAAATGGAATATTGAATATAATACCAAACGCACATGTGGCAAGATAACTAGTAATCGATTGAATGGTAATGACGACAAATAAGTGCATGAACTCACCTCAACCGAGCACAATTGCGGCCGTCACGCCAATGCCAATGGCAAAGGCTGTCAGGCCTGCTTCTGCGCTTTTCGATAGTCCGGCGACCAAGTCGCCGGCCATGATATCTCTCACAGCGTTTGTGATTGGCACTCCGGGAACGAGCGGCATCACAGCACCGATGATAATTTTATTCATTTCGACACCGAATCCCAACTTTACACTGACTAATGCAATCATTCCGATAAAAATCGATGACATAAATTCAGAAAAGAACTTAACTTTCGCGAGCCGATGCAGATAAATCATTCCGGCTTGACCAGCACCGCCTGCGATAAATGCCGGCAGCAAATCTTGCCATTTACCCAAGAACATGAGTAAAAAACAGCTGCTGGCAATCGCAGCTGCAAGAATCTGCAAGCTGTTCGAATACATGACTGTAGAACGATCGATCTGGATTAAATCACGGTGCAGATCCTTCAGACTGACTTCGCCATGAGCAACTCTTCTTGACAAGGTGTTTACTTGCGTGACCTTACGCAGATTAGTTCCTCGATTCTTGATTCTCACAAGCTGCGTGACATCGTGGTCTTCAATGGAGAAGATGATTCCGGTTGGCGTAACAAAACTCTGCGCATCATGCACAGAAAAGCTGTTAGCGATTCGATTCATTGTATCCTCAACCCGATATGTCTCTGCCCCGTTCTGCAGCAGAATTTTTCCCGTTAATACGCAAACAGCCGCAACTTCATGCACAAATCCTTCCTTGCTGTCCTTCCTCTTATATGACCCTAAGAAACCATTCATTTTCACGACTTCTCTCTCTTTTTTTGAGTAAGATCATTATAATATGAGCATTGGCTGATAACAATACTTTCACATTGTTTTAAAAGATGAAAATGTCAAAGATAAAAAAGCATGTTATAATTAATTGATGAAAAATCACTGTTTCGTCATTCTATGCCGCTTGACGCGAGTGATTTGAGTAAAATGGCTTCATCACGTCGATACTTTTAATGCATGCTGCCCGTGCATAAAACGTGACTGATACACCATCGTTCACGATTCGGGTAAGCATTAATTATCGAATGTGCAAATTTGAGAGGAGTGTTTCACACTAATGATCAAACTCGTATTGATCAGGCACGGTCAAAGTGCTTGGAACCTTGAAAACCGTTTTACTGGTTGGACTGACGTAGACCTTACGGAAAAAGGTGAACAAGAAGCAACAGAAGCAGGAGAAATTCTGAAGAAAAACGGCTACACATTTGACCAAGCCTATACTTCCGTGCTCACAAGAGCAAACCACACACTTTGGAATGTGCTTCACGAACTCAACCTTACTTGGATTCCTGTAGAACATTCATGGCGCTTGAATGAACGCCATTATGGTGCTCTTCAAGGATTGAACAAGGCAAAAACTGCTGAAAAATACGGTGCTGAACAGGTACATATCTGGAGACGTTCCGCTGACATTAAGCCGCCGGCTCTTGAAAAAGACGACGAACGTTTTGTTGCTCAGCTGAATGATCCGAGATACGCTAATCTTCCTGAATCGGAACAACCGCTTACGGAAGACCTTCTTGATACGGTTGACCGCGTACTTGTTTATTGGAACAATGAAATTGCTCCGCAAATCAAGGAAGGCAAAAAGGTTATTATCGCAGCGCACGGCAACTCACTGCGTGCGCTTGTTAAACACCTTGACAACGTGGATGCAGGTACAATCGTTGGTCTGAACATTCCTACAGGCACACCGCTTGTTTATGAATTAGACGATAATCTGAAACCGCTCAATCGCTACTACTTGACCGCTGACGGTCCTAGCGATAAAGAAGTACTTCCTTCTGCAGAAACAAAATAATTTAACTTTGAAAAGCACTCCGTACGGAGTGTTTTTTTATACCAATTTTGATGGAGACAGATATAAAATAAAAAAAAATCCCTTGAAAATTCAAGGGATTAATTATGGATAAAATCCGTTCAAATCCTGATGCATTGATCGTGATGGGCAATCCGACCAATATAAGAATTTAACGCATCCATATAAAATAACTGGGTAACCATGCAAGGTGCAAAGTATTATGATGGGCATTTAACAACTCATAACAAAGATATTGTAAACCCTTTCTTCAAAAATGTAAAGGCTGTCATTCTTTTTACAGTGCATGATTCATTTTTTATAATAAGACCTATTTTAGTTGATATTATTTAATTGGTCACCTGATGGTGTATGATTCCCTATAATCCTCATGACTGTATAACCTGCCTCAGATACGATACGTCGCAGATCCTTTTCCGGCAGAGGTTGTCGCATGTGAACCGTAGCCGTCCGCGTATCCAAACTAGCCTTGGCCAAGATACCATCCAATCTATTAAAAGCATTTTCAATGTGGATGACACAGTTATGACAAGTCATTCCATCGATTAGCAACGTCTCTACATAAGGATAATGTGCCATATCTCGATCATGAACTTTTATTTTCTTTACAGGCGCCTCACCGGATCCGCAGCAGCCTAACCGCATTCTCTTCCTTGTGCTATGCAAAGCAAATCCAGCAAGTATGACGAGTAGTGCAAAAATGAGAAACGTCGCCATTTAATCAGGTCCTTCCACAAAATTAATAATATGGCTTACTTACGAATCATCGCACGCAATTCAGTTGCTGTCGGCTTTTGGATCGATGCGGCTGCAATCGAACATGGCTTTTGGTGAGCATTCCGCTTCAGATTTTCAATGGGACATGATCCACTCAAACCACAGTCCGTACACACGCTTTTGTTTCTCTTTACATAACGAAACGCCAAGAAATACATTGAACTGACAAGAACAAAAATAAGAAGTGTTGACAGATTCAAAATCAGGTCCCCCCTCATTAGGTCGTTTTAGTCGTTCAAGCTCGCGCACTTGTGCTTCGCAAATCGACGGTATGTGACCGCGGAGCGGGCCGCAGGAGCAGATATAGGACAAATGCAATAATAATCAAGGCGAGAATCGGCCCAAGCCCAAAGCTCTTCCCAAGGAAGAATACACTGCCGAGCTGATAAACAACAAAGGCAATACTATAACCGAGCAACGTTTGATAACCAAGCGCAATAAACGTCCATTTACTACCGCCCATCTCTCTGCTCGTCGCCCCGATCGCAGCAAAGCAAGGTGGATTGAAGAGATTAAATAGCATGAAAGATAAGGCACTGACACCTGTGAACATTGAACCAACACCAGCAATAAGCGCTTGCGTATTCGCTTCATCGGAAACACCACTTAAAACTGCCAAAGTGCCTATCGCATTTTCTTTCGCAACAAGCGCACTGATTGTCGCCACTGCACCTTTCCATGTACCGAAGCCTAACGGAATAAAGATCCAACTGATCAATTGACCAAGAGTAGCGAGTATACTCCGATCAATGTCGTCAACCATTCGCATATTCCATCCAAATGAGGAGAGGAACCAAATCAATCCGCAAGCAATAAAAATTATTGTACCAGCCTTCACAATAAAATGTTTGCCGCGCTCCCACATGTGAATCAGAACGCCTTTGAGTGAAGGCAACCGGTAAGACGGAAGTTCCATAACGAACGGTGCCGGCTCCCCAGCAAACAGTCTTGTTTTCTTTAAGATGATTCCGGAGACAGCGATCATCGTCAGTCCTAGAAAATACATTGCCGGTGCGATCCAGGTGGAACCAGGAAAGAAAGTTGTGACAATCATCGTAATAATTGTCAGCTTCGCACCACAGGGAATAAATGTCGTAAGCATAATTGTCATTTTCCGGTCTTTCTCGTTTTCAATTGTCCGTGTTGCCATAATGCCTGGAACACCACATCCAGAACTGATCAGTATTGGAATGAATGACTTTCCTGATAAGCCGAAGCGACGGAAAATTCGATCCATTATAAAAGCGACGCGAGCCATATACCCAGAATCCTCTAAAATAGAGAGGAAGAAAAAGAGAATCAGCATCTGCGGAACAAAACCAAGAACTGTACCTACGCCTCCGATAATGCCGTCAACAATCAAACCATTCAGCCAATCTGCTGTACCGATTGTTTCAAGAAAATGCGTTGCGGCTTCTGTTATCCAGCCGCCAAATAAGGTATCATTTGTCCAATCGGTCACTAACGTTCCAAGCGTTGTTACCGAAATATAGTAAACGAGCCATATAATACCCGCAAAAATAGGCAGTGAAAGAAAGCGATTTGTAACAATCCGATCAATCTTGTCAGAAGCAGTCAACTTTCTACCTTTTTTATGTAATGTATCTTCAAGAACGTTCTCAATATAATCATAACGTTCATTCGTAATAATCGATTCACTATCATCCTCAAATTCTTTTTCGACCCGAGCTACGACTGTGTTCAGCTTTGTTCGCAGTTGTTCGGACAATGTTACTGATGCCAGCACTTTCTCATCGCGTTCAAAAAACTTAACTGAGTACCAACGCAAACGTTCCGGTTCTGCATGTTCCTTTACAAGTTCAGAAATTGATGCAATCGATGCCTCAACTTCTTTACTGAATACTGGTTTTGCAGGAATGGCTGTCTTGGAAGTTGCCAATTCAATAGCTTTTTCCGCAGCCGTCATTAACCCTATCCCCTTAACTGCTGAGGTTTCAACCACGGGACAGCCGAGTTTATCTGCGAGTTTCTTCACATTTATTTTATCGCCGGATTTCTTAATGATATCGATCATGTTTAAAGCAATGATCACTGGTATGCCTAATTCAACGACTTGAGTCGTCAAATACAAATTACGTTCCAAATTTGTGCCGTCAACCAGATTAATAATTGCATCCGGACACTCATGAATCAGATAGTTACGGCTGACCACTTCCTCAAGTGTATAGGGTGAAAGTGAATAAATACCCGGGAGATCGGTAATAATCACATCTTTATGACCTTTAAGACGGCCTTCCTTTTTCTCAACCGTTACACCTGGCCAATTACCGACATATTGACTGCTGCCAGTTAGATCATTAAACATTGTAGTCTTCCCGCAGTTCGGATTCCCGACTAAAGCAATTTTCATTGTCATTGTCCTTTCCAATTTAATCATTGATTATGGCTTTCATTTAGATAAGTTCGATATTTTCAGCCTCCACTTTACGAATGGACAGTTCATAACCGCGTACTTGAATCTCGATCGGATCTCCAAGTGGTGCAATCTTTCGAATAAAGAGCTTTGTCCCCTTTGTAATTCCCATATCCATAATCCGTCTTTTTAATGCGCCTTCTCCATGGATTTTGGCTACAGTCACCGTTTCACCCGGTTGCATTTCTTTTAAAGTTTTCATAGTCACAAACCCTCTCCCAACGTTTAAACGGTCATAACACGTCTGGCCATCGCTTTGCTGACAGCCAATCTAGTTCCTTTTATTGACACGATAACATTACCATCCATTTCGGCAATGATCGTAACCTCTGTATTCTCCACAAATCCAAGGTTCCCGAGAAGACGACGTGTCTCATCTTTACCGCAAACACATGCCACATGTACTTGCGCACCAGCACGAGCCAGGCTCAGTGGTATTGCAGGTTTGCATCGAGACTCTGACACGATCCGGTGGCATTTCATTTCATCAAGTATTGATTGATTCATATTTTTCATATATGTTCTCCTTCCGTAAAGCAACAGTCGGGATTACTAACAAGGCAATCATGAAAACCTATCTCGACTGTTCGGAAATTTCTTTGATAATGATAATTGTTTTCAATTAAATTTTAATGGAATCCTACTTGTTTAACAATCCTCAATTGTGAACTTATCGTGACACCTGCGAAATACGGAACAAGCATTCGCTTATTTCGACTTTTCATATTGTTTTTCAACAATATAAAACAATAAGAAGAAATATTTGCTAAAAGTGCTTCATATATATTTACAAATAGATTTGTTCAACCTATCATCTTCTTAGGAGGCAACGGTATGTCTAGTAACAGTAATTCTACTGAATTCGATTTTAAAAAAATGATTGACTTGGTCATGGACGCGATCCTGATCCTTTCTGGAGATGAAATTGTTTATTCAAATCGGGCGGCAAATCGTCTGCTCTCTTTTGATGAACATACGTCACTCTGTGGTTTGCCCATAGGCATGTTCGTCGATCCATTGGATATGCCCTTAATTCATGCCTCACTTAATAAGATCTGTTGCCGTCAAAGTGATACGGAATCCGTTCAACTTTCCATACATTCAAGTAATAATGTGCAGATTCCCGTGGAAATAGCGCTGTTTTATTTTCCCGATGAAGATCAGTCTCTCGTTCAATTAACCATTCGTGACGTCAGCAACCGCAAAGAGGCTGAGGAAAGCATGATCCAATCTGAAAAGCTCTCGGTGATTGGTGAACTATCAGCAGGGATACTTCATGAGATTAGAAATCCGCTCACATCGATCAAAGGTTTTTTACAGTTAATGCAGACCACTGAAAAGCTCAATCAGGATTACCTCGACATTATAATGCGAGAGATCGAGCAAATCGAGAAAATCACAAGTGAACTTTTATACTTCACAAAACCAAAAAGTGAGCATTTTTCCCAAGTGGATCTTTCGAACATTGTAAACGAAACACTCCAACTGTTCGAATCACAGGCTGTAAACCTTAACACACAAATGATTCTTGATTCAGACGGTGCCTCTCATTTTATTCTTGGTGATAAGACCCAACTCAAACAAGTATTCGTCAACCTTATTAAAAATGCTCTTGAAGCCATTCATGGTCACGGCACGATCACAATACGACTAACTTCTTCTGAACAATACGAAAAAGTCCTTATTCAAGATACTGGATCGGGAATCCCGCAGCACATTTTCAATAATTTAGGAAAATCCTTTTTTACAACAAAAGAAACTGGTACCGGGCTTGGTCTCATGGTTACGTACACTATTGTAAAAAATCATAAAGGAACAGTAAACGTAACAAGCAAGGAGCATTGCGGCACAACATTTCATCTGAGCTTTCCCAAAGTGACAACTAAGTAAATCTAAATCAGCTTTTAACTTTTTGCAATGCTCTCTTTATCTATATAAATTAAAAACTCCCTTAGACCTGCCCGAGCAGTCTTGGGAGTTTTTTCTATTTTAATTTTGATAATGCGCAATAATTCCTGCTTCTTCATCAAGTTCCAATCGCAGGGATCCGTATGGATTTTCTTTTAATTCGATCTCAACCCATGAACGGAGAGCCTCAACAATATTTGCTTCAATTAATATCTGCTTGCGATCACCAACGTAAGCCTCCGCAGAAAATCCATAGTCATCATCGTAGAGAAGCTCGATTTGGATTTTTTGAGGATTAATACCTTTTTTGGTTGCGAGATGGAGGCATAATGCATTGACAATATCTTGCTCTGAAATCGTCAACGTTTCCATGGATTGGAATCCTCAGGCTTTTTTCGCCTTGAAAAACTCGTTATGATGTATCGGATAAGTGAAATAACCACAAGAATCGCAATCAAATTGATTAGAAATCCTGCCATCATTCCAAATCCACCAAGATGCGAGAACAAGCTGCCGAATAACAAACCTGACAATCCGCCGAAGATCATCCCGCGCATAAAACTCCCACCTGTAAAATTCTTTGCTGAGGTTCCCGTACGTGCATTTTGACTGCGGTTGCTCTTAAAAAATGA
This sequence comes from Sporolactobacillus sp. STSJ-5, assembly GCF_024385605.1. Lineage (GTDB taxonomy): Bacteria > Bacillota > Bacilli > Bacillales > Sporolactobacillaceae > Sporolactobacillus. The sequence continues at coordinate 9,399 of NZ_JANFOJ010000007.1, read as the reverse complement.
AGTCGTGCCCGTGCCTCGATTCGATTGAAAGCTTTTAACACCGGATCGATATCCTCGCGCACTCACTTGTTGATCCGATCTATGAAAAACAAAATTACCGACAGGCGTAAAAATAAGCGTTAATGCAAGAAATGCGGCCATAATCTTCTTCATCGAATGTATCAATTCCTCCTGTACTTTTATGTACTATGTTATACGTTTTTATTTTGCAAAAGGTTTCAAAGTAAGCGATTCAAGACCAGACTCATAAATTTTGTTGAAAAGCAAACTGCAGCTGATTCATTGCTTGCTTGAGCAGGCTTTGCGGACATGCTAGATTAATCCGGACGAACCCTTCTCCCTCAGCACCGAACGCATAGCCCTGATTAAGGGCCAGCCCCGCTTCTTTTCTTAGAAAATTCTGCAAGTGCAGTTTATCCCAGCCAAGCTTGCGACAGTCAATCCAGCCAAGATAGGTACCTTCAATTGGCGTCATTTCCAAATTCGGCAAGTTCTGTTTTAAGAAATTGGTGACAAAATCGGCATTCTTTTTAATATAAGCAAGACATTGATCGAGCCAATTTGCACCAAACCGATAAGCAGCTTCTGCAGCTGTGACTCCTAATGTATTCGGTTCACTCAAACTGAAACGCCGCACCTGTTTTAAATAATTCCTTCTGAGTGTTGGATTTGGAATAATAATATTTGATATTTGCAGTCCTGCAAGATTAAAAGTTTTGCTAGGTGCCGTACAAATGATTGAGTGGGCACTTGCCTCTTCAGATATCTGTGCATATGGCGTATGATGATGTCCAACAAATACGAGATCATTATGAATTTCATCGGCAACCACCAAGACATCGTATTGACTCGCCAGTTCCGCTACTTTCGTTAATTCTTTCTTCGTCCAAACTCTTCCAACCGGATTATGCGGCGAACACAGGATCATAAGTTTGACCTTTGGGTCGGATAGCTTATGCTCTAAATCAACGAAGTCCATGCGATATTCACCATTGTCATTGATTAAAGGATTTGTTACCACCTCTCGATTTTGGTTCAAAGCCGACTTAGCGAACGGCGGATAAACTGGAGACTGTATAAGCACTCTGTCCCCCTCATGTGTAAATCCGTCCACAATAAGATTTAACGCAGTTACAACTCCTGGGCTGTGGCATATCCAATCCTTCTCAATAGACCAATGGTGCCGCTCCTCCATCCACTTTTGAACAGACTCCAGATACCCTTCTGTTTCAGTGGTGTACCCATAAATGGCATGATTAACTCGCTTAGAAAGAGCTACTGTAACCTCAACCGGCACTTGAAAATCCATATCTGCTACCCATAGAGGAATTAAATGATCTCCTCCAAACAGGCGATCTGCCTCATCCCATTTTATTGAAGCAGTTCCGTTTCGATTGATCACTTGATCGAAATCATAACTTTGTATCACTGGCATTCATCTCCCTCTTATTTTTAAACGATTAATGATTGAAGCTTGGCACTCAATAATCGCAACTGTTTCCGTTGATTACGAATTTTAATCTCTTCATTCATTAAAAATGTTTCTTGTTTTTCAAGCGCTATGGTTACATCGCGAATTAATTTTTGGGAACCGCAACCGCTCTTCTTTTTCATTTTAAAGACACTTTGAATGATTTTCAGAGACAGTCCCAAATTCTGCATTTCTTTGATAACCCTAAAATCTTCTATATTTTTTTGACTGTACTCTTTATATTGATTGGACGCGTCCGGCTGTATCAACATCAGTTCCTCATAATAACGAACTGTATCCTTTGTTGTCCCGCACTGTTTCACAAATTCCCCGATTTTCACATGCTGCCTCCTTTCTCGATCTCTTGACATGGGGTTAACCCCATCGTTTTTAATTACCTTATTAAGAATATAGGGGGTATTTTATAATGATCGCAAGTTTTCTTTTATTCGTTTATTCACTCTCATGTCTCATTGCAGGATGTATTTATTTTATGAAAAAAGGTCGCTCCATAGTAATCAGCATCTTTATCACTGCACATCTAGCGAGTCTCATTCTTTCGTTCTATCTTTTTATGTATCACACGGCCGTGTACCAGTCGATCATTATTCTTCTGCTCTGCCTCATGACAAGGATCGTAAACGGTTTTTTTATTTTTCATCATGTACAACCGGTGCACCTTGCCATCACGACATCGTTATTTATCATCATTGTCATTTTACAATGAAGCAAAGGCTGATTTAAAAAAATGCCCTTCCCCAGCCGTCGGTCGAAGAAGGGCATCAATCATATTATACTAAATCGCAAGCTTCGCCGGGCATCCAATGCGCATCTTGACCGTTCCACTTGACATTGCATCCGATCGGATTAGTCAGCGGTGTTGTCACTGATTTTCTATTAGTGAGTTGATCCAGCGCACGATCCAAGTCGTTCACTGTCGCCTTCTCCGGCTGTCTCGGGTTATCAAGCTCGCGTCCCGTATAAACCAGTTTCCTTTCTTTATCGAAAACAAAGAAGTGAGGTGTTCTCAAGGCGCCGTATGCACGCGCTGCATCTTGAGATTGATCGCGCAAATAAATCCAAGGAAATTTTTCTTCATTCATCTGTTCTACCATATATTCGAAGGAATCCTTTGGATGCGTTTCTTCGCTGTTTGAGTTAATGGCGACGAACTGAACACCTTTATCCTGATAATGTTCAGCAACTTTTCTCGTGGTTTCGTTTGAACCAAGAACAAAGGGACAGTGATTGCACGTAAAGAATACGACCAGTACATCTGCATCTGAAAAATCATTTAAACCATATGTTTTTCCGTCAGTCGCCGGCAACGAAAATTTTGGTGCTTTTTCGCCGATTTGCAAAGTGAACGCCACAACAAAAACCTCCTTGTTTATATTCATTTCTATTGTACCATCACTATTTTTGTAAGGAAAAAAATTTGCTTGAAGGTATGTTCTCTTGACTTCTATTCAATAGCTGAATATAATAATATCAATTATAAAACGGCGTTGACAGGGATTAGTAAACAATGAACAAAGCGTAAGAGAGTGGCATCCATCGGCTGCGAGATGCCTCGCATCATTCGTGTTGAACCTGCCCTTGAGCAGTCCGGATGAAAACTGGGCCGTCTTCTTCACGATACGAAGATCCGAGAGAGTACGGACTTGCACCGTACTAACAAAGGTGGTACCGCGGGCAAAGCCTCTCCCCGTCCTTTTAATTTAGGATGGAGAGAGGCTTTTTTACGAAGGGACGCAACAACTTATGGAAACAAAACGAGTGGTTGTAAAAATCGGCAGCAGTTCTTTAACGGATGCTCGTGGGCAACTCGATCACGCCAAGCTGCGAGATCATGTCGATGCTATTGCACGGTTAAAAACGAACGGTCATGAGGTCGTTCTCGTATCATCCGGTGCTGTTGCAGCCGGTTATGGCGGATTAGGCTATCCGGCACGGCCGGTGACCATCGCCGGAAAACAAGCAGCAGCAGCTGTCGGTCAAGTCATGTTGCTGAACAGTTATGCAGAAAATTTTCACAAATACGGAATGACCATTGGGCAGCTGCTGCTCGCCCGCCAAGACTTTGAACGGCGTGAACAAATGAGTCATGCTTATTCGGCACTTTCGGAACTGCTGAAGCGTTCTGTGATACCGATTATTAATGAAAACGATTCGGTTTCACTTGCCGAGCTGACTTTTGGAGACAACGACATGTTATCCGCCCTTGTGAGCGGCTTGATCCATGCAGACTTTCTAGCCATACTGACTGATGTTAACGGCTTATATAATAAAAATCCGAATGTATATGATGATGCAGTCCGCTACCATTTTCTCGACAATCTCCCGGAACATCTACTTGACGAAACAAGTGAGGTTGCCGGCTCAAAGGTTGGGACAGGGGGCATGAAATCAAAGCTGCGTGCCGCACGCATGGCACTGTCGCTTGGTGTCCGAACATTCATCGGCAAGGGAGAAGGACCTGATAAGCTGGTTGCCATTATCAACGGAAATGGTGATGGCACCTATATCGGATCCGATTGTCTGAAACCGTCGCTTAAGGTTTCCGAGCAATGGATTGCCCTTCACTCACCAGTATCCGGTAAAATTGAAATTGATGACGGGGCCGTCAGAGCATTGATGAAGGAAGGCAAGAGCCTGCTTCCCGCTGGGATCAAAAGAATCGACGGGCATTTTCTTGCTGGAGAAGTGATTCAAATTGTAGATCGAAAAAGCCATGTATTAGGCAAAGGTCAAGTAAACTATTCATCGGAGCAGCTTGAGGAAATTAAACGAATGCCAAGCAGTCGTGCCATGATCACGGTCAACGGCGGACATCCGGAGGTTGTACACCGTGACAATTGGGTTCCGTGGACCGCAGTTCTCAAACCTGCCGTTTACGAAAGGAGAAATACTAATGAATGACACTAAAGACAATGAACTCATTTATAAGGCAAGATCAGCACATGAAGCTTCTCAAATAATTGCGGCAAAATCGACAGAAGAAAAAAATGATGCCTTAAATCACATTGCCGTTTCTTTACGAATGCATGCCGCAGAAATCATAGCGGCCAACCAACAAGACATGGCGCAGGCACAACAAAACGGTATGACGAATTCTTTGCTCGATCGTTTAATGCTGAACAGCGATCGTATTGATGCGATGGCACATGCTTTAGAGCATCTCGCAGATTTACCGGATCCAATTGGTGATGAACTGGAAAACTGGGATCGTCCCAATGGATTGAATATAAAAAAAATTCGTGTTCCAATCGGTGTCATTGGAATGGTTTATGAAGCACGACCTAATGTCACGGTTGATGCGGCAGGTCTGTGCTTGAAAACAGGAAACTCTGTCTATCTGCGCGGAAGTGCTTCTGCGCTTAATACGAATAAAGCAATCGTTGCTGTCATTCGCGAAGCACTCAAAACGTCAACACTTCCTGTCGACAGTGTTCAGCTACTCGAAGACACACGCCATGAGACGGCAGATCAATTTTTCCGATTGAATGGATTGATCGATGTTCTCATCCCACGCGGAAGCAGCAGACTCATTCAAACCGTGATTAAACAAGCCAGTATTCCTGTTTTGGAAACAGGAGCAGGCAACTGTCATGTGTTCATTGATGAAACGGCAAAGCCTGAAATGGCGATCAGCATTGTACTGAATGCAAAAACGCAGCGTCCATCTGTTTGCAATACAATAGAAACAGTCATCGTTCATCAAAAATGGTTCGAAAAGTTCGGTCCTGATTTGATTGATGCTTTGCAGACGGCAAATGTTTCTTGCCGAATTGATCCGGTAATTGCGGGACAATTTCCTGCTTTGAAGATCGCAACCGAAGATGATTGGGCAACTGAATATCTAGACAAGATAATTGCTGTAAAGATCGTTGCTAGCTTGGACGAAGCAATTGCACATATTAACAAATATGGTACAAAGCATTCAGAATCCATCATTACAGAAAATACAGATCATGTCTCAACCTTTTTCAAATTTGTTGATGCCTCAACCTTGTATCATAATGCCTCAACACGATTCACGGATGGCGAAGAATTTGGTTTCGGCGCTGAGATAGGCATCAGCACACAAAAGCTTCACGCACGAGGTCCAATGGGACTTAATGCATTAACGAGTATCAAATACCTCATCGAAGGAAACGGACAAATTCGCAATTAATTGAAAAGCAAAATTAAAAAGCAGACGCTGCTAAAGGCGTCTGCTTTTTGTTTTCATTGAAAATGTGGATTATAGATCAGAAACAATAATATAGGCAACTTTAATTGGTCCGTGAACTCCGACAACAAGCCTCATTTCAATATCCGCGCTATTGCTTGGCCCGGAGATGAAATTGATGTAGGAGGACACATCTTCTCCATTCTCAACCTTATTCTCAATAAGATTCATAGCCTGTGTCAACCGCGGAACAATACTGCTTTTTGGAACAATAACAATCGATGTTTCCGGAAGAAGGCTGACACTTCTTGCCTTGTCTTTATCATTGAAAAGGCCGGCAGTCGCTGATTCAGCAAGCATAACATCACAAATTGATAAACCAATATTTGCCTCTGCTGCTTTATCAATATTCTGGTGACCTTCTTTATAATTCCATGTATAAGCTTGATAATTTTCTAAAACATTACTAAGACCGAATGCTTCAAATCGTTCGTCTTTGGTCGCAACAATTTTACCCGCACCATATTTATCAATTAATTGTTTCAATTTTTCTGCAAGTCCATCCGAATTTGTTTCACAAACAGTTGTATGAATCGACTCGCATGCTTTTTTCATCATAGCTGTAAGCTGGTCTTCAGAATAGTCCTCATAAACGCGTTCCTGGGGCTTATGCGCCCAGATAGGCATCTCAGGTACTTCACCTACTGTCCGATTCAATTTTCCAGCTATCTTTTCAAGAAACGAATCTCGATTTTCAATCGTTCCTCTCATAATGATTCACCTGTACCTTTCGCCTGGATCGTTGCTGATTGCTGCTTATGCTTCTTAAACCAATCTCTGAAATTTTCTTTGCTTGGTGCCGGAAGGTCTCTGCCATGAGTCCATGGTTTCATCGGTCCCGGACCTTTTGGAATGGATCCATCATGAACAAGCGGCTTTAACATGATCGGTGCCATTTTGGTACCTGCCCGGAAAATCATTGGAGAGGATGCACCAATACTGAATCCCTTCATTGCTGCTCGTTCCATAACAGGTGGATGACCGCCGCCTTCCACATATTTTTCACGATGACGAATCAATAGTTTGTGCAGTGGTATTTTTACTGGACAAGCTTCTGAACACGCCGCGCAAAGACTGGATGCATACGGCAATTTTCCATACTCTTCGTATCCTCCTAAAATCGGCGAAAGAACTGCACCGATCGGTCCCGGATAAATAGAACCGTAGGCATGTCCCCCAATATGTCTGTAAACAGGACAGACATTGATACAAGCTGCACAGCGGATACAGTGCAATGCTGATTGAAAATCGGTTCCAAGAGCATTAGAACGTCCTGCATCAACAATAACCAAATGATAATCTTTTGGACTGTCAACAGCATCCTGATCTGCCTTTGGAGTTATATCTGTAACATAGGTTGTTAGGCGTTGACCAACCGAGCTTCGACAAAGCAGAGATACGACAACATCAAGCTCTTTCCAGGTTGGAACAAGGCGTTCCATACCCATTACCGTGATCTGAGTTTCCGGAAAGCTCGTCACCATGTTTGCATTGCCTTCATTCGTTACAAGACAGATACTGCCGGTATCAGCGACCGCGAAGTTGCAACCGGTTATCCCGACGTCAGCATTCAAAAACTTGCTGCGTAGTGTCTTACGTGCAAATCCTGCGAGCTCTTTAGGATCATCGCTTCCTTCATAGCCCAATTTCTTGAAGGCATCACGAATTTGCTGACGGTTTTTATGAACAGATGGGACGACAATATGAGATGGCTGATCATGATCAACCTGAAGGATAAATTCAGCAAGGTCTGTTTCGAGCACTTCGCAACCTTCTTCTTCAAGTGCTTCGTTCAGACTGATCTCTTCAGTGACCATTGATTTCGCTTTAACCACATGCTTTGCGTTTTTTTCTTTACATACTTTTTTAACATAGTCGCGTGCTTCTTCCGCTGTTTCTGCGAAGAATACATGTCCTCCGCGAGCTGCAAAGTTATCGCTCAACTGTTTCAGATAATAATCCAGGTTATTTAGTGTATGTGCCCTGATTTCTTCACCGGCACTTCGCCATTCTTCCCAATCACCCAGTGCTTTGTCTCCGATTGTAGCGCTAAGTTTTCTCCCGCGCAGACCATCTTGTGCTGAAGAAACGGCGTTTACCATAAAAGAGTCATGGATAGCTTTGTCAACTCCTTCAAAGAATGGTCGATTTCCGACTTTCATCGGCATGGCGCTCAGCTCCTTCAGTTTGATGGCTATTTAAAATTTGTGCAATATGTAATACCTTTATCGGCCTTCCAAGCCGCTTCATTCGTCCGCCTATATTCATAAGACAGCTTGCATCGGCGCCAACAACCACTTCAGCATCTGTTTCTTCAATATGGCGGATCTTTTCATCAACCATTTGTTCTGATATGGGAAACATCTTCACCGAGAACGTACCGCCAAAACCGCAGCAGTCATAATTGTTCGGAAGCGGAACCAAGTCAAGACCTTTAACGTGTTTCAGTAGAGTATAGTGAGCTTCACGTTCCCCAAGCAGCCGCGTCATATGACACGAAGTATGCAACGTCGCTCTTGCATGATATTCCGCGCCTACATCAACAACACCCAAGACACGCACAATAAACTGCGTAAATTCATAGGTTTTGTCCGCAATATTCTTGGCTTTTTCTTGCCATTCCGGTTCATCCGCAAAAAAATTAGGATATTCATGAAACATGGTCGCACATGATCCGGACGGACACACAATATAATCTGAATGTTCGAATGCTCGAATCATGTTCTTTGCCGGGCCTTTTGTATCTTTCGCGTAACCGCTATTATATGCCGGTTGTCCGCAGCAGACCTGACCCTCAGGGACATCCACTTCACACCCTAGCCTCTCAAGAACCTCTGTTACATCTTTTAATACATCAACGTAAAACAAGTCTCCCAAACATGTTGTAAAAAGAGAAACTTTCACTAATCTCAGCTTCTTTCTTTTTGATTGTGACATTCTCTTAAGTGATACGATGCATCCGTTTTCATCGTTTTAATTCGTCACAATTTCATCACTCTTCACTCACATTTTATACATATAAAAAAAAAGATCAACCCAATTAAGCGAATTGAGATGATCAATTAGTTATAACAGATATGCCTTTTTTCTATCTAATAATTATTCTAATTCTTTAACATATTTAAATATGTCTGGAGCATTCGTGATAAGGCGCAAAAATGCTGGCTTTATGTAATCCTTTAATTTTAATAAGCAAAAACGCCAGGTTCTTATTTCCGCAGGACGCAGTGGCTTCCGCGTTGCATACAGGGGACGTATGCGTCTTTAGCGAAAGCTCCTTTACACTTGCGAAGGTTCCCCTACATACGGAAGTTCCTTCATCCTACCTCTGTTTCATTAAGCATTCTGGTCCTTCATTAGTTAACGGGTATAATAAGCGGAGATTTTCCGGTTATATGCACCATGGGGCTTGTTTCGACGGTAAATAAGGGTAATTTTTCCGGTTATGCAAAGAAAAAACGTCCATTTTCACGTTCTTCGATTCGATAAGCGGAATTTTTCCGTCTATTTAAGCTATTTTTTCGTTCATTTTCTAATTAAGCGGAGTTTTTCCCTCTATTTATCAGATTGGGCACTTAACTGATCGCCCAACCGATAAGTGCGGATTGGGAATCAGAATCCTATGACCATATCGTCGTACCAGTGGGGCAAACTCTTAAACCATGTACATACATGTAAAAGCAAAAACACGCAT
>NZ_JANFOJ010000006.1 GCF_024385605.1 Sporolactobacillus sp. STSJ-5 | reverse complement strand
TTTTTTCTCTGAATAAGCGGAAAAATTACCCTTATTTACAGGCAAAACTAGCGCCATGGTGCATATAACCGGAAAATCTCCGCTTATTTTACTCGTTACTTAATGAAGGACCGGGCGGTTTTTGCCTGGCTTTTCTTGCAACGTTAGCACCAGATGATGATTTTGTAGGGCGTGGTCTGTGCGAGGATACTTTTTGTCGAGGGACCATAAATCACAATTAAATTCCGATTGGCGGGATTGTGCGAAAAATACTGTCCATTTGTTAGTAAAATTTGTGTAAAAGGTGCCGGTGTCAAGATTAATTGTCCGTCACTGCTCAGAAGATGATCGTTGAAGAAATCGACTTTGACATTTTGATTCGGATCATCTTTAACGATGATGAGCGCTCGATACTGTGGAGGATAAATCAGTGGAACAGGTACGTTTCCGTCATAATAACCCGTGATCCTGTCGCCCACGGCTACTCGGACATGATCCACAAAGTAGGTCGTAGGCGATACGACAAAATTTACGGTACCGGAATGATTTTCTAGGGTAAATAGTTTGTAACAGCCCTGACCTTCTTCGCTTGGTCCGATCATAAAATCACTGATCATTGTGACCACGCCTTGAAAGGATTGCCAGTTAATGTTCATTTAAATCACCCGGATTCTCTGCAGATTTATTCAATCTACACTATGACAATGGCCCGAATCGGTGATTCGTAATTGAATGCTTGAGGGCATAAAAAACCGTGTTCAGATTTCTGAACACGGTTGGTCAGCCTGCTTGTCCTGTTAAGGATTCAGTATGTTTTCAATTTGATTTAATGTTTCTGTATTAAGTGCGACATCAGCCGCCTTAGCGTTATCCACGATTTGGTCGGGCCTGCTGGCGCCGACAACGACACTGGCAACGTTGTCTTGACGAAGAATCCAGGCGAGTGCCAACTGAGCCATGCTGATGCCAAGTTCGGCAGCGATTTTCTTAAGCTCAGCAACTTTATTCAAGTTATCTTCCGTCAAATACTCTCGGATACCGCCTTTGTTTTCAGCTGCCCGACTTCCGGATGGGAAATCGCTAATCGACGTATATTTTCCGGCCAGAACACCCTGAGCGAGCGGAGACCAGCATACTTGGCTGACTCCATGTGCCTGACTCGCGGGAATGACTTCTTTTTCAATTTCTCGTGCGAGCATATTGTACTTCGATTGATTGGCGACAAAATGATTGAGCAATTTCTGATCGGCAATCTGCGCGGCCTCGGTGATCTGAGCTGCGGTCCATTCGCTGACGCCGATATAGTTGACTTTGCCCTGGTGGATCAGGTCATCGAACGCGCGCAAGGTTTCTTCAATTGGTGTTTCGTTATCAAAGCGGTGGCAGTAGTACAGATCGATGTAATCGACATCCAGTCGTTTTAGACTGGCATTCGCTTGCTCCATGATATGCTTACGAGACAGACCGCGGTCATTCGGTCCGTCGCCCATTGGGAAGTAGACTTTTGTTGAGAGTACGATTGATTCGCGGGGAAAGGCTTTGATTGCTTTGCCAACCACTTTTTCCGCTTCTCCGCGCATATAGACATTTGCCGTATCAAAGAAATTAATGCCGAGATCATAAGCTTTTAGAATCGTATTCACTGCATTTTCGTTGGCGACATAGCCACCGTAAGTTAGCCAGCTGCCGAGACTGACGGTGCTGACCTTAAGACCTGTGTTGCCAAGACGACGATAGTTCATGGAAACCCTCCTCAAGCCATATTTAATTATCGTTGTGTGTATGCTGCAACGTATAGTTCTATGATAATCTTGCGCATTTGTAAGCGTCAAACAATAGGGGAACAAAAAGCTAGTATGTGCAACGATTGATTCGGATGTCCGTTTGGCAATAGCTCTGTTTTTCGGTTGCTATTTTAATTGGCCATGATATAATAAAAAACAACCTTAAACAGAAAGGATCTCGAAGATGATGAACCAGCTGAAGACGAAAGACTGGTATTATTATACTTTCTATTACTTTAGATAGTCGTTCGTACCCCTCTGTGTACGAACGAGTCATTCGTTTGTATCTAGAGTTGGGGAGCTAATAATACAGCACCAGCCGGATGCAGTAAGGCAGAAAACCCGACTGGTCAGAAAGCTTCAGCATTATCTTGAGATTTCTCGAAACCAGCCGGATCGCTATTGGCTGGTTTTTATTTTTCATTATAGATAAGGGATAGGAGAGGAAAAGATGGAGAACGCAAGGCATCTACGTTTGAAAAGTGTGTTGTACCTGAATTATTTGGTGCATGGAATGGGCTTAATCATCCTGACGCAGAACATGAGGGCATTGGCGGAGAGCTGGCAGACGCCGCTCGCGACGGTTTCCTATGTCGTTTCCGGCATCGGAATCGGACGTTTGCTTGCGTATTACATTTTAGGCACATTGTCTGACAAATACGGACGGAAAACATTCATTGCCTTTGGTATGATCAGCTACGCGGTTGCTCTTTTCGGCATGGCAGTGACCACTGATTTTAAGATTGCTTATTTACTAGCGATACTCCTCGGTGTTGCTAACTCCGCACTGGATTCCGGAACTTACCCTACATTTCTTGAATTAAAGGGAGAAAATGGGTCAGCCAATATTCTGATTAAAGCAGCAATGTCGATTGGGGAATTCATCTTGCCGATCATGATTGCCTTTAATGAAAGCATCAATGGCTGGTACGGCATTATTTTTCTTTTCGTTGGAGCAATTGTTCTGATCAATCTGCTGATGCTGATTAAACTTCGATTCCCGGAACGAGTGTATCAGGAAAAAAGTCAGGCAGCATCGAATACGAGAGCAGTGAGGATTTCGCGGGCACGAATTGGCTTGTTCATCATTCTCTCGTTATACGGATATTGTTCCATGGCGATGATGATTCTCTTTACGCAATGGATTACCTTATTCGGCGTTAGCGTTCTGCACATGAGCAATTTTTCTGCACATTTTCTTTTGTCGCTCTACAGCATAGGATCAATCACGGGTGTGCTGTTAATCTTTATTTTGCTCCACCGGATTACTGATGAAATGAGATTTGTAGCGATTTTGAATGGCCTTTCATTTCTGATCCTGCTTGTCATTTGTTTTTCCGGTAATGCAATGCTCGTTACGCTTTGCTCGTTCTTTTTCGGTATGACAGCCGCAGGCGGTGTCATGCAGGTGGGTTTGAATATTTTCGGCAAGCTTTTCCCGGAGAAAAAAGGAAAGATAACAGGTATTTATTTTTCTTTTGGCAGTCTTGCTTCATTTACGATCCCGATTATTACCGGTATGCTCTCTCAATACAGTTTTGCCGCCGTCATGCGTGCGGACGGTGTGATCGCCCTCTTTTCTTTCGTCTTATGTATGATTGGTCATCGTCTCATGGAAACAGCGGATAATCAGAAGGCCGTTCTGGTCCGATGAAAACGATCGTTATTGACGGGTTAGGTCTGATCGGCGGATCGCTCGCGATGGGGATCAGAAAGCAATGGCCGAATGCTAAAATTTATGCAGTTGATACCAATCGGGCATCTCTTGAATTTGCCAAAGTACAAGGCATTATCGATGATGGCTGCGATACGTTAGAAGATATTACGAGGCAAGCAGATTTCATCATTCTTGCGACATCGGTCGATTTAATCCTCACGCATCTGAACGTATTGTCACAGCTTAAGTTAAAGAGAGGCGCTATCGTCACGGATGTCGGAAGTACAAAAAAGGAAATCATGGAGTATTCGGAACCGCTTATACATCAAGGAATATCATTTATCGGTGGGCATCCGATGGCAGGCTCGCAGCGAAGCGGCATCCATGCCGCACGTTCGGATCTGTTCCAGGAGGCAAATTATTTCCTGATTCCGCATGACGAGGATATAATGAGCGAGCAGGCCATGGGACAAATAAAAGAACTATTAAACGGATTGGGCGTCTGCTGGAAACAGTTATCAGCGGAAGCACATGATCGAATAGTCGGTCAGCTCAGCCATCTCCCGCATATTCTTGCGGCAGGTCTCGTTAATCGGACAAAGTGTGAAGCGGAGCAAATGCATTTCCCAATCCAGTATGCAAGCAGCGGATTTAAAAGCACGACGCGGATTGCCGCATCCGATCCACAGATGTGGACAGCCATTTTGCAAAGTAATTCGGACATACTGATTGAAGATATTGAGCGTTTTGAATCTTATCTTGATGAAATGAAAACGGCACTTCAAAAGGGTGATATGGAATACATCTGCCGCTATTTTCGTCAGGCGAAGGCGATCCGAACAACCTTAGACCAAGATAAAACATATAATTCAGATCGTTTCAGGTGATAAAAAAATGGTGGAAGCAATAGTGACAGGTTTTATGGGAAGCGGAAAAACGACGATAGGCAAATTGCTGGCAAATGGTGCGCATCGAAGGCATCTTGATCTGGATGATCTTATCGTGCAGCATGCATCAAAAACAATAAATCAGATCTTCGCCGAGCATGGGGAAGCCTATTTTAGAGCGCTGGAGACAGAACTCTTGTCGGCGGCTCTCGGTCAATCCGGCGTTTTATCAACGGGCGGCGGAACAATCGGAAGTGAAAAAAATCAACAACTGCTCGGGAAAAATGAAGCTCCGGTGATTTACTTAAAAACCTCCTTTGAGTCAATTATCGAACGATTGAACGGCGATCAAACACGTCCTCTTGTTCGGAAGGGCACCGAAGCATTGAAAGATCTCTATCAGCGCAGAAGACACTATTATGAACAATCGGCTGATTTGGTCATCGTCACAGATGATAAGTCTCCGGAACAAATAGTGAATGAAATTCAACAAAGCATTAGGTTGTGAACCTCATACATGGTCTAGAAAGAAGCAGGAATCTCATGATCTTGCTTCTTTTTTATACAATAAGTGATCATAAGGAATTTGCTGCACGTGAGTTTGTTTTTGCGTTCATCTTCCGTTCATTAATAGCCGCTATCATCTGATTTTAAAGAACAAGCGATAAAAAATCCGTCTGTAGGTGGAGATCATTCCCGTCGCGCGTTCATTATAAAAAATCTGGATTCCAATTATAGTAGGAAAAAGAGGAGGAATGAACATGAACGTAAATAAAAACATGCCAGTCAATGGCAAATGGGCCGTTGAAGCGCAAGGATTAGTCAAAAAATTTGGCAGCAACTATGCTGTTAACGGCGTCAATCTTAATGTGAGGCCGGGAGCTATTTATGGTGTGCTCGGGCCAAATGGAGCAGGGAAAACCACAACAATTAAAATGCTTGCTACTTTATTGCGACCTGATGCAGGATCGGCAAAAATATTCGGATACGATGTGGTCAAGGAGCCACAGATTGTACGTCAATTGATCGGAGTAACAGGACAGTATGCTTCGGTTGATGAATCGCTCACAGCAACTGAGAACTTGGTAATTTTCTCTCGGCTGCTTGGCCTAGGACGTGCAGAAGCAAAGCATAAATCAGCAGAACTGCTTGAAGAATTTGGCTTAACAGAAGCTGCAAAACGTCCGTTAAAAAATTTTTCAGGAGGCATGCGGCGCCGCCTCGATCTGGCAGCAAGCCTGATCGCCCAGCCGCCGCTCATTTTTTTGGATGAACCGACAACAGGACTGGATCCGCGGACGCGCAATCAAATGTGGGACACCATTCGCCGATTGGTCAAGACAGGTTCAACCGTGCTTTTGACAACGCAGTACTTGCAGGAAGCAGATGAACTGGCGGATCGGATCGCGGTCATTGATCGCGGGCGAGTCGTTGCGGAAGGTACAGCAGATGAGCTGAAAGCCTCAATCGGTCGCTCATCGCTGCAATTGAGAATCCAGGAGTCTCAAGATACTGAGCTTGTGCGCCGGACTGTTGAACAGGTGCTTCGTGTTCATTCCGCCGTTTCACCGGAAGGCGCTAAGATCACCGCACCAATGGCTGACGCAGACAAGGTTACCGATCTTCTTATTGCACTTCGGGCAGCCGGAATCAAGCTGGCTGAAATGAGTGTGCAGAAACCGACCCTCGACGAGGTTTTTCTGACCATCACCGGTCATGGGGTTAAGGAGGACGCATCAGAGGAGACGGACGCACGAAAAAAAATGAACGAGGAGGTTAAGTGATGAAGAACGCTTCCATTACACCGGTATCCGAACGCCGGCTGAAAAATAACACCAGCCTTGGACAGACTTTTCGCAATTCATTAACGATGGCTTACAGAGGATTATTGAAAATTCGGCGCACACCCGAGCAATTATTCGATGTCACACTTCAACCCATTATCTTTACACTGATGTTTACGTATATCTTTGGCGGAGCAATCTCCGGAGATGTACAAAGCTATCTACCGGTTATTATTCCCGGCATCCTCGTGCAGACAGTCATCACGACATCAATCGTTACAGGGGTGCAGCTGCGTGAGGATATGGATAAAGGCGTATTCGATCGATTTAAGTCGCTGCCGATCGCGCGTATCGCCCCACTTGCCGGAGCTCTGCTGGCGGATACGATCCGCTATACCATTGCGACCGTACTCACGTTCTCCATGGGGTATATCATGGGCTACCGTCCTGACGGAGGCTTGGGAAATGTCATACTTGCCGCTCTTCTTGTCATTGTGTGCTCCTGGGCAATCAGCTGGATCTTTGCGTTTTTTGGTGTGATCGCGCGAACGGCTTCAAGCGTACAGGGCATCTCAATGCTGGTACTGTTTCCGCTCACGTTTCTTTCCAATGCGTTTGTACCGGTCAAAACAATGCCGAGCTGGCTCCGATGGTTTGCAGACATCAATCCGGTTTCGCATTTAATTACAGCAGTTCGGCATTTGACGAACTCCGGAAGCTTCGGTTGGGATTTTGCATTGACGCTTATCGGTGCGGCAGTTATTGTAATTGTTTTTGCTCCGCTTACCGTTCGCGCGTACATGCGCCGTACTTGAACTTAATTTTTAAACCTGCGATCATTTGATTCATTTATATGCCGGTGATGGAATCCGTGAAAATAAGTCTTAAGGCGTAGCGAATTCCCCGCCTCACGCTCATTATCAAAACTCCAGCCGTGCATTATAGTAAGCATATAGACTTAGATCTGCATAAGTAATGGATTATTTTTTCGCTGATCAAGCTCGTACAGGGCTTACGAATGTGTCACGAAAGGAACGAATGAAAATGGGAATGATCTTTGGATTCATTGCAGCGATTATTGTTTTTGTCGTGCTTATCGTGGTTGGCGGCGCGTTAATTACAGCCTTTGCGTGGATTGCGGTCGGTATTCTTGCACTGATTTTATTTCTCTTTTTCGGGTTTATGCTGAAATGGTTATTGATCATTTTGATCATTGTAGCTATCTGGAAATTAGTGAAATGGATGTTCACGAGATAATTCCGAAAGCAGTTGAGAGAATGTCACTACTTGTTTTTGGAAAACTATTCGCGATTTCCATATTGAAAGAGCAGATCTGCACGAGGCGATCTGCTCTTTTGTCATGTTCCTGTCTTACAGATTAAGCTAATACCAACTGGTAGGCCCATCGTTTTCCGTTCGGCATATCCAAATGAACAACGCCGCGATACTCGAATCCTGCTTGCTTGATGACATGCTGCATGCGGGGATTTTCAGGATGCGTATCAATGCGGATGTCAGTATGGCCATTCAGTGCAGCGGCAGTAATGAGAAATGTCATGAGCGAAGAAGCCAAATGACGGCCGCGATAATCAGGAGAGAGCGCTACTCGATGAATGGATGCATATGAGGATGCACTCGTTTGAATCCAAGAGCCGGACTCAATGGCCTCATAGGCAGGTTCTATTTTCGCAAAAAGAACTCCGGTACCTGCAACTCGTCCGTCAACGATGAGCACATGGCTGATCTCCTGGGCGATATCCTCTTTCAAGGTTGCGTCGTCTGGGTATCCGTCCTGCCATTGATCAATTCCATCAGCCTTCAATAAGAGCTTAGCCTCATCAATAATCTTTTTAATCTCAGGAAAATCATGGCTTGTTGCCTTACGTAAATAAGTAGTCAAACGTGGTCCCCCTATCGCAATTCATACTCCTGTTGCAAAAAAATCTATGTATGCTCATTATAGGATACAGGTTCAACAAGAGGCAATTAATACACTAGTGTTTAACAAGGGAATCGTTGAAAGATGACACAATAAATAAAGGCAATGTGCTGCTAATAAAAATGGAGGAATGAACATGGATAAAAAAGAGCGTGCAACAATATTGGGTATTGGGGTCATCGGAGGGATGATTACAGGTTTGGTTTTTAAAGCTGTGTATCCGTGCCTTGTGTCAGGCATCCTTGTATCGGCGATCATAACGGTCATGCTGACACAGAAGCAGAAAAGGAATCAAAAATGAAGGTCACTAAGATCTTTACTTTTATTATGGGCCAAACAATGAACGTGAGACGTATTAATCACGTATACATATGATTTGCGATGCTCCGAGCCTAAATAGTTACGCTTTTTCTCCTTGATACGGTAAACTTAAAACGAAAAGTAGGACCACAGTACTCAAAGTAACCAGTGGTGATCAAAAAAGTGAGAGGCTTCTCGTGTAGTATGGAGAAAAATAAAGAATTCGGCCTTGGTGCGACATCGGGGCTGCTTCTTTGTAATCGAGTGATGACAAATTCATTTGGGAGTGGAGCATATGGTATTAGGTTCAATTGAAGCAGGCGGAACAAAATTTATCGCGGCGATCGGTGATCATCAAATGAATATCATCGACACGATTACAGTTCCGACAACGAAACCGGAAGAAACGATGAAGCCGATTTTTCGTTTTTTCGATCAGTTTCAACTCGATGCGGTCGGTATCGGTTCCTTTGGCCCAATTGATGTTAACCAGGATTCGAACACCTACGGGTATATTACATCAACTCCGAAACCCCATTGGAAAAATTTTAATTTTGTCGGGAATCTGAGCAGTCATTATGAAGTGCCGATCGCGTGGAATACGGACGTGAATGCGGCAGGCTATGCTGAGTATGTTTTGGGGAACGCCAAGGGTACGAAAAGCTGTCTGTATTTGACGATCGGTACCGGGATCGGCGGAGGCTTTGTCAATCAAGGCAAAATTCTGAATGCATACAGCCATCCGGACGATAACTATGAGGGAAATTGTCCGTTTCACAAGGATTGTCTGGAGGGGATGGCTTCCGGTCCGGCAGTTGAAAAGCGTTGGGGGAAAAAGGGTGTTGATCTTGCCGAACGGTCCGAAGTCTGGGAGCTTGAAGCTTATTACCTTGCTCAAGCACTGATTAGTTACACACTTGTTCTGCGTCCGGAACGGATTATTCTGGGAGGCGGGCTCATGAAACAGAAGCAGATATTTCAGCTGATCAGAGCGCATTTTAAGAACATGCTTAACGACTATGTGGATCTGCCTGACTTAGAAAACTACATCCAGCCTGTTGGACTTAACGATCAGGCAGGAATTATCGGCGGCTTTTTGCTGGCGAAAAATCAATTGGAAAAATAAATAGGTTTGCATGCAAAAATCCCTCCTAGACCGGTACTAAACCGGTGAAGGAGGGAGTTTCAAATGATGATCTTAAATTTGCCGGCGAAGTTGTCAGTCTAACGGTGTCCATTCCCAATTCACTACTTCCGGAAGGTCTGCACCTTCCTCGCGGATGTAGCGATTATGCTTGGCGATCATGCGATCCATTTGCGCAATGAACGCATCGCCTTTCTCTGCATAGCTCGGCTGCAGCATAATTGCCGTTTTGGCAAGATGGAACCGATCCAAATGGTTCAGCACGCGCATGTCAAACGGTGTTGTAATATCTCCATTTTCACGATAGCCGTGTACGGTCAGGTTTGTGTTGTGACGGCCAAAGAACAGATCTTCGATTAAGTCCTCATAGCCATGAAAAGCAAAAAGTACTGGTTTGTTTTTTGTAAAATAGTGATCGAATGCTTCATCCGTTAATCCTCTCGGACTCTTTCTAGGACTTTTCAGCTTCAACAAATCCACCACATTAATGAAGCGAATTTTCATTTCAGGGAAAGCATGGTGCAGCAATTGAATGGCGGCGAGACTCTCCAGTGTCGGTTCGGTGCCGGAGCTTGCAATAACGAGATCGGTCTCTGTTCCTTGATCGGTACTGGCCCAGTCGATAATTCCCAATCCGTTATCGACCAATTCGGAGGCCTCATCAATGGAAAACCATTGTTGCCGCGGGTGCTTCGAGGCCACGACTAAATTAATCTTGTCTCGGCTCCGGAACAGTTTATTCGCGACGGCGAGCAGTGTATTGGCGTCTGCCGGAAGGTATTCACGAATATATTCATGCTTTTTCTCAGCGAGATGCGAGAGCAGTCCCGGATCCTGGTGTGTGTAGCCGTTGTGATCCTGCTGGAAAACCGTTGAAGAAGCAATAAGGTTTAACGATGGACACGACTTTCTCCAAGCAAGTTCACTCGATTTGCGCAGCCATTTGAAATATTGTGTGAGCATCGAATCCACAACTCTCAGGAACGCTTCATAGCTGGCAAAAAATCCATGACGGCCGGTCAAAATGTATCCTTCAAGCCAGCCCTCGGCTTGATGTTCGGAGAGCTGTGCATCCAATACCCGACCGGAAGGCGCGACGAATTCATCGCGAGGCTCATCAATTTCACCCAACCATTGTCGGCTTGTGACTTCGAAAATAGATGTCAGCCGATTAGATGCCGTTTCATCAGGACCGAAAATGCGGAAATTATGCGGATTGAGCGGGATGATATCTCGGACATACTTCCCTAAGATAATCATATCTTGAGTAACTTGACTGCCTCGTTCCCGGATGTCGACCGCATAATGACGATAATCCGGCAGGCGAAGCGCTCGCGGTTCGATTCCTCCGTTCGTGATCGGATTGACCGCCATCCGCTTGTTTCCTTTAGGAATGATCGAAGCAATCTCAGTTTTTAAGGAACCGTCCGAGTTGAACAGTTCTTCCGGTTTATAAGATTTCAGCCACTGAATCAGTGCATCCACATGCTCCAAATGATGCTGGTCAACCGGAATGGGAATTTGATGAGACCGGAAAGAATCTTCAACAGGCTTGCCTTCCCACATCTTCGGTCCCGTCCAGCCTTTAGGGCTTCGGAAGATGATGACCGGCCATTTTGGCATAGCTGCATCGTTATGATCTCGGGCATTTTTCTGGATGGTTTTAATTTTTTCAAGGGCTTGGTCCAGCACTTTTGCCATGGCCGGATGAACGGCTTGCGGATCGCTGCCTGCGACAAAGTAAGGATCCCAACCCAATCCCTCAAAATAGCTTCTTAAATCCTCATCGGAAGTTCGGGAAAACAGGGTCGGATTGCTTAATTTATACCCATTAATATAGACAATCGGCAAAAGAGCGCCGTCGTATATTGGGTTAATGAAATGGTTTGCGTGCCACGAGGCGGCAAGAGGTCCTGTTTCAGCCTCACCGTCACCCACTACGACAGCAGCGATTTGATCCGGATTATCCAGAATGGCACCGACGCCGTGTGAAATGGAATAGCCGAGTTCGCCGCCTTCGTGAATGGATCCGGGGGTTTCGGGAGCGGCATGCGACGCAACACCGCCCGGCCAGGAAAATTGTTTGAAAAGACGCTGCATACCTGCTTTATCCTGCGAGATATTCGGATAAATTTCACTGTAGCTGCCGTCAAGATAGGCATTCGAAACCATAACCTGTCCGCCGTGACCGGGTCCTTCAATATAGAACATGTTCACATCATACTTGTTAATAATTCGATTCAAATGGGCATAGATAAAATTTTGACCGGAGATCGTTCCCCAATGTCCAATCGGATGAACTTTA
Organism: Sporolactobacillus sp. STSJ-5; assembly: GCF_024385605.1. Lineage (GTDB taxonomy): Bacteria > Bacillota > Bacilli > Bacillales > Sporolactobacillaceae > Sporolactobacillus. The sequence goes on along the minus strand of NZ_JANFOJ010000006.1, from coordinate 183,799 downwards.
ATGTCGCTTGGCACAATCGGCCGATCAAGCAGCGGGTTGTCTTTTAAGTAAATTTGACCGATGGACAGATAGTTCGCGGCACGCCAGTATTTATCAACTTTATCCAGATAGGATTCAGAAGAGTAGTCCACTATTTTTTCTACTGATTCATTCATCATACGCGGCTCCTTTCAAAAGCGGGAATAAGTTTGACTGGTACAATAGTGCGGATAGTATAGTGTTCGTCAAGCGGGATAAAAAAATAAGTAAATGCTGGTTAATTCATGGAATGCTTTATTCTTACCATAAGTCTATTTTCGCTAAATGGGAAGCAGATTCCTGTTTGGTTTTCTGCGTACTTGGCCTTATCAATGAAAGCACTGTGAAACATATCGTGTTATGGATATAATGGAGAAGGATCCGTTAAGTGATTCAAGGCAGCAATAGGCGTGGACGCTCTGATGACCGCACTTATTAAAAATACAGATGGCAGACAGATCTCAACATAAGCAATGGAGGTTATGAGCATGAGTGAAGAACAATTGAAGCTTAGCTATTTCTTTGAGAATATGGATAGCTTCTACGTTCCGGAAGTTTTCCAAGGGGTTGAGTATCCTTGGGAAGCATTGCAAAAGGCGACGGAAATTATAAAGCAACGTGTGGAAAACAACAATCTGAAAAAGAATGACGGAGAACTTGCTGAGGGAAGCTATCTGCACGGCAATTATTCGATCGGCAAGGGGACACAAATTCATTCGCAAGTCACCATTGAAGGACCGGTCATTATCGGCGAAAACGTCACAATTCAGTCCGGGGCGCTGATTCGTCCGTATACGATGATCGGCAATAACTGTGTGATCGGCCATGGCTGCGAAGTGAAGCATGCAATTATCAGCAACGGTGCTAAGGTACAGAGCTTCACGTTTGCCGGCGACTCGGTCATTGGACAAGGCGCACGTGTCGGTTCCGGTACGATTATTGCAAATAGGCGTTTTGATCAGGGTATCATCGGGGTCAAGGTCGGCGATACGTATACAAAGTTTGATACTGATTTCTTCGGTTGTGTGCTTGGCGATTTCAGCCGAATCGGTGCCAATTCGGCAACCTTACCTGGAACGTGCATCGGGCCGTATACATGGGTGTTCCCATTGACGCGCGCCCACGGATTTATTCCAAAAGAAACACGAGTATCGATGGGCGGCAAGGAACTTAACCTTACACCGAACAAGAAAATGAAGCTGAAGCCGTAAATAAAACTGAAAGTAAAGAGAAGCGTTCTCCCGCGGAGCGCTTTTTTTTGCGCGCTTTGTGACGGATGCGACACCTCCTGGCCCCGTATTTCTTGATTTGCCCTTGGGGATGATATAATAATTAATAAAGAAACCGATTTCAATTATGAGGTGATTTAGATGAGTCGAACGGAAAAGGCGACATTTGCCGGCGGGTGTTTTTGGTGCATGGTGCAGCCCTTTGATCAGGAGCCGGGCATCGTTGACGTCGTGTCCGGCTATACCGGCGGCCATGTGGAGAATCCGACCTATCGTGAAGTATGTTATGGAAAAACCGGGCATGCCGAAGCGGTCCAGATTACGTTTGATCCGGATGTTTTTCCATACGCTAAGCTGCTTGAGCTGTACTGGCAGCAGATTGATCCTACCGATCGCAAGGGACAGTTCCATGATCGGGGCAGTCAGTATCGTACAGCTATTTTTTATCATAGTGATGAACAGAAGGCACTTGCCGAAGCGTCCAAAAAAGCACTTGAGGAAAGCGGGCGCTTTCGGAAACCGATTGTGACCGAAATTGTTCCGGCAGAACCTTTTTATCCAGCAGAGGACGTTCATCAAAATTATTATCGCAAGGATCCGATGAGCTATAAGCTTTATCGCCAGAACTCCGGGCGGGAGGATTTTATTGCGAAGCACTGGAGCGTAAAAAAAGATCGTAAACAGTTACAGGAAAAGCTGACGCCGCTTCAGTATAAAGTGACACAGAAAAAAGGAACGGAACCGCCGTTTCACAATGAATTTTGGGACAATAAAAGTCCCGGAATCTATGTGGATCTTGTTTCCGGCGAACCATTATTTTCAACCACCGATCAATATGATGCCGGCTGCGGTTGGCCGAGCTTCACCCGACCAATCAGCACGCACCGTATCGTAACGGTTCCGGACAACAGCTTTCTCATGCATCGCAATGAAGTACGTAGCAAACTTGGCGATTCGCATTTAGGGCATGTGTTCCCTGAGCCGTCTGTTTCGACGAAACATCGTTTTTGCATTAATTCCGCCGCGTTGCGATTTATTCCAAAAGAAGACTTGGAGGTGGAAGGTTACGGTGAATATTTAGCGTTTTTTAAATAGAATGATGCGCAATGAGTGGTCTTGAGGCTGCTCTTTTTTTCTGATGAAAAAACGTCTACACTGAAAAGTATTGGAAAAAAGGGGCGTTTAATCAATGCTGCAGAGGAACAAGAACCAACAGGATCATAACCAGGCGGTATTTAAGCTTTCGCCATTTAAAAAACTTTCGGAACAGCAACTGGAGCTGAAACAAAGGATTATGGACTTCTGCAGAGCACATGTATCCAATGACCAAACCGCCTTGTTTATAATACAGGGGGATGCGGGAACTGGAAAGAGCGTCGTGCTCAATTCGGTGTTCAATGAAATCCAGACGGCGGCACGAGCAGGAGGTGCCGATGATTCGCTCACGCATACCAATAATTACTTGATTGTCAATCATTCGGAAATGATCAAATTGTACAAGGAAATCGCCGAGCAACTTCCGAGTGTTCGAAAAAAAGACTTTATAAGGCCTACATCATTTATTAATCAAATGCAGAAATCCGGTAAACGCGCGGATGTGGTGCTGATTGACGAGACTCACCTTCTCCTGACCAAGAGTGATCGCTACAACCGGTTTAATCAGGACAATCAGCTTGAAGAGATTTTAAAGTGCAGCCGCACAGTGATCATGGTCTTCGATGAAAAACAAGTACTGAAACTGAAAAGCTATTGGGATGAAAGCAGGGTTCAGGAATTCATGAGGCGTGTTCCGCACGAAATTTTCTATTTGACTGATCAGTTCCGCATGCGCGCCGATAAGGATGTTCTTAACTGGATTCATGCATTTGTACATAAAGAAGTTTTACCGCTTCCTAAGAAGCAAGACTTTGATTTTCGCATTTTTCAGGATGCCGGCGAACTGTACCAGATCATCAAGGCACGAAACAGTCAGTACCATCTTTCACGATTGATCGCAACCTATGACTATCCGTATGCCTTAGACGGCAGCGATTATTATATCGACGAACCGAATTTTCATGTGCGGTGGGACCGTTCGAAGCCGACAGAAAAGCAGGCATGGGCGGAACGCGCCGATACGATTGATGAGGTTGGCTCGGTATATACCATTCAAGGTTTCGACCTGAACTATGCCGGTGTCATCCTCGGTCCATCGGTGTCCTATGACGAACACGAAGATCGAATCGAAATTCGTACCGAAAACTATGAGGACGGCGCTGCGTTTGTAAAACGAGACGATCTGAAAAATCTTGATGGCATTAAAGAAAAAATCATACTGAACTCCATAAATGTCCTGATGACGCGGGCTGTCCACGGCTTGTACATCTATGCAAGCGATCCAGGGCTGAGACGCAGATTGGCGGAGCTGCAGAAATGAGAAACAAGGGGATTTAACAGCTTCTTTTTTGTACTCAGTCATGCAAAAATTGATAGATTTTCCAAGCCATCGCCAAATTCATCCAATCCTCTGTGCTGGAGAGCTTGACGGACAAAATCTGCTCGATTTGACTGATTCGGTAGTAGAGGGTATTGTGATGAATTGAAAGCGCTTCTGTTGTTTTTTGCAGGTTACGATTGTTTTCCAAATAGACAAAGAGTGTGTGAAGCAAGTCTTTGTTTTTTTGCACATCGTATTCCAGAAGCAACCCAAGATGATCATCAACAAATAAATGCAGTTCATCAGAATCGTGGTTCATCAGCAAATGATCAATGCCGCCGCTTGAGAAGCGATAAATTTTTCCGCTTTTCTTTTTGTGGAGCAGACGGATGCACTGCTTCGCATCATTATAGGATTGATTAATCCGAATAAAGCCCAGTTCAAGACGGCCAATTCCGACTTTTATATGGGACGGAAATTGATTCATGCGTGCGCAGAAACGTGTCAATTTCTGATCGATGGCGCGTTTATCGGACTCCGATGGAAATGAAAGAAAGGCGACTATGTTGCCTCTCCGGTGAGTAACCAGCCCCTTGATGCTCATTTCTCTCATTGCTTGCTCAAGCCACTTCATGCAGGCTTCGCTCGCAAACTTTTCATTAATGCTTGACGAAACATCATGTCCGTATTCGCAGACCAAAACGGTGTAAAAATCTTTTTCGTTTAAATCCAGATTTTTAGCTTGCTGAAGCATCGTTTCATTAAAATTATTCGAAATTATTTGCTCGAAAATATCACCGAACAATTGTCGTTTCGTATTATCAATGGCCTGTCTTTTCATCGATTCCAGCCCAAGAATGGACGCGCTGTATTCCAAAAGGGTTCGATCACTGTCATTGAATGTCTGTACATTAATCCAGGCACAGAGAAAGCCAATTACTTTCTCTGCACCAACGACAGGAATAATCAGAAGAAGGTTTTCGTGGTCCAATTTGAGAAGCTGCCATTTTTTTACACGGATGGAGTAGCGTGCTTCTCTTGTTTTCAGAAAGTTTTCCGGCAGTACATGGCTATTATTCGTCCCACATGAAGCGATCGGGAGAAGCAACTCATCATAATAAGTGATGGGCGTAAGCGTCATTTCGTACATGGCGCGCATAATTTCTTTAATCCCTTTGTTATTACGGATTAGTGTTGTCAAGATATTATACAAATCAAGAGTTTTCTGCAGTTGCTTATGCTCAGTTCGGAGCGCCCGGTAGGTAATCTCAAGTTCACGTTTCGTTTTTTGGGTGTCACGGTGATTCTGATAACGGCCAAACAAAAGGGATACATAATCCATAATGTGGTACATGGTTGTCGCGACTTCATGTGGGAAACAAGCCTTGTCGCTGGATCCTTGGAGGACGACGACACCGAGTGTCCGGCCATCATTAATGATCGGAAAAGAGAGCACGGCATGAGGAGGCTGGCTCATTTTGTTCGCTTGTATCAGCAAGCGTTTATTATCCGGAGAAAGTGATTCCATCCCTTTGCACAGCGCACCTTCATCATTGAAGACAAGTAACTCTTGTTTGGTGAACGTCGTACCCGCAATCGATTCGGTTGGAGCAATCTGGATCTTCTGGTAATATTCTTGATCAAAACCAATTCCTGATCGGACGGCGAGTTTGCGTGTCCGTTGATTATAGAGCAGGAACAAGCCGGAATCGGCACTTGGAATGCTATCAATCAGTATGTTTAATAGTTTCTCATAAAAGGAACCATCGAAAACAGAGACCAGATCATCTGTCAGTTCGCGCCATAGTGTCCGATTAATAGCATATTGCTGTGAGGCAAGTGCGGATTCAAACAAAATCGGCAACCAGTGCCTTTGTTTACGCAAATGAGCGAGGAAAGCTTCCGGTTTGTCGGCAATAAAGGTAACAACATAATTTTCAGTTACAGAAAAATGGCTTGCTCTTTCTGTGTCTGTCTTTTTGAAAAATTTTGAATCAACAACCCAGATGCAATAACTTTGTTTGTTTAGGCATTCCCATAGTGAAAGGTGTTCCAATTGAAAATGAACAGACCACTCTCTAAGCAGCTCATTGAAATAGTGGCGGCTATGCTGTTGTTCTGAGTTGCTGTGTTTGAACGTCAAATTTATATTCCTCTTTCTTTGTTCATGGATGCCTGGTGATCCTCAAGCTTAATCCCTGCCTTTACTGCATTGACCCACTCATAATATTGGTCAATTAAGACATGCTTATTATTTTTATAAATTGAGTACAGTTCTTGAACAGGTTCCGGAGAATCATCGACGCGAAAGTCCACGTATGGGAACCCTTCTTCGGCAGCAACTTTTATCGCCGCTGCTTGTTTTCCACGTGAGTCACCGCCAATTTTGTCTCCTGCGAGCATAGCGGCAAGTAAACGTTCCTGAATCGGACCTTTTGTATTTTCAAAGGTTTCCGCCACGGCGTAAAGAACATCAAGGCTGGTAAGAATATTTCCTTGAACAGCAAATTGATCCCCGATGATATGGCCCTTGGCATCATCGTTTTCAACACCGGTATAGACGGCACTATTACCGAAATGATCCATAACGATGAGCTGACGCAGCTCTCTTCCCGGATCTTTCATCAGCAGTGTATTTAACGTTTCGTTGGCGGTCTTTCCTTCCTCCAAATAGGTCATTCCAATCGGACCGAGAGCAGGGTTGACCCAGCCTTGCGAAGCGATAATACCGATGTTGGCTTTTATCGTCGGCGAATAGGCGCCAATCCCGGGAAAGCATGAAGTCACTGCCGCTCCGAATAATCCTGTTTCTTTACACTTCGCCACAATGGAATAAGTCATTGTCGCGCCTCCTGTACAATGTGACATGCAACATAATGATCTTTCTCTAGTTCAACCCATTCGGGATTCTTTGTTGCACAAATATCTTTAGCAAAGGGACATCGTGTTCGAAAACGGCATCCGGATGGCGGATCAACAGGACTTGGAATTTCTCCTTTAAGCATGATTTTATTTTTTGCCCGGTTTGGATCTGCGATTGGAATTGCCGAAAGTAAAGCCTGAGTATAAGGATGAAGCGGTGTTCGATAAAGTGAATCCCGATCTGCTAATTCTACCATTTTTCCAAGATACATGACGCCGATATGGTTGCTCATGTAGTCGATGACACTTAAATCATGCGAAATAAATAAATAAGTATAATTAAATTCTTTTTGAAGATCCGTCATGAGGTTCAGAATTTGTGCTTGAATACTCATGTCCAGCGAGGCGACCGGTTCATCGGCAACAACGAATTTAGGTTTTAATGCAAGTGCGCGTGCGATGCCGATTCGCTGAAGCTGCCCACCAGAAAATTCATGTGGATATCGGTTCAGATACTGTGAAGGAATCCCAACTGCATCTATTAATTGATTAATAGTCTTCTTTCTATTCTTGCTGTTTTCACCATACGCTTTGAGCGGTTCATTAAGACTGTCATTAATGGTCATTCTTGGATTCAATGCAGAATAAGGATCCTGGAAGATAAGCTGTAAATCTCGTCGCCGTCTCCATAGGTCATGTTTTGACAGTTTAGTCAAATCATGGCCGTCAAAGGAGACCGTGCCCGCGGTAGGCGCGAGAAGCTGCAAGATTAAGCGGCCGGTCGTTGATTTTCCGCAACCTGATTCTCCGACGAGGCCAAGCGTTTCACCCTCGAAAATAGAAAATGAAACGTCATCAACTGCTTTGACTTCTTGCGCGTTCTTCCGCCGCCAACCTTTATTAATTGCGAAAGACTTTTTTAGATTGCTGACTCTGATTAACTCTTTTTTTTGTGAATTCAAATGGAATTCATCCCCTCACTGTGTAGATGGCATGCTACGTGATGATCCTCCGCTGATCTATGCAGATCGGGGTATACCTGCTGACATCTATCAAATGCAAAGGGGCATCGGTCTTTAAACAGACAGCCTGCATTCTGCTCATACAAGTTAGGCGGATGGCCGCTGATTGGGATTAGCTTTTTTCTTGAACCAATTTTCGGAATGGATGCCAGCAATCCCTTCGTATAAGGATGCAGGGGATTATTGAAAAGTGCAGCCACAGGCGCCTGTTCCACAATTTTCCCCGCATACATAACAGCAACGCGGTCACAGATTTCTGCAACAACGCCAAGGTCATGGGTAATCAATAAAATGCCGGCCTGAGTATCATCTCTGAGCTTGACCATTAAATCAAGAATCTGTGCTTGTATGGTCACGTCAAGCGCTGTAGTCGGTTCATCGGCAATAAGCAATGAAGGATTGTCGGCTAGCGCCATGGCAATCACGGCCCGTTGCTTCATGCCACCGCTGAATTGATGTGAAAATTGCTTGGCGCGCGTCTCATGATCCGGAATGCCCACCTTTTGCAGCATTTTTAAAGCAATTGACCATGCTTTATTTTTCGAGGTGCGCTGATGTATCTGTGGTACCTCTGCAATTTGATTGCCGATTGTATAGACCGGATTCAGTGATGACATTGGATTTTGGGCAATAAAGCCGATTTTATTTCCGCGAATTTTCTGCATTTGTTTATCACTTTTCTGAATAAGATCCTCACCTTCAAAAAAAGCTTCGCCTTCCAAATGTTCATTTTTTCGATAGCCGATTAGTCTGAGAAGCGCTTGCGTCGTCGTGCTTTTTCCGCAACCTGATTCTCCAACCAACCCGAGAATCTCTCCTCTTTTTAAGGTGAAGGAAAGGTCATCGACTGCCTTGACGGTTCGCTTGTTTGTTTTGAAATATGCCTTGAGATTCCGTACATCAAGAAGCAGATCATCCATTTCTGTTTCCTCCAATCTGTCATTGTCCATTGTTGATTCTCGGATCAAGTGCATCACGTAAGCCGTCCCCAACGACGTTGAAACTCAGGACAGCGAGTGTGATCGCGAGCCCTGGGAAGACTGCGGTCCACCAGGACAATTCCATCCAATCCTTAGCGCTGCTCAGCATGATTCCCCATGATGGGGTATCCGGAGAGACGCCGAGTCCTAGAAAGCTCAGTGAAGCTTCAGCTAATATTGCAAAAGCAAAGGAAAGCGTAATTTGTACGATCAGCGGGGATAAGATATTTGGCAGCAGGTGCCGCAGCAGGATTTTATACTGCTTGACCCCCATTGAATAGGCTGCCTCGATGAACAAAGAGTCCCTGATGTTTAAAACAGCTCCTCGCGCAATACGGGAAAAGATCGGTGTATAGACAATACCGATGGCAAGCATTAGATTATTCAGACTTGGACCAAGAATAGCCATGATGACCAGCGCAAGAAGAATATCAGGCAAGGCAAAGAGTATATCAGTAATTCGTGAAATGATCTGATCAATCCATCCGCCTGCATACCCGGCAATAACGCCCATGAGCGTGCCTAACACAAAAGAAAAACCAACGGCGATGATGCCCACTTGAAGGGAAATGCGCGATCCATAAATTATTCTGCTGAAAATGTCTCGGCCAAATTGATCGGTACCGAACCAATGCACGGCACTGGGGCCGGTCAAACGAGCTGTTGTACTCATTGCGTACGGGCTTTGCGGGGCCACTTGTTTTGCTAATAGAGCGGAGGCGATCAACAAAAGAATAAACAGCAGACCGCCTACTGCCGCCGGATTATGTCGAAATCGATCCCAAATTTTTATCATGCATCATTACCCCATTTCACTTACATAGTGCTGATTTAGCATTAACTGCAAGTCGTCCGTCTGGAAGGACTTATTTTTTGCATTTATTTATAACGAATTCTTGGGTTTATCAACCCGTAGATGACATCGATAGCAAGATTGATCACAATGAACGTAAGCGCGACAAACAGGATTGTTCCTTGGAGCAGACTGTAGTCGCGGTTGGAAATCGCCTGAAGTGCAAGCTGACCGATTCCCGGTAAGCCGAAAATCTGTTCAATGATCACTGAGCCGCCGAGCAGGTAACCGATTTGAATGCCGACGATCGTTGCGACCGGGACCATGGCATTTCGCAGTGCATGCTTCCAGATGATTCTTAAGTTCCCCGCGCCCTTCGCTTTTGCCATCTTGATGTAGTCCTCTTCAAGGACATCGAGCATTGCTGATCGCGTCGATCGCATTGTAACTGCTCCGACCGCTGTTCCCAGTGCAATCACCGGCATGATCATGGAAAGAAGGTTTCCAGGCACGCTTTTACTCAGCGATTGAAAACCGCTGGATGGAAGCAGGTGCAGATGTAATGAAAAGATTAGGATAAGCAATGTACCGAGCCAAAAGTTAGGGACTGAAATGCCGAACATACCCAGAATACCGGAACCATAATCGGCGGCTGTACCTCTTTTGGACGCGGCGCAGATGCCTAGCGGTATGGAAATAAGCAGGGCGGCAAGAACGCTGAGCAGGGCAAGCTCCAATGTTACAGGCAGACGCTGCAGCAGAGCAGTCAACACCGGCTGATCGGTAAATGAAGAATAACCGAGATTACCACAAAGCACATGGCCGATCCAAATAAAGTATTGGATAATGACCGGCTTATCCAGTCCCATTTGTGCTCGAAGCCGAGCCGCCTGTTCAGGGTTATAATTCGTTCCAAGCATGGCTGTGACTGTATCTCCCGGAACCAGACGAATAAGAAAGAAGGTCAGAATCGAAATGCCAATTAATATAGGAACAGCGATAATCAATCGATGAAGTATATATCTACCCATAAGCCCGCCTCTGATTTTTTTATGTATGAAAAAGACAAGTTGATTTCTTGTCTTTTCCAGGTGGAAATTATAATTATTTGCTCAACCAAGTACTTTCAAGCGACTTTGTTGTAACGGTTGGATTCACATCGAATCCATGAACATTATCTGTCATGGCAGAAGACTGATTGTTGGCATAAAGGAATACCATTGGCGCATCTTCCACGATCAATTTTTGTGCTTGTTCATAAATTTGTTTGCGTTTTGTCTGATCCATGGTCACGCGTCCTTCATCAAGCAGCTGATCAACCTTCTTATTTGAGTAGCCTTGTTGATTGTAAGCGCCGCCTGTATGGAAAATATTGTAGAAAAATTCATCCGGATCTACAAACCCAACCCAGCCTACAATCGTCATTTCAAATTGTTTCTTACCTAAAGCATTGAAGAATACACTGTCTTCCTGCTGCTGAATTTTAACCTTGATGCCAACATCTTTCAGTTGGGCCTTTACGACTTGCGCAGCGTCGATTTGATCCTGAGTTTGACCGACTTTCAATGTGACCGAGAACCCTTTCGGATAACCTGCATCGGCAAGCAGATGTTTAGCCTTTGAGACATCTCGTTTGTTGTACGTATTCAAGTTGGCATAATAAGCGTGTCCCGGAGGAATAGGTCCACCTGTAAGCGGTGTTGCTTGACCGAATTTCACTTGTTTGTTCAGTGCGTCCCGGTCAACAGCCCAAGCGATTGCGTCGCGTACATCCTTATTTTTTAACGGTCCTTTTGTAACGTTTAAGCCAATGTATTCCCAGTAGGTTCCGGTTACAGATTTCACATTAATGCCTGGAGATTTCTGAAGTAGCAGCTTGTCCTTGGACGACAGTTGGAGATCAATGTTCAATTCCTTGTTTCGAATGGCTGTTGTACGGCCGGTATCATCGGGAATAGCTTTGAAAACAACTTTGTTCAAATAAGGCAGTCCCTTTTTAAAGTAGGATTTATTCTTTTCAAGGACCATTTCTTGATCTTTCTTCCATGAAACCAGTTTAAAAGGACCGCTTCCAGCGTCAGTCTGATCAAGCTTTCCTCCGTGTGCGTCAACCACTTTTTGGTTAACGATTGCGTTCATCGGATTAGCCAGAAATGTCAGGAATGGGGCTACCGCTTGTTTCAATGTGATGACTACGGTTGTTTTGTCCGGTGTTTGGATGGAGCTTACAGCCTCAAATTGCTGCGCGCGTACACCCATTTTTTTAATTCGATTAATCGAATACTTAACATCCTTTGATGTCAGCGGATCGCCGTTGTGGAACTTAACATTGTTATAAAGATGCAGCGTGTAGATCTTTCCATCTTTCGAAATTTTGTAATCCTTCACAAGATCTTTTTCAATCACACCGTATTTGCCTTTCTTGTATTGAAAGAGTGTGTCATACATATTTTCAATATAATGAAATGATTGAGCGTTGGTTTCTTTATGCGGATCGAGCCCTTTTGCGTCATTAAGATCGGCAATAGTCAGTGTTCCGCCATATACGGGTTTTTGATCAGACTTGGATGTGCTTGTACCGCCGCTGGACGTATTGCTTGAGGAACATGCGGTTAAGATACCGAATAAAAGCAAGAAACACATTAAGAACGACAACTTCTTCATTGAGTTAAACGCCACCTCTATAAAAATTTGATATCTAAATTATAGATGAGTAAAAATACGAATTATACAGAAAATTCACCAAAAAACAAAAACCGTTTTTTGGGATATATCCCAAAAAAACGGTTGAAATTTGTTAACAAGTACAGATAGTGAGGTGATCAGTGCTATTCCCCTCGCTTAAGAGTCACCGGCAAAACGTAATTTTTCTTAATATCATTGAAATCGTCATTGATTTCTTTTAAGAGCAGATCGACGGCTAATTGAGCCATGGATCGAATGGGTTGAACGATGGTTGTCAGTTCAGGCAGACAGGTCGTGATCGTTTCCGTTCCGTCATACCCGACAATGAAAATATCTTTTTCCCGTTTTCTGACCATGCTCAATGCAATAGCCGCAGTTATATCGTCACCAAGAAACATGCCGTCAAGGTCGGGATGTTTGTCTAAAATTGATGAGAGAATCTGCTTCTTTACTTCTGTATCAAAAGGTAGATCCATTGTATACGTTTTAAAAGGCAGTCCGTGCTCCGTCATTACATCTTCGTAGCCTTTTCGTCGCTGATAGCTGGACAGTGCTTCACGCTGCATCACACTGTTAATGTGAATAATCTTGGTCCGGCCCTGGCGGAGCAGTTCCTCCGCAGCCATTCGGCCGCCTTGATAATTATCGCTGCTGACAACCGTAATCGTATCGGAGACCTTGCGGTCAATCGCGACAATGGGCAGATGCGCACGTTGATAGGTTTCAATGCCGATATTATGTGCACCGACAATCATGCCGTCTACTTGATTGGCGAGAAGCATATTTAAGTATTTATTCTCTTTTTCGGCCTGATCCATTGTATTGCAAATCAGCACTTTATAATTTTTGTCGGATAAAATAGATTCAATTTGAAAGACAAGTTCACCATAAAAGGGATGTCCGGTTGTCGGAAAAATGAGCCCTATGAAATGTGTCTTACTGACAAAGAGCGACCGTGCGATTTCATTTGGGTGATAGTTCAGCTGCTCGATCGCATTATTCACGCGCCGCCTCGTTTTATCACTGATTGCACCTCGGTTGTTGAGCACACGTGAAACGGTTGTCGGTGAGACGCCGGCAAGTTTCGCCACATCTTCTAGTTTTGGTTTTTCTGTCACAATCGAAATCCTCCTCATTGGCGCGAGTGTCCTGCTGATCTTTTTAAATAAATGGATGAAATTCCACCTTTTACTAGTATAACTTAATTTACCGGTAAAAAAGGAATTGTCATTGACTTTCCATTAATGAAAGGGATAACAAAATAAAAAAGTCCCTGCCGGTTCAGACAGAAACTTTTTCATAATGATCTTTCGTGTTAATTGATCATTTTTTTGCGATGAAGCAAGTAGGCGATGGCAAGAATCAAAAACCAGACCGGAGTCACAAAGAGTGCGACGCGCGTGTCGGAAGCCATGCCGATCAAGATGAGCAGGAAGACAAAGAAAACGAGAATGACCCAGTTGATGAACGGTGCAAGCGGCGCCTTGAATTTGGAAGCAGCTGCAAGATCAGGACGCTTTTTCAAATAAATGATGTGGGACACCAAGATAACGCCCCACACCCAGATGAAACAGATGGCACTAATGCTGGTTACGAGTGTGAACACAATATCAGGCAGGAAGTAGTTCAGAACAACACCTACTGAGAGCGCGAGCGTTGAGCTGATGAGCGCCGTGCTAGGCACGGCGCTCTTGCCCAAGACGGAGAAGCTCTTCGGTGCGCTGCCTTCACGGCCGAGTGAGTAGAGCATGCGGCTCGTTGAGAACAGACCGCTGTTGCATGCCGAAGCCGCTGAAGTCAGAACAACGAAATTAATGATTCCGGCTGCGGCGGGAATACCCACAAGCGTAAAGACCTTAACAAAGGGACTGTTGTCTGCATTCAGCTGTGTCCATGGAATAATGCAGAGCATGACAAATAGTGCACCAATATAGAAGAGTAGGACACGAACCGGCAGGCTGTTAATCGCGCGCGGCAGATTTTTCTCCGGGTCTGCGGTTTCAGCAGCAGTTACACCGACAAGTTCAATGCCGACAAAGGAAAAGACCGCCATCTGGAATCCGAGAAAGAATCCGTTAATACCATGCGGGAACAATCCGCCGTACGACCAAAGATTTTGAATAGACGCATGTCCGGTATCCGTTTTGAATCCGGTAATGATCATAATCAAACCAAGAATGATGAGCGCGATAATTGTAATGACCTTTATAATGGCGAACCAGAATTCGATTTCGCCGAACATTTTCACCGTGAGCAAATTCAAAATGGTCAGAATGATGAGGCAAAGAAAAGCAGGAAGCCATTGGGGCACGTTAAACCAAAATTGTATGTATTTACCGACGGCAGTAATATCAGCCATTGCCGTCATAATCCAGCAGAACCAGTAGGTCCATCCAGTTACAAAACCAGCCCACGGGCCAAGATACTCCACAGCAAAGTCTGTGAACGATGTGTATCCTGTATTTGACAGGAGCAGTTCCCCAAGTGAGCGCATGACAAAAAATAATGCAACCCCAATGATCAAGTAGGCAAACAAAATAGATGGTCCGGCCAAATGGATTGCTTTTCCCGATCCAAGAAATAATCCGGTACCAATGGCGCCACCAATTGCAATCAATTGAATGTGGCGATTTTTCAGCTTTCTTTCTAATTGTTGTGTCACTTCTTCATTTCCTTCCTGTTTACAGTCTCTATTTTTTGTGTGTCTTTAAAAAAATATGTGTAAAGACAGCGTTTTTTCATTATAGCAAATTGAATGAAAAAATTGATTGAAGTTTAAGTATAAAGAAATATTTTACAACGTAACAGTGTTATGTTATATTGTTGGAAGTGCTAAGAAAGTGGGGTTGTATATGGAAGATGAATTGATTGCCAAGAAAGATTTACTGGAAATGACCGGGATTTCTTATGGACAGCTGTATCGTTGGAAAAGAAAACAGCTTATTCCAGAGGCATGGTTCATTCGAAAAGCAACATTTACCGGTCAGGAAACCTTTTTCCCGAAAGTTAAGATTCTAAAACGTGTTCAATCCATTTCCGAGATGAAAGATACACTGTCGCTGGATGAGCTTGCTGAACGGTTTTCACCGCAGTCGGTAACAAAAATTGTATTATCTGAGACTGAACTGCTTGATCGAAACATTGTTTCGAATGCTACGCTCACTATTTTCAAGGAATTCGGGTCCGTGCAGCATCGTTTTGACTTTCATGATTTGCTGGCGATGTTCTTTCTTGATCACATGCTGAAAGCGGGTCAAATGAATCGCGCTGAGGCAAACGATTTGCTGAACGTGCTCAAAGAGAGCAGCCATAAAATTTATGATAAGAACAGCTGTCTCTATTTCATTCGAAAAATGGGCGTTTCCATGGTTTTCATTGCCGCAGATGATGTCGCACTTTATTTTGATGACGGCGTGAAGGTTATTGACAAACAGTTAATTTCTGCTGGTGTTGAGGCACTCAAAGCATGTATTGAAAAATCCAGTCGAGACGAAATTTCAAAGGAGGACGTGCAGTCATGAATCAGGAACACAAGCAGAATTTAAAGGTAATGGGAGAGACACAATCAAGCGGCGGTGTGTTTGATAAGGTGAGCATAATGGGTGAATGCACCATTAACGGTTCCGTTGAGGCGAATTCTTGTAAAGTGATGGGCGAGTGCATGGTGTCAGGCGATCTTAGCAGCGATTATTTTCGTAATATGGGTGAAGTAACCATTGGCGGCAGGCTGGCTGCAGCAGAATCTCGGTTTATGGGTGAGACGCGCGTTAAGGGTGATTGCGCGTTAAAGCAGGCATCTATATATGGGGAATTATTTGCCGAGCGGAATCTCACAGGCGAAGACCTGACAATACGCGGAATGCTTCATGCAGCGGGCGATGTGTCTTTGGAAACGCTTGATATGCGCGGTGGAATAAACGTCGACGGCATGCTGAATTGTGATGATATCGACATTACGCTCAAAATAAATACAGATAATTATGTGAACGAAATCGGTGCCGGACGTGTCTCGGTGAAACGAAAACATGCGATTTTCAGTGCCGCGCCTACAAAGCGGTTTCGTGCGGAAACAATTGAAGGCGATCATGTCTCTTTGGAATTTACCGAAGCCAAAATTGTCCGCGGTGTTGATGTAGAAATTGCGGACGGTTGCGCGATTGACCGTGTTGAGTATTCCGGTTCCTATAAGACTAGCGGCCATTTTGATGTTGGAAAGGTCGTCCGTTTAGACAATCAGACGAATTAATTTAATTTCGAAATGAGGGAAAATGAGAATGACTGAGGAAAAGAAAAATTTATCAATCTCCGGTTCCGGAAGCGCGCCAGGCGGCTGTTATGAGGATGTAAAGATCAGCGGCAGCGGCAAGATTCAAGGCGACTTGATTTGCAACAGTATTAATATTAATGGTTCAGGCCGCATCACTGGTGACGCAAAGGCATCGAACGTTGTGATCAGCGGTTCGGCAGTCGTTGAAAAACGACTAATTGCTGAGTCAATCATCATCAATGGCTCATGCAAAACAGAGGAAGATGTCTCGGGCGAACGCATTCAAATTAACGGCAGGGGCAAGGTGCTTGGTTCCATTCATGGTGAAAATGTACGTGTTTCAGGCATTTTGTCGGTCGACGGCGATTTAGAGGCTGAGGAATTTATTGCGGAGGGGCCGGTGAAAATCGGTGGATTATGCAGCGCAGAGCGTATTGATATTGCCTTGTCCGGCATGGCTTCTCATATTAAGGAGATCGGATGTGGGACGCTAAACGTCCATTCTCGTTTTACATCCGCTCTGTTCGGCCAGCTTTTGAATGCATTCAGCAAAAGAAAACTGATTGCCGATACGATTGAAGGCGACACTATTGTTCTTGAGGATACCGAAGCGAAAGTCGTAAGAGGTAATCGCGTGTCCATTGGCGCAGGCTGTTCCATTGGACGAGTATATTATAAGAGTGACTATAAAAAAGATGATAAAGCTACTGTGCAATCTGCGGTGAAGGAATAACAGAAATCGAGAGATGGAGGGAATTGATGAACACGAATGAGCCGATCTATTCGATGCCGAAAATTATTGGAAAAGATGCGCGTGTTCTGATTTTAGGGTCGATGCCCGGCGTCCAATCCCTGACGAAGCAGCAATACTATGCTAATCCACGCAACCAATTTTGGCGGATCATGTACGCACTTTTTAACCAAGAATACGTGAACCCGTCCTATGCTGAGAAAACGAATTTTGTTAAGAAACATCAGATTGCACTGTGGGATTCCATTCACTATTGCAAACGCCAAGGCAGCCTTGACTCTGCAATTAAAGACGAAGAGCCTAATAATATTCCCGGCTTGCTTCGCACGTATCCGGACATCCGAGCGATCGCTTTTAACGGAAGCAAGTCTTTTGCCGTATTTAAAAAGCATTTTAAATCAGTGATCCCAACCGGCATAGACTTGATTAAAATGCCGTCTACCAGTCCGACGCCTTCTCGATATCCGAAGACACTGGACGAGAAGATCGAAGAATGGTCGAAGATTAAAAATTACTTGTGAACACACTTAGATCGGAAGGATGCGCGTCGCAACTACCACGCCAAAAAAAATGGTCAGAAAAACCGTCGAAGACAGCGAAAGCAGATAGTGTTTTTTCTCATGCTCATATCTCCATTCCATCAAAGCGCGCAGACCATTGATAACAGTGACGTAAGCAATGATGCCAAAGACTTCGGCATTGAAGAAAAAAAGAGCAATGATAAAAAGAACGAATAAAAAAGCTTCCATACTGGAATGAAATCGATTTAGTGGGTGATAGAACCAACCTTTGCTTTTTGCGATGTTATACTTTCTCTTTAGGTAGTGATTCACAAGTAGGTTACTGGCGGAAAAAATGGTGCCGACAATGAAAAATGGAATAATTTTCGTAAGGAACACCTCTGCGGGATAATAAGATATAAAAAGCTGCCTATTTCTCAAACACAATACGCTCGTTCACTATGGTTTTGTGCACCGAAATGTTGCGCAGGTCGGCGGGATCAAGCGAAAAGGGATCTTGATCGAGAACTGTGAAGTCAGCTGCTTTGCCGATCTCAATCGTGCCGCGCGCCTCTTCTTGACCGCATGCGGCGGCGCTTCCTGTTGTGTAGAGTGCGATCGCTTCAAAAACACTTAATGCTTCGTTGGGAAAATAGCGTTTTCCATTTAAGTCTGTATTACATGTACGCGTTACTGCTGAGTGAATGGCCAAGAAAGGGTTTGGCACTTCGATCGGCGCATCACTGCCGCCGGCAATCGTGAATCCTCTTTTCTGAATCGCTTTCCATGCAAAAGCGAGCGGCGGGAAAGTCGGCCCGAGCACGTCCAGCGCCCATGGCATATCACTGCTCATGAATTGCGGCTGAATATCAAAAATAAGCGGCATGCCTTGCGCCGCATCCAGCATATGCGGACGGAGCCACGGCGTATGAATCATGCGATCTTTTTGACCCGGAAGCGGCGGGTATTTTTTTAGAACGCGAATCACCTGCTCGAAGGCGCGGTCGCCAATAATGTGAATGGCGACCGGCAGCTGCGCGGCGCGCGCCTGACGCACAAGATCTTCAAACACATCATCCTCATGAAATTTTAGACCGTAGTTGTGCGGCTCCCCAGCGTATGGCTTAGTCATGAAGGCGGTATGAGATCCGACCGTGCCGTCATAAAAGATTTTCATAGCGCCGAGCGCAACAAATGGATCAGATGTTTTGAGCGCTTCCGGAGCCTGAAGATAGGCATCTAATTCTCTATGATGAACAAGCAGATGTGCTCGAAACGGGTAATTTTCGTTGAGCGTGTTGCGGAATGCGCGAACGGTACCTTCAAAACCATTAAAATAGTGAAGATCCTCCGAGTGTGCGCCGACCAGTCCTTTTTTCCACAAATCATTGACAGCTAGTTTAATCAGCCGCTCCAGCTCTTTTTGGCTTTCGGACGGGAATCGATCGATGGCAAGCATTGAAGCTTCATCGCGCAAAACACCAGTTGGCACTCCCTCTCCATCCAAGTCAATCATACCGCCGCCTTCAAATACTTGGCCGCGCTTGAGACCGATTTTTTTAATAAATGGAGTATTGATGCTGACCGTGTGGTAGTCAATCCGGCGCACGAGAATCGGATGCACATCGCTGATCCTATCAAGGTCGCGCCGTGTCAGCAGCTGCGAGCTGTCGCTTAAATTGTTGTCATCATAACCTTCGACAAACAGCCACTCCCCGTCCTTTAACTGAGCTGCGCGTTCGGTAATTGCCTCCATGCATGCCTTCTTCGTTGAATAGCCGTAAAGATTCAGGCGATCTAATGCCTGGCCGTACCAGAGCAAGTGCAGATGACTGTCAACGAAGCCGGGAAAAACGATCCCACCGTGAAGATCAATCCTTTCTGCACCCCACTCTTGAGCCATAGCGGCTGCTTGTTCCTCTAAAGCAATTATTTTGCCCTTATCGGTAAGCACACGGGTCACAGTCTGCCCAGGCTTGTTCATCATGTAGAATGTTCCGTTCATCCATAGTTTCAATTTGCGGCACCTCACTTGAATGTTGTCCACCATTCGTTTTAAGTTAAACATACGGGAAAAGGCGCTGATGCACAACCTCAAACATGATGCCGAACGCTTTATCGCGTCAATTTGCGAAACTATTTCTTGGGATTTGATAGAAATCGTCTGTTAAGATCGGTATAATAACAGTACTGGGTAAAGAGTAAGACGGCTTTTGTGCCGGCCGCAATAGAAATGCTACTGTAAAAAAGTGAGGGATTCATACATGATTGCTGAAGAATTTAAGCAGATGCTCAGTCAGAAGTCGGTGATTCGTGAACTTGCGGAATATGCCACGGAACGAGCGAAACAAATAGGTTATGAAAATGTCTTTGATTATAGCTTAGGCAATCCGTCGGTACCGGTTCCTCAAGCATTTACCGATAAGCTGGTAGAACTCGCATCAAGCAAGGATTCTATGGCTGTCCATGGATACAGTCCGAGTCTTGGGATCACCTCTGTTCGTGAGAAGGTCGCGGCTTCGCTTTCCCGACGATTCGGCCTGAATTACAAAAAAGAGCATATTTTCATGACGTCCGGCGCGGCAGGCGCGCTTGCTCACGCATTGCGTGCGGTTGCGACCTCAGGCGATGAAGTGATCACATTTGCACCGTTTTTCCCGGAATATACACCTTACGTGCATGGACTTGGTGCCGTCTTGAAGGTTGTTCCGCCGGATACGGAAACAATGCAAGTTAACTTTGAAGCATTTGAAAAAATGCTCTCGCCGAAGGTTTCTGCCGTATTAATCAATACACCTAACAATCCATCAGGAGCAGTTTATTCGACGGAAACGATCAAGAAACTCGCGTCCTTTTTGTCACAGAAAGAAAAGGAATACGGTCACGATATTTATATCATTTCGGACGAGCCTTATCGTGAAATTGTTTTTGAGCATGTGGATGCACCTTACACGGCCAAATACTATACACATACAATCACTTGCTATTCATTCAGTAAATCACTGTCGCTACCGGGAGAACGCATTGGCTATGTAGCCGTCAATCCGAATGGTCCGGATGCGGCGCTGATCGTGAACATGTGCGGCCAAATCTCGCGCGGCATTGGCCACAATTGTCCGCCTTCGCTGATTCAGCTGGCAGTTGCTGAAGTGCTCGATATGACTGCCGATCTGTCGGTTTACGAAACAAATATGAACATTCTCTATGAAGGGCTTACGAAGCTCGGCTTCTCATGCGTGAAACCGGGCGGTACCTTCTATATCTTTCCGAAGGCCTTGGAAGAGGATGCGGTCGCCTTCTGCAAGCGTGCATTAAAATACGATTTGATTCTTGTACCGGCAGACAGCTTCGGCTGCCCGGGTTACTTCCGTATGGCTTATTGCATTCCAACGGAAAAAGTGGAACGCTCGCTTGCTGCATTTGAAAAGCTGGCAAAGGATTATCAGTAATTCATTGCCTTTGCATGGAGCGTTCGGTTCCTTCAATGCTTAAACTACGTTATAATCGTGGAACATGGAACAGCTTAAACGTTTATCAAGAGAAGGTAGGGGGCTGGTTTAACGAAGCTTCAGCAACCTCATACGGAAGGTGCTGAAGTCCATCAAATGAGTAGTGTCTAGAAGATAGGCAAGATATCAAAAAATAAACTCTCTTACGCGTGTTGAGTGTTCACTGGGAGAGTTTTTTTGTTGTCTAGAGAAAACAGCGGTGAAAATTAAGTTATGAAGCCATCGTCTGTCCGCCGTTCACATGGATGGTCTGTCCGGTAATATAGGATCCGTCATCGGAAGCGAGTAAAACATAAACAGGTGCAAGTTCGTAGGGCTGACCGGCACGTTTCATTGGTGTATCTGCGCCTAAAGTCTTAACGACGTCCGCCGACCATGAAGCAGGTTGAAGCGGAGTCCAGATCGGTCCCGGAGCGACAGCGTTCACGCGAATGCCTTTGTCGGCAAGATTGTGGGCAAGTGCCCGTGTAAAGCTGACAATCGCGCCTTTTGTCGAGGCATAGTCAATTAACTGGCTGCTTCCGATATTCGCTTGCACGGAAGTTGTGTTGACAATACTGTCTCCGCTGTGAAGATGCGGCACAACTGCTCGCGAGAGCCGAAAGAACGATTCAATGTTAACATTAAAGGTTGTTTCAAGCTGCTGATCTGTAATTGCCTCAAGTGAAGGCTGGGGAAACTGAACACCTGCATTGTTAATTAAAATATTTATATGCCCATATGTTTCCAGTGTTCGGGTGACAATTTGTTCGCCGGCATTTCGTTCACGCAAATCAATTGGAAGAAGGAGGCATCTCCGACCAATTTTTTGCACCGCATCCTGAACTGTTTTTGCATCTTGATTTTCGTTTAGGTAAACCAGAACCAAATCGGCACCTTCTTTTGCAAAAGCGACGGCAGCGGCACGACCAATACCGCTGTCCCCTCCGGTAATGATGGCAATTTTACCTGTTAATTTTCCAGTACCAATATAATTTGGATTGTCAAAAATCGGCTGCGGATTCATGAGATATTCTAGTCCGGGCTGCCGGTCCTGATGCTGCGGTGGAAAGGTAATCGGGACTTCTTTGCAATCAGTCATTGAACCATAATATGGAATGACAGGTTTCATCATTCAAATCATCTCCCTATTGATTTCACACAGTATATGCAAATGAATGGGGTAAGTGCCTATTATTATTGAGCGGCTGATAAATTCCCGAAATCTGCCGATAATCAGAGAAAGAGGTCAAATAACGAGAGAAAAATGATACTATATAGAAGACACAACGTCATTTGAGCTGGAGGCAGACATGAAAAAGACACTGTTAGTTATAACGATGATTGTAGCCCTTGTTCTGAGCGGCTGCGCCAATCAGGAAGATCAAGCCTATGATCAGGCAATGAAAAAAGGACAGGCTGCTCTTGTTTCAAAGGATTATGATGCTGCGGCAGGCTATTTTAAAAAGGCATTAAGCTATAAGAAAAAAGATCAAAAGGCAACCATATTATCCGCTCAAACCAATAATTTTCTGGTTGCAAAGTCAATGATGGATCATCCGGATCAAGCGATTACGTCATTAAATGCAGTCATTCTTCAAAAAAATGGATCAGGTGCATTGAGAAAAGATGCAAGGGAGTTAAGAGACAAAGTGATGGCGGCAAAACAACAGAATGCTGAGGGAACTTCATCGAGTCAAGCTTCCCAGAGCTCATCGTCAACCTCGTCAGAAAGCAGCTCGACGGCTGCTTCGTCGAGCAGTACAGATGGTTCATCATCGTCGTCATCTTCTGCATCATCGGGCAGTTCATCGAGCAATACTTCAAATAGTTCTGGTGAAACGGTGACGCAGAAGCAAGCGGAAGCGGCTGTGATTAAGGCAGCAGGCTATACGCCGGATGAAGTTTACGTCGATACGACTGACAATGGGGCTTATTATTCAATGGAGCTGCGCGAAAACCATACGAATGACAGTGCGGCGGATCCCAATACTGCTCCGTCCGCAGGATTTTTCAGATACTATAAAAGTTCGGGAAAGGTCACTCAGCTTGATCTGCTCAGTAATACGTACAAGGAAATTAAATGAATTAATTCTTAAAATTGATCGGTATTGATCATACTGTTTTGACCCATAAGCGTTGCTTGTGGGTTCTTTTATTTAATCGTGCAATAATTCAAGGTGGATAAAGGAAGGAAGCTGAAAATAAATTTTAATCGATTCGCCGCACCTTGTGTCGGTTAAAGCATACAATTGTTTGTAACTATGCTTTTTGGGGTAGCTTAAGGTAACGATGATATTGAAAATGAGCCGGTAAAGATAAACAAGTGCAGTTTTCACAAAAAAATCATTTTTTTCTAATTGTGACATTAACGAGGCAATGTTATACTTTTAACGTGAAATAAGATTTCCTAATCATTCACATAAAAGTGGTTAAACTAAGATTCTTGGAATAGTATGTGATGAGTAGGTAGAAAACTTTTTTCTTTATTGTGAAAGGAATCACGAATCAAGCTGTTCAGGTTACAACTCCCGCTGTTCAGAAACATCGGGTGTAGAATAAACTTTCTTTAGGAGGATGTTTAAGCATGGCTTTTAAAATCATTGCGTATGGTGTAGAACCTTACGAAGAACATTTGTACAGTGAATTGAACAAATACGGTTATGAATTGACTTTGGTTAATGACTTGCTGACTGCCGACAACGGTGATCTTGCAAAGGGTCACGACGGCGTACTGCTTTTCGTTAACTGTCTCGCAGACCGTGCAAACCTTGAAAAATTCAGTGAATACGGCATCAAATACGTATTTACACGTACCGCCGGCTTTAACCATATCGACCTGCAAGCAGCTTCTGATCTTGGATTGAAAGTTGCTCGTGTTCCTGCTTATTCACCGAACGCAATTGCAGAACTGGCTGTTTATCTTGGAACAGCACTTCTTCGCCACACAGTTTATACAACTGCCCGCACTTCGAAACTGAACTTTACTGTAACGGAAACGAATTTCAGCCACGAAGTTCATAAAGTTACTGTTGGTATTGTCGGAACAGGCCATATCGGCTGCGTTGAAGCAGAATTGTATAAAGGTCTCGGCGCGAAATTGCTCGGTTACGATATTTTCCAAAGCGACTTCGCTAAGAAATTGGTTGAATTCAAGGAATTGGATGAACTGCTTGCTGAATCTGATATTGTCAGCCTGCACCTTCCATACTTCCCTGGCAAGAACGAAAACTTTGTCGGCGAAGACTTCATCGGCAAAATGAAAAAGGGCGCCATTCTGGTCAACACTGCACGTGGCGAAATTGTTGACGAAGCTGCTGTCGTTAAAGCAATCAAGAGTGGTAAACTCGAAGGCTTCGGTGCCGATGTATTGACTGACGAAGCACGTTTCTTCGGCAAAGACTTCTCTGACGGCACTGAATTCCCAGATGCTACGATCAAAGAATTGGTTGAACTCTATCCTAAGGTATTGATCACACCTCACGTTGCTGCAATGACGGACGTAGCCGTTTCAAACATGATTTCAACAAGCTATGATAACTTCAATGCTGCAGTCAAAGGCGAAAGCCTCGGCCGCGCTGAAGTTGAACTTCCGCAACCAGCTGCAAAATAATAATTGATTTCAATAAGGCAGCCCCGCTCATGAGCGGGGCTGTTTTTTTGAAATAACGCGCATGTTGACGGTGTCATCAATTAGGGTGATCGTTATGTATGTACACAAGCAAGAAGAGGGTATCTCAGAAAGTCTATCTTTGACTCTGAGATACCCTCTTCTAAATTCTTTGAAAATAGAGATTAGCTGCCAAGATCTGCAGGCGGTTCGCTTTTTCCCTGGTCCATTTTTTTCTTTACAATTTGGAACAATTCATCGCTTTCAAGGAAATCAAAAAGGTGATTCAGCCAGTTGTAATAGTCTATTATATAGCGGTACTTGTCCATGTCCGCCTGGATTAGTTCGCGCTCGGTTTCTGACAGCTCAGGGTTTCTCATAAGCTGGGTTAGTTCGTTCAAGGATTGTTGTACAGCTTTTGTATTCATCGCAGTCACTTTTCGCCATTGATTTGAGAAAAAATCAGTGAAGATCTGATACCAGTCACCCTGTGCTTCATAAAGATCCTTTCGAAT
The DNA here is from genome assembly GCF_024385605.1 of Sporolactobacillus sp. STSJ-5. Lineage (GTDB taxonomy): Bacteria > Bacillota > Bacilli > Bacillales > Sporolactobacillaceae > Sporolactobacillus. The sequence goes on along the minus strand of NZ_JANFOJ010000006.1, from coordinate 158,663 downwards.
GCCTTTTCTCCAGACACGTTCAACCATATTCAGTTCCATAAGGGTGCGAACGGATGTACTCATACTAGTCTTACTCATCTTTAATTCTTCTTTCATATCGTCCAAAGTCATGGGTTTGCCGTTAAAGAACAAAGTGCCGTACAACCGTCCAATAGAGGGCGAAACACCGTAAAGATACATATTCTGCGACACCGACTCAATGACGCGTTCCCTTATAGTATCAACGATCTCAGAGTGCTCCATTTCATTCACCAACTTCATTGTAAAATTAACTATAGTTCATTGTACCTTTTGCTATTCTCTCTGAAAAGAAGGAATTCATTGAGCATCTATTTATTCAGTATACAGAGTTTTATCTGTTTGTACAGTTTGAACTGTATAAACGATTATGCTAACATGATAGTACTGAAGGCATCACATGAAAAGGTGCGGGTTATCAAGGCTGTTCTGATTGCGGTGCACTGCCTGCCCTTGCGGCGTACCGAGTACAAATAGATGCATGGATCTTTGAGGAACTGAGGAAGCTCTGATTTTTTTTGCTTTTAAGAGCTTTTATAAAAAGAAACGAGCGAGGTGTTTCAATGAAAAAAATTGAAGTGAAACAAGCGACAAAAATATTTGGAAAAAACCCGAAACGCGGTTTGGAGCTTTTGAGAAAAGGGCTAAACAAAAAAGAGATTAAGAAAAAGACAGATTTGAATGTCGGTGTTTCTGAAGCAAGCTTTCACGTGGAATCTAATGAAATTTTTGTGATTATGGGTTTGTCAGGCAGTGGAAAATCGACATTGGTTCGACTCTTAAACCGTCTAATCAATCCGACATCCGGAACGATACTGATCGATGGAGAAGACATTACGCAAATGAATGTCGAGCACCTACGCGAGGTACGCCGTAAAAAAATTAGTATGGTCTTTCAGGGATTCGCATTATTTCCGCATCGAACCATTCTCGAGAACACGTTCTTTGGTCTTGAAATTCAAGGAGTTGGTAAAAAGGAGCAAATCGAACGTGCACGTTATTCACTTACACGTGTCGGGCTTAAAGGATACGAGGACAGCTATCCGAACCAGTTATCCGGGGGGATGCGGCAGCGTGTTGGTTTGGCACGTGCTCTAGCTAGTGATACAGACATCCTGCTCATGGACGAAGCTTTCAGTGCGCTTGATCCTTTGATCCGCAGAGAAATGCAAGATCAATTGCTGGATTTGCAGAGTGATATGAAAAAAACGATCGTGTTCATAACCCATGATTTAGATGAAGCGTTGCGCATTGGTGATCGTATTGCGTTGATGAAAGACGGACAAATTGTTCAAATCGGCACTCCTGAAGAAATACTGATGAATCCTGCCAATGATTATGTAGAGCACTTCGTTGAAGATGTCGATCTGAGCAAGGTTATTACTGCAGGTCATATTATGACACGTGCTGAGGCTGTCAGCAATAATCGCGGAGCACGTGTTGCATTGCAGCTGATGAATGATAATGACATCTCCAGTATTTTCGTGGTTGATCGTACTAAAAAGCTGCTTGGAGTGGTTGATGCAGATGATGCGGCAGCAGCAATTAAGGCGGAGACACCTTTGGGCGAAATTATTAAAAAAGTGCAATCGGTACAAGTGGATACACATCTGAGTGATTTGTTTGACGATATCTCAAAATCACCGCTTCCGCTGGCTGTTGTCGACGAACAAGGCAGACTGCTCGGGCTGGTTCGTCGCGGGGCAATCATTAATGCGCTCGCAGGGAACACACCATTAACGAGAACAACGGAGGTGCAGAACCCATGAGTGAGACTTTTATGCCAAAGATACCGATCGGGCATTGGGCGGATTTGCTTGTTCAATTTATTACCAATCATTTTGAAGGCTTTTTTGGCTATATTGCTGCCGGAATACAAAGTTTTGTCGATAGTTTGGTTTGGCTGTTTGCTTTTATGACGCCGGTTGTCTTTATTCTTCTTTTAGCGGCGATCGCTTTTTGGCGCCGCGGTATCGGAGTCGCTTTATTCACATTGATCGGTTTGGTTTTAATTTATGATTTAGGTTATTGGGCACACGCCATGCAGACGTTCGCACTTGTCTTAACCTCAGTTGTGTTGTCGATCGTAATTGGATTTCCGCTTGGAATTCTAGCTGGAATCAATAAGACATTTCATCGCATTACAACGCCGATTCTTGATTTTATGCAGACCATGCCTTCATTTGTTTACTTGATTCCGGCCATTTTTCTGTTTGGTACCGGCATGCCTCCAGGTGTTGTGGCGACGATTGTCTTCGCCATGCCGCCAACAATTCGCATGACTGGACTAGGCATTCGTCAGGTTCCATCGGATCTAATCGAGGCTTCGGATGCATTTGGTTCGACAACTTGGCAAAAACTTTTTAAAGTGCAGATTCCAATAGCAGCGCCGACGGTCATGGCCGGTGTTAACCAAAGCATCATGCTTTCGCTGTCAATGGTTGTCGTTGCGTCACTGGTTGGTGCGCCGGGACTCGGTGCCGATGTCTATCTTGCGGTAACATCGTTGCGCACAGATATTGGTGTTGAAGCGGGTCTGGCGATCGTTATCATTGCGATCATGTTGGATCGTATTTCACAAAATACACGAAATAAAAAAACGGGGGGATCCTAACTTGAAGAAAATTAACCGTATTATTATGAGTATGTTTCTATTAGCTGCCTTGACGCTGGCGGGATGCCAAAGTCAGAGTTCAGGAAATGCCGATTCGTTCGGCAATCAAGTCGATCACAGGATTATTGGAATTGATCCGGGTGCAGGCCTAATGAAGCTGACCGATACAGCGATTAAGGATTATAAGCTGAACAATTGGACCGTACAGTCCGGTTCGGAATCGACGATGATTGCTGCACTTGATAAGGCGATAAAGAAAAAAGAACCCATCGTGGTCACAGGTTGGACACCGCATTGGATGTTCCAAAAGTATGATTTGAAGTATCTGAAGGATCCAAAGGGCTCTTATGGAGCGGCGGAGAACATTCATACAGTGGTTCATAAGGGATTTGAAAAGAAAGACCCGAATGCAACTAAGGTTCTGGATCAATTCTCTTGGACTGCCGATGATATGGGAAAAGTGATGCTGTCGATTCAAGGCGGTACCGACGCGAAAAAGGCGGCCGCGCAATGGGTGAAGGATAATAAGGACAAGGTCAGTGCATGGACAAAAGGTGCCGACAAAGTCAGCGGCAAAACAATTAAGCTCGGTTATGTCGCGTGGGCTTCTGAAATTGCCAGTACCAATGTTGTGGCAACGGTGCTTGAGGATCTTGGTTACAACGTAACGCTTGAGCAGCTCGGTGCCGGACAAATGTGGGCCGGACTGGCAAAGGGTAGCGATGATGCTATTGTTGCTGCATGGCTTCCTTCCACACACGCTGATTATATGAAACAATTTAAAAATAAAGTGACCGATCTTGGTCCAAATTTAAAAGGTACAAAGCTTGGACTTGTCGTTCCGTCCTATGTAAAGATCGATTCAATTGACGACTTAAAAGACTGATTCAAAAAACGCGCCTGCTCGTATTTGAGCAGGCGTCTTTTTTACAAGGAAAGAAAGCATATAATTTTCGCCAAAGCCAAAGGTTGTGAGCCAAATGCGCAGGTGCGAGACTCCTGCGGAGCGGTTCTGTTGATCGCAGGCCAGGGGAGACCCCGCAGGTATTAGTTTGCTTGAGGAGGCTCCCGGACTGCCCGCGGCCGCGCTCAGTTGATGCGAGCAACCGGAGCGATGATTCAACACTGTAAAGACACAAACCAATCACACATGGCTGGAGATTAAAGACCGGGCGCTTTTTGCTCGGTTTTTCTTATACACGCATAGTTGTTTTGCCAGATGTGAACAAAATATTAATTCTACTGTGTCTAATATAAATATTCGCAACATTCTATTGACACTGATAAATTGATCGTGTAAACTGACATCACTCACTAAAAAAAAGTCTTCCAAGAAGGTAAATATAATGTTCCGTTCAAAAGCGTACGAAGTAGTCGTCATTTTGATTAGCTAGGACTCAGGTGCATCAATCGTTCAATCGATCGTATGTGCTTCGAGTCCTCTTCGTTCTGATCGGGACCGGAGCTGGCCCCATTCAGAATCATCTGGATGGGGCTTTTCGTTTAGGTGAGAAGCGAGCATGCTGCGTATCAGAAAAAAGGCATGGAAGACAAAGAATGAGACAGATGTACAGAAAAAGGAGACGAGAAGGATGAAGATTGTTGTTATCGGAGCAGGAGCTATGGGTCTGAGATATGGGGTGCTGCTGCAGGAAGCAGGGAATGACGTTCATTTTGTAGACACGTGGGAACCAAACGTTGAAGAGATCAAAAAAAACGGCGGTGTCCACGTATGGCGTGACGGTAAGGATGAACGGTTTGCTGAAGTCTCTTGCAGCTATCCTGAAGACTATCATGAAGAACCTGACCTTGCGATTGTGTTTGTTAAAGACATGCATACGGTTGAGACGATGGAAAGGTGTAAGCATTTCATCGGCAAGAACACCTATGTCATGACTAATCAAAACGGCTTCGGCGGCGCTGAATACATTGCTCAGTTTGTTCCTCGTGAGCGTATTATCGCAGGTACCGCAATGATTGCAACCGTCATGAAAGGGCCTGGAAAAGTCGACTTTATCGGTAAGCGTGGCGCAGGTCATGTGCATATCGTCCGCGTAGCGGGTGAACCTAATGACTTTATTTATAAAGTCGCTGATGAAATGGAAAAGGCACTGATGCACCCGACTGTTCAGAAGGATTATATGGGTACTGTTTGGACGAAGCTCGTGTTCAACTCTGTTGTCAACACGTTATGTACACTCATGAATATGAAGATGGGTCAATTTGCGGCTTATAAGAATGCAAAGGAAATGTCACGCAAGCTGATCTATGAAGCTTATGATGCAATTGACGCGGAAGGGTTTGAACTGGAAGTCTCTCGTGATGAACTTGTCGATCAAGTCATGTACGTTTCCGAAGTCAGCAATCCGCTGCACTATCCTTCAATGCATCAGGATATGAGTACGAACCGTCCTACAGAGGTTGATTACATCAACGGCGCCATTGTCCGTCTTGCTGAGAAGAACGGACTGGAGGCTCCGTACCACTCAATACTCGTTGACCTTGTGCATCTGAAAGAAGAATCGAGAAAATATAACGAAGAATAATTAAAAATCTGATCCATTTCTTGATTCTTTGCATCGATAAATTATAAATATAAGATAAAAACTCCGGGATATGATGCTATTTTGTGCATGCGCCGGAGTTTTTTGCGGCTTTTTATCAGTTGGGGTAAAATGGACTATAGATTTTGTGCGTATAAAAATGAGCGGAACAATCACTTGATTTCATAGGAGGATAAAATGACTGAAAAATTTAAGCGTGTTCATATAATTGTGCTCGATTCGGTGGGCATTGGCGAAGCAACCGATGCAGCAAAGTATAATGATGAGGGCTGCGATACAATCGGACATACGGCAGCGGCGATGAATGGCTTAGCTGTTCCAAATTTGGAAAAGTTAGGGTTAGCTAACATTCGTCCCGAACAACCCATTCAAGGTGTTCAGATTCAGGAAAAACCGCTGGCCTATTATACGAAGATGCACGAGATTTCAGCGGGGAAAGACAGTATGGACGGGCATTGGGAAATGATGGGTCTTCCCGTGCGTACACCGCTTCATACCTTTCCAAACGGATTTCCCGATGAACTGATTCATAAAATTGAAGCATTCAGCGGCCGAAAGGTGATCTGGAACAAACCGGCGAGCGGTACGGAGATTCTCAAAAAACTCGGTGAGCGCCAGATGAAGACGGGAGAACTGATCGTGTATACTTCCGGTGATTCCGTGCTGCAGATTGCCGCTCATGAAGGAATCATACCGCTTGATGAACTGTACAAAATTTGTGAATATGCACGTGAACTGACGATTCCTGAGCCATATCATCTCGGACGCGTGATCGCTCGCCCTTATGTTGGCGATAATGCCGATAATTTTGAGCGTACGGCTAATCGACGCGACCTCACACTCGTACCGCCGGAAAAAACTGTGCTTAATCTCTTGCAGGATGCAGGTATTGATACATTAGCAATTGGCAAAATCAATGATATTTTCAGTGGAAAAGGAATTAAGGATGGCTGGCATACGGTCAGCAACGAGGATGGCATGGAACGGTTCATTGCTCTTTTAGATCAAGACTTTCATGGCCTGAGCTTTACCAATCTTGTCGACTTTGATGCGAAGTACGGTCATCGCCGCGAACCGGTGCTCTTTGGCAAAGCGCTGGAATCATTTGATCGGCAGCTTGGCCAGGCGCTTGATAAATTGAAAGAAGACGATCTGCTTGTGATCACCGCAGATCATGGCAACGATCCCGGGTTCCGAGGAACAGACCATACACGCGAGTTCGTTCCACTGTTGGTGTACTCACCTTCCTTCGCAGCAGGCAAGGCACTTCCGGTTCGCGAAACCTTTGCGGATCTTGGCGCAACAATCGCTGATAACTTTAATACGGAGAAACCAAAAGTAGGAGCAAGCTTTTTAAATGATCTAAAATGAATCCGGGGTGAGCGGAATGAGAATGGTCGACATCATTACGAAAAAGCGGGACGGATTTGCGCTGTCCCCGGAAGAAATCCGTTTTTTTATCGATGGTTATGTCAATGGCAGCATTCCTGATTATCAGGCGAGTGCGCTGGCTATGGCTATTTATTTCAAGGATATGACCGACCAGGAAATTGCTGAACTGACACGGGCAATGGTTGACTCGGGAGAAATTGTAGATCTGTCAGCGATTACCGGAATAAAAGTCGATAAACACTCGACCGGTGGTGTTGGCGACACAACCACGTTGGTTCTGGCACCGCTTGTCGCCGCAGTCGGAGTTCCTGTGGCCAAGATGAGCGGACGCGGTTTGGGCTTTACCGGCGGAACCATTGATAAGCTGGAATCGATCTCCGGTTTTTCTGTTGAGATGAGCGGTGAGCAGTTTGTCATGCATGTGAACCGTGACCATATTGCGATTATTGGTCAAACCGGCGACCTTGTTCCGGCAGATAAGAAGCTTTATGCATTACGTGATGTCAGCGGGTCGGTTGAATCCATTCCTCTGATTGCGAGCTCAATCATGAGCAAAAAAATCGCGGCAGGTGCCGATGCGATCGTTCTAGAAGTGACGTGTGGTTCCGGAGCTTTTATGAAAAGCGAGGAGGATGCCGTCCGCCTTGCGGAAACGATGGTACAGATCGGCAAGCATGTTGGCAGAAGGACGGCGGCTGTGATTACGGATATGGATCAGCCGCTAGGCTTTGCAATTGGCAACGCGCTTGAAGTGAAAGAAGCCATCGATACGCTGCAAGGACATGGTCCCAGTGACTTGCGCGAGCTTGTGCTTGAGCTAGGCAGCCGAATGGTTCTGTTTGCCGGCAAGGCATCGCATCCGGATGAAGCAAAACAGCTGCTTGAACAAGCGCTGGAACAGGGCAAGGCATTTGATAAATTTAAACAATTTATTAAAAATCAAGGTGGGGATCCGAGCATCGCTGATTATCCGGAGCGATTGCCGAAGGCCGAATATCAGATCCGGCTTCCCGCCCAATCATCCGGGGTGGTCGCTGAAATGAAGGCGGACCAGATCGGTCTTGCGGCCATGCTGCTTGGTGCCGGAAGAGCGACGAAGGAAGATACCATCAACCATGCAACAGGCATTGTTCTGCACAAAAAGGTTGGCGACTCTGTGACCGAGGGAGAAACTCTGCTCACCATTCACTCTGATTCTAAGCATATCGACCAAGTTATAGAGAAACTGAATCAAAATATAACCATTGCCGGCCATGCAGACAAGCCGGCGCTCATCCACAGAATCATTCACTAAAAGGAGAGACAGACATGAATCAGCTCGCAAAATATATTGATCATACAGCACTAAAAGCAGATGCAACGGAGAAGGATATCCTGAAGCTGACTGAGGAGGCAAAAAAATTCGATTTTGCCTCCGTATGCGTGAACCCATGCTGGGTTCCGCTCGCCGCAGAACAACTCAAAGACTCTGAAGTGAAGGTATGTACGGTTATCGGTTTCCCGCTCGGAGCGGCAACAAGCGAAGCAAAGGCATTTGAAACAAGGGATGCGATCGCCAAAGGCGCTGAGGAAGTAGACATGGTCATTAATATCGGCGCTTTGAAAAGCGGAAAAGAAGAAAAAGTTCAGGCAGACATTCATGCCGTTGTGCAAGCGGCCGAAAAACAGGCGCTTGTTAAAGTAATCATCGAAGCCTGTTTGTTAACCGATGATGAGAAGGCACGTGCTTGTCAGTTAGCTGTTCAGGCGGGAGCGGATTATGTGAAGACATCAACCGGATTTTCTACCGGAGGTGCAACCGTTGAAGATGTTGCGCTCATGCGTCAGACGGTGGGTGAAAATGTCGGCGTCAAAGCGGCAGGCGGCATTCATTCGAAAGCAGATGCCGAAGCAATGATCGCTGCTGGTGCTTCTCGGATTGGTGCAAGCTCAGGGGTTAAAATCATTGCTGAGGCAAACGGAAACGGGAATACGCTTTAATAAAGACTTGAATTAATTGTGTATAGTGTGGTATACTTTTTGTCGTGCCGAATGAGTGGGATTGTTCCCGTTCAACTGTTGCACGATGATTATAGGGCGTTGGGCAAGTGGTTAAGCCAATGGATTCTCATTCCATGATCGCGGGTTCAATTCCCGTACGCCCTCTATAAACGAAAAGCAGCCATCCGGTTAAGACGGATGGCATTTATTTTTACTTTCGTTATTGTAAGCGTTTACATGTTGAGCTACAATAAAGAAGGAAAATGTGAACAGAATGTGACGATGCAATGAGTAATTTTTGAGCATATAAAAAAATAATGAAAGGACGTGATGATTTTGGCTAAAAAACGAATTGTCATTCTTGGAGCAGGTTATGGAGGATTGCGCACATTAAAGAAATTGCAAAAAATGAAACCAAATGCAGACCTTATTCTTATTGATAAGAACAATTACCATTGTGAAACGACTTCACTTCATGAGGTTGCAGCCGGGACATCGAATTCAGATGAAATTTGCTATTCACTTAATCTTGTTATTGATCAAAAGCAGACAACATTTATTCAGGGTACTGTCCTGCATGTGGACAAGGAAGCAAGACAGGTCTTCCTGAAGGATCATGATCCTGTTTCCTATGACTATTTGCTGATTGGATTGGGTTTTGAACCGGAATATTTCGGTATCAAAGGCATGAATCGCTATGGTCTGTCCATCGCAGATATTCCTTCTGTAACGAAAATAAAAGATCATATTGAAAATCAGTTTGAAAAATGGAGTAATGATCACCGTCCGGAGCATTTGGTGATTGCAGTCGGCGGTGCAGGGTTTACAAGTTTTGAATTTTTGGGAGAACTGACTCATCGCATTCCGAAACTTATTGAACAGTTCCAAGTGGATCGGAGTTTAGTACGTATCCTGTGTATTGAACCAACGCCTCATGCGCTTCCGATGTTCAATCGAAAATTGGCGGAATACGGCGCACATAAGCTGAGCGAGAACGGTGTTGAATTTATAATCGGCAGGGTCAGCGGTATTGATGCTGAACGGATCTATTACAAATCAGGTGATCAAATCAAAACGCTTCAGGCCGGTACATTTGTTTGGACCGGGGGAGTCAGCGGAAGTTCTGTTGTCAGTGCATCGGGATTTGCGCAGCGCCGCGGTCGCGTGATTGTTAACGATGACTTATCTGTTCCTGATCATCCGGAAATTCTGATTATAGGCGATTGTTCAGCTGTCATTAATCCGGAAGATGGTCGTCCCTATCCGACCACCGCGCAAATTGCGATGCAGCAAGCGGATTGTGCGGCATATAACTTGAATGCAAGGATTGAGGAAGCGTCGACAAAGCCGTTTGTCTTTAAATTTATGGGCACCGTGTGTTCGCTTGGCCGCAATGATGCGGTCGGAGAAATTATGGGCAGAAATCTCAAAGGCCGACCGGCATCCATTATGAAAAAAGTGATTGAAAACCGATCGCTGGCAAAAATCGGCGGTGTTGAAACCATGATAAAAAAAGGGAGATTCAGCCTGAACAAATAAAAAATAATAAGGAGCCTGCAAACTAAATCGTTTGCAGGCTCCTTCTAGTTAATAACCCCCGATAGCTTTACTCTTTGTCTATTCTATTATTTAGCTGCGACCGCGTCCGGAACTTTTGCCAATGCCTGTTCCAGATCATAGATGATGTCGTCAACGCTTTCGATACCAATGGATACACGAATCAGTTCGGGTGTTACACCGGTAACGGCCTGTTCTTCCGGAGTCAATTCAGCATGTGTCGTGCTTGCCGGATGAATGATCAGCGATTTTGCATCGGCCACATTGGCGAGCAATGAGAACAGCTTTACATTGTTGATTAATGTCTTACCTGCTTGTAGTCCGCCTTTCACGCCAAATGTGAAAATCGATCCGGGACCTTTTGGAAAGTATTTTTTTGACAGTTCTTTGTATGGGTTGCCATCAAGTTCAGGATAGTTTACCCATGTGATTTTCGGATGATTGTTTAAAAACTCAGCAACTTTGCGTGCATTTTGAACATGGCGTTCCACACGCAGGGAAAGAGATTCCAAGCCTTGCAGGAACAGGAATGCATTCTGCGGGCTGACTGTTGCGCCTGTGTTGCGCAGCAGCTGAACACGTGCTTTTGCAGCGAATGAAGCAGGTGCGAGATCAGCATAGACCAAGCCGCCGTAGCTTTTGTCCGGTGTTGTGAAATCAGGGAATTTGCCACTTGCCCGCCAGTCAAATTTTCCTCCGTCAACGAGAATGCCTCCGATAGCAGTTCCGTGGCCACCAATAAATTTCGTAGCAGAATGGACAACGACATCTGCGCCGAATTCGATTGGACGAACGAGGTAAGGTGTTCCGAAGGTGTTGTCAACAATGAGAGGAATTTTATTTTCGTGTGCGATATTGGCAACGGCTTCGATATCGAGAATATTGATTTTCGGGTTACCAATCGTTTCACCGTAGAGTGCTTTTGTATTATCACGGATTGCTGCGCGGAAATTTTCCGGATCATCCGGATCAACGAATGTGACATCAATACCGAGTTTTTTCAAAGTGACATTGAACAATTCATACGTACCACCGTACAAGGTAGAGGCAGCAACAATATGATCACCGGCATTTGCAACATTCAAAATGGCGTACGTAATCGCCGCAAGTCCTGAAGAGGTGGCAAGAGCTGCGGATCCGCCTTCAAGCTGAGCAACGCGCTGTTCAAAGACATCTTCAGTTGGGTTCATAATGCGTGCATACACATTGCCCGGCCTTTTCAATTGAAAGAAGTCTGCTGCTTCGTCTGCATCCTTGAATACAAATGAAGTAGTCTGATAGATTGGTACGGCACGTGCACCTGTTGCAGGATCAGGCACTTGACCTGCGTGTACCTGCAAAGTCTCAAAACCATATTTTCTTTCCTCTGCCATGTTCATCTCTCCCTATGTTCTTTAAGTTTTACATTAAATAAAATCTTAGAAAAAAGGGTGCGCAGATTAAAAGACCGCTTCCCGCAGAGTAGATAGGGAAGCGGCCTTATTCGCCGGTTCTTTTCTTATCTGCCAGAATTTAATCTGCTGGAATTAACACCATACACATCAAACGTGCTGGTTGTCGGGCTTCGTCGGGCCAGTCCCTCCGCCACTCTTGATAAGATTTATTTAATTGTGTACAGTTTATCGTGCTGTGTTTTATTTGTCAAGCAATAAATACAAGTAATTTGATATGTTTAATCAAAAATAAAGAAAAAGGCGAATGCGTGAAGCATTCGTCTCTTTCTGATAGAATGACAGACCTGATTAATAGAGACCGTCAACTGTTTCTTTTGTGCTGATGTAGATATTCTTCGTTTGCGTATAAGCATCAAGAATACTCTTATACGTTTCACGTCCGATACCGGATTTCTTGTAGCCGCCGAATGGAGCACCTGCAGGAAGCTGGTTGTAGGTGTTGACCCACATACGACCGGTACGTACGCTGCGAGCGACACGGAGTGCCTTGTTGATATCTTGTGTCCATACCGCACCGCCAAGACCGTAATCCGATTGGTTTGCGAGTTTAATTGCTTCATCTGCATCTTTAAATTTGATAACCGTTGCAACCGGTCCGAAGATTTCTTCCTGAGCGATTCGCATGTCGTTATTTGCGTCTGCAAGAAGCGTTGGGGCCATGAAGACACCTTTATCGAGGTTGTTGTCCGTCAGCTGGCATCCGCCGGTCACAAGCTTTGCGCCTTCATCCTGGCCGATCTTAACATATTCCAAGATCTTTTCCAGTTGCCGTTTGTTGACTTGAGCACCCATTTGAACGCCGTCTTCCCAAGGCAAACCGACATTAACTTTCTCGAATGCATCTTTTAGTGCGCTAACGAATTTATCATAGATGCCTTCTTGAACGAAGATTCGTGAACCTGCACAGCATACTTGGCCTTGATTGAATAGAATGCCGAGCTGTGCGCCTTCAATGGCACGTTCCCATGGAGCGTCATCAAAGAAAATGTTGGCCGATTTGCCGCCGAGTTCAAGGGTTGCCGGAATCAAGCGCTTTGCAGCTGCCGCGGCAACTTCATAACCGATTTGGGTTGAGCCGGTGAACGCAAGCTTTGCAAAGCCGGGATGATGCAGCATATAATCGCCGGAATCAGAGCCGCGTCCGGTAATAACATTCACGACTCCTGCTGGGAGTGCCTGATCGAAAATTTTAGCCAATTCGAGCAGACTCAGTGATGTTGAAGAAGATGGGTGAATGACAACCGTGTTTCCTGCTGCAATTGCAGGAGCAATCTTCCAAGCGGCCATCAGCAATGGGAAGTTCCAAGGAACAATTTGCCCAACGACACCAATAGGTTCCTTTAGATTGATGGTCAGTGTATTTTCGTCAAGTGCGTTAGCCGTGCCTTCTTCGGAACGGATAACACCGGCAAAATAGCGGAAGTGATCTGAACTTGCCGGAACGTCAATTCCCTTTGTTTCACGAAGCGGTTTGCCGTTATCTAATGTTTCAACAAGTGCCAGGTGATCAGCGTTTTCATCAATTAAATCAGCGATCTTAAGCAACAGAGTACTTTTCTCTTGAACGCTGACATCCTTCCATGTGTCAAATGCTTTTGTAGCTGCTTCCACAGCTGCGTCTACATCGGCATGACTCGCGTCAGTGAATTCAGTCAGCTTTTCACCGGTGCTAGGATTGTAGCTTGCTATTTTTTTACCTTCAGAGCCTTCAACCCATTTACCGCCGATATATAGTTTGTATTCAGTATCTACTGCGTGTTCCAGGACTGTGTCTTTAATACTCATTGCACATCTTCCCTTCAAAATTTAGTGTAATTAATATCACATGTCTATTGTAATGCAGAGCTTCAAAAAATAAAAAGAAAACGCTCTCTATTTTTAAAACAAATGCAAAATGCTAATTGTAACGGATGCGACTGTTACTCAAATGGATAGCGGATGCCCCATTGATCACGCACGTTGGTCATAATTTTCATCACACTGTCGGTCAGCGGAAGTGTTTGTTCATCAATTTCTCGGTTTACTGCAGCATTCATGTAATCGTATTCATAAACCATTGCCTGATCAGTGCTTCCGGCTTTAAGTGTTTCCGTGCGACCATCCGGATAGGTAATGGTCGCTTGATCAGCTCGCGGAAAATTGTCCACAGTTATATAAGCTTTATCTCCGGTGACAATTCCCCGTTTCGGCAATTTCGCTCTCATCGTGAGTGTAACAACAGCCATTTGGTCATCCGGATTTTTTAAAATAATGCCGGATTGTTCATCGGCACCGGTCTCGAATTGTTTGACTGTGGTCAAGATTTCATTAGGCTGGCTGCTGAGAAAGAAACGCGCAAAGGACAGGGCGTATGCACCAATATCAAGAAGTGCGCCTCCTGCGAGATTCATATTGAAGAAACGATTGTTTACGTCATATGGTTTTAGGCTGCCGAAGGTAACGTTCACCATTTTGACTTCGCCAATGGCTCCGCTCTCGACGACTTCCTTCAGCTTTTGATAAAGTGGCATGTGATAAATCGTCATTGCCTCGGCAACAATCAAATTCTTTTGCTTTGCGTAACGAATGACAGGATCCAGTTGCCTGCTGCTGACTGTAATTGCCTTTTCGCATAGGACGTGTTTGCCTGATTCCAAACACTTAAGCAGGTAGCTGTAATGATTGGAATGAGGTGTTGAAAGGTAAACGATGTCAATGGCAGGGTCACTTAAAAGTTCATCGTAACTTCCGTAAGCTTTCTCAATATGATTCTTGTCGGCAAAGGCTTGGGCACGTTCCAAGCTTCGCGAACCGACCCCATATATTTTGCGGCCGCTCACATGCAGCGTCTGCGCAAATTCAGCAGCAATGGCTCCGGGACCGATGATCGCCCATTTTCGATCACTCATTAATGGTTCACCTCACGAGATGTCTTGCTTAGCCAGCGCATGCCGTTTTCGCCGGCGATCAATGCCTTTGTTGCAACATCGACGAAAAGAGATGTATCAATGACGCCGCGGATAGCTTGTAAATCGTCGTCCAGTTTTCGAATATCACTAACCTGATCAAAATAGACATCCATTAAAAGATGGCCGTTATCGGAGATCGTGAATCCATCCTTTGCCGCACTGCGGCGCATCTCCGGTCTTCCACCTAATTGTTCAACCTTGCTGCGTACGTAGGCCATAGCCTCGGTCAGAAGTTCTAGGACAACTGGCTTTTCGAAGGTTAATGTCTGTGCGTATTTGGATTCATCAACGAGAAGGATGTACTCATCAGCCATTGAACCGATGAGTTTCTCTAATGCATGAATCCCTCCACCGCTTTTTAGGGCAAAAAGCTGCTGGTCAACTTGGTCGCATCCGTCAAAGGCCAAATCAATATGATCGACGCACTCTGTATGGAGTACCTGCAGACCATTCTCTAAGCAGAGTAGCTTTGTTTGCATTGAGGGCGTGACAACTTGCACCTCAAAATTATCTTTTTCTTTAATAAAATGAATCAGATGACTGATCGTACTGCCTCCGCCTAAGCCAATGATCGAATGATTGGGAATGATCGCCAAAGCTTCTTTGGCACATTCTTTCTTAATATCAAAAGCGCTCGTTTTCATCACCACCGATCGCACATATGTGCGAATATAAAGAATATGTGCTATTTAATGGCTTAAGTATACCATGCTTAAATGTACTGTTCAAACAATAGTCCTCGGCAGAAGCAGAATAGTGAAAAAATTATTGTGCTGATTTGATCTGACAACCAGAAGTGAATAAAAGACCTTTAATGAAGCATATTTTAATTGTGTTGTTTGTTTTTCGGAAAAATGTTAGAATGAAATTCCGTTAAAACATATTCAATTACTCGGATATAAAAATAGGCAACGGGAGACAAACAAATCCGGCTTGATGAAACGAGCAAGGATATACGTAGCAGGAGGAAAAACAATGAAGAAATTATTGATGGGTTTTTTAATGGCGGTACTTGCATTTTCATTAATTGGATGCAGCGCGGCAGGTCATTCATCCAAAAACAAAAGCGCAGTTGATCAGATTAAGGAAAAAGGTGTGCTGAAGGTTGGAACTGAAGGTACCTATGCACCTTATACCTATCATGACAGCAAAACAAATAAATTGGTCGGTTTCGATGTTGATGTGATTCGCGAAGTGGGCAAACGAATGGGTGTAAAAGTACAATTTAAGGAATCAAATTGGGATTCACTGTTTGCGGGCCTGAATGCGAAACGATTTGACACGATTTCTAATGATGTCGGTGTGACACCCGAGCGCGTGAAGAAATATGATTTTTCACGTGTCTACTCAACATCCCAGTCCGTCATTGTCACACGTAAGAATAATAATAAGATTAAAGCACTGAGCGATTTGAAGGGAGTTAAGGTTGCCCAAGGTCTCTCCAGTAACTATGGGGAAATGACGAAAAAGGCAGGGGCGGTCATTGTGGGTCAGGACGAATTGTCCAAAGCCTTGAAGCTTGTGAGCCAGGGACGTGTCGATGCAACCGTTAATGACCAAGGAGCGGTGCTGCAATATTTCAAAGAAACGAACGACAGCAATCTCAAAATTGCGGCACTCGTTAAGTCCAATGCGGCAGACATCGCTTTTCCTGTGCTTAAGGGAAGCGATTTGGACAAAGAATTTACGAAGCAGCTCAAGGCAATGAAGAAAGACGGTACACTAAAGAAAATATCTGAGAAATACTTTGGAAAGGACATCAGTAAATAAATGGCACCCTTTGTATTAGGAGAAATCACGATTGACTGGCCGCTTGCATTTCATTCGTTTTGGCCGATTCTCCAAGGCGGTCTGATTTACACGATTCCGCTTGCCATCATTTCATTTATTTTTGGCCTTGCACTTGCCATGCTGATGGCACTCTTGCGTTTGTCGAGAGTGCAGGTGGCACAAGGAATCGCTCGCGTCTATATCTCGATTATTCGCGGTACGCCGCTGCTTGTTCAATTGGCGATTATTTTTTATGGCCTGCCGGATCTCGGTATTGAAGTCAGTCCGTTTGCCGGAGCCGTTGTCGCGCTGTCGATGAATGTCGGCGGTTATGCGGCGGAAACGATTCGCGCATCAATCCTCTCTGTTCCTAAGGGACAGTGGGAAGCGGGCTATACAATTGGCATGAACTATGCACAGGTCATGCGGCGGATCATTCTTCCGCAAGCCGCACGTGTTTCGGTGCCGCCGCTGTCCAACACATTTATCAGCTTGGTCAAGGACACGTCATTGGCATCAACCATTACGGTGACGGAGCTTTTCCGGCGCGCACAGGAAATTACCGCCACAAGTTATGATTTTCTGCTGCTCTACTCAGAAGCCGCATTCATTTATTGGGTCTTCTGTTTCATCCTTTCAATTATTCAGGGACGCATTGAAAGCAGACTTGATCGTTATGTGGCAACTCATTAATGAAGGGAGGCAGGTAGATGCTGCTTCAAGCTATGGATATTCACAAATCATTTGGCGAAAGCCGAATTTTAAAGGGCGTTGATTTAACTCTGGATGAAGGGAAGGTCCTCGTCATTATCGGACCTTCGGGCTCCGGTAAAACGACCCTGCTGCGCAGCTTGAATCTGCTTGAACTTCCGGAACAAGGAACGCTTGAAATCAATGGAAAACACGTGGATTTTAGCAAAAGACTATCAAAAAAAGAAACACGCGATATTCGAAATCAGTCAGCGATGGTGTTTCAGAGCCATAATTTGTTTCCTCACAAAACCGTGCTCGAAAATGTGATTGAAGGCCCGGTCATTGTACAAAAGATTCCCAAAGACCGAGCGATTGATGAGGCACGAGAAATCTTGGATCAGGTCGGGCTCATCGATTATCAAAATCAATACCCTTTCCAACTTTCCGGCGGACAGCAGCAGCGCGTGGGCATTGCCCGTGCCGTTGCACTGAAACCGAAGCTGCTGTTGTTCGATGAGCCAACCTCTGCACTGGATCCTGAGCTTGTTTCTGATGTGCTGAAGGTTATGAAAGATTTGGCGACAAAAGGGTGGACGATGGTTATCGTTACTCATGAGCTGAAGTTTGCTCAGGAAGTTGCCGATAAAGTGATTTTTGTTGATCAAGGAGTCATTTCGGAAGAAGGGACTCCTGATCAACTGTTTCAGCATCCGCAACATGAACGAACACGCCGGTTTCTGAGCCGAATTTTGCAGCGCACATAATTAAAAATTAATAGGACTTATATTAAAGCAAATCTGGGAGGATAAATCTGGATTTGCTTTTTTAGTTAGAAGAGTTATGGTTTGGTTGTTTCTTGCCTGAATTCATTTGTTAGATTATTCTAAAATATAGGAACGCAATTGCATTGTTGACGTTCACATCATGACCTTGGAAAAGGATTGATCGTTCGATGAATCAAATTGACTTAAACTGTGATTTAGGAGAAAGTTTCGGGCATTATGTGATTGGAAATGATGAAAAAATTTTGCCGCTCATCTCATCGGCTAATATAGCCTGCGGTTTTCATGCGGGGGATTTTTCTGAAATGCACCGAACAGTCGCTCGTGCAAAAAAGAATGCTGTGGCCATCGGCGCACATCCCGGTCTTCCAGACTTAAAAGGATTTGGAAGGAAAGAGATGCACGTTTCACCTACTGAAGTCTATGACATGGTTGTGTATCAAATTGGCGCGCTCCAAGCGGTAGCTAAAGCACAAAGTATTCGAGTGAATCATGTGAAGCCGCATGGCGCGCTGTATCATATGGCATCAGATCAGGAAAAATATGCGAAAGCAGTTGTTCAGGCAGTATCTGATGTAGATCCGAATCTGCTTTTATTTGCTATGGACGGAACTTTTTTGGCATCTGCAGGTGAGAAGGTGGGGCTGCATGTCATTTATGAAGCCTATGCGGATCGTACCTACCAGCCCAATGGATCGCTGACGCCAAGATCGGAACCAAAGGCACTCATTACTGAAACGGATCAGGCGCTGAGACAAGTGATGCAAATGCTTCAAGACAGAACAGTGACAGCGGTGAATGGCGGCAAGGTAAGTGTGCGTGCTGAAACCCTTTGCGTTCATGGAGACGGAACTTCAGCGCTTGCTTTTGCTGCGATCATACGGAAAGAGTTGCAGAATTGTGGAGTTAAGATTAAATCCTGGACCTGAATCGCTTCACAGGACAAAAGAAATTACGGTCGGAGGTGCCCTATGCTTAGAATCGAGCCATTTGGCGATCAAGCGGTTCGTGTCATTTTCGGCGATCAAATAGCACCTGAAATCCAAATGAAAATTAAACGGTTTACGGAACAATTTGACCTGGCGCCTTTTGCTGGATTTATTGAATATGTACCTTCGTACACGAATATCGTGTTTTTCTATAATCCAATAGAGGTGCTGCGTGGCGGTAGAAAAGAGATCACGGCGCAGCAGCAAGTCATCAATTATTTAGCGAACATGGCGAAACGTGTGAGCGGCAGCGTCAATCATAAAATGGAAAGACGTACTGTGCATATACCGGTATGTTATGGGGGAGACTTTGGGCCGGATTTGGACGAAGTGGCTGAACTTCGCGGCTTGAGTGTCCGTGAAGTTATTGACATGCATTCTGCTCCGGACTATTTGGTTTACATGCTTGGTTTCGCTCCGGGCTTTCCATTCTTGGGGGGGCTTTCGGAACAATTAGCCACACCAAGGAGGGCGACTCCGCGATTGAAAATCGCTGCCGGATCGGTTGGTATTGCCGGAAAACAGACAGGAGCTTACCCGCTTGATTCTCCTGGAGGATGGCAAATTATTGGGCGCACACCGCTGCCTCTTTTTATGCCGGAGTCAGATCCGCCGACTTTGCTTGCTGCCGGAGATCTCGTGAAATTCGATCCGATATCGAGACAAGAGTACATGGGTATTAAGGAGGGGCAGCCATGGGTTTGATCTTAATTCGAAAAGGATTTGCCTCTGCTGTGCAGGACCTGGGGAGATTGGGATATCAGAAATTCGGCATGATTGTCGGTGGAGTGATGGATCCGCCATCGGCAAAACTGGCAAACTGGCTGGTTGGTAATGATGAATCAGATGCGGTCATTGAGTATTCTTTTCTCGGACCAAGTATTCTTTTTCCCGAAGATGCCTTGTTTGCTATAACAGGGGCTGTCTGCCATCCAAGCCTCGACGGACAGAAAATCGGCACCGGAAAGCCATACCTCGCACGTGAAGGGCAAATCCTAACGATCGGCGGTTTGGTCTCCGGAAGCAGGGGCTATTTGGCTGTGGCCGGCGGAGTGAATACACCTTTGTGGTTTGGCAGTCGGTCCACCTTTGAAAAGGCAGGACAAGGAGGATTCATGGGGCGATTTCTGAAAGAGCAAGATCGAATCCCGGTCGGTGAACCTTCTAAAAGAGCAAAACATGTTATGGCGTCATTGGCTGAAAAGAAATCTGTGATCAGATGGTTCGCTGCAACACAAAGAACTTATCGAGATGTCCAGCCCATTCGCGTCATCCCGGATACATTATGGCCGCGTTTTTCTGAAACGAGCAGGCAGGTGTTCCTGAACACCGACTATCAGATTACTGCATCTTCAGATCGAATGGGCTACCGTCTGGAAGGTGCGGGATTAGATCTTGACAGACCTATTGAGCTTTTTTCGGAAGCAGTAACAAACGGTTCTATTCAAGTGCCAAGAGACGGACAGCCGATTATCTTGATGACCGATCACCAATCGACCGGCGGCTATCCAAGAATTGCTCAGGTAGCATCGGTGGATGTGCCGCTGCTTTCACAACTGCCGCCGAACAGCAAGTTGAGGTTTCAGCTGATTTCGAACAAGGAAGCGGAGAAACAATTCGTGCGGCAAGTGAAAAATCTTGAATTACTTCATAACATAATTACTATGCAATTAGACAGGATTGCGCGATGAATGTTCAAAAATCATGTTAAAAAAAATAACATTACCATGCGTAGACCTTTGCGGACCGTCATTTAAGACCTATAATGGTTTTGTTACGGTTTTACTTATAGGTGATGTTAAACAATGTTGTTGTTTAGTGGCTCCTCTACCGCCGGTTTATTGAACGTCGGGAGGGTGAAAGCAAGCGTTCACACATCATTTCATCAAATCGATGGATCTTTCAGTAAGCTGGAAGGCGTGAAATGCAGGGTTTTTCACGAATGAGCCAATAAACAGTGACAGACAACATAATTTTTTAACAAAGCCTACTTTTTATAAGGGGGACATTGAAGTGGCAAAGGAAATTTCGACATCAATGATTGACGCATTTTCAGACAAAATCCACAGTGTTGCTGAAAATAAGGTTGTTCAAGAC
The DNA here is from genome assembly GCF_024385605.1 of Sporolactobacillus sp. STSJ-5. Lineage (GTDB taxonomy): Bacteria > Bacillota > Bacilli > Bacillales > Sporolactobacillaceae > Sporolactobacillus. The sequence goes on along the minus strand of NZ_JANFOJ010000006.1, from coordinate 137,805 downwards.
GCGGTAATGAAAAGCGGAATTAAAGCGGCGACTTTAAACAGCAATGCAATTGTATCAATGAATCCAGTATTTTCAGAAGAAATTGAGACGGGCAAAGTTGCTGACCAGAAGCAAAGCGGAAGATGCTGGATGTTCGCTGCTTTGAATACATTCCGTCATAAATTCAGCGATGCTTTTAATCTTAAAGACTTCGAACTCTCACAAAATTATACGCTTTTCTGGGATAAGTTTGAGAAATCCAATTATTTTCTCGAAAGTATTTTGGATACGGCTGCTGAACCACTAGATGGCCGGCTCGTTTCGTGGCTAATGGATACGCCGCAGCAGGATGGCGGACAATGGGATATGCTCGTAGCCATTATTGAGAAATATGGTGTGGTTCCGAAGCAAGCGATGCCGGAAACGTTCCAAAGCAGCCGGACACTTGAACTGAACGGCATATTGAATACAAAGCTGCGCGAGGATGCCGGTGTCTTGCGCACGATGAGTGCGGACGGAAACTCAAGGGATGCTCTTGAAGAAGCGAAAACAGCAATGCTGGGCGATATCTATCGTATTCTTGCATTCTCACTAGGTGAACCGCCGAAAGCCTTTGATTTTGAATATAGGGATGAAGATAAGAAGTTTCACAGAGATCTTGGCATGACACCACAAGACTTTTTCAAAAAATATGTCGGCCTTGATCTGAATGATTATGTTGCAATTATCAACGCACCGACACAAGATAAACCCTACAAGAAAACATATACAGTACAATATCTCGGTACCGTTGTCGGCGGTCACAAGATTAAATATTTGAATGTTGATATGGAGACGCTGAAGTCACTCGCCGTCAGCCAGATCAAGGATAATGAATCCGTATGGTTCGGCTGCGATGTAGGCAAATATTCGGACAATACACATGGCATTATGGATACAGCTTTGTATGACTTTGATACGGCATTCGGTACAGAGTTCAAGATGACGAAAGCGGAACGGCTCGATTACAAGCACAGCTGTCTAACCCATGCGATGGTACTGACTGGCGTGAATCTTGTTGATGGTAAACCAAACCGCTGGAAAGTGGAGAACAGCTGGGGCGAGAAATGGGGCACAAAAGGGTATTTTGTCATGAGTGATCCGTGGATGGATGAATATACTTATCAAGTCGTGATCAATAAGAAGTATCTTTCCGATGAGTTAAAATCCGCTTTTGAACAAGAGCCAATTGAACTGAAACCTTGGGATCCGATGGGTGCTCTTGCAATCATGCAATAAGGACTATGCAATATGAACTTTAAAAAAACCGTTCTGATCGTTCAGAACGGTTTTTGTTTTTTTAGCAAATCGGAGGTCTTTTGGATGGCAAAAGGCAGAAAAAAAACAGGCGGTTTGTTGCGAATCTATTGTTCGTAATCTAAGAATAGCGTTATACTTAGACATAAGCTTAAAATAAATTTTGATTTACATAGATGAGATACAAATTTAATGTTCTTCCTCAATTATTTGCCTCATAGGTCATGGAGCAGTTACCTCGAAAGGAGTTTTTCACAGTGAACGGTCAATCTCGTATTAAGTACACGCAATTTTCAATCATACTTGTTGCTGTTTTGTTTTTAAGTCTATTATCCTACTATCCTGCGCAAGCGAAGAAATCTTATACATACTATGTTCATAAGACTTCCAAACTGTACACAAGCTCGAATAGTGCCAAACAATTCATACGTTATGTTCCAATTAACGCCAAGCTGAAGACCACAAGTAAGAAGACAAGTAAAATGGTTAAGGTGACCTATGGCGGAAGGAGCGGCTATGTTTTTCGGTCGAATTTATGGACAAAGCGAACCACGAAAACCCGATATATTCATAAAACATCTTATCTTTACTCAAGCCGAGATGCATCGAAACAACGCACCTGGAAAATAGCAATCAATAAGAAACTGACCACGGACAGCAATTTAAACTATAAAATGTATCATGTAAACTACAAAGGCAAACGCGGCTATGTATACAAGTCGAATTTGTCTCCGTATAAGACGACCATTGTTAAATACGTCAAAAAGAAGTCTAAGCAATACAAAAATTACAGCCGGACGAAACGTTATTCAGGAACGATTCCGCTCGGAACCCGTTTGGAAACGCAAAGCCCACAGTCAAATAAACTGTTTTGGGTTTCTTATAAAGGACGGAAGAGTTATGTTTACGCGGTCAATTTGACTAATGCCGAATTAAGCTACACGTATAACAATCCTGTTGCAGCTAACACCTATGGCGTGGTCTCGACAGGCGGAAATCATGGAATTTGGGATCAACCCTACGGAATCAAGGATGCAAAATCAGTCGGCAACATAGCTGATTATGAGCGTGTGCCGCTGAATGTACTGCGCGAGTCGGAAGTCGGCGGTGTGGTTTGGTATCAGGTCAGCGTTGACGGACGGACGCTTGGCTGGATCCATAAGAGTATTGTTCAATTGACATCAAATACGGCCAGTGACGGGAGCATTCCACATTTGGCTGTAGCAAGTGTGGCGAAGCCTAATTCATTCCTGTATCAATCGCCGGGCAATGGGGTTATTACCAGTCTTAACATCTATGCTAACCTGAGACTCAAAATTGATATGATCGCGAACAATGGCGAGTGGGTTCATATTAAGAAGTATACGGCAGGAACATCGCTCGGCTGGGCCCGAGCAAGTGATTTGTCCATTCAGTCGACAAGTGCCGGTAAAGCCTTGAACGTCAACTACGGAGCGACCATAGCCAGCAGCAAAGCGCCGATTTTTGATGATCAAGATCATTTTGTCGGATACAGCGGACAGTTTAATGCAGACGGCAGACATGTTCAAATTAATCAGGAAAAACAAGTAGAGAACGAAGAAAGATATCGTATTTCTTACAATAACCATGTGATCGGTTGGGTCGTCAGCACGGCGTTGAATCTGAATAACTCGACCATGAGTTATCAAATCGTGAAGAACACAGGCGCAATATACAACGGACAATCAAATGGGGATGCTCCTGATACAGGATTGGCACTCGGCTCCTTGTCTGCATACACGAATCGCATGCTTGAAGTCATTAAAACATCTGGTGATTGGTCGTTTATTAAGTACAACGATTGGTATGGAAAGATGGGCAAGGATATTGACCTTGGCTGGGTACGCAGCAGCGATTTGTCTGGTCTTAGATCGGGTACCGCCGATTTTCGCCATTTATTTACAGCTGGCGGAGGCAATCAGCAAGGACTGGCGTACAATCCTGATTTGGGACTGTACTATGTTGGTTATGATACCGGAGACGGGACCGGAAAAATTGTTGCTTATGATCAAAACGGCAACTACAAAGGTTCATCAGCAGTGACAACATTTGGTCATGCTTGTGCACTCAGTTATATAGACGGTAAACTCTATGAAGTCAGCAGTGCCGGACAAAAGCCGATTCTTCATGAAATTAACCCTGATCCAAATAATCTAAGCATTACAAAGACGACGACCCTTACCAGTTTTCCATACTATGTGGCGATGATGACGGCGAAGGACAGCAACACGTTAATTCTACTGACTGAATCGGTCGGCGGGAAAGATACGTTCTATGAATACACCATTTCCACAGGAAAACTGACTCAGACGGCGCAAATGAATAAAATGGGTATTGTTCAGGGCATGCATTATGAGAATGGAAAACTCTATTTCTTAGCAAATAACTATTTAACTGTTTTAAACGGAAATTATGCCATTGAAGATCGTTTCCAATTCTCCATTCCGAATGGCGGAACGCCTCAAGAGAGTGAAGGGTTGACGATGGTTAACGGTAAGTTAGCGATCGGATTCGCAGATCATACTATCTACATTCAAAATTAAACACAATCACTGGTGCCCGTGGCTCATACGGCCATTTGGGCATCTTTTTTTGAAATGACGAATCAACTATTGTTTTGCCGCGTGAAGTGAGGCTATACTCAAACTATGATTTTTAGCGAATGCAGAGAATAGAGAATTTTTATATTTAGATAAAGGGCGGGAAGGGAGCACAATTTACAGTGAAAAATCGAGTAAGGTCGACCACCTTATTAATTGTATGTGTATTCATATTTAGTTTATTGACTTATTATCCGACAAGTGCAAAAGCCTCTCGTACTTATTATGTACATAAGACCTCCAAGCTGTATTCTACTTCAGGTTCATCGAAGCAGGTGATGGGGTTCATTCCAATTAATGCACAGCTGAAAACGGCCAGTAAAACGAAGAGTAAAATGTATAAGGTAGTCTATGCAGGCCAAACGGGTTATGTATATAAGTCGAATTTGTGGACTAGGCGAACAACGGTAACGCGATATATTAAAAAGACCTCGTACTTGTATACAAGCTCAAATGCGGCAAAACAACGTGTGCAGAAAATTGCGATTAACAAAAGCCTTACAACGGATAGCAGTCTCGGCAATAAGATGTATCATGTGAATTATAAAGGAAAACGCGGCTATGTTTATGCCGTTAATCTGTCTACTAAAAAAACTCCGATCACAAAATATGTTATAAAGGCGTCGAAACGTTATAAAAATTATGCGCATACCAAAAATTATAAGGGTAACATACCTGTAAATACTGTGCTCACGACAACGAGCCCTCAGTCGAATAAACTCTACTGGGTGAACTATAATGGCGTCAATTGTTACGTATATGCTTCTAATTTAGCAAGTCAACCATTGAATTATTCCTATGACAATTCTATTCCGTCAAATACTTATGGAGTGGTTTCAGTCGGCGGAAATCATGGAATCTGGGATCAGCCGTATGGAATTGCCGGAGCCAAATCTGTTGGAAGAATTGCGGACTATGAACGTCTGCCGCTTAATATTCTTCGAGAATCAAAGGTAGGCAGTACAGTATGGTTCCAAATAGGTGTCGATGGACAGACATTGGGATGGATTCATAAGGATACGGTTCAAGTGACTTCTGAAGCAGCCGAGGACGGCAGCATCCCGCATGTGGCAGTGGCCAATGTACACAATACAAACGGACAACTCTATGCGAAGGTGAATGATTCTCCGCTCCCGGTATTTCTGAACATCTATGCAAACCTTAAGCTGAAAATCGATCAAATCGCGGACAATGGCCGATGGGTTCATATTAAGAAATATACGGCAGGTACGAGTCTCGGTTGGGTAAAGAGTGATGACTTGACGATTCAGGAAGCCAATGCGTCCGGATTAATCAATGTGAATTACAACGCAACCATCTCCAGCAGTACCGCACCGATTTTTGATGATCAATCAAGCTTTGTCGGGTATAGCGGCCAGTACAACGCGGACAATCGTGTCGTTCAAATTAACGAAGAGAAGCAGGTAGAGAATGAGGAAATGTACCGCATTTCGTACAATCATCATGTCATTGGCTGGGTGCGCAGCAATGCGATGAATCTTGTGAACCCAACAAAAGCGTATATGCAGGCGCGTGACCTAAATACGACATTCGGCATATACAATGGTCAAAGTAATGGAGATGCTCCTGACAGTAATTCGCGCATCGGCAATTTATCCAATTACAGCAGGCGCATGTTGGAAGTCACGAAGACATGGAATGATTGGTCGTTTATTAAGTATAACGATTGGTTCGGACAGGCGGATAAGGATATTGACATCGGCTGGGTTAACAATGCAAGCCTTAGTGAACTCCAGACACGAACAGACGACTTTCAGTATCATATGCAAACAGGCAATGCCTCTGACGGCAAACAGCAAGGGCTTGCTTATGACTCCAAGAGAGATTATTACTATGTCGGATACGACCTTGGGAACGGATTGGGTAAGATCGCAGCCTATGATCGCGGCGGGAAAAAAGTGAACGAATCAGGGTCAATGACTTTAGGTCATGCCTGTGCACTCAGCTATAATCCTTATAATGATCAGTTATATGAAGTAAGCAGTGCGGGAGATGCACCAACAATTTACACGATTGATCCGGATTCTCTTGAAATGACAGGACCGAAAAAGGGATCAGAAACTGGTATATCTCTTGATACAAATCGTATTCCATATGTTGCCATGATGGCAGTGAGGGATCAGGATACGCTGATTTTACTGACCGAATCGTTTGGTGATGATTCTTTCTTCACTTATAACCTGAAAACAGGGAAACTTTCTGAACGACACAGCATGCAGAAAATGGGTATTGTTCAAGGTATGCAGTATGAGGATGGAAAACTATACTTCCTGGCAAACAATTATTTGACTGTGCTTAATGACAATTGGACTATTGCGGATCGTTTCCATTTCTCCATTCCGAATGGCGGAACTCCTCAGGAGAGTGAAGGATTGACCATGATGGACGGTAAGTTAGTGATCGGATTTGCAGATCATCATTTGTATATTGAAAAATAAATAAAAGGATGAGACAGGTGCCCACGGCTTTTTCAGCTGTTTGGACACCTTTTTTATTGAAACTTTTTTTCTTGCCGGATGTAAATATATGGTTGAAACAGATTATCCTTTGCATCTGCACTAGAAAAACACTAAAATGAAAATATAATCTGTTCCTAATACTAGATATACATTTGGGGCAGGAATAAAAGGAGAAAAGGAAACAGAAACTATGAATTTACTGATCGGCTATTTGCAAAAACAATCAGTCAGACGCGTCCTTATTTTTGCTCTGCTGGTATTTATTATTTACCTGTGTCGAAGTTTGATTGATTTGCTCTTGCTTACATTTATCTTTTGTTTTCTTGTGGACCGTTTAGAAACCTTTGTCCACCAAAAATTGAAATTGCCCAGACGGTTTGTGGTCATTGTTCTTTATTTGTTAATTGCGCTAGGCATCTATGCGGCACTGACCATTTACTTACCAATTATTGCCGATCAGACGGTACAGCTGTTTGACTCGATCATGAAGACAATTAAGGAATTTCGCGGATCTGTCGTGGTCAATGCGTTCTTGGATCAGCTGCAAAAGTATAATGTCGAATCCTATCTGAAATCGGGTGTCAAATTTCTGATTGATTCGTTTTCTTCCTTTGGTTCATTTACGATCGACCTGTTTCTGGCATTGCTGCTCAGCCTGTTCTTTTCTCTGGAAAAAGAGCGGCTGCTTAAGTTCTCAAGAGGATTTAAAACGAGTAAAATCGGGTTCCTATATGATGAGGTTGCTTTCTTCGGGTCTCGTTTCGTACAGACCTTCGGCAAGGTGATTGAAGCTCAATTTGTCATCGCACTTGTCAATACGGCCATTACAGCGATTATTCTTGCGTTGCTGCATTTCCCGCAGCTGTTCAGTTTGATTCTGATGGTTTTTGTTTTGAGTCTGATTCCGGTTGCCGGCGTTGTCATCTCGCTGATTCCGCTTTGTATGATTGGCTATACGATCGGTGGAATACAGGATGTTATTTATATGGTGCTGACGATTCTTGCTGTGCATACGGTCGAAGCTTATGTACTGAATCCTAAGCTGATGTCAGCGAAAACGGAACTCCCGGTTTTCTACACGTTTGTTGTCCTAATCTTTTCCGAACATTTCTTTGGCATCTGGGGACTTATTGTCGGTCTGCCGGTCTTTGTCTTTCTTATTGATGTGCTCGGTGTTGAATACAAAAAACCAATCAAAAAACTGTCGTTGAACCGATCAAAAAAATAAATGATAGACCCAATAAGGCAGGGCGGGAGCGCTCTGCCTTTTCTTTTACAGGTATCGCTCCTTGCACGATCGTCACGAATTCAGTATGATTGAAGCATCACGCAATCTTTAAAAAGAGGTATTTTATATGAGCATAACGTCCATTTATGGATTAACATTGGATAAATTAACAGGCTGGCTGGTGAGTCAAGGCGAGAAAAAATTCAGAGCCGCACAAATTTGGGATTGGATCTATGTCAAACGTGTCGATGATTTTGAGAAAATGACCAATCTCTCCAAAAAGACAATTCAGCTGCTTGAGAACCATTTCGTTATGGGAACACTGGAAACGCAGATTGAGCAGAAAGCGAAGGACGGAACGACAAAATTTCTGTTCAAGCTTTCTGATGGTAATTTAATTGAGACCGTTTTGATGCCGCATGAATATGGACTATCCGTCTGTGTCACATCTCAGGTGGGCTGCAACATCGGGTGCAGCTTTTGTGCGAGCGGATTGTTGAAGAAAAACCGTGACCTTACAAGCGGGGAAATGGTGGAGCAGTTGGTTAAAATTCAGCAAAGCCTTGATGCACGTGAGAAAGATGAACGTGTCAGTCATATTGTTGTCATGGGCATAGGTGAACCATTTGATAATTTTGAACCGGTTATGGATTTCCTCAAGATTATTAACGATGGCAAAGGTCTCGCCATTGGTGCGCGCCATATTACCGTTTCAACCAGCGGTATTGTACCGAAAATCTATGAATTTGCCGATATTGACTGGCAAATTAATCTGGCCATTTCGCTGCATGCACCAAATAACGAACTGCGCAGTAGAATCATGAAAATTAATCGTGCCTATCCGATTGAAAAGTTGATGGAAGCTGTCGACTATTATTTAGAAAAAACCAATAGGCGTATCACGTTTGAATATATTATGCTTAAAGACATTAATGATCACAAAGAAGAAGCTCTGCAGCTTGCCAAACTGCTCGAAAAGAAACGTCATCTGGCGTACGTCAACCTGATTCCCTACAATCCGGTCGAAGAACATTCGGAATACCAACGGAGTGAGAAAGACGCTGTGGTTGCCTTCTATGAAACGTTGAAAAAGCGAGGCATAAACGCCGTTGTTCGTAAAGAATTCGGTACGGACATTGACGCCGCCTGCGGTCAATTGCGCAGTAAGCAGATCAAGAAAGAACGCGTGGTTAAGCGATAAGGCTCAAAGAGTACTAAATCGGCAGAAAGGACGTTTCCTTTCTGCCGGTTTTTCTTATTCAGACATAAATTCTATGTAACTCTCAGCTTCCAAAATGGAAAGAATGGAACGACAATTCGTTCTCAAATTAGTAATTGTTATCGATTTTATCTCTGAGCCCACAGTGCAAGATGGATGCCGAACCCAATTAGGATTGAACCGGTCACACTTTGGAGCATAAATTGGACTGAAGGTTTCTGCAGCCATTGATTGAATGCTCCGATGAGGAACACATAGGTACTGAACAAGAGAAAATTGATGAGGATGTGCGTTATTCCAAGTATAAAAAAGGGGACAATTGAGTGATTGTCCGGCCGAACAAATTGAGGCAAAAACGTCAAAAAGAAAACGACGACTTTAGGATTGGTCAAATTGGTGAGAAATCCTTGGAAGTAGCCCATTTTTTTTGAAAGGTATTTTTTCGAAAGCACAGATTGTCCATTCATTTGCGTTGCGGTCTGATTTCTAAGACTAAATAATGTTCGTATGCCAAGATAAGCCAAATACAATGCGCCGATGTATTTGAAAATGGAAAAGAAAAAAGCGGATTGGACAAGTAGGGCGGACAGACCGAGTGCTGCCGCGGTCGTATGAATGAAAAGTGCATGAGACGTCCCGGTAATAGTACTTAAGCCGACTGATCGACCGTAAAGCAGTGTATTCCGTGTGGCAAGCGCCATGTCCGGTCCGGGGAGCAGAATCAAAAAAATAGAGACAATAATAAAAAGCAGATAATGTTCCACCAGAGACCACACTCCAACAATTATTGATGCATGCTGCTTTGGGCGGCATGTTGCTTTCGCAAGGCTCTTTTCTTTATAGCACTCATCATCTGGATTTGCGCAACCATGAGCACCATAACAACTAAGAACGTGAGGACGTACATGGAAAAGATCAGTATGTTTTTAGAATCCGTTCCTCCCATGATGCCATGGGTGAGCGCCAGCAGAAAAAGCAGATACGCAATCAGATGGAAACTATGCCAGATTTTTCTCGGCATTTTCTCTTTCAGGTCAGTCGTCAGAAGTACGAACAGCAATCCATAAAGTGTGAGTGTTCCGAGTCCGTAAAGAAACGGCTCACGCGGTGCTGTGAAAGGAACAAGCAGCTGCATCCAAGAGAAAGGAACATAGGGATCAATGATCAGGAGCAGCGGATGCAGCATGGCAACAAATACGCCGGTTGTGTTGAAGAAAAAATGTATGCTTAAAAGCAGGTCGCGAGCTTTTTTTCTTCCTCTCCAAATGGGCATGCCGGCCATAATACCTAAGCATATGCCGCAGAAAAGGAGCAGGTACGCACTGATGCCGAGCACGCGGACAATGAGCCAGGTCGGTGCATGCGCAGATAAAAAGCCTGTCCGGCGTTCGAATTCAATAAATAAGCTGATGATGATCATCAATGAAAATCCAACGGTCCACTTTAAAACCTTATGCTTTTGGTCCACAGTTCATCTCTCCTTATTTGGTGGAAAGGATATTTTTTCTGGGAAATTTTTATAGCTGCACAAATTCTTCAAATTGGATGAGATGGTTAATTGACCATCCTTTTTAATGAACAGGTAGGCAAGATCCGGACGCTTCGCCTCGAACCATTCGGGTCCCTCACGGCTGTCCATAATCAGGAGGCATTTTGCATAGATTTCGCATGGCAGGAGTTCCGGCCCCACAACAGTTGCCTGAATAATATCCGATTCTGAGGGCAAGGCGGTTCGTGGATCAATAAGATGATGAAGCCGGTGCTTCCCGTCGCTCCAACTGCGTTTGATTTTGCTGCTCGTAGCGATGCCGAAGCGACGGTCTTTGACAGTAAGTTTCCCAATGATTTGGTCATCGGAAAAAGGGTGGGCAATGTTGATGACCCATGGTTGCTTGTCGGACCAGCCCATGATATCGCCGCCGGCATTGATTAATCCTTTCGAGCGACCATCATGAATAAGAGCCAAGGCCGATTTTTGTACTGCCCAGCCTTTTGCAATACCACCGAAATCCAAAGTACAGCCTGAATGCGGTGTTACGCTCCGCTGTTCAAGATCAAATTCAAAAGAAGCTGCTTGGATTGGGGAAGAAATAACACAACGGGTACGCTGAGCATGTAAACGATCGATTTCATCAAATGAACGATCATAGCCAAGTTCTTGGATAAGGCGGCCGAGAAACGGATCAAAGATACCATCTGTTTCCGAATAGAAACGCAGTGCTTCAAATAGCAGTTCGGCAAATCGCGGAGATACGGTTACAGGCATATCAGCGCTCTGATTTACCCGATAAAGCTCACTGCTCGTTAGAAATCTGGAAAATTGTTCTTCTGTCTCGGTCATTCGTTTAAAAACTCTAGACGCGTCCGGCGCGTTTAATCCAGAGATATGTACCTGAGTATTCATATGAAAACTGTGAAATTCAGGCAAAATTACGATCCTTGTGTACTTGTCGTTGGATCTTGTTTGACCGAAGCAATACTTTTGCCAGTATTAAATCCTGCACGTACATGATCTAGGAGAACACCGTGTGATTTTGCGCCGGATGGTTTGTAAACGGCCTGAGCGGTCGATTGTGTGTTGTCTTTGCCAATGGTAATTTTTCCGGTGAACACGACTCGGTTCTGCCAGTAAATGTTGCCTTCAGCTTTGTAGACGTAGGTGCCGGGTTTTACCGCCTTTCCCGCGGCGTCGGTACAATCCCAATATACAGTATGGTTACCGGCGTCTTGTTCCGGAAGTTTGACTTGATTGACTTCGGATTTGGACGCATGGGCCCAGTTTGATGCCTTGCGCCACTCCGGCAATGCCTCAGCCCGCATTTTATAGCCTCCGCCTGCTGTGAAGCTTGAGGCACGCAGCGTTTTAACATAATGGCCTTTTTCATCTTCGATCCAGAAGGCGATCTGATTGCTTGCCAACTGATCCAAGTGAAACAGTCGATAGTTTATAGCGACAAGACCGAGCGTTTTTACATCAGGGACATGGACTGCAGAAGTGTCAGATGACGAGACAGATGAGGTTGAGCTGTCGGAAGAAGGCTGGGACAAAGAAAAGGGGTTATCAGCATGAGCAAATTGGGACATGCCTGAAACAATGATAACGCCGGCGCCTAATGTACCAATGACAGGAGCTAATATTTTTTTCGTTGATCTCACTCCCAATGTTCAAAATTTATTCGCTTAACAGAATAGAAAGTTTCTTTCATTATTATACAGCTAATGCGAAATTTTTTACATTGACGCGCTTTGGCAAGAAATAAATAAAAAAAGCGATAAAAAACCGCTTGGGTTTTCCATCGCTAGTATAAAAAGGTTAAGATTCGTAATTAATGTTATTAAACGATACATCGCGCGCCACGCCGGCCGGCTGGAGTTCTTTATTTGGGATCTTCAAAATAAAGTTAACGATGTTTTCCGGAATTTGCGGATCAACGTACTGCTGCTGTGATTTCTTAATTTCTTTCAGCATCGCGACGTTGTTATCCAACAGTTCATTAATTGTCGGAACAAGATTGCCCATTGAATCGCATGTAATTGCCAAATGATATTTTTCAGCAAATCTTGGATTTCCTGCTTCTTGTCCGGGAAGAGCTCCGGTAATCACGATTGGCGTGTTGCAGGAAACAGCTTCCATCATGACATTTGGGCTGCTCCGAATAAATGCGATATCGGAATTTGCAATCAAGTCTTGGATATTTCGTGTGAATCCGTAGATTTTGACTTTGTCACCGTATTTTTTACCCAAAGTTTTTTGGAGATGTGCTTGTAATTTTTCGTTTCTTCCGGCAACAATGGTAATGTTGAAACCAAAAGTTTCGATCAATGTTTTGGCCATTTTGCCCATATTGCCAACGCCTTCGCCGCCGCTCATGAGCAAGCAATTCAATGGTTTGTTCGGTGCATAATGTTCGGCATCTTTCTGAGCGTGGTTATAGAAGCGTTCGCGCACAGGGAACCCAAACACTTTAATCTTTTCAGCCGGCACACCAAATTCAATACATTTATCCTTGGCTTCTTGTGTCGGGCTGATCACATAATCGGCACGAGCATCCGCCCAAAGCGGTGTAATGCTGATCAAATCGGCGATCAGTGTGACGAATGGTATATGGATGTCATTTTTTTCGAGAATATTGAGAATAGAACCGTTAAAATTCGGATGGACGGTCAGAATGAGATCAGGCTTAACTTTGTCAAGTAGAGCAAGAAATTTGGTTCGAATTTTCATCTCAATCAAATGATTAACAAATGGCACCTTAACGGAAGTGATATCCCAAATGACTTTCCAGAGATGTTCGGAATTTCTGGTGATGGGTCCGTACATTTTGCCGACTCTGAGCAATGTGTTACCGCCTAATGAAAAGCCATCAACCACATGAATCTTTACATCCGGAACAATATCAAATTTTTCACTAAGGGATTCTGTAATACTTTTGTGGCCGTGTCCGGTGTAATTTGAAGATATGATGAGTATATTTTTAATCATCGAAGATATCCTTTCTCTAACAATTGGACTGACTCGCTAGATAAGCAGTCTCTTCTGTCTACCTTACATTGTATGCTAAACTGGGACAAGAAACAATTTTTTTTGGAAGTTATTGAACAATCGTAACAAAAAGCTTACTATAACGCAACATAAACTTAAGGAGATCACGTTTGTATGTCACTTCAGAAATTTAAGACTGTGTACGCTATATCCGTCTATGTCAGTCTGGCGGCGTTTGACAATATTGTTATTGGTTTGTTTCCGCCGCTTTTCAAAATCATATCACACGATTTGCAGGTGCCGATCTCGTCCATGGGTGTCGTTTCAGCGGTTAATATTCTGGTGACTGCCTTCTCCTCGCTGTTTTGGGGTTACTTGTCTGGGAAGCATCACCGCAAACGGTTAGTCATTGTCGGTACATTGATCTGGGTGGCCGGTGTTTATCTAACGTCACTCAGTGGTTCGTATATTCATCTCATGCTCTGTCAAATTATCACAGGGGTCGGTTTGGGCTGCATTGCATCCATTGGCTTCAGCGCGCTGACTGATTATGTTCCCTATCACTCTCGAGGCATGATTCTAAGTTTGTGGGGCATGTCTCAGGGCTTTGGCGGCATTGCCGGTGCACTCATTGCTTCAATTATTTCGACTATGTCCAGCTGGAGATTTCCCTTTGAACTCTTGGCGATAATCGGCTTGCTGCTCATTGTCTTCTATTTTTTTGTGGAAGAACCACGCTTTGGCAGTGCGGAACCGGAACTAAAGAAGCTGATGGATCGCGGCATGAACTATACATACCGCATCGGAATGAGCCAAATTTTAACGATGATCGGTAAGAGAAGCAATCTGCTGCTCTTCTTGCAAGGGTTCTTCATGAATATCGCAACCGGCAGTCTGATCTGGCTGCCCACTCTTTACATATCTAAAATTGAAGAGATTGGTTACGGAACGAAAATTGCGATGATTGTCGCCGCCTTCCTGTTCGGTATTTTTCAAATCGGCGGTACCCTGTCCTCCTTTTTCGGTTACCTTGGGGATAAAATGCAGAGAAGGAGTTATAAGGCGCGCGCACTGATTACTGCGGTGTTCGTTTTTCTGACCATGCCTCTCTATATCTTATTATTTATTTTTCCAATCGATCAATTATCACTCCCGGACACAACAAATTCGGTAACTTTATTTATTAGTTTGCTTGGGGACTTGATTTCTAACCCTTGGATTCTGTCGCTTTTTGTCATTTCTCTGTTCGCATCGGCCGCGCAATCAGCGAATACGCCGAATTGGCTGGCTTTGATTACCGATGTGAATCTGCCGGAACATCGGGGTACCGTATTCAGTATTGCCAATCTGGCGAACAGCCTGGGGAGAACGGTAGGAAACCTTGGTATGGGGGCGGTCTATGCGATTGTCTCGATCTATTTGCATAGTCCCGGTGATTATATTCTGACGATGAGCCTCTTACAGATCCCACTCATCCCGTCAGCACTATGCTACGTGTTTATGGCTAAATATAATGTTCGTGATATTCATTCGGTGAAGAAGACGTTGGTTAAACGTGGGAAGATTGTGTAAGCAATGATGATCGAAACGTGGGGATAAAAAAACGCCGCTAAAATCCTTAAAAAGGATTCAGCGGCGTTTTTCGATATTTAGGCTTGTTCTTCAAACAAACGAGCGATTTCGACAATTGTCTGGGTCGCTTTAATCATATCGTTGACGGACAGGTATTCGTACTTGCCGTGGAAATTTTCTCCACCGGTGAACAGGTTCGGTGTCGGAAGTCCCATATAGGAGATCTGCGCGCCGTCAGTACCACCGCGAATCGGCAGGACTTGCGGTTCAATGTCGAGATTTTTCATGGCCTGATACGCAACATCAAAAACTTCTTTATGCTGTTCAACGATTTCTTTCATGTTGTAGTACTGATCTTTCAATTGGAGTTCAATCGTGCCTTCACCGTATTTTTTCTCGAGTTTCTTTACGGTTTCTTGAACGAATGCTTTTTTCGCTTCGAATTTGTCCTTGTCGAAATCTCGGATGATGTAAACGACTTTGGTTCGTTCCACGTCTCCGGTGAAGGTCAGCGGATGGTAGAAGCCTTCATATCCGTCAGTAAGCTCAGGTGCTTCTTCAGCAGGCAGTTGGTTTTGGAAATCAACAGCCATCTTGATTGAATTGAGCATTTTGTTCTTGGCGGAACCGGGATGGACATTGCTGCCCTTGAAAATCAGTTTCGCTTCTGCGGCGTTGAAATTCTCGTATTCAAGTCCGCCAAGCGCGCCGCCGTCAACGGTATAAGCAAACGATGCACCGAAAGCTTTAACATCAAATTTATGCGGACCGCGGCCGATTTCTTCATCCGGAGTTAATGCGACGCGGACTTTGCCGTGCTTGATTTCCGGATGCTGAATCAAATAATCCATGGCGGTGATGATTTCAGTAACGCCGGATTTGTCATCGGAGCCAAGCAGTGTGGTGCCGTCGGTTGTGATCAGCGTATGGCCTTTGTAATTGAGCAATTCCGGGAATGTCTTCGGGCTGAGGACAATGTTCAGATCTTTGTTCAAGACAATGTCGCCGCCGTCATAGTTTTCGACAAATTGCGGGTTAACCCCATCGCCGGTGAAATCGGTAGCTGTATCAACATGGGCCATAAAGCCGACAACAGGAGCATTCTTCTCCGTATTTGCGGGTAAGGTGGCCATAACGTAGCCGTTTTCATCCATTGTGACTTCCTGCATGCCGATACTTTTCAGTTCGGCAACAAGCTGGCGAGCAAGTGTCAGCTGTCCTGGCGTTGATGGGCAGCTTGGGCTGTCATCATCGGATTGTGTATTGACTTTTACATATGAAGTGAAGCGTTTAATCAGATCTTCTTTCAAAAGGGTCACCTTCCTTAATAATCTTTTTCTATCTTACCACTTCAAAGGCGTCAGATCATGTTAGCAGGAGGCAGCTGTGTAAAATTGAATCGCGACAAAGCACAACCGCGATATAAGCGCACGAACAAGGGGCACCGTGTGTCCCAATGCACGAAAACTAGAGTTCAATGCATGAAAATCAGAGGCCAATGCACGAACGCGTTCTAGAGCCGAGACTATGCACGAAACCAGTGATCCAATGCACGAAAATCGTGATTCAATGCATGAAAATGGTGATCTAATGCATGAAAGTCAGACCCCAATGCACGAATGCAATTCGGAGCCGACTCAATGAATGGAATTGGTGCTCCTATGCACGAAAAAAGTGATTCAATGCACGAAAACCCGAGTTCAATGCATGAAAATTAGACGCCTATGCACGAACGCGAATCGGAGCCGACTCAATGAATGGAATTGGTGCTCCTATGCACGAAAAAAAGGATTCAATGCACGAAAACCCGAATTCAATGCATGAAAGTCAGACCCCAATGCACGAACGCGATCTGGAGCCGACTCTATGAATGGAATTGGTGCTCCTATGCACGAAAAAAGTGATTCAATGCACGAAAACCCGAGTTCAATGCATGAAAATCAGATTCCAACGCACGAACGCGATACGGAACCGAATCTATGAATGGAACCGGTGCTCCTATGCACGAAAAAGAGATTCAATTGCTTTTTTGCTTGCACCCGGATGAGATGATCTGTTACTTTAAAGGACAGGGTGTATCAGACAAAAGGACGTGCTGGGATGAAACAAATGAATGTCTATTTTAATCATGATGCAGGGATTGATGACCTTGTATCCTTATTTTTATTACTGCAAATGGATCAGGTGGAGGTCACCGGCGTATCGGTCATTCCTGCCGATGGCTATTTAACACCGGGCATTGAGGCAAGCAGAAAAATCATTGATCGATTTGGAAGAAAACCTATTGAGGTTGCGCGATCAAACTCACGCGGGCACAATCCGTTTCCGAAGGAATGGCGCATGCATCCGTTTTTCGTTGACGCGCTTCCTTTATTGAATGAATCGGGAAAGGTGGAAGCACCGCTGAGTACGCTGCCTGCGCATGAGCATTTAGCGCAGACGGTCAAAGAAAGTGCGAGAAAAACAACACTCCTATGCACCGGACCATTGACTGACGTGGCGCGTGCCCTCGACTTCGCCCCTGATATTGAGGAGAAAATCGAGCGGTTAATCTGGATGGGCGGTACGCTGAATCCGGTGGGTAACGTGCAAGAGCCGGAGCATGACGGGACAGCCGAGTGGAACGCATTCTGGGATCCGGAAGCTGTGGCGCGTGTATGGCAAAGCAGTATTCCTGTGCGCATGGTCGCACTTGAGAGCACCAATCAAGTGCCTTTGACCGTGCCGATTCGCAATCACTGGGCGTCACTCCGAAAATATACAGGTATCGATTTTCTCGGCCAATGCTACGCAGCGGTGCCGCCGCTCGTTCACTTTGAAACCAATTCGACGTATTACCTGTGGGATGTTCTGACGACAATGGCCGCAGGAAATCCTGATCTGGTACAGACGAAGAAGGTGCGCACAATTGTCCATACGGAGGAACCTAGCCAAGGACGAATTGAAGAATCCGTGGATGGGCGTGAGGTTGAGATTGTTTATGACGTGAACGCTGATGCGTTTTTTGAATCAATCGTTGACCTTGCGAAGAAAGCGCGGCAGTGAGGAATTACGAGCGCAAGTAAAAACATTGAAAATGCAAAATGGTTATATTGTAGTTACAATGATTACGTGATAACGTATACACATAATAACATTTGCATAGAATAGGAGGAAAAACTATGGAGAGTGCTGCAGCTTTGGAACGGAAAATTTTTAAGATGGGCAACAGCTATGGATCAACGTACCCGAAAGAAGTGCTCGAACATTTGCATGTCAAACCCGGGGACGAAATTGTTTTTGAGAATTTGGATGACGGGACTGTGAAGATCCGCAAAAGCAAGGCGGTAAACCTTCCGGTTGGTATTGATCAGGAGTTCATTAAAATGGTGGATCAAATAATCAAGGATAATGATGCAGTGTTTCGAGGCCTTGTGGATCGATGACCGAATACTTAAATAAAAACCAAGTTATTTATCTTAATGCAGTATTGATTAAGCGTTTTTCGCCATCTGAGGACATTGGCATTAAAGAACCAAGTTTGTTGGATAGCGCGATTAACCGCCCAAAGCAATCGGTTTTGGGCGAAGATGCGTATCCAACACTCTGTCAAAAAGCGGCTGCATTGTTTCAGAGCTTAGCTCAGAATCATCCGTTTTACAATGCCAACAAACGGACTGCCTATGCTGCCCTGGAATTATTTTTGCGAAAAAATGGCTATGTCATCCAGGCAAGTCAAAAAGAAAAAGAGAATTTTACTGTTGAATTATCTGATCAGCAAAATAAAATAGCGATCCAGGACATCAGTACTTGGATCAAAGTGCATGCAACCTTGTGGCGGTAATCTGATGCATTCGTTAATAACTGCTTCAGATGCTAGTCATTTTTAACCCCTTCTATAAGAATTAGTTATTCAATAATGGGATAACGTCTGTTTGACAAGATCGCATTAATCAACATTTTATGTTCCGTAAATAGATTGTCGGGTAATGCGTCAAGTGAAAAGAACTTATTTTGCAGTGACTCTTCGTTGTGCTCAATGAATTCACCTGTATAGTCCGTGCAAGTGAAAGAAATAAGAACCAATGAAACTTGGTCGCCGTTAGAAAAAGTTTTATCGTACTGTGGACCTGAATGAATACTAAGGAGTTCAAGCTTTCCTAATTGAAGCCCTGTCTCTTCATAAACCTCTCTCCTAGCTGTATCCTGAATGCTTTCCCCTAATTCCATAAATCCGCCTGGGAATCCCCATTGTCCATTATCAGAACGTCTTTGCATCAGCACACGATGCTCCTTATCAAAAACGATTGCACCTGAAACAACCATTAACACCTTTTCGTGACCAACCATTGATCTCAAATAGTTAATGTAATCCAATGTTTCCCCAGCCTTTCTCGTTTAATTTAAATGAGCATGCTACATCAAGTTGTCATGAAGAACTAAGTCTCTCACCAAATCAAGCATGTCCTGATTTTGTTTGAAAACGAGATCGGGGGTATGATTTATATCAAAGTATTTGAGCCCCCAAGTTTCCTTGGTTTGTTTACTGAGCAGACATCCACCAATTGGTTTAACCAAAATAACATACCGATGTTTTGCAGCTTATCTCCATTTGCATACTCCATGAAATACTTGTCAAACACACCTAGTGGCCGAACAACTTTGACATTAAATCCGGTGTCTTCAAGTAGTTCTCTTTTACATGCCTCCGAATAGGATTCACCATACTCCAAATAGCCTCCAGGCAGACACCAACCACCACCAGCCCGTTCTTGCAGGAGCAACTTACCATGATCCATAACAATTCCGGTCGCTGTATTTAAAATAATCGGTGTATGTCCTACGAACTTTCTGATGCTTTTAATATAATCTGCCATATCCAACCTTCCTTTCAAAATTGATGATTACTGATATCTTGTGGATTTATTGACTACTACAAGAGCGCAGAATATTAGAACCGCCATGAGAAACACACCCCGATACCCAAATAAATTAGCTGTATAGGAGCCGAGAAACGGACCGATTACGATTCCCGCAGATTGAAAGGATTGGTTATATCCAAAAATACTGCTGGAAATTGAGACCGGTGTATTTTTAGCAAGCAGAATGCTAACTGCCGGCATTAATGCCGAGTCGGAGAGCCCAATAAGCAGTTGCAGAATTACTAATTGCCAAATGTTCGTGACAAAAGCCATTGGCAGCAAGAAACAAATGGATGCCAGCAAGCTCACTTTAAGGATTCTCTCCGTACCTATACGATCCCCTAGCTTGCCAAAATAGGATGACATCAATAAACAAGAAACACCAGGTGCCGAAGCAACCAAGCCATTCATTAAATTAACATTTCCGGTATTATTCATTAATTGTGCCACGTACAAGGGCTGTATTGGACTGATCGAATTGTTTCCGATTTGAATCAGCAGGGCGGTCAGGTACAAATTCACAATGATTTTCTTCTTCGGAAAATCGTTAAATCTCACGTGCTGCAGCGATGAGCGCTTTCTCCATGGGCGACGGTTCGTTTCGTCAACACCGAACAGATTGATAAAGAAGACGCCAATTAATAAAAAGCTGGCGAGCAAGAAAGTTAATCTGTAACCAACCAGTGAGCCGATCACGCCTCCTATTAAAGGACCAAGCAGTGAGCCTGTTATGAAGCCGATCGCCAGTGTACCTAGGGCATAACCGCCCTTCTCCTTAGGCACTTCCGCCGCCAATAAAGCATTCGTATTGCTGAAATAGCCGGCAAACGCACCTTGTAGAAGGCGCAAGCCAATGAATGCCCATACATTGGTCACCATAGTAAAAGCACCGATTGTTAGTGCGGCCCCCATAGCACTTAGCAACAGGATCGGTTTTCTTCCAAACCGATCGCCCAGTTTCCCCCAAACTGGTGAGAGAAAAAGGGCAGTAAAGTAAGTGGATGAGAACACTAGGGCACTAAAGCTATTAAGCTGATGCGTTGAAAAATTCCCCAAATCGCGCAAGAAAAAGGGCAAAAACGGCATTACTTCACTAAAAGCAATTCCCGCAACCATATTGCCAAACAACAAAATAAGCATTAATCTGCGCCAATGACTATGCGTGAGTGGTGCTGACTTTTCCTCTTTCCCAACCATTAAGACGCCCAACCTCTTCCTAAATACTGTTCATGTGTTGCTAACAGTTTAAAGGGTTGGCATAATGAGCTTAGCATCGTGTTACTTATATCGACATGAAGTGAGGAGATAAATATGATGACAATCGGAGCGTTGATCAGAACGATCAGATTGGATAAGGGCATGACACAAAAAGAAACGGCTCAAGGTATTCTCTCGCGTTCCCATTTATCGGAGCTTGAACATAATAACTACTACCCAACCTATGACAAAATGATCCTGCTAATTAATAGACTGGGGTTGTCTTTGGAAGAATTTGAACGCGAACTGCATCAGAACAAACTTTTTTTGGAGGATTACTATATTCAACGCGCGAATGATCTTTCAACAGAAAGTAAAGTTGATGAGCTGGCAGCATTGCTGGAAACAGAATTTACAGAGAGCGTTGCGAAGCATTCACTTCGTCTCGAACATAAGCGTTTAAATATGTTGGGACTAGTCGATTTTATTCGACACAACGGTCATATTAACTATGCCAAATATGAGTCGTTGTTTACCTATTTATTAAAATGTCAAAATTGGCGTCACTATGAGCTCGCTCTATTAAGCAACTCTATTTTCCTCGCAAACTATTCCGTTGCAAAAGTACTTGCCAAACAATTTGTTTCTAAATTTCAAGATAACCAATCGCATTTCAGTGACTATAAAATACCCGTGTTATTTAATAATCTAGCTGAAATGGCATTAATGAATCATGAGTACAATACGGCCTTGAGCTATTGTCAGGTTTCGCAAAACTACACGGTTAAAAACCATGATCTGTATAATCAACTCATCAGTGAAACCTTAGAACACATGGCAAATATTTTGTTGGACAGATCATCTGAGGCGGAACTGGAAGAACACCTGCAACTGTTTATTAAATTAAACTATCAGGACACTGCCAATTATTATTCCAAGCTATGTAAACAGCTAGATATTGAGGTGGGCTTAGACAGTGATTAAACGCATCGATTAAAACCGGCGGACGGTAGTAAAAGGTAAAGTCGAAATATGTTGAATAAAGTTAAAGTATTGTAAATACTATGGATTTTCATTGCCTATCTTTTTTAAAAACGAGATACTGGATTTGGTCCAATAACTTAAAGGATGCCGGCTTTTGTTTCTCTATTTTTGATCGATGATTTTTTATACCGGATGAAAATAGGAGGAGTAACTATGAAAAAAGAAACATTGATCATAACCGGAGTATCAGCAGCAGCTGTTTTCACCGCACTATTTTTCCTCGTATTCAACCTACCCGACAATGACCAGGAAAAAGCGGATAAACAAGTGAACGAAAAGAAAGAGCATGTGACTTACGATCATCAGAACGCATACTCCGAAAGCGCACAAGAACAAAATGCAACCAAATCAGAATTGCTGTCTCCGCAGCAATTAGGAATGACACCGGAAGAATATGTGAAAAAGTTCCCATCACCTGAGACTCCGAAAGAGGTCGAAAAGAAAGGGCTTGATGGGATACAGAATCCAAATCCTTTCGGTGATGAAAATAAAAATCGCGGCGTTGTCGATGATAGTGACTTTCAGCGTTACCTATTGTTAATGGCAGGCAATAAGAAGAAAATAACGGATGATCGAATTGAATGGCTGTTGTCCGCCTTGGCAATTGATAAAATAGGTTTGAAGCACAAAGACGTTTACAGTGAAATACTGAACCGTTGGAAACACGAAGACTTTTCGCATCTTGGATCAGACAAGCAGAAAGTCCTTAATCTATAGAACTAAGAGCTTTCATATTTGACGAATTTTCTTGTCCATGATGAACTAATAAACATCCATCATCTGCTCAGGAAGTCGCAAAAGTCCATTGAATGAGGAGGGTGTCTCAAAGTCGATTTTCGACTATGAGACACCTTTTAATTATACTGAATCTTGGTTTAGAGTTAGAAGAATCTACTATAATGGTATATGATCTGTTGATGAAAAAGATGTAAGAGGTGAATGACTTGGGACCATGGCAATCATTTGTATCGTATTGGAAAAATTACTTTAATTTTAAAGGAAGAAGTAGCAGAGCGGATTATTGGTGGGTACAATTATGGTTAGCACCGCATATTATTATTTCGCAACTCCCTCGATTTATAAAGATACCGTCAGCTTCAACAGTACAAGCGGAAAATGCCAACTTGACCTTTGGAATATTTCTAATCTTTGTCTATAGTATTCTATTACTGAATGCAGTCTTAACATACGTTTTTTTAATTCCTTCAATGAGTCTAACATCTCGGCGCCTTCATGATATCGGTTTAACTGCTTGGTGGTATGTGCTTGGTACGATCACTCTAATCTTTTTCAGTTTTATTTTTCACTCTCTCAGGCAAGTTGTCCCATTTTGGGCTTTGATTTTTATTGTCCTTTCACTGTTTCCGTCAAGGGGTCCTAATAAATTCGGTGAGAAGGCTGATGTATAAGCAAAACGAATAAACATAGTTAAAGTGCGTGCGTCCACCCATTTCAAACTTTTCTGACTTCAATTACAATTAGAGGAATACAGCATGAGATAATCAGTTGAGACATTGCGACTCTACAATCAGTGATTCGGCAAATCTGAGCTTTTTTTGTTTTTTTGTACGCCAACGATCCGCTTTGCTGCCTTTAAAATAGTTCTAATCAATGAGAGGTGCTTATATCAAAATGAAGAAAATCCATTTAACGATTCTGATCATCCTTATAATTAGCCTTGCTGTGAATGTTACTCTTGCTCTTAACTGGTCGAATAGTACAAAGAATGCTAGTGTGCTCGCCAAAAAGGTTGACGATTACTCCAAAAAATTAGCATCGATTAAAAAGAAAACAAAAAAAAATTTGGCAACTAAGAATGCTCTTTCAGAATTATCCAATTGGAAGATTAAACCGAAACCTATTGGTTCATACAAATATAACCGAAATAAAACGAATGGTGAGATTATGTCATTTTATGAAGCCAACGCCATTTATAACTCTGACAAAAAGTATCAGAAAGTCGGCCTTGATGGTGTGCAGGCACCGAATCCTTTCGGGGACAAAATGATTAATCGCGCTACCATTACCGATGAACGTGCACAAAAATATTTATTGAGCATGATCAATAACCCAAAGGAACGGACAAGACAACGTATCGACTGGCTTACATATGCTGTGTTTCTTAACAAGTCCAGACTGAAACATCGAAAAGTTTATGCTGACATATTGACTCGTTGGCAGAATAATTATGACTTTTCACAACTTACAAACGAACGGAAGACGATTGAAAATCTACGAAAATAATGGAAATATAGATAATTCATCAATAAAGAAAATGGGTGATTAAATATCAAAAAATATCGGGAGTTCTTTTTTTGCGTTATCGCTTGTGCTTCTTTATATGTTCTTTGATTCAAAAGTGTGTTAGAAAATGCTTTCTGGATGTTCTTGTTATTTTTTTCCTAATGTATTTGGGTTATCAAGGGCAGTAAAAATCTTGAGATGAATAGATAAACAACGCTCCATTGCAGCGGAGCGTTGATCAATGTGACACGTACCCTCGATTTCTCGCGATATTGAGGAGAAAGAAGCTATTGAATGAAAGAATGTAGTTGAAGAAAAGGTATCAATGAAAATCCAATCAGGAAGCTAAGAGAAAGGGTAAGAAAGTAATACCTCTTTTTCATTTTTATTTTTTTATAAAGTGCTCTATTGGCAAATATCAATAATGGAAAGTAAAACAAACTGATGAACAAAGCGATCAAAAGGAATAAAATTCCGTCTCCTTGCTCTGAATTGGGATCAACAAATGCTAAACCTAAATCTTGAGCAGTATAAGGTATACCTAGAATCCAAAAACAGATGACATAAAAGAATAACAAACCGAGAATGAAGTTTAATAGAGCTTCAACGGAAACGAAGATAAATTTCATTGTGTTCCACCAGTCAATATAGTATAGTTAAGCCCATTATATAGGCTTTTAGTGCTTTGATAGGGACATTTGAAAATACCGTCAGATTATTATCTATAGAATGACTATGTTTTAAGAATAGTTCACTGCATCTTTACTGGACACCTCATAGTTAAAATTCCTTCCTCAGCCCCGTTTTCCACACAATCACATTCGCGATCAGTAGGCAGACAATATAGATCAATATACCGTATCCGGGAAGAGCCCAGCGAATGACGGCGTGACCTGCGGCGAACAATCCGGCAATGAGAAACAAGAAGAAAATCATTATATTTCCGCTCGTTGGAGTGGCGTCAAAAGGCTTTGAGAACGGGAACGCTTCATTTAAACAATATCGGTAACTAATGACGGTGAAGATCGAAGCGGTTAAGAGTACCGCAATTAAATCCGGTAGAATGCGCCAATGAAAAAGAAACAGGAACAGAACGGATAAAATTAGGAACACCGGAAGAAAAAGCTGCGTGAGAGCTGCTTTGAGTGTTCCGGAAAAAATAGCCGTGCGATTGGCGATCGGCGCGGTTCCGTAGATCCATGCACCTTTATATGCGCTTGAATAGTTAAGCATGAATAGAGCAGTAGGAATCAGAAGCAAGCTGAAATAGACATAGTAGTATCCTGATCCTTTACCCAGTTGATCCAATGATGAGCCTTGTAAGCCATTCATTAAAAAAATGAAGGGAAAGACCAGTGACATTCCGAGTGAGGGGTAGACCTTCAGCTTGAACATGCGGTCCTGCTTCATCATTAAGGAAGCGAATCGGAAGAAATGGCGCTCTTCTTGTTTACGGCAGAGCAGTCTGCCGAGAAATCGGTTGAACCACCCGAGCTTCTGTCTGCTTTTTCCGGTTTGCACGGATAATTTAATGATGGCGCGTTCAAAGGATGCGCTGAATCCATGATAAATCAAAATGAGCACAATAGGCGCAACGAAACCGAGGATACCTAGAAAGATAAATTGCGACTCATGATGCCCGCCAATCAGCCATTCGGTCATTGCGCCAAACCAAAGCGGCGGAACGAAGAACTGCCACCAGGACAGAGACAGACTGATGTGGCTTACCGTAATATCGAACGCGCGAATAACGAGCTGGTAGCCAATTGCAATCGCGAATGACAGGAAAATCTGCACATAGTTGATGACATCCTTCAGTCGCTCGCCGTCAAAGAACTTTAACACAATCAGATAGATGAATGTTGTGCAGGAAATGGCGATCAAGTCAATCAGTACAAGATTTAATAAGAATAGAAGGAAAAACAGCGGACCGCTGCGCATCAGACCGACAATTGCCGAAGGGAGGCCCATTGTTCCGGTCAATAAGATGAGATAGATGCAGATGTGGACGGTTTTCGCCGCGTGAAGTGTCCTGGAATCAATGGGTTTCGTCCCTAGGATGGATTGATCACGCGTGTCGAGAAGCACCGCTGAGAAGTCTGCAATCATCGCGGTCATGACCATGAAAAGAATGATACTGAACACGAGACTCATTTTGAATAAATAGTCACTGCCGAGAAAATTAATTGGGACAATAAACAGCCCGGTTAGTGCATAGACCCAGAGTGATTTAAGAAACAAATTGCCCTCTTTTTCCTTATTCCGAGCTCTGCTGCCGAGCACAACTGGCGTTCGTCGAGCATCCATCAGCAATTTGGCGGCGAGCACCTTCCGCATGACCGGATAATCCACATGCATACGATTGAACATCCATTTCAAACGATCAAGCACTTTTAAGAAAAAGTTCTCTTCCATAGATCACACCTCTTCCACTATGGAAACGAAGTCCTCAGCGATTTGCGCGTGCTGATGAAAGCCGGTCAGCTGATTGAATATTTCCTCCAGGCTACCTTCTTTGTTTTGTGCTTTTAATTCTTCAAACGTACCGTCCGCTGCAATTTGTCCATCGTAAAGGAGCACAATGCGGTGGCTGATTTTCTCAACAATATCCATGATGTGTGATGAGTAAAAGATGGTTTTCCCTTGCACGGCTAGCTTGGCAAGTATCTCTTTGAAGACAAGAACACTGTTGGCGTCCAATCCGCTCAAAGGTTCATCGAAGAAAAGCAGATCGGGGTTGTGAAGCAGGCTGGAGATAATCAGTACTTTTTGCCGCATGCCTTTTGAAAAAGAAGAGAGGCGGGTATCAAAGACATCGGCAAGACCAAATTGGTCCATGAGCAAACGGGCTTTGCGTTCCGCCCTTTGTTCGTCCATCCCATAGCACCCGCCGGAAAAAACAAGATATTCATGGGCGGTAAGCATGTCATAAACCTCGGCTGTTTCAGGGACATAGCCGATCCGGCTTTTATACGCAACGCCGCTTGTTCGAATGTCTTCGCCAAACAGACGCGCCGTTCCACCATAGCCTTGTTGAAGCCCCAGCAAGATTCGTACCGTTGTACTTTTTCCAGCCCCGTTCGGACCGATATACCCAATGATTTGTCCGCGTTTAACCTCAAGATTGAGCCCTTTCAGAACCAATTTCCCGCTGTAGTTCATCGTTAAATCTTCCAAAGATAAAACAACGGATTGTTTTGTTTCGATTGTCCTCATCTCCCGAGCTGAATGATTAATTCTAGATTATCATTTCCTAAGCGTATTGTCCGTGACAAATCGCCGAAATTCTGACAAAGGACACGTTTGACCGCCTTTTTTTTAAAATGAATGCCTTTTCGTTTTATCAAATATGTGTCACGGCAGGAGCCCAGAGCATATATCAATATCAGAGCCCAATTTTAGTAACATGAACCGGATCGGCGGTTCGGCTGATCCGGCTGCTTTATTCAACAGAAAGATGCGGGTTTTATTTTGACTATGGAGGCGATGGTTTGGTGATTAAGTATACTTCGGCCCCTATTTCCCGCAAACCACGAAAAGGATGTGGTCATCGATGAGCGAGCTCGAAATTGCAGGTTGCAGTAAATATTATAAAAAAAACGGTGTGCCGATGTGCGCGCTGGCGGACACCGATCTGCGTGTTGAAAACGGCCGCTTTGTCAGCATCATCGGTCCGAGCGGCTGCGGAAAATCGACTTTGTTCAACATCATTGCCGGACTGATTAAGCCGTCCAGCGGCCGGATCCTGCTCGATGGCAAAGACATCACACAGGAAAGCGGCCATGTCGGCTATATGCTTCAGAAGGATTTGCTGCTTCCCTGGCGCTCGATTCTCGACAACGTCATTATCGGGCTGGAAATTCGCGGCATCCCCATGAAAGAGGCACGCAAGCGGGCATTGCCCATGCTCAAAAATTACGGATTAGGCGGCTTTGAATATGATCATCCGGATGCACTGTCCGGCGGCATGCGGCAGCGTGCCGGGTTGATTCGAACGCTTCTTTACGACAAGGATGTCATTTTGCTCGATGAACCGTTCGGAGCGCTTGATGCGCAGACGCGCATGCAAATGCAGAATTGGCTGCTTGAGATTTGGAAGGATTTTAAGAAAACGATTCTATTTGTCACGCATGACATTGATGAAGCTATTTATTTGTCGGATGAGATTCACGTGTTTACTCATCGTCCGGGAAAAATCAAGGCAACGATCGAAGTCGATTTACCGCGGCCGCGCAGTGAAAAGACACTCATGAACGACCGTTTTCTTACATTAAAAAAAGAATTGCTTCTGATGCTGAGGGAAGAGCGCGTTTCGTCTGATTGAGATGTTACATGTATGGTGAACGGAGGTGAAAACGTTGCCGGATAAATTAAAAAACAATGAGCCGTTTATTGAAGACCCGACTATCCAGACGACCAAATTGGGAAGAAGAGCATTTGTTGGGCAGGTTCTGGTTGGTGTCATCATTATCTTTCTGTGGGAATTTCTGACCCGTATCGGCTGGCTTGACAGCTATTATTGGAGCAGCCCGAGCACGATCGTGCACACCGGGTGGAAAGCGATCACCCAAGGAACACTGCTTCAGGACTTAGCCTATACCTCGGGATCAACCATTCTCGGGTTCGTGCTGGGTACGGCAGCCGGTTACATCCTTGGCCTTTCCTTTTGGTGGTCGGAGCTTTATTCCAGAATTTTCGAGCCGTATATGATCGCATTTAACGCGATTCCCAAACTCGCGCTCGCACCCGTGCTTGTGATCATGTTCGGGATTGGGTTTGATTCCAAGGTCATTTTGGCATTCCTTATGACTATTATCGTTGCGGCGATCGCTGCATACAGCGGCGTGCAAAGCGTCGACCGTGATCTTGAGAAAATGCTGGTATCACTCGGAGCGAAGCGGCGGCACGTTTTTATGAAGGTGGTTGTGCCGACGACGATTCCATGGATCGTCAGCATTCTGAAAATCAATATTTCACTTGCACTGGCAGGCACGATTGTCGGTGAATTTATTAGCTCCAGGCAAGGCATCGGGCGCATGATCCTATATGCCGGCCAAGTGCTTGATATCGATCTCGTATGGGTAGGCGTCGTTGTTCTTTCCCTATTATCGATTGTGATGTACTTAGGGACGGTTTGGCTTGAGCATGCACTGATGAAAGGAAGAACACCAAAATCATAATTGGAGGGATTTGCACGATGAAAAAAATAAAATGGGCGCTGAGTCTTCTGCTCTTGTTTGCTATGGTATTGAGCGGATGCGCTTCAAACGGCTCCAAACAACAAGTGAAAAAGATTGTGATCGCCGAACCGGTGCATCTGATCGCTTATCTTCCGCTATACGTTGCGATTGATAAGGGCTATTTTAAAGATGAAGGCCTCGATGTCAAAACAATCACTGCGACAGGCGGTGCCCATGTGACTTCGGTGGTCAGCGGCGATGCTTGGGGCGTAATTGGCGGCCCTGAATCCAACCAGATTGCAAATTATAAGAGCAAGGATCCGATTACCTCTGTCGTCAATGTGGTTAACCGCGCCAATGTCTACTTGATGGCTAATAAGAAGCTGACTTTAAAGGGTGACAGTGATAAGGATCTTGCTGCTTTCATGAAAGGCAAAACAATTGCTGCCGGACGTTACGGTGGCAGTCCGAACCTATTAACTCGCTATTTGCTGATGAAGGTTGGCTTGAATCCGAATAAAGATGTGAAGCTCGATGAACCTGCGGATGCGGCAGCTGTGGTTTCGCTTGTTTCTCAAGGCAAAGCAGATATGGCGAACGGTGCCGAACCGCAAATCAACGAAGGCATCAAAAAGGGTGCGTGGGGCGAACCGTTCTACGGATTCCCGAGTCTCGGCGATTATGCGTACTCCGTAGTCAGCGTTAAGGAATCAACCATTAAAAAAGATCCGCAAACCGTCCAAAAATTTGTCAATGCGATGCTGAAAGGCTTGAAGCTTGTCAATGATAACAAAGCAGAAGCATTCAAAGTCCTGCAAAAGGAATTCCCAACAACACCGAAAGCGAGCCTACAGGCAGCGATGGATCGCGCCTATAAGGATAATCTTTGGAGCAAGGATGGCTACATCACCAAGGCATCAGTTGCTAAACCATTGGATGTTGTCAAGAAAACGGGCATCTACACGCACGGCTATAAGTACAGCAAGCTTGTGGATATGAAATTTGTGAAGAAAGCACAGGATAAGAAGTAAACAGGAAACCGGCATTCAACAGTGCCGGTTTTTCTTATACATAGAGAACGTTTAAGATTTTGCCCCACTGGTACGACAATAAGGTCATAAGAGGCTGATTCCCAATCCCACTTATCAGTTGGGCGATCAGGCAAGCGCCCAATCTGAGAAATAGAGGGGAAAATTCCGCTTAATTTGAAAATGAATGGAAAAATCGCTTAAATAGACGGAGAAATTACCCTTATTGAATTGAAAAACGTGAAAATGGAGGGTTTTTCTTTGAATAAGCGGAAAAATTACCCTTATTTACTCGTGCTAGAAGCGCCATGATGCAAATAACCGGAAAAATTCCGCTTATTTTTTACTCGTTACTTAATGAAGAACCAGAATGCATGATGAAGTGGAAGTGAGGCGCGCCAGAAGCTGTTAGCGGGCTCAGGTGCGCAGATACGAGTATGGCCAAAGCGGCTCGCGGTGCACTGCGGTTGCGCTCAGTTGATGCGAGTAACCGAATCAATGATTCTGCACCGTAAAAACACAAACCAATGCTAAAAAAGGAACTTTCACAAGTGTAAGACTTTTGTATGTAAAGGAGTAAAGGAACTTTCGCTAAATACGCATACGTCCTGTATGCAACGCGAAAGCCATCACGTCCTGTGAAAGTACGTCCTGTATGCAACGCGAAAGCCATCACGTCCTGCGGAAGTAAGGACCGGGCGTTTATTGCTCGGTTTTTCGAATACATAAGTGTTACGATGCTTTGTGTAGTGACTACTGCCGCAAAACAGGTACAGCTTATTTGGCATAAATGGCTTGCACAAACACGGTCAGTAAAATGAGATAGCGCCAAGTGAATGGAAGATTCCAATGAGATAACGTCGTCGGTCTTTCATTGATCAGTCCGGACATCATGCCGAGTGTAGCATTATAAGGTCCCATTAAAAAAGCGGGGACCGCTCCGCCAAGCATGGCTACGGTCACGATAATTGGAGCCTGGTGGAGTGCCTGCGAACGAAGGGCTTCCGAAATCAATGCGAGGCCGACGGCAGGATGCAGACCAAGAAAAGCGAGTGCGAATGGAATGAGCGGCAGCATGATCAGGAAAAGCCGCAAACCGGTAAACTGAATGACGGAGTCCATCCCGCGCGTCACAAAGGTATCCATATGCGAGATACGAAGTGCGGTGATGAAGAATCCGGCGGTAAGGAAAATAAAAAATTGATTCTGCATGCGTGGAATATAGGTCCGGAAATGATGACGAACTCCTGAAAAGAAAGCGGGAACTTGGCTCAGCATCGCGCACCAGACAAAGGCGAACGGAATCACAATCAAACTGACGAGAAACAAAAAATTGAATGAAAGAAAATGATCAAGCACGATGATTATGGCGTTCAGAAGCAGGATCGCCCATGCGATTTGCCATAATTTTTCCGGATGCCCCTTGTCTGCCGGTGCCATGATTCCTGCTGCGGTTTCGCTGATCACTTTGTTTTGTGAATGATAATTGATGTGCGAATGTCTTGATGTTGTCCAGTCAAGTACAACACCGCAAATACTTAATAAGATAAGCGGGGGCAGAACACGCGAATAAGTTGTCCCGGTTAAATATAAGACAGTTCCCACGATCGGTGTGATCGGGCTCCATAACAAGGGCATGGCATAGCCATGCGTGATTGCCTGACTAAGAAACCGATTTTTACGTGCAATCGAGAAATGGGACAATGACGGGCCAATCGCGTGGTACGTCAACGGAAGGGCAGCTAAGTTCAGAAATGAACTGAAAAAGAAAGAGATACCCGAAATGAGTGCATAGAATTGACTGCGGCTGCTTACTTTTCTCTGGACCAGCATCTGAATTTCATCCGCATAACGGCCTAATTGAATAGGCAATGACAGAATAGGGATGAGCGCGAAAAGTGTGACCATCTGAATCATTTCTCCAAAGGAGCGGACAAATTGATTGGGACCGGCACCGCTGATTGCAAGCATCAGACTGCCTGCTCCTAAGAAGAACAGTCCGAATAAAAGAGCAAGGCCTTTGGCGCGGCGCAAACCGGTACATACGGCAAGAAGGCACATGATTGAAACGAAGAGTTTAAAAATGGGCACGTGTACAAATAGTGTTGCGAGAATGTAGCTGATCATGGCCAATATGTAGATTGTTCGTGACATTATGTGATCCCTCCTACTTTTACTGATATGGTGTCCTGTGAATCGTTGAGCAGCAAGCAATCGATGTACAGTCTTCTTAACTTGCGCAACCTTGAAAAAAATACTACTGTGATAAGTAATTGTGAATATGAGACCATGACACAATGGAACGGTCTTACTTGACCGTATTCTGCGCGACCGGTCATCGATTTCTGCTATTATTAAATTAGAATCTGCCTGGAAATATCGGAGCGACAGAAAGGTTTGATTGATGTGACGTGGCGATTATTATTCGCTATCGCCGTGGCTGTTTTGGCTGTGGCAAAGAAAAGAAATGCAGTACTTTGGTTTATCGCGGGATTCTTTTTTGAGTGGATTGCGTTGATCGTCATCCTTATCCTCCCAGGCGGCAGCGGGAGACGTATGTTTGTCGGAGGAGGGGGCAGCAGAGACAGCGGGGCTCACTGGCACAAAAAAGTATCGCGCTCATGTCCGTATTGCGGCAATCCTGTTACCTTTGACGATATTCCTGGAAACTGGACATGTCCTAATTGTGGACAGACTTTTACATATAGTTCGGACGGTCGCGTTTTCGCGTCAAATAAAGATGAATTAATGCCTCAAATGGAATTGATGGTCAAATTGTTTGCTAAAATGGCAAAGAAGGACGGAGTTGTCTCTGAAAACGAAGTGCGCCAAGTCGATCAGATCGTCCGACAAGCGTTCAGGCCAACCAAGGAGCAGCTTCGGAAAATTATGGCGCTCTTTAACGAATCGCGCTATTCAGATGAATCCTTTGAGATTATCGCTCAAAATTTATATGCATCGGTTCGCGGTCGAAGCGACATACTCGTCGACACAATTATCGCTTTACTGGCCATTGCAGCCTCCGACGGCGCGTTACGCACGGAAGAAGAGACAATGATTCGATCGGCGGCTTTAATCTTTGGTCTTGCTGATCAATATGAATCGATCAAGGCACAGTTTTTTGGACGCTCATCTTCATCAGAAGGCAGCAGTACACGAGGAGCTGGATTGGAGAATTGTTATCAGCTGCTTGGATGTACCCCTAATGATTCGGATCAGATAATAAAGAAAAAGTATCGCGAACTGATTAAAGAAAATCATCCGGATCGATTGATGAGCCGGGGGGCTTCTGAAGCCAGTATTAAAGAAGCTAACAGTAAGATAGCGAGAATCAAGCACGCATATGAACAGGTTATGGCGGCGCGATCATGACAGGAAATAAAATGGAAGAAGATGGAATAAATGGATCTAGATCAAGTATGTGAACATTTGCTTAGAAAATGTCTGGGCTTAAAAGATGGTGAGCAGTTTTTGGTCGTGACCGATGAGCTGGAGCGGAAATTAGCGGAGCCCTTTTATCGTGCGGGTCAGAAAATCGGTGCTGAATCCTTGCTGCTGGTGATAAAAGAGCGGAAACGTTCCGGTGAGGAACCTCCGATCGCTGTGGCAGCAGCTCTTACGGCTGCCGATGCAGCTGTATGTATCACGCAGTATTCAATGACGCATACCAAGGCACGGAAACAGGCAGTAGCAGCCGGAACAAGGCTGGCGACGATGCCGGGTATTACTGAAGACATGTTTGTGAACGGTGCAATCACCGCTGATTACGCAAAGGTTCGCGATTTGACGCTGCATATGACGGAATTGCTGGATCAGGGGAGTTCCGTAAGAATCGAGAAGGAAGGGCATGCGCTCACCTTCTCAATAAAGGACAGAAAAGGTGTTCCCAGTCCTGGTGTTTATTTAAATCCTGGAGAATCAGGCAATTTACCTTCGGGCGAAGCGTTTATTGCACCAATCGAAGGCAGTGCATCCGGCGAAATCTTTGTCGACGCATCAGTTGTCGGTGTTGGAAAATTGACGCACCCGCTTATCTTGACGGTTGAGAATGGCCGATTGATAAATGCAAACGGTGAAGGTGAAGCGACTCTTCTCCGAATTCTCGGGGAAGACCAGGGCCGTTCGGTAGCGGAATTCGGTATTGGAACAAACAAATGGGCACGTATCACCGGGAATGTGCTGGAGGACGAGAAAGTTTACGGAACGGTGCATATTGCCTTTGGCAGCAATTTAACCTTTGGCGGTACGGTAGATGCCGGTGTGCACATTGATTGTGTATTTTCCAAGCCGGACCTATGGATCGATGGCCAAAAAGTGATGGATCATGGGAATTTGATTTACTGAATAGTCGGAGGTGTTTTGCATGAATGAGCGTCAAACATGGATGAAGCAGGACGAGCCACTGGTTTCTATGGCACATTGTTCATCAAAAATTAACATCTATCCTTCTTATTTTTTACAAAAAATGCCGGGAACCTCGCAAGATTTATTTCTTCGTCAAGGCGTAGCAGAAAAAATAATTACGCTTGTCGAACGGCTTCCGGAAGGCATGTCCTTTGTGTTGATCGATGGATGGCGGTCGATCGAGACGCAGAGATTTATTTATGACCGTACCATTTCCCAATTTCGGGACGCCGGGTACTCCGAAGAGAAAATTACTCGAGAAATGCCGGGTTTTGTTGCCTATCCCTCAACGGATCCGCTTAAGCCGGCACCTCATTACACCGGTTCTGCGATCGATCTGACCCTTGCTGATAACAATGGGTGGCTGGAGATGGGGACCGATTTCGATGATTTTCACCAAGAGGCTTATCTGGATTTTTATGAAGACAAAGAAGGTCTTTCTGACCAAGAACGGCGAGCTCGTGACAATCGCCGTTTTCTGAAAAACATAATGGAGGGCGCCGAATTCACGCATAATCCGTCGGAATGGTGGCATTATTCATATGGCGACCGCACATGGGCCGAGGAGCATCGATCTGCTCCCCTGTACCGAGGCATCGAACCTGTACGCTGAACAAATCGTTCACAATGTTTGGAGGATCAGACATGATTTACCAACCTATGCCAATCGAATTCTATCAACAGCCGACTCTAGATTTGGCGAAGGCGCTGCTTGGCTGTCTGCTTGTTAAAGAATCGCCGGAGGGTGCAGCTTCAGGATATATCGTTGAAACGGAAGCCTACATGGGCGCTGGAGATCGTGCAGCGCACAGCTTTGGAAACAGACGAACGAAGCGAACGGAAATTATGTTTGCATCTGCAGGACATGTCTATACCTTTATGATGCACACACATACACTGGTCAATGTTGTAAGCGGGCTGACGAATATTCCGGAAGCGATTCTGATCCGTGCTGTAGAGCCGTGCGACGGATTGCAACTCATTAAATCAAGGCGGCATCGCGTGAAACAGGCCGTAAATCGAACCAACGGGCCAGGCAAGCTGACCGAGGCACTGAATATTACGCAGGAAGATTATGGACGCCTGTTAACGGAAGCACCGATTTATATTGCGGCGGGATTTGTTCCCGACCAAGTTGAAAGCGGTCCGCGCGTCGGTATTGATAATACGGGAGATGCACGATTTTATCCATGGCGCTATTGGATTTCCGGTAATCCCTATGTCTCCAAAACACGAAAGATTAAGGAATGTTAGATAATCTAACAGTGCAAATAGGTGAAAATGTTGATAGAATGGGAAATTTTAATTAAAAGGGCTTTCACAGAAAATTTTAATTTAAATTGCAAATTAGGTATTTACAACTTTCATAAAGTCTGATATTATCAGTGTCAACCACAAAAAGTCAGAAAAATAGGAGTGAGAATAATGGCACACGTTGTGAACAGCATACGAGTGAAAGGCTTGATTCGAATTATTTTGCGATTGCGCACATAAAGGACTGAGACAAAGACCATTTAATTAAAATGGAATTGTTTGAGTCTTGCTTATCATCGACAAAAATAGGCGCTCAAGCAATCGCGAAGAAGCGCCTATCCGAGAAAATCACGGATGGGTTTTTTTATTCGGATTTTCGGTGTTCGATCAGTGGTATCAGTCAAGTGGGTTGCAAAGTGTCATATCTATTCTTAATTGGGGTCTTTTGTGGCGGAATATTTTGATTATTTAAATCATAAGAGAAAAAAATTATTAAGGAGCGAAAAAGGATGAATGCAGAGAGGAAACAGAAAATGAAGGATTATTTTATGGATCGAATGTATAAGTGTTCGGCGGGTATTGCCAACGCAATCTTAGTAACATTAGGTATGGGGCTTCTCTTTGAAACATTGGGCAAATTTACCGGCTACCATCCGTTTATGGTAATCGGCGGCGCAGCCAAAGTACTGCTTGCTCCGGCGATCGGCGCAGGTATTGCTTATCAATTAAGGGCAAATACATTGACCATGTTTAGCGCGATGGCTTGCGCGGCAGTTGGTGCCAATGCTATCGTGATTCAGTCGGCCGTACCCCAAGTATTAACGATCGCTCCCGGACAGCCGGTCAGTGGTGTTATCGCAGCCGTGATCGCGGTCTTTGTCGGTAAGAAAATCAGTGGAAGAACGAAATTCGATATGATGGCGATTCCGTTTGCCTCCATTTTTGTAGGCGGAATTTGCGGATACGGTCTTGCACTAGTCGTAACACCGGCGCTGAACCAAGTAAGTGCGATGATTACCCATTCTGTACAGGGTTCCCCACTCATCGCTTCGATGGTTATCGCACTGGTTTGGAGCATATTCCTGATGTCGCCTGCTTCATCAGCGGCACTGGCGATTGCGCTTCAGCTTGATCCGGTTTCGAGTGCTGCCGCGCTGATCGGATGTACGGTTCAATTCGTTGGATTTACAGTGATGTCATTTAAGGAAAATGACTTTGGCGGTTTCTTTGCACAAGCTCTTGTTACACCTAAGGTTCAATTCCCTAATCTCGTGAAAAATCCGAAGCTTGTTATTCCTCCGTTCGTTGCGGCGGTAGTCAGTGCACCAATCGCAACCATGCTCCTTCATTTTCAAGTTCCTTACGAACTTGGCGGACTCGGCCTCAGTTCATTCATCGCTCCTTTGAACATACTGGCCTTACAAGGAGTTAAAGGTCTGATGGCATTTGTTGTCGCAGGCGTCTTAATTCCCGGTGTCATCACCATCGTGCTCTATCGTGTGATCAAGTTGTTCGGTTGGGTTAAAGCCGGCGACCTCCACATGGAAGTGCAATAATTAATCGAACAAAAAACTACAGAGAGAAAATGTTGACTGCAGCGATCAAGGATATCGCTGCAGTTTTTTTTAGGTAAGAAAGTTTATCGTTTTGGCTTGTTGGTACGATGATATGGTCATAAGATTCGGTTGGGCGATCAGGTAAGCGGCTGATCTGAGAACTAAACGGAAAAATTCCGTTTAATTAGAAAATGAATTTTTTGCTCGGTTTTCTTACAAGATAAGAAAGTATAAGATTTTGCCCCGTATTTAAACGAATAAACCAGTGCCTTGGCCGAGAATCAAAGCGGAGGAGCGAGACGCCTGCGGGATCAGGTGCCAGCGAGACCCCGCAGATACGAAAATGTATGAGGAGGCCCGCGGTGCGCCCGCGGTCGCGCTCAGTTGATGCGAGCAACCGAAGCAATGACTCAGCACCGTAAAGACACAAACCAATGCCTAAAAGAGGCTCAATTCATTCGC
This sequence comes from Sporolactobacillus sp. STSJ-5, assembly GCF_024385605.1. Taxonomy (GTDB): domain Bacteria; phylum Bacillota; class Bacilli; order Bacillales; family Sporolactobacillaceae; genus Sporolactobacillus. The sequence continues at coordinate 99,657 of NZ_JANFOJ010000006.1, read as the reverse complement.
AGAAATCGTCTGTGACTTTAGCTGATATGGGCTGGACACATATAGGAATATATGGTGATAATATAGAGGCAGCACCCGGTATTAGAGGAGATGTGAGAAGTTGGCGAAAGCAAAAGCGAAAACAAACGCCATGCGTTTATTGGATTCAGAAGCGATCAGCTATGACGTGCAAACCTATGACATTAGTGATGGACTTATTGATGGTGTGTCTGTTGCTCAGAAGCTGGGACAAGATCCCCGGCAGGTGTTCAAGACACTCGTGACGCAAGGCCATAGCGGCGAATACTACGTATTCGTTGTTCCTGTTGCTGAAGAGCTCAATTTAAAAAAAGCAGCAGCAAGAGTATCTGAAAAAAAGGTAGAAATGATACATGTCAAAGATATTCAGAAACATACGGGCTATGTACGAGGAGGCTGCTCGCCAATCGGGATGAAGAAGGAATACAGAACAGTGATTGATGCCTCGGCACAATCCATTAATCCCATCATTGTCAGTGGTGGTAAAAAAGGCGTACAAATCCTGTTAGATGTTGACGACTTAGTGAAGGCGGCACATGCTGAATTGGCAGACATTATTAGATAATGAACATTTAATAAATAAGAGATGCAGGAATTAAAAACGGATAAGGTGCCGTAAGAATTGCGAAAAAAAGCGCAACTCTTGCGGCTTGTTTTTTTGTGAGATAGGTACTCAAATAAAAATAGTCCAATGCATAGATGATCAAACCGGAAAGCAGAACGGCAACGGCAAACATCAAGGTACTTATCGGTGATGAATAGATGGTGTCAAAATCAATGAGCGCTACATGAATTCTTTTGCTGAGTACACCGACAGAGGCAAGAAACAGTGATCCAAATAAGTTAGCAATCAGGCTGATCAGCCAGAGACCGAAGATCATGCGAAATGACTCGGTACCTCGAGCTTTAATACTGAAAAATTTAGTGGACAGAAAAAAAACGATACCATTTAGAACCAAATTTGCTATTGCAGCCAAACCGAACAAAGGCGGAAGGAAATAAAACATGAAGACTGGGAACGTCGCATTATTAAAAAATACAGGAGCGCAAATCATATCATTTTCCTTCTTCCAATGCAGCAATGGGAGCGCGCTCCCGGGTTAAAAACAAAAGATGAGAAAACTTGGCGCCGGAGGAGCGCCCCTCTAACCGAATTTCTTTTTCTCTTAGCTCCAAATATAAAAAATCAATTAATGATTCGATTGTTTGAATAAATTCCTTTAATTTCTTCAGGTGATTTTCCGCGAACAAGCAAACAAAAATTTTCATAGCCGATCTCAAGATGGGCGTTCATCAGTTGTTCCAAAGCACGCAGTCCTTGAGGATGCTTGTGAATTTTTTCAATTTCATTTTTATACAGATCAATAATTGATCTTTGAACAAAGTGGGGGGCGTATTGCAGGGCATAGGCATCTTTTCCCAGCATCAGACCGCAAAGGTACTCATATTTAAATTGAAGCTGCCGTGTGAAATTCACAAGATGCAACAGCCGATAGAATGTGTTCGGGTAGCTTTCCTTGAAATTCTCAATGGCAGTTTGTGCTTTTCTGAGATCCTGAATGCTGCTGATTGTTTTCATCGAATGAAACCCTCCTCGTCAATTGGATCCTCGCGGAAAAGATCCCTTCTAATTATATGCCTTCGTCTGGCATACCGAAACATTGTCTGTCCTAAATTCATCATTTCGCCAAAAGAAAGCGTTTGCTTTTTAAGCGATCTTATTATAAACCGATGCCGTTATTACTAAACTGCATCAATAATTGTATTTCTCTAAACAATGACTTGCTGAAGCCTATTCTAAAAAGGTTACACATTAAGAGTAACCTTTTTTTAGCACGCTGTAAAATGATTCTTTTTATTCAATGCGCGCCTTATGATTCATTCCGGCTGGTGACCGAATATAGTAAAGAAACTGACCGAAAAAATCACATCGGAATGTGCACGGATATTGAAGTTTCCGTCGGTGCATGTTATAGTTATAACTCAATAAGGGTCAATTTATAAATTAAAAAATCAAAGTTTAATATACCATAATATCTTATTTAAGTCAAGTGAAATAGATTGATTTTCATAAAATATACCATTTTTTATAAAGATCAAACAATAAGAGGTGTTCCTTTTATGGCTCAAAGTGAACGAAAGCAAGAACAAGAGCGCATTAATGAGGTTATAGATGTTATTGGAGAAAAAGTTGAGAAGATCACGGGGAAAAAAAGCGATGTTAAGCAAGGAATCGTTGATTTGAGAAAAAATTTCTGGGATGACGTCACAGTCAACTTGGATGAAACAGACGACGTATATGAAACTCAGGCAAGCATTAAGCAGCAAGCCGAATTGCTGTCGGAACGCGAACGCCGCCACGGGCAAATGAATAAGGAGTTAAAGACGTTGTTCAGACTTCAAGACACGCCTTACTTTGGCCGTATTGATTTCCGTGAAGAAGATGAACGTCGGGCAGAACATCTCTATATCGGAATTGGGTCACTGATGGACGCGAAAAATGAGGACTTTCTAATTTATGATTGGAGGGCGCCGGTTGCAAGTATGTACTATGATTACGCACCGGGTCCATCGAAGTATGCCTCATTAGATGGAGAAGTGCGTGGAAATATGACGTTAAAGCGCCAGTTTATTATTCGCGGAGGCAAAATAAAGGGCATGTTTGATACGGGGCTAACGATTGGCGATGCATTGCTTCAAGCTGTACTCGGCGGTCGTGCCTCCTCTCAAATGAAGAGTATCGTTGCAACAATACAAAAAGAACAGAATCAAATTATTCGAAATGAAACGGATCGTTACCTCATCGTGCAGGGAGCTGCGGGCAGTGGAAAAACATCTGCTGCATTACAGCGAGTCGCATTCCTTATGTATCGTTACCGCAAAACACTGCGTTCGGACAATATGCTGCTTTTCTCACCAAATCCACTCTTTTCCAGCTTTATTTCTAATGTATTGCCTGAATTAGGTGAAGAAAATGTGGTGCAGACAACGTTCAAGGATTTTATTGAGGAACGTATCGGCAGTGATCTTCAATTGGAAAATCCATTTGATCAAACGGAAAGCTGCCTAACGATGGCCGATGGAGAACAATTAAAGACGAGACTAACCGGTATTCGTTTTAAAGCGTCGCTTGCTTATCGAGATATGATTGATCATTGGTTGGAGCACTTGAAGTCTGAAGGAATGATTTTTCGAAACATTACATTCCGCGATCAAGTGATTGTTTCCGGGGAGGAAGTCGGGAACTATTTCTATGCGCTGCCGCATGAACAAACACTGCTGAACCGTTTGGAACAAGTGCGTGATTGGCTGCTGCGCCGCATGGCCGCTTTTTCAAAACGTGAACGAAAAGAAGACTGGGTACTTGAAGAGGCAGAACTGCTGGACAAATCGGACTATGCGAGCATCTTCGAGAAACTGCAGCAACAAAAGCAGTTCAGTGAGGAAACATTTGATGATTATGATCGTGAAGAACAGTTGCTGCGCAAAATTGTCATGAATCGGCGAATGAAAAAGTTGAGACGACGAGTAAAGCAGCTCGATTTTGTGAACTGCCAAAAAGTGTATAGTGAAATTTTCTATCAGAATTATAACGAGGATTCAGCACCTGACCGTTGGGCAGACATCTGCCGTTCAACACGGATGCGCTTTGAGGAAGGCGACTGTCCGTGGGAGGATGCGGTACCCTATCTCTATATGAAAGAAAAGATTCAAGGAAGAAAAGGGAACCACGAAATCCGCCATTTGATCATTGATGAAGCGCAAGATTATTCACCGGCGCAATTAGCTTACCTTCAAGCCGCTTTTCCACGTTGCCGGATGACGATTCTCGGCGATTTGAATCAGGCGATTTACGCACAGAGTCTAGACGCAGACACAATGCTTTCGGAACATCTCTATAATGCTGAGGATGTGAAGAAGCTGACGCTGCTGCGCAGCTATCGTTCGACAAAGGAAATTATGAATTTTGCCCGGGAAATTGTGCCGGGAGGCGAACAAATCGAACCCTTTGATCGCAGTGGAAAGCTTCCTGAATGGATTGATGCAGCGGGTAAATCGGATAAAGTATCAATCATTTTGGATAAAATTGCTTCATTTCAGCAGAATGGCTTTGAAACCTTTGCCCTAATCGGAAAAACAATGAAGGAATGCCGGGAAGCCTATAGGTTGTTGAAAAAGAAGATTGATGTTAAATTGATTACTCAAGCGACTTATCAATTTGATAAAGGCTTTATCATCATTCCTACTTATTTGGCAAAGGGAATTGAATTCGACGCGGCGATTATCTATGACGCTTCATCCGAAAATTATAGTCGTGAAAGCGAGCGAACCATTTTCTATACAGCATGTACACGTGCGATGCATGAACTGGTTCTGCTCTCCAGCGGCGAGGCGAGTCCGTTCCTTGATTCGGTTCCAACCGAACACTATTTGCGAACACGCATCAGCGAGTAGCATTTTGATTGTTTGAAGGGACAAGTTTATTTAGGCTAACTGGTGAGTGGCATTTTTTGCCACTCCCTTTTTTAATACACTAGAAAGGCGGAGGGCACGTTCAATTGCCGTTCGCAGGGTCTGCATGTTTGCAAACTTTACATTAGGGAGGAACTGTACTTGTGAAGAAGTATCAAGCTGTGTATTTTCTTATCCTCGCCAACCTGTTTTGGGCGGGAAATTATGTATTTGGCAAGTACGTAGTGAGTGAAATGACGCCGATTCAGATGACCTTTGTGCGTTGGGCACTAGCCATACTTGTTTTGTTCCCTCTGGCACAGGTGATCGAAAAACCAAAATGGCGCGAGGTTTGGAAACGTTGGAAGATCTTGTTGATTCTCTCCTTGCTCGGCATTGTCGGCTACAATGTGCTGCTGTACGAAGCACTTCGTTTCACAACATCGTTAAATGCCGCCCTTGTAAATTCAATAAATCCGGCGATGATTGCTATTTTTGCAGTGTGGTTACTGAAGGAAAAGCTGTCGCTTGTGAACGGATTTGGTCTGTTTGTTTCCTTAATTGGTGTGCTGCTCGTTTTGACACGCGGTGAATTGCTGCATGTGTTCACCATTCACTATAATCAGGGTGATCTGCTTATGATTCTAGCAATAACCGTCTGGACTTTTTACACTTTAATTGGTAAGAAGATGGAAAAGCTTCCGCTGATTGCCGCAACGGCAGTGTCAGCGATGCTTGGATTAATTGTGCTGTTTCCATTTTTTTTGGTGTCGGGTTTTTCCTACCATCTGAGTGGTACGGCCACCGTAGGCATCATGTACATCGCCTTCCTTCCATCGGTCTGCTCGTTTATTTTTTGGAACCGTGCTGTGCACACTGTTGGCGCCAGCCGCTCCGGCATCTACTTGAACCTGCTGACTGTGTTTACTGCATTAATCAGCTTGATCCTAGGCAATCCGATAACGATACCGCAAATCCTAGGCGGTGTATTGGTCGTCATCGGTGTTTATTTAACAAATAGAAGATCTTCAGCAAGTAAAGAACAGAACCAGCCCGCGTAAATACTTAGAACGAATCAAATGTTTCATCCTATAGATAGTCAAAGAAGAGGCTGTCCCAAAAGGTGGCTTCAAATGAAAAACTCGAGAGGATTATTCTTCTCGAGTTTTTCATTTTGAGTTGTTTTGATCACAGAAAAAAACCGCCTTTTTCTTTATAATGAAATTCCCCAATCTCATTAAAAAGAGGCGATTTTTTTGAAAACAATTATCTTCAAAGAGTATAACATGAACCAACTTATTCTTCCAATGGATTTTAGCGATAGTATTCCCAAAAATCACATGGCACGAGCAGTGAATGCTTTTGTTGATGGAATCGACCGAAAGGTCTTTCTTGAAGCTTATAAAGGTGGAGGCCGCCCGGCCAACCATCCTCAAATGATGACGAAAATTCTGCTCTCTCTACGCTTATACGCAAAAATGGTATTCTTGTCGGCAAATTGCACGTGCTCTACGTGAAAACCTTCCCATGATGTGGCTGGCCAATCAACAAACGCCCGACTTCCGAACCATCAATCGATTTCGTGTGCAACAAATGGAAACTTGTCTCCAAGCTGTTTTTGAAGACTTTATTGCTCAGATATTGGAACAGGGATACATTAGCGGTAGCGATTATTATTTGGACGGAACAAAAATCGAAGCCGATGCCAATCGTTATACATTCGTCTGGAAAAAAGCAACACAACGTTATCAAGCAGCACTACAGGAAAAGGTCAGGACCGTTTTCAAAGAAATCAACGATCAGATCAAGCTGGACCATCAGGAAATTCAGAAGTTCATTCAGAACACGAAGAAGGCCGCGTCTGCTCAAGAAGTTGAAGATTGGACAAAGGGTATCGAAGAACAGGCTGGTGAGCGATTAAAGAAGCCCGCTCGCCGATCTCCCGATCGCACACTGAGAAAACAGGTCAAAGCTCTGAAGAACGACTTCATTCCAAGAGCTAAAAAATACGAAAAACAGATGGAAACATTTGGCGAGCGTAATAGTTATTCGAAAACGGATACCGATGCCACCTTCATGAGAATGAAAGAAGATCACATGAAAAACGGTCAGCTCAAGCCAGGATACAATGTACAGATGGGTACGGAAAATCAGATGATTCTGTTCTATACACTTCATCAAAACCCAACGGACACGCGCACACTGATTCCCCATTTAAAACAGCTGGCTCACTCTCCCATTGCGCATCCGGAACACGTCATTGCCGATGCAGGCTATGGAAGTGAAGCGAATTATCTTTACTTAATGGAAGAACATTACCAAGGGCTCATTCCCTATAACCAGTTACGTCAAGAAGAACAAAGGCGATTTAAAAAAGATCTTAGTAAGATTCAGAACTGGGAATACCATGAATTAGAAGATGTTTTTATTTGTCCGAACCACCGTAAAGTAGTGTTTAAAAAATATATGACGCGGACCGATCATTACGGATATAAAAGAGACTTTAAGATCTATGAATGTGAAGACTGTACCGACTGCCCATTCAAAAGTAAGTGCACAAAAGCCAAAGGAAATCGGCAAGTTCATTACAATCCTGTGTACGAGGAAACCAAGGCTAAAGCCCGTAGGGCTCTGAACTTAGAGGAAGGACGAGCACGTTATCGACGCCGAAAATTGGAGAACGAACCCGTCTTTGGCAATTTAAAACAAAATATGCATTTCCGCCGATTTCATCTCCGAGGGCTTAAAAAAGTTCACGTAGAATTCGGCTTATTGGCATTGGCCCATAACCTGATGAAGAAAGTTAAGATGGATTTCCAGCAATAAAAAAAGAGGAAAAGTAAGCCCTCCATAAATAAAAACAGAAAAGCGGAGAGAAAAATTGAATTTTTCTCTCCGCTTATTCACTTTTAGAGGCTTTTGGGACAGCCTCTTTTTTTAACAGCAATAATTTTCATAAGTTGATCGAAGTGTCGCTTTTCAGTTGCGATGTTCTTATATCCGCATTCATCATCGATGATATTAACAAACTGTTTCGTGATATTAATGAAGAAAAGATCTGGGCAAATAATGAATGATTAGAATTTTTAGAATGATAAAAGGAGCGTTGTTTTAACAGTTCAGAATTCGTATAGATCCCCCAACTATAATGAAATTATAAGCTAATACAGAGGGAACACAAGTGATTTGTGGAACTTGTTGGAAATTCGACACAAGTTGTTTGTAGTTCTTTTTTCTGAGTAAAAGAATCGGGAGGTTTTAGAATGATGCATGAAAATGTAGCTCTGAATCTTATGTCCCGGCCAATAACCCGTCATAACCACCACTGTATATTCTAGTCACTTGACTTGGTTGCTTAAGTTCATTAAATGTCGCTGAGCTGTGATCGAATTGCCCCTTATTCCATTGTCCTGCACGTATAAAATTGAGAAAAGTTGTTTCAGAAGTAATAAGGTTTACCAATGATATGAAACCGTTACCAAAAAATTCCTAATATAAGGCGCTTAAAACGACATATTCTCCGAATCGGAGAATATATTAAAAATCGTCCTAAAAATGATTTTGCTCGGAGAGAACGAACCGTACATTTTCAAAATATTAGACGTGCGAGAAGGACAAGGGGTCAAAGTTATCAGTCTCTGTATCTCTTTTTTGCCTTGTGAATCAGTAGATAAATAGAAAGGATGAATGTAGATGAGAGCAACACGGAAAGCGCGCTTTGGCAGGAAACATAGACCAATAAGGAATCTATTCGTCGCCCTATTATCAGCACTTGTCGTCATGGCACAATTCAGCAATTTTTCCATTGGTAGAGCGCAAGCGGACGAGGCGGCGAGCCATCCGCTTTTTGATTCGGTACTTGTTACCGATCATAATAATCAAGAGGTTGATCTGGAGAAGACGGACAGCAACCCGCTGACGACTGGGGACGCCGTGCATCTTGAATACAGCTGGTCACAAAAAGAGGGCGTGACGCTGAATCCTGATAAAGAGATTTCTATTCAAGTTCCGAAAGAGCTGAAGATTGATAAAGAAATTAGCGGTGATGTCACGAACGGCGACCAAGTGATTGGTACGTATAAGGTTGCTGCTTCTGACGATACAACCGATTCGAATAAGTTGACGATTGATTTTAATGATCAGGCAAAGGATCTAACGAATGCGAGCGGAAAAATTAAATTCGATGCCGCCTTTGCCGCACAAATAGATAAGGATACGACAAAGTTGGAACTTCCGTTTGATCTTGGTGAAAACCAGGTTCAGAAATTGGAGGTGCCTGTGAAAGCTGCTGGTACGGACAGTGCGGCTACATCAGACCAGGATGAGAGCTCCGCATCCGCGGACGACGGACAAAAACAGCCGGATGCAGCTTCTGAGCCGGCGAAAGAAGAAACAAAGGCTCCTGATTCTTCCACTGACCAAGCGAAGCAAGTTGACAGCAGTTCAGTAGAATTAAGCAAACCGGAAGCGAAGGCTGATGAACCTTCTAAGGACAGCGAACAAAAGATTGAGCGCGGCTTCAGCAGTCTTGCCCAAACAGCAGCTCCAAAAAAAATTACACAGAACATTTTAACCGGTGTGACGCTGACGGATAAGGATGGTAGGCCTTATGATCAGGATAATCCGGCAAATACAGATGATCCGGCGAATATCAACTTTACGTGGGCAATCCCAAACGATCTTGGAGCGACGATTAACGCTGGAGACACATATGAATTTGATCTCCCAGACGTTTTTAAAATGCAAAATGATATTAATGGAACGCTGGGTGATTATGGTACATTCACTGTGGATATGAACGGCCATGTGGTCATGACCTTCAATGATCAAGTGAAGGAAAATTCGAATGTACATGGAACCCTGTATGTGAATACCGAATTTGATGAAAAAGAAATCACAGGCCCGGTTGATCAGCAAATCAAATTTCCTATAAACAGCGATTCACCGATCGTAACGGTACATTTTAAACCAGATGTAAAAAGCACGATTGATAAAACAGGTGCATTGGATAGCGGTTTGAATCCAACTCAGGCCACATGGAATGTCGATGTGAATAAAGAATTAGAAAAGGTAACAAATGCCAAAGTGACAGAGGACTTTCCAGATGGGTTAACCTTCAAATCCGTTCAGGTCTATCAGCTGGATGTGGCGATTGACGGCAAGGTCACACAGGGCGATAAGGTAGATCCATCTGAATATGATGTTGATTCAAATGGAAATGTTACCTTTAAAGAACCGATTAATACTGCTTATCGTTTAGTTTATACCACTAGTATTAATAATTCAGCGAAGCCGGATGATGGCGGCGAAGTCACGTTTACTAATCATGCAACATTTGGCGGAAATGAATTTGACGCCATTCCAGCTGAAGCCTCTGTCACTGCGAATTATGGAAAAACAGTTGAAAAGTCAAACACCGGTTACGACGGTGACTCGCAGACCTTCAGCTGGCAAATTAACTACAATTTTGGTGAGAAAGAAATCGCCCAAAAGGACGCGACAATCACCGACAACTTCAATTCAGCTGATTTGCAATTAGTGGACGGATTAAAAATACAGAAAGTTGATTCGTTTGACGGAACGACACCTAAGCTTGGCGATACGCTTAAGGAAGGCACGGACTATACGCTTGAAAAAACAAGCACCGGCTTTACCATTCATTTCAATGACAAGGTAACATCGGCTTATGTCATCACCTATCAGACCAAAGTTAAAGATGGCGTGATTATTGAAAATCCGACAAAATATAAAAATGACGTAAACACCGGAACCGGAAGCAGCGGGGGTTCAACTGGTGAAGCGACACAGCAGAATATTACTAAAACCATTGATTCCAGCAAGGATGTAAATTATACAGACAAAACTGCTACTTGGCATTTGACGATTAATAAAAATAAGTATGAAATGAACGATTGGAAGCTGGATGATACTTTTGTTAGCGGTGCACAGTCATTAGTCGCTGGGTCACTTAAAATTCATGATGAAACAAATGATAAAGATCTGACCGAGGGCGAGGATTACACGCTCGAGACTAAAGATAATAATGCAGGTTTTAAGATTGCCTTCATCGGCGACGATTACGCGAAAACGAGCAGCAAATTTACAATTTCCTATTCAACCCATTTTAATGTTGACTTTTCGAACCAAAAGAATGTGAAAAATTCAGCAACGGCAACATGGACCGACCAATATGGTAACGATCGAACAAATGATGCAAGTGCCGATTTCGATGTCAATAATCAAACCCAATTCAACGGTTTTAAAAATGGTACCTATAACGCAGTGAATAAAGTCATAACATGGAAGGTTGGGGTCAACTACAACGGCGAAAAGGCCAATAATGCATCGATCACGGACCCAATCACCGGCAATCAGAAATTTGTCTCCGGTTCGGTAGTCGTGAAAAGTTACACGATCAATTCAGGCGGATCGATTAAAGAAGGATCGGAACTTGACCCTTCAAAATATGAGGTCACTGAACCGTCTGCAGACAACAATAAAACGTTGACTGTGAAATTTAAAACAGGCGTCGATGATACCAATCAATACATGGTTGTGTTCAAGACATCATTGGATGGCCTAGTCGTTAATGGCGCAAGCAGCTACACGAATATTGCCACTTATCATAACGAAGGACATCCTGATCGACAGATTACAGGAACAGTATCAATTACGAATGGCGGCAAGTTAGTCACCAAGAATGGCGCACAAAGTGGAAATTATGTCAATTGGTTTGTCAACGTCAATCCAAGTCAGTCCGCACTGGATGATGTAACAGTTACCGATGATCCGTCTGATAATCAGATTTTGGATGAAAATTCATTCCATGTTTATGAGGCCAAGTATGATAGCAGTGGTGCGACAATTACGAATGGAAACCTTGATCCGAATACAGATAAAGAGTTGAAGCGGGACAAAGATTACACATTAACAATTACGACAGATAACGTAACAGGCAAGCAGCAATTCGTACTGAAATTCATTGGTGACTACCAACATATTGATCGCGCGTATGCTGTTCAATATCGTTCGATCATTAATATTGCCGGCTCAAGTGATGATGTCACAAACCAAGTGAAAATCAGCGGCGACAATGTGCAGACAGTCACTCAAGATACGACGCAAAAGATCCCGGTTGCAATTTCAACCGGCGGCGGTTCTGCGACCGGTGTAAAAGGTACGTTGCGTATTCTGAAAAATGGAGAGCTCGGACAAATTCTCCCGGGTGCAGTGTTTGAATTGTGGGATAAGGACAACACGCAGCTACTGCGTACGGGAACAACTGATGCAACGGGTACCTTGACCTTTGGAAATATCCGCTATGGCGATTATGTTCTAAAAGAGGTTCAGGCACCAAACGGCTATACGATTAGCGATGCACTTGTCGCTGGAATCCCTGTGGCAATTAATGCGGATTCAACTTTGGACGGCACGTATACAACGATTGTTGATAAGCAGAATAAAGTCACATTGACTAAACAAGACGCTGATGGGAAACTGCTTCCGGGCGCGACCTTCAAGCTGGAACAAAGTATAGGCGGTGTGTATGTTCCATATGACTACGGTTCAGATATTACGAGCGGCAGTGATGGGAAGGTAGTGCTCACCGGATTGCCTGCTGGCAACTATCACTTAACAGAGACTCAAGCACCGTCCGGTTATCTGATTAACACAAAAACAATCGAATTTACGGTAACGAAGAACGCGAACAATCAGTTGCCTGATGTCAACGCTGGAACGCTTACAGATTATCAAGGCAGCGCGAAGTTGACCAAAACTGATAGCGAGGGTCATGGACTGAAGGACGCGATCTTCAGCATCGTTGATAAAGATGGAAATACAGTGCAGGAAGGTCTGACTTCTGACAAGGATGGTATCGTCCAAAGCAAAGAAACACTGGCACCTGGGAAATACTACTTTGTTGAAACGAAAGCTCCGGACGGCTATCTGATTAATACGAAGAAAATCGGATTTAAGATTGTGAAGGAAGCACTGGAAAAACCGACAATCGTCACGGCAGAATATGCGATCAACTACAAAGGATCCGTTGTTCTGAAGAAGATTGATAAGGACGGCAATGGTCTTGAAGGAGCAGAATTTAAGATCATTGATACCGATGGAAAGTTGATTCAGGAAAATCTGAAGTCGAATGCCGATGGTATTGTCCAAGCGGATGGACTTGCGCCGGGGAGCTATCAATTTGTCGAGACGAAAGCACCAACCGGTTACGTTTTAAATACGGATAAAATTGATTTTACAATCAAGGATTCCGCGAAAAACGAACCTAAGGCGGTAAACGCCGGTAAAGCGAAGAATTATAAAGGCTCCGCTGTGTTGAAGAAAATTGATAAAAAAGGCGATCCGCTTAAAGGTGCAATATTCAACGTTGTTGCTGAGGATGGAACGACCATTATTAAAGAAGGTTTGAAATCGAACAATGCCGGCATTGTGAAGGCTGAAGATCTCGAACCAGGCACCTATTACTTTGTTGAAACCAAGGCGCCAAAGGGCTATGTATTGAATACGGATAAGATAAAGTTTGAAATCAAGGATGAAGCAGCTGGGCAGCCTGCCGCAGTTAAAGTCGGGAAACTGAAGAACTTTACAGGAACGGCGATACTCAAGAAAGTTGATAAGAAGGGTAACGGACTTGAAGGTGCCGTATTCAATGTAGTCAAAGATGATGGAGAAACAATCATTCAGAAGAAGCTGATCTCCGGTGCGGACGGCAAAGTGAAAGCAGAAAATCTCGCACCAGGCAAATACTTCTTTGTCGAAACGAAAGCACCAAAGGGTTATGTTTTGAACGAGACCAAAATTGCTTTTGAAATCAAGGATGAAGCTTCAGGAAAGCCTGTTGTTGTTAAGGCCGGCAAGTTGAAAAACTACAAGGGTTCTGTTGAATTAACGAAAGTGGATCCAAGTGGAAAAGGCTTGAAAGGCGCAGAATTTAAGATTATCAAAGCCAAAGCCAAAGGAAAAGCAGTTCGTCAGCATTTAACTTCAGACGAAAATGGCAAGGTGAGTGCTAACGGCCTGAAGCCTGGTAAATATAGTTTTGTCGAAACAAAAGCGCCGGAAGGCTACCTTTTGAACGATGAAACGATTGACTTCGAGATTCCGAAAACGGCTCTCGGGAAACCGGTAACGGTCAAGGCACCGGATGCAATTAACTATCAGGGATCTGTTGAATTAACAAAAGTGGATTCTAACGGCAATGGTCTTGAAGGAGCGGAGTTCAAGATTGTCGATGCAGATAGCAATCCTGTTCAAGAACACTTGAAATCGGATAAAGACGGTAAAGTCACGGCAGAGAATCTTAAACCTGGCAAATATAGTTTTGAAGAAACCAAGGCACCTGAAGGCTATGTTTTGAACAAAACTAAGATTGATTTTGAGATTGCAGATCATGCAAAAGGCGTACCAACTGTTATAACAGCGGGTAACGCGGTCAACTACAAAGGATCCGTCGAACTGACAAAGGTTGATTCTGATGGAAACGGCCTTGAAGGAGCGGTATTCAACCTCGTCGATAAGGATGGAAAAGTAGTCCATGAAGGATTAACTTCTAATGCTGACGGCTTGATCAAGGCGGATGGACTTGCGCCGGGCGATTATCAATTTGTCGAAACGAAAGCGCCAAATGGTTACCTGCTTGATGCTTCGCCAAAGACGTTCACCATTCAGAGTGAAGATCAAGGCAAGCCGGCAGTCGTGAAGCTGACAAAAACAAACGATGTAAACAGTGTTATCTTGACCAAGGTTGATAAAAATGATCAAGACGCTGTTTTGAAGGGCGCGGAATTCAAGCTCGTTGATAGTAATGGAGATGTGGTGACGAAAGATGCCAACGGAAACAAACTGAAGGACATCTGGACAACGGATGAGCATGGGCAGTTCACCTTAAATAATTTGCCTGAAGGTGACTATCAGTTCATCGAAACCAAGGCACCGGCTAGTTATGATCTGGATATAACACCGATTCCATTCAAGGTGACCCGAACGGATCAGAAAGCCATAGAAATCACGGCGACGAACAAGCTGACGCCGGGTGATGTGAAACTGACAAAAGTGGATGCAAACGATAAGAATGCCGTGCTGAAAGGAGCAGAATTTAAGCTCCAAGACAGTAAAGGAAATCCGGTTACGAAAGATTCAAATGGCAAGGATTTGCCTGCGATCTGGACGACGGATGACCAAGGTGAATTCCTTGTGAAAGGGCTGGCACCTGGAGATTACCAGTTCATAGAGGTTAAAGCGCCGAAAGGGTATCAGCTTGATGCGACACCGATCCCATTCACAGTAGCTAAAGGTCAGTCGAAGCCGGTTGAAGTCACAGCACTTAACAAAGCAATTCCGGTTATTGACCGCGGAGTTGATGCTGAACAACAAGGTGGCGGAACACCGAAGTCTGAACCAACGGCTAAATCGCAAACCGGTGCGAAAATCGAGCGAGGACAGTTAGGGCTCGAAGAAACATCAGCGCCAAAGAATAATAAGAACCTACCGACGACCGGCGATACCAACGATCTGCTCACGATGCTCATTGGTATTATGCTCTTGCTTGGCGGAGGCTCGATCGCTGCATTGTCTCGAAGAAAACATGATTAATAGATTTTTAAGAACTCCTGATCAGGATTGTCTGATCGGGAGTTTTTTTAACAAGTAAAGGGAGTATAAGATTTTGCCCTGTTGGTACGGCGATAGGGTAAGCTGCTGATTTCCAATCCGCACTATCGGTTAGGCGATCAAGTTAAGCGTCCAATCTGATAAATAGACGGAGAAATTACCCTTATTTAGAAAACGAACGGAAAAATAGCTTAAATAGACGGAGGAATTCCGCTTATCGAATCGAAAAGCGTGAAAATGGAGGGTTTTGCTTAGTATAGGCGGAAAAATTACCCTTATTTACCGGCGAAATAAGCTCCATGATGCAAATAACCGGAAAATCTCCGCTTATTTTACTGTTACTTGAAGAAACCAGAATGCTTAATGAAACAGAAGTGAGATGAAGGAACTTTCATATGCAAGGGAACTTTCGCTAAGTATAAGGGAACTTCGACTAACAGCACTCACATGTCATGAGCAACGTCGAAGTCACCGCATCCTGCGGAAGTAAGGACCGGGCGCTTTTTGCCCGGTTTTTCTAATCTTTAGAATCACTTTTTTTATGCTGCATGAGCAAACACTTTTCACAAAATAAAAAGAAAAAAAAGTCCGTTTTAATAATCAAATAAATGGGTAATTAGTCATAGGGGAAATTTTCTGTAATTTTACGAACCTTGCCATGAGTTCTGAATTAAGAAGAATATCTTCCTGTACGAATGCATAGCTTTTTATTCTGGGCATTGATGAAGATAAAATCTAAATGCTGTCACATAAACGGTGAAGAAAACGTCATGCAACTATTTTTTTCTATGAATAAGAGTTCGGAAGGAAAGAAGGGGAGAACGATGCAGACACAGGAGAAAAGAGTGTTGCTCGGATTAAGAAAATTTGTTGTCGCGACCCTGTTTCTATCATTGATCATCAATGGCACAGTTCATAGTCAAAAGGCATATGCTGCTGAACCCTCGGCGCCAATTGATATGAATCACTCATTAGGAGTAGCAAGTCATTTTAATGCGTTTATTCTGAATAACATGACCATGCCAAATACCGATTCGGAAGGACGATTGGCGGTTGGCAATGTGTTAAATGTGAGCAGTTATGGTATTGCTTCGAAGCTAAGTAACAATAATGATGTGAATCTAGTGGTAGGAAATGAGCTGCACTACAATAACGGGGAATTGAAGGGCCGATTTGTTATTGGCGAAAACGGCGGGCCCGCACCGATCATTGATGTAAGTGATTATTTACGTGCGAAGCAATTGACCGATAAAAAAGTTGCTGATGTTCAAGATTTTATAGATAATCAGGTCGCTAGTTTCGCTGAAGCGAGGACGCAGCTGATTGGGATAAGTCAAAGTTATCAGGGCTATACGGTTTCCCAACCGAACGGAGTGATCAATAAATCAGGCAACAGATTGACGTTCAGCTATAGCGGAAGTTCAGACTTTGTTGTTTTTTCATTGCCTTCTTCGGAATTTAATCAAGCTGGAGAAATGAATTTTGATGTGCCTAGGGGTAAAACAATCATTATCAATATAACAGGTACAACGATCAATTGGCCTGGGGGACAGCAGTTTTACCATGGCACGGGAATGAGTTATGGAGACAGCCAAGCAACTAAAATAGTGTTCAATTTTCCTGACGCGACAACGATTAATTTAGGTACCATCGGGATCTTTGGCTCAATATTAGCTCCGAAGGCTACGGTTAATGCGAACTGGGGACAGTTAAACGGTACGTTGGTTGCAAACAATTTTATTAATACAAACGGAAGCATGGAGGTCCACTATGCCCTTTTCAAGCCGACCCTTCCGCCGACAACTGTTTTAGGGAAAGTGACCGTGAAAAAGGTAGATGCAACAGATCCGGATAAAAACTTGTCTGGGGCAGAATTCGATCTTGAGAAACAAGATGGAGACAGCTGGACGAAGGTGACGACACTGACTACCGGTGCGGACGGCACGATATCAAAAGATAATCTGCCACTAGGAACCTACCGCCTAGTCGAAACAAAAGCGCCTGACGGTTATGAGAAAGGGAGCAATCCACCGGCTTTTGATCTGACCAAGGGTGACAACGAAAAAACCATCACCGTAGAGAATACGGAAATTCCGGTTTTGGGTAAGCTAACGGTGCAAAAAGTGGATGCATCAGATCCGGATAAAACTTTGTCTGGAGCAGAATTCGACCTAGAGAAACAAGACGGAGACAGCTGGACGAAGGTGACGACACTGACTACCGGAGCGGACGGCACGATATCAAAAGATAATCTGCCACTAGGAACCTACCGCCTAGTCGAAACAAAAGCGCCGGAAGGCTATGAGAAGGGAGAAAATTCACCACCATTTGATCTAACCAAGGGCGACAACGAAAAAACCATTACAGTAGAGAATACGGAAATTCCGGTTTTGGGTAAGCTAACGGTGCAAAAAGTGGATGCATCAGATCCGGATAAAACTTTGTCTGGAGCGGAATTCGACCTAGAGAAACAAGACGGAGACAGCTGGACGAAGGTGACGACACTGACTACCGGAGCGGACGGCACGATATCAAAAGACAATCTACCATTAGGAACGTACCGATTAGTGGAAACAAAAGCGCCTGACGGTTATGAGAAAGGGAGCAATCCACCGGCTTTTGATCTGACCAAGGGTGACAACGAAAAAACAGTTACGGTCAAAAATACCAAGATTACGGAAGAAGTCTTTGGCTCGGTATCACTGAAGAAAGTAGATTCGGCGAATCCGGATCAAACGCTGGAAGGAGCAGCATTTGAGCTTCAGCAGCTGATTGATAACGGACAGTGGACTACGCTGTACACGCTGACCACTGATGACAATGGTGAAATTGAACAGAGCGGACTCGAATTAGGCACGTATCGATTTGTAGAAAAGACAGCGCCGACGGGTTATGTCCTGTCGTCTAAGACAGAGCAAGTAACCTTGACTCAAAGCGATCCGACAGCAAACGTGACCTTTGAAAATACCAAGATTCCGGAAGAAGTTTTCGGTTCGGTATCACTGAAGAAAGTAGATTCGGCAAATCCGGATCAAACGCTGGAGGGAGCAGTATTCGAGCTTCAGCAACTGACTGATAACGGACAGTGGACTACGCTGTACACGCTGACGACCGATGACAATGGCGAGATCGAACAGAGTGGTCTCGAATTAGGAACGTACCGATTAGTAGAAACGAAAGCACCAACGGGTTATGTCCTGTCATCTAAGACAGAACAAGTAACCTTGACCCAAAGCGATCCGACAGCAAACGTGACCTTTGAAAATACCAAGATTCCGGAAGAAGTCTTTGGCTCGGTATCGTTGAAGAAAGTAGATTCGGCGAATCCGGATCAAACGCTGGAGGGAGCAGTATTTGAGCTTCAGCAGCTGATTGATAACGGACAGTGGACTACGCTGTACACGCTGACCACTGATGACAATGGTGAAATTGAACAGAGCGGACTCGAATTAGGCACGTATCGATTTGTAGAAAAGACAGCGCCAACGGGTTATGTCCTGTCGTCTAAGACAGAGCAAGTAACCTTGACTCAAAGCGATCCGACAGCAAACGTGACTTTTGAAAACACAAGAATTCCTGAAACGGTGACACCGGTTCCACCGACACCACCAACGCCGTTACAGCCGTCACTGCCTACCGTTCCGCTTCAGCCGTTAACGCCGGCAGTTCCAACTCAGACGCCAACACTTGAACGCGGCGTCATGGGCGAAGAACAAGTGCAGGATCAGCCGATTGCTTCTGAGTCTGACAGTCAAACACCAACGGATCAGGTAACGCAGGCACCAGCATTGCAACGTGGTTTTCTAGCGGAAACACAGTATTCCGTGCCGACAAAAGAAAACACGCTGCCGGTCACCGGAGACAGCAGTCATTCAATGGTGTATTGGTTCGGCGCGTTCCTCCTTCTTTCTGCCGGCATCATCGGTTATGCAGGAAGAAGAAAAACAAAGAAAATGCGTTAATCAATTGATGTAGGGCGTCCTTACTCGTGACTTAAGTCATGAATAAGGACGCTCTTCTTTTATAAATATCGAACACCTGTGCTCATTCAAAGAGCCTTTAAATTTAGACTTGTATCCCACGGAAGAACAGGCAGTCTTAATCAACAAGAGCATTGGGAGCAGCCGATTTGTCTAAAACCATTTTCTTGATCGTTGGAAAAGGCCTATGAGCAAACCGGTAAGGGACTTTCTTGTTCCATCAGTAGTAAAGCACTCACTCAGCTAAAGAACGACCTCCCCTGACTCAAAGAACCGGACAAATTTGCCTTGCAGAATAGTTTAAAGAACCTTTCCAATGCTTATGACCGATTCTTTAAAAAGGCAGCTCGACATCCTCGCTTTAAGGTAAGAACCCCAATCAAACGTACAAGACCTGTTTTACCAATAACAATGCCGTCGGAGCGATGGGGTTCGCCTACTCAATGAAATGAGTCCCTGCCTAACGAACGACGTGTTAGGTAAGCTTATTGTTCGCAGGAAATTTTGACTGGGAGGTCAGAAGCCCGCAACCTTAGTCGTGGAAGGTGCACTATGATAACATTTAGCGTCTAATCATGGTAAGATTTGATTAGACATTTTTTATTGAGGATGAACGAAATTTATTGATTATAATTAATTAAGAAACGGAGTAATCAAATGCGTTGGAAATGGACTGTACTTGCAGCTATCCTTGCGATTGCCGGGATTTTGCTCATCTTTTCGCCGTTCATCAAGGAGAGTATCATTGGTTATATGAGCACTCACTTTACAGAACAAAAAGTAACGGCTGCACAACTGCATAGCAACAATAGTCGAAAGGCAACTTTCGATTTCGAGACGATTCGACCTCCGTCGGTTATGGATACGTTTAGGGGAAGCGCGCAGCAGAATCCAAAGGCGATGATCGGGCTAATTTCCATTGACAGTGTCGGTATTCATCTACCCATTCTAAAAGGGACAACAAATGCAAATCTTCTTGTTGGTGCAACCACGATGCGCCCGGATCAGAAGATGGGTCAGGGCAATTATCCGCTGGCCGGTCATCACATGCGGCGACCGACCCTACTTTTCAGCCCACTTCTTAAAATAAAAATCGGTGCCCGCATCGTGATTACAGATTTGAAAAAGGATTATGTTTATGAAGTAACTTCTAGAAAAACGGTTGACGCATCAAATACGGATGTCATTCAGCAAACAAAGAAGAAACAGATCACATTAGTCACTTGTGATCGGGAAATACTGACAGATGGTCGTCTTATCGTTCAGGGGAAGCTGATTAAAGTAACCGATCATCATGCCAATTAACCACGAAGTAGTGTAAGATGATAGCAGACCTGTTTGGCGATTGATTCGTCTAGGTGGATTCGATTCATTTTTAATAATGAAAAAAAATTATAAGTTTTAAATTTCTGCCTGACTTACCCGGATTCGGCTCAATTTATCCGAAATCCGGCTTAAGAATTCTATAATTCGGCTCGGTTAAGGATGATACAGCTTGAGTATTCTCGATGTGGAAAATTTATATAAGACGTATGGAACGCAAACACTTTTTGATCATCTCTCATTTTCGATCTCGGAGGGCGAACGGATTGGATTGATCGGTGTCAACGGCACAGGCAAATCGACCTTGTTGAATGTACTTGCCGGAAAGGACTCGGCAGAAAGCGGAAACTTACGCCACGCCAATGCATTTCGACTTGCTTATCTGCCGCAGACACCTACTTTTGAACCGGGAGTCACCGCGCTGGACTATATCTACGGTGGGACCTCACCGATCATGGCAGCGGTGCGAAGTTATGAACAAGCGCTTCGTGATCTGGAGAAGAATCCGAGTGATCAGTCGCTTCAGGAAAAGTTGCTGAAATGTCAGCAGCAAATGGATACGGCCGGTGCCTGGGACGCTGAAGCAGCGGCGAAAAGCATTTTAACACGTCTTGGCATTCATGACTTTGAGACGCCGGCAAGCGAGGGATCCGGTGGGCAGAAAAAACGCATTGCGCTGGCCAGGGCATTAATTCAACCTGCAGATCTGTTGATTCTCGATGAGCCGACGAACCATTTAGACAACGACATTATCGACTGGCTGGAAGAAGCACTGAATCAGTATCCTGGCGCGTTATTAATGGTGACCCATGATCGTTATTTCCTTAATCGCGTAACACGTAAGATTTTTGAATTGGATCACGGCAATCTCTATATTTATGACGGCAATTATGAACTCTTTCTTGAGAAGAAAGCGGAGCGCGAGGAGCAGGAAGCGGCGGGGGAAACAAAGCATCAGAACCAGCTGCGCCGGGAATTGGCTTGGCTTCGACGTGGCGCCAAAGCTCGGTCGACGAAACAAAAAGCAAGAGTTGAACGCGTGCATGAGATGCAGGAGCATAAGGGCCCGGAGTTAAAGCAATCGGTGGATCTCGCGATTGGATCCACGCGTTTGGGCAAGAAGGTCATTGAAGCGAAGCAGGTGTCTAAGCGCTTTAACGGACAGCCACTTATTCATGACTTTGATCTGCTCGTGACCCCGGGTGAACGCTTGGGGATCATCGGCAGCAACGGTTGCGGTAAAACCACACTGCTCAATATACTTGCGGGACGCATCGAACCGGACTCAGGCATCGTTGAAATTGGCGAGACGGTAAAAATCGGTTACTATACGCAGGAACATGCGGAAATGAATGAGAATTTGACGGTCATCGATTATATTAAAGAGGCTGCACAGGTGATGCGGACAGATGACGGACAACAAGTGACGGCCGAACAGATGCTGGAACGCTTTCTTTTTTCACGACCGCGGCAGCGTACGTTTATCCGCAAACTGTCCGGCGGCGAACATAAGCGGCTGTATTTATTGCGTATCCTAATGTCCGAGCCGAATGTACTCTTTCTCGATGAACCGACCAATGACTTGGACACCGAGACACTGACGATTCTGGAAGACTATTTGCTTCAATTCCCAGGAACTGTTCTTGCGGTTTCCCATGATCGTTATTTTCTGGACCGAATTGCGGATCGTCTGATTGCCTTTGAAGGTAACGGCATCATTCGCCGCTATGAAGGTAACTACAGCGAGTATGTGGATGAACGGAAAATTGAGCGGGCAGCGGCAAGCAAAGCGAAATCAGAAAAAACGGAAGCCCCGGCACGCAGGCAAACGTCTCAAAAAAAGAAGCTGACCTATAAAGAACAGCAGGAGTGGAACGGGATTGAAGATCGGATCGCTGCTCTTGAAGACCGCGTAGAGCAGCTGAAGCAAGAAATTGTCGAAGCAGGCAGCGACGCCGGTAAAGTGCAAGATCTTTTTACTGAGCAGCAGAATACCGAAGCCGAACTCGATCAGGCAATGGAGCGATGGACTGAGCTGTCGCTGAAAGTGGAAGAAATTGAAAATCAATAAATGAAAAGCAAAAATCCCATTAATGGATTTTTGCTTTCTTTAAATTTTTAGATTATCAATGATTAATCACGCGAGCAAACATATTGCTGCTATTTAAGAATGTTGTAAGAAAAAAACAAGCAAGAAGGAGATTAATAATGTATCATGTTATTTTCCATATTGATGAAAAAGAAAAGTGGCCATTGGTGCTTGGTAATGTGAAAAATTTCATGGCAGATCATATGGCCGCTGAAATTGAAGTGCTGGCTAATGCAGCGGCAGTCAACGGCTATCGGTCTGGAGCGTTCATCGATCAGATGAGAGAGCTGAGTGATCAAGGAGCCAAGTTCGTCGCTTGTCAGAACGCTTTAAATGCGCAACATATCCTGAAAGAGGATCTTCCTGAATTTGTATCTGTCGTTCCGGCAGGAGTTGTGGAATTAGTGAAAAAGCAAAGCAGTGGCTACGCATATATTAAGCCATAACGTTGGTTTGATCCGTTTTTTGTAAAGGTGATTTTCATGTAGTCCATTGCTGCACAGTACCTATTTACTACGCAACACCCATAAGAAAGCAATGATCCTAGCACAAGCAGCGCACTTGGGCCAGGATCATTTATTAGTGAATTTTTTTTATGCAGGTGCATCTTTTGTTGCGACCCCGTTCACTCCACCACTTTCCTGAACCGCCACACATAGCTGCGGAAATCACCTTTTTCAATCGGCACATTCAGTCCTGTGTTCATCAGTTCGTCGCCCCCGTACACATGGCCAGTTTCGTTGTTTTCATACAAAAATTCCGAATTGAGGCCTTGAAAACGAAATGACTTTTGCACCTGAGAAGGACTGGCGAGCACGGTAAAATAGAAGCCGATCGCCTCGGACTGATCTGGTGACACAAAGCACCAAGCGGCATCGCCACGCTCAAATGGGCTTGTGATCCTATAGAAGTCGCCGAATTGAATCAGAGGGCGAATTTCTTTATAAAAAGCCACTTGTTTTTTTACTGCATCTTTTTCCTCATCGGTCAGTTTCGTGAGATCCAACTCATAGCCGAAGTTTCCAGACATGGCGACGGCTCCACGCATGGCAAGCGATGTGATACGGCCGACCTGATGATTGGGTACTGCGGAGACGTGTGCACCCATGGCAATCGGCGGATAGACAGCACTGGTTCCGTATTGAATTTTTAATCGGCAAATGGCGTCAGTATTGTCACTGGTCCACGTCTGCGGCATGTAGTAGAGCATTCCGGGATCGAAGCGTCCGCCGCCGCTTGAACAACTCTCAAACAGAATATTTGGAAATGCGTTGGTGAGACGTTCGATCAATTCATAAAGCCCAAGCATATAACGGTGAGCTGTCTCGCGTTGGCGGTCGTGCGGCAGCAGTGCTGAGCCGATTTCGGTCATATGGCGGTTCATGTCCCATTTGACGTAATTGATATTCGCGTTTGAGAGGATAGAGGATAGCGAATGTTCAAGATAATCGCGCACATCTTTGCGCGACAGATCAAGTACGAACTGGTAGCGGCTTAAACTGCGCAGACGATTCGGGACATGCAGACACCAGTCTGGGTGCGCACGGTATAAATCGCTGTCCGGAGAGACCATCTCGGGCTCGAACCAGAGACCGAATTGAAGCCCCATTTCGTGAATGCGATTGGAAAGCCATGCCAGTCCGTGCGGCAGCTTGCGTTTATCGACAAACCAATCGCCAAGTGAGCTTTTGTCATTATCGCGATGACCGAACCAGCCGTCGTCCAGTACGAAAAGTTCGATGTTCACTTTTTGCGCTTCTTTGGCAATTGCCAGCAATTTTTTTTCATTCAGCTTAAAATAAGTGGCTTCCCAATTATTGATCAGGATCGGGCGCAACTGATCACGGTATTTCCCGCGGGCTAACCGTTCCCGATATAGGTGATGATAGGTTCGTGACATGCCGCCAAGTCCTTGATCGGAATAGACAAGAACTGCTTCAGGCGTTTGAAAGGTATCATCCGGATCCAGCCTCCAACTGAAATCAAAGAGGTTTAATCCAATTGATGCGCGTGTGGTCTTGTATTGATCGACCTCGATTTGTGATCGAAAATTGCCGCTGTATACGAAACTGAAGCCGAACACTTCCCCCTTCGCTTCATCTGCATTTTGGCGCATTAAGGCGAAAAACGGATCATGCTGCGGACTGCTGGCGCCGCGTACGCTCTCAATCACACGACTGCCCGGTGCGAGCGGCCGGCGGTCCATATTGCGCTCGTTATTATGAGAGCCATAGAAACTCAGGCTGTCATATTCATCATCACGAAAGTCGATACTAGCGCTTACCGCGTTCAGAATGCGAAGGACGCCGGCTCCAATGTTTTCGAAACGCACGGATCGGGTGATCGCGTTGAAATCGCGAAACACACTATAGGTGAGCACAACGGACAGACCGGCCACCGGGTCCTGCAGCATGATATCCAGTGATTGAGCTTCTTGTTCCTGCTCTATATAGGTAGCGGGCAGACCATTCAGTTTCTTCTTTCCTGAGTAGATCACATGGCCTGCATAGCGCAGATCAGTGATTGTCGATCCGTTCTCAAGCTGGATCTGGTAGGCGGGATGACGATAATCGCCATTCCCGTATGCCGGATATTCTAATGGCAGCGTGCTCAGCGTAAATCCGCGCCGCGCAGGATCCGCATAAGGTGCGAACGATCTGGGCATCTCGGTGAGTGGTCTGCTTCCGCGGTATCTGTTTATTTTCTTACCCCAATAGAGATGAAGGAGATAGCCGCTGTCTATGTGCATTACATAGCTGGCCTTTTGGGTTTGCAGATGAAAGATCTTGTTTTTCGAATCATAATTGATCACGACAAAACCTCCATGATGACGTCGTTTGTTGTGGTGCATCTGAGATTTTTCTTAATATAGATCGATTTTAGTAGATGAGATTAATTAAGTAAAGAAAGCCCATACATATTTAGAAATCTAACAAATAGTTAGGGAATGCGCCATGTTTGCGTTCATAGATGACGAACAGTATAGTTATATTAAGAAATCTTTTTGCACTTTGTTTTCGGAGGTGAGCACGGATGGGCTTTTTAAAAAAGTTATTTAAGAAAAGTGAATTGAATGCGAATCAAGCGGAACCAAGTAATGCAGAAGTTGCTGCTTCCGGCGAATTTTATATCCCGTTAAAGGGAAAAGTTGTGTCCATAACAGAGGTGCCGGATCCTGTGTTTTCTCAAAAAATGATGGGTGACGGTTTTGCGATTATTCCGGAAAATGATATTGTCCGTTCTCCTGTCGATGGTAAGATAACGAATATATTTCCTACGAAACATGCGATCTCGCTCAAGTCGGACGATGGTCGGGAGATTTTAATACACGTGGGATTGGAAACGGTTTCTCTTAAAGGAGAGGGATTCACGTCGCTTGTAAAGGATGGTACTGCTGTGAAGAAGGGGGATCGTCTGCTGCAGGTCGATTTCTCCAAGATTTCGGATAAGGTTCCGTCGACGATTACTTCTGTTGTGTTTACCAATTTGAATGATGGTGAGCATGTTGTTGTGGAAAATAATAAAGTATCGATTCAATCATAAATGGTAATGAATCTTGAAAAACCATTGCCGAACGGCATAAAATTCGTACGAAATGATTAAATCAATGATTCGCTTCTGTTGAAAAATGAAAAATGATGCAATAAAAAGACCGAGCGAGCAGCTCGGTCTTTAAACATATCTGTAATTAATCGGCAATCGGTCGCGAACGGCGGATGACCAGAACATTGATAACAATAAAGACGACGGAGAAAAGCAGGAGAATCAATCCATCGAGCCACCACCCAGAAAAGCCGGTGCCGCGGATCATGATATTTCTCAAGGCCTCGGTCGAGTAATGAATCGGCATCAGATTGCCAATCGCACGCACCCAGCTGGGCAGGGTATCAATTGGAAACAGTCCCGACAAAAAGACCTGCGGAACAATGACAAGCGGAATGAACTGGAACATCTGCAGCTCATTCGATGCAAAGGTCGAAAGCAGGATGCTGAGCGAAAGCGCACTGAAGGACAGGATGAACACGATAATCAGTACGTCCAGCAGATGTCCGATGTTGTAGATATTCAGCACATAGACAATATAACAGGTGAGGACAAAGGACTGGACGATCACAAACAGTCCGAAACCGAACATGTAGCCCCAGATAATCTGATAACTCTTTATGGGGGAAGCCATCAGGCGATCTAGGGTTCCGGTTGTCCGCTCACGAAGGAAGGATACACCGCCGATCATGAAGATAAACAGGAAGACAAAAATACCTACCATGGCGGGCCCAAAGGAATCAAAGGTGTTCAGACTGTCATTGCCATGCAGATAGGAGACATCCAGCTTCACTTTGTCTGGTGCATTTGCTTGGTTCGGTTGCTCCGTTTTTGGTGCATTTTGCATGATTGAGGTGAGCGCTGAAGGCGCATAGCGCTGCATCGCTTCGGACATCTGCTTCATAGTTTGCTGCTGGGCCTGAATTCCTTTCTGCTGTGCGTTAATGACATCAGTGAGCTGCTTCTTCATGGATGTAACGTTCAGTTGTTGAATCGTTTGCATCGACTTCTGGATCTTGCTCATCGCGAGACCGTTACGTGATGGATCACTGCCTTCTAAATGCACTTTAATCGGATTCTTCAAATCAACATAGGCATCGATCTTCTTGTCAGCAAGAGATTGCCGCGCTTGCAGCGGACTCATTCGCGTGTAATCGGATGTTTTAAAAGCAGACAGATAATCGGAAGACTCATAATGAATAATGGCAAGATTCGGTTCGGAGGTTTTAGCCCCGAAAATATACCAGACAAGCGTCAGAATCAGAAGCGGCGCGATAATCAATAGAGCCAGGGTGCGCTTATCGCGGACAATCTGGCGAATAATGCGCCGTGCCATAGCAAACAGATTTCTCATTTCTTTGCGCCTTCCTTCTCAATCGTGATAAAGATATCTTCCACAGAAGGAACGCCGTATTGTTCGGTTAATGTTTTAGGCGCACCCTCAGCAATTATTTTCCCTTCGCTGAGCAGTCCGACCCGGTCGCATTGTGCGACCTCATCCATGACGTGAGTGGTCACGATAATGGTTGCGCCCTTTCCTTTTAAATAATGGAAAAGTGTCCACAGCTTGCGCCGGATCATCGGATCGAGGCCAACTGTTGGTTCGTCAAGCAAATAGAGCCGCGGACGATGGACGAGAGCCGCCGCCAGTGAGAGGCGCCGTTTCATTCCTCCAGAAAAATTGGACACATTTTTTTTCAAATCCTTCTCTAAATCAACTGCTTTGGCCACTTCGTAGATGCGCTGCTTTTTCTCCTTGCCGCGCATCCCTTGAATGGAGGCAAAGAATTCAAGATTTTGATAAGCACTTAATTCGTTATATAAAGCGTCGGACTGAGCCATATAGCCGAGCGAACGGAATGCGTTCAGGGTCGGGCGCTGTTCAAACAATTCAACCTTGCCGCTGTCTGCTTTTTCAAGGCCGAGCAAGATCCGGACAAGCGTCGTCTTTCCGGCACCGGACGGACCAATCAGGCCATAAATTTCCCCTTCTTGAAGCGTGAGAGACACATCATCCAGTACGATTTGATTCTTGAACCGTTTGTGCAGATGGTCTCCCTTGATCGGGTAGCTCACCGTCATCACATCCTTTGTATGCATGCTATTGAACACTGTGTTCATTAATTATGATAGAATGGGTGGGGAAAATGTTCAATAGTCAATGTTTGAGAAAATGGTCATTATTGAACACTTTGAAGCAAAACGTTGATTATCTGTCTTATTTTGTTTGATCATCGTCTTGAACGTCAATGATTTCGGAGGGGGATTTATGGCATCCGATTCAACAGATCTGCGCGTACTTAAAACACGTGCGGCCATTCAATCACACTTTCTCGATTTGCTGCTGCAGAAGAATTTTAATGAGATTACAGTTAAAGATATAGCTTCAGCCGCTAAAATCGGACGCGGCACTTTTTATCTTCATTATGAAGATAAATATGACTTGCTGGAAACCGTTATGGAGGAAGGTCTGGCAGAGACTGTCGATAAATTTCGCCCGCATGAGTATTTTGTGGATGACAAAGTAATCCCCGAACGAGTCGTCGGCTTTGCATTAACCATTTTTCAACACTTTAAGAAGCATGATCGTTTCTTTCGAGCGATGTTATTTAACGAGGGAATCCCGATGTTCCGCCATCGGATGCAATCGCTTTTTCTAACAAAATTCCGAACAGAGATTCAACCATTACAGGTTCCGTCCGAGAAAGCGGATCCTTTGATACTTGAAATCCTGCCGATCTTTATCTCATCAGCGATGATCGGGCTCGTCAGCTGGTGGTTTGAAAATCAAATGCGGATTTCAGAGCGGGAGATGGCGGAAAAGCTTTTTCTTATTATGACTCGCGGGCCACTCAGAGCGTTGGGCCTTGGTTTTCCAGATGAACGCAAATAAAAATCGCCTCACAAATTGTGAAGCGATTTTTATCTAATATATAGAGTGCAAGACTATACTTCGCTATTCATTGAAACGACGGCATGCGTCTCGGCTGATCGGAAACACATCATGACTTCTTACTCCATGCGCTTACTCTTTTGTATCCAATCATTCATTAACCTTTCGCTGCTAATTCCTTTTTATACGCACTGTGATCAGTTGGGCCGGTGTACTCATTAAGGCTGAATGAAGCGCGGATTCCAGCAGTGACAAATGCCTTAGCTACTTTAACAGCTTCAAGTACCGATTGACCCTTAGCCAGTCCCGCGGTGACGGCAGCCGCATAAGTGCAGCCTGCTCCATGAATATTCGGCGTGTCCACGCGTTCATCGGCGATGATATGAAAGTCCTTGCCGTCATAAAGAACGTCGATGGCCTGATCCGTCTCGGGTAGCCGACTTCCGCCTTTCACCAATGCATTTTTTGCTCCTAGTGCGACGATTTTTTGTGCCGCTTCTTTCATTTGATCAACAGTTGTGATCCTTGGCATGCCGGTCAGCCGTGCCGCTTCGTATAAATTCGGAGTAGTAACGAGTGCTTTTGGAATCAGCAGCTTAAGCATTGCGGCCGTATTCTCAGGCTGCAGTTCCGGCTGAATTTCCTCTTCGGCACCTTTGCAGACCATGACCGGATCAATCACCACACGTGTTAAGTGATTTTTTTCAATGGTATCAGAGGCGATTTTTATTATTTCCGGTGAGCCGAGCATACCGGTTTTCATTGCATCAACACCAATACCGACAACAATCGTATCCAGCTGTTTCTTTAGTAATTCCGTATCCAGCGTGGTGACGCTGTGCGACCAATGCTTGTACGGATCCATCGTTACAATGCAGGTCAGCGCGGTCATGCCGTAAACACCGAGCTCTTGAAATGTTTTTAAATCGGCTTGCATCCCTGCGCCGCCACTCGTATCTGATCCCGCAATGGTCATTGCTTTGTGAATTATGTTCATAAATCATCCTCCTCGTACCTATCTTTGTTTTCTATTATAGTAAGTATTCTTAAAAAAAACTATGTTCAGTATTTGTCCCTATTGTATTTCAAATCATTTGAGGATAATTTGTCGAATTTTTTTTGGATTATTCATTAAACCGATTGATATATGAGCCGATAAATAAGATGTAGACTACTGTCACTAACGGAAGATTAATGGTTGGTGATGGAAGGCAGGTGCTTTCTGTATCATGTCTGGAGACAATGAATGGCTTATAAATTTCGCCGCTTTCCTGGCGATCCTTCTTTCAATTGTTTCTCTGCTGATGTTTTTTCGCATTCAGAGATTAAGGAAGAAAGAGGAAGGCGAGAAAATAATAAAAAAAATAACCGATACCTTGCATATCGGTGCGTTTATCATAAATAAAGGTGCATTTATATACGTGAACAACCGGCTCTGTGAGTTGACAGGCTATTCTGCCGAAACATTGAAACAGATGAAATGGCAGGATGTCGTCTCATTGCAAAATTTTGAAGGAACGGCAGCCGTCATTAATGATCTGCGAGAAGGACGAACCAACGCGATCGAGGAACGAATTGTTGTGATCCGCGGCGATGGATCAAGAGTTTCACTGGTGGTCAAAAGCCAAAAAATTAGTGATATGCGTCATTCATTAATCTATGTCGGGACCGCGGATGTCGAGGATCGCGCTTATCTACAGAGCGGCGACGGCAAAGAAAGTCTTATTGATCCGGTAACCGAACTCCCGGGCAGTCTCGCGCTTCGCAGACAGCTTGAACACGAAACCATTGAAAATCCGGCGCTTTCGCTCGCACTGGTGTTTGTCGATATTGACAGCATGAACAGAGTGAACGACACTATTGGAAGAGACGCCGGGGACAAGCTGCTCCAAGAAGCGGCGAAACGGCTGAAAGAATGTGAAGGGGAGCGTGTTTATCACTATCGAGGCGATGAATTCGCTATTTTATTCAAGAACCGTACGCGAGCCGATTTGAAAATGCACATGAAACGAATCATGAACTCGTTTACAGCACCGATTCAGATTCATGATACTCCGTGGTACGAATCGATCACGATGGGTGTGAGTTTTTTCCCGGGGGATGCCGACAGCGGAGGCAGACTGATTGATTCTGCCATTGCAGCGATTCATTATGCGAAGAAAAACAGCCGCGGCAAATATGAATTCTATAACCCGGGAATAATCAATAGTCTGCGCAAGCGGCTTGAACTGGAAATGGACTTGCGCCATGCGGTGAAGCGGAACGAATTTACACTTCACTATCAACCGCAAATTGATCTTAAGGCGGGAACTGTTGTCGGCTCCGAAGCACTGATCCGCTGGATTCATCCGATTCGAGGGGTTATCTCTCCGGGTATATTCATTCCGCTTGCCGAGGAGATAGGACTCATTGAGCAAATCGGCGAGTGGGTGATGAGGACGGCTTGCAAGCAGACCAAGCAATGGAATGACCAAGGACTTTTAATTAATGTATCTGTTAATCTGTCACCGAAGCAGCTGTTCCAAGAGAATCTGGTAGACTTGGTTCAGTCGTCCTTGACCGAATCAGGTCTTCCGGCAGAGCGCCTGCAGCTTGAGATTACGGAGACGGCCGGTGCAGACCTGTTCGTGATGTCTCAGAAACTTCAGGCGCTTGAAGAGATTGGGGTCGGTATCAGCATTGATGACTTTGGAACAGGGTACAATTCTTTAAACTATCTGAAGCAATTGCCATTGAGACAGCTCAAAATTGATCAATCATTTATCCGGGGCAACCGCCATGATCATCAAGATGTTGCACTCGTCCGAATGATTGTGGCGCTTGCAAATGAGCTTAACTTGCAAGTGGTCGCTGAAGGTGTCGAGTCGGCTGAACATGTCCAGTTTCTGAAACAAACGAATTGCGCACTCGCTCAAGGGTATCTGTTTGCCCGGCCTTTAAACGCTGAGCGATTTGTTGAACAGCTGGCCCCGATTAATCAGCAAATCAGTGAAATGATTATGTAGGAAATTTGAGCGGAAGATGGGTCGATTATTTTATTAATAGTGTGCAGTGTTCAAGTACGCAGATAATTAGGAGGCGTTTTTCATGAAAAAAATGATTGTGCCTACCGCTTTAGTGAGCGGACTATTATTTTCGGCGACCGGACAGCAGGCTTTGGCTGCGTCAGGGCAGGATGTCGTGAATCAAGCGTTGAACTATCAAGGAAAATCATATGAATACGGCGCACCGGCTTATTCTGAATCTGTATTTGACTGCTCTTCGTTTACTCAGCTCATATTCAAAAAGGTTATGGATGTGACCTTGCCGAGAACTTCTGCAGCGCAGGCAACGGTAGGAGTAGGTGTGTCGAGAAGTCAATTGCAGCCTGGCGACTTGCTCTTCTTTGATACATCAGGTGATGGAGGCATCCATCATGTCGGCATTTATGTTGGTAACGGGCAGATGATCAGTTCTGAAGTCACAGTTGGTGTTCACGTCACAAATGTATTCAGCGGAGGAGGTTCACAGTCGTACTGGGAACCGAAATTCAAAACCGCTCGCCGGATTACAGGCAGTGGTACGAGCGTTTCAAGCAGCAGTCAAACTGCTAACGTTGCACAATCATCAACAGAGAGCACTGCTGCTTCAACCTATACGGTGAAAAGCGGCGATAGTCTCTGGGCAATTGCAAATCACAACAGCACGTCGGTATCTCAGCTGAAATCTCTTAACGGACTGAAGTCAGATACGATTTATCCGGGTCAGGTGTTGAAATTATCAGGGACATCCGCATCCGCCACAACGGAAAATGCCAAGTCTGTGCAATCGTCCGAATCGACCTCATCGACTCAACAGAGCTCGTCTGCTTCAACCTATACGGTAAAAAGCGGCGACAGTCTCTGGGCAATTGCAAGCAAAAACGGAATGTCGGTGAACACGCTGAAATTCGCTAATGGATTAACATCGGATCTGATCTTTCCCGGGCAAACTTTGAAACTCTCACAGACAGCAGCATCGTCTGCTTCAACTGCCACACAGACCTCATACAAAACGACAACGCAAAAATCGTCATCCAGTTCAAGCGGCGATTACAAAGTGAAAAAAGGCGACAGCCTATGGGAAATTGCAACACTCCATAGCATAACCGTGAATCAGTTAATGCGAGCGAATAATCTATCATCCATACTGATTTATCCTGGACAGCATTTGATTATTCCCGGCACCATGTGACTGTGAAATAAAATAAAAGAGAAAGCTCGGGACGGAGACATATCCGTCCCGGGCTTTTTTGGCAGGTAAATAACAGTCATGACCCGCCTGAAAGGTGTTTTTGAGCTAATAAAAAATGCCCGTCATCCGTCTCACTTCTGACTCATAAAGCATTCGGGTTCTTAAGCGAAAATTTTCCGTCTATTATCAGAATAGGCGCATACTCCGATCGACCGACCCTGGATACGTGACGCTGAACCGTATCATTAGTGAAGCGACATTTATTGCCTTAACCGCGTATGAAGTTGTTCGTATGTACAGACGGTTTGCTTCTAACCAGAAACGAGTGAAAACGCTTTAAAATTTGAAGAAAACCTTCTATAATGTGAATAATAAGTGAACGATATGTGTCTAAAACAGTAATAATATATAAAATAAAGAATATGACAACATATTGTAACAAAAATCACTTTAAAACAGTTTTATTAAAGTTATAATTTAAAGTTTATGCTATAATGTCAATGTTTACTTTGTGCGTAAAACGAAGAGAGAAAAAGAGGGGAGGAAGAGCAAACGTGAAGAAGTTAAAAATACTCATAAAACCTATGCTTCTCCTGCTGGCGGTACCGATGCTCACCATGCTCACTGGGTGCTCAGACAAGATTGCTGTGCTGAATCCGCAGGGACCTGTAGCCAGATCACAATATCATTTGATTATCTGGTCATTAATTATGATGAGCTTCGTTCTCGCCATTGTTCTTATAATATTTGTTTATGTGCTGGCACGGTATGGACGTAAAAAAAGTGCCGGATACGATCCTGATGATACGGGAAACAGGAAACTTGAAATAATCTGGATGATTGTTCCGGTGGTCATCTGCGTGCTGCTTGCAGTACCAACGGTGAAAACACTATTTTCGTTGAGTAATCCTCCGAAGGCCACGGCGATGCAGTCAAAAACGGCGGGCAAAACGCTCACGATCGACGTGACCTCGGTCCAGTGGAAATGGCTGTTCCGTTATCCGAATCAAAAGATTGAGACCGTTAATTATGTTGTGATTCCGGCAGGTACACCGGTCAAATTTCGTCTCCATGCCTATGATGCAATGAATGCGTTCTGGGTGCCGGAACTGGGAGGCCAGCAGTATACCATGACTGATATGCCAATGAAGTTATGGCTGCAGGCAGATAAACCTGGCAACTATGATGGACGCAGCTCCAACTATTCCGGCAAGGGCTTTGCACACATGACCTTTAAAGTGATGGCGCGATCAGCCACGGATTTTGACAGCTGGGTACAGTCTGTGAAAAGCAATAAACCGGCTCTGACACATGAAAAATATATGGAATTGCTTAAGCCGAATACGGTGAAACCGCAAGAGTTTTCGTCCTATCCGGAACTTGTTTCGAAGGATTTGAACAAAGCACAGATGGAAGCGCTGATGAATGGCGATCCGGTCGAAACAGACAAAATGAATGGTATGGATATGGATAAAGAGAACAACGGGAAAGGGGGGCATGACCACAATGATTGATTCCATTAAATCGTTTATGGGTTGGTTTTTTGTCACCGGAGATCCGATGATTTATGGCGCGGACGCTTCAATCGCTTTAGCTTCAATTGGCATTGTTGCTGTCTTAACCTATTTTAAAAAGTGGAAATGGCTGTGGCAAGAATGGCTGACCTCAGTTGATCATAAGAAAATCGGCATTATGTACATTATTGCAGCGCTGCTGATGCTTTTCAGAGGCGGTGTTGATGCCTTGATGATGCGTACACAGCTGACTTTGCCTAATCTGCATTTTCTTGATGCTGAACATTATAATCAAGTATTCACGACCCATGGCACAATTATGATTATTTTTGTTGCCATGCCATTTATTTTTGGTTTAATGAACATAGCTGTGCCGCTTCAAATCGGCGCGCGCGATGTTGCTTTCCCATTTTTGAACGCACTCAGCTTTTGGTTGTTCTTTGTCGGAGCAATGCTGTTTAACTTATCGTTCGTCATTGGCGGTTCACCGGATGCAGGGTGGTCAAGCTATGCTCCGTATGCGGATGTGGAAATGAACCCCGGCGTTGGACAGAACTACTATTTGCTCGGTGTGCAGATTTCCGGGATTGGATCGCTGGCTACGGGAATCAACTTCCTTGTGACCATTTTAAAAATGCGTGCTCCGGGCATGACGTTGTTTAAAATGCCAATGTTCACGTGGTCCATATTGATTACATCGGTTATTGTTGTCTTCGCATTTCCGGCCTTCACGGTTGCGCTGGCTCTGATGACTATTGACCGATTGTTTGGTGCTCACTTTTTCACGATTGCTGCCGGAGGTTCTCCGATGCTTTGGGCCAATTTGTTCTGGTTTTGGGGGCATCCGGAGGTTTATATTGTGTTGCTGCCGGTATTCGGCATCTTTTCCGAGGTCATTGCCACGTTTGCACATAAGACTTTGTTCGGGTATGCCGTCATGGTCTGGTCAATGGTAGCAATCTCCTTGCTCAGTTTTATTACTTGGCTGCACCACTTTTTCACCATGGGCAATACGGCTCCTGTTAATGCCTTTTTCTCAATATCGACGATGCTCATCGCGATACCAACCGGTGTGAAGATCTTTAACTGGCTGTTTACCTTGAATAAAGGGCGTATTCAATTTACAACTCCGATGCTCTGGGCATTGGCCTTTATTCCGAACTTCACAATTGGCGGTGTTACCGGCGTAATGCTGGCGATGGCGCCTGCCGATTACCAATATCATAACAGCT
This sequence comes from Sporolactobacillus sp. STSJ-5, assembly GCF_024385605.1. Classification (GTDB taxonomy): domain Bacteria; phylum Bacillota; class Bacilli; order Bacillales; family Sporolactobacillaceae; genus Sporolactobacillus. The sequence continues at coordinate 63,772 of NZ_JANFOJ010000006.1, read as the reverse complement.
ACTTTCTGGTTGCCCATTTCCACAGTACCCTGATTGCCGGTACCGTGTTCGGCATCTTTTGCGGTCTGCATTATTGGTGGCCAAAAATGTTCGGCTACATGCTGGATGAGACAAAGGGAAAATGGTCGTTTTGGATTTTCATGATTTCCTTTAATGTTTGCTTTATGCCGATGTATTTCCTCGGTTTGATGGGCATGACCCGTCGTATGTATACGTACCCTGCAGGACTTGGATGGACTCCGATCAATGTGGTGATGACCATCGGTGCCTTTGGTATGGGCGCAGGATTTGTCCTAATGGCCTACAATATTATTTGGAGCGCGATGCATGGGAAAAAGGATGCGACCGGCGATCCGTGGAACGGCCGCACTTTGGAATGGTCAACTGCTTCACCGGCTGCAGAGTATAATTTCGCACATATTCCTGAAGTTTCGGAACGAGACGCATTTGCTGTGACAAAGGAAAAACGCAAAGCAGGAAATGCAGGAACAGTTAAATCTTATGCACCGATCCACATGCCGAATAATACCGGTATTCCGGTCATCATGGCTTCGTTTATGTTTGTGGCCGGATTCGGGTGTGTTTTTGAGTGGTACTGGATGGCTATTCCAGGCGTTATCGGTGTTATCGCGTGTATGATCGCACGTTCCTTTGTATACAATGATCATCACTACATCTCAGTTGAGGAAATTAAACGAACCGAAGCTGCCACGGGGAGGTTATCCTAATGACGGAATCAACACTGAGCCTGCATGAAAAAGATCGAAGCAAAATGCCTCTTGAATACACGACAGAGGAAGGCGACCTTCGTATTGTCGGATTTTGGATCTTCCTTGCGGCCGAATTGGTCCTGTTCGGCACCTTGTTCGGCACCTATCTTGTGCTGCAGAGTCACACAGCCGGCGGTCCGACGGCAAAGGATTTGTTTGAGATCGGTCCGGTTATGGCTGAAACGATTGTACTTCTGGTAAGCAGTTTTACATGCGGATTAAGCACAATAGAACTTCGCCGTCATAATAAAAAAGGACTGATCGGATGGCTGATTGTAACCATTCTGCTTGGTCTGGTGTTTGTCGGACTTGAGGTCAACGAATTTTATACCTATGCAGTTCATGAAGGGGCACCGATATCAAGAAGCGCGTTCCTCTCCGGATTCTTTGTTCTGCTTGGTACACACGGCTGTCACGTGTCGCTTGGTATTATATGGATTATCGGTATTTTACTGCAGCTTGGAAAGCGAGGCATTACGCCGGTCACAGCACGTAAGGCATTCATGGCCGGTCTCTACTGGCATTTCCTTGACGTTGTCTGGATTTTTATTTTTACAGCTGTTTATCTGACAGGGTTGGTGATTTAAAATGGATGAAAATCAGAATCAAATGTCGGAACAGGTGCGGGCAGGTTTTCCTTGGAAGCAAGTCATTGGGCTGCTGCTTTCACTGGCACTTACTTTTATCGCCCTGTGGATTGCTGTTGGTTTGTCGTTGCCGGTGCATGTTACCCTAACAATTATTGTTGGATTAGCAATTTTTCAGGCGTTCATTCAGCTGTTCATGTTTATGCATGTGACAGAAGGAACTGAGCCTGTCCATCAACTCATTGGCATTCTTTTTGGTATTTATGTTGCATTTGCCGTTGTTGGCGGAACATTATGGATATTAGCCTACGCGCTGTAAAAAGGCGCACTATGTTAAAATTAAGGCGGAGCGCTTGTTGCCCCGCCTTTTCTGCGCAAAGAAAATATATGGGTAAGTTCATAAATCAGTCAAAAAACGGCATTTTGTGAATACTTATGAATTTATTTGATTGATAATGAACGTTTTTCACTTTATAATTAATTACTTGAGAGACCTTTCGGGTTTTTAATAGAGGCGGTCTGTAAATATGCAAGCGATTCCCTGGGAAACCGGGAAATCGCGGCCTGAAGGGTATGGATCTGTGTCAAGCGGCAGACAATACAAAAGATTAACCGATCTTAGTAATGAATCCGCTCTCTATTTGATCGTTTGAACTTTAGGCCGCAATTCGTGATTATAATAAAAATTTTAATTAGGAGCTGATCATTCGTGATCTATACGTGCACACTGAATCCGGCGATTGATTATTTTCTGCAAGTGGACAATTTCAGAGCCGGTGAATTGAACCATGTCAAAGCTGACCGTAAAATGCCCGGTGGAAAAGGCATCAACGTCTCCAGAGTTTTAAAACATTTAGGACAGAACTCCATCTGCCTCGGTTTTATCGGCGGCTTTACGGGAGAATTTATTAAAGGAAAGCTCGCTGAAGAGGGAATTGAAGCTGATTTCGTTCCTGTTGACGGTGATACGCGAATTAATGTAAAGCTGAAGAGTGATACAGAAACAGAAATCAACGGTGTTGCACCGCAGATTACTGACGAACAGTTGAATGCTCTCTTTGCAAAGCTGGAAAAGCTGACTGCCGATGATATCCTTGTTCTTTCCGGGAGCGCTCCTGCCACTCTCCCTGTTACCATTTATAAAGATATGATGGATCACGTGGCTGCAAGTGGAGCAAAGGTCATTGTGGATACGAGTGGCAAGGCCTTCCGTGAAATTGTTGAAGCAAAGCCATTCCTTGTAAAGCCGAACCATCATGAACTTGGCGAATATTTCGGTGTAACAATCGATAGCTTCGATGAAGTCAAAGTCTATGGCAAAAAGCTTGTTGAAAAAGGAATTGACCATGTCATCGTTTCGATGGGCGGCAAAGGTGCGATCTACATAGACAAGGATCAATACCTCTATGCTCCGCCGGCTAAAGGCGAATTGAAAAACTCAGTCGGTGCCGGAGATTCTTTGGTTGGCGGCTTCTTATCTGAGTATGCCGTGAGCGGCGATTTCAAGAAAGCATTCCAAAAAGGCGCGGCATCAGGTAGTGCAACAGCATTCTCTGTTGACCTGTGTACAAAAGAAAAAGTAGAAGAAATGCTGCCGCAAATTAAAATTAGTACGATCTAAAGGCAGCTCTGTTGTGGCTGAGAAAGATGGGCATAAAGTTTTAAAGAGAAATCATTAGGACTCCGCCACTGATAAAAATCAACTGGGAACCATTGTTAGATAAGAGAGGATGGGAAATCATAATGAAAGTGACGGACCTGTTAACGGCAGCGACCGTTAATTTGGATTTGAAAAGCACGACTAAGAAAGATGTATTGGACGAACTGGCGTCAACACTGGACAAGGCCGGCAAATTAAACGACCTGACCGAATATCGCGCAGCTCTTGACAAGCGCGAAGAACAAAGTACAACGGGAATCGGCGACGGTGTTGCCATTCCTCACTCAAAGACAGCTGCTGTTAAAGAAGCTGCAATTGCGTTCGGTCGTTCCAAAGAAGGAGTCGACTTCCAGTCTTTAGATGGACAGCCGGCACACCTGTTCTTCATGATCGCCGCTACAGACGGCGCCAACGCTACGCACCTTGAAGCGCTGTCGACCTTATCGACTTTCCTGATTGATGCAGGATTTCGTGAAAAACTGATGAATGCAGCAACTTCCGAAGAGATAGTTTCCTTGTTTGACGAGCAGGAATCAGAAAGCGAAAATGTGGCTGCCGAAGAGAAAAAAGCAGCAGAAAACAATACGGACGGATATGAAGTGTTAGCCGTAACCGGATGTCCGACCGGGATTGCGCATACCTATATGGCTGCTGATGCCTTAAAGCAGAAAGCAAAAGAAATGGGCGTATCAATTAAAGTACAGACCAATGGTTCGACAGGAATTAAAAACAGACTTCAAGCGGACGAAATCGAAAAAGCTAAGGGTATTATTGTTGCCGCCAGTATTAAAATCGACGTAGAACCATTTAAGGGAAAACCGCTTGTTCAGGTACCGGTTACTGATGGTATCCGTAAGCCGGAAGAACTGATTAATGAAGTAATCGAAGGCAAAGCGCCTGTTTATCAAGGCGACGGCAGTGCTCCTAAAGCAGCTGCCGAAGAAGAATCAAAAGGAAAAAAGATAAATATATACAAGAATCTGATGAACGGTGTTACCTATATGCTGCCCTTCGTGGTCGGCGGCGGTATTCTGATTGCTATTTCTTATCTGATCGCATCACTTACCGGGGTTGAACTGAGACATGTAGCCAGTGTTGCGGATGTTCATGATTTCCCAACTCTGCTCAGTTTTATCGGAAACGGCAACGCGATGTACTTGATGATACCGATTTTGGCAGGTTTTATTGCAATGAGTATTGCTGATCGTCCCGGACTTGCGCCAGGTATGGTCGGCGGACTGATGGCACTGACTAGCAATGCCGGTTTTCTTGGCGGCTTGATTGCCGGATTCCTGGCAGGCTATGTAGTTGAACTGGTGAAATGGGCATTCCAGAAATGGCCGCAATCGCTTGATGGATTAAAACCGGTGCTGATTTATCCGGTATTCGGTATTTTTATTACCGGTGCACTCATGTTCCTAATTAATCAACCGATAAGCGATTTTATGGAGGCAATGACTCATCTGTTGAACAGTATGGGCACAGGAAATCTCGTTCTGCTCGGTTTGATTCTCGGCGGTATGATGGGTATTGACCTTGGCGGACCATTTAATAAAATTGCTTTTACGTTTGGCATTGCAATGATTAGTGCCGGCAACTTCTACCCTCAGGCGGCAGTTATGGCCGGCGGTATGGTGCCACCGCTTGGTATGGCACTTGCCACAACACTGTTTGCACATAAATTCAATAAATCTCAGCGTGATGCTGGAAAAGTAGCTTATGTGCTTGGCGCAGCCTTTATTTCCGAAGGAGCCATTCCGTTTGGGGCAGCAGATCCAATCCGGGTCATGGTGTCAACAACGATCGGTTCTGCACTCGCCGGCGGGTTAGCACTTTTGTTCGGCATCGGACTTCGTCCACCGCACGGCGGAATCTTTGTTATACCGCTGGTCAGCAATGGAAACCCGTTCCTTTATGCACTTGCAATTATCATTGGAACGGTCGTCACTGCAATTATTTACGGCATTTGGAAAAAGCCACTTAAAGAGCAGAAAAGTGCTTAATATTTGGTTGTAACTTGATTTTTTAAAAGTATTGCTTATGAACCGCAGAAGAGCAGCACGCCTGCACTCTGCGGTTTCATATAAATTAATTTTTTATGATTAAACAGAAAAAAAGTTGATACAGTTAATTTTGACAAATAAAACACATTAATTGTACTCGCTTTCAATTTGAAAAAACTCTTGATATAATAATAACTGTTACGTTTTCCTAACATTTGTTTATTGGGGAAAATTAATTCGAGGTTTTTCGGATTTATCAGTTCTTGCAGATACATTTGACCTACAATTGTATGTGTAAGTGAAGTTATGTCAGCATGATCTCCTGTTGCGAGTGTTGATGAGAACGGTTCGATGTCAAATGGGCCGTATACGCTGTGACAAGAATGAGCGATTAATGAATCGCTGAACTTTTTATATCTGAAGGGTAGGGTGAACGAAAAGATGTCAGAAAAAATTACTGGTATTGCTGCTTCCGCAGGTATTGCTATTGCCAAGACTTTCATTCTTAAAAATCCGGATCTGTCCTTTGAAAGAAGTACAGTTACCGATAAAGAAGCAGAAAAGAAAAAGCTGAACGACGCTCTTGAAGTATCCAAAAAAGAATTGACGACCATTAAAGAAACGGCTGAAAGGGAACTAGGAAAAGACAAGGCGGAAGTATTTGCCGCACACCTCATGTTCCTAAGTGATCCTGAATTTGTCGGTCAGGTTGCATCGAAAATTGATGATGAAGGTCTGAGTGCTGAGTCAGCACTTGACGATGTATCAAGCTTCTTCATTCAAATGTTTGAAGGCATGAAGGATAATGAATACATGAGAGAACGCGCGGCTGATGTTCGTGACGTATCCAAACGTTTGCTGGCTCATTTGCTCGGTGTTTCCTTCACGTCTCCGGCGAGCATCACTGAAGAAACGGTGATCATTGCCGAAGATCTGACACCTTCAGATACCGCACAATTGAATCGCAAATATGTTAAAGGCTTTGCAACAAATATCGGCGGACGCACTTCGCACTCAGCGATCATGTCCCGCTCAATGGAAATTCCTGCTGTCGTCGGAACAAAAACCGTTATGGCGCAGGCTAAAGAAGGACAACTCGCTATTATCGACGGATTGAATGGTGAAGTTATTCTTGATCCAAGCGAAGAAGAAGTTAAAGAATACAAAGCGAAACAAGCTGCTTATAAAGAACAGCAAGAGGAATGGAAGAAGCTTGTTCATGAAACAACGAAAACAAAGGACGACGCACATGTTATTCTTGGTGCAAACATTGGCAATCCTGGCGATGTGACCGGCGTATTGAACAACGGCGGCGAGGCAGTCGGATTGTATCGTACTGAGTTCCTGTACATGGGCCGCGATAAACTCCCGACAGAAGACGAACAGTTTGATGCGTATAAAGAAGTTCTAGAAAAAATGGAGAATAAACCGGTCGTTATCCGTACGCTCGATATCGGTGGAGATAAGAAACTCTCCTACCTTCCGCTTCCAGAAGAAATGAACCCATTCCTTGGCTTCCGTGCGATTCGTCTCTGCCTGGAACGTCAGGACATCTTCCGTACACAGCTTCGCGCCTTGCTTCGAGCAAGCTCTTATGGCAAGCTGCGCATCATGTTCCCGATGATTGCGACGATTGACGAATTCCGTCAGGCAAAAGCAATTCTTCTTGAAGAGAAAGCGAAGCTCGTTGACGCCGGGACAAAGATTTCGGATGATCTTCAGGTCGGCATGATGATGGAAATTCCTGCTGCTGCTGTATCGGCAGATCGTTTTGCTAAGGAAGCAGATTTCTTCAGCATCGGCACAAATGACTTGATCCAATACACGATGGCTGCGGATCGAATGAACCAGCACGTGTCTTATCTTTATCAGCCATGTAACCCATCCATTCTGCGCCTTGTCAGCAAAATCATTGACGCAGCACATGCGGAAGGACATTGGGCAGGCATGTGCGGTGAAATGGCCGGCGATGCAACCGCGATTCCATTGCTGCTCGCACTTGGTCTTGATGAATTCAGCATGAGTGCCACATCGATTCTGCCGGCAAGAAGCCAGCTGCTGAAATTGTCCAAGGCAGACTTGGCAAAACACAAAGAAGCATTCCTCAACCTTGATACGGCTGAAGAAGTGCTTGACTACGTCAAAACAAAAATGATCTGATTCTAAGTAATAAAGAAAACGGACAGGTGCCCATTATGGGCTGCTTGTCCGTTTTTTTAAAATATTTTTTTGGTACGGCGCAATGCAAAATACGGATACCTGTAAGTTGAGGTATCCGTTTTTGTATGAAGCTCTTATCTTTGTTTTTTTACTATTGGAATATAAATGTCACATATCTTTCCCGTGTCCGACATGCATCGGTCATCATACAGTTCGAAGTCGGCACACCCCGGCGCATACTCGTATCCGGATTGAGCAAACCACTCATTAAAGATGTAGTTCCAAGTGCCCTGAATGGCAGCCACGAAGGTTTCAGCATGGCATGCCGGTGTTGAAAACACAGCATAAGTTGCAGGCGGCAATTCACAAACGTGATAGCTATCCGGAATTGTTGCGTCATCCTTGGGTTCAACACCGATGACATAGTCAAATGCACCGGTTTCAGGATCTTCCGGAAAACACGCACCGTACTCATCGTGTTTTTTGATAAAGCCCTCGGCGTGAAGCTTTTCCATACGCCCATCATTCATATAGTTGTTCCAAAAGTTTGGTATTTCTTTACTATTTTCTCCATCGGATGAAGTCGTTTTGAGGGCAAATCCTGCGAGTTTTACAGCGGAAAGGGTAACAAATCTCGGTTCCAAAATAATTCCTCCATTCAAATATTTGTTTGTGCGGGGAATGCTTGGCGGGAACGGACGATCACAATGCGCATGCAAACGGTAGGTTCCCGGCGAACAGCCGAAATAACGACGAAAAGCTTTACAAAACCCCGAGTGGGTCTCAAACCCATAGTTCAGAGAAATATCGAGAATTCTCCGGCCGGAAGTCAGCTCATAAGCTGCAAAAGCAAGGCGGCGGTTTCGTACATAGGCCATCACTGAATAACCAACGCCCCATTGAAAGAGCCGACAAAAATGCCAAGTCGAAAACCCGGCGCGTGCTGCTAAATGATCTGCGTTGATATCGTCTGTGATATGCTCGTCAACATATTCCAGAGTATCTTGCAAAATTGCTGTCATGTCCATAAAGCATTCCCTCCAACCGTACGGTAAGCTTAGTATAGCAAAGCAACAAAAAGATGCTGTTCCAAAATGGCGAAGTTTTATAGAGGATGCATTTTTAGAATTCAAAAAGCACCGCAAAAGTTAGTTTTTTAGCCTAACTTTTGCGGTGCACATCATAAATCTGTTACGTACTATTTATTCAGAATTTGCTCAAAGACCTTTTTAACCTTAGGCGTGACATAGTGGCTGCCGCCGTGTTTTTCGGTGTTTTCAACGATCATGGTGACCATCAGTTTAGGGTCATCCGTATTATAGGCGACGAACCAGCCGTTTTCCCGGCCGGATTCACCCTGTTTCTGTTTGAATTCCGGAGTACCTGTTTTTCCGGCAAGGGTCAAACCATTTATTTTCGCATCATGTGCGGTTCCTGAAGAATTGTCAACAACTTGGATCAGATCCTTGTTTAACAGTTGAGCAATACCTGCAGACATCACATTTTTCTTCCAGAAAGTTGGCGGATTATTGGTTTTGATCAGTCGCGGCTTGATCATGCTTCCGTCATTAACAAATGCTGAATAAATCAATGATAAATGAAGCGGGTTGACACTGACTTGGCCCTGACCATATCCGGAATTGGCAAGAAGCGATTCACTGTCCAGTTTTCCGTCATTTGAGATGGTCGATTTGCGCATCGGATACTCAATTGGCAAGGATTCGCCAAACCCGAATTTCTTGACATCGGAGGCAAAAGTTGAGCCGCCGATTTTGAGTGCTGCCTGCGCAAAATAAATATTGTCCGATTTGAACAACGCAGTCTGCAGATTGACCTTAGGATCATGATTGACTCGAGTGACATAGTAGTCTCCCCAAGAACTGTTCTCCTGCCATTTGCTTCCGCTGATTGCAATCTGCGTATCAGGACTAATTGCTTTATGAGTTAAAGCGATCGCCGCAGTCAGTGGTTTAAAAGTTGATCCGGGTGCGGATGCAGCGGTAAAACGATTTCTTAACGGTTGTTCCTTGTCATTGCTCAATTTTTGGTACTCACTCGATGAGATTCCAAGGACGAAATCATTGGGATTATAGGATGGTGCGCTGACCAGTCCGAGTATATCGCCGTTCCTCGGATCAATAGCAACTCCGGTTCCCGCATCCTTTTTAAGCTGGCCGTACAGCGCATCCTGAACGTTTCGATCGATCGTCAGCTGAATATTCTTACCGTTAACCGGATTTTTTTTCGCAATAGTTCCGGCTGCTGCTCCTGTTGGATCAAGTAAAAGGATTGCTGCGCCATTGTGCTGACGGAGCTGTTTTTCAAACAGCAGCTCGAGTCCGGTTTTACCAATCACTGAGTTGGCGTTGTAGCCCTCGTTTGGATGCTCTTTCAAAAGCTCGGCAGTCATTTTGCCAACATATCCGGTTAAATGTGCACTTGCATTTTTATCGGGATAGACCCTGCTTGCAACGTCTGTTTTAACCACACCAGGCAATTCGGTAACATCTTTCACCAGCTTGGTTTTCGACGCATCAATGGTAGTAATAGGAACAAGACTGTCCACCTTGACCCATGAAGCGGCAAGAGCCTGATTAATTTGTTCTTTGCTGACACCAAGCAGCTCGGTCAATTTTTTGATTGTGGCTGCCTTGTCACTGTCCGAACCCATCTTGCCGGGAATAAGATCAATCCGATCGGCAGTTCCATTGATCGCCAATGGTTTGCCGTTGCGGTCGACGATTTCTCCGCGCGTACTGGCCAACGTATCGACACGTATTTTGGAACCGGTGCTCATACCCGGAAGAATCATGCTCGGTTTCCAGCTGACGTACCAATTCTGCTTTTCCTTACGTTTCTCTTCCTTTAATTGTACCGATTGAGAAAATTTTACCGGGCCGGCTACCGTATTGAGCGTTGCATTCAGCTGCACAATTCCTTCTTTTTTCGTGTTTTCTTTAATGCTGGTTTTCAATTTTCCTGCTTCTATTGCATCATAAATTCGTTTGTATCTGGAAACAAAGTCTGTTTTGCTAACGCTTTTTTGCGATTGGTTTGAAAGAAAGTTATACATTTTGGAAAAGTCTTGTTTCTGCCATGCTTTGACATAGTCTTCCATACGATCCTTTGCTGTCGGCTGATTTCCGCAAGATGAGAGTGTGAGAAGTAAGACAGCGAAAATGATCAAGAGGACGGGGAGCTTAAATTGATATTTATTCATTAAGGGAAACACCTCCATAAAGTTCGGAACGGGGTCAATTCATCTCATATATATTCCAGCAATACTGATTCCATGCGGGTTGTCCAACTAGCTACTCAATTCTTATTATATAGGATAGAATGTCGAAATGCCGATAAACTTGCTAATAACAATTTTAAAACTCTGTAAAAAATGTATAATCTGGTTGAAAACATAGATTTTATCTAGTATTTTGCGTATAATGATCATGATTTTGACATGAATAGTCATTATAATTTATTCGTTTTAAATGAAAATGGAAGTGAGTGATCGAGCAATATGGAAAAAGTGATCGAGTTCAAGAATGTATCGAAAACATATCCAAACGGTACTCAAGGACTAAAGCATGTCAATTTATCGATTGATAAAGGGGAATTTGTTGTCATTGTTGGTCTATCCGGCGCCGGAAAGTCGACGCTGTTACGTTCAATTAACCGTTTGAATGAGATCACTGAAGGGGAAATCGTGATTAAAGGAAATTCGATCACAAGGGCAAAAGGCAAGCGGCTCTTGCGCATGAGGCGCGATATCGGCATGATCTTCCAAAATTTTAATCTCGTAAAACGTTCCTCAGTTTTGAAGAATGTCCTGTCGGGAAGGGTTGGCTATCATTCAACGCTTCGGACGATTCTTGGCCTTTGGCCGAAACAGGATGTTACGCTGGCATTGTCGGCGCTGGATCGTGTAAATATTAAAGAAAAGGCTTATTCTCGAGCAGATGAACTCTCCGGCGGCCAGCAGCAGCGTGTGTCGATTGCACGCGCATTAGCCCAAGAGGCGACTATTATTCTCGCTGACGAACCAGTTGCGTCCCTGGACCCTGTGACAACGGTTCAGGTTCTTGATGATTTGAAACGCGTGAATCTAGAACTTGGCATTACAACGGTCGTCAATTTGCACTCCGTTGATTTGGCAAAGAAATATGCGACGCGTATTATCGGCATTCGCGCCGGTGAAGTTGTCTTTGACGGTTCTGTGGACGAGGCAGTTGATGAAACGTTCGATCAAATCTATCAACGCTCCGGCAAAGGGCAGGGAGCGGAGGCGAATAGTCGGTGAATCTAGCAAAACGGAGAGTAGCGAAGCTCAAGCTAAGTCTGATCATACTATTTTTTATTCTGCTTATTTGGAGTGCTTCGAAGCAGACGGGAGTGTCGCTGGTTGAACTTTTTTCAAATTTATCGAATATGGGTGCGTTGCTCGCACAAATGTTTCCGCCCGATTGGAGCTATTTTAACTATGTAACCTCGGCCATGCTGGAGACGATTCGAATGGCGGTGCTCGGAACGACCTTCGGCGGGATCGTCGCGATTCCTTTTGCGTTGTTTGCTTCACGAAATATTGTGAAAAAAGGATGGATTGCTATTCCCTTCCGATTTGTCATGAATTTAATACGAACGATACCGGAACTGCTACTTGCGGCATTGTTTGTTCCGATCTTCGGCATTGGTTTTGTATCCGGAATATTTGCTCTGGCTGTCTTTTCTTTTGGGGTTATAGCCAAGCTTGCCTACGAGTCGATCGAGGCGATTGACAAGGGCCCGCTTGAAGCGATGACTGCCGTTGGCGCAAATAAATTACAGTGGATTTTTCTCGGTGTTATCCCGCAAGTAGTTGCTCCATATATGTCCTATTTCCTCTACTGTTTTGAAATCAATGTGCGTGCGGCAACGATTCTCGGTTACGTCGGTGCCGGCGGTATAGGACTGTATCTCAGCCGGACACTCGGTTTTCTTCAATACGACCGTGTCATGTCGATTATCCTCTACACCTTTGTTGTTGTCTTGATCATTGACGGACTCAGCAATAGAATTCGGGAGAAGCTGATATGATGAATACAACGATGAAAAAACCGCTTATGAAGCGTCTCAGAAATTGGACGATTGCTCTTATTGTGCTTATTATCTATGTTTGGGCATTTACGGGTTTCTTCAAAAATTTCGAATTAAAACCAACCGCTTTGCAAGCAGCTAAGGCTATTTTTTCCGGCATGTCTCATCCTGATTGGGGCTATGTCAGCCAGCCTGGCGGTGAAGATTTACTGCATGCATTACTTGAAACCTTTAATATCGCCGTTCTTGGTACATTTATTTCCGCAATTCTTTGCGTTCCCTTTGCATTCTGGGCAGCGAGAAACATGAACCGCTATCGTTTTGTTTCCTCGGCAGGAAAGATCTTTCTGAGTGCGATTCGTGTATTTCCGGAATTAATCATGGCACTTCTGTTTATTAAAGCTGTTGGTCTGGGAGCCTTTGCCGGCGTACTTGCGCTGGGCTTTCACTCAATCGGTATGTTAGGCAAGTTGTTTGGCGAATCCATTGAAGATATGGATTTTAGCGCTGCAGAGGCGTTGCGGGCATGTGGTGCAAATAAATTTCAGACCTTATGGTTTGCGATTGTCCCGCAGGTCATGCCACAATTCTTCTCATATACGCTTTATCGTTTTGAAATCAGTGTTCGTTCCGCGGCTATCTTGGGTATGGTTGGCGCCGGTGGTATCGGTGCCCCGCTCATCTTTGCACTGAACGCGCATCGTTGGGATCGAGTCGGTGTTATTCTGCTCGGTATCATCGTTATGGTATCAATTATTGACTTGATCTCGGGTGCGATCCGCAAACGATTGGTCTAATTGAAACATATTTTCTGTCCGATAAAGAAAAATTATAGTTTATTGCATCGTTGACGAAAGAGGTGCAATAACTCGTAAGATGTGCGGATGTCCGGACTTGTAACGAATCGGAAAAAAAGTTGAAACGGAATCACGAAAAGTGGAAACGAATGAAGTTCGGTAATGAGATAAAAGCAAGGCTGGAGACGATGAGTCGTCTTTGACCTTGCTTTTTATAGTTTCTTAGATTAAACCTATCAATATTTAAACATTAGAAAACTTGGCTTCGTCAAGCTTCTGATAAAGATGAAGGCTTAGTTGCGACGACCATGGATGGCCTAGGTACGGTGAGCCGCAGGACGCGGCGTTTTACCGGACCACTTACACTAAATTCCGTTAAATCTTTATACTTTATTGTTTGTGTAAAATAAAACCCCGGCGAGCTGCCTAAGCAGTGAACCGGGGCTGTTTTTGCTTTATTGTGTTTATTCGCCGATTTCTTTGTTGTATTTACGAACGGTGTCAAAGTTTGAGTCCTTGGAAGGTGCATAGCCAACATGGCTGTAAATAGCATAGATGACTTTTTCGCCTTCAGGATCTTTGCCGATCGAAACAAATGCATCAGAGATTTTTTTCTGCCATTTCTTAGACATATCCGGACGTACACTGATTGTATCGTTTGGAATTTTTTCTGTTTGGAAGAGATAGTGTGTGTCTTTGAATACATTCGGGTTTTCGGCTTTAACAATGTTACGCGCATCTACGAATACCGGTGCTGCATCAACATCTTTATTAAGAACAGCCAGAACGCCTTTATCATGACCTTGAAGAGTTACACCGGTAACATCTTTCTGCGGATCAACTCCTGCTTTCTTCATTGCAACAGCAGGGAATACATAACCGGCAGTTGACGTAGCATCCTGCCAACCAATTTTTTTACCCTTCAAGTCTTTGATTGATTTAATTCCTGAGTCATTTCGTACAAGCATACCAGAATAGTAGTAGTCTACTTTTTCAGTTGTATTTGATCCGTCTTTTGGATTGACACCATAGCGCTGTGCTTGCAGCAATACGTCTGCATAACCTTTTTCATGGGCAAGAACGTAGCTGGTAGGAGGCAAGAATCCGATGTCCATTTTCTTTGATGACATAGCTTCAATAACGCCGTTATAGTCGGTAGTAACTTGAACCTTTACCGGAATACCGAGTTTCTTAGAGAGAAGATCTCCAAGTGGTTTCGCTTTTGCTTCGAGGGTATCTGCGTTTGAAGAAGGAACAAATCCGATGACCAGCTTTTTAGGCACATATGATTTGGATTTTTCGGCAGAGTTGCTGTTTCCGCATCCAGCTAGAATACTAACGATAAGACCGAGAGCGAGAAACAGTGTGAAGCTTTTCTTGAACATAAAAAAATCGCCTCCGAGGGTTTAAATGATGTAGACATAAAACGTCTTCATCAATCATAATTCATTTTTTTCCAAAAGAATACTAAATGTGACAAAGTTATCAAATTTTTTACATTGACGTGTAATTTCTCACTTTTTTGATGATTTTATGTAAGGGTATTTTTTTTGACGCAAATCGTTCATAGCATGTTAGTATGGTAGTGGAACGAGAGGTGACACTGAGACGATGAAACTAGTTATTTTGGAGACAAGCGATGTTCATGGGAGCATCTACCCCATTCGATACGCAGATAACAGTCCGAAGGATGTTGGGATGGGGAAAATTGCCACACTTATTTATAAAGAGCGTACTGAGAATCCGTGTACTTTACTAGTGGATAATGGCGACATGATCCAAGGTACACCGCTGCTTTATTATTATGCGCGATTTGATCATAAACGTCCTAATCCGATGGCGGTTATTGCGAATAAGCTTAATTATGATTGTGCGGTATTTGGCAATCACGAGTTTAATTTTGGAAGTGATGTGCTGAATCGGGCGGTTGCTGCCTCTGACTTTCCATGGCTGGCTGCTAATATTGTTCGTGAATCAACAGGTGAACCGTTCTTTGGCACACCTTATATCATAAAAAACTATGCTCAAGGTCTTCGCGTTGCTGTCTTGGGTCTGACAACGAAGTATGTTCCGAACTGGGAGAAACCGGAACACATTAAAGGTATGCGCTTTGATGATCCGGTGGATACGGCCAATAAATGGGTTCCGTTTTTAAAAAATGAGGAGAAAGCGGACGTCGTGATTTTATCTTATCACGGCGGATTCGGACGCGATTTGGATACAGGCGAAGCGATTGAAGAATTGAAGGGCGAAAATCAAGCGTACCAAATTTGTCAGGATGTGCCGAACATCGATGTATTGCTTACAGGACACCAGCATCGGATGATCTATGGAAAGACAATTAACGGAGTGACTGTCATTCAGCCAGGATGCAACGGCACACATTTGGGAAAAGTAACTATCCAATTGGAGAATGTCGCTGAAGGTTGGCAAATCACATCGAAAAAATCCGAACTCCTTCCCGTCCAGGGAATAGAGGCAGATACGCAGCTTCTCAGTTATGTGGATGCCTATGAAAAAGATGCGCAGACCTGGCTGGATCATCCGCTTGGCAAGATTGAAGGCGATATGCTTGTTCGCGATCCGATGAAGGTGCGTACTCAAGATCATCCGCTGATTGAATTTATTAATCGGCTTCAAATGAAAGCATCCGGTGCGGATATCAGTTCAACCGCACTTTTTAATAACGAGTCACCAGGGATGCCTGAGAATGTGTCGATGCGCGACATCGTCGCAAATTACATCTATCCGAACACCCTGCGCGTACTGCGGATCAGCGGACAGGATATGCTGGACGCACTCGAACGTTCAGCCTCCTATTTCGAGACGTATACCGGCGGTCCAATTAAGGTCAGCAAGGCATTTACCGATCCGAAACCGCAGCATTACAACTATGATATGTGGGAAGGCATTAACTATATCATCGACATCTCACGTCCCGCGGGAGAACGTGTCGTTAAACTGAACTATCATGGAACTCCGGTGAAAATGGACGGACAGTACGATGTGGTGATGAACAATTACCGTGCAGTCGGTGGCGGTGATTATTTCATGTTCTGCAACAAGCCGGTTGTCAAGGACATTCCGGTTGATGTGACGGAACTGATTGCCAATGAAGTACTTGAGAAAAAAATAATCAAGGCAACCGTTGATCATAACTGGAAGCTTATTTATTAATAGAAGACCCTTTAGCGATTAGCGCTCATCATAACCAGAGAGGTGCACAAAATTGGAAAAGCACATTTTGAAAAATGACTGGGAACCCTTGCTGAAGACGGAATTTGAAAAGGACTACTATCAGAAGCTGCGGCAGTTTCTCAAAGAAGAGTATACGACGAAAACCATTTATCCTGATATGTACGATCTTTTCAATGCCCTTAATTACACGCCATACGAAAAGGTGAAGGTGGTTATCCTGGGGCAGGACCCTTACCATGAACCGGGTCAGGCGCATGGGCTCAGCTTTTCAGTTATGCCCGGCGTGAGACAGCCGCCGTCGCTGCAAAATATTTTTAAAGAATTAAAGGATGATCTCGGCTGCGAGATTCCGAAACATGGATGCCTGATCGAATGGGCGCGCCAAGGCGTGCTGCTGCTCAACACAGTGCTTTCCGTTCGTCGTGGTGCTGCCAATTCGCATAAAGGGATGGGCTGGGAACAGTTCACCGATGCTGTGATCCGCGATTTGAACGAGCGGCAGCAGCCGATCGTGTTCATTCTTTGGGGGCGGAATGCTCAGGCGAAGGAAGAATTGATCACCAATAAACAGCATTTCATCATTAAATCGCCGCATCCGAGCCCTTTTTCTGCTCGTTACGGCTTCTTCGGCAGTCATCCTTTTTCGCGAACCAATCAGTTCCTGGAATCGGTTGGCGAAACGCCGATTAACTGGCAGGTTTCCATTGAAGAACCGGAACTTTCTAAGTCATGAAAACAGTCCGTCAAGGCGATTCGCCTCGGCGGACTGTTGTTTTACAGAAACATTACCTCATTGGGTTAAAGATTCAAGTATTATTGATCGGCACTTTCTAAAGCGCGACTGACTTGTTTTTGCTTGATTAGGAGCAGAAGATAATAGACAACGTAATAGGCAAACATGATTAGGAGCAAGCCGGCTGTCCATGTGCTGTTCGTATTCAGCTGCCGCGCGGTGACGGTACTTCCTTGGAGTACGCCGCTCGAATAAACTTCATAGAATCTGTAAAGAAGTCGGCCGATAAATAGAGCACTGACCAAACCTCCGATCCATACATTGGTCCGGTAATGCCAACGATCATTCCGATGCTCCAGCTGTGTCACCTTTGAACTGTAATAAGCCAGAGATGCTCCGGCCAGTAACCCGATAAGATCCGAAATAAAACTGATCGGATGAGAGAAGCTGCCTAAAAGAAAAAATAAACCAATTATTGTGCACAATGATAGTCGAATCATCATGCGTCTGACTTTAAAAAGTTGCCAGCCAATGTTACGGCGAATGCGGCGGTAGAGAGCAAACAAAATAATTACGGTCATTATAATCCAAGAATAGTCATTCATTGACCGCTTCCTCCTCTGACCCTCATTTTTTTCTAAACCATTGAAATAACTTGTCCGCATCTGTTTCATCGAGTTGATGAATGGTAATGATTTCAGCAGTGGATGCGCGAATGGTTGCCGAGCACGTTGATAAATGAAGCTTCTTTTGGATCCGCGATTGCCTTTTCGCAAACGATTGAATATGTTCTTTTCGTGTAATTGTGGTGGTTTTTGTCAGCCATCGGTTGATCGCAATGAGTCGTTTGTCCATAAGTGCCCAGCCTTCTGAGCGATTCTTAAACCAGAAATAGGCAAGAATGAACGGCAGGGCAATAAGTGAGTATTTTCCCCAGTCCAGCCGCCAAGTAAGCACGGAGCATAAACCAATCCAAAAGATTGCCGGCAGAATCATGCGGTAGAGCGTGCCACGCATGGGTAATGGATGGCGCTTGATCGGTCCGGAAAATCTGGGAATAGCTGTTTCAAGAAAATCAGGCAATTCCTTTTTTCGAAGGAGCGGGAAGACGAGAACTGATCCGCCGTTGCTTTTCTCCAAATCAATACTGCCGCTGCAATCAGCATAGACCGTACACCAACCGAATAATTGCTGCAGCCATTGTTCTTTGATACGTATTGCTTGAACTCGGTCGGTTTTATAGGTTTCATCGCTGGTCTCCCACACGCCGCGATGGATTCGCCATTCTCCTTCATGCACGGAAAGTTTGAAGAAGCCCCAGCGAAGCAGCGCGCTGACTAAAGAAACAAGCCAAAGCATAAGAATCACCATACCGATGATGATGATCATTCCGACCAGCGAAGCATGTTCCAGGTAGCTCAATGACTGCCCTTGGATGCTGTCGGGTATAAAGTCATCGGCCTGTGACCAAAGACCAAATACTGCCGCAAGTACGACACCGACTTTAGAGGTGAGCAGCGAGGCGCCGAGCAGCCGTTTTCCGGAGAGCGCATAGACTTTTTTTGGTGAGTCATCAACGACCTTTGGAGCCTCGGTGGGATCTTCGACAGCAAAGATAATCGACTTCTGCGTTTTTCCACGGCTGACCTCTGCCTTGATTTTCTCCGCTTCCTCAAGCTTGAGCGCGGAGAGGACCATGTCGCCTTTGGATGCCTGATCCGCGGTGTCGAATTTTAATTGAACCACACCGAGCAGACGAAGCAGCAGATTCGTTTTGATCTGCACCGATTGAATTCTCTGAATGCGAATGTAACGGTCGCTGCGCACTAAAACCCCTGAACGGATATGAAATTGATCATCGACGAATTCATATTTGAACCGCAGCCATTTAAAAAAGTTAAAGACAATAATAACAAGCAGAATGATGAGGGCATAGCCGGTAATTTGACCGAGATGACGCATCCCCCATGCAAAGCCGAAGCCGAGCGGAACGATGATGCTCCACAGTGTTGAGACGGCATCACTGATTATTGCGAAGAAATGGAGATGTTTGCCTTTAGATTTCATTGGCAGGATTCTCCTTAATCAACTCCGCTATTTGATCGCGAAGAGCGAGTGCATCGGACTCTTCCAAAGCCGGAATTTCATGCTCACCGGCCGCAGTCGTGACGGATACGGCAGTCAGGTGATGCTTGCGCAGCAGCGGTCCTTGTTCGGTCTCTACATTTTGCACGCGTGTAAACGGAATAACAGTCTGAGTAATGATAAAAATGCCATCTTGAATTAATAGATCCTCTTGTCTAATTGCATAGAAAAACGTTCGGTAATTGATGCTTGGAAAAACAAACACGTAAAGGATCAGCTGGAGAATGTTGAGCGCGGCTAGAGCGCCGGCAATATAGAACAGGAAGTGCGGCCAGTCAAAAAAGAAGATACTTGTGACGAACCCGCCGATAATTAGCCAAACAATGAGATGTGTCATAATTGCCCTTTGGCGCCAAATCGTTAGAATTCTAGGATTGAGTTGTCTTTTTTCCAAATAGTTCCCACCTTTCATTGATACTGAGGCAGTATTTGACCCTTTTTGGAAGGCTCGTGCAACAGTCAATTTTTTCTATCTAGTAAAAGTATAACATGACCGAATAAATGATCTTAAAAGGAAATAAGTGGTATTTGTGGCATATTTATGTCGTAATCGATACAGACAGGAAAGTGCTGGAAATAACGATGTTATCCATGAAAATTGGTTTAATGCGGGTATAGCAGATAATGAAGGGAGGAAACAGTCATGGATACATGTCATCACTATAATGGTTACCAAAGTGGAGCGGACATGCGTGTACATCGTTCAAGCGAGTGGGCCGTAAAAAAAATTCACTGTCCGGTCTGCCACGCAGAAATTGTTGTCCGTGAGATTCCAATCGCTAGAGATCGTTCATTGCTAAAATAAAAAACCGGGCTTGTCCCGGTTTTTATTTAATGCTATTCATTTTCTCATATTCTTCATAAAGCTTGCGCCTGAGCAGTTTGTGCGAAGCGTTCTCAGGCAATTCCGCCAGAGTAAAAATACGCTTTGGCACCTTGTAAGATGCTAAATGTTGCTTACATTCGTTGATGAGTTCTGATTCGGAAAAACCAGTGCCTTCTTTAAGGCTGACGAAAGCGATGGGAACGCATCCCCATTGCGTATCCGGAACACCAATCACTCCGGCTCTCAAAATCCCCGCGCAACCATTTAAAACGGATTCAACTTCAGCAGGATAAACATTTTCCCCACCGGAAATGATCAAATCTTTTCGGCGATCCAGAACGAACAGAAATCCATCCTCATCCAGATAACCAATATCACCTGAGTGAAACCATTCACCATCAAAAGCCTCATGGGTTGCTTCAGGATTATTTAAATAGTGGCTGAAAACGGTTGGTCCTTTAATCAAAATTTCTCCAGGCTCATTGGGTGCTTCCGCTGAGATGCGAACTTGGAGCGGAAAAAGCGGCTGTCCCGCCGAACCCGCTTTTTTAAGCATATACTCAGGCGGCAAAGTGACCGCTTGCGAGGCGGTTTCACTCATGCCGTACGTTTGATAGATGGGCATCTCTTGATCGAGACAACGCTGAAGCAATGATTTGGGCACAGGCCCGCCGCCGAGCAGGATGCAGCGCAGAGTTTTTGGATAGGAAAAATGATCATCAAGCTCGTCCATCATCCGCTGTAGCATTGAGGCAACGACGGAGATATGTGTGATTCCGCTATCCGTAATTAATTGATTGACGGCCTGCGGTTCAAATTTTTCCTGCAGATATACCGGCATACCGTAAATCACACTTTTCATTAAAATGGATAGGCCGCTGACATGGAAAAGCGGGACGCAGCAGAGCCACTTGTCATCAGGTGTAAGCCCGAGATTAATTAGAGAGGCGTTCGCGTTCCACCAATGGTTCCCATAGGTGAGCACAACGCCTTTCGGATGTCCGGTTGTACCTGAGGTGAAAATAATCGTGCATGGATTCCCTAACTGGATTTCTGTATCGAAATCGTCCAGCAAGGGGTCGCATTCTATCCATTTATCTGTATGAATGAGCGCGCAGTTGATTTGTTCGATAGCTTGCGCTGCCTTTTGTTCGTACTTCTGATCCGTGATTAGGCGTTGACAGCCGCTATCCTCAATTTGTCCGGCAAGCTCGTCCACAGATAATCGGGTATTCAGAGGCACCATAACCGCGCCAAGCATCATAAGCGCATGGACCGTAATGGCGCAAGGCAAGGTGTTGCCTTGAAGCGACGCGACGTGATCGGCAGGATGAACCCCAGCGGACCGGAGCGCTGATACAGCTTGATGGACGCGCGCCAGCAATTGTTTGAACGTGAGCTGCTCATTCTCCGTTTCAAATGCGATCCGATCCGGAGTCAGTCGAGCCCGTTGGCTAAGCCACTGCGGCATGGACGGCTGTGTATCTGAGATCATGGGAACTTAGGGAATCTGCTGAAATCAGGATCGCGTTTTTCTTTAAAGGCGTCGCGTCCTTCTTTTGCTTCGTCAGTTGTGTAATAAAGCAGCGTCGCGTCTCCGCCGAATTGTTGGAGACCCGCGAGTCCGTCCGTATCCGCATTAAACGACGCTTTGAGGAATCTGAGCGCTGTGGCACTCTTCGACAACATTTCGCGCGCCCATTTTACGGTTTCTTCTTCAAGCTGGTCGAGTGGGACAACCGTGTTGACAAGTCCCATGTCCAAGGCCTGCTGCGCGTTATACTGGCGGCATAAGTACCAGATTTCACGTGCTTTTTTATGGCCGACAATACGCGCTAAATAGCCTGCGCCGTAACCTGCATCGAAGCTGCCGACTTTCGGTCCTGTCTGGCCAAAGACTGCATTGTCCGCAGCGATCGTTAAGTCGCATACGACCTGAAGCACATTTCCGCCGCCAATGGCGTAGCCGGCAACCATTGCGATAACCGGCTTTGGAATGATTCGAATCAGGTGCTGCAGATCAAGCACATTCAAACGTGGAATATTGTCTTTTCCTACATAACCGCCATTGCCGCGCACCTTCTGATCTCCACCGGAGCAGAATGCCTTCGTTCCGGCACCGGTAAGGATAATGACGCCGATGGATGCATCATCACGTGCCCAAGCGAATGCGTCGATCATTTCAACTACTGTATTCGGTGTAAACGCATTGCGGACATGCGGTCGGTTAATTGTAATTTTTGCAATTCCCTCGTAGGTTTCGAAGAAAATGTCTTCATAGTCTTTCACTTTTTTCCACTCGATTGTGGACATGAGTTCACCTGGCTTTCTCATAAATAGGTTGATTTGTCACTGTTTTGTCAAAAGTAACACTCATATTGTAGCACAACTCATAGAGCTTTTCCGATTAAGGAGCTTACTTAGAAACGAGGTCAATGAGGGAAAATTGACAGGAGGTTGATATTGGGGGACAATGCGGAAGACCGAGCATAAGCGCCGGTCACCATTGAAACCGCAGAGGGTGCAAAATATGAACAATTACAAATTAACGATTCAGTACGACGGCGGCCGCTATAAAGGATGGCAGCGGCTGGGCGATGATAAGAATACAATCCAAGGAAAAATCGAACAGTCACTTACGGTGCTCGTCGGCGAACCGGTTGAGATCGTCGGTTGCAGCAGAACAGATGCCGGCGTTCACGCGCTTGGTCAGATCGCCAATTTTAAAACGAAGAAATTGTTGACTGAGGAAGATATTTATACGCATTTGAATCATCAGCTGCCTCAGGACATCAGCGTGATTGACGTGGCCATTGTGCCCGAACGTTTTCACGCTCGTTATAATGCTAAGGAAAAGACCTATTTATATAAAATTTGGAACGGACCGATCAGCAATCCCTTTATGAGAAAATACAGCATGCATGTGGCTGAAAACTTAGATGTCGCGTTGATGAAGCAGGCAGGCCAGGACTTCATTGGCACGCATGATTTTACTGCTTACGCAAATGCAAAATCAAAGAAAAAGTCGATGGCGAGGACAATCTCAGCGATTACGATCGATGCGTATGACGGATTCTTCGACATTCGATTAACAGGCGACGGATTTCTCTACAACATGGCTCGGAAAATGGTCGGCACATTAATCGAGGTCGGACTCGGTGCGATTGATGCAGCTGCGATCCCGCAAATTCTGGCGTCAAATGAACGCATACAAACAGGCCGCATGGCCGAAGCCTGCGGACTGTATTTGGAGAAGATTACTTATTAAATAAACGCACCCCGTAAATAGCAGGTTTAGGCTCTTTAGATGTTATAATGACAGGATCAAGTAATAGCTGTGCATATGAGCGGATACGGTAGCACCCTTGTGAAAGGGGGTGGCGCCATGACAGTGTTTCAATCCTTGACTCTGATGATTTCTTTCGGTGTTCTGGTGCTCATGCTGTCTAACAAAAAGAAATGATCCGCTTCATATGCCATTCGCAGTGGCAATAATTGAAGTGAATCATTTACTGTAGTGCTGCTTTGATTTTGCGCTGCATCCGCTCAACGCGGATATTGCTTGATTCCTTGTTAACCATACGGATGAATAGATCCGTATGGTTTTATTATTCATCACTGCATGTTCTTTATACATTCATTATATAGTTAAGGTGATTATATGACAACAAAACCACTGTACTTGGAGAAGATCACTTATTAATGTTTGGGGCAATAATTTCGTTTGATTTGATCTCGATGATTCCTTTTGACGTAAGACGAATAAAAGGAAGATGCAGTTCGGTCAGGAAAAACAGGCAGAAGAACGGATCGTCAAAGGCGAATCCGTTCTTTTTCATGTGTTCGATGAATTGCTCGGCCTCGGAACTCAGTGCGTTCATCGACTTTTTACTCATGACACCAAGTAGATCGAGATTAATTGAGAATGCGCCGCTCTCATCAAATTGCGCGGTAATGCCCTGGAATCCATCACGAATCGTTTGATAAGCATGCGCCATTGCCTTTCTGTCTCGTCCAATAATCAAAATATCCCCGGAGGCACAATAGGTGCTTGCAAGAGCACGGAGAGAATGCGAAAAGTTCTTGATTCGCGTGCTCAGATGTGCACCGTTTGTACGGCAAACATACGTTAAATAACACTCGTTTTCCGCTAATGTACTCTTCGGATCAAAGGTGTACGGGCGGGTAATGACGCTGTTCTGGAGTTCAAGACCAATGGTTGTCGTTTCTTGCTCCGGACAATGGTTTGGCAGGTGCGCGAGATTCGCTTGATTAAAGTAATGTTCGCATGCAAAGCTTGCTGGGTTCGCCACTTTTTCCCCATCACGCACAAGCCATTTTCCTTCGAAAAGAACGCTTGTCGGTTCCGGATCATCCAATCGTTCGATGATATTGATGTCCGCAATTCTTCCCGGAGAGATGCTTCCGATGGTGTCATCCATGCGGTAGTACACGGCTGGATTCAAAGTCGCCATGCGGTACGCGTCCGGCATTGAAATTCCACTTTTCATTGCAAGCTTGATCATCGAGGCGTGTGTTGCCTGCTTCAAGAAAGGGAGTGAGGCACCGTCATTGGTTAACATTAATTTGGACAAATCAAGTCCCGGATGTTCCGCTAATCCACTCATGATCTCCGGAAGATCCGGACGAATGGAAGAATAACGAATCGCCGTGTAGTAGCCGAGATTCAGTCGATTGATGACATCACGCGCAGTCATGGATTCGTGGTCAGCCGAAATGCCGGCGGACGCGAACAGGTTTAATGTATTGACCGACGAGCCGGGCAGGTGGCTTTCCATCCGTTTTCCAGAATGCCTGACTGCGAAAAGCTTCTCATATAAATCAGGTGAACCCAATTTGAACGGCAGCCAGTGGCTGAGTTCTCCACCCTGCATCACATATGGCTGATCCAGCCACTTTTCCAGTGTAGCCGTAGAGGGGAGATGTTCTTCGAAATACGCCCACCAAAGCCATGTGTGGTGCCCGGTTTGATTCAGTTCATTAACAAAAGCACGCATTTGCTCTTCATTTAAATGCGCAGATGCGAAGCTATTGTCGTTGACCGAAATCATTGTTCCTTTTTCCGTTAAATAAGTGCCTAAAGTGAGCGGATTATAGAGAAGGAACGGGTGAGCATGAGGCTCGATATAAGCGGGTACTATTATCTGGTTCTCTTTTAAATGGAAAATATCCGTTTTATCTGAGATCAGCGGTTCATCCGGACCGACATAGGCAATCCGATCGCCACTGATCCATACATTTTCTTTTTGAACGATTCCTGAATAGACATGAAGCACAGAAGCATCTGGAAAATATACGGATGCCGGTTCTTTTTTACGCGCAGTTTCAATCAGACGACGGTGCGCCTCTTCGGTTAATGGTTTCATACGCTCACATCTCATTCTGACAAGTTGTCTCTATTATACAGAGATGGACAAGACTTTTCATGGACGGGACTACTTTGAGAGCGTAGAAAAATATTTTTCCGAGGGCATAAGGCAGTGTTGTGGGTTGTCCGCTCATTGACGACTACGATATTTAACGTTTACTCTCAATAGACAACGATTGTTGTTATAAGGGCTGAAGAGAGTGTTGAATGATCATGAAGATAGTTCATTACAAATGAGGTCATTTCATTTTTGATAGTGCGCAGTAATTACGCACTGCGCAGTATGCAGTGAAGTTAATGAGAAAAGTTGAAATGGGAATGTAATTTATTTTGTGTAAATGAATGATTTCTAGAATGATCGTTAAAGCTATTTGTGCTCTTACCTGACAGGGGGATAGAGCGCTGCTGGAGAGCAACTCGAGCAACCTGTCAGGGTTCAGCTGAAAAAGGGGGAGAGGATCACTCTCTTCTTTTATTTTGCCCTTTTTTAGGAGAACTTAAAGCGTTAAACTCAAACGTCAAAACTCCTTGTCTAGGAGACCGGAGGTAAAGCGATCCCCAAACATGATGCGAAGCTGTGCCCTACATTCAATCCATCCTGGGATTGCCAATGTCCACTTCTTGGTAATGTCCATCGTTGCCAGATAGATAATCTTTCGCAAGGCATCATCGGTCGGATAAGCATTCTTGGACTTGGTCACTTTTCTGAGCTGACGGTGGAATCCTTCGACGGTGTTGGTGGTATAGATCATCTTTCTGATTTCAGGCGGGTACTCAAAATAAGCCGTGAGTTCTAGCCATTTGGTTTCCCAAGAATCAATCACTCTTGGGTATTTATCTGCCCAATTTTTCTTGACCTCCTCAAAGGCTAATTCTGCCTGCTCAATCGTAAACGCTTTATAGACTTTTTTAATATCGTCGAGAAATGGCTTGCGATATTTCGTTGAAATATACTTGATATTATTACGGAGTTGATGGATGACGCACAGTTGAATACGCGTCTTCGGAAAGACTGTATTAATCGCCTCAGAAAAGCCGGAAAGCCCATCCTTACAGGCAATAAGGATGTCTTCGACTCCCCGATTTTTCAAGTCACTGCAGACGCTGAGCCAGAAACTCGCACTCTCATTTTCACCAATCCAGAGTCCGAGGATGTCCTTCATGCCCTCCGTATTAATGCCAAGTACCGTGTACGCAGCTTTATTAATAATACGATGATCCTGCTTCACTTTGAAATGAATGGCATCCAAATAAACAATGGTGTAGACCTTCTCTAAAGGACGAGAATGCCAATCATAGATGAGTGGAATGACTTTATCCGTGACCTTGCTTACCATGGCAGGTGACACACTGATCCCATAAATATCGCGCATGTGATCTTCAATATCTCGGGTCGACATGCCCTTGGCATACAGGGCAATAATCTGATGATCCAGGCCATTTAAAGCGGTCTCGTGCTTCTTGATAATCTGGGGTTCAAACGCTCCATTCCGGTCTCTTGGAATGTCGAGCGTCGTGTTTCCATACTTAGATTTGATGGTCTTCTTACTGTACCCGTTCCGGCTGTTTCCCGAGTGAATACCATCCACGGCGTTCTTGGAATAGCCAAGATGGTGTTCCATCTCGGCCTCAAAGATCACCTGGAGAGTATCCTTGAATAACTCACGGATCATCACTTGAACATCGTCGACACTTTCACATTGGCTGGCGAGTTCACGAATCGTCATGTCGCCATAATTACGGTAGTTTTGCATAAATGGTCAGCTCCTTTTATAAGGTAAGTATTTCCATTTACACAAAGTTAAATACGTTCTCGGTGAAATACAAAAGTTAAAGCTAATCCGTGAAAAGTGAAAGCTAATGATGCAAAACTTAAAGCCAACCTACCGAAAGTGAAAGCTAACCTCAAAAGTTAAAGCTAATTTGAGAAAAGTGAAAGCCAACAATGGAAAACTTAAAGCCAATCCTCCAAAAGTTAAAGCAAAATTACTAAATTCACAAAATGTATGAGACAATTGCGTTACTCTGCTTCATTCGGTCTAACTTTCACCAGGTTCGGTCTAACTTTTATCGGGTTCGGACTAACCTTTCACGGGTTTGGTCTAATTTTTATCGGATTCGGCCTAACTTTTTGGGCGTTCGGTCTAACTCCTTCTCTTCGGTTGAAATTTCCAGAAATTCGGTTCATCTTTTCGTTCGTTAGGTTGAACTTTAGCTGATTTAAATCAGCCCTTGCTGCACATCTTCCGTCAACCACGCAGTAGTCATTTTCCTCAATTATAGAGCAGAAAAAACTACTTTATCATGAAGTATGTAGGTGAATTACGGAATATCTGCTTGGGTAAAAAACTAGTTGTATTTTTCATGTACCGATTGAGTTAAAGTTTACTAAAATAATCATCTTTGGTCAGCTCGACAATTTCATCAGAAATTCTTTTGAACCCCACCTTTTGAAACGCTTTCTCTGCCGATATTCTTGTTTTAGGAAAATCATCGTATACCTTTTCTGCATCTAACTGATTGAATGCTACATCAAGAAGTAAGCGCAAGGCTTCTTCACTGTATCCATAACCCCTATATTTGGCCTCGATAACTAAGCTGACACAGTAGGCCCGTTGTTCTTCATCGTAGCGAAGTGCGGCATCACCGATAGGCAGTTGCTCATTTTTTTGAATGATATACGCGTAATAACGCTTCGATGCTTGGCTGCCCCATCGTGAATACCAGTCTGTCCAATAGTCTTTGCTAAAATCAATACATCCGGTTTTCTGATCATAATTGTCAAGCTGCAGGTCGTAGCCTTTGTTGTAGGACATCGTGTCAGGCTGCGCAAGTATTTTTTGCCGATAATTGAGTTCATTGAATAGAGGAATGTGTAAATATAATCGCTCACTCATTGAATCACCTTACATTTTTTGTTTACTCACTATTACCTATAATGTTATTATTTAGAAAAATAGTCTGTAAGACCAGTCACAATGATTAAACTGAACCAACCCCAGCTTAAACCTTTTCTGCAAAACGATCTGTTATTGCCTGCATCTACGATTCGACATGCAGCCTTTAAATCATCACATCCACCGATTTTCTTCATATTTAACCTTTTTCTAAAGCAAGGAGGACCTAATCTATGAAAAGCGTTTTACCGAAATGGGCAATTCTTATATCTGTTTTTATTTTTGTTGCGGGTTGTTCAAGTGAGGACACAAGTCTGCATAATAAAAGTGAGAAAACAATCCGAACGGTTTTGAAAAGTATAGTCACAGGTCCGGATGCAGAACAAAAGAAATTGTTTAAGATACAGGCTACAGAAGATCCGCAAGCATTGACCCCCTATTTAGAAGAAAAATATAAGTCTGTCATCGCAAAACAGTACCTTCAAGAGTTCATAAATTCTAATCAAGGAACCATTTTTCTGCAAACGGCATTTATGGCTGATTATCAATTGAAAGCGACAACACCAATCGAAGTAAAAAAAGCTAAGTCCGGAGGGTACACGTTCAAAATTGATGTGGACTACATTAAAAATGGCAAAACAAACACTGCCACTATCATGGGAGATATAAATACCACTGACGATGGCAAGGTCGTCGCAATAAATGTAATCGATGATGACGGTTTGTTGGAAAAAACGCTGTATCCGCAAATGCAAACGGCTAATGAAAAATGGGGGAAGTAGTTCATTTTATGTGATGAAACGAGAAGGGGATATCCATGCATGATGTACTGAACTATTTTTTAATTTTAGTATTCACTACTTTGACTATTGTTCAAATGTTAGGGCTGATATACATATATCTTGGACAGTTTAAATCACATCTGACTTTAGTCATCACTCATGTTGCGTTAGCTAAAGTTGAACCGTCACGTTTATCAATGGTTAAAGCCTATGCAACCATGCAAGTGCTTATAAATATATCGTTGTATACGCTCTTTATAATCGGTAACGCAGATATTCGATTTATTACAGTCATTCTGTTTTATGCTGTTCCGTATTTGTTTGAAAAATTGTTCAGCAAGCTGCTGACAAAAAATAGCGAAAGCTGATCAGCGGGTGATGAATAACTCATCCTTCACCACTATCCACTTGATCAAGCGCAGCTAAGAACGACAGTGATGCGCCAACGGCTTGTACCCAGCTTCCGGTCGCATTAATCTGGCCTGATTTTTTATCATCAACGGTTTGGTTCAATTGAAAAATGGTGGAGACGGCTTGAAGCGAGTTGCCGGCGATCTGAAGGAGATTGCCGATAACCGATAGAGCGACTGCTCGGTTCCGCTCTGCCGAAATGAGACCCGAATGGAGTGACAGTGAGCCGCCGAGTGCTTGAAGCGAGTTACCGATGATGATTGCGCGAAGGTTTTCCTCATCGGAACATTGGGCGATTGAACCATAGATAACCAGTGAGTTGCCGAATGCCTGGGTTCCTCCGCCGATCGCGTCCAGTCCGTCGCTTATATTCGCGTCCAGTGCACTTCCGGTGGCCTGAAGCGCATTGCCGGTAATGCCCAGGCCATCTTTTAGATTGTCGGGAATTGTTAAATCGGGTGTTGCTCCAATTGCAGCGACAATGGTGCCGAGCGCGTTGATCAGCGCATATTCTGCCTCCTGCATCTGCTCGTTCATCGAACGCTCCCCCAAGCCAATCACTTCTATATGCCTAGTTTATTCAATCCACTAAAATGGTTGCGGGGCATCAGACCATGAAATGATCAAAGGCAAAACCGATACAGATGAAAAGTAATCCAATCGTAAAATGAACTTTTTTATCATTTATTTTGTTTTTCTCCAGAAGAATGTAAAGGAGTCCGACTGTTCCGATGAATAAAGCGCTGCGTATGAAGTAGTTTGTATCGACAAGAAATAACCAAGGGAATTTTTGATAAAGCCCTGAGATTACACCGATTGTAAGTAAGAAAAGCGGGATTCTCAATTTCCAATACATGTCATCACCTCAGACGTTATTTTGAATTAATTTAAGTTTATCATTTTTAGAGAAAACTGTTTCTCATATTATGAGAACATTTGCCCTTGCAAGCCTTTGATAAAGACGAAGATCACTATCTCGCGCGTTCTGAAGTTTACAAGACGCTGCATGGACTTGCAAAGGATGGATGCATTAAACGTGCAAAGTGCTTGTGCTAAGATGATGGGCTTCAAGTGATTGTTGTCACTAGGATGAACGATCGACACATTAAGATCACTATATAGAGGCAATACAAAAATTCGACGCAGGCAAGGCGGACATTGCCATTATTACTCTTTGACCGACCATATTGTTTATCTTATGTGAATTATTTCAATATTTAATTAGAAAAAATATCTCATACATATAATAAGAAAAAATGAGGAGTGTTGGCATTGAAACTCAAGAAACCTATAGTTACAATTCTTTTAATAGCTTTAATTTCTACAATATCAGTTCATGTTGTGGGTGCAGAAAACAATAGTACTTCAAAGGCCCATATGATGACTCAAGAAGAAGGGAAAAAATTCAATTTAAGTCCGGAAGAGGTGGAAAAATATAATAAGGATGGGTATCTGATACGATTATCAAAAAAAGCAAAAGAAAGTGGAGTGACAGCAGAAGTTCACCATATTAATCCTTAAAACAATATTTACGTCCATAGTTTCACATAATCGTGATGTTTTTTTGAGTAATCTAAAATTTATCTCCTTTGTATTTACGCTACTTCAGAAAACCCTCAATTAAAACGTCAATTGCCCCATTTTAACTGCACTCAGAGAATTTCTTACATGAATTTTCATAAAGATGGTGACTTCATAGCGTTTATTATGTTTATAACTGAATAGAGTTAAAAAACATAAGGGGGATAAATTTGAAATTTAAAAGTTACTTTGTTGAAGAGAAATATGAAGAGATAGATAAAATCTCATAGTAATTTAATAAAGTGGCTGTAATTCCTTTTGGATTCATGGCCACTTTTTATTACATCTATATATATTTTTTTCAGGTTATCGTATCGACAATCCGATTTATCAGCTTGTCCACTCGTTGTAGCTGATCAAGCAAGATACCGACGCACATATTGATTTAATACTTCTTTAGCGGGTTTTTCAGCCATTCCTATTCCTCCTAGGTATATTTATCAGGAAATGCACTTTGGTGAATTTCTTGATTAAAGTTCATCATAGTGTTCGTTTAGACTGGTTTCAAAGGAGATGCTCGCAGTTAACGGAAGGGTCACAATATAAGAAAAACCGGGCAAAAAGCGCCCGGTCCTTAAATCATGCCGGATTTTGATTACGCTCCGGTTGCTCGCATCAACTGAGCGCGACCGCGGGCAGTCCGGGAGCCTCCTCAAGCAAACTAATACCTGCGGGGTCTCCCCTGGCCTGCGATCAACAGAGCCGCTCCGCAGGAGTCTCGCACCTGCGCATTTGGCTCACAACCTTTGGCTTTGGCGAAAATCATATACTTTCTTTCCTTGTAAAAAAGACTCGCACGGATCAATCCGTGCGAGTCTCGTATCTTTTCAATTATTTATAACGTGAACGCCGCATCGCAAAGGCTGGCTGCATCCGGCGATGATGACTGAATCGTAAAATAAGGCGGGTAGGACGTCCGCTGCGCAGTCGATTGATTACGAGCAGGAAGACTAAATAAGCGGTCGCTATGCCGACGATATACCACAAAGTCACAGACATGCCTGCGCGGTCGATAGCTACTCCGGTGACAGCCGGGAAAATGGCCGAACCGAGGCCAGACAATCCTGATATGATTGGCGTGACCAGCTGCGCGCTATTCGGAATGGAATAGTTCGCATAGACAAGCGTGATGGAATAGATGCCGGACATCATGAGTCCCAGCGTGCCGACGAAGACGTAACCCATCAGCGCATTTTTTAAAAAAATAAACAAAAGCAGTGAAACAATCGAGCCGCAGATACTCATCAGCAAATATGTGCTGTACGTAAGTTTGCGGATAATGAGTGCAGTAGCCGCGCGCCCAATAACCATCGCACCCCAGAAAATGCCGACGCTGATCGAGGCGTAGTACGCAGCTTGGTTCAGATACTGCATAAAAATCGATGACATGAAGTTATTCAAACTGCCTTCAAATCCACCATACAGGAATACGATGAGACCAAACAGTCCGAGCACGATCCATTTTAGATGCGTGCTCAGCGGCCGCTGTGTATCACTTGAACCGGAAGCGTCCAAGGGCTCGCTATTATCCACCATTTGTTTGGAGTAGGAAATTCGCGTCCAGACAATGGCAAGTACAACGGCGAGCACAGCGGTAACCACAAACAGGTAACGCCAGATGCCATGTGCAATGAAGAAGCTGGCAAGCAGCGGCATCGTGAATGCGCCTAGCCCGAAAGAAACCTCCAAATAGCTCATCGCAACTGCCTGCCGGCCAATGAACACTTCGATGAACATCGTTGCGACTACAATACCGATCGCAGCCGAGCCGACACTATTCAAAAAATAAAGAGCCATGAACAGTGGGAACGGCGGAAGCAGTAAAATACTGAATTGCGCTAAGGCAATAATCAGGGCAGAAATGGTCAAGATCGGTTTCGGGTGAAAACGGCGATTCAGATATGAAGTAAGCAGAACGCCTGCAAGAAATCCCATTGCGCCAACAAAAATCAGCCTTCCGCCAATTGTGTATGATACATGGTAATAACTTAAGAGTTCAGGCATCACGGATCCGATTGAAATAGCAGTCAATCCGGTAAGAAAATACAGGGCACAGGAGGCAAAGGTAAATTGGCGCATAGCAAGCGCTCCTTTCAAAATAAAGATTAATAAATAGAAATGTCACAGTCTTCTTAAGTCAACCAGAACATTGTAGCAGGAACAATTCGGTAAGAGAAGCTTTTTAACTCATTTTTTTTGCTTTTTTTACACTTTGTTTTCAAAGCTTTTTTTATGTAAAGCTGGGCAAGAAGTTTCTCTATAAACGTATGGAATATTAATGCAGCGAAACATGAATAATAATGTATGAAATGGATCAGATTCGGTGTGTCTGATTCTCCTTAACGATTTTATACGTGAAGTGGCGCACTTGATAACGGATTGATATAATCAAAGAAGGAAAACAAATTTTAGGAGGATTCGAATCATGGGGCAGACGATCGCGTTCCATAAAGCTGATCAACTAAAAGCGAAGCCTGATGCCAGCGGGTTAGGTTTTGGCAAGCATTTTACTGATTACATGTTTGAAATGGACTATTCTTTGGATGAAGGCTGGCATGATCCGAGGATTGTTCCCTACGGACCGATTACTCTTGATCCGGCAGCAACGATTTTTCATTATGGACAGGAAGTCTTTGAAGGCTTAAAAGCTTACCGAACTGAAGACAAGCGTATCCTGCTGTTCCGTCCGGACAAGAACATGGAACGAATGAATCAGTCCTGTGCACGGCTGAACATTCCGGAAATTGATGAGGAATTTGTGATTAAAGCAATTAAGAAACTGGTTGCCATTGAAGAGGCATGGATTCCATCTCAGCCGGGACAATCGCTGTACATTCGTCCGTTCATTATTGGTACGGATTCAGCACTTGGTGTGCATCCTTCAGCGACCTACAAGCTGCTGATCATTCTGTCCCCTGTCGGCTCCTATTTCGGCAATTCAATGAGTCCTGTGAAAATCTATGTTGAAGACGAATATGTCCGCGCTGTTAAGGGCGGTGTCGGCTATGCGAAAACTGCGGGCAACTATGCTGCCAGCCTCAAGGCTCAGACTAAGTCGGAAGAAATGGGCTTTGATCAAGTGCTGTGGCTCGATGGTGTGGAGCACAAATACATCGAAGAAGTCGGCAGCATGAATATCTTCTTCAAATTTGACGACGAAGTATGGACCCCGGCACTGAACGGCAGTATTCTCCCCGGCGTTACGCGTGCTTCGGTGATCGAAATGCTCCAGCATTGGGGCGTAACCGTCAAAGAAAAGAAAATTTCTGTAAATAAGCTGTTCAAGAAAGCGGAAAAACAGAAGCTTAAAGAAGTATTCGGCACGGGAACGGCAGCTGTTATTTCTCCAGTCGGATTTCTGAAATGGGAAGACCATGTGATTAAGGTTGCCAACGGGAAAACAGGCAAGCTGTCTCAGAAATTGTACGACACACTCACAGGCATCCAGACCGGTAAGATCGAAGACAAGCTGGGTTGGACTCAAGAAGTTAAGGTTGATCATGAAGAAGCAACTGAAAAAGTCCAACCGAAAGCGGAAGAAGCACCAGAAGCCGTAAAAACGGAAGATAAGCCAAAAGAAGCAAAAGCAGAAGAAAAACCAAAGGAAAAAAAAGCAGTGGTTACTGATTAACGGTCATGGGAACCCAAGCCTTCGCGTGCATGCAAACGCGCGGGCTTTTTCTCTATTAACGGGAGTGTGAGAGATTTGGCATCAATGGAAAACTTGATTAACAGACGGGTTCGTGCTATTCAGATCAGTGGTATCCGACAATTTTTTAATAAAGTGAAGGACTACCCCGGAGCGGTATCACTGACAATTGGTCAGCCGGATTTTGCCACACCGGAACATGTGAAGGAAGCAGGAAAGACTGCAATTGATCAGAACAAGACAACGTATACGGCGAATGCGGGTCTGTTTGAGCTAAGACAAGCTATTTCCGGGTATGTTGCGGAAAAATATGATCTGCATTATGACCCTGCTTCTGAGATCATCACAACGGTTGGCGCGAGCGAGGCCATTGACCTTGCGTTTCGCACTTTATTGGAACCAGGTGACGAGGTCATTCTTCCGGGACCGGCATATCCGGGCTATGCAGCACCGATCACACTTGCCGGCGGCATTCCAGTTTACATTGACACGCGAGAGACGGATTTTAAAATGACTGCGCAACAAATTGCCGAACATCTGACTGAGCGAACGAAGGCAGTTATTCTTCCATATCCGTCTAATCCGACCGGATGTGTGCTCAGCGAGGCGGAGGTCGCGGCTATCGCCGAGGTGTTAAAAGATAAATCCGTTTTTGTCGTGTCGGATGAGATTTATAGTGAACTGACCTATGGACAAAGGCATACTTCAATTGCAACGTTCCCAGGCATGAAAGAAAAGACATTGGTGATTAACGGTCTGTCAAAATCACATGCAATGACGGGGTGGCGTATGGGCTATATTTTGGCTGATAATCCGATTGCCAATGAACTGATCAAAGTCCATCAATACGGCATTTCCTGCATTACAAGCATTACTCAGTATGCGGCGATTGAGGCGTTGACGGTCGGCAAGGATGACGCCGAGCCGATGCGGCAAGCGTATAAGGAACGGCTGGACTATGTGATTGGCCGACTTGAGGCTATGGGATTTGACGTTGTGCGTCCCGCAGGTGCTTTTTACGTATTTCCTTCAATTAAAAAGTTCGGCTTGTCCTCAGAGGACTTTGCCCTGCAGCTGCTTGATAAAGAACGGCTGGCAGCTGTTCCCGGCAGCGCATTTTCTTCATATGGTGAGGGCTACCTGCGACTCTCTTACGCCTATTCAATGGACGTTTTGAAGGATGGCTTGGATCGCTTGGAACGTTTTGTTGCGCGGTTTTAAATAAAAGGACACCAAAAAAGAGAATCGGAGCTTGCTCCGATTCTCTTTTTTAATCAATGGAAAGATTATGTCCGGTTTTTGGTGACTTCGGTCCGTGAATTTTGAGAATGCCGTTGGTGTAGGAAGCCTGCGTGTGTGCTCGGTTGATGGCATACGGCAAAGTCACCACGCGTTCAGCATGATCGAAGCGGCGCTCATGACTGTACGCGCCGGTTTCCTGATGCTGCGATTCCATTTCCACATCATTTTCCACAGCAATTTTCACCTTATCGCCAAGCAGCTCGATATGAATGTTGTCACGATCTGCACCGGGCAGTTCAGCTTCAACGATCCATTCATCTTTTGTATCATAGAGCCTGACCGGAAACCCGGTAAATGAATGATTGCTGAAAAAATCGTCGATTGATTTCAACACATCGCCGAACGGATTACTTTGAAAAAACGCATCGAGATCATTCATCAGATTTCTTCTTTTTGGCTGCTGCGGTTCTCTAGGGTCTTTGTTATCCACTATGATCCCTCCTCCTGAATGCTTATCTAACATCAGCATATGAATTAGGATGCTTTTTGTTTCATGGTTTTAAAGGCACCAGATCGAATGCTCAGCGTGCGATTTGGAAATAATGGGTGAGCAGAGGGGGAGAAAACGATGGTAAAAAAAGATAAGGTTTTGCTGGTCATTGATATGATTAATCCGCTTCAATTCAGCAAGGCAGGATTGCTGCTAAACGGTATGAAGCATATGATTGACCCTCTGGTGAAACTGATCACGCGGGCACGCCATGAAGGCATCCCGATCATTTACGTCAATGATAATTCGGGCAGATGGGAATCTGATCGTGATTATCTGATTCGTGAGGCATTAAAGGGAACGGGAGCGTCAGTTGTTCGACGCATCCTTCCTGATTCTTCCGACTATTTCATTATTAAACCCAAGCATTCCGGATTTTTTGCTACACCACTCCATGCACTGCTGCATGATCTGGGTGTGGAGACGCTGATCCTTACCGGTGTGGCAGGCAATATCTGTGTGCTTTTTACGGCGAACGATGCATACATGCGTGATTATAAGCTGATCGTTCCACAGGATTGCTGCGCATCGAATGTTCAAGAGGACAATGAGTATGCGCTGCGCATGATGAATCAGGTGCTTGGCGCGGATACACGCGCACAAACGGATATTGAGCTGTGATGATCCGATTCCTATTTCTCCTTTAAATTTGTGATAAGATAAAACTAGTTTATTAAGGACGAAAAGGTGGTTTCATCGATGATCGACGCGGCTCATCAAGCGCTGAAAAAATATTTTGGCTACGACCAATTTCGGAAGGGCCAAGATCAAATCATTTCTCGGTTAATGGATGGTCGGGATACGGTCGGCATTATGCCGACGGGCGGCGGAAAATCGCTTTGCTACCAGATCCCCGCGCTGCTTTTCTCTGGAGTGACACTGGTGATCTCGCCGCTGATTTCCTTGATGAAAGATCAAGTTGACGCGCTTGGCAACGCCGGGATTCACGCAACCTACATAAATAGTTCGCTAAGCTTTGCAGAAGGAAAGTCGAGGCTTGCAGCTGCAGCGAACGGAGACTATAAATTAGTTTACATTGCACCGGAGCGCTTAGAGGTTCCGGATTTTGTCCGTGCTCTGGAACGTATGCATGTTTCGCTCGTGGCCATTGATGAAGCGCATTGCATTTCACAGTGGGGTCATGATTTTCGTCCCAGTTATCGGTCTATACCCGTAATGATTACTCGATTTGAGCAAAGACCTACGGTTGTCGCCCTTACAGCGACGGCAACACCGAACGTCACATCGGATATTTGTCAGTTGCTCGGTATTGAGCCGAACGGGGTCATTGCGACCGGCTTTGCTCGTGATAATTTGAATTTTCAGGTGATCCGCGGTCAGAATGCGGATACCTTTTTGCTTGACTATTTGAAGAAGAATCAAGATCAGCCGGGAATTGTTTATGCGGCGACGCGCAAGGAAGTGGATCGGCTTTATGCGCGACTCGAGCAGAAGGGGCTTGCTGTCGGACGCTATCATGCCGGTCTTTCCGAACAGGAGCGTGCTTCAAGTCAGGAGCGGTTCCTTTATGATGACTTGACGGTGCTTGTCGCAACCAATGCGTTTGGAATGGGTATTAATAAATCAAATGTACGGTTTGTCATTCACTACAATATGCCGCGAAACATTGAAGCCTATTATCAGGAAGCCGGGCGTGCGGGGCGCGATGGAGAAAAAAGTGACTGCATTCTTTTGTTTGCGCCGCAAGATATCCGGTTGCAGAAGTTTTTTATCGATCAATCTGAGATGGACGATACGCTGAAGCAAGCAGAGTACCACAAACTAGATCAGATGATTGGCTATTGTCATACCGAGACCTGTCTGCAGGGCTATATTTTGCGCTATTTCGGCGAGCAGAATCCTGAGCCGTGCGCCCATTGCGGCAACTGTCTCGATACACGTGAAAAATCAGATGTAACGGTTGATGCACAGAAGGTACTCTCGTGTGTCAAGCGTCTGCGTGAACGCTATGGGAAAATGATGGTTGCCAAGGTGCTTGCCGGCGCATCAGATCAAAAACTGCTCTCTTTTCGGCTTGACCGGTTGCCCACATACGGCATTATGAAGGACCGAACGCAAAAGCAGATCAGTGAATTTATCGACTTCCTGACAGCCGAGCAATACCTTGTGCAACAGGGCGGCGCCTTTCCCGTTCTCGCTTTAAACGAGCGGTCGCTGCCGGTACTTAAAGGAGAGGAAAAGGTCCTCAAAAAAGGACGCGTTCGTGCAGAACGGCTGGCTGTAGACGATGCACTCTTCGAATCGTTGAAGCAGGTCCGCAAAACGCTTGCTCAGAAAGAGTTTGTTCCTCCATACATCATTTTTTCAGATCAGTCCCTGCGTGAGATGAGTGCGCGACTGCCGGCGACTGACCATGACTTCCTGATGATCAAGGGGGTCGGTCAGCAAAAATTAGAAAAATACGGACAAGCCTTCATGGAAGCAATTGCCGAGTATCAGGCTGAGCAGGAAGAAACGGTTAAATTCTAATTGAACAACAGGAGGGATTATGGACCTCTAAAATGTTTATTGAGCGTTAGTATTTATGATATCAACCACAAAATGCGAGGATAAGATGAAAACAGTTGTTTATATGGTTCGGCATGGCGAATCACCGAAAAATGATCGGAATGAACGAACGAGAGGACTAACCGCTCAAGGAATAATTGACGCACATCAAGTAACGCTTTTGTTGAAAAACGAGGCAATTGATGTTTTTGTTTCAAGTCCATATGAACGAGCAGTTCTAACGATTAAAGAGCTGGCGCATTCATTAGGGAGAAAGATCATTAGGTTTGAGGATCTTAAGGAACGAATGTTTACCTCGGGAAATCAGACTTTATCTAACGAAGAGCTGGCTGCATTGTTAAAAAGATCATTTCATGATCCAAAGTATGCCTTGCACGGAGGAGAGTCGAACGAAGTATGCCAACGAC
The DNA here is from genome assembly GCF_024385605.1 of Sporolactobacillus sp. STSJ-5. Classification (GTDB taxonomy): domain Bacteria; phylum Bacillota; class Bacilli; order Bacillales; family Sporolactobacillaceae; genus Sporolactobacillus. Next base: position 24,386 of record NZ_JANFOJ010000006.1, on the reverse strand, counting down.
GAGCGGTTCGAGTACTTCTAGACCTGATAAACACATACCAAGGAAAGAAAATTGCCATTGGTACACACGGCGCAGTTATGACGTTAATGATGGGCTACTTTGATCATTCTTACAATTTGAATTTCCTGCTTCAGACGTCCAAACCCGATGTATACCGATTGGACTTTGACGGGTTGAAACTAATAAATGTAAGAAGACTGTGGCCTAATGGTTGACGTCAAACACATTTTAATAGGAGTGCATTCCCATATGAGAGAGATTCAGTTACATACACTTTACCGACATTTTAAGGGGAATCTATATATATTATGTCGAGGATGTCGCAATGGACTCGGAAGCGGAAAAAGAGATAGTTGTTTACCGAGCAATGTATGGCGAGCGGAAACTATGGGTCAGGCCTAAAGAAATGTTTTTATCGTCGGTTGATGCGGGAAAAGTAAATCCAACCGGTCAACATGATCGCTTTGAAATTTATCAAGGGGAATAGAAAAAAACACGGTTGATAATCATTTTTAATAAAGGTACAATGAGTCCTGTTGTTAACAAATCTCCTCACAAGATCACGAGGGGGTAGAGGCGCGGCAGTTAAGATAAGCGCATCTGAGGCGAAGAGAAGCCGGACGGTGCGCGTAAGGAACTGTTGCCGAAGTACATTCGGTTTCTCTTGCCGAGTGTGCTGGGTCCGTTTTCGAAAGGGGCGGGACTGTCACATGTTTTTTAGGCATGTGGTGTGCTATCGGTGGAAGATGTGCGAGGAGTAAATGGATCAATAAGCCTGTATTTTAAACAGATCTTATTCTTTTTTACTATAAAAGTTTCCCGTCCGCCGAAGGCATGATCTTGCCTTGGCGGGCGTTTTTAGTAACCATGAATTATATTCTTCACATATCTCCCCGAAATACAGAGAGGGAGAGAGAAAAAGTGCAGCAGAAGAGAAATAATCAATTAAGGCGCGGGTTAAAATCACGTCATTTGACGATGATCGCGCTTGGGGGAGCAATCGGAACAGGGCTTTTCCTCGCCAGTGGAAACGCAATCTATACGGCCGGTCCGGGCGGTGCACTGCTCGCGTATGGATTAACAGGCATCATGGTTTATTTCCTGATGACCAGTCTTGGCGAACTGGCGACCTACATGCCGACAAGCGGATCGTTCAGCACCTACGCGACGCGCTTTGTCGATCCGTCGTTCGGTTTCGCACTTGGCTGGAATTATTGGTACAATTGGGCGATTACCATTGCGAGCGAATTGTCCGCCGCAACACTGATCATGAAATTCTGGTTTCCCAACAGTTCGTCGATGCTTTGGAGCGGTCTATTTCTGCTTGTTATCTTCTTACTTAATGCTTTAACGGTTAAGGGCTACGGTGAGTCGGAATATTGGTTTGCATTTATTAAAGTCGCAACAGTCATCCTTTTTATTGTTGTCGGGTTGCTGATGATTTTCCGTGTTCTTGGCGGCGGTGTGCCCGGATTTCATAACTTTGCCGTTGGTGACGCGCCGTTTCATGGTGGATTTCTGGCGACATTCGGTGTATTCCTCGCAGCCGGATACTCTTTTCAAGGAACGGAGCTGCTTGGTGTGAGTGCCGGTGAAAGCGAGCATCCGGAAAAAAGTGTTCCGAAAGCAATGAACACGATTTTCTGGCGGATACTCCTATTTTATATTCTAGCAATCTTCGTTATTGCCATGATCATTCCTTATACGAGTCATAATTTGTCTGCGACCGATCAGGTTATGGTCAGTCCCTTCACGCTTGTGTTTCAGAGAGCGGGGCTTGCGATTGCCGCGTCGGTGATGAATGCCGTTATTTTAACGGCGGTGCTCTCGGCAGGAAATTCCGGACTGTATGCATCGACGCGTATGCTCTATGCACTCGCTCGAAAAGGAAAAGCACCGAAATTCCTTGGCTATGTGACAACGCATGGTATTCCCATCTGGTCGCTTGTCGTTACAGCTGCGTTCGGTCTGCTTGCTTTCTTTGCCTCCGGATTCGGTGACGGCATTGTTTATAACTGGCTGCTTAGCGCATCAGGCATGTGCGGTTTTATTGCGTGGCTCGGCATCGCGATCAGTCACTATCGTTTCCGCCGTGCCTATGTTGCACAAGGAGGAAAAGTGAGTGACCTTCCTTATCGGGCAAAGTGGTTCCCGTTTGGTCCGTTGTTCGCTTTTGCGGTATGCATGGTGGTCGTGATCGGACAAAGCTTCGGCGCATTTTCCGGCGGCCGGATCGATTGGGGCGGAATTGTTGCCGCCTACATTGGTATTCCGATTTTTCTTGCTGTTTGGCTGATCGCCAAATGGAAGATGAAGTCAAAATTGATTCCGCTTGATCAATGCGATCTGTCGCGTCATTCGGATGACACCGATGAAATTTGAGAAACTCGATATTTAATGAGATAGGCCATCATGCAAATACTGGGAAAAGCATTTGTTCGTGTTAAAATAGAGACAAGTCTAGTAAATGATTCAGAGAAGAGGAAAAAACATGCATGTACTACTGCAAATACATGGCCTCGTTTGGGGGCTTGTCGTGATCCTTTTTATCCTAAGCTATCTTCTCACGGAGCAAAAAGTGTGGAGTATGATTCTGCGGACGGCTTATCTGGTTATGATTATAACCGGAGTAGTCATGCTCTTCTTAATCCATTTCCCACTGGTGCCGACGATTAAAGGCGTGCTTTCCTTCGCCTTAATCGGACTCATGGAAGTGGCGATGGGCAAACGTAAGAAAAAAGAATCATCCTGGATCTTTCTTGTTTTGATTGCCGTGCTTCTGATCTTGATTTTGCTGATGGGTTATCATGTGATCTAAAAAAGAACTTTTCCCGATAAATGCTGGGAAAAGTTCTTTTCATTTATTGGTTAATTTTGCACAGGGGTTTCATTGAGAATTCCGGAAGCTTTGATCCGTATGACGGCTTCCTTCAGGCGTTCCTCGGATTCGAGCAGTCCGGCTCGGACGAATTGATTCCCATGGGTACCAAATCCGGCACCCGGTGCCACCGCAACATGAGCACGTTCAAGTAGAGCGTCGGCAAAGGTTTCGGAGGTATAACCGCTTGGAGCCTTGAACCAGCAGAAGAACGAGCCTTGCGGTGCGATAACATCCCAACCGATCGCGCGTATGCCGGAGACGAGTACGTTGCGACGATGCTCGTACAGCGCGCATAATTCTTGAACGGATTGCTGCGGCCCGAGCAGAGCAGCTGCGGCTGCATCTTGAATGGCGCTTGGCACGTCCGAATGATCAATGTCATGGAACTGACTGAGAGCTCGAATAATTGAGGCATTGCCGACTGCGAACCCGATGCGGAATCCGGCCATATTATAGGTTTTTGACAACGTGTAAACTTCAATGCCTTGTTCCTTTGCACCAGGAGTTTGCAGAAAGCTGAGCGGGCGCTTACCGTCAAAGCCGAATGCTGCATAGGCGAAATCATGAACAACCGGAATATGATGCGCTTGTGAAAAAGCAACGGTATCCGCAAAAAATTCTTTTGTAGCCATCGCTCCGGTCGGATTGTTCGGATAATTCAGCATCAGAAGCTTTGACTTTTGCAGAATCTTTTCAGGAATCGTTTGGTAGTTTGGTAAAAATCCGTCTTCAGCATGAACCGGTATGCCATAGGTTTCAGCGCCGGCCAAGTGCGGGCAAACAAAATAGAGCGGATAGCCGGGATCGGTTGTCAACATGACGTCGCCCGGATTCAGCATCGCTTGCGGAAGTGCTGAAATAGCGACGGTTGCGCCGTCAAACACGGTTACTTCCGTCTCCGGATCAACGGAAACACCGTATTCGCGCATATAAAATTCACTGATGGCCTCTTTGAGTGTTGCTGTACCGCCCGCAGGAGGATATCCTTGATTTTCATGAAGCTGAGCAGCTTTATTCATTGCCTGAATAATTGGTTTGGGGGTCGGTTGATCAGGACTTCCGGTATGAAGATGAATGACATCAATGCCTTGCTTGACCACCGAATTGATCCGATGATCAATGCTTGTAAAGTAATTGGCGGGAAGTGCTTGAACCTGCCGGGATGGGATGAATTCAGCCATAAATAACCCTCTTTTCCTTACATTCTTTCTATACACTATGACCTATTAAGTAAAATCGTTCGCTGCGAATTGAGCAAACCATGGTGCGGTCTATCAATCTTTCAGACACGCAACGTATCCTATAATAACCTTTTTTTGTCTTCTTATCTACCTGCCGGAACCGTTCCGAACATGCTGAATAAAATAGTGTGAAATGCCTATGCATCTGCAGAATGAATAGGCCTGCAAATGACAGGAGCGGGAAGGGTGGAACTATGTTTGTCTATACAGTGAGGGCTGGTGACTCATTATTTGGAATCAGCCAGAAATTTGATATTCCTGTGAATACATTAAGAGCAGTAAATGGACTGACGGCGACGAATATCGTCACCGGTCAGTCGCTGCTCGTGACAAGTGATGTTTATACAGTACAGCCGGGCGACAGTCTTTGGACGATTTCGCGCATGGCGTATGTTCCGTTAAGCGCGGTGCGTCAAGCGAATCCAGGGATTAATCCTGATCGCTTAAGTCCCGGTCAGAAAATTAATCTTCCGGCGATTGAACGCCGTGTGGCGACCCATTTCAGCTACTCGCAGCTTCGGACACCGGCAATTGATCAAGCGGTAATTGCGGACAATGCACCATATCTAACCTATATTGGTTTGTTCGAAACTCATTTTAATTGGAACGGCGATTTGAGTCCGCTCAATGACAATGCAGCCGTACTTGCGTCTTGGCGCGGACGGGTGACACCGGTCATTACCGTTACCAATTTGACCGAGACAGGATTTAATTCAGCTCTTGTTCAACGCGTTCTGAACACACCGGATGTTCAGCAGCGCTTGATTGACAACATGATTAATTATGCCACGTCTGATGGGTACGGCGGCATCAATGTGGATTTTGAAGGTGTCCTTCCGGCTGACCGGAATGCTTTTGTTATGTTTCTCCAAGCGCTGCAGCAGCGCACGCAGGCAGCCGGGCTGAATCTCAGTATTGCGGTTCCGGCCAAGACCGACGATACGGTGCCGTGGGTGCGCGGCTATGACTATGCAGCAATCGGAGCCATTGTCGACCAATTTTTTATCATGGCTTATGATTGGCATTATGCAGGCAGTGAGCCGGGACCTACCGCACCGATTCAAGATGTCATCGCTACAGTCAATTATGCAGCTAGTGTGATGGATCGCAATAAGATTATCATGGGTACGCCGTTTTATGGCTATGACTGGCCGATTCCTTTTTCCAGCCAAAATCCGGGCAGAGCGATTACGTATCAAGCAGCGGTAAATCTTGCCATGAGTGAACAAGTGCCGATTAACTATTCGACAGCAGATCAGGCAGCATACTTCTACTATACAGATGACAGTGGGCAAAACCGTGTTGTCTGGTTTGAAGATGTGCGCAGCCTGTTTGAAAAAGCGCAGATTGTTTATAATTCGCGGATCGGCGGCATTGGTACCTGGCAAATTAATTTTGCGATGCCACAGTATCCATGGGTATTCACCCACTTTTTCCAGATTCGCAAGGTTTAATCGGCCTGCATATCACGTGAAAACGCACGTCTTTCATGCTATGGTTAATCCTAGGTAAACACATAGGAAAGCGAGTGGGATGAATGGCAGTGAAAACGATTGGATTTGTTGGAACCGGAGTCATGGGCAAGGGTATGATTCGCAATCTGATGAAGGCAGGATTTGCGCTTCAGGTCTATAATCGAACGAAAAGTAAAGCAGATGATCTTGTTTCGGAGGGAGCTGTTTGGAAATCGAGCCCTGAGGAAGCGGCAGAAGGAGCGGATGCAGTCATTACGATGGTCGGTTATCCAAAGGATGTCGCTTCCGTTTATTTTGATAACGGGATCATTGATCATGCTGAAAAAGGCGCCTATTTAATTGACATGACAACCTCATCACCTCAGCTTGCGGAAAAAATTTATAAGGCAGCCGCGGAAAAAGGTTTGCACGCACTTGACGCTCCGGTTTCCGGCGGCGATGTCGGCGCGAAGAACGGTACGTTGTCGATTATGATCGGCGGAGATTCGAAAGATGCTGAGACACTGGCACCGGTTTTTCAAGCCATGGGGCAGAAAATCGTGTATCAGGGAAAAGCAGGCTCGGGTCAGCATACGAAAATGGCGAATCAAATTGCCATCGCCTCAAACATGATCGGCGTTGCGGAAGCATTAGCCTATGCAAAGCATGCCGGACTTGATACCGATACGGTGATGGAGAGCATCGAAACAGGCGCAGCCGGCAGCTGGTCACTGACCAATCTCGGCCGACGAATGCTGAAAGGCGATTTTGAACCGGGCTTCTATATCAAGCATTTAATTAAAGATGAACGAATCGCGCTCGAATCGGCCGAAGCAATGGGCATGGATGCACCGGGACTTGCATTGTCCAAGAAGATCTATGATGAGCTCGCCGAACAAGGCGAAGAAAACAGCGGAACACAAGCAATCTACAAAAAATATTGGAATCAATAAATAGTGAAAAGGAAAGGCTGCGGCTGATGTCGCAGCCTTTTTTGCAAGATAAGAAAGTATAAGATTTTACCCCATTTTTAAACGAATAAACCACTAGTGTCTTGACCGAGAATCAAAGCGGAGGTGCGAGACGCCTGCGGGATCAGGTGCCAGCGAGACCCCGCAGATTTCTGCTTGTCTGAGGAGGCTCGCGGTGCGCCCGCGGTCGTGCTCTGTTGATGCGAGCAAACGAAGCGATGATTCAACACTGTAAAGACACAAACCAATCACACATGGCTGGAGATTAAGGACCGGGCGTTTTGTGCCCGGTTTTTCTTACAAGTAAAGAAAGTTAAGGTTTTGTCTTGCTGGTATGACGATAAGCCTCATAAGCTGCTGATTCCCAATCTGCTCTTATCAGTTGGGCGATGAGGTAAGCGTCCAATCTGATAAATAGAAGGAAAAATTACCCTTATTTAGAAAATGAACGAAAAAATAGCTTAAATAGGCGGAAAAATTCCGCTTATCGAATTGAAAAACATGAAAATGGAGGGTTTTGCTTTGCATAAGCGGAAAAATTACCCTTATTCACCGGCGAAACAAGCTCCATGGTGCATATAACCGGAAAATCTCCGCTTATTTTACTCGTTACCTAATGAAGGATCAGGATAATGAAACAGAAGTGAGATGAATGGGAGCATTTTTTATACTAGTAGCTGTGATAAAAACTCAACTATAAAAAACGGAAATGTTCGATGAAAATTTCACACCACTAATTAATAGAAACCTCTCTGAGCCGCAAATGAGACGAGTCATTGGACAGATGCTAGAATAAGAAAAGAATCGTTGTTGAGAGGACTGAACTCATGAAAAGTTTTATAGTAATTGGCGCTGTATTAGCCTTCCTGTCTGTAGCATTTGGCGCATTCGGGGCTCATATATTGAAAACGCGGCTCACCGAACAAGATTTGGCGGTATTTCAAACGGGTGTTCATTATCAGATGTACCATGCGCTGGGACTGATTGTGATCGGCATCCTCGCACTGACCGTATTCAGCGGGCAGAGCACGTTGCTTTCTTGGTCCGGATGGTTGATGGCAGTCGGTGTTCTGCTTTTTTCCGGCAGCTTGTATGCGCTGACGTTGAGCGGTGTTCGCATGCTTGGAGCCATTACACCGATCGGCGGCGTTGCCTTTCTCGCAAGCTGGCTGCTTGTTGTTATGGCCGCATTGCGCGCGTAATGGCACACAGTATTATTTAATTCGAACGATACTGGAGGCTTTTGCAATGGATTGGAGAGAAAATAGGGTTGAGTCTGCTCTAAACGGGACAAATCCAATGGTTCTAGCAAAAATGAAGAGCGGCTTTGCAGTTATCGGAGATACACAATTTTTACCCGGCTATTGTGTCTTACTGCCCAAAAAAGAAGTATTGAGCCTCAATGATCTGACAATTGATGAGCGGTCGCAGTTTCTCACAGACATGAGTTTAGTAGGAGACGCGATTATGAACGTGTGCCATCCTCTAAGAATCAATTATGATATCTTGGGGAATACAGACGCGTTCTTACATGCACATATTTTTCCAAGATATGAATGGGAAAAAGATGAGAGAAGAAAAATGCCTGTTTGGCTGTATGACTCATCAAATTGGTACGACGAAGAAAAGCATTTTAATGAGCATAAGCACGGCAAATTAAAAGAAGAACTGGCAAATTATTTGAAACATATATACGAAAAATAGCAGATTCGTAGTTGGCAGCTACGGAATCACTTGGACACAAAATGGAGCATCTCCTTGGGCGGAGGTGCTCCGTTTTTGTTAGAAAATTATCTTCCGGTCGGAGATTGCGGACCATAAGGATATTCATAGCTGAGCGGCCCGGTAAACTCGAAATAGTTGACGAAAACCATGGGAATTAGGTAACGGACGCGTGTTTCCTCATCTTCAATGATCACATGATCGCGCCCAGCGGCCTCGACCGTACCGGTAAATGATTTGGCATTCCATTGGCTGTTGCCTTCAAAGGTACAGTAAACCGTCGCTGTTTTGCCGAGATTCAGCCTTAAAATGTTTTCGATGTAGGATTGCTCAACGAACGGCAACGGCAGAACTTGCGGTACTGCAGGCGCAACTGGCTGACCGGTTTGCGGTACGGGTATTGTGTATGCAGGATACGGATAAGGAACCGTTTGCGCAGCAGGCGGGACTCCGGGAGCCTGTGTCAGCTGCCCTTGGAATGGAAAGGTACCGCTCGGTTGCTGTTGCGGTGCCACTTGCTGTCTTGAAGCGTCCCAGCCCGGCTGCGCGCCGGGATCAGGACTGAATGATGCACCATAAGGCCAGCTGTCTGGCGGAAATTGAACACCCATAAGTAAAGTCACTCCTTAGCAATAAAATGATCAATAAACACTTGGGCAGACGGATTCACTTGGGGCAAAGAAGCAATGTGCTTTAAATCGTCCGGTGTTCCATTGATTGTACCATTGGGCGGGACAAGCGCCCGAAGGCTGGAAAAACCAAAGCGAATTGGATGCGGGATGAAAACGTTCACCATTAAGCGTGCGCTGGGCAAGGCGTTTGTCCACGCTACGCGCCGCTTGATAAAAGTAGCCCTTTTGTGTCGCTTCAAATCCACCGGGACTTTGGAAAACCATCTGTTGGATCGTCCTCAATCCCTCAAAGTCAAGGCAGTTTCCGAGCACGCGATTCACGCCGACGTTGCCGACCATCAGCATGCCGAGCTGACCGTCGCCTTCAGCCTCCGCACGCATCAGCCGGGCGAGCAGTGAAACATCATTAGCAGTGTGTTGAACCACGGCCATAGCCGTAAATACCTCCTTTGTGAAAGGAAAATACAACTTATTTTCAATAGGTATGAGCTCTCCGATATTCGTACCTTAAAGCCTATGCCAGGCAGAGCAAATAATGACAATGGATACCGGAAAATCGAATCGTAAATAAAAAAAGACCTGTTTTCAGGTCTTTCGATAAAGTGAAACAATTATAATGAAAACTTTTGATTAAAAAGTTCTTGTGATAGTTGCGTGCCAACGAAAAAGGGCCCGAAGTCACCAAAGCGGGCGCTCGCTTCATCAAAGCGCATTTCGTAGACAATCTTTTTGAATTGCAGGGGATCATCTGAAAAAAGGGTGACGCCCCATTCCCAATCATCGAATCCAACGGAACCAGTGATAATCTGGTGAATTTTGCCTGCATATTTGCGGCCGATCTGGCCATGGCTTTTCATCATTTCCCGTCGTTCTTCCATCGGAAGCATGTACCAATTGTCGCCGTGCTCGCGCTTTTTATCCATCGGGTAGAAGCAGAAGTAATCGGTTTTCGGTAAAATTGGTTTTAAACGCTGCTGTACACGCGGATTGGCGTAGGGATCACCGCCGGATTTGCCTAGATAGTTGCTCAATTCAACAACAGAAACAAAGGAATAGGCAGGGTTTGCAACCTCACCCAGCTTGGATTTATCGAATTCAGTTTCCAAATCGCTAAGCTCGTCCATGGTCGGACGAAGCGAAATCATGACGAAGTCCGCTTTCTGTCCGAGTACCGAATACATGGCGAAGCTGCCGCCGCGTGCATCTTCATTCAGTTCCGCTTGGGTCAGAAACTGATTGAATTCCATCAAAGTCTGCTGCCGTTCCCACTCGGATTTCGTTTTCCATTCCTGCCAGTCAATGGTTCGAAAATCATGAAGGCAGTACCATCCATCCAGCGTTTGGGCTGCTTCAGACATAGTGAACACCTCTTTTTTATTCTAAAAAAATAATAGATCAGCTCATGTGTCGCATGAGAAAAACCTATGGCAAGTTGCCATCATGGCTTGACTGGTTTTTCTTTCGCTTAACTTAATATAGCATAGATAAAGTAAGCAAGGAGTGCATGAAAATAACTTTCCCAATGTAGGATAAGCCTAATTGGTTTATACTTATTATAGATCAAATTTAATGAGGGGGCGGATTGACAAATGGCGGATTTATTTGAACGATTGAAGCCTGAGATAAAGAAGGGCAAACCATCCATAATTTTTCCTGAAAGTGAAGATGAACGGATTGTCGAAGCGGTACAAACCCTAGCGGAAGAAGAATTGATCGTGCCGATTCTCATTGGAAAAGTCGAGGATGCTTCCAATGCCTTAAAAGAGCTTGCTGATGAGAAAAAGGTTGTGTTCATGCATCCTGAGACGGACGAGAATTTACAGGCGATGATTGAAGCGTTGGTTGCGCGCAGAAAAGGAAAAACCGATGCTGCAAAGGCAGCGGATTGGTTAAAAGATCCATGCTATTACGGTACAATGCTTGTTTATATGGGCAAAGCGGACGGGTTGGTCAGCGGTGCGGCCCATTCAACAGCGGAAACCGTGCGCCCTGCATTGCAGATTATCAAGTCCCAGCCGGGAAAGAAACGCATTTCGGGATCTTTTATTCTCGTTAAAGGGGATAAAGAATTTGTTTTCGCTGATTGCGGTATTAATATCTCGCCGGACAGTGAAACCTTGGCGGAGATTGCGGTTGAATCTGCGGAGACAGCAAAAATGTTCGGCATTGATCCGAAAATAGCCATGCTTAGTTTCTCGACAAAGGGATCAGCGAAGGATCCGTCGATCGATAAAGTAACAGAGGCAGTAAAACTTGTTAAGGAACGGGAGCCGGAATTACTTGTGGACGGAGAACTGCAATTTGACGCTGCTTATGTGCCGGAAGTTGCTGCGAAAAAGGCACCGGGGTCACCAATTGCCGGCAAGGCAAACGTATTTGTTTTCCCAAATATTGATGCGGGGAACATCGGGTACAAAATGGTGCAGCGGCTCGGAGGCTATGTAGCAATCGGACCGATCCTGCAAGGCCTGAACAAGCCGGTGAACGATTTGTCGCGCGGCTGCTCTGCCGATGATGTCTACAAGCTGGCGCTGATTACGGCAAAACAAGCGTTAAGTGCTGCTCAGCCACAGAACGCGTAATAATCCAATCTGATTTTAATCTAATAAGGAGCACGGCCGATGCTTATTGCGGTTCGTGCTCTTTTTATACCTTGTCAGAAATTTATTTTCAAAAGGACTATCAATAAATCCTAAATCTGGAAGCTGGACATTTTTCCAAAAAGAACATTTGTAAAATAAAAATCGGAAGACATACATATTCTCCCGATTTTTGTGTACCTGTTTACTTAATAATAAATCTGTTTAGCATCTGAGGGCAAATCGTGCACGTGTTTCAAATAGGCGGAGACACGTTGGTCATCAGCAGTTGCATAGATATAACCGAAATGGTCGGCAACTTGCTTTGCCAAAATGCGAAACAGATTGCCCATTTGAAACAGCGACTGCCAAATGTGCTCGGGCTCAGCGTCCGGATAGGTGAGCAGATAGCTTTGCCATACTGATTTTTCAACATAGCGGGACAAGTACTTACCGCATTTTCCGGCACTCACTGTAAAATTAGTGCGTACACCTGCGTGCCAACCGAGCATTTTGAGCAACATCTCGCGGACATAGTGTTCGAGCATGGTCTTGGCATACGGTATTTCCCCGCGCCATAATCCTTTAGCCACATAAGGCGACACCCACCAGAATTCGTTACAGCAATCGACGAACTGTTTTGCGCTCGGTGGAATCATTCGATAATCCCGATCATCTGATGAAGGAACAGATGCAAATTGTCTATCTTTATCAAGCAGGATGATGCTCAGGCTGTCTCCATTTACCCATTCCTTTGCTCTTTCCAAGGTCATCAGCGTTAAATCAATCCGATTTCCGTCATCAAACAACATTAAATAGGCGAATTTATCCTTAGCAATATCGCCGAGTCCATTTCCAATATCCATCAGGTCAGGCATTTGCATGATGATTCGCTTGCCGAATTGATCAACCCAATGATGGTTTGCCGTAAATGAAGGAACATCGCGGACCACATAGACTATATCGTAATCTTGAAAACAATCGCGCGGTGCATCAGGATTGGTTCGTGATCCGTTCATAATCACAGCGCGAATTCGTTCATCTGCCTTTGCCTTATCTAAAATCAATGCCTTCATTTCTTGCTCATTTCTCATTTTTATTATCCTCCATTAATTTTTAATCCTGTAAAAGCAGGAATGGTGGAGGAGGTCGCGCACAAGTCTAAAACCGATTCAATCATATTTTCATAAGTCATTCCCCATTTTCTAAGTGATCGTTACCATTATTCCTAGGTTCGTTACTAGTTTTTATGACTTTGTTACAAGTTCGATGATTGGTTACAACTTTTCCTTGATTCGTTACAAGATTTCATAACTTCGTTACAACTCTTGGCTGTTCGCTCTTCGTCTTTCGTTTAAGAGTGGCAAGTGCGACTCCACCGAGAATTAAGATGCTGCCAATGGCGAAATTGATTGACAGTTTTTCGCCGAGAATGAGCCAGCCAAGCAGAGTGCCGACAATCGGCTGGAAGAACAGAAAGAGTGAACCGGCACCGGCATCAATCATGGTCAGTCCTTTATTCCAAAGAAAAAATGCCCCGGCTGTCGACACAATGCCAAGATAGAGTATGCCTGCGATGACCGGTCCATTGGCAAAATGAATGGTACCCATTGACCAATCTCGGATCATAAATGGTGTCGTGAAAATCAGTGCAAAGAAAATCGAGTAGGTCGTAATCACAAGCGATGATAGTTCTTCAGCCGCCTTCTTGACGTATACGGAAAGCAGCGCCCAGGTGATCGCGGCGATGACTAAAGTGATGCAGCCCCAAAAGTAATTACCGAGCTTGTCGGGTAATCCGATGGTCAGGATGACGCCGCTGGTCGCGACGACAAGCGACATGATTTTCCGAATGGAAAAGGCTTCTTTCAATACAAAACGTGCGAACACGACGACAAAGGCTGGTGTCGCTGAGGTGATCATTGCACCGGTGTGAGCATCGGAAAGCTTCGTGCCGATAAATTGGCAGGCGATTGAGATAAAATAGCCGATAAAGCCGATCCAAATCAGCATCCACCATTGCCCTTTGCTCAGACGGAGTCGTTTGCCGGTTTTCTTTTGCTGAATCCACAGAAGGATAAACAAAAGCATTGATCCAAGCAGGTAGCGCAGCCATACAAGTGCAAGCGGAGTGACGAACTGTAAAACATATTTACTCACTACATACATGCAGCCCCAAATTGCTGCAGCAAGCGCCAGATAAATAGCGCCGATCATTGATGATTTCATGGTTTATAGCCCTTCTTTTATGGGATTTTTTATACGTGAAGTATCCCGAGGAAGGGATCGGAGACAAATAATTTACCCGTACCCTTTACTCAGGAGCGAAGGGCAGGTTGATCATTTTCAAAGAGATCAAAATAATAACGCAAGATGGAAGCCTCCTTGACAGACTTTTAAGACTATTATAAACGAACTGTGTGAAAATCTATAGATTGATTAATCATATAAAAGTATAAATTGATTAGGACTACATGTTGGTCATGTACGAATAGATTAAAAGCCATCGCGTCAAATTTCTGCGCGATGGCCATCATACAGATGTTATTCAAATAAATGCTGAGCGAAATATTCGTTTTTCTTAATACCGGCTGGAATAGCGAAAAGGCCGGTTGCGACATGATCGGTGTATTCGTTGAGTGCGTCGCTTTTCCCGAGTACACGGAGCATCGGGATAAAGCTGTCTTGCGGTTTGTTTTGAAAAGCGATAAACAGCAAGCCCGCATCAAGATTTCCTGTTGTCGGCTGGATACCGTTTGTATAAGAATAAGCGCGTCGAAAAATCTGTTTGCCGGTTCCATGTGCCAGCCGAACATGTGAATTTACCGGCTGCTTGCTCATAATCACCGGTTCTTTCTCATGAGTTCGTCCGAAGGCTGCGCCGGAATCTTTTTTTCGACCAAAAACATTTTCCTGATCGCTGTATGAGTCACGATCCCAAGTCTCGATAATCATCTTGATCTTACGATAGCCGAGATAGGTACCGCCACGCATCCATTTTGGTTCATCATTGCCGGCCCAGATGACTTTTTCCTGATCGACGGCATCGGTTACATTAGCCGTGCCGTCTTTAAAGCCAAATAGGTTACGCGGCGTTTTTCCCTTTGCTCCATTCAGAAAACCGGATTCCATCCAGCGGATATTCGCTGTTCCAAGTGCTTCCTTGATCAGATTGCGCAGAGCATGAAAAGCGACTTGCTGGATGTCGGCACATACCTGGACGCAAATGTCGCCGTTTGAAATGGATGGATCAAGTGTTTCATGCGCAATCTTCGGCATCACTGTCAATTGTTTCGGCATCTGATTTGCGAGTCCGAAGCGATCCTTTCCGTTTTTTATGAAAAAGGAGTGTCCGAAACCAAAGGTGACGGTCAGATTGGCAGCGCCAAGGTCGCGCGCCTCGTTCGTATCATTCGGTGGCAGTTCCTTGTTGCTGCTGTTGATTTCCCTCTTGCCCTGCGTCAGCGTTGCGGCAAGGCGCGTCCAGGAAATGAAGAGTGCCATGATCTTTGCCACATCATGAATCGACGGATCAATGTCGAATGCCGCAAGATAACCGTAGCTTTGATGAACGGTTGCAACACCGGATTGATGTGCTCCGAAAAAAGGAACTTTGGATTGATTCGCAGGTTCCGCTGCTGTTTTGCCGCCAAGCAGTTCGAGCGCCGTACCCAGTCCGCTTGCACCAAGGGCGATTCCGCCGCCGGCAAGTGCCGTCATTTTTAACATTTCCCGCCTGGAGTATCCCTTTTTTTGCTGCGGGGTACCAAGTTCATCGTTATCCATTCGGGATCGACCTCTTTCTTAATTAGAAAATTTTCGCCGTTTGAGCCATCAGTTTAGAGAGCTTGCTGAGTTCGTTGCTGATTTCTCGGATTTGTTCTTTGCTCAGCTTTGTATAATCTTCGTATTCCGTGTCGGACTTTTTGTATTTCAGCATTTGCTTATCAAATGCCTGGAATTGTTTATCGATTTGGTTTGCCAGGTCCTTATGTCCCTGATTCAGGGCAGGAATGGCCGCTTGATAAACGGCTTCGGAACCGTCAACGTTTGCTTGCAGGTCGACTAAATCGGTGTGAGAATAACGCTCTTCTTCACCGGTAATTTTGCTTGTTGCGGCTTCTTCAAGCAGTTCCATAGCCCCGGCAACCATTGCTTTAGGTGTTAATTTAAATGTCTTGGACTTTTTCTGCAGATCAAGAACATCGGCCATTAATTTATCGGCATATTTGCCCTGACCCTTGAGGCTGTTCTTTTCCCACAATGCGCGTTCGATTTCGTGGAAGCCGGTCCATTTAGAGAGATCATCAACATCATTAACGCGTGCGTCAATTGCGGGATCCAAATCGCCGAAGCTTTCAGCAATCGGTTCGGCACGTTCATAGTAAATACGTGGTTCGGCGTAAAGCTTCTTTGCTTTTTCAATATCGCCGTCTTTAACAGCCTTCACAAAAGGCTTAGTTGTTTTCACAAGCATGTCGATTTGTTCATCGGCATATTTGAGATAATCATCAACCGCCTGATCCATTTGTTTTGAAGGGTTTGACTTGGTTTCCTTGGCAGTAAGCAGATCATTCAATTGCCCGGTCAACGCGCTGCTGTTTTCCTTAATCTGTGCAACATCCGGATCAGCAAGATTGGATTGTGCGTAAATCGGCTGTTGATAGCGTTCGATTTTCGCGTATTGAAGCGGGAATCGGTCACGTACGTTATTTTCATAGGAAAGCCATTGTGTATTAATTTGCTTGCCATATTTTTTAATTTCATCTGTATCGTTCTTTTTCAAAGCGGTCTGGAGCTTGCTGTTCAGTTGTTTCATTTTGTTCGTGCCCTGCTTGACCGGGTCACTTGTTGTCTGCGATGTTTTCGTACTGCCTGACTGTTGCGAACTGCTGCATGCAGTGATGACCGGAAGAAGCAAGATTGCCATTAATAGTAGAAAGACAATTTTCTTTTGATGTTTCATAATGATTATTAAGCCTCCTTGGCATGTGTTTGTGTTTTATGTGATAACGCTGTCTGCTGTTCTTTAAGTATGATGAAGATGAAGAGCAGTAAGCATATAGCCTGCGGAACTGTGCTGTACCATGATGGGAAAATACTCAGGCTGTTGATTGACGGCAGGGCCTCTGAAACCGTTGAGGGGAGGACGCCTGCCATTTGAAGACTGTGAATACCTGATCCCATAAATTTGAAGCATAAGTAAAAGATGACAAAACTTGAAATCATGAAAAACGGACGGAGCGGCAGCAGAACGCCAAGCTTCAGCATGAGAAAGCCGATGACAACGAGTACGCCGAAACCGACGGCAATACCTGTTGCCAATTGCGTGTACGGCATGCGTCCGGCCATTCCGATTAAGAAGATGACCGTCTCCATTCCTTCGCGAAGTACGGCGATAAATGCAAGCACGGCGAAGGAAATCATTTTTCGCTTACTGATCGCCTGACTTGTTTTGGATTTGATAAACGCGTTCCAGCGTTTAATGTCCGCATTCCGGTGCAGCCAATAGCCTACATAAAGCAGCATCAGACTTGCGACCACTCCGGACCAACCGTTGATCAATGAATTGTTGTTTCCAAAGGCAGCGACTGAGAGCAGAAAGGAAACGAGCGCGCCGACCGCAAGACATACGATCACAGCGAGGCTTGTTCCGCTCCAGATCCACACCTTTGCCGGCTTTGAATTTGCTTTGCGCGCAAAGGTCAGCAGTGCACCGATTACCAGCAGTGCCTCAAGACCTTCGCGAATCGGAATCAGAGCAGCATCCCACATTCCATAGTTTGCTGATGCGAGCGGCTTCAAACTTGTGATCATTTCATCGACCAGCGGCAGCGCTTTTGTTCGTGTTTTTGAATCAGCGAGGTACGCATCCATCATAACTAAATCTTTCTCAGATTCGGTATAGATGCTTTGCGATTGGCTGACAACATCGCCTTCAACGGACAGCCAATCCTGTTGAAGCTGCTTGACCTGAGATGCGGCGGTGACCCAATCCTTCTGACTCATCGACTGTTTCGCGTTGCCAAGCTCGGTTATGTAAGAAGACAGAGAGTGATGTCCCGACTTGGCGGCTCCGCCGTACAAACCGCTTTGATAGTCTTGGAGTGTCTGTCGAAGTGCGCCGACACTTTTTATCGCTTCTGTTCGATCACCATTGAGCAGATCCAACGACGCAGAGCTTATATCCTGGCTTAATTGGATCGAGGCGTCAAGAGAACTCTTCGAAACGGCAGTTTTATTGTTCTGCCACCATTTTTTAAAGGAAGAAAAATCTGCTTCTGCCGATTTATTGTTCTGCAATGCAGTGATTGCATGATTTAGATCCTTGAGCGCTGGAGAAACATCAATTGCCTTTTCTGCATGTGCTGGTAGCGGATACATCGACAGCATCGCGATCAAGCAAATCAGTATAAATGCTCCGATGCACCGACCGAATTTCATAGTGAAGCACCTCCAAAACGGTAATGATAATCATTTTCAATTAAACAAGTATAGTTTAGTAGCCCAGAGACATACTGTCAATATAAATTTAAATAAAATGATCAATATTGTGACAAATAGTATAGATTAATAATATGCATGTTAATTGGCTGGCTATTCATGTGGGAAATCAGAATCAGAAGGTGTCAATTGATGATGCAGGATCGGTTAGGCAAATCGAGGCATATTCACACAAATTTGCGTACTTGCATCGACTATTGATTTCATAAGAAAAAATCGGGCAAAAAACGCCCGGTCCTTACTTCCGCAGGGTGCGGTGGCTTTCCCGTTGCATACAGGACATATGCATATTTAGCGAAAGCTCCTTCATCACTTTTCTGTTTCATTATCCTGATCCTTCATTAGGTAACGAGTAAAATAAGCGGACATTTTCCGCTTATTTGCACCATGGAGCTTGTTTCGCCGGTGAATAAGGGTAATTTTTCCGCTTATGCAAAGCAAAACCCTCCATTTTCATGTTTTTCAATTCGATAAGGGTAATTTTTCCGCCTATTTAAGCTATTTTTTCGTTCATTTTCTAAATAAGGGTAATTTCTCCTTCTATTTATCAGATTGGACGCTTACCTCATCGCCCAACTGATAAGAGCAGATTGGGAATCAGCAGCTTATGAGGCTTATCGTCGTACCAGCGGTGTTTTCTTTTCTAGTAAGAAAAAACCGGGCAAAAAACGCCCGGTCCTTACTTTCACAGGACATATGCATATTTAGCGAAAGCTTCTTAAACCTATCCGGATTTTGAATCTGCTGCGAATGCTCGCTTACCGCGGGCGTCCCACATCCTTCGTGTTTGGTTCCCAATCCTTTGTTTTGCAAAAATCATAAGCTTTTCTTTACTCATGTAAAAAAAACGCCGCAGCTATGCGGCGATTCCTTCATTTCTTAATAAATCCTTCTTCAACTAAATATTCTACTGCTTCTTTATAGGTACGGAACGTTCCATCGAGCTGGTCGCCTGCATAGACGTTCCAAAGCTCGTTGTCATAAATGATTTCAAGCTCTTGGCGTCCGCTTGGCGTCACCCATCGTTCGTGATCATTGCCGTCTGCTGTTTCTTTTTCATAAACACCTTCAGGAGAAAGGGCAAAGATTGCTTTTTTCAGCAGTGTGCGAAGCTCCTCTTCGGAGAAGTCGCGAATGTTGACCATGCCTTTCGGATCAGCCTCGTAGCCTTCAATGCCCTTTGCATATACATAGCCGTTGCCATTCGGATGCAAATGGTACACGATGGTTTTTTTATCTGCAGCACTTCCCGGATATTGAAAATTCACACGTCCCAGTGAGACAGATTTGCGCTCTAGTTCAGGAAACGATTCGAAAATCGATAATTTTTGATTGTAATCAAGTAGCAAAGATTTCTTCAACTCCATTTATTCAAATTTGTCGGTTCATTATAGCATACACAGGTCTTTAAAGATAATGGCGTAAATACGGTTTAACAAATCTTTGATGATCTAATTGAACTAGTGTGCTATATTACTAGTACAATGAGAATCGAGGGGATGCAAGATGAACGCGCGCAAGGAAGAACGAAAAAAAGTGAAAAAATACTTTCGTCACTTGGCGATTACGCTTCTGTTTCAGGCGGGAACGCTGTGGGGTGTTGTTGGTATTTATCTAATTGCTTTGATTGTACAAACGATGTTTCTTCATCCTCATTTAACGGAACAGCAGCTTGAAGCGCAGGTAGTAACACCTTTGAGTGAGAGCGGATGGCCGATGATTGTGGCAGTTTTGATTGCCTTTATCCCATTATTGATTTATCGGAGCAAGAAATTCTTTACTTATGATCTGAGAACGACGAAGCGAAAGATGACGGTGAAGGTATTTGTTCTTGGGCTGTTCGCAGTGCTTGGGGTGAATACCATGATTACACCGGTGATGTATCCTGTGGAGTGGATGCTCAATCTTTTCGGATACACGGCTGAACCGTCAAGAGAGATCTTGGAAGGTTCCAGGACAACAAGTATGTTCATATATACATGCTTGATCGGGCCGATCTTTGAAGAATTTATCTATAGAGGCGCGGTGATGCGCAGCTTGGAGCGGTTCGGTTCTGTTTTTGCGATTACGATTTCTGCGCTGTTATTCGGTATGATGCACGGGAATATCATCCAGATTCCTATGGCCTTCTCGGTAGGAATCGTCCTTGGCTACTTAGCCAAAACCTATGGTATCTGGTTGACCGTACTGATTCACATTGCTAATAATCTGTTCAGTGAATTGTACAGCGCACTTCCTTCAGCCGTGTGGTCAACTGTTTTTGACTTAATTATGTCTGCTGTTTTAATGAGCACAATCGGTATCTTCCTTTATAAAAATAAGCATCACTTAAAAAAATGGTTAAGCGACATACGTCAAAAGCAACCGGAAAAACGTTTGTGGCTATACTTTTTTACGTCTATTCCAGTGATCCTGCTGCTTCTTACTAATTTTGTGGTGACTATTCTCGGCATTGAAAAATTGTAAATATACACCATCGGAGCTTGATAATACTATTGATCTAGTGTACTGTTAAACTAATACAGAGATATAAAAACGGGGGAAAGAGCTATGGCAATTTGGTTTACATTATTTAAAAAGGAATTACGGCTGGGCTGGATGGCATTCATGATTTTTCTAATTCTGCAGCTCTTATTAATGGGACTGGGTATTTTTCTGAATATGCGTTTCGGTGATCATTCGAACGCAGCTCCAATGATTATCGGCATGATGCTGACCATTTGTCTGCTTTTCTATGTTCCGGTCTATCTGCTCTTTAATGCGATACAAGAGCGCAAGACATTTCATCTCTGGATGCAGAATCCGCTGCCCGCATGGTCGATGCTGCTGGCAAAGTTGGCGGGGGCATTGGTCTATTTTATTGTGACCACGGCAGTGGTTGGCGGCTATACATGGGCGAGCATCGCGCTTGCTCAAAGCAAAAATTTGCCGCCGCAGCTTTCTTTATTCCGCGTGGCTGTTCTGGCCGCATTGGTTCTGCTTTGGTGCGGAATCGGAGGCGGTGTGACTTTCCTGTTCCTTTGGACGGCTCGGCGCACGATGCGTTCACGGATTGGGAAGTGGTCATGGCTCGTACTGATTGTTGGGATTGGCATCTATAGTTACGTCGATAACAAACTGACACAATCAGGAATTTTCGATTTTCTCACCAACTGGGGTCATATACCAGACGCTTCTTTAATTCGCTTCGTTTTTCCTCAAAAGGCTGGATTGGACGGCGGAACATCGGGCCTTTTCAGTGACTTTTCACTAGGTTCAGATACCCTTTATTTAGGAAGCATCGTCTTCGATCTGCTGATTACGCTGATTGTTTTTCTCATTACGTCATGGCTTACGGATCACGAGTTGGAAGCATCATAAGTGAACAGGAATATAGAGATCAACTTTAAGGAGGCAAGCGAGCATGGCACAATCATTCAATACATCAGTTCCCATCTACCTGCAATTATGCGAGCGGATTAAAAATAAGATCATCCGTGGAGAAATCGGAATGGGCGAGCGCTTGCCGTCCGTGCGCGATACGGCTATTGATTCTAGTGTGAATCCAAATACGGTGCAGCGAACTTATAGAGAATTAGAAGAAAGCGGAATCGTAGAGAAAAAAAGAGGCCAGGGGACTTTTGTGACCGAGGATCCGGCCATTCTTCAAAAAATGCGTGAGGAATTAAAGATCAGTCATATTAATCTTTTTGTTTCTGAAATGCGTGAAATGGGTTATTCAGACAAGGAAATGCTAGCTGGATTGAAGGATTATTTAGTTACAAAGGAGGAAAAAGAATGATTCAGTTAGAAGGAGTAGTGAAGCGCTATTTAACGAAAAAAGCACTGGACGGCATCAGTCTTCAAATTGAACCCGGACATATTGTCGGTCTGATCGGATCAAATGGGAGCGGTAAGTCGACAACATTGAAACTGATCGCGGGGCTTCTTCAGCCGACGCACGGTACAGTTCTGGTTGACGGTGAAGTCTCAAACCGCAGAATCTGCCGGAAGGTCGCGTATTTGTCCGAGCTTGACGCGTATTACTCTTTTTTTACAGTAGCTCAAACCGTCGACTTCTATGCTCGGACCTTCAGCGATTTTAACCGTGAGAAGGCTGAAGAAATGCTCGATTTTATGAAGCTTGACCGCAATCAAAAGGTCAAGCATCTTTCGAAAGGAAATCGCGGCCGGTTAAAAATTGTTGTGACGCTTGCCCGTGAAGTTCCGTTCATTCTTATGGACGAACCGCTTTCCGGACTGGATCCGATGGTGCGAAGCTCAATCATTAAAGGTTTGATTTCATTTATTGATTTGGAAAAGCAGACCGTAATTTTAACGACACATGAATTGCAGGAAATTGAACCGCTGCTTGACACTGTTGTTCTAATCAAGAACGGAGTGATCCTTGAGCAGAAAAGCGTCGAAGACATTCGTTGTAATGAAAATTTGAGCCTAGTGGATTGGATGGTGGAAAAGTATGAGCAGTAATGCCGAAGTAAACAAACCGGCTGTGCGGCTGGAGCATGTCAGCAAGCGGATCGGCCGGAAGACGATTATTGATGATTTGAGTTTTGATATTTACAGCGGCGAGGTATTTGGATTTCTCGGACCCAATGGAGCAGGGAAAACAACAACCATTCGAATGATTGTTGGCCTGATGCGGATGACCCGAGGCAATATTTACATACAGGGACACAGTATCAAAGGCGATTTTAAAAAAGCAATCCGTCAGGTCGGCGCGATTGTGGAAAATCCGGAGATGTACAAGTTCCTTACGGGTTATCAAAATCTGGTGCATTATGCACGCATGATTCCCGGTATCAGCAAGGATCGGATTATGGAAGTTGTGAAACTGGTCGAACTGCAGGATCGAATTCACGAAAAGGTAAAACGCTATTCACTTGGAATGCGCCAGCGGCTCGGTGTTGCCCAGGCACTGCTGCACCACCCGTCGGTATTAATTTTAGATGAACCGACAAACGGGCTTGATCCTCAAGGAATCCATGATCTGCGCAACTATATGCATAAGCTTTCGCGTGAGGAAAATGTGGCGGTTATTGTGTCGAGTCACTTGCTCGCGGAAATGCAGCTGATGTGTGATCGAATCGGTATTCTGCAAAAGGGCAAGCTGATCGGCGTTGAGACAGTCAGTGAATTTATCGAAAAAGGTGCCGCTAAAGTACGGATACAAGTCGATGACAGCCGACTCGCCGCACAAATTTTAAAGGATAAACTTGCAATCGATGCGGAAGCTCCCGATGAAACAACCATTGAGGTTCCGGTTGACCATGAAAAAATCCCGGTGGTCATTGACACCTTAGTCATCTCGAAAATCAAGATTTACAGTGTTAGAACCGTCGCCAAATCACTGGAAGACAGATTCCTGGAAGTAACAGGGGGGAAGAGCGTTGAGTAACTTTTTTGGATTGCTTCAAAATGAAAATATGAAAATTTACCGCAGAAGTTCTGCAAAAGTCATGATCATCATTATGTTGGGACTGATCCTTGCCGCAGGTTTGATCATCAAATTTTCCGGCGATCAGCCTAAAGATGATCCGCACTGGAAACAAACATTGCTTCAAGAAAATAAAGAACTGAACAAGCAATTAGTATCCGTAAAAGGCAATGATCAAATGACCTACTACTTTAAGAAATCGATTGCCATGAACGAATACCGGCTTGATCATAACTTGAAGCCGGAGCAAGGCGAAACGCTTTGGAGCTTCGTCCAAGGTGCAGGCGGTAGTCTGATGATCATGGTAATCAGTATCTTCACTATCATCATTGTATCAACTTCCATCGCTAGCGAATTTAATACGGGGACGATTAAACTGCTTCTAATCCGTCCCATATACCGTACTCAGATTCTGCTTTCCAAATATATTTCCGCACTGCTATTCACGGTGGTTTGCCTGATCACACTTTTTATTGCCTCATGGCTGCTTGGAGGTATCTTGTTTGGCTTTGGCGGTGCAGGCGAGGCTTACCTGGTTTATGACAATGGAGCGGTCCATCAGTCCAGCTGGTTGCTTGCCATCTGGAAGGACTACCTGCTGAATTGTGTCTCACTCTTCATGATGGTTACCTTCGCCGGCATGATTGCTGCCGCATTCAGAAACGGAGGCCTTGCGATCGGATTATCAATCTTTACAATGATGGCCTCTTCGATGGTTGTGGGTTTGCTGCAACGGTATGATTGGGTGAAGTATGTTTTGTTTGCCAATACGGATTTGACACAATATACAACCGGAACACCGTTGCACGATGAAATGACTCTGGGCTTTTCACTTGCTGTGCTTGCTGTTTATTATGCCATTTTTGTGCTCGTCGGCTGGGCTTTCTACACGCGGCGCGATATTAAAGCATGATTGTAATAAATTACAGGAGGGGGACCGGGCGCTTCTTGCCCGGTTTTTCTTA
>NZ_JANFOJ010000059.1 GCF_024385605.1 Sporolactobacillus sp. STSJ-5 | reverse complement strand
TGGCTGAAGATCAAATACAGCGGAGGAACGGCGTATGTGTCGGGCGATTATGTGCAAAAGCCTGATAGTGCATCGGACGGCTCCGGTAGTGAAACGGTGCTTTACACTGGAACAACGAAAGCAAATTTGAATGTCCGATCGAGCGCGTCGACCTCAGGCAAACTGCTGACAACGTTGAAGAAAGGAAGCAGTGTGGAAGTAGTGGG
>NZ_JANFOJ010000058.1 GCF_024385605.1 Sporolactobacillus sp. STSJ-5 | reverse complement strand
AAATAGCTTAAATAGACGGAGAAATTCCCCTTATCGAATCGAAAAACGTGAGAGTGGTAGGGTTTTACTTTGCATAACCGGAAAAATTCCCCTTATTTACCGGCGAAGCACGTGCCATGATGCATATAACCGGAAAATTTCCGCTTATTTACTCGCTTGATTTAATGAAGCCAGAATGCTAGTGAAATAGAGGTGAGTGTAAGAACCGGGCTTGCCCGGTTTTTCTT
>NZ_JANFOJ010000057.1 GCF_024385605.1 Sporolactobacillus sp. STSJ-5 | reverse complement strand
AGATTTCTGCTTGTCTGAGGCTCGCGGTCGTGCTCTGTTGGTGCGAGTAACCGAAGCGATGATTCAACACTGTAAAGACACAAACCAATGCTAAAAAAGGAGCTTTCGCAAGTGTAAAGGAGCTTTCGCAAGTGTAAAGGAGCTTTCGCTAAATACGCATACGTCCTGTATGCAACGCGAAAGCCATCACATCCTGTGAAAGTACGTCCTGCATGCAACGCGAAAGCCATCACATCCTGTGAAAGTAAGGACCAGGCGCTTTTTGCCCGGTTTTTCTTACAAGAAAAGAAAGTATGTCGTTCTGCCTTGCTGGTATAATGATCAGCGTTATAAGATTCGGGTGTG
>NZ_JANFOJ010000056.1 GCF_024385605.1 Sporolactobacillus sp. STSJ-5 | reverse complement strand
TACAAGCGGCGACTGGCTGAAGATCAAATACAGCGGAGGAACGGCGTATGTATCCGGCGATTATGTACAAAAGCCTGACAGTGCATCGGATGGATCCGGTAGTGAAACGGTGCTTTACACTGGAACGACGACAGCAAATTTGAATGTCCGATCGAGCGCGTCGACCTCAGGCAAGCTGCTGACAACGTTGAAGAAAGGAAGCAGCGTGGAAGTAGTGGGTACAAGCGGCGACTGGTTGAAGATTAAATACAGCGGAGGAACGGCGTATGTGTCGGGCGATTATGTGCAAAAGCCTGATAGTGCATCGGACGGATCTGGTAGTGAAACGGTGCTTTACACTGGAACAACGAAA
>NZ_JANFOJ010000055.1 GCF_024385605.1 Sporolactobacillus sp. STSJ-5 | reverse complement strand
CTTACTCCTCATTCGTCACACATACGATCAACAGATCACGAATAATCCATCAATCGTCTTGGATGTTTCTTGACTTTCTTTCGTTGCTTTCGTTATCCAGTTTTCAAGGTTCATAATGCCGTAATTGACATAATAATGGTGGAGCCTAGCGGGATCGAACCGCTGACCTCCTGCGTGCAAAGCAGGCGCTCTCCCAGCTGAGCTAAGGCCCCACAATAAATGGTGGGCCTAAGTGGACTCGAACCACCGACCTCACGCTTATCAGGCGTGCGCTCTAACCAGCTGAGCTATAGGCCCCCACCAAAATATGCTGAAGGAATGTATCCCTCAAAATCAAACAAAAGTCCAAGCGCTTT
>NZ_JANFOJ010000054.1 GCF_024385605.1 Sporolactobacillus sp. STSJ-5 | reverse complement strand
ATATATAATATTGATTGTGCTTCACGACATTTGTCGGTAGATCACTCCATAGTGTTTGTATCGTGGTGGAGCTAGATGATCTGAATGATAAGTTGTTGTGAAGCCTTTTTTGGAGAGCTGTCCGAGTGGCCGAAGGAGCACGATTGGAAATCGTGTAGACGGTTATTGAGCCGTCTCGAGGGTTCGAATCCCTCGCTCTCCGCTAAGGCACTGTCATAAGTGCATCATAGAAACCTCGAAAACGTTGATAAACAAGCGTTTTCGAGGTTTTTTGTTTTTTATAAACATTTAATGATAAGAAGGATAATTTAAAATCAATGGGTTCATAGAACTTACCATTTGATCAGTGTTTAGTAAGAATTCTCGCATAAATGGTTACATCTGCTTTTGTGTTTTTTTTATAT
>NZ_JANFOJ010000053.1 GCF_024385605.1 Sporolactobacillus sp. STSJ-5 | reverse complement strand
AAGCTATTTTTTCGTTCATTTTCTTAATAAGGGTAATTTTTCCGCCTATTTATCAGATCGGGCGCTTACCCTGATCGCTCAACCGATAAGTGCGGATTGGAATTCAGCATCTTATGACCTTATCGTGATATCAGCAAGACAAAACGATAAACTTTCTTTAGCTGTTAAGAAAAACCGAGCAAAAAGCGCCCGGTCTTTAATCTCCAGCCATGTGTGATTGGTTGGTGTCTTTACAGTGTTGGTTGAATCATCGCTTCGGTTGCTCGCTTGCCGCGGGCGCACCGCGAGCCTCCTCAGACAAGCAGAAATCTGCGGGGTCTCGCTGGCACGCGATCAACAGGGCCGCACCCGCAGGCGTCTCGCACCTCCGCTTTGATTCTCGGTCAAGACACTGGTTTATTCGTTTAAATATGGGGTAAAATCTTATACTTTCTTTACTT
>NZ_JANFOJ010000052.1 GCF_024385605.1 Sporolactobacillus sp. STSJ-5 | reverse complement strand
GTCGCCGCTTGTACCCACTACTTCCACGCTGCTCCCTTTCTTCAACGTTGTCAGCAGTTTGCCTGAGGTCGATGCACTTGATCGAACATTCAAATTTGCTTTCGTTGTTCCCGTGTACAAAACCGTTTCATTGGAGCTGTCGGAATCCGATGTACTGCCCGCCTTCGTGACATAATCGCCCGACACATACGCCGTTCCCCCGCTGTATTTGATCTTCAGCCAGTCGCCGCTTGTGCCTACAACTTCCACGCTGCTCCCCTTCTTCAACGTTGTCAGCAGCTTGCCTGAGGTCGACGCACTTGATCGAACATTCAAATTTGCTTTCGTCGTTCCGGTGTACAAAACCGTTTCATTGGAGCTGTCGGAATCCGATGTACTGCCCGCCTTCGTGACATAATCGCCCGACACATACGCCGTTCCTCCGCTGTATTTGATCTTCAGCCA
>NZ_JANFOJ010000051.1 GCF_024385605.1 Sporolactobacillus sp. STSJ-5 | reverse complement strand
GCGAGATCCGGCCTTGCTTTTTCGTTCATAAGATCCATAGCAAAATTGAATTGATTATGGGGTTTAAAACCCTTATATCACGCTTGGCTTTTGTTTAATTTTCAAGGAACATTTCAAACAGCAACTCAAGTATTATAACATTTTCACTAAGTCGTGTCAACAACTTTTTTAAAAATGTTTCAGCGAATCTTTACTTTGCTGAGTGTAATAATTAAGTTTTCATTAAAAAGACAAGATGTATCTTAACATGCAACATGATCTTATGTCAATAGCCAATTCATATGATAATGAATTCATCATAAGCAACCTGACATAATATGACACAATGTCGCAAAAGACAACGTAAACTAATTTATCATGGATGGAGACAATCGTCAATACTTATTTCAACATAATGGCTAAATAACTTCAAACCTTCAAAAAGATGCTTCATCTTTAACTTGCCCTTTCACATATACTGAAGCTTTTTGAACTATGATGAACTATGAAAAGATTTGGTGCGGCTGCTGCTTTCAATTGTCTTATCTTCCGCAGTACATTTTGTTTTCTCAACATACTTTTTATAATTCAAGTCTTCCCTAAAATTCTCCTAACTGAATCATAAGTTAGATTTAAAACTAATTAGAGGTTTTATTTAGATCATAAACTCTCCAGCAGCTATAAGAAAAACCGGGCAAAAAAACGCCCGGTCCTTAAATCATGCCGGATTTTGATTACGCTCCGGTTGCTCGCATCAACTGAGCGC
>NZ_JANFOJ010000050.1 GCF_024385605.1 Sporolactobacillus sp. STSJ-5 | reverse complement strand
TGATTCTATCCAAATCCAAAGAAAAGGATTCACGCATGGATAAGAATACACATCTCTCTTCATTTTCGCAATGGTTAAATCAGATAAACTTTAAACAGCTTGACGAAACCCTCGGACAAACCGGCGGTGACAAGTACGTGAAAAAGCTGACGACAAAGGCTTATATGACCCTTTTTCTGTATGCTCATCTCCAGAAAGAAGACAGTCTGCGTTCGATTTCGGACTGCGTCTTAAGTGAAGAGCTTCAGAAAGCAACGGGTCTCTCGTCGATCAGCGCCTCACAACTCTCAAGAAAAAATAACTCGGTTGACCCGCAACTGTTGATGATGCTCTTTCTTGATCTGGTCGCCAAGATTAAAGGCAAACGAGCGCCCCAAATGGATGAACGGCTCAGGGTTGTGGATTCGACGACGATACCTCTGAATGCTCAGCGCTATCCATGGGCTCACTTTCGCAAAACCAAAGCCGGCGTCAAGCTGCACCTTCGCCTTGTCTTTATGGGAAAAGGGCAAGTGTTTCCGGAAAAAGCAGTCCTTACATCCGCTCAAGTCAATGACCGCTCGCAACTCGATGTGCTCGTTGACGAGAAAGAAGCCATGTATGTCTTTGATCGAGGCTATGTGGATTACCAGGCCTTTGATCGTTTTTCCGAAGAGGGGATGTTCTTTGCTTCCCGTTTAAAAAAGAATGCCGTTATCCATGTCCTGCACAACTATAAAGTCCCCGAGAAAAGTTCTCTTTTATCGGATCAAATGATCCTGCTGGGCAGCGTTCAAAACCAAACGGAAAATGCCTTCCGTCTCATCGTGGCGCAAGACGATCAGGGGAAGAACATTCGGATCATCACCAATCGTTTTGACTTGTCGGCGACAGAAATCAGTGATGTCTATCGTCATCGATGGGCCATCGAACTTTTTTTCAAATGGCTGAAGCAACATGTTCGGATCCAAACATTTTACGGACAAAGTGAGAAGGCTGTCCAGAATCAACTACTTTTGGCGTT
Source organism: Sporolactobacillus sp. STSJ-5 (assembly GCF_024385605.1). Taxonomy (GTDB): domain Bacteria; phylum Bacillota; class Bacilli; order Bacillales; family Sporolactobacillaceae; genus Sporolactobacillus. The sequence goes on along the minus strand of NZ_JANFOJ010000050.1, from coordinate 217 downwards.
GATTCATTACAGTCTATTCGTTTTGATTCAGCAGAAACTTAAAACGACGAGTTCAGTACTTCAACTGAACCGATGGTTCAAAGCTGTGCTTTGGAAATCCTGTGAGCAATGGTTCCGCCGTATTCGTTTTCAAATGAATAAAAGGAAACGAGTAACCTAAAGGCACCTTAAAGGCTGTTGACACTTGGACACTGATTAACTGGATAAAATTGTAAAA
>NZ_JANFOJ010000005.1 GCF_024385605.1 Sporolactobacillus sp. STSJ-5 | reverse complement strand
TTTTGCCTGAGCGCTGATACTTTTGCCTGAGCGCTGATACTTTTGCCTGAGCGCTGATACTTTTCTCTGAACGCTGATTCTTTTCTCTGAACGCTGATTCTTTTGCCTGAACGCTGATTCTTTTCTCTGAACGCTGATTCTTTTCTCTGAACGCTGATTCTTTTGCCTGAACGCTGATAATTTTGCCTGAGCGCTGATTTTTTTGCCTGAGCGCTGATTATTTTGTCTGAGCGCTGATACTTTTGCCTGAGCGCTGATTCTTTTCTCTGAGCGCTGAATCTTTTCTCTGAGCGCTGATTCTTTTCTCTGAGCGCTGATTCTTTTGCCTGAGCGCTGATTATTTTCTCTGAGCGCTGATTCTTTTGCCTGAACGCTGATTCTTTTCTCTGAGCGCTGATAATTTCGCTTGAACGCTAATTATTTTCTCTGAGCGCTGATTCTTTTGCCTGAGCGCTGATTCTTTTCTCTGAACGCTGATTCTTTTGCCTGAGCGCTGATAAATTTGCCTGAACGCTGATTCTTTTCTCTGAGCGCTGATATTTTTGCTTGAACAATGCAAAATTGATGATCTCTTATACTCATGCATTTTTGCTGCGCACTTCGTGTTTACTGTGCAATAAAGTCATTTTTAGTTTATATATTGACCGAATTGGCGCCATCCTTCTTTATAGGCGGCGATCACACCATTGATACCAGAATTTGAATAGATGTCTGCCCAGAGGAACATTCCGGCAATGCAGGCGAATTTATTCCAATAAGGAACGGAGCATGCTCGAATCAACAGCGCCTGTTGCTGCTTGAAATCCTGTTCGCTAAGCGCTTGTTGATAGGACTGTAATGCATCCTTCTTGCGTTTAAGCAGTTCAGGATTATTCAGCTGCTTGTTTTGTGCGAGAAAGTGGGCGAGCCCTTCATCGAAAAGCATGTAGCCCAATTTTTCTAAATATGTCTTTGCGTTGGTTGATGGATAATCCTGATGCAGTAAAAAATGGGCGCATTCATGCGTCATCATTGAGCGTATGATTTCCTGCGCGCGGCGCATGCCATACCGTGTAAAACGGATTAAGTCAAAGATGATCACTTCCTCATGTTGCGTATTTTCCCGAACCATTGCTTCATAGGGAGAGGGGCATCCGACAACTAGCTGGATAATGCATTTTTTCAGCCGTTTCTCATATTCGGGAAACAGCGCATTCCACAATTGCTTATGACAGGGAACAAAATGTTGCACCGTATTCCGCATATCATGATAAAGCTCGAGAACTTGTGGTTTCATTGCCTCAACCGGTTTTTCGAACAAATAGTCATTTTCTTCGATGTGATGAAAAATCCATTCGTCAGCATAGTCCTCTGAAGGAGATCCATTCAAGTATTTTTGGATGATCGTATTATCAATGTTCACTGCTCATCCCTCCGATTTGCCATCTAGTGTAACGCATATCTTTTAATTAAACCTCAATCTCTAGACGGAAATTCAGTCTATAGGAACATAAAATTGTTATAATTAACGAAACAGTTTTAAAAATCGGAAGTGATGATTGATGTGGACGGTACGACATGTCGTAACGAAAAATGACAGGGTAGACTATAAAATTAGAGAAGAATTCGGCGATCCATCTGCATCTGAGCACGTGGTGTTTATTCATGGACAGGCATGGACCGGCGAGGTTTGGCGAATGGTTGCCAAGCGATTACAAGGCGTACATAGTATTGCCCCGGATATGGCAGGATGCGGGGACAGCGGGTTAAGTTCAACTTATGATTTCACTACATTGTCCAAGCAGCTCGTGGATGTACTCGATCAAATGCATGTGAAGGACATATGGCTGGTCGGACATTCATGGGGCGCTTCACTAGCTCTTCATTTTGCAGCTCACTATTCTGAACGAGTAAAAGGGCTGATGCTTGTTGATGCAGGCTATTTCAATTATCAAGAGTGGCCGGGCATCAGCTGGGAGTCATTCACTGATTTTTCGTATCCTGAAGGTTTTTTAAACAGCATGGATCATTATCTTGATCTTCAAAAACAAGATACACCATTTTGGAATGAAGATGTTCAGAGGGCGGTCGTGGACCAGATCTATGAGACAGAGGACGGATCCCTTCGCTTAAAATGTTTACCGGAAACCGAGCTGGCTTTCTCTTGCGCATTATGGACCTATCATCCGAATGAACATGCTGCGCATTTAAAAATACCTATTTCTCTCATTGTAGCTGAATCTCATTTACAAGAAAATGATCCGATCACCGCATATAAGAAGAGATCTCGAGAACATTTCTGCTTACTGGCCAAGCAAACGCACTGTGTCATTATGGAAGATGCTTCACACATGGTGATGCTTGAACGGCCAGAAGAATTGGCACAGGAAATTCGAGAGATGATGAAGTAGTAAAGGATAACGGTCGGAGGAACTATTAGAGGTGAAGTTATGAATCTTCTTGAAACTGAACGATTAACGATACGTGAATTAGATGTAAACGATGCTTCGTTGATCTATAAATATAGTAAAGAAAAGACCATGTTGGAAGAACTACCAGATCAAGTGTATGAGAGCCGAAATGAAGCTAGAGAAATAATCGAATTTCTATCTACAAAATATAAAACTACTCCTCAGTCCTATCCACTTGTTTATGGAGTCGTTTTGAAAAAAACAAACACCTTGATTGGTCATGTTGGTTTAAGTGTACGATTAGATGGCGTTGAGATCGGCTATGCAATCGGCATGGACTATCAAGGGAATGGCTATGCAACTGAAGCAGTAGGTGCTTTTTCTAGATGGGCAAAAAGTAATCTTAAATTAAGCGCCATTTATGGAATTGTGAAAGCGGGTAATAAGCGATCAGAAAAAGTTTTAAGCAATAATCATTTTACCTTTCATGAAGAAGTATTTATGAAAAGTTTTGGAGGGAAGTACTTGATCAAAGTCTATATTTATGAGTAATGTTTCGGTTCAATCTCAATAACCTCTGTTTTTCCTATTGATCCGGAAATACACAAATGTCCGGAACTAAAACAAATGATTTTAGAAAATCGTGATTATCAGGCTGTGATTTTGAAGAAGGTCGATGAATGGTGTACCGCAAATTGACTTCTGTTTCCTGCACCATAAAAAGATGATAAAATGAATCAATGTCAGAAATAAATTTTATAAAGAAAAGTGATAATCCATGAACATAGCAGTATTTGATTCCGGTGTTGGCGGCATGACTGTTCTCCATCAAATTAGAAAACTGTTGCCCAATGAAAATTTTCTCTATTACGCGGATACCGCGCATCTTCCCTATGGAGAAAAACCGAAAGATGAATTGAAAAAATATATTTTTGAAGCGGTGGATTTCCTTGTCGCTCATGAGATCAAAGCACTGGTGGTGGCCTGCAATACGGCAACGAGTGCGGCGATTGAGGATCTGCGCAAAAATTATTCGATTCCAATCATTGGTATTGAACCCGCAGTGAAACCCGCGGTGATCGAAACCGAACCGAAAAAAAAGAAAGTGCTCGTCATGGCAACGCGGACGACGCTGAAGGAAGAAAAATATCATCGGCTCGTTGAACGAATTGACAAGCACGATCTTGTTGATCCGCTGCCGATGCCGAAATTGGTAGAACTTGCCGAAGCGTTTGACTTTGATCCGGATCATGTCATTCCTTATTTAAAAGAACAGTTGAAACCGTTCGATTTGACTCAATATGGAACGGTTGTGTTAGGGTGTACGCATTTTCCGATTTTTAAAGACATCATTGAGCAGATCTTCCCGAAAGGAACCCATGTCATCGACGGTGGACTTGGTACGGCGATGAATCTGAAACGTACGCTTGAAAGGCTGCATCAAACCGGAGGCGGAAACGGGAAGATCATCTTTTATAAATCCGGAGTAAAGGTCGAGGATTCGGAAACGCTTAAGCATTATGCGGATTTACTGGAAAGATTGGATACGATTAGCGGATCCTAAGTCTTCGAAAAAATGACTGCACTGTTATTCTATTCTTCTGTTTGTATCTTTGTCAGTAGAAGAGAAGTCTACACCTGTGCGGGTTAAAAATTACACATGTATAAACAGGATGTCTCATCATCAATTGATTTTGAGGCATCCTTTCTTTTTATTCAAAAAAAGAGGAAGACACAGTGTCAATAATAATGAGGTAGGATACGAACAAAGTGTATCTTTCATAATCGCCGATAAATGATATATTTTAGTACATAGGACGTTATAACATATAACATTTATTTACGATGGAGGGATGACTGTGTCACAAAATATTTCAGAAACGGCCGAAACCCCAAAGGCATTGAGTGAGAACTTAGCAAAGGAATACAGTGCCACTGAAAAAGTGCCTCACTCCGAGGCCCGCAATATGACTTTTATTGATATGTTTGCGACATGGATTGGTGCCAACGCAAATAACGGGACATGGTACATAGGCGGTGTCGTTGCAGGCTGCAGCTTTGGCGGCGCACTTGCCGTCACGCTTATTGCCAACCCAATTGCTTATCTGTTCATGGCCTTGGTAGGCTATATGGGTTATAAAGCCGGAACGTCAACCATGGCGCTTACAAGGCCGGCCTTCGGAGTGCGAGGAAGCTCGCTACCTACATTAGTTAATCTGACATCGTTTATTGGGTGGACTGCCGTAAATACATTTATAGCAGCCATTTCGATCAGCTTTCTCCTGAAGGACAGTCTCGGCTGGGCTGCCTTTGGTGAAAAGAACAGCGCAAAATCAATGATTGTCGGCATCTTAATTATGAGCGTTCTTCACCTTGCATCTATATCGCTTGGCCATCGGTCTGTTAAAATGATTGAAAGAATCGGCATGATTCTCGTTGCTGTTCTCGGCATTTGGGAGACGATTGTGGTGCTGCAGAATGTTTCGCTAAGCCAGATCATTCATTGGCGACCGACCGCATCCTTATCGCTTCCTTTTGGAACAGCCGTCGATACGATGGCCGCGTTTAGCTTAGCCTGGGTGACCGCTATTGCTGAATTTACACGGTATACGAAGAAAAAAACAAGTGCTACGGTCGCACCAATGCTTGGCGCAAACATCGGTCTGTTCTGGTTTGCATTCGTGGGCATTATTGCGACGATTGCTGCAGCCATTACTAGTGGTACTTATGATCCGAATAATTCAGATCCGAGTACAATTGCCAGCAAGCTTGGTCTGGGTTGGCTGGCGCTCATCGTTATCGTCATCACAAGTACAACGGCGAATGCGATCAACTTGATGGCGGCGGGAATATCCTTGACGAACTTAACGAAAAAGGTGAAGGCGATGCCCGCCCTTTGGATCGTCACTGTATTTGCCGTTCTTCTTACTTTTGTTCCGCTGCTGTTCGGCAGTTTCTTAGATTCCTTTATTGCGTTTCTTGACTATCTGGGTATGGTTCTTGGACCACTGATTGGTATTATGGTGACCGACTTCTTTTTGGTGAAAAAGCGAGTCTATGAGGTTCCTGAATTTGAACGGGTTGACGGAAAGTATTGGTTCAGCGGCGGTATTCATTGGGGAGCTTTTATTGCATGGGCAAGCGGCGTTATTGTCTATCTGCTCATTCATAATCTTCCTTTTTTTACAGCAAGCATCGGTGCGACTTATCCGGCATTGATCTTATCCGGCGTCATTTATTGGATTCTGTCGTCATTTCGAAAATAAACATCTAGGTGGTTTTTCATATGTTGATACGCAATGCTCGTTTAGTGAATCGCGAGGGCCTTTGGAACATTCGCATTGATAAAAAAATGATTGATAAAATTGAGAAGGCCAGTGAACATAAACCGCAGGAGTTTGATGGAGAAGCTTCTATTGATGCCAAAGGTGATCTTGTCATCCCGCCTTTTATTGAGCCGCATGTCCATTTGGATACTGTGCTTACGGCCGGGGATCCTAAATGGAATCTGAGCGGCACCCTGTTCGAAGGCATTGAGACATGGACATTGCGGAAAGCAAAGTTGACACGGGATGATGTCTTATCACGGGCAAAAAAAGCATTGATGTGGCAGGCTGCTCAAGGTATTCAATTTGTGCGAACCCACGTTGATGTGGACGATCCGAATCTGACTGCTCTTAAAGCGCTGATTGATCTAAAAGAAGCGGTATCCGACTGGATGGATATTCAAATTGTTGCCTTTCCGCAGGAGAGTATTCTCGGTTATCCAAAGGGAAAAGAATTAGTCGCCGAGGCAATCTTACTTGGCGCGGATGCTGTCGGCGGCATTCCGCACTATGAGCTGACCCGTGAAGACGGCGTTGCTTCGATGGGTTATGTGTTTGATCTTGCCGAAAAATATGATCGTCTTATAGACGTTCATTGTGACGAAATTGACGATGAGCAGTCGCGATTTATCGAAGTCATCGCAGCTGAAGCATATAAGCGCGGAATGGGCGATCGCGTCACTGCCAGCCATACCACCGCCATGCACTCTTATAATGGTGCATATACGGCCAAACTTTTTCGTTTGCTTAAGCGTTCAGGCATTCACTTTGTCTCAAATCCGCTTGTTAACACGCATCTTCAGGGCCGCTTTGACACATACCCGAAACGCCGCGGCGTGACACGTGTTCCTGAATTATTGCAGGCGGGCATCAATGTCTGCTTCGGCCATGATGATATTTTTGACCCATGGTATCCGCTTGGAACCGGGAATATGCTGCAGGTGCTCTTCATGGGCCTGCATGTATGCCAATTGATGGGCTATGAGCAAATCACTCATGGGCTTGATTTGATTACAACAAACAGTGCAAAAGCTTTGCACGTCCTCGATCAATACGGGATTGAAGAGGGAAAACCGGCCAATATGCTGATCATGTCCGAGCAGTCCAGCTACGACGTGATTCGAAAACTGTCGCCCGTACGTTATTCGATTCATGAAGGAAAAGTGCTTTCAGAAACGATTCCGAGTAAAACATTCCTGAATCTCGATGAAAAATCCTTGCCGATTCACTTCAAATAAGACGTGTAAAGAGAATAAAATTGCCGTGTCCGGCGATTCTATTCTCTTTTTTTGCACTGAGATAAGAAAGTAAAAGTATATAATTGTGTCCCATATGAAAACGAATAAACCAGTCTCTTGGTCGCGGAAGTAAGGACTAGGTGTAGCTTGGTTTTACCCAATTGTTGAGAAGGAAGGATTTTGGCCAGCGGTTCGAAAGGGAGAAGCGCTAATCTGGGATCACTAGGATCCGCACTGACCGGTTGAACGATTAGGTTAAGCGCCCAATTGATCAATAGACGGAAAATTTTCTCTTAATGAGAAAATGAACGGAAAAAGAGCTTAAATAGACGGAGCGATTCCGCCTATCTCCTTGAAAAACGTGAAAACGGGGGATTTTTCTTGGCATAACCGGAAAATCTCCCCTTATCTCCCTCTGAAACGAGCTCTATTTTGATTTAACCGAAAAATCTCCGCTTATTTTACAAGTCTACTTAATTAAGGACCAGAATGTTTCATAAAAAAGGAGTAAGCGGGATGGGACTCATTTTTTCTGAGTTCCAAAGAATCCAAGAACCTCTCATTTAGATGCGTGATGCCTGCGGTCGTCTCCGTTGAAACGAGCAGCTGGAGTGCCCGTCAGGCACAAGATCGACGGCAAAGGACTAGGTGTAGCACAAGTAAAGAAACACTCATGGCCGGGTTTTATTGAGATAGTCAAGACCAACTAAGGCCAATTCGATGGACAGCCGTCTTCTAGGCTGCTCAATATCACCGCCAAGCCGTTCGTTTATTTGAGCTAATCGTTTATACAGTGATTGTCTTGAGATGAAGAGCTTTGCAGCGGCTTCTTTTTTGGAACCGCCGCACTCAAGATAAACCTTCAGGGTGTGCAGCAGATCAACCGTTCTTTCATTGCGCGTCACTTCCAGATTTCCAATCTGTTCCCTAATAAAAGGTAATAATCGATCATTCTTATTCAAATGATTGATCACCTGATAAATATGAAGGGAATGATGAAACGGATCTTTAAGAAGCCCAATATGCGATTGAACATCGATCACTTCAATGGCTTCCAGGACCGATTGATGAATGCCGTTTAAAGGTTGTGTTTTTCCGGATACGCCCCATATTAACTGATCATCATTGATATAATGCTTGTATGCATGCATCGCCTTGATAATCGCACGATCAATCAATTGATCAGAACGGGAATGATTTAAATTAAGAATGATGATGATAAAGCGATTCGCCCGGTTTAAAGGTAAAATAAAGAAGGATTCGTGACTAAAAACCATGCGCAGCATCATATTCTGGTGCAGCAGCAGAGCGGGCGGATCATCAAATGCGTCATTTCTTGATTCAATAATCAGGATGCCGCACCATTGAAATAAAAGGTTGGGTTTAATTTTTGCTAATCGCTCCTTGATTTCCTTTTCGCTAAGCAGTCCATCCACCCATTGGGCAATCCATTGATTTTCGCGATTCAGCTGTTTTTCTTCCCAATACATGGAGCGCAGGATTTCCTGAGCAACAGCAGTTGCACACCGATCTAAGGCAAGGGAAGTAAAATGATTTTCTTTCGCACAAGGTGCAGTGACCAGTTGACCAAATGACTGATTCATGACGAGTACGGGAAAACAGAATTTGTGGTTGCCGGCTTTCTCGTCAACCCTCTCCTCGTCCGACTTGAAATAACCGGAATGAGGGGCACAGATCATTCTTCCCTTGACTGGACTATACGCAACGGCTTGTCCCGTAAATTTAAAAAACAGATTGAGCAGAGAGAAAATACCTTCACCCATTAACAGTAATTGATTGAGTTGTGAAGAGAAATGTTCTAAATCCTCCACAACCTTCTTCTGCTGATTAATGATATAGGTGTGAATATCATGCGTCACATCAATATAACGTATCTCTGAAAAAATAAGAATTAATGGGAAGTTTTCTTTTTGCGCCAGTTCAATCATCCGCTCCGGGATAACCTTAACCACTCTGCCCATATCGATAACCAGACCCGCAGCGTTTTTATTGATAATTTCGCGCAAAAATTTAAGACATTTGGCCTCACTGCCCTTCCAGGTTAACCCGGTTGTTAAAATCAGTTCATTTCCATTCAATAAATTACCAACATCTTCAACTTCGAGCACATGTGCCCACTCAACGATCCGTTCCAGAGCGCGCGCATCGGCATATACTTTCGCCTGCTTAAAATAGGGACGTTCCAGTATCTTCGCAATCGTTAATTTTTCAGTCACGTTTGAATCCTCTTCTAAACTTAACTAGTATTTGTTTCATTATAAGGTTCGTACACGATCGCAGCAATAACAGTCAAGAACATTTTGATAATGGATAGGGTAGGAGTTGCCTGATTCATACACTTATTTGGGTAAAGGCAACTGTTCAGAAAAGTATGCTTAGCCCATCTTTGACGATATAGAATAATTTGAAAATAGCGTTTATAATAGACACAATTATCCATCTGACAGGTAAAAAACTTTTGGAGGACTAGCCTTGAAAAGGGGGTGAGGATTGATGAATTGGTCCATGTATTTACCACTAATTCTGATGATTTTATTCTGATTTGCTTTTATTACGGTTATTTATTTTTTAATCAAAAAGCTGATTCGCTTTACCATTCAGGAGATTAAGAAGGAACTGAAAGATGAGCAGAAATAATAGTTTGGGAGGGGCTGCTTGTGCTGCGCTTCGAAACGCTGGATGTGGAAAAATATAAAAAACAGCTTCTCGCCTTTCGCCAGGACTCGTTTGTGATCAGCTTTGGCACGGATCGTGATTTCCATCCGTCCGAATATTTAGCATGGCTGCAAAAGAAGGTCAGCCATTTTCCAAATGGGTTTGTCCTCGCGTTTGATCAGGATCAGCCGGTCGGCCAGCTGGAACTAAGCATTCGCAAATACGAGGGCAAAAGAATCGGCTATGTTCATCTTTTCTATCTCATTGCAGAGAAAAGAGGCTATGGGTTAGGACATGAACTTCAGCAGTACGCGATGCGCTTCTTCAAAAAAAACGGCGTGTCCGAATACCACCTCCGCGTTTCTCCAACCAACTCACGAGCCAAGGCGTTCTACAAGAAAAACGGAATGAAGCTATTAAAAAATGAATGTGACGGCAAGGTTTGGCGGATGAGGGGCACCGTTGAGTAGATAATAGTAATAGACGTGCCCATCTTAATAACGATGTGTAATCATAAGCTGCTCAAGAATTTGTGCAACACCATCCTCATCATTTGTGGCGGTTGTCATGGAGGCAAATGGTTTCAGTTCAGGCTCCGCATTACCCATAGCAACGGAATAGCCGCACGCTTTGAATAAATCTAAATCATTCCAGTCATCACCAAATGACATGACGCTGTCCATTGAAATGTTCATTTTCTTACAGAGTGCGGAAACGGCGCGGCTTTTTGAAATATCTTTGGCCATGATCTGCATTAACTCTTTTGAATCGGTCTCGACGATGGTCAATTGATCGGTGTACTGCATCACAAAGCTCTTTACACTCGATGGACAGTGAAACAGTAAAATTTTATTTGCCGGCAGCTTCTTGAGTTCTGACGGGGTGACAATTGTTGGCGGGAGAACCATGTGCTTCGCGTTCTTTGCAAAAGTCTCGTCAGAAAGCGCGTAGAGTCTATCCTCGGATTCAATGGAAATGGCATCTTTTTCATTATGACTGCACATAAAATCGATGAGTTTACCCGAATCTGCACTCGAAATCGTGTAGCTCATTGTTTTTCCATGAATCTCCTTTACATACGCGCCATTGTAATAAATGCCTGATGCGCAATCGAGTAATTCTTTTGGAACCATTTTATTTACGGAGCGCGGGGGACGAGCAGTCGCAATGAAAAGCTTAACCCCGGACTGATAACTGCGCATTAGTGCTTCCTGATTTCGTTCAGAAATAATTTTTTGCGAGTTGAGTAACGTTCCATCTAAGTCAAAGACCAGCGCTTTAATGAGTGATGATCGATTCATGTGCCTCCACCTTTTTTGCATTTCACTATAACACGAGTACACTGAAAGAAACAAGTGATGTTGATGGTAAAAATAGCTGCTATGAATGCTGATTTTCTGGATGACTGTACGCAATTATATGTCAATGTTTTTAGCGCTCAGCCATGGAAAGAATCATGGTCCTATGATTCGGGCTGTCAGAGATTACTTGACTTAATTCATACACCTAATTTCTTAGGGTATATGCTCTTGGATCATAATCAATTAATCGGATTCATTGCCGGATAATAAGGATGAGATCGATTTTTTTATGTCTTAAGTAGGATAAAAGACAGGGGTAATGGTTATGGTTGTACCAACGCTAGCATTTGGATGGATTGGCGTTATACTGTTTTTGCTATTGGCTGTTTTTCTTAAAAATCTAACGCAGAAAAATGAATTTGCACTCATTCATGTGCTGCTTATTTTCATTTTTACCTGTTGGTTGCCGGTAGCGTTTTCGTTAGCGTTTTCCATCAACGGCTGGGCAGCGAAAATCGGTACATTGTTTTGTGTACTTGCTCTAATCATGTTTATTATTGCGATGTCGCTTCAAACCGGGTATATTGTCTATTCAAACAAGCATTCGAAGGAAAACAAGGACCTATGGGAAGCAAAGAATGAGTGGATGATGAATCTTTTATCAGATCCGATTGAAATGATCGCAGGGATCTTTAACTGGATCGGTGCAATTTTTATTGGCACATCATTACTGCAAAATAATCATCATTTCTTTGCAGCGGTTGTCTTTATCTTGAGTCTCCAAGTGATTTATTGTTTGGCTTTGCTTTTTCGGACATGCTTGAACACTCCACCAAAGTGGATTCAATCGATCAAACCCAATTCAGTCGTTCTTAATCTAGGATTCTTTTTATACTATAGTGTTCTGCTTCTGTTTGTGATGATCCATCATTTAACGTAAAGCGCAATGCAGATATAGAGGGTGTTCATTATGAAGGTTATCGAAAAAAGTGTGAAAGCGGTAGATCATATGATCGCTTATACACATATAGCGGTAGGCGCGAAGACCGTCTGTTTTATGTTTTCAGGTATTGGCTATAATTACGATAAGCCGCTGCTCTATTATGCGACAATGGAGATGCTTCAGAACACGATTGACGTTGTTCATGTCCATTATATGTACGATAAAAAGATGCTTAAGAAACCATTTGATGTGAAAAGCAAGATGATGATGCGCGACATCCAGCCGGTTATTGATGATGTATTGGTTGGACACACATATGAGCATTGCATGTTCTTAGGAAAATCGATCGGCACTATTCCGATCACGGCAGATCTAATCAAAAAAGAAGCGTTTCGAAATTCGAAGATTATTCTGCTGACACCATTGATCACCTATGATAATCTATTTACCAATCTATTAGAGAGTAAGCATCAAGGTCTATTCGTTATTGGCGACCGTGATCGTTTTTTCGATTCTGAGCGGGTGGAGCAATTGAGGCGAACAAATCTACACATCGAAGTGATCCATGATGCCGATCATTCACTGGATGTCGGCGTCGATACGTTTGATACCGCGAGCTCCATTGCAGCGCTGGCAAGAGTCATGGAACTTATTCACGGCACAATAAAAAACGAACAGGGATGAGAAAACAGATGACTCAACCCGTTTTTACATAAAAGTGTTAAACACATTAAAACATGTGTATAATGAATAGTAAGGAAAGCAAAATAAAACCGTTGGTGCACCAACACCAACGGAGAATGACAACAAAAACCGCTAAGCGATCATTACGCTGCACATGAATCAAAAAAGTAATCCACGGCAGGTAGGGAAACCAGGTGGGTTACTTTTTTGTTTTTTCTATATATGACAGAATCAAAATAATCAGTGTAGCAAAACTGATCATCAAACTGATTGCTTGAAAATCTGTCATGGGCGCCACCCCCTTTCTCCCGAAGCGATACGGGGTCACCGATCACTAACAGGAAACAGCAGAGCAGCGCTCCCACCTCGTTTATTTTGTTGTCTCTTCAATTATATCAGACTAGCGCTCTATTTCGTGAACTTATTGTGTATATGAATTGAGGATTAGAAGTATTATTTTAATTTGATCTAAAAATGCAATTGAACGTTCAAAAAAGAAACAATACATATTAAAACTGATAATCTAATTTAGAACGGAGGTTGCAGCTTGATTCAACTTAGTGGAACGCAAATCGTTATCCGTGATTGGAAATTAGCGGACAAGGATGACTGTATTTTTTGGAGATCGCCTGGACAATATTGGCAGAAGTTCGACGGCCCCTATTATCCTCGGAAAACAAAGGAAGAAATCATTGATTTAGTCGATGAACAGTGTGAAAAAATCAAGACGGATTCCTTTGAAGCCCCTAGAAAGAATCTCGCCATTGCCGATAAAAACTCAGATAAACTGATCGGACAAGTTGGCTGGTACTGGGAGAGCAAGGAAACCAACTGGCTCAGTGCCGGAATCGCGATATATAATCCGGATTTTTGGGGGAATGGATGCGGCTATGAGGCATTTGGTTTGTGGACTGAATATCTTTTCCAAGCAATGCCAGAAATTGTGCGGGTTGATCTGCGTACATGGTCCGGCAATTTCGGCATGATGAAGCTTGCCGAAAAGCTCGGCTATACAAAAGAGGCATGCTTCCGCAAAGCACGAATCGTAAATGGCGAATACTATGATTCTATCGGCTATGGCGTTCTCAGAGAAGAATGGGACGCGTGGCATCCACAGGGATTTCAGAAAGATTTGGCTGATTGAAGAAGATAAAATAGCACCCAAACAGAAGAAGTTATTGAGTGACGGACAATCCATCATAAACGCAGCCATATGTTTGAAAAATTAGTTGAGCGTTTCTGAAATCAGGCCGACAATCATTTGAAACTCAAAATCGTTTGTGCAATGGAGAATGGATTTAATTTTATTCAATCGATAACGTATGGTATTGGGGTGCTGGGTCAGCTTTTTTGCTGTTTTGTCAATGTGGAACAGGCATCCTGCATAGGCATAAAGGGTTTCCATGAGTCGCGTGTTCTGTTGACGGTCATAAGAGCTGATCTCTTTGCATAGATCGGTCAAATAGGCGTTGGCATATCGGTTTTCAGACAACGAAAGCATCAAGGTGCGCAAGTGCATCGAACTGTATACTGCCTTTGGGTGTCCTTGTTGCCCGCAACAATGGTTCGTATAGATACTGCGACGAATGGCAATATCAATTTGACGGATAGGAAGCATTTCGTCGTCCACACCGATTTGGTAATTGCCGGAACTTAGATTTGATACACTGAGGATGTGTCTCCATTTCTTCATAATTTCGGAGGATGTCTGCACGTCTTGTGAAAAATAAAGCATCAGAACGCCCTTTTTATACATAAGGAAGAAGCAATCTGCCGCCGAGTGAATGAACTGTTTTCCGAGGAGACCCTTGCGATTGAGCGTGCGTTGAATGGACAGTTTATCCTTCGATGAGGGATTGGTTAGGTAAAGCGAGGAAACATAGTGCCGATTATCAGGACAGCAATGCGACAGGAGCTGCTTTAGAGCTGTTTCGGGAGTTTCGGTATAAATAACAGTATCTACTAGATTTTCGAGGTAACTGTTTTTTTCAGAGGAACGCAGATAATCAACGATGTTCAGAATGATATCTTCAATATAGACAGAATCAAAGAAAAAGATAGGAAGGCTGTGCGCTTCTGCCAGTTCAACAACCTCCTTAGGCAGTTCATGATAGTAAATCGACTTGATTGCAATGGCAGAGACTTTGATAGAAATCAGTTTAGAAAAAGATGGGAGAATACGCTCCGGATTATCCTTTGCATAGAGCAAGTTTGTGATGACAAAATCGCCTTCATGAAAGTCCGTATAGTTGCCGTCAAAGCCTTCGTGATCAAGAATCACCACGTTCGAAATCATGCGATGAATGCCTTTTGCACCTGCATATAAAGTGAAATTAGAAAAAAAATCAAACTGCTGCAAAGAAGCAACGTCCGGCATCCCTATCTCTCCCATAATAATTTTCTGCAAATTGTAACAAAAATATAAGTCAGTGTCAAAAAGGCAATGTCGCAACCAGGACGTCGTCTTAGGCAAGCTAAATTTTGTCATAAAAATGGAAAGTATTAAAAATTTATTTTCTGTTTTGAAAATTAATGATCCTTAGAGCTGCGTGCATCTGCAAAAATGATTTGTAAAAATTACAAAACAAAGGGAAAGTTCTTGTATGAACGGATATAGACAGCACAATTGGGGTTTGATATAAGTAAGATAAACAGGGAAGCTTTTATAACATGTTCTTTACAGAACGTTGCAGAACGAACCATCGTAAAAACTTCTTTTGTGCGTGAAATCCGGATAAAAATTATTGCTTGTGCGCGTGCAGTCGCTGCAATACAGGTGGCTGAGCCTTAAATGACTGAAATTTCAGCTAGTTAAAACTGCAAACGTCAATTCTGCTTTAATGCATGACCGTTGTTAGCTTACGTAACAAATGAGGGGGATACGTATGAGTTATTTTTTATGTGATGAGTTTCAGAAAATGGAGCCGTATATTCCTGGTGAACAGCCGAAGGATCAGGCGTATATCAAACTAAATGCTAATGAATCCTCACTTCCACCATCTCCGCGTGTTTTTGATGCTGTATCGCAAAGCCGAATTCGTGGCATGGGTCACTATGCCGACCCTCACTGCAAGCAGCTGCGCAAGGCGATCGGAGATGTGTACGGAGTCAACGCGGATCGGGTATTCGTCGGAAATGGTGCGGACGAGGTGCTCGGCTTCTGCTTCATGAGCTTTTTTTCTCCGCGTATGAAGCTTTGTTTTCCTGATATTACCTACGACTTTTACCGAACCTATGCCAAGACCAATCGTATTGATTTTGAGCAAATTCCACTGGACGCGGACTTCCACGTGAATGTGGAGGATTATATAGCAACCGATCGCGATATTGTACTGGCGAATCCCAAC
This sequence comes from Sporolactobacillus sp. STSJ-5, assembly GCF_024385605.1. GTDB lineage: Bacteria > Bacillota > Bacilli > Bacillales > Sporolactobacillaceae > Sporolactobacillus. The sequence continues at coordinate 180,265 of NZ_JANFOJ010000005.1, read as the reverse complement.
AATCCGACCGGTTTGGCGCTCAGTGTTTCTGATATCGAGCGTATTGTCGCAGTCAGGCCGAAACGATTAGTGATCATTGACGAGGCGTATATCGATTATGGCAATGAATCGTGCATTCCGCTAACAGAAAAATATGCCAATCTTATCGTGGTGCAGACCTTCTCCAAGTCGCGAAATCTGGCCGGTGCACGAATCGGCTTTGCTATTGCGTCAAAAGAGATTATTGAAGATATGAATAAAATCAAATTTACATTTAATCCGTTTAACATGAGCGCATTTGCTCTTGCGGCAGGATCGGCGGCCGTGCAGGATACCACATATTTAGAAAAGTGCGTTCATTCTGTTCTTGCTACTCGCGTTCGAGTACAGAATGCATTGGAAAAAATGAACTTTTTCGTTGCAGAGCCGCATGCAAACTTTCTTTTTGTCTCTCATCCTTATATTTCCGGCGGAAAACTATGCAAAATGTTGAAAGAGCGGGGCATTCTGGTACGGCATTATGACGAGGCGAGGATTCGAGATTATGTTCGCATGACTATTGGTACGGATGAAGAAATGGATAAGGTTCTGCAGCAGCTTCATGAAATTCTGCAGGAGGTGAAGGCGTGCGAATCCTGATTAGTGATTTCTCAAATGTTATGGTATCGGATTATCGGCTAACAATGGACGCGATTGCCTCGATTCTTCCGGAGGCTCAGGTACAGGTGCTGCCCTATGCAGATGATGATGCATACTATGCTGAACTGGCAAAGGCAGACGGATTGATTACCGCATTTCTGCCGTTGGACGCGGCTTTTTTCAGTCGAGCGAAGCGATTACGCTGTGTTTCCATCAATGCGGTCGGCTATGACTCGGTCGATTTGCAGGCTGCGAAACAGCATGGGGTGATCATTTGTCACATCAAGGACTATTGCACCGATGAGGTCGCGGAGCATACGATGGCGTTGCTTTTGGCTCTGAATCGCAACCTCAAGTACTACACCGGACAGATCGATCGTGAATTTCGGTGGCAGTATCGCACCATTCCAGGCGGCAGACCATTAAGGAAACAGACATTGGCGGTGTTCGGCTTCGGCAGGATCGGGCGCAAGGTCTCGGCGTTTGCCTGCGGCTTTGGAATGAAGGTGCTCGCGGTCAGTCCGAATTTGACAGCGGAAGATGCGGCATGCTGCAACGTACGTGCCGCGACGGCGCAGGAAGCCTTTGCAGAAGCAGACGTCATTTCCAACCACATGAACCTGACGGCGGACAATGTCCACTTTTTTGATTCCGCTGCCTTTGCGCAGATGAAACGCGCGCCTTTGTTTCTCAATGTCGGGCGTGGCGCCTGTGTGGACGAAACGGCTCTGGCCGAGGCGCTGGACAGCGGTACGATTCGCGGCGCGGGTCTGGATGTTCTCGCTGAGGAAGAACCGCATTTGGCCGGGCACCCGTTGGTTGGACGTAATAACGTCATTATCACGCCGCACAGCGCGTTTTACTCGCAGAATTCGCTAGATAAACTGCAGACCATCAGCGGCAGAAATCTGGCGTATTGTCTCAATGAACTACCGGAAAAGGCACAAAAAGTCGTAGCGGAAATGTAGTGAAAGATCCAGACTCAGCGCAAAGTTTGTCTCGTGGTTCAAAAGCCCAATGATGTTTCATAATAATAAAAAACAACCACCCTTGAGCGAACGGCTCACTAATGGGTAGGTTATTTTTTTAACGAAACATATTTTCTTGTGGACCGTCTGGTGTAGGCGCACCATCGGTCATTTTTCATTATATGAGCTTGCAAATGCCAGTCAACAATAAACGATTTCCAGTTACCCCGAAGGTCTAAATGGGCCAAGGTTGATCAAACCGTGTTGCGTGAGTGACAAAATGAATGTGCTGATTTGGGAGTTGAGATGTGATCAAATAAAAGAAATACGATTGCTGTTCTGAACCGGAATTACATGAGCTCGTGTCAAGATGGGCATCAATGCTTGCAAAAGTAAGGTAAGCATGATGGTTTCGATCGGCAGCATCAATGAATTTTTGATCAGACTGTTGATCAAAAAGAACCAGTAGCCCTTTCCGAACAGCACTTGGCTCCAGAGGCATCCGAGCCCGACATTAACGACAAAATTAACAATCAGTTTGGCGAGAAAGATACGCATCACTGAAATTCGGCGGTGATACAGGAACAGGCCGTAGATAAAGCAGCCAAGCATGGAAGATAGTGTGTACCCTGGAAAAAATGCGCCGAACGGATGGGCGATATAACCGACAATATCAAGGGCTGCTCCGGCAAAGATGCCGAGCAGCGGACCATAGATCATCGATCCGAAAGCGACGATCAGAAAGTTGAAAGAAATATGCAGATTCTCGGCGACGGGAATAGTGAATGAACCGATCACCACGGTTAAGGCGATAATCAGTGCGGCAAGTGTCAGCCTGTTTAACTTACGAAGCTCCGCAGCGGCCGTTTTCCAATAGGCAGCGGAAAAAATAGACAAACGATTAGTCATAGAAAGATCCTCCTTATGTTTTGGCAATGTTGCCACATAAGGGAGGATCACACTCCGATATGCGGCAGCGGGATGCGATCATTGCACGGCAAACGGCACTAAGCGCCATTTTTCGTCCCGGGGACAACTCCCCGTCCCCCGGGCACGTAACCCGCAACAATCTACTCTGCCTTAGATCAATCTTATTGTAGTTAATCTTCACGATTTCTGCAACTGATTAAGAGATTCATAGATCTGGTTGGATCTAAATGTAATATATATATTGCGTTTACGTAATATATATATTACACTTGGAGTATGGAGGTGATTCTGTTCATTGATGAATCATGTGAAAAATGCCCGGATTGAGGCGGGATTGACGCAATTACAGCTTGCAGAAAATACCGGCGTAACACGGCAAACAATCAGTTTGATTGAAAAAGGAAAATATAATCCAACCCTGAAATTATGTTTGGCTATTTGTTACGCAGTCGGAAAATCACTGGATGAACTTTTTTGGATCGACGAGGGGGAAAAGCCATGAAGAGAATTACAGATGAACGATTAATTCTGGTTAACTTGAAAAATTTTCGAATTGCCTATATATGTCAAACGGTTGGTCTTATCGCTTTCTTAATCTATGTAGGCGTTACTAGTGGATCAAGGGCGGTAACTGAATCACCGATATTCTTTGTTCTAATCGTGACCAATACACTACATGCTTTTCTGCAAATGAGAGTAACTGCTGATGTTGAGGCAACCGAAAAAAAGCGCAAAAAACCTCGCCCTTACTATGTCTTTATCCTCATCTCTTTAGTGGTTGGTGTACTGATGGGAATGATCAGCTGGTTCATTGACCGTCAACATCCTTCTTTTGCATGGATCAGCGGAACGATCTTTTTTATTTGCTTTCTCGGTTCTTTCTCAGTTATGTATTATCTTAAGAAAAAACGAATGGATGACGACGATGCGGAAGAGTAAAAATTTAATATAGGAGGCACAGATATGGGCTTTCTCTGGAAATTAAAAAGCAATTACATTTTCACATGTACGGAATGTGGCAAAACAATTAATCCTGGCGAATTCATGTGTATTATGGCTCAATCACCGAAGAAATCATGGTATGGTGTAACGGAAATGATCATTCATCGATTTGTGAAAGACACTCATGGCAAAGTCTATTGTCGGACCTGTTTTGAACGACACTATGGAAAAAATAAATAGGCGGGTTGCTGCCAAGAAAAAGGGAGTGATTCAAACGTGGACATCATGCCAATGAATCGTGTTCAGGCAGCAGAATATGTCCATTGGACCTATGAGGCGCCTTATACTTTTTACACGATTCCGGAAGAAGGAATTGAAGAAACCTATAAAGACATATTTTCCGATTCTGCAAACCATTATTTTTCGGTACTGAACAAGGGACGCTTGTTTGGTATATTTGAATACGCCGTGTCGGCGAACGATTTTGAAATTGGACTGGGTATTTGCCCGCAAGAAATGGGGAAGGGCAACGGCAGAGCGTTTGTATCCAACTGCCTTGCTTTTGGCAGAAAGCATTTTAATTACCAAGGAGTCATAAAGCTGGATGTTGCTGACTTTAATCAACGCGCCATTCATTTATATGGGCAGCTTGGATTCTCTGAAACAGGAAGAGAGGCCCGACTCAGTTTTGGAAAACCCGTGACGTTTATCAAAATGGAAACGGAACAAGCCGATTTTTTCCTTTCGTATCAGGGCTGCTGAGAACGTGTAGTTATGCTCCCTTTTTCAATACATAGAATGTAAGAGCGAGAGGGGGAATAGGTACATGGGAGAAAACACCGATTCGATCATTCAAAAGGCTAGCTCCTTAATAGAACATGGGCATCATGAACGAGGTTTGAATGTGTTTCAAACATTGACTAATCAATACCCTCAGGAGAGCCAAGTTTGGTTAAAGTATGCACTAACACTGGATCAATTGTCCATGGAGGAAGAGGCGATACCGAAATATAAAAATGCGCTTGAGCTTGGTTTATCCAAAGCAGATGAACGGATTGCTTTAATTTGCCTAGCGTCATCCTATCGAAATGTAGGTCAAATTCATTCAGCGTTAGAAACGATTAAGAAAGCACTTGAAAAATATCAACAAGATGCTGCAGTTCGTTGCTTTTACAGCCTTATTCTCATGGATGATAATAAACCAGCCCAAGCTGTAAAAACGTTAGGCGAACTTTTAGTGAATGAAGTAGCTGCGCAAAGGTTTGGCGGCTTTGCTCAAGCGTCGCGCCGCAAATTTGATGATCTTTGATTGAATGCTCAGTAAACCTATAAGGAAGGTGTTAGACCGAAAGGGAGAAGAAGAGCGGAAGTTGAACCGAAGCATCGGAAAGTCGAACCGAACACGATCAAAGTTGAACCCAAGAGAGGAGAAGTCGAACCGAAGAGCGGAAGTTGAACCGAACCATCGAAAAGTCGAACCGAACGCGACCAAAGTTGAACCCAAGAGAGGAAAAGTCGAACCGAAGATCCGAAGTTGAACCGAAGCATCGGAAAGTCGAACCGAACACGATCAAAGTTGAACCCAAGAGAGGAGAAGTCGAACCGAAGATCCGAAGTTGAACCGAAGCATCAGAAAGTCGAACCGAACACGACCAAAGTTGAACCCCAAGAGAGGAGAAGTCATCGAAATTCGTCGCGAATTCCCAGACTCGTAACGAACCCAAGGAAAATCGTAACGAACGAGCTCAAAATCGTAACGAAGTCATCGAAAATAGTAACGAATTTGCTTCAAGGTCGTCTTTACTACGTAACATCAAAATGAAACAATTTTATTGTCAATCAACATTTCAAGATGCTGTCTGAATGTACCTAAAGAGATGTCGATTGAAAATACAAATATTGATGTTTTTTCCGTAATCAAGCCTGTCGGACTATGGATGACTCAAACCGGAAGCAGTTTAGTAATTAATTCAATGTGATCGCACTTGATCAAGACTCCTTGTATTGCTCCATTCACCAATAGTAATCAATATTGTTCTTCTCGGAACAAGGTTGCTCTGCGGCAGGCTACTCGACGAGCTAGTGTTTTTACATAGGCGACAATTATCAGAAAGATATGATTGGCAGCAGCAATGTTGAGATGAAAGCAATCTGGTTATTAGAGGGTGTTCAAAAAGTCCGGGAAAAAGGCAATGAGGATCTTCTGCTAACAGCATGCACGTCCTGTGAAAAACGCAGAAGTCACCGCATCCTGCGGAAGTTCTGTGTCAGCTTGTTTCTCCGCTCCTCACGTATTAGCAGGGGAACTTCAACTAACAACGTGCACGTTCTGTGCACAACGTTGAAGTCATCACATCCTGTGAAAGTACGCGCGGGTAGCTCGAAACTGCGCTTCCTTGATCTTCGACGCTCAGGACGAGCTAGTGTCAGGCATGCCACAGGACGTGGCGATTTGCCTGACCTCGGCTCTTTTTGACCTCCTTTTTGAACAGACTCTATTACGAAAAAATCCCGCAACGGATCATTCGGAACGAATCGTGCACATAAAAATGATTTCCGGTCTAAGCGAGTTACCGGATTTTTTTGGCATATTGGAATGAGGATATGCCGCCTCCACCTTTGAAATTTCTGGCATGATGGGCAGACATTCCCTAGTAAGGCAAACCGTTTTCAAAATAAAAATCTTCTACTTTAATCTATTCGTTAACGTTTCATCATAATTATAAGGATGTTGAACGACTTCGATAAAAAACGAATGATGCGGGAGGAGTAATGAATCATGGACATCCACGTCGTGCAAAGCGGTGAATCATTATGGGGAATTGCTCAACATTATCAAGTGCCGCTTGTCAGCATTGTTGCGTTAAATGGATTAGCTTATCCGGAGCGGCTCGTCCCGGGACAGGCGCTGGTCATTCCGTCCATGCCGCCGGTTTTCGCACCTGAACGACCGGTCATTGAAGTCAACGCTTATACGTATCAGCCGGTAAAAGAAGCTGCTGCCGAAATTGTTCAGCGGAACGGTCTTCTTTCGACTGTGCTGCCGTTTGCTTATCATGTAACGGAGGCTGGCAACTTGGATAATTTGGACGATCAGGAATCCATAGCTGCTGCCTATGCGCACAGCATCGTGCCTCTTATGCCAATTGTTAATTTCTCGCTAAATGAATCAGGCGCTGATGTCGCTCATGCAATTTTCACGTCATCGTCAGCACGCGAAAATTTGGTATCATCGGTTATTCGTGTCATGCAGCAAAAGGGTTACCGCGGTTTGAACATTGATTTTGAAAGTGTGCGACCTGAGGATCGGCAAGGGTTCAATGATTTTTTACAATTTGTTGTCGACCGACTGCATCCGCTTGGGTTCAGCGTATCTACAGCGGTTATGCCGAAAACAGCCATCGATCAACCGCGTGCGGAATACACTGCGTATGATTATGAAGCGCATGGCCGAATTGTCGATTTTGTTGTCTTAATGACCTACGAGTGGGGATATCGTTTTGGTCCGCCTCAAGCCATATCGCCGGTTAATGAAATGAAACGCGTGGTTGAGTACGCTTTATCGGTGATGCCGGCAAGTAAAATTTCGCTTGGGTTTGAAACGTACGCTCGAGATTGGCTGCTCCCGCACAAAGAGGGACAGGAAGCAGAAACTTTCAGTCCAAAAGAAGCACTTGAACGCGCCATTTTTAACGGTGTAAGTATTCAGTTCAATGAAACCGCGCAATCACCTTTTTACATGTATGTGGATGCCAGCGGGCGTACACATGAAGTATGGTTTGAAGATGCACGCAGTGCACAAGCGAAATTTGATCTTGTCCGATTATATAATCTGCGCGGGATCAGCTATTGGGCTTTAGGCTTTCCCTATCCGGAGAATTGGGCGTTACTGGAAAGTAATTTTAGCGTTGGTAAATGGCTTTGAATCATTAGCGTGGTTAAGAGATGCCATAATGGCCGAAGAGGCAGGGTTGATGATCCGGTCGTTGATTCCCATGAGCTTCATGGAAGAAGGACGGAAAATTCATGAAACCAAGCTGTCTGATCATGAACATGTGAATGATGTTTTAATGGATCAGATGGTTATTAAGGTATCTTCATCAATCAATGAACAATTCATGATGTAACAAATTTAATGAAATTTGCGTTCCTATAATTGACTAAGTAAGAGGAGGAACGTGATGATGAAGATTGCTGCACTCTATGATATTCATGGAAATTTTCCTGCGCTGAAAACGGTCCTTGATGAGCTAGATCGGGTGAGGCCGGACAGGATCATTATTGGTGGCGACATGGTTTCCGGGCCGATGCCTGTTCAAACATTAAACTGCCTTTTAAATTTGCGGAATAAAACAAACATCACATTTATTAGAGGAAATGGTGACCGTGAAGTTGTTGACGCATCAAAGGGAGCACCGTTGCTTCATATGTCAGAAGAAGGTCGAGTAACGACAAAATGGGTCGCAAACAGTTTAACAGGTAAACAACTTGATTTTCTTTCAAATTTGGACGATGTCACAAGTATTCATGTGGATGAACTTGGCGATGTACTTTTTTGCCATGCGACACCCGAGAACGATCACGATATTTTTACACCTTTATCGCCGAAAAAAAGAATCAATAAACTGTTCGCTGAAGTGGAGCAGTCCATCGTTGTGTGCGGCCATACGCATATTCAGTACGAAATGAAACTTGAGAAAACAAAAATTTTTAATTCAGGCAGCGTGGGTATGCCGTTTGCAAAACAGCCTGGAGCCTATTGGCTGCTCATCGATTCGGATCAAATCGAATTCAAACGAACCACATATGATTTTGAACAGGCTGCCTTAGAGATAAGAGAAGCACATAGTCCGGATGCGGAAGATTTTATTAATACAAATGTCATTCACGTTCCAAATGAAGAAAAGTCCATGATCTTCTTGGAGAATCTGGCGAATTAAATAGAAAAAAGCGTTCCAAATGAATCAATCAAATAAAGATTCGCGAGGGGACAAGATGACCGATACTGAATTAAAGGACAAGCTTATTGAAATCAAAAATAGTGATTTTCATGTGCCAGAAGGATTCTCTGATTTTGAAGCGGTTGAGTACGTAATGCGTGCTCTTCATTCCACAGATAGTGATTTAAGAGATGATCTTGGGTATACCATTCTTTCAAAATGGCTGATTGAGTTCAAGCTGCTTGATGGAAAGCAGCTCATGACGATTCTTAATCGAACACTTTCAGAACGGTTGCTTTTTTATGAAGTCGGTGAAGAGCTGTCGGATCACGTGTTTCTGAGATCCTTCTCAGCATTGCTTATTGCGTTGATTTTATATCGGGATAATCAAGAGCCTTTTATCGGTCGACAGGAATATATGGAGTTGCTTCGGCAGTTGAATCATTATTGTGCATTGGAAAAGGATTATCGTAGCTTTGTTGAAGGAAAAGGATGGGCACACGCGCCTGCGCATATCAGTGACGCGCTTGATGAATGTGCACAAAACCGATTCGTAGGAGAATCCGAATGCATCGTCATTTGGAGCAGCTTGATGACCATGCTTCGAAATGCACCGACCGTGTTTGATGCGGAAGAGGATGAACGAATGGCGACAGCGGTTCTAAGTATGGTGACTTCGAAAAAAATAATGGTCTCCGTACTGATTAAGTGGCTGCGCAATGTTGATTTACAGAAGCCAAATCAATCCGTTCATGCCTCAGCGTTTCGCAAGTATCTCATTCAAAGAGTGAACATGAAGCATTTTGTACGATGCGTCTATTTCAGACTGAAAAATGCTTCGTTGCTCGATCAAGAGGCAGACGATGCGCTTATGCATTTGGAGCATGCATTTAACCCTTATTTTTGATGGACTCGTCAACTTTGGCACGTTTGCTAAGATATATGTTGAAAAGGATACCGCACGCGCAGATTATTCCGCTTATGATGGAAAGCGGATTTTTTGTGTACAGCCAAAGAATGAACGAAGCGATTAAAGTGGCAGCGAACAAAAACCATAAGATGCACATAACAAAATTGCCAATGATCGTGTTCAGAGATTTCTTTTTAGGAGTCATATTTACTCATCCTTTTTTGTAAGGGGATACATAATAATTATATAGCAAATTAAATACGGTAGCTATTCCGATCTTGAAATCAGTTCACAGTTGAGTTTGCGCATGAGATTAAGTACACTTTAACAAGATACAAGAATGCGAGTTTTTGAGTTTATCAGCCGGGGGAGGAGCGTTTTGATGAGCCGTTTCATACAGCGAATAGTTCTAATTCTCATGGCATTGTTTCTTTTGACTCCCGCAGTCCCGGCACGCGCAGCTGACGGTACGGTACTGATCAGCAATGAATCTGCGAACGGCTACAAAACGGAAAGTACAGGGAACTTCAGTATTAATAATAAAAGCTATGCGAAAAACAAAAAGCTGCAAAGGGCCTCTTACCGGCTTGATTATGTGCAGCCGCTAAAGATTCGAGCAAAATATAATCCATTGAATCATACATCGCAAAAGAAAAAAAGCATTAAAGTGGGTTCGGGTAAAAAATTCTGGGTATCCGATCTGTCGACGGATAAGCGATACCAAATTACAGCGAAATTAAGCTACGTGGGTCAGCACACCAAGGTGTGGGTGAACGGAAACCAGCTGACAAAAAAGGATGCGGAAACGCTTGGTAAGACGTTTGATCAAACTATTTTTCCGCTGGACAATCGTTATTTCGGAGCACCCTCTGATGTGGATCACGATGGAAAAATTAATCTGCTTTGCTTTGATATAAAGGATGGTTCGGCGGAGCAAAATGGCGGTTTTGCGTCGGGCTATTTTGACCCAAATGATTTATATAATGGGAAGAAATCAAATCGTAGCGAAATCGTGTATGTCGATACGTATCCGTCGCTTGGTTCAAGCAAACATAAAAAAGTGTCGCTCGCTTATTCGACGCTGGTACACGAGTTTCAGCATCTCATCAATTATAACCAAAATGTGCTTGTTGAGAAAAAGGATGAGATGGACACATGGCTTGATGAAGGGCTGTCGCTTGCTGCAGAACAATTGTTGGCGAAAAAGCCGCTTGACGATCGAATTGATTATTATAATGAATCCAGCTCCATAGCGAATGGCAAGTCACTGCTTTACTGGGATGATTCTGGTGACAATTTGGCGAACTATTCACTCTCGTATCTCTTTGTGCAATACCTATATATACAATGCGGTCAACCGGATGATTTGTTTAAACGGATCATCCAAGATCCGCACAATAATTATCGGGCTGTCCAAGACGTAATTCATGATTATATCAGCCCGGCTATGTCTTTCGGACAATTCATGAGTAATTTTCGCAAAGCCCTTTATTTGAACCAGGCGGACGGCCCTTATGGCTTTCATGGAATTGCTGGGTTTCAACAGTTGAAAAAGAAGGTCTATAACGGTAAATCAAAAGCACCAAAGCTCAGAGGCGGCGGTGCGATCATTGTTAACAGTGCCGCATCGATCCCAAATGAAAAAGGTGCACCTATTACTTATTCAAATCTTGCTGAACGCCAGGAAGATCGTGATGCTCCAAGACAGCCGCGCATTGCTCCATTTGGAGATAAGGATTCACAGCTTAGAGGTAATTCAGAACCTGGAGCAGTCATTGCCATCGTCGGCAAAGCCGGATTATTAGCTAAGTGCAAGGCGGACGCCACCGGACATTTCCAAGCCACTATCGGAAGGCAGAAAGCCGGGACGGTACTTGATGTGTTTGCGGCGGATACCAGCGGAAACGCGGGCCAATCAAAGAAAATAACAGTTAAAGATCAGACACCTCCGGCGGAGCCAATTGTCTATCGTTTTTATCATCAGCAGTTGAAAATACAGGGAACAGCGGAACCTGGTGCACGTGTTACGGTTCGGTATGGCAAAAAAAAGCTTGGTGCTGTGGCTGCAAATACTCACGGTAAGTACAGTATTAAGCTGTACCAAAAACAAAAAAAGGGAAAGAAACTGACAGTTTATGCTCAAGATCGGGCGGGAAATAAAAGTCTTACTCGAACCTTTACTGTGTTTTAATAATGGGTTACTCATAAAAACGTAATAGTCGAACGTGTTTAAAAATTCCGGTGTAGAATCCGGAATTTTTTCATACACTCAAAAAGTATGGACGAATCGCAGAAAAAAAATTGGTCAATCCGGTTGTGAGAATTGAAAATGGGGTAAAGATAAGAGAATAGATTAGTGGCGAGATAAGGATGGTGTAGCGAACGTGAGTTGGTTTTCCAAAGACGCTGAACAGGTATTAAATGAGCTTCAGGTCAATCAAAGACAAGGTTTGACGGACGCGGAAGTACAGTCAAGGCTTGGAACCTATGGAGAAAATAAATTAAAAAGCAAACCAAAGAAAAGTATTGTTGCTCTGTTTTTTTCTCAGCTGAAAGATATGTTGATATACGTCTTGCTTGGTGCGGCAGTAATTACACTCCTCATTGGCGAATACACCGATTCAGTCATCATTTTGCTTGTTGTTATTCTGAATGCAATCATTGGTGTATTCCAAGAATTTAAGGCAGAAAAAGCGATTGAAGCACTTCAGAAAATGACGACACCGCGTGCGCTTGTTCGTCGAAATGGCGATGTCATTGAAATTGATTCAAAAAATATTGTTCCCGGAGACATTGTAGTTTTAGATGCAGGACGCTATATTCCGGCTGATCTTCGGTTGATCGAAAGCGTCAATCTGCAGATTGAAGAATCGGCTCTGACGGGGGAGTCTGTTCCGTCGGAAAAGAATGCCGCACATGTTTTTGAGGACCCCAAAACGCCGCTTGGCGATTTAGCTAATATGGCTTTTATGTCCACTCTTGTGACCTATGGGCGTGCGGAAGGTGTTGTTGTTGGCACAGGAATGAATACGGAAATCGGCAAGATCGCCAAGGGACTTGATGAGACGCAAACGGATATGACGCCGTTGCAGAAACGTCTTGCAGAGCTTGGTAAAACGCTTGGGTATATTGCCATCGGCATCTGCGTGCTCATTTTCGTTATTGCGCTGATTCAAAAGCGCGATCTTTTTGAGATGTTCCTGACCGCGATCAGTTTGGCTGTTGCAGCGATTCCGGAAGGGCTGCCTGCTATTGTTGCGATCGTATTGGCACTCGGTGTGACGCGCATGTCGCGGATCAATGCCATTGTGAAACGCTTGCCTGCAGTTGAAACACTGGGATCGGTCAACATTATTTGTTCGGATAAAACGGGGACACTGACGCAGAACAAAATGACGGTGCTCCACCTGTATACACATCGCAAATTTCTTGATGTGCCGAATGAAGGAACTGCGACAGCCGATGAGGGTACGGAACGAAAACTGATTCAAACGATGGTGCTGTGTACCGATGCCACACTTATTAATGGTGAGGGCACCGGTGACCCGACGGAAATTGCCTTGCTTGAACTTGGTGAAAAGTTTCATTCGCCGAAACGCGAATTGGAGGTGGGACATGCACGTGTGGCGGAAAATCCGTTTGATTCCGACCGCAAGCTGATGTCTACACTGAATAAGGAAGGCAGCCATTATCGTGTACACACAAAAGGTGCATTTGACAACATTTTAAAAATCTCTTCTCATGCGTTGGTTAATGGGGAAAAGGTTCCTCTGACAGATGAGCTAAAAGCGGATTACCTCAGAGCAGCGGAAGAAATGTCTGACCAAGCGCTTCGTGTTCTTGGTGCGGCATACAAAGATACCGATGAAATGATTGATGCTGATGTCATGGAAAAGGATTTGACTGTGCTTGGACTCGTAGGCATGATTGATCCGCCTAGACTTGAGGTTAAAGATGCGATCCATCAGGCGAAACAAGCAGGGATTACACCGATCATGATTACCGGCGATCATCAGCACACAGCAGCAGCGATCGCCATGCAGCTCGGTATGGCAACGTCACTGGCACAAACCGTTTCGGGCAGCGAGATCGACTCAATGACTGATGAAGAATTGAACGAAAAAATCGGTCATTATCGCGTGTTTTCACGGGTTTCTCCGGAACATAAAGTTAAGATCGTAAAAGCATTTCAATCGCACGGAAATATTGTTTCGATGACCGGCGACGGTGTCAATGACGCACCATCGCTGAAAAATGCGGATATCGGTGTCGCCATGGGAATTACCGGTACAGATGTTTCTAAAGGCGCGAGCGATATGATCCTGACCGACGATAATTTTACAACCATTGTTTCAGCGATTCGCGAAGGACGTAATATTTATAACAATATTAAAAAATCCGTTGTTTTTCTGCTCTCCTGCAACCTTGGAGAAATTGTTGCTATACTTGCTTCGGTACTCTTCTTCTGGCCGATGCCGCTTCTTCCGACGCAAATTTTATGGATAAACCTCATTACCGACACATTTCCGGCAATTGCGCTTGGCGTCGATCCCGGAGACAAAGATGTGATGAGTAAAAAGCCGCGTGATCCGAAGGAAAGCTTCTTCGCTGGAGGAGCAGCCATGCGGGCAGTTATTGGCGGATCATTAATCGGTATTCTGACTTTAGTCGCTTTCTACTTTGGATTAAGCGAACATGGCTACCAGCTGTGGTCCGGTTCAATTCCGGAAGATGTCCTGACCTATGCGGAAACAATGGCGTTTGTTGTGCTTGCCGTATCCCAGCTGTTCTACTCATTGTCGATGCGGAGCGCATCCAAGTCCATTTTCCAAGTGGGGCTGTTCTCGAATAAATATTTGATCGGCGCAATCCTGCTGGGGATTGTCCTTCAATTCGCTGTGATCTCCGTTCCGTTCTTGGCCGCAGCATTCCATGTTCAGATGCTGTCGTTGCAAGATTGGGTCATCGTCATTTTGTTCGCTTTAATCCCGCTTGTGGTCAATGAATTGATCAAGATCGGGATGCGCGCAAAGAGCAGGTAAGTTAAATAAATAAAATTGATTAAGGCAGGTAAGCTCCGTCTAGAGCATGCCTGTTTTTTTCTATGGTCGGGTCATGGTTTACGTATGACTGAGTTTGTTACGTGTTTGTTGAGAGTCTGTAAATCATATTGTTAGCGCAGTTTATTGATGTTTATAATTAAGTTGTTGAAGGACAAACGAATACTCAAATACATTCATAAACTGATTTATTCACAAACTTCTTAAAATGGTTGTTTCCTCTACAGAATCCTACAGTTTTACTCCATTATTGAAAATACGAAGCAGCCCTAAATCGGTTAAGTAAAAACAGCTGATAACAAACATTCATTTCGTTAAATCGGTAATGATTGAGCTATTCTCAATCTAAAGCTGAAGTCCAGAAAAATAGGAATTTCAAGTTAATAATATTTTAAGGAAGGGTGAACTTAATGGAAACTTTACCCGTCTGGGTATTGGTCATTTACTATTTGTTTTTGCTCACGTCTTTACTTGGCATACTCTTTTCCCTTTTTCAAAAGAAATTTATAGGCTACTCTTTAGTTGCGCTCCTTATGCTTTTAACAGCACCGTTAATGTTTTTGTGGATTGCCTTAGGACGTGCAGAAAGTTTTAATGAATTTGAATGGTTGATTAATCAGATAGGACGAGGATCAATTGCTGCCATCTATCCGGTTGCTGGTTTCTTATATCTATTTTTTTGGTGGGGTTTGATCTTAAAAACAAAGATAAAGTCAACTCAAGTCAGGTAATTATTCTATCTGTTGAAACCTCATTCAAGAAAATAAATTTATCTAATTCCATGATGAATCTTTGCAGGAGACCGTTTTGCTGCGCACAGCACAAATACTGAATAGACGAATTGGGTTAGTCAACATAGCACAAAGATGTCCTGTGCATGAGGCATTCAATTTCTTTTGCTTGTTCTTATGCTCGCGCCCATTCAGCAATTTGCCGTATGTTTTCCGGTGATGTACGGCAGCAGCCGCCAATAAGCGACGCGCCGGCTTTGAACCATGCTTTGGATGCTGATCCGTAACTTTCCTGCATTTTAGCCGCTTCCCATTGCTTGGTCAGTGGATGGTAGTGTTCACCGGAGTTTGGATAGACCACGATCGGCTTGTCCGTCACTTGGCGAATAACCTTGATCGCCGGTTCAACTCGATTCATTGCAATGCAATTCACGCCGATCGCCGTAATTTGATCAAAGGCGTTAAAAAAGGACACCGCTTCGGCAAGTGGAGTTCCGTCACACAGATGCGCATTGTCAGCGAGACTGAACGAGGGCCAGGCTTCTTCCTCGGGAAACTCATCCTTCAGCATGCCGGCCAACACTTTGGTTTCATCAAAATTGGGCATTGTCTCAAACGCGAACAGATCTGTTCCGGCTTCTTTTAACAACTGCATTCTCGAACGATGGAACATCCGATAGCCGGCGTCATTTAAGGCATAATCCCCTGTGTATTCCGATCCGTCGGCAAGATATGCGCCATAGGGACCAACACTTCCTGCAACGAGTGGATAGGGACGTGTTTGTTTTTGTTCAGCGCTAAGTCCTTCCCAAAATTCGGAGCGGGCCTGAATCGCGATGCTTACGGCATCTTGAATGAACTGCTCCGCCTCGAGTTCTGTATAACCGCTTTGCTGAAATCCGGCTAATGTTGCCTGATAAGTATTGGTCGTTGCGACATCGGCACCAGCTCGAAAATAATCCAGATGCACTTTTTTAATGCTTTCAGGATGGTCATGAATGGTGGCCGCTGACCACAGCTCGCTGTCGATCGTGATCCCCTGCTTCTCAATTTCAGTTGCCATTGCACCATCTAAAATGATTGGGGTGTATTGGTTCATCAGGTCACGGATACTGCTTCGCATAGGAGGCCTTCTTTCTGTCTGGCTTGATAAATCAGTCAGTAACATTATACAAAACTCGCCCCATCATTCAAAAATGGCATGGTAGAGGCGTTCTACACCTTCCTCGATTTTATCAACAGATAGGTTTGCAAAACCTAAAATAAAGGCCGGCCGCGCGTAGAGATAGCTGCCATCAAGGCAATAGGGCTTGAGATTATAGAGCTCTATTTTGGCTGCACGCGCACGTTCAGCGATATCATCAATTGTACGAGGTGTATCAAATTCTGCAGTGAAATGAAGACCGGCGTTTGCACCGTGCATCGTAATAGCTGAGTCAAAGCGCTTTTTCAATGCATCAATCAATTTCTTTTGCCGTTCAATATACACTTGTTTCATGTGTTTGATGTGCTTGCGGTATTCACCTGAATCAATAAATTGCTTCAAGGTCAATTGCCCCAGAGCGTTGCTCGTTGACATAATGAAGCTGCAGCGCTCTCTGTATTTTTTAAGCAGCTTTTGCGGAAGAATCATGTAACTCAAACGTAAACCAGGCAGCAGTGACTTGGAAAACGTGCCGAAATAAATGACTCGCCCGTAGCTGTCGAGGCCTTGGAGGGATGGAATCGTATCCGTTTCATACTTAAATTCACTATCGTAATCATCTTCAATGATATAACGATCTTCTTTTTCGGCAGCCCAATTCAAAAGTTGGATACGGCGCGAAATCGGCATCACAACACCTGAGGGAAACTGGTGCGACGGAGTCACATAGACAACGTTTGGATTGATTTGTTTGAGAAGATCAATAGAAATTCCTTTATTATCAAGCGGAATCGTTCTAAGACGTACCTGTTCCATCTGCAGTAATTCATACATGCGCCGGTAGCCCGGATTTTCCATCGCGTACAATGCGTCTTCCTGAAACAGGTGGCGAAGTATGTAGAAGAGAAACTGGGTGCCGCCGCCTAAAACAATCTGCTCCGGAAAACATTTCACACCACGAGCTATGGACAGGAAGCGGGCAATTGTTTTTCGTACCGAGTATATGCCTTGCGGAAAGCGTGATGAGTCATCGTTAAGCTCTAATCTGCTTAATTTCAGTGCGCGATGCTCACACGAAAACCAACTGTCAAATGGAAAGATTGATCGATCGACAGACATATGTGAAAAGGAAATCCAATCTTTTTTCGATTCTTTTTCCTCAACAAGATCAAGATCCAGTGATTGCGGGAGGCTCTGAGAAAGCGGGATCGTATCCAGTTTTTCAACGTAAAAGCCGCTTCGCTCAACAGCATAAATATAGCCTTCTTCGAGAAGCTGCTGATAGGCTCCGTTAACTGAGTTGACACTAACGTGTAATGTTTGTGCCAACTCGCGTTTGGAAGGAAGCTTTTCGTTTGGAAGAAAATGGTGAAGAAGGATCTCTTTTTTCAATTGTTTGTAGATTTGACGGTAAATATATTCTTTTTTAGTATCAGATTGAATGGTTAGTGAGATCATAGGCACTCCTGACACCATAATTATTTGAATTTTGATACTATACATAATACCAAAAAATTAGCAAAATATCTATTAAAGGAGTGAGAACATTGGGAAAGGAATTATTGGAAGGAAATCTAACAAAAGTTTGGCAGGATAAGCGCGATCAATTTGTTGCGGCTGCCGTCGGAAATGGGAATCGCCATATTGCGGCAAAGGCGGAAGGAGCGTTAGTAACCGATATTGAGGGCAATCAATTCATTGATTTTGCCGGAGCAATTGGTGTCCAAAACGTCGGACATTGTCATCCGAAAGTTATCAGTGCTGTAAAAGAAGAGCTTGAGCACTTTATCCATCCCGGCTTTAATGTCATTATGTATCCGGGCTATATTGAACTATGTCAACGCTTGTGTGAAATTGCTCCGGGAGATTTTACGAAAAAGGCACTTTTGCTTAACTCCGGCGCGGAGGCTGTTGAAAATGCTGTGAAAATTGCTCGTGCCTATACTGGCAGACAAGCAGTCGTGACATTTGATCGTGCGTTTCATGGCAGAACAAACTTGACCATGGGCATGACAAGCAAGGTAAAGCCTTATAAATTCGGCTTCGGGCCGTTCGCCCCCGAAACCTATCAAGCGCCCTATCCTTATCCATATCGGAAACCGGAAGGAATGTCTGAAGAGGCGTATGACGAGTATATCATTGACAAGTTTAATTACTTCTTTTTAAGCAGTGTTGCTCCGGAAATGGTTGCTTGTATCGTGATGGAACCTGTTCAAGGTGAAGGCGGGTTCATTATTCCGTCGAAACGTTTTGTTACGTACGTACGCGATTTCTGTACCGAGCATGGGATTGTATTTATCGCTGATGAAATTCAAGCCGGTTTCGCTCGAACAGGAAAAATGTTTGCCATTGAAAATTTTGATGTGGCTCCGGATCTTATGACCGTATCCAAATCGATTGCTGCAGGATTCCCACTTAGCGGTGTCGTCGGAAAAGCGGAACTGTTTGATGCATGCGATCTAAAGGGATCCCTCGGCGGCACCTATTGCGGCAGCCCGATCGCTTGCGCTGCTGCATTAGCCGTTCTCGATATTATTAAAGAAGAACATCTTATTGAACGAGCAGAAAAAATAGGCGTGATCATTGAAGAACGGGCGAAAGAGTGGGCACAAACCTATTCATTTATCGGTGACTTTAGAAGACTTGGCGCCATGGCAGCCGTTGAATTTGTTAAGGACAAAGGGACGAAAGAACCGGATAAAGATCGGGCCAAGAAAATAGTTGCCTATGCCAATCAGCATGGTTTGCTTCTTCTTGATGCCGGATTGAAAGGCAATTGTATTCGCTTCTTATCGCCGCTGACGATTACTGAAGTCCAATTAGCTCAGGGATTGGATATAATTGAAGAAGCACTGGAAACTGTAAAATAAAAAAGGTGCATAGATTTTTCTAGCAATGACTAGTAGAATTCAAAATATGAATAACTGAAAATTGTATTTAATTATATAACTTAAATAATTCAATAACTGGGGAGGTCTTTTTCATGAAACGTTGGTTTATGTCAGCACTTATTCTTGTATTGCTCGTCGGTATTCTTTCAGCTTGTGGCTCAAGCAGTTCCAAATCAGGCAGCTCTTCTTCAAGTAAAACGACAGACACATTGGCGGCGGCAAAGAAAAAAGGAGTCCTTGTCGTGGGGTCTTCAAATGATGCGCCGTTTGCTTTCATTGACCAGAAGACGAAAAAATTCACCGGTATCGACGCTGAAATCATTAAAGAAGTTGCCAAACGTTTAGGAATTCCAAAGGTTGAAATGAAACAGACAAAGTTTGAGAACTTGCTCCTCGAATTAAACAATAAGAATATCGATCTCGTGACGGATGCTATGTATATTAACCCGCAAAGAGAAAAAATAGCGAAGTTCACAACAATTTGGTATACAGAGGGCGAAGCGTTCGTTATTCCGAAGAATTCACCGATTAAAAGTGTTAATGACCTGAAAGATAAAGTGGTCGGCGCACAAAAAGGAACAGCATTCTATGACTTTGCGAACAAGCTGAAAAAAGAAGGCAAAATCAAACAAATTAATGTGTTCGGTTCTCAAGCCGATTTGCTTCTTGCGGCAAACACAGGAAAGATTGATGCATTGGTAACTGATGGTGCCGTTGCTGCCTATAGCTTGAAACAAGATCCATCGCTGAAATTAAAAATTCTTGATCCGTATACACCGCAGGCTTCCGGAAACATCGGTGCTGCTGCAAGAAAGGGCGACACGAAGCTGGTAAACGCGATCAACAAACAAATTAATATTTTGAAAGAAAACGGATTTATCAAGAATCTATTGAAGAAATACGGAATGCCTGATAACTATTACGTGCCCGTTCAAAAATAAAACTAAAATTGATTGAATCAGAGTTATTCTTTCAACAAGACTAACTCTGATTTCTGCTATTTGTATGGGAAATTCAAGTTAAGGGCAAGGTTGCAGAATGCAAGACAATTGATTGACGAATGAGGTGTAACGAATGGATATTTTGAGTCATCTGGATTTTGCCACAGCCATCAAAGAACTGACACCGGAATTATGGCAAGGGCTTTTAATTGCTCTTGAAGCAACAGTAGGCGGATTCTTGCTGGCTGTTATTCTAAGTGTACTCATTGCAGTGGGCCGTTTATCGGACTCAAAAGTACTAAAGGGCATATTGGTTGTTATTTTGGAAATTGTCAGGGGGACGCCGCTCCTTGTTCAGCTTGTGTATATGTTTTATGTTGTGCCCCTGCTTATCTCTTTAGTTGCTCAATTTTTCATGCCGGATTATCAATTTCAGCTCAATCCGCTTTTCGCCGGAATACTTGGATTAGGAATCAATTACGGCTGTTACTTATCTGAAGTGGTGCGTGCCGCGATTCTGTCGATTGACAAGGGACAGACAGAAGCGGCGCTTGCGCTGGGCTATACGCAGCGTCAGGCCTTGTGGTCTATTGTGATTCCACAAGCAACACGACAGGCGATTCCTGTATTTGGTAACTATCTGATTATGATGATTAAAGATACATCGCTGCTTGCGTTTATCACGGTCAACGAATTATTGCTGCGCACACAAGCCTATGCGTCACAGACCTTTTTAACGATTGAGTCCTATACGATTCTCGCAGTTGCTTACCTGATTCTCAGTTTGCCGTTGTCTCAAGTCGTGCGGCTGTTAGAAAAGAGGTTATCGAAACATGCCTAAACCAATGATCGAAGTGAATCAGCTTCATAAATCGTTTGGCAGTCTGGAAATTTTAAAAGGGATTGACCTGGATGTTCATCAAGGTGAAATTGTCGTGATTATCGGACCTTCGGGCTCAGGAAAATCAACGCTGCTTCGCTGTTTGAATTGCTTGGAGCTCCCAACATCAGGAACAGTCAAAGTTGAAGGGGAGAATTTTGCAGACAAGTCCGGCCGCTATAATGAGAAACGCGTTGCTAAGCTTCGCACAGAAATCGGCATGGTATTTCAAAGCTTTAACCTTTTCCCAATGATGACTGCAGTTGAGAATGTGATGGCGGCACAAGTGAAAATAAGAAGAAAATCAAAGGAAGAGGCAAGGAAGACTGCAGAGAACTATTTGAAAAAAGTGGGTCTTGCCGAACGAATGGACCACTATCCAAGTCAGCTATCCGGCGGACAAAAGCAACGCGTTGCTATTGCTCGCGCATTAGCGATGGAACCGCATATTATGCTGTTTGATGAAGCAACATCTGCCCTGGATCCCGAATTAGTCGGTGAAGTGCTTAAAGTCATTCGCGAACTCGCGGATGAAGGCATGACCATGGTACTTGTTACGCATGAAATGCGTTTTGCCGAAGAAATCGGAGATCGTATTATTTTCATGGATAAAGGTGCCGTTGTCGAAGAAGGAAAACCGAGCGATCTCTTTAACGCGCCGAAGCATGAGCGCACCAAGCTCTTTATCAATCAAGTACTGCACCCTGAAGCGGAAAAAGTATAAGAGAATTTTCGAAAAGTCCGGGAAAAAGGTAGTGAGGTGCTTCTGCTAACAAGAAGGATCTTCAACTAATAACCTCACGTCCTGTGAGCAACGTTGAAGTCACAGCACCTGCGGAGGTTCTGAGCAAGCATCATGTGAGGTGATTGAGACTGAGCGGGAATTCGATAAATAATGAGAACTCTAAAAAACTATATGAGAACTCTAAAAAATACTTAGTAAATGGTGTTGCCAGCAGCTTTCACAAAGCGGGTTTTCAAGATTTTCCAATCTGTTTTGATCATGGAAAAGGCGCTCATCTTTATGATGTTGACGGCAATGAGTACATCGATTATGTGGCGGGAATGGGTCCTTTGATTCTAGGCTACAGTCCGGATGCGGTGAATCTGGCTGTGGCCAAGCAGATGGCAAAGGGGACGCAGTTCTGCTCACCTTCTGCCGATTTGAACCGACTTGCGGAAAAGCTGACCGAGATTATCCCTTGTGCTGAGCGTGTCGTTTTTCAAAATACAGGCACAGAAGCGAATATGTTCGCGTTCCGATTGGCGAGGGCATTCACCGGAAAATCAAAGATCATTAAGTTTGAAGGACAGTACCATGGATGGTCTGATGAAGAACTGATCAGCACGGATGCCCGTTCCGTTGATGAGTTGGGACCAAGAGAGCAGCCGAAGAAAAATCGGGAAGTATTGGGACAGTTAGCCGATGCATCCGATCAAATCATCATTCTGCCGTGGAATGATTTAACGGCAATCAAGCATGTGATTGAAAAGCATCGTGATGAAATTGCCGCAATCATTACCGAGCCTTATATGTGCGATTCCGGTCCGATTTTTCCGAATGAAGGCTATCTTGAAGGGTTACGAACACTAGCGACAGAAAACAAAATTTTGCTCATTTTTGATGAAGTGATCACAGGCTTCAGAATGTCTTTAGGCGGCGCACAAGACTATTTCGGGGTAACGCCTGATATAGCCGTGTTTGCCAAGGCTGTGTCAGGAGGTCTTCCTTTATCGATTGTTGCAGGAAAAGGTCGCGTCATGGATTGTGGAATCCGTACTTTTGGCACGTTTAATGGTAATGCACTCTCTGTTGCTGCTGCCTTGGCGACTATTGATCAATTGCAGTGTGACGATGTCTATGAACGGTTTGATAACATAGGTCAGCAGTTAACAGAAGGCCTCAGAGTACTGGGCGATCGCTTTGGTATTCCTCTTTATTGCCGTCATGACGGAGCTATTTGCATGCTTTTGCTTGGGGTTGATCAGCCTGTGGATGATTTCAGAGATTATTTGAAGTTCGCCGATATCGAGCTTTATAATCGTCTGGTTGCCCGTTCGCTTGAGCTTGGCATTCGACTTACGCCGAACCGTGGAAGAATTTATCTGTCAACCCAACATACAGAAGCGGATATTCAAAAGACGCTGCAAATCTTTGAAACCATATTCTCGGAATTTTAATAGACAGGGTATGCAAAAGTAGCGGAGTGATGGGCTCCGCTTTTGTAATGCAAAAAAAACAGGTTGCGAACGGAAAAATGTACTGCATGATCACTTCCGCTTTACTGGTTCAATTGATATTCGGATATTTTCCGGAATAAGGTGGCGCGGCCAATGCCAAGAAGGGCTGCGGCGTCTTCTTTTTTCTTGCCCTCGTTTTTTACTTTAATAAGCGCTTTTTTTATAGTTTCTCGCTCCATTACACGCAAATTGAAAATCTCATTTGTTTGCTTTGTGCGGAGCCGGTATTTTTCAAGCAAATAATCAGGAAAATGATCTACGTGAATGACTGGTTCATCAGATACATTGAACGCGTATTCGATTGCGTTTGAGAGTTCTTGAATATTTCCCGGCCAGTCGTAGCTGGAGACAATATTTTGAATCTCGCGAGCAAAAGTTTTCCGAATGGTTTTCGTTTTTAAATTCAACAGACTTAGGAAGTAGTCGGCGAGCATCACAATGTCGTCCTTGCGCTGGCGGAGCGGCGGCATATAGAGCGGCACGACACCAATTTTATAATATAAATCTTGACGGAATCGTCCGTTCTGCACAAGCTCCATTAAATTTTTGTTTGTTGCGCTGATGAGACGGACATTGACCTTGAACGGCTGACCATCGCGCTCAATCAGCTTATCACTGAGAAATTTGGTTAAAAGCAGCTGAGTGGATTGTCCGATGCGGTCGATTTCATCAAGAACCAACGTGCCGCCGTCCAATTTTTCCAGATAACCTGGCTGCGATGCATGGGTTTGATCACCGAATAACAGACAATTTAAGTCATATTCCGAATAATAGGACGCATTAACCTTTCGAAAAAGTTCATCGGGTCTATTCGCTGAGAAATGAACATAATGTGCGGCAAAGGTTTTGCCTGTACCATCTTCACCGTTAAACAGGATCGGAATAGTTTCGTCTTTAATTTTGGAGAGAACCTGTTTTATATTTTGAATGGCGGGCGAGGAGCCGATTAGTCCGCCCGTTTGGTTTTGCTTGTCAATGGTTATATGGGTGGCCATCTGAGTGATGTGATCGGGATCTTCTATTAGAATAACTTCCGCTTCATCTTTTTCCTGAGCATCAATTTGATGTACTGAGATGAAAAATTTCTTTCGATAGGAGCCG
The DNA here is from genome assembly GCF_024385605.1 of Sporolactobacillus sp. STSJ-5. Lineage (GTDB taxonomy): Bacteria > Bacillota > Bacilli > Bacillales > Sporolactobacillaceae > Sporolactobacillus. The sequence goes on along the minus strand of NZ_JANFOJ010000005.1, from coordinate 155,968 downwards.
AGGTTGATCCAAAGGATTGCCCCGTCTGTTCCGATTTTTTGATGCCCTGAAAATTGTGTGATCAAGCCTGGGCTCGGCTCCTCCTCATCGCGCAGCTGCAGCATTTTGCGTGCGGTGCTGCTTATGAATTCACAGGCCCCTTTATTGAGCATTAAGAGCCCCATATCAATGCAATTAATGAGTGTCGAGATCTTCTTTTCCGCGATCAGCTGCTGTCTGAAGATGATATTTTCGTTCACTTTGGTCGCGATCACGTCAGACATTTTTTTGAGAAAATAGACATTAGCATCTTGATCACCGAATAATTTTTCACGTTGTTCCGGGCTAAAAGCGATCAGTCCGATGACGCCGATGACTTGTTCATTAATTTTAATTGGGGTACAAATTTCCCCATACTCTGCGCAGTTGCCGACATGGGGACAAAGTGCACAGATCTCGTTGAAGCCCGGACGGTCAATGATTATCGTCCGGCCGCTCTCGACGCATTGCCGGTAGACGGCATCTTCTCCACTCATTTCCTGCCATATTTTCTGTTTGATCAATCCGGTTCCCGCAATACGAAATAAATTTGCGTCGGCGACCTCGACCTCGATTTTCAAGACAGCCGAGATCGCCATGACGATTTGCTGAATGGTAGACTGAACTTCGCGCAATTCAACATACATTGAGGAAAACCTCCATAAAGTATCAAATCGATATTATAATCTCAATTTGATACTTTATATTATTTTGACGATTTAAAAATAGGAACAAATAAAAGTGATTTATAGTGTATTTACCCGAAGTATTAATATTTTTACCATATCAAACCTTGTTTTGATCGACAATTATTATGTCAGATATAATGACATATTTAATCTATTTTATTTTTATAAAGGTATCAATTCGATACTTGAATAGACAGACAATTAAATTTATAGTCAAATTAAGCTTTATAAAGCGCTCATGAGCAGACAGCAAAGATTAGATTTACCAAATGATGCTGGTTAATTGTTGCGATTGTTCTGGAGTGATCAGTGAAGGAGGAATTTAGTTCCTTGAGTGATGTGTTAAAGACAGAAAAAAACAGAAGGCAATGGAGTCATGTGGATTCGTCAGATGTTCAGGAGTTCTCCGAGGCGAAAATTGATACGGTATTATCTTTTCAAAGGACACATGACCGCTACGCTGAAACGCCTTTAAGAAGTCTCGATGCGCTTGCCGGTGAATTGGGTGTTTCCAAAGTATATGTCAAGGATGAATCGTATCGTTTCGGGCTCAATGCGTTTAAGGTCATGGGCGGGATATACGCCATTGCGAATTGCTTGGCAGAAAAGTTGAAACTGCCAATCGAGGATCTTTCGTTTGAGATGCTGAAGGATAAGAAGGTGAAAGAGCAGCTTGGTGATCTAACCTTCATATCCGCAACGGATGGGAATCACGGTCGCGGAATCGCATGGGTAGCGCACGAATTGGGTTTGAAGTCGGTGATTCGGATGCCTAAGGGGTCGTCGCTAAAAAGACTGGAAGCCATTCAGGCAGAAGGCGCAGACGTGGAAATCAGTGATGTGAATTATGATGAAACAGTGCGGATTTGCGATCAAATGGCGCGCGAAAATGGGTATCTAATGATCCAGGATACCTCATGGCCGGGGTATGAGAAAATTCCGCTTTGGATTATGCAAGGATACGCGGCCATCGCCATGGAGATATTGGATCAATTGCCGGAGCCACCGACGCATATTCTTCTGCAGGCCGGTGTCGGCTCCTATGCCGGCGGGATTGCCGGGTATTTTCTCCACAAATATCCCGAAGCGCCGCCAAAAATTATTCTCGTCGAACCGAATCAGGCAGATTGCTACTTCAAGTCGTTTGAAAATGAAGACGGGGCGATGCAGTCAGTCGGTGGAGAGATGGCGACGATTATGGCCGGGCTCGCCTGCGGTGAACCGAATCAAGCTGCGTATGAATTTTTATGCAAATATGCTTACGGCGCGATTTCATGCTCTGACGAGGTGACGGCACTCGGTATGCGGATTTATGGAAATCCAATGAAGGGTGACGCTCAAGTGATTTCCGGTGAATCCGGAGCAGTGACCATGGGTGCGCTTTACCTGCTTTGTTCAGAAGCGGCGTTGGTGTCAAGTAAAAAAGAACTTGCCATCGATCGTTCCTCTCGTGTATTGCTGATCAGCACGGAAGGGGATACGGATGCGGAGTCCTACCGGAACATTGTTTGGAAGGGCGAATACCCGAATCTGTTAGGGAAGTTGAGGGATGAGCTCAATGTGTGACCAAAAGGAACAAGTGGTTGAGTTATGTAAGGCGTTGATCGGTGCGCAAAGCTATTCAGGTGCGGAGGATCAAGCGGCTAGCGTCATCACTGAATTTGGTAAAGGCGACGAATTCGATGAAGTATCCGTTGACGCCTTAGGAAATGTTGCGCTTGTTATCAACGGCGCGTTGAACGGTCCGACACTGATGCTTGATGGTCACATTGATACCGTACCAGTAAATAAAGAGCACTGGGAAACTGATCCTTTTTCTCCAGTGGAAAAGGACGGCAGACTGTACGGCCGCGGCAGTTCCGATATGAAGGGTTCGGTCAGTGCGATGATTGTGGCTGCTAAACAATTCGCGCGTGAGACCGGGAAGAACTTTCCGGGACGCGTCATTATTTCCTGCAGCGTCCATGAGGAAACATTCGAAGGCGTTGCAACGCGATCGGTCAGCAATAAATTCAATCCCGATCTGGTTGTGATTGGCGAGGCAACAGGATTGAACCTGAATCGTGGTCAGCGTGGACGTGCAGAAGTTGTTGTGGAAACAACAGGTGTATCGGTTCATTCCGCCAATCCTGAGAAAGGGGTGAACGCCGCTCTGCAAATGATGAAGCTGCTCGCAGAAATCGAGAAGCTTCCGGCACCTGAAGATCCATTTATGGGAAAAGGCATTCTGGTACTGACTGATATTATCTCATCCCCTTATCCGGGAAAATCAGTGCTTCCGGCATCGTGTCGGGCGACTTTTGACCGACGCACACTGGTCAATGAAACAAAGGAATCCGTCCTGCAGCCGATTCAGCAAGTGATCGAACAACTAAAAAAAGATGATCCGACCTTTAGGGCTAAAGTCTACTACTCGAAAGGAACCGATAAGTGTTATACAGGAGCCGCCATCGAGGCTGAACGCTTTTTCCCGGCTTGGATGTACGATGAAGATGCTGATTTTGTTGAAAAGCCATTGCAAGCATTGCGCGAAATCGGTATTCCTGCGCAGCTGTCTCATTATTCATTTTGCACGAACGGCAGCCATTTTGCCGGGGAGGCGGGCATTCCGACGATCGGCTTCGGACCTTCACGAGAAAATTTGGCACACACAGATAACGAATACATTGAATTGAATCAACTTATTCAGGCAGTCGAAGGCTTTGCGGCGATCATGCGCGCGCTGCTGATTGAAAAATGAAGAAAGAAGATGACTGATTTGCATGATCTATTAATCAGAACGGACGGATTATTGACGGTACTGGGCTGAATTAATCATTAATATTAAAGAGAGAATTTCCGCAAACGACTTAAAAACTGCGTGAAAATACTCTCTTTTTGTTAAGTTCGAATATTGGTTGAATAAATTATTGTAAAACTATTATTCAAACGGATAGACAATGCCCCATTTTTTACGGATCTCACTCATCAGCTCCATCACATCCGTCGTCAATTGAAGGGTCGTATCTTCTTTTTCTCCATTTACTACGGAATTCATATAGTCATATTCATAAACCATGGCGTCATCTGTATTTCCGGCTGTTACAACCTCTGTTGAAAAATCGGGATAAGTAATTGTCGCTGATTGTGCGCGTGGAAAGGTATCTACAGTTATATAGGCTTTTTCACCAGTAATGATTCCTCTTTTTGGAAGTTTTGCGAACAGAGTCAAAATAACTGAAGCCATTTCATCCTCAGAATTTCGTAGAATAATTTCGGATTGTTCGTCGACACCGGTTTTAAATCGTTTAGCGGTTGTTAAAATTTCATCGGGTTGTTTGTTAAGGAAAAAGCGTGTAAAGGATAAAGCATATACGCCAATATCAAGAAGGGCACCACCCGCCAATTCTTCGCTCAAAAAGCGACTGTTGCTATCAGGAACTCTAAGGCTGCCAAATGATACTTGGATCATTCTTAATTTGCCGATTTTTCCGTTTGCTATGAGATTGTTCAATTTTTCATAAAGGGGCATATGATAAATGGTCATTGCCTCAATGACAAAAAGCTGCTTTTCTTTGGCAAGGTGAATCACGTGATTAAGCTGCTCACTATTTACGGTAATTGATTTTTCACAGAGGATATGTTTTCCGTATTCAAGGCATTTAATCATGAGTTCATAGTGATTAGAATGTGGTGTCGCGATGTAGACAACATTAATCTTAGGATTACTTAATAATTCGTCATAAGATCGGTATGCATTTTCCACGTGATGATCATTAGCAAACTTTTGGGCGCGTTCAAATTGCCTGGATGCGACTGCGAAAACAGGACGTCCTGATTGATGGAGTGTATCGGCAAATTCAGATGCAATGGTACCTGTTCCTAAAATCGCCCAATTTAAAGTATTCATCATTATTTTCCTCCCAAGTTCTGTTTTTTTTAAAGAATAAATCGAAAGTTGAAAAAAGATTAAGGTGGCAGGAGAAGTCTCAAGCCACCATAAATTATATAAAATCAATCAACATTCTTTATGAAGAGGAACAATGCCCAACTTATCGAAAATCAATGCCTTTTCTGCAATATATGCGTTGTATTCGATTCTCTCAAGCATGTCATAGGCTTTATGAAGTGTTTTATCTGTGATTAGAATCCCATGACTATTAAGAAGGCAGGCTTTCGGAACGACATCATCTCCAAGGGATTTGATGTGTTCACGCACAAGATCTGCAAGTTCAACCGTTGTTGCCGGACGGTAATCAAGAGTTGGGATCTTACCCAGCTTTTGCGTTGCCTCTGTAAGGTTAGGCAACTCAATTCCTAATGTCGCGAAGAATAGTGAATCTCTAGGATGTGCATGGATCACGCAACCGATTTTCTTATTCTGTTTATAACAAGCCATATGCATGTTGATTTCTCTAGTCAGTTTTCCATCACCCTCAATGATTTCTTCATCCATGTTGACGACAAGAATATCATAGGGGTTAAGGTTGCACAGCTTTTGCTGAGACATTAATGTTGGCGTCATGATGATATGGTCATCATCTATTCGGACGCTGACATTTCCACCTGCAGCATTTGTTTCAAAACGATCAAACATTGTTTTAACAACGGTACATAAATCTTTTCTTTCAGACTCATATAACATGAGATCCCCTCCGAAAACATTATTTAATCTTCTCAAATGTCACTTGTTCTCTTAGCAGACGCGCTTCTTCAGGAATAAATCCGGAACTTGTAGGCTGCATCGCTTTTGAAGCACTTACGGAAGTTGCGAAAGTTAACATATCTTCGACAGAATAATTTTTATAGAGCGCGTAAACAATTCCTCCGACAAAAGCGTCGCCACAGCCGGTATCATTTACAGTTTTTACTTTGGGCGGAATAGCGTGATAGATCGAACCGTTATGAAACAACAGAGAGCCTTTCTTGCCAAGTGAAACAATGATATAATCTATTTTAGAGAAATAAGATTTTTCCATCACTTCAATTGTGTCCTCAATTGAGGTGATATTTTTTTGGGTTAGTTCACCAAATTCGTATTGATTTGGTTTAATTAAAGTCGGCGATATTTCAATCGCTTTTTTTAGATAATCGCCGGAAGCATCGATGATGAGTCGTACGCCGGTTTCCTTTACTTTTTTTAATATCGAACCGTATTCATCTGGACTCATTAATCGTGATGGATTTCCGGCAAATACCACAATATCGTCCGGTACCAGCCTACCGGTGAGGTCAGATGTAAATCGCTCAAGTTCATCAGACGTTATTGACGGTCCTTTTTGAGTAATCATAAAGCTGCCTAAATCTGTTGCATCCATAATGACGTAATTCTGACGAACGGCGCGATTTGGCAGAACAAAGAATTCTGGGCTGACTTTTCGATCAATTAGTAATGAATACAATTCTTCTTTGCCATTTTCACCGATAAAACCTGTTGATATATTTGGTGTATCAAGACAAGAGAGTACGACGGAAACATGTGTCCCCTTACCGCCAATGTCATTATAACTTTCGGATATATGGTTGTTTTTTCCGCGAGTTAATTCATCATTGACATGGATGATGCGATCAATGGCTGGGTTAAGTGTTACTGAATAGATCACCTTTTTACACCTTCCTTTCTCTGCGCGTACTTTTGACGAATCTCCGCAACTTTTTGATCGTATTTTTTGAAAAGCAAGTCATAGGCACAATACCGGACAAGCAGTCCAATAATTAAAGCAACGACCCACATCATCAAATCACTGGTGATGAAACCAAGCAGCAGCAGGAGGAATCCAAGGAAAACCATGAAAATCCAAAATGCTTTTGCCAATTTCCCCGCCTTCATGATTCAAAACCTTCAGCTTTTGCTTCATCGTGATACCGCTTCGCATTTTCCTTCTTTCGACCAAAGTAGAAATAGACGAACAGTGCGATCCAAACAACTGCTAAGAGAATTCCCCACCATTTTCCGGCCATTGCTTCGGAAAAAGCGAACTTAAATTCACCGTTTTCCATCGTACTCCAGGTAAGCATGCTGCCAGCAGGTACTTTAACCGCATGAGTTTCTTGTGCCAGTCGTGTCATATATGGTGCGAAGAATGTTGCTAGGTATAAGAACACCGGGGTTGTAATGACTCCGTAGACAACCATCCGGAGCAAATTTCCACGAGCAAGCAATACAACTGCTACGACAATCGACAGATTGATGATTCCACCGAATGGGAGCACCTTATTCCCCGGAAGAATTACGGCAAATAACAGTTCAACTGGGATAAGCAAAATAGCAGTTACCCAAAGTTCATTTCTTCCGGCTAAAATTGGCCAATCAAGTCCAATTAGAATTTCTCGATTATTGAAATGTTTTCTCATAAAGTCTGAAATCGCTTCCGAAATAGGTGATAGCGCTTGCATAAATAGTTTAGAAACCATAGGAAAGAGTGTTAACGCCGTCGCAGCTTGAACCGCGAGAATTAAAGATTTGGATACTCCATATCCAGCAACAAGTCCTAGAAGGAATCCAACAATTGCTCCCATGACATGATTTTCTGCAAAAACACCTAATTTTTCTTTTAATGCATCAGCATCCATCTTCTTATTGAACATTGGAATCTTATCCATTAATTGATTAATCGGATAGAGTAGGCTGGCAATGATTGTCATATGGTGTGGTACGGTAACACCAGGAATGCCGGTCAATTCTTCAATTTCTTTTCCCCAAATATCACCGATTTTCAGTTCAATAATGATTTGAATGACAACAACAACGAAACCGAGATAGACATTTCCGGAGATATACGAGACCATAATAGCTGTAAAGGCTTTACCCCAAACGTTCCACATATCGACATTCAGCGTTTTCGTCCATTTCAATGCCAACATGACAATGTTAACGCCAATCGTGATTGGAAAAATGAGAAAAGCAAGAGGCCACGCCCATGTGATTGATGCGCCGGTGGTCCATCCACCGTCAACAGCGGTGAGTGCAATTCCCGTGTTCTTAGCAAATGCTTGAGCTGCGGGACTAATCGAATCAAGCATGAATCCAACAACTAAATTCATTCCAGCAAATGCGACACCGAATATGATTGCTGCACTAATTGCATCTTTGAATTTCATTCGCGCACAGATACCTATGATCAGCATAATAATTGGGACAAATACCGAGGCACCTAAATTGAGTACATATTGAACAACATTAGTTAAAACGTCCATTTCATTCACTTCCTTTTCATAGTTGGTCGTTGTTTTACTTTAATGCTGCAATCAGTTTTTCAACCTCTGCGTCCATTCCCAAACCTGTAAGAAAAGCAATGCCATTTAAAGTTGGAATTCCATATGCTTTCTTTGGTTTTGTAATGGCAACATAGACATCACAGTTCTTAATCAAATGATCAAGCGACTTAATATCTACGGCCTCAACTTCTGCGCTTATCTTTTTTTCGGACAAAATACGTTTTACTTTTGAAGCAACGGTTTGACTGGTTGCGACACCGGAACCACACGCGACAATAACTCGTTTCATTTTGACTACCTCCCAAATTTGTCTTTCAAGTAAGCTTCCATTTGTTGCGAATCATTGATCGTTCTCACATGATCGATAAAAGATTGATCATTAAAGCATGACATAATTTCAGAAAGTAATCCGACCTGGCCTTTTGGATCCTTAATACCGAGCACAAAAACGATTTCCGCATTAACTTGTTGATCCGACATTCCCATATGAGCGAAGCGAACAGGTTTTTTTAGACGAACGACTTGGACAAAGGGTCGGTTAACATAGGTCACATCAGTATGCGGTATCGCAAACTGAATTTTTTCGTTCGCTAAGCCAGTAGGATAAAGAGACTCTCTTTCTGTGAGCGCAGCGCCGTAGGATGCATTGACTAACCTTTTGCTTTGCAGACTTTTAAAAGTTGAATTGAAGAGATCGTTTTGGTCTTGATACTCAGCATTAAGGATAATGAGATCTTTTTGAAATAGATTACTGTAATTCACTGTGTTCACCTCCTTTCAAGCAGATTTAGAATGTCTTTCCTTGATTTACAAGCGACTATTGCTTCAATACGTCCTCTTTCCAAGAAAACATCATTAAGTTTTAATAGCAAAGGTACATGAGCATTTGATTTTTCTGGTACTAAGGCGACCATAAGTTGGAAAGGATCACCTTCCGGATTTGTCACCGCCTGCTTGAAAATAGTGATTTGAAGATCGGCAGATTCTTTTGTTACAGTTGCATGCGGCAGGTAGACTTTTGGACCGATAAGCATCTGTTGATAATTTGAATAAAATATGGATTTACATTTATTAATGTAATCGCTTCCGATATTTCCCCTGCTAATGATGGGATTAAAGGCAGCCTCGACACAGTTATCCCAAGAGACGGAGGAATCAATTACTGAAATATTTTCTTCGGTTAAGCTTATCCGTTCACGATAAATTGGGCGTTTTTCTTCCTCTTTATCAAAAAAGGATTTAAGTGCAAGCTCAGCAAGTTCTCGTTTATCCTCAGGAATGAGATCTTTTATGGCATAAACAATACCTTTAGCCTTTCGCTTTGGGTCTTGACTAAGTAACTTGGAAACAACTTTTCTCAATTGTTTTCGGCTGTCCGGCTCGAGAAAAGGTGGAACAATAATGGTAGTAATACGACTTTTCATTGGAACTGTTGTGAAAATAAAGTCAGGCTCCAGATTCATTTGTTCAAATTGTCGAAAAGAAAATGCACCGATAAATTCAATATCAGGAAACATGTCTTTTAAGTTTTCGAGCAATAACTTTGAAACCGATGTGCCATTAAAGCATAAGACAACGGCTTTATAATAGGCTGAATTATCTTCCTCTGTTTGATACATCCACCCGAGTACAATCATAGAAAGATACACGATTTCTTCATCCGAAAAATCATGTTCCAGAATCGTTCCAAATGATTTTTTTGCCGCATGAGCAACTGCCTTAAAAACGTAATAGTGCTCGTTTATGAACCGTTCAGTCAGAGGATTATTGACACGAAAACCTAAAATATTTCTAAAAATTGCCGGCTGGATATGCAACATAATCTTAGATTTGAAATCCGTCTCTTTCACAAAATCAATGGCTAATTTTTCCTTCAATAGTGCAATGAATTGATTTACCGAACTGTTTATTTCTTCGCTATCTGCAAACTCAAGAGCTGATTCGATTCGATTAGATGAAAGAATGTGTAAGGACAGATATAATAAATCAACATCTTTCAAAAAGGAAAATTCGCTGAACTGTTTTTTGATGATTGGAAATTCTAAGGTGTTTCTAATATCATACTTCTCCACCTTGAAGTTCCAAGGCTTTGGAAAATTTTGCATTCGTTGTAATAAGATCGATAGAATAAAGGGTAAATTTCCAAGTTGTTCGTCAGTAAGACGAATCATTATTTCGTCTTCAATACACTCTAATTTTTGCTTAAACATCGATATTGAGCTTTTATTAATATTAAATCGATCAATCAGACAGGATCTTCCATAAGCTGTTTTTAATAATTCATTTATGAGTTGAACTAAATGATTTCGGATTAAATATTCCGATCCATTGATTTGATAACCATCTTTTCTCGAGTATGTTACGTGAAAATTCAAATTTCTTAGTTCTTCTTTCAAATACTTCATATCCGAAAAAACTGTGTTTTTGCTTACATAAAACAAATCAGATAGTGTTTGCAATGTGTGATGATTGCTATGAACGATTAACTCGAGTTCGATTAAATTTTTTCTGAGATCGACTTCATACTCATTTGAATTTGACGATAAATTGCCAACCAATGATGCATATAACTCATCGACACACTTTTCAGATATTTTCACTTCTCCGTTAACTACTTCAATTGACTCATGAGGAAGCCGCTCACTGATCAAATGAATCCGTTCAAGGACTTTGTTCTTTTCTGTAGATAAATGGTTGGCAATTTCCTCTACGCTTAAGTGCTTTTGAACAAGTATAAGATTTGTAATCTCGCGGTCTAAGATGATCAATTGTTTTCACCTCCTTCACAAAATCAATTATATGTGTAAGACGTCTAAGTTTCATCACAACATATTGAAAACGTTTTCATTAACGATGTGATGTACTCGTGGGAATGTGACTATATACTCTACTTGAATGATAAAGAGGGGAGGAATGGGGAATGAAGAGGATCTACCTGATAAGGCATGGTCAGACATTCTTCAATTTGCTTAATATTGCTCAGGGTTGTGCTGATTCACCACTTACTACAAGAGGCAAAGAAGAAGCGAGCGCGCTAGGGAGAGCTTTGAAGCAAAATAACATAACAATTGACACTGCTTTTACGAGTGACCTTACCAGGGCAAAACACACTGCCAAATTCATTTTGCACAGCGCAGGATTATCCATGAATAATCTTAGTGAGATCGAAGAACTGAGAGAAGTATCCTTTGGTTCATTTGAGGGAATGAATTCCCACTTGATGTGGAATAAAGCGGGAACAGCCGCAAATCTACCCCAGTTTAATTCTGATTATCCGGACTGGCAGAAGATATTTGTATTGGAGGGCTTAAAAAAAATTGACACATTCCATGCCGCTGAAAATTATAGTGATGTAAAAAAGAGAATACATCGTCTTTTAGAGATATTCACATCCACTCCTTCCAATGACATTTTGGCTGTTAGTCATGGATTATTTCTCAGCTGCCTTGTTTATTTTCTTTCAAGCGAACAGATTAAAGTAGACGTTATTCCCAATGCAAGTCTAACTAAAGTTGTGTATGACGGGAAAGCTTTTAACATTGAGTATGTTGGAAAAAGACTTTAAATAGCGAAATAAGTTAGCAGCGCAATGAAATGAAAACGATTACTTTTTTGGATGCAATTAACATCCCCATTTTATCAATTGATGAGAGGAATGATTAACTATGACCGTAGCTTCGAAAAGCATAATAGAGGCAAATTTTGTTAAAGAAATGGCAGAACTGGCATCAATAATGTGGTTGCATGGCTGGGATGAACGTAACGGGGGGAACATTAGTTACATTATTGATGAGGATGAGTTAAGACCTTATCTGAATCCGGATCATGTTAAGAAATCATTACCATTCAACGGATTCGGAGAAGTACCTGAAAACTTGGTTGGAAAAACATTCTTAGTCACTGCCACTGGTAGCTACTTTAAAAATGTGGAAAAACGGCCTAGTGAAGAACTGGGAATTGTTCGGTTGAATGAGCGCGGTGATTCGATTGATGTACTTTGGGGGTTTGAGGCGGGAAGAGGTCCAACAAGTGAATTTCCAACCCATTTGCTTTCACATAGTGTGCGCCTAGCACGGAATCCAAATCATAAGGTGATTCTGCATAATCACGCGACGAATATATCCGCGATGACTTTCGTTCATTCCCTTGATGAGAAAGAGCTGACGCGTACACTATGGGGGATCATCAGCGAATGCCTGATTGTGTTTCCGGATGGTGTCAGTGTTATCCCATGGATGGTGTGCGGAAATCGTGATATTGCTGAAGCAACCGCTGAGAAGATGCGGGATTCGCGAATTGTTCTCTGGCCTCATCACGGTATCCTGGCGTCTGGTGACACTTTTGACGATGCCTATGGTTTAATTGAGACGGTTGAAAAAGCAGCACAGATCTATATGCTTACCTACCGAAATGTTCGTGCTCAAATAACGGACAGTCAATTAAAGGATCTTGCACAGGCATTCAATGTAGTACCCAAAGATGGTATTCTCCATTAAGAAAAAAATAATTAATATAGCAGACAATCAGGGATCAACAGGCATCAACTTTTTATTACGACGAAGCTATGGAATGACGATCAGGGATATGAAGAGACGCTCAGGGCTTTTGATAAGAGCTTGAAGACTCTGGGACTTGACTATTTAGATCTTTATCTTATCCATTGGCCGGTAACCGGGAAATTCAAGTATTCGTGGCGGGCAATGGAGCATCTGTATCAGCAAGGCAAAGTACGAGCGATAGGCGTAAGTAATTTTAATCCGCATCATATTGAGACATTGTTAGAGGATGCCAAAATTCGGCCGGCAATTAATCAATTTGAACTTCATCCGCTCTTGTCACAAGTACCGCTAAGAGCCTATTGCGCTGAGCAGAATATTCAGGTCGAGGGATATTCACCGCTTGGAACGGGGAAGGTACTGACCAATTCGTCAGTAAATGAGATAGCTAAAATGCATGATAAAACTGCGGCACAGGTGATTCTGCGTTGGACTGTGCAGCACGGCATCATCACAATTCCGCGATCAATAAATCCAGAGCATGTGGTCAGCAATGCGAACATTTTTGATTTTGAGTTGTCTGCTTATGAAATGGAGCAGATTGATACGTTGAATGAAGATAAGCGCAATAATAGTGACCCAGAAGATTTTTAACAATATCCATACAGAAACAAGCCTGAACGCGGAATACTCTACGTTCAGGCTTGTTGTTTATCCTTTATATGCGACACAGGAGACTTCCAGTTTTGCTTGCTTTGGCAGGGCAGCTACTTGGATGGCGCAGCGTGCCGGGAGGATTTCTCCAGTGAAGTAATTTGAGTAAATGCCATTTACGGTCGCGAAGTCATTAATGTCAGCAAGATAGACGGTGGCATTCACGACGTTTGAGAAATCGAGGCCGGCTTCATTTAACACGGCCTGCAGGTTGAGAAAAACGCGTTCAGCTTGCGCTTCGATACTGCCTTCGACGATTTCGCCTGTTGCGGGATCAAGAGGAATCTGTCCGGAAGCGAACAGGTAGTCTCCGGCAAGAACGGCTTGTGAATAGGGACCAACAGCTTTTGGTGCAGCATTTGTTGCGATTTGCTTTTTCATTAAATCGAACCTCCAGATGTGTGTGAACGGCTACGCGCGATTGCGGGAGCAATCAAGGACGAAAGCCATAAATTAATAGTCTTTTATTAGTTTACCATAGCGCAGAAGGATACCAATCAACTAATTGTGAAACATGAGAATTTGCCAATCCGATTGTGCTTAGCGGCTTTTTTTCAGCAACCCTTTTCTATTTAAATAGTGAAAGAAACGTACGGATGTAAAAGCTAATAACCCTATGAGAATCGGTGCGACAATATTGTTATGAACAAAGAGATTAATCAGGATCTCAAAGGGGATTACAATTGCCAACACAATGATTAGCGATGTACTTCTTTTCATCAAAAGTAACCTCCAATCATTGATCTCAGGAATGAACAACCTTTTGTTTCATTGTAGTTCCAGTAGTATCTTTGTGCCCCGCATTTTTGGTGCGTGCATCCGCATTTATCATGCGTGATCACGCACTTCCCGTATAATCAGGAACGCGTGCGAATGGCGTAAGCATCCAGAATAATACGTGCCATGACCTGTAGGGGGAGGCGCGAGCGCACTTCGTAATCAGGAAAATAGGATACTTTCGACTTGTAGCCGACGAGCGTCAGTTCGGACAAGGTGTAAAGCGGACTCTCACGATTGGCGGTCAGTGTGATTGTGCTGACTCCGTTTGCCTTGCAGTTCTTCGCTGCCTGTACCAATTCTTCGGTACGTCCATTGAGTGAGATGAAGATAACGAGATCTTTCTTATCTATTCGCTTGCTGATCGTCGTGATGATGTTCGGATCGTCATGCATTTCACAATACTTGCCGGTGAGTTGGAACTTAACGGTCATCTCTTTGGCGATCAGTTCAGAAAAGCCGCGGGCGAACAGTACAATTTTCCGTGAATAAATAATCTTCTGTAACACATCTTCAATCGTGCCGCGATCGAGCATTTGTATCGTCTTAGTGACTTCCTGTTCATTCTTCAGAATCGCTTCTTTAATTTTATTATCGACTTTTTCGATAACAGAAAACTCGGGAGCAAGCCGATGCTCGTCCTTCAAGCGAATCTTGAAGGAAGTAAATCCTTCATAGCCAAGTTTCTTCATTGTACGGACAATTGTTGCCGTCGATACATTCGCATTTTCGCTCAGGCGGACAATCGAAATTTTCGGCATCTCACTCAAATGATCCTGTACATAGCGAAGCAAAAATTTTTCGCTGTCGCTTAATGTGTCGAAATACTGATTAACGCGTTCGAAAAAAGTAAGATCCATCTTAACCTCCAAATTGAAAACCTTTACATTGATTATAGCCTTTTCCGAAAACATTTTCATTGCTAATCATGGCATAATAAAAAAGTAGAGAAGATGCAAGTGAAGGCGAGGGAAAAATCATGATCTACACATGTACGATGAATCCGGCAATTGATCTGTTCACTGAATTTAACAGCTTTGAACCTTATGTAGTCAATCGAAGTGTTTTCGAAGATTATCAGGCAAACGGAAAAACAATCAATATATCATTTATGCTTAAAAAAATGGGGATTGACAGTGTCGCTACCGGGTTTTTAGGTGGATTTACAGGAAAGTATATTGATGATGAACTGAAGCGAACCGGTATCGCAACCGACTTTGTCATGATTGACGGCATTACACGCATTAATACATTTATAAAAGCAGGTGCCAAGGAGTATAAAGCGGTAAATCGCGGACCGGAGATCAGTTTGGCCGCTCAAGCGCAGTTAATTGATAAAATGAGTAAGCTTACTTCAGAAGACATGCTGTTCGTATCAGGCAGCCTACCTAGAGGAGTCGATGATTCGATTCTGAAAAAGATTTCCTTACTGTCAGCGCAAAAGGGATTTCAATTGATCCTGGATGTCAGCTCGAATGCTTTGCTGAGTTGCCTTGAAGATCGGCCCTATTTGATTAAACCGAGTGATGAGGAGCTGGCCGCATGGCTGTCAGTCCATCCTGAGTCTTTTAATGATGAAGCACATCTGATTGAAGCAGCGGAACAGTTACTGAAAAAAGGAGCGCAGCGGATCTTGGTCTCTCGAGGGGATAAGGGAACGATGTACGCAGACGGTGAAAGAGTGCTGTTCACCACAGCTCCTAAGGGTGAAGTAGTCAATACAGCCTGTGCCGGTGACACGCTGCTTGGTACCTTTATTGGTTCCCAAATCAATAATAAGAGCTTGGAAGATGCACTGGTTTACGCAACGGCGGCGGGCTCATCAACGGCGTTTACCGCAGGATTGAGTGATCTAAAAGATGTTCCGGAATTAATGAAACAAATTAACATAACGACTCATTTGAAGGGGGCAAGAGAATCATGACAAAAATAATTGCAGCAACAGGTTGTCCGACAGGAATTGCTCATACGTTCATGGCTAAGAAAGCGCTTGAAGATGCGGCAAAGGCAAAAGGTATTGAGATAAAAGTGGAAACACATGGACAAGCGGGTATTGAAAACGGCTTGACACCAAGGGAGATTGCAGAAGCGGACGGCGTGATTATTGCAGCTGATAAGGATGTTGACGAGGATCGCTTTGCAGGTAAACGTGTGATCAAAGTTTCGGTAACAAAAGGAATTAAAGAACCTGACAAATTAATTGATGAAATTGTAAACGGTTCCGTTCCTTTGTTTAAAAGTGGACAGGCTCCGAGTGGAGGCAATACTGATCTCAGCGTCGAAAAAGAATCACTCGCACACAAGCTATATGTCTATTTGATGAACGGCGTTTCACATATGCTTCCCGTAGTTGTTGCCGGTGGTGTGCTGCTCGCCATATCATTCATGTTCGGCATTAATTCGGCAGATCCAAAAAGCAATGAATACAATGTGTTCGCAGCTAATCTGAACGCGATTGGCAAGGTAGGACTGGGATTGATGGTACCGATTTTATCTGCATACATCGCCCAGGCGATTGGCAAACGATCAGGACTTGTGATTGGATTTATTACCGGTATGATCGCGTTTACGAATGGAACAGGATTCCTTGGCGGTATTGTCAGCGGTTTCTTATCTGGTTATCTGATCCTGCTGCTTGAATCTGGCTTGAAAGGATTGCCGAAACAACTGGACGGTCTGAAATCAATTTTTCTGCTTCCAGTGCTGGGCGGTCTTATCGGTGGATATGCGATGGTCTTATTGTCCTCGCCAATGACAGCCATTAATGAAGGAATGATGCATTTCTTAAGTAATATGCAGAATCAAAGTCCCCTTGTCCTTGGTTTAATTGTCGGCATCATGTGTGCATTTGACATGGGTGGTCCGGTAAACAAGGCAGCTTATGTGACGGGTGTGGCACTGCTTGGTCAAGGAAACTTTTATTTCATGGCTGGTGTCTCTGCTGCCTGCATTGCGCCGCCAATTGCAACCGGTTTCGCAGTTCTGTTCGCTGGAAAATATTTTCAAAAAGAAGAACGCAACGCCGGCTATGTCAACTTTCTGCTCGGCTCCACCCATATTACCGAAGGCGCAATTCCATTTGCGGCGAAGAGTCCGTTTACTGTCATTCCTTCATTGATGGTCGGTTCATCGATTGCTGCGATTCTAACCTATTATATGAAGGTTCAAGTACCGGCACCTCACGGCGGATTTATCGTGCTGCCGATTGTAACCCATCCGCTGCTCTGGGTCTTGGCCATTCTTGCAGGAGCTTTAGTGTCGGGTTACTTAATCGCTATTGATCAGAAACATCGCTTTAACAAAAATTTGAAAGCAACGGAAGCAGATAATGCTGCTCAGGCAGCTGCAGAAAGCAATGAAGCTGCTCCGACACTTGCTCAAGAGACACTCTTGAGCAAAGAGAACATCTATTTTGAAAAAGGTATCCAAACGAAAGATGAGTTGTTCCGATTTATTGCTGAAAAAATGCAGATTAAAGGGAATGTGAGCGACCAAGAACGATTAGTCAAGGCTTTTCAATATCGGGAAAAGCAGAGCTCAACCGGCATGGAAGACGGTTTTGCGATTCCACATGCTCAGTCTGAGACCATTAAAAAGGCGGCGATGCTGGCAGTAAAACTTGAAACTCCGATCACCGACTGGCCAACGTTTGATCAGAAACCGGTAACCTTTGTGATTGCCTTCTTAATCCCACCGAAAGGCAGTGAAGCACACCTGCACTATTTGTCGGATACTGCTCAGAAATTGGTTGATAAACGTATAGTCCATGAGCTGAATACAGCGACAAATGCAGACCAAATCTATGCATTGCTTCATTGAAGAATTGTTTCTTAAAAAACCATCCGACGCCGGATGGTTTTTTTTAGCAAGACTCACCATATTTTGCAATCACGTCCTACTTAAAACATGTAGGAGGTGATCAAGATGGCAACCAGTACAATCACAGAATCGGTCTTTGTGATGAATCTGAATGGCGGCTTAGATGAAAAAGGCGAGCAGATTCTGCTCACCAAATCATTCAGAAACATTAAGCCAGCTGCTTCAGAGAATAGCTTGCTCGCAATCGCACAGAAATTAGCGCCGCTGCAGCAGCACCCGCTCATTTCAGTTGAGCGTAACGACACAGCCGAAATAATCGGCTGATCCTTTACAAATAAATCGAAAGGAGGAGCTAAGGAATGAAGAAACTGAATCTTGTTTTTTTAAATACTGAGGGCAAAAGTGTGACACTCTCATTGAATGATCCGGTTGAACCGGCGGATCCAGTTGCGATTAAGGACGCGATGAATACACTTATCGCAGAGAACGTGTTCCGATCATTGGGCGGTGATCTAACAAGCGTTAAATCGGCACGCATCTCGGAAAACAACACGACGCCAGTTGAACTAGACGTATAATGAGATCATATGAGGCCGAAGAGAATGTCGAACACGTTCTCTTTGGCCTTTATTAATGATCAGAAAGGAGGATGCTTCTATGGAGGTGTGGTTATCCATGGTTAAGGATGTTGGTTTTTCGGCTGTCGTCACCTTTTTTCTCTTGCATCGAATTGAAGGCAAGCTTGATGAGCTGATTCAGTCGGTACGTTTGCTTCCGGTCGACCAGGAGGCCGGCCAGCCGGACGAACGGATGAAAAGACAAATCTGAATGAAAGGCGGCACAACGTTCGTTTGAACGGTTTATGCCGCCTTTTACTATTATTCCTGCATTGATGCTCAGCCGTGATCGAATACCACGTGCATCGGTTTGAACCAGTTTTGTCACACAAGGGTTGGCAAAACTGGTTTTAGTTTGTGTTGTTTTTGTGAACGGGGGATCACTATAATAGAAATGTAGCAGAGATATAGAAAATGTAAGCGCTTAATAAACAATAATAAACAAACCGTTTTTTTAAGTAGCTTCAATTAGTAAGACCTTAAAAGGAGGAGAAAATAATGTCCGCAGGCTCTGGTGTTAAAGTTAAGGTTCAAAAGTTTGGAAACTTCCTAAGTTCAATGATTCTGCCGAATATTGGTGCTTTTATTGCTTGGGGGTTGATTACAGCACTTTTTATTCCAACAGGTTGGTTGCCGAATAAAGAATTAGCGACAATGGTTGACCCACTTGTAAAATATTTGCTGCCGATTTTGATTGGTTACTCCGGCGGTAAACTGGTATTTGGTCATCGCGGGGGTGTCGTTGGTGCTATTGCAACTGCCGGCGTCATTGTTGGGACCGATATTCCAATGTTCCTCGGTGCGATGATTATGGGCCCGCTTGGCGGCTATGTCATTAAAAAGTTTGACAAATCGATTGAAGGCAAAATTAAGACCGGTTTTGAAATGCTTGTTGATAACTTCTCTGCAGGTATTCTCGGAGCAATTCTTGCAATTGTGGCATTCTTTGGTATCGGACCGGTTGTTGATGTGGTCAGCAACGGACTTGCTTCTGGTGTCGAATGGCTCGTGCATGCCGGTTTGCTTCCGCTTGCCAGTTTGTTTATTGAGCCAGGCAAAGTATTATTCTTAAACAATGCAATTAATCACGGTGTACTGACCCCAATTGCAGTTGAACAGGCACGTCAGTACGGTAAATCTGTTCTCTTTTTCCTTGAAGCGAACCCTGGACCAGGCATGGGCGTTCTTCTCGCTTATTGTTTCTTTGGAAAGGGCAATGCGAAAAAGTCGGCACCGGGTGCTGCAATCATTCATTTCTTCGGCGGCATCCATGAAATCTATTTTCCTTACATTTTAATGAAACCGCTTTTACTGTTGGCGACCATTGCAGGTGGGATGAGTGGTATCTTCACCTTGGTTACATTGAAAGGCGGTTTAGTCGGACCGGCATCTCCCGGCAGCTTTCTCGCAATGCTGGCCGTAACTCCGAAATCGTTTAGCAGTTTTGCAGCAAACATTGCGGATGTGCTTGTCTCATTAATCGTTTCATTTGTGATTTCGATGCTGATCTTAAAAACAGATAAATCAGGGAATGATGATCTCGATGAAGCAACACGGAAAATGGAAAGCATGAAAGGAAAGAAGAGCAGCGTTTCCGGTGTATTGACTAATAGTGAAGGATTTGATCCGAAAGCTGTGAAGAAAATCGTTTTTGCATGCGATGCCGGCATGGGATCAAGTGCTATGGGTGCGTCTCTGCTGAAGAAAAAAGTAAAGGCAGCAGGGCTGGATATTTACGTGACCAACACGGCAGTCAGCTCCATACCAAGCGATGCGCAAATCGTGGTGACTCAATCCGAATTGACACAAAGAGCACGAGACAAGGCACCGAACGCATTCCATATTTCTGTCGACAACTTCCTAAGCAGCCCTGAATACGATCTTTTGATCAATCAGTTGAGCAAAGGAGAAAAGATTGAATCGGCGGCACCGGAAGAAGCGGAAACACAGCCATTTGTTGATGGGAAGATTCTTCGAAAAGAAAATGTGTTCATCCAGCAATCCTTTAAGACCAAAGAAGAGGTTATCCGTTTTGCAGGTCAAAAGCTGGTGGAAGGCGGCTATGTGAAACCGTCGTATGTCGAAGGTATGATTGCCCGTGATCAGCTGATGTCAACATATATGGGCAATGGCATTGCCATTCCGCACGGCACTGAAGAAGTGAAGAAGGAAGTGCTGGAATCAGGAATTGTGATTGTTCAAATCCCGGATAGTGTTAATTTTGAAGGAAACAAGGTTCGGCTCGTTTTCGCAATCGCAGGTAAGAATAACAGCCATCTGGAAATTCTTTCAAAAATTGCTGTTGCCTGCTCGGATGTAATCAATGTCGGCGAGATGATACGTGCACAATCGGTCGATGATCTGCTAACGATCATAAATAAAGCAGCAGCGCAAAACGAGTAAGTGCTTTCACAAGAAATCGCCTGATCGTTATGCTATGTTAGAAGAAAAAGGCGGATAAATCGAATGTACATGACCACACGGGAAAAAACCATACTTGAGTTGCTGATTAAGACGAGCGGCAGGCACTCAACGTTGTCGATGGCGTCCTATCTCCAGGTCAGCATGCGAACGGTTCACCGCGACCTAAAAAATGTTGAGAAACTGCTTAAACCATTTGGTCTGCAATTGATTCAAAACGCAGATAAGACCCTGCAAATTCAAGGACCGGATAAATCCGTATTCAAACTGGTTCAAGAGCTTTCAAAAATAAAACCGGTAGATTTGTCAGCCAAGGAGCGCAAACTTTTGCTCTTCCTGAAATTATTTGAGGCCGATGAACCCATGAAAACTGGACCGCTGGCAAAGGAACTGGATATCTCGTCAACAACGTTAAGCGGGTATCTGGATGAACTGTCCGCATGGACTGAGGACTTTGAGATGCATGTCGTTCGCAAACGCGGCGTCGGCTTGCAAATGATCGGCACGGAACGCGCCAAACGCACAGCGCTCGCTCATTTTTACTTGTTCTACTTTAATGAAGAATTAATCGAAGCGATTTTTCAAATTAACCATCAGCAGCTAAAGCCAGGAGTGCATGTCCTGCATTATTTCAAGTCCGATTACCTGTCGACGGTCGATCAAGCGATGAAGCATGATCTTGGGAAGCTTTATACGGAATTGGCGGACAGTGACTATGTCAGCTTTCTCATTCAGGTGTGCATTGCACTGCAGCGTTTTGAAAGCGGGCATCCGCTTGAAGAGGGAACGGGTGGTGATGAGAAGCAAAACAGTCATGAAAAGGAAGCGCTACCTTTTATTAAGAAGATTTCGGGACTCTTGTCCGATCAATTAGGCATCATACTTACGGACTCGGAAAAGGCGTTCATGGCAACACTGCTCAAAGGATCACGGTTGCAAAGTGCCGAATCCATATACTTTGATCAGGTCATCACGGGCAAAGCAATTAAAAAATTGATCCAGCACATCTCACAGCAGTTGCAGGTCGATTTGAACAGTGATTTCTCTTTATTTCAAGGCTTGATGGCACATCTGGAGCCGTCACTGTTCCGGATTAGAAAAGATCTTGCCTCGTTTAATCCGTTGACGCAGCAAATTAAGGATCAGTTTCCTGTTCTGTTCAAGATTACTGAACAGGCTTTGAAACAGGTGTTTCAACAAATCCGGTTTCCTGATGACGAAGTTGCTTATATTGTGCTGCACTTCGGCTCCGCTCTGGAACAGCGAAAACAAATGCGAAAGATTCGTGCGTTGATCGTCTGTCCGACCGGTATCGGTGCATCGAAAATGCTGGCAGCAAGGTTAAGAAAGGAAATGCCGGACCTTTATTCGGTGACTGTAGCATCGATCCATGAAATGGGGCATATGGATTTAAATGCCTTTGATCTGATTTTATCTACCGTACATTTGCCGAAACAAAAAATACCGTGCCTGTTTGTAAACCCGCTGCTCAGTCAAGAAGATATTTCAGCGATCGAACAGGTCACGCATGATTTGGCAAAAAGCGGGACCGATGCGGAGCTGCTTCCGGAACGAATCGTTTCGAGCCCTGAGGTTGCCGGTCAACGTTCGCTACAGCAGTTGATGGATGAAGTGGATCAAGCACAGGCAGCAATTCGAGGCATTCTAAAAGCCTTCTCAGTGATTCAAGTGAACAAGGCGGAAAAGATGAACGATGTCTTAATCCAATTAATTGATACTTGCTTTGATCAAGCAATCATCGATGACCGTGAATCCGTCTATTGGCGGCTGATCGAACGTGAGCGTATGGCCGGACTTGCCGTTCCGGGAACGAATATGGCGCTGTTTCACTGCCGAGACAAGTCGGTACGGCACTTATGTTTTAAAATAGCACATTCAACTGAGCATTTTGAACTGGCAGCAATGGATGGTAAAACGTGTTCGGTCAGTAACATTTTGCTGATACTCGCGCCTGACCCCTTAAATCCGGTCGCTCAGGAAGCGATCAGTATGATCAGCTCCTCACTTGTCGAGGATCGCGAGAGCACACTAATTTTCGCATCAGCAAATGAAGAAATGATTCGTGCAAAATTAGAAACGATTTTTTATCGATTTTTCATTCATAAATTCTAATAAAAGGACTGAGGATCATGCAGGAAGTTGTACATTTTGGTGCAGGCAATATTGGAAGAGGGTTCATTGGCGCGCTATTCGCGGAGTCCGGCTACCATGTAAGTTTTGTCGATATCGCGGAAGAAATAATTAATGCCTTAAACGAAAAACAGACCTATACGGTGAGAACAGCGGCAGAGAATCAAGAAACGATCACCATTCATAATGTTTCCGGAATCAACAGTAAGACAAATCCGGACCAAGTGATCGAAGCAATCGGTAAAGCGGTTTATCTGACAACGGCGATCGGTCCAAAAGTGCTTCCATTCATTGCTCCGCTCATCGCCAAAGGGCTGGCTGAACGCGTAAAGCATACGGATGAAAAGATTTATGTGATCGCCTGCGAAAACCAGATCAATGCGACCGATCTGTTGAAAAAAGAAGTTCTGAAAGCACTTGATGAAGATACGTTGAAGAAGCTTGACGGAACCGTTTATTTCTTGAATTCAGCAGTCGACCGAATTGTGCCTATCCAGCATAATGAAGAATTGCTTGACGTGCTTGTCGAAGACTATCACGAATGGATTGTCGCAACGAATGAAAAGCTCCCGGAAGTAAAAGGAATGCAAATTGTTCCGGATCTTGCACCGTACATTGAACGCAAACTGTTTACCGTAAATACGGGGCATGCGACGACCGCATATCTCGGCTATCAGGCAGGGAAAGAGAAGATTCATGAAGCACTGCGTGATTCCGACATCTATCAAGATGTGAAGGCAACGATTGAAGAAACCGGTGCTTATCTCATCAAGCAATACGGCTTTAAACCAGAAGTGCATGAAAAATATATTGAAAAAATCCTGCATCGTTTCCAAAATCCGAAGCTGAATGACGATGTTACTCGTGTCGGACGTTCGCCACTTCGTAAACTTGGACCGGAGGATCGGCTTGTAAAACCTGCTCGTGAAGCTGAAAAGCTTGGATTGTCCTTTACGCATCTTGCCAAAGTGATTGCGGCGGCACTTCGGTTCGATGTTGCCGAAGATGCGGAAGCAGCACAGCTGCAACAACAGTTAAAGGAAAAAGGAGTGGTTGCTGTTCTGCAGGAAGTAAGCGGACTTGGAGCCAACGATCCGATTGCGAAGGAAGCCGTAAGCTATTACAAAGATTTCAATTTGCTAAAAAAATAAGTTCTGAGAAATAAAAACAAAGGTTCCGCCATAATTGGCGGAACCTTTGTTTTTTGTCGTACTCAATCAGACTTATTAAATGAATGGAACACTATTTCTGGACGATTAATCTGCAGACAGAGCGTCAATTGGATTCAGTCGTGAAGCGCGTCTTGCCGGTAACAGTGCAGCAATAAATGAGATCACAAGAGCGATGATTACGATTGTGATGATGTTGGCTGCTGTAATCTGAACCATGTTGAACTTAACAATACTGTAAAGCAGGTGATTAAGCAGCGCGCTAAATCCATAAGCAAAGATGAGTGCGAGAGCTGCCGAGAATAAACCGATCAGGATCGACTCGGCAGTAAAAAGACGGCGAATGTCCTTCTTGCGCTGACCCAGCGCACGCAGAATGCCGATTTCTTTTGTTCGCTCAGATACGGACATATACATGGTCACAATGATCATGAGTGCGGAAACGACGAGCGAAATGCCGGCAATCGACGCGAGGACAATCGATGCAATCTGGACGTACTGATTAATCGTGTCCAAAATGTCGCCGACCGTAACAGCCCCATAGGCATATTTACCGTTATCCTTTAATTCTTGAATCTTTTTTGCGACCTGTTTAACATACGTTGAATCGGTGACATTAACGGAGACAAAATTCGCATCCGTAACACCATTATTTTTCTCAATCAATTGGCGCATCGTGTCATAGTTGGTTGCCGCCGGCAAAGTCTGGGCATTGTTTGAAAATCCAACGACCTTAAGGTTACCGATAATCTGAACAGGCTGGTTCTTTTTATTGATCCACTGCATCGTAAGCTTGATTGTTTTTCCTTGAAGCTTTTTATAGGTTTTGGCACTGGTAAGTGCGATCGCCTGGTTCTTATTGATCACAATTTCATTATCTCCGGGTGCATGTCCCGTTTTAATTGTATCTGTAGCAAACCCCTTGGTCCAAGTTTGGATTCCACTGCCGTTTGAATTCTTCTTGTTATAGGACAAGGTGTAGGTGCTTAGCTGATAGCCAGGTTCCACCTTGTTGACGTGCTTTAAGTCGCGCAGGCGGTCAACCTGATCGTTGGTAAGCAGCAGCCTCGATGGGTCATTGGCAAACTGCTGCATGGACTGTTGCAGCTCGGCAGTAGTCGATTTTTTGCCGGTTGGGTTCTTAAACACAGTAATTGAATTGGGGTTAACCATTGAATTAATTTGGTCCTGCATGAAGGCGTTAACTCCGTTGCCCAGACCACTGAAGAGCAGTACGGCGAATAGTCCGATGGCCGTTCCCAGCATGATAAGCGAATTGCGCCAGAAATTAAAAGTGAGGTGTTTGAATGCATTCCGATAACTTGCTCCGGAAGAAAGCGCTTTTGGTCGAAACTCGTTCTGAGCGTCTGTTGGTAGCTGATAGGCTGGTCTTAGTCTTGTGTCACCGTCGATCTTCCCGTCTGTCAGATGGACAATTCGAGTTCCATAGTTGGCGACCTCTTGAGAATGGGTGACGGCAATGACCAATTTGCCTTCTTCCGCAATTTGTTCCAGAAGCTTGAGCACTTCTGCTGTGTTTCCGGAGTCCAAAGCGCCTGTTGGTTCATCAGCAATGATGATTTCAGGATCGCTGGCTAAGGCCCGTGCGATCGCTACACGCTGCTTTTGACCGCCGGAGAGTTGACTTGGGCGTTTCTTTAAATGCTCGCCCAGACCGACCTTTTTCAGTAAGGCGATGGCCCGTTCTTTTCGCTGGCTGCCGGTGAGCGTAGTCATATCTAAAGATACCAATACATTTTCAACGATGTTGAGATGACTGATTAAGTTGTATGATTGGTAAATGTAACCAATAGTGCTGCGGCGATAGTCATCCAGCTGTTTCTCCTTGGTATGATCCAGCTGATGTCCATCTACGGTTACCTGACCGGTGAATTTACGATCTAATCCACCAATGATGTTCATCAGGGTTGATTTGCCGCCGCCTGATTCCCCTAAGATCGAGACAAATTCACCGCGTTCCAGTTGCAGATTAATACCCTTCAGAACGGGAAATTCTTCTTTTCCTAAAAAGTATGATTTGTGAATGTCATGTAATTCGAGATAGGCCATGTGTCTCCTCCTTTACTAATATCAAGCTTAAATATACGAAAACTAAAACAAAATGTCAATGTTGTTTTAGTTTTTTTGACAAAATACAAGATTACTTTTACAATTATTAGACAAAAGATGAGCATGGAAGTGAACAGTAAATGAAACGAAGCGAACGGAAGAACATGATGCGCGAACACATTCTAAGGACCGCTGCTGAACTGTATTTAAAAGTGGATCCGGACACAATCAAAATGCGTGAATTAGCGCAAACCATTGGCATCTCATCGGCGACGCTTTACAACTATTTTCCAAGTAAAGACGAGTTATCAAAGGCAGTCGTTACGCGAATATTTACTGAGTTTTATGATTCAATCTTGGGGTTTTTAAATGATTCGACGTTAACATTCCCTGAGTGTCTGCAGGGCATGCAACAGTTTTCGAAACAGGCACTCAGTCATGTGAATAAGAAGATGATTGATCTTTTCTTCAAAATGTATCAAGATAATAGTGAAATTAATCTGTTATTTGACAGTAGGAGTGTTTTTTGGAGAAAATTTGTTGCACGCGGGCGAGCGGAAGGATATATTGACGATGATTTGAGCGATACCGCAGTTTTTATCTACATCGACATGTTCTTTCAGTATTTTCGTAATCGGCAGTATATGGAAAAATTTAACATGACTCCGCAATCGTTGCAAAAGATTGATCATGAATTGGACAAGATGTTTTACCGAGGGCTGCTGGGCATTAACGATAGTTGCATTGAAGTTAAAAAGAATTCTGAAAAAAATCTAAGTAATTAGGTAGCAGATAACCAAAATTAATAATCTATAGTTCTTCACTTTTCTAATGGGATGAAACTAAATTACGATACGAGGGAGAGAATTTATGAAATTATTGCTCACATCTGCAGGCATCACTAACAAAAGCATACATGACGCGCTGGTTGACTTACTGGGCAAGCCGATCGCCGACTCCAATGCCCTGTGCATCCCCACTGCGATGTACGGACACCCTTGGGTCGGCCCCGGTGTCAAAACCTGGCAGTTCATCAGTAGGAATTCCGAGAATCCCATGGTCGACCTGGGTTGGAAGTCTGTCGGTGTTCTGGAACTCACAGCGCTGCCAAGCATCGATGAAGACCGCTGGGTGCCACTGGTTCAAGAGACGGATGTCCTGCTGGTGGCGGGTGGCGACGCTCTCTACCTGGGACACTGGATGCGGCAGTCCGGGTTCGCAGATCTCTTGCCATCCCTGCACGCAGTCTATGTGGGAATGAGTGCTGGGAGCATGGTGATGGCACCCAACATCGGGGAAGACTTCGTTGGCTGGACTCCGCCCAACGGTGGTGATGAAGCGCTGAGACTGGTCAATTTTGCAATGTTTCCGCATCTGGATAACGAGATGCTGCCGGGAAACACTATGGCTGCCGCAACGAGATGGGCCGAAGGGATGCAAGGACCGGCATATGCGCTTGACGATCAAACTGCAATCAAAGTGATCGATGGAGCGGTAGAAGTGATCTCCGAGGGACATTGGAAACGATTTTCGCCCTGATATTACTCTGCCGCTAAACATATTAAAAGTAAATTATAAAAGTTTTGAAATGGGTGTCGCTTCTGGTTCGGGGCGGCACCCATTTCATGCAAACCCCTAAAAAAAGTGTCCGTTTTTATCTAACGTAAACTGTTACTTTAGTTTAGCAGTTGTATCAAGCCAAGTGACCCTTGGTTCTTCGAACGTGGAGATGCGTCATTCAGACAAAAAATGACCACAAAAAGAAGAGACCGGGAAGAAAAATCAATGACCGATCGCCTCGCAACTGTCCTCTAAAAATAGAGGTTGACTGCCCGGTGAGAGAAAAGTGACACAGACGCAGAAAAAAGCCGTGAATCCTTGATACATCTAGAATCCACGGCTTTACTTACTATGATTACCCCATCTGGATTCGAACCAGAACATCGCGGCCCCAGAAACCGCTGCCTTACCGTTTGGCCATGGGGTAATGAATCAGAACAAGAAATATTATACCCAGTACAGATTAATAATGCAAGGCTTTTTCTGAAAAAAGTTGAATTACTCCCAAAATCAGGTTATATGAGTGGACAAGGATCAAAAAAGCTATAATGAAAGCAGAATCATTTTTTGATGGGAGGAAGGATGAGTGAATGCGTGTCGCGGAGACGTGATCCGCTGCCCATTACGTGTATCATGTATCGACGCAACGAAAATTTGCCGCAAACGATTAATATAGTTCGTGCCCACACACATAATTTGAAGGATGTGACCGTTCAGATACCGTTGCGAAAACAGGTTGCAATCGCCGGTGTCTCGGGATCGGGAAAGTCGTCGCTTGCAATGGGGGTTCTCTATGCTGAAGGCAGCCGCCGTTATCTTGAAGGACTGTCGGCGTTCACACGGCGTAAGCTTCATCAGATGGAGCGCGCAGATGCGGAGAAAATTGAATTTCTTCCGCCAGCGCTTGCCCTGCGCCAGCGTCCTCCAATGCTTGGTCGTCGCAGTACGGTCGGAACCGTGACGGAGATTTATAACCTTCTGAGGCTTATGTTTTCTCGATTGGGGACACATCAATGTCCCAAAGGACATAGAGTTAATCCGTCTCTGACAGCTATTTTAAATGAAGAATGTGTGTGCCCGGAATGTGGCATGTCGTTTCCTCTGCCAAGTGCCGAAACGTTTTCCTTCAATTCTGCGCTTGGTGCGTGTCCTGTATGCGGCGGACTCGGCGAACGTGCGGAGGTGGACCCCGCACTTGTAATCGCAGATCCTAATAAAACGATTCGTCAAGGCGCAGTTGCCTCATGGCGCGCCGCGGGCCGAGGCTACACAGTGCGGCTCGTCGCACAGCTTGGCGTGCGCATTGATGTGCCATGGAAGGAATTGAGCAAAAAAGAACAGGAGATTGTCCTGCGCGGCAAACAGACAAAGCGACCGCTCACGTTTCACAATCGTGAAACAGGCGAGGAGTATCCGATCACGTTTACCTATGACAATGCAGTCGAAGCAGTACGGCAATCGCTCGCCGGCGACCGCAATCAGACACGGTATGCACGGATGAAAAAATTTCTAAGCGTGCGTCCATGCGAGCATTGTCATGGAACACGCCTTCGACCGGAAGCGCTGCTTACGCGGTTAGGTGGTTTGTCTATTGCAGAAGCCGCAGCATTGACCATCAATGAGCTGAAGCATTTTACAGATGAATTACCGAACCATTTGGAATCGCCGCTTCGGCCTGTCGCAGAGAAACTTGCTGAGGGTATGCGTCGGGAAATTGATCCGATGCTGGAGCTTGGAATCGGTTATTTAACGCTGGATCGGTCCGGTGGAACACTTTCAACAGGTGAACGTCAGCGGCTTGAATTGCTTAATATGGCCAAAAGTCATTCAACAGGCATCCTTTATGTACTTGATGAACCATCTGTCGGTCTGCATCCGGCTAATGTAGCCGGTTTGCAGCGGATTATGCGGCGAATGGTTACGAATGGCAACAGCTTGGTTGTCGTTGACCACAACTTGGAAATCATTCGCGGAGCCGACTACATGATCGAGATGGGACCGCAAGCGGGCGAACGAGGCGGGCAGGTTGTCGCTGAAGGGACACCGAATCAGGTGGCACATATGCCGAATTCAGTGACCGGCAATTATTTATCAAGGCGGCAGATGGTACATGGCCGGAAACAACGCTCTATTAAACAAAATCATTCCTTTGTTGAGATAAGCGTTCATGATCTACACAATCTTCATGACGTAACAGCATGTTTTCCGCTTAATCGAATGACAGCGGTGACCGGTGTTTCCGGAGCGGGAAAGACGGCGTTGATTCAAGGAGCACTCGTTCCGGCAATCCGTACGCATCTCAATAAAACGAGTCTGCCAACATATGTCGATCATTTAACCGGTGCAGCCGAAATCCGGCGTATTCTCGTTGTTGATGCGGCACCGATCGGACGCAATGCACGTTCTACCCCGGCGACGTATACCGGCATTTTTGATTTAATTCGTAACCTGTTTGCCCAGGCTTCGGCAGAGGCAGGAAGAAAATGGGATGCCGGTTATTTTTCCTTTAATGTGAAAGGCGGACGTTGTGCGGTCTGTGAAGGAAAAGGAGAGATGGCGCTTGACATGCAGTATTTGCCGGAGCAGCGCGTCCGCTGTCCGCATTGCGGCGGCACACGCTACGAGCCGGAGACTTTGACGATTAACGTTCGCGGCAAGTCGATTGCCGATGTATTGGAGATGAACATTGATGAAGCAGCTGGGTTTTTCGCTGATGTTCCTGGATTGGTCGAACCACTCCGTCTTCTTCAGAGCGTCGGACTCGGCTATTTACGGCTCGGTGAACCGACACCGGGACTTTCCGGCGGTGAAGCGCAGCGAATGAAACTTGCCGGTGAACTGCAGAAGCATCATCAGGGAACGCTTTATATACTTGATGAACCGTCAACAGGGCTGCATCCGCAAAATATTGAAATGCTGCTCGGGGTATTGGATCGCTTAATGGCTGAGGATTCTACGGTTATTCTCATCGACCACGACCCTGATTTGATCGCAAATTGTGATTATGTCGTCGATCTAGGACCCGGCGGCGGCCCGTCCGGAGGGAAAGTTGTTGCCGAAGGTACTCCTGAGCAGGTTGCGAAGATTTCGGAAAGTCTTACCGGAAATTATCTTGCCAATCGAATGCGCATGGTATCCAAATAGGTGATTTGGCCGATGAGTATTGATCGTTATTTCCTTTTAGTGGCATAATAGAATCAGTCAACGTTATTTTTTCATTGCAAAACAAGGTTCAGATAAAAATATAAAGAGCTAATTACATAGAATTTGATCGCGACTCAGTCTATGTAATAAAAGATCATGAGGAGAGAGTTAACATGCGATTAGTTTTGCTATCAGGCGGGTCAGGAAAACGATTATGGCCACTGTCTAATGATGCACGATCCAAACAATTTCTGAGAGTGCTTGAAGACCAAGATAAGAAGCTGTCTTCAATGGTTCAGCGGGTATTCGGCCAGTTGAACGAAGTGGGACTTGGAAAATCAACAGTGATTGCGACGGGAAAGGGTCAAGTGGAGATGCTTGAAAACCAGCTTGGTAAGGATGTGCCTTTAATCGTTGAACCGGAACGTCGTGATACCTTTCCGGCAATCGCACTTGCAGCTTCCTATTTATATACCATGACGGACGCTTCTCTTGACGATGCGGTTGCTGTACTGCCGGTCGATCCTTATGTCGATACCGCATTTTTTAAACGAATCCTTGACTTAGAGAATTTACTCGATGAAACGAAGGCAGATTTGGCACTTATGGGTGTCAAACCAACCTACCCTTCGGAAAAATATGGTTATATTGTTCCTGTTAAAGGCGAAAATAAATCATTTATTAAAGTGGATCATTTCACTGAAAAACCAACTACAGAACTGGCGGAAACGCTGATTAAAGATTCCGCTCTTTGGAACTGCGGTGTATTTGCATTCCGTCTGAACTATGTCATTTCCATTTTGGAATCGCTGGGCCTGCCGCTTAACTATGAGGAGCTTTCACAACAATTTGCCAAGCTGCCGAAAATCAGCTTTGACTACGCAGTTGTTGAAAAGGCAAAAAACATTGTTGCGCTGCCTTATGAAGGGTTCTGGAAAGACCTTGGTACTTGGAACACCCTGACTGAAGAAATGGCAACAAAACAGATCGGCAAAGGAATTATCAGCGATGATTCGGCAAACACGAATCTGATTAACGAACTTGATCTGCCGGTGACGGTAATCGGCGTTTCAAATGCGATTGTTGCAGTCAGCCCGGACGGTATTCTTGTTTCGGATAAAGAACAGAGTCCGCGCATAAAAGAAGTAATGAAGGGCTTTGACCAGCGCCCGATGTATGAAGAACGCCAATGGGGTTCCTATCGTGTTCTCGATTATTCACGGTACTCGGTTAATAATGAAGAAGTACTAACAAAAAAGATCGTGATTAAAGCCGGTGCCAATCTCAGCTATCATTGTCATCATATGCGCAAGGAAGTATGGACAATTGTCAAGGGCAATGGCCGCTATGCGGAAAACGGCGTGATCCGTTCGATCAAGCCTGGCGACGTTGTCATCGTTACAGCCGAAACGCTTCATGCAATTAAAGCTGATGATGCACTCGAATTGATCGAGGTACAAATCGGCAGTCAGCTGATTGAAGAAGACATTGATCGCAAGTACATGAAGTGGGAAGAAATCGAAGCGAACTGTTCACAGGTTCGCGGATAAAAACGATGCAAGCTGAGCGGATAGGCGAACCTATCCGCTTTTTTTGGCTGAAATTTTACACAGTGTCCCGATCATAATCTATGGTTCATTAATTAAGAATTACTGGGAAACGATTTGTTATCTTTTTAGTTCGCAGTAGACAGAAGATGTGCAGCAAGGGCTGATTTAAATCAGCTAAAGTTCAACCTAACGAACGAAAAGATGAACCGAATTTCTGGAAATTTCAACCGAAGAGAAGGAGTTAGACCGAACGCCCAAAAAGTCAGACCGAATCCGATAAAAATTAGACCAAACCCGTGAAAGGTTAGTCCGAACCCGATAAAAGTTAGACCGAACCTGGTGAAAGTTAGACCGAATGAAGCAGAGTAACGCGATTGTCCATACATTTTGTGAATTTCATAATTTCGCTTTAACTTTTGGAGGATTGGCTTTAAGTTTTCCATTGTTGGCTTTCACTTTTCTCAAATTAGCTTTAACTTTTGAGGTTAGCTTTCACTTTCGGTAGGTTGGCTTTAAGTTTTCCATCATTAGCTTTCACTTTTCACGGATTAGCTTTAACTTTTGTATTTCACCACTTTTCTCATTAACTTCACTGCATACTGCGCAGTACGTCTTTACCATGCAACAGAGATTTACTCAATAGTTGCTGAGTTAAGCAGCATTTACTTTTTCCGGATTTTTCCTTGCTTACTGCTTTGTGCTAGAATGCTTAATAGATGAATGTTTGTGATCGTTGGCCATAGCTTGAGTACTTTGCAAACATCGTAACAATTGGATAAAAAGGACGGTAAAAAAATGAGTCAATTGAATGTTAAGGCAAATAAAGATGCATTTTTGAAAGATCTCTCCGCGCTCATTTCGATTCCGAGCACGAAGGATGCAACTCAGGCAAAGGAGGGCGCACCATTCGGACCGGGTCCGCTTGCTGCATTGAAAAAAATACTGGAAATGGGTGACAGAGACGGATTCCGCACAAAAATGCTCCAGGGCTACGCCGGCTACATTGAGTACGGTCCGGAAGATGCTGAGGATTACATTGCAGTGCTCGGTCATGTGGATGTCGTGCCTGCGACCGGCAAATGGGCGCATGATCCGTTTACCGCATACGTTGAAAACGGTACTCTTTATGCACGGGGAGCAATTGATGACAAAGGCCCGACGATGGCCGCTTATTACGCGCTCAAAGCATTGAAGGAATCCGGCGTACCCGTTAAAAATCGAATCCGCCTTGTGATCGGAACAGACGAAGAGAGCGGCTGCGAATGTATGGTAAAGTACAATGAACTCGAACCTATGTCACTGTTCGGATTTGCTCCTGATGCAGAATTCCCATTGATTTTTGCTGAAAAAGGTCAGATTCGCGCCTGGATCAAACTCCCGCAGGCTGCCGGTGACGCTCCGGTGCATATCGCTTCCTTCTACTCTGGCGAACGCATCAATATGGTTCCAGACCAGGCTTACGCTATATTGAAAGGTACGGAAGCAGAAAAATGGTCCGGACATGTTCAAGATGAACTCAAAGCAAAAAAGGTACCGTTCACTGAGGAAAAAACAGAACAGGGAATAAAAGTGACAGTAAAAGGTCAATCGGCACACGGATCGGAGCCGGCTGGGGGTGTTAATGCGGCATTTCTGCTCGCTGCCGCATTAAAAGATCTGCCGCTTATTCCAACAGAAAAGGCATTTGTTGATTTGCTTGCTGATACGCTGAATAACGACTTCGGCGGCGAACGTCTTGGAATTAAGTATCATGACGACATTTCCGGTGAACTGACCGTGAACGCCGGTGTCATCCGTTTTGGAGAAGAAGGCGGTACCGTTTCGCTCGATATTCGCTGCCCAATCAAAGCGTCATTAGATGAATTAACCAAGACGCTCACCGCTTCAATTGAGAAGCTTGGCCTTTCTATCGGAGAACTTGGAACAAGCAAACCGCTGTACATGGATCCGAAGCATCCGGCAGTACAAATTTTGAAGAACGTTTATGAAAAACATATGGGTCTTAAGGATGTTGAATTACTGACATCCGGAGGCGGCACCTATGCTCAATATCTTGATGCCGGAGTTGCGTTCGGTGCCTGCATGCCGAACTATCCGTACACCGGTCACCAAGTGGATGAACATGTCAAGGTGGACGATCTGCTGCTTGCGTCGGAAATTTATGCGGACGCAATGGCTGAACTGGGAAATCTTGAAAAATAAATGGATGCCTAAGCGATTATCAAAACCTAATTGCATAGAATAGCAATAGTTATAACGAGGAAAAGTGAATGCTTTTTTCCTCGTTATTTATTTATTGCACTTCCAGGTAAATTAGTGGTTACATTTTTAGACAGAACTTGATAGAATGTGTGAGTAAGAAATTAAAGTTTATTTTTCAAGCTTCCGAACCGTGATAAGCAAAAATAATGCGTGTTCATGCATTTGGTTGTATAACTAGGATGGAAGTTTGACAGACGGTGAAAAGGAAGAGATGACCTGACCCTCGGCGGTGACAATGACATGACAGCTTGATGGAGGAATGAAAAGCAATGGCAAAAGGTGTGTTTTGGCTGTTTCTTTCCGTATTCTTGAATGCGTTCGGGAATGCACTGACGGTGAAGGCAGCGTTCGGTTCGGCACCATGGACGGCGGCGAGCATCAATATTTCGAATGCTACAGGCTTGACGGTGGGAAATGTCCTGATCATTATGGGCATTATCGTTCTGATCGCAGATGATCTTCTCAGACGGCATTGGAATGGAATCAAGGATGTGTTTAATTTTCTCTATATGCTGTCCTTCGGTTATTTAATTGATGCATGGCTCTTTGTTATGCAATCGGTGACGCTGAACGGCTGGGTGCTTCGCATTAGTGTTTGTGTCTTCGGTGTTCTTTGTATTGCAGCGGCGCTGTCCATCTATTTTAAAGTCAACCTGGTGCTTCACCCCTTTGATGATTTGCTTAAAATCTTGCGTGAGAACTATTTGAAGGGTAATGTAGTGCTTGCACAGCGTATTTCACTTGGCATTCCTCTCGCATTAGGGTTGTCTATCGGGCTGTTCCGCCATCAATTACTTGGCATTAATTTTGGAACGGCGGTCAGTTTCCTGTGCATGGGTTATTTTATCCTGTTTTTTGATCGCTGCATTCATCTGCACTTGAATCGTGAAGCAATGCAGCACATGCATGTTCATTTGCCGCAAGTGTTTCATAGGGTAAAGCACTCAAAAGCATAACAATTGCTTGACAATCGTTTTAAGACGACTAATAATAAATGTACAAAAATAAAAAAAGCGATGAAGAGAAGAAGTAGAGAGTGTACCGTTTTTCCACAGAGAGCTCCGTTTGGTGAAAAGGAGTAAAAACAAATCTCGAACATGGCCTCTGAGCTGCATGACCGAACGACGGCTTTTTCCGAAGTTAAGTCATGACGAGTTAAGGTTCTTGTTGCAAAAACCGGAGTATACGCACCATTCGTGCAGATGTACTCGCTGAGATCGGTCACGTGAGTGTCCGGTAAAAACAAGGTGGTACCGCGGAATAACCCCCGTCCTTAGTCAATCGATTAAGGATGGGGGTTTTTGGTTGAGAAAAAAGTTAAGAATAAGGAAAAGGAAAGGTGATTGGAATGGGTAAAGCTCTTGTGTTTCAAACGGATTTCGGACTTGTGGACGGCGCAGTGTGTGCAATGTACGGTGTAGCGAATTCAGTCGATCCGACATTAAAAATATATGATCTGACACATGACATCCCACAGTATAATATTTGGGAAGCCTCCTACCGATTGCGTCAAACCATTGATTACTGGCCAGAGGGAACGGTGTTTGTATCCGTTGTTGATCCCGGAGTCGGCGCCGCACGCCGCAGTGTGATCGCTCGAACACGACGCAACCAATTCATCATCACTCCGGACAATGGTACGCTCACGCATATTAAACGAATCGAGGGTATCGAGAGTGTGCGTACCTTCGATGAAAAAGCAAATAAATTACCTTCAGCGGGCGAATCATTTACGTTCTTTGGAAGGGATATCTATGCATTCAATGGTGCAAAGCTGGCTTCCGGGATTATTAATTATGAACAGTTTGGAGTGCCCGTTCCGGTTGATTCACTTGTTGAATTGCCGATTATTCCCTCGTATCGTGAAGGCAGCCAGGTAGTTGGAACGATTGATGTTCTTGACGTTCGATTCGGCAATCTTTGGACAAATATCGATCACAATCTTTTTCATGAATTAGACGTGGCACGCGGCGATCGATTGGTGATCAAAATCAAGAACGATACGCGTACGGTTTATAAAAATACAATGGTGTTTGCGCGTTCCTTTGCTGAGGTGGCAATCGGCGAACCATTACTCTACATCAATTCGCTTGAAAATATCGGTATTGCCATTAACCAAGGATCATTTGCGAAGGCGTACAGCATCGGTACAGGAACAAATTGGCATATATCCATCGAAAAGGCGTAAACAAGCATAAAATTCGATAAAAATAAAAATTCCGTTAAGTTGTGAACTGAGCCCCAAAAATTGATGATGAAATCCAATTTTTGAGGCTCAGTTCGTTGATTTTTATGGTGTACCTTAAACGATATCCAGCGGCAGTTTGCGGGACGGATGCGGAAACGCGAGCTCAAGTGAATGCTGTTCTTCTTTGGACAGTCGGATTGCTGCAGCCTGCGCATTCAGCAGTACATGTTCCGGACGACCAGCTTTAGGAATAGCAACAATTCCATCGGTTTCAGCATTACGGATTGCCCAGGCAAGTAGAATTTGGAGCGGCGTTGCCTGGTGATTGGTAGCAGCTTTAACGACGGCAGGGTCTTTAAGCAGTTGAGATTTAAGGGACCCACCTTCAGCCAAAGGGCAATAAGCCATGACCGTAACATGGTGCTCACGCATCCAAGGGAGGAGTTCATACTCAATTCCGCGCGAGCCGAGATGATAGAGAATTTGATTTACAGCACAATTATTCCCTTCCGGAACGGACCATAGATCCTGCATATCCTTCGTATCGAAGTTAGAGACGCCCCAGCGTAAAATTTTACCGGCACGTTTCAATTCTTCCATTCCTCGGACTGTTTCTTCGAGAGGTGTCGCCCCGCGCCAATGCAGCAAATAAAGATCAAGATGATCGGTGCCGAGCCGTTTCAAGCTTTGATCGCATGCTGCTGCAAGCTTTTTCCGTGTCGCATGATTGGGATAGGCCTTACTTACAAGAAAGAGATCGTCACGAATGTCAGTGATTGATTCACCAATGAGCGATTCGGATCGCCCTTCGCCATACATCTCCGCTGTATCAATAAGATTTAAGCCCAAACGAACGCCGAGGCGGAGCGCTTCCTGTTCCGAGGCGCGATTAAACGGATCTTCCCCCATATGCCAAGTACCTTGGCCGATCACCGGAATTTCAGCCCCGTCAGGCAGCTTAATTGACCGTCTATTCATTTCTCGCATTGCGCTGTTCAGTTCATCATCGTTCCATTCCATGAATGATTATTCTCCTTTACTTTTAAGATAATGGCGATTCAGCCATTTCAATCCTTCTCGAGTGCTCAAAGGTTTAAGTTCATGTTGCTGAATGAAAAGCTGCACGGCATGCGGATCGGTTTTTGAATATTCCCGAAGGACCCAGCCGATTGCCTTTTGAATGAAAAATTGATCGGAGTCCGCGTTCAGCAGGATGTATCGAAATAAGCGCGCTTCATTAGTCATCTGCTTGTACTTCAACTGATGTAATAGTGCCGCCCGCCGAAGCCATATATTTTGGCTAACAATCCATTTGTCCGCATAAAGTTCAATCAAATACGGATCGTGTTTAAAAAGTGTTCCGCAGCATTGAGGCGCAATATAGTCGACCGTATCCCACCATGATTTCGTGACGATCAGCCATTCCAATAGCGGCATATGATCAGCCTTCAGCTGCTTTTTAGCATATCCGAGCAAATCAAGCGCAGCTGTCTGGCATTCCCGCATGGGAAGATTCCATAATTGTTTGATTGTAAGGGGAAGCTGGTCCGATTCAGGTAATCCATAATTTCTAATAAAATCGCGGACGATGGCGCGCCGATCGGGAGCTTTAATGCCGAAGAACGGGAATTGATCGCGCATGTAGTGTTTCATTGGCTGGGCGTTTTCTTTGTTTTGATGGATTTCTAACGCTGTAATGAGCGGTCGGATATCGAAGTTCATGTACGATGACCTCTCTTAATGTAAATCGGTGATTTAGTCTTTGTATAACGAAATGAGTGCATCATTCGAAAATAAATTCCTGCTCTCTCCCATGAATTGATCATCTAATCATCCCACAATTTTACGATACTTACGAATGATATGATGTTAAACTTAACACGTTTTCAATGAATCTTCCAACTATTTTAACTTTATAACTCATTCCACTGTTGTAAAATAAAAGTTATGAATCGAATTTGCGAGAATGAAAGACAAGGAGTTACTGTGTCGTGATGCGTTCTGCGTTTATGAAAAAAATTGTTCAATCTGATTATATGAAGGTCTTTCTACTTTGTCTCGTCACTTCCGGAATTATGTTTCTCCCATCGATTATTGCCAATAAAGGCTTATTCACATTAGTCGGAGACTTTAACTATCAACAGATTCCATTTAATATGTTGAGCAACCATGCGATCAAGAGCGGAGACTGGTTTTGGAACTGGTCAACAGATCTCGGCAGCAATTTTATCGCTTCCTACAGCTTTTACACGTTGGGAAGTCCTTTTTTCTGGCTGAGCTTGCTGTTTCCGGCTTCACTTTTTCCGTATGTCATCGGTCCGATGTTTTTATTAAAGTATTGCGTGGCCGGGATGACGGCGTACGGTTATATGCGCCGCTATGTGTCGGACAGCAGATATGCTATGATTGGCGCGCTGCTATACGCCTTTTCCGGATTTTCAGCGGTCAATCTGATGTTTAATCATTTCCATGATGTGGTCGCCTTTTTCCCGCTGCTCCTTGCCGGATTTGACCGGCTGATGCTGGATCGGAAAAAGGGCTGGTTCGCTGCGGCTGTCGCCTTGAACGCTGCCTTGAACTTCTTTTTCTTCATTGGCGAAGTGTTCTTTTTGATTCTCTACTATGTGCTGCGTTATTTGTCGGAGGATTGGAAGTTGTATCTGCGTCGCCTGCCGAGAATTGTCTGGGAAGGCGTGCTTGGAATCGGGATGGCGAGCCTATTATTTGTTCCAGCCATCCTGTTTACCCTTCAGAATCCGCGTCTGGAATCATTCTTGTACGGACCAAACGCACTTGTTTATACGGGCAGCCGTTATCTTGAGCTTATTAAAGCGTTTCTCATGCCTGCGGATCTGATGCCGCATCAGTCGGCAATCTTTCCGTCGGATTTCTCATCGAGCAGCGCTTATTTGCCCTTGTTCGGTCCGGTTCTGATGCTTGCTTTGATGCTCGGTCGCAGAAATTGGATGCGGCGGCTGATGATCGGCTGCCTGATCATGGCGGGGGTGCCGCTCCTAAACAGCGTGTTCTATGTTCTGAATGCGTCGTATTACGCGCGCTGGTTTTATATGCCTGTGCTCGTCATGGCCCTGATGTCAGCGGTGGCTCTCGAGCAGAGAGAGACCATACCATTGAAAAAAAGTTTACTGATTTGCGCATCCGCATTGGCGGCTCTGGCTGCTTTTCTTCTTTTCTATCCCTGGAGCGAGACGCAGCGGAGCGCCGTCTATCACTATGACCAATTCCTTTTTTACTTGGCTGCAGCGGCGGCAGGACTGGCGGCTACCTATTATCTCGTTTGGCGGTTTCGCAGCGCCAAACACTGGCATGCATCCGCTCTGACCTTGACCGTGATTTTTTGCTCCGGTTTAGGACTTTTCAATATTTTTGCGACGCACAGTATTTATGATTATCAGGATGGAAAGGCCATTCAAGATACTGTGGTCAAAACAGGTAGGGAATTGAAACAGCGATTGCCGAAAACGGAGGACTACCGCATCGGTATCAGTGATGACGGATGGAATTTGGCAATGGTTGCCGGTTTGCCGACGGTTAATTCATTTACCAGTATGGTGAACGGATCTATTTTCGAATTTTACAAGTCAATCGGATCGCCCAGAGGGGTGAAGACGATCATTCCAACGGATGCGTATGCACTCAAACCATTACTTTCTGAGCGTTTTTTCGTGAATACGGTAAAAATGGAAGGCTACCCGCTCTACACGAAATTTTATAACGGTACCGGGATGGTCTATGTCTATGAAAACAAGGATGTTTTACCGATCGGTTTTACCTATGACTACTATATTACGCAAAGTCAGTTTCAACATATTACGGATGATTATAAGCCGCAGGTCATGCTCCGGGCAGTGGTTATTAAGGACAGTGACGTATCCAAGGTGAAAAATTATCTTGTGCCTCTGCCTGAGTCCGAGATGTTTACGACTACAAAAGCAGAGTATCGGCAGGATCTTCAGACACGTGCGAAGGAATCGTCGACTTCGTTCCGTCGCGATCACCGAGGTTTTTCAGCAGAGATTAAGGCAAATACGGACAAATTTGCTTTTTTCAGCGTTCCCTATGACAAAGGCTGGTCTGCCAAGGTCAATGGTATCTCTGTACCGATCATTGATGCAGACGGAATGATGATTGTTCCGGTCAACGATGGTGAGAACCACATCCGATTCAATTATCGGACACCGGGGCTTGCATCCGGTGCGGTGATTGCTCTGTTCTCGGCAGCTGTGTTTGCAGTCTATCTGTCATCAGAACGC
Organism: Sporolactobacillus sp. STSJ-5; assembly: GCF_024385605.1. Taxonomy (GTDB): domain Bacteria; phylum Bacillota; class Bacilli; order Bacillales; family Sporolactobacillaceae; genus Sporolactobacillus. The sequence continues at coordinate 114,852 of NZ_JANFOJ010000005.1, read as the reverse complement.
TTATTTTACCGCAGACGTGTACATCCTTCACGAAATATAAATGAATAAGACAGAATGCCGAAACATGAGTTACTCGTGATTTCGGCATTTTTTTGCACCTTAAATACCTAATTATTGAGTATGTGACCTTTTGCTGCAGCTCTCATGTCAATCAACGTGATTAGCCATCAATAAAACTTTAATGATACAACGCGTTGTATCGACAAATGTGAGATTACTTGGTAGAATAGCATGCACAGGTTCATTACTGTGGGAATGGGCAATATAAATAAAGAATGCTCGAACAGAAGGATGGAGGTTACTCAAGTTGACAAATGAGATGAAGAATGAAGGGCTGACGGTTAAGTCCTACACGAATAATCTGCTGACCGGTCTCGCTATTGGGATTGTCGCCGGCTTAGTTCCGTCCGCGTTGCTAAGTGAACTATGTAAAGCGCTCGCACCACACGCGCCGATCTTCGGTTTTATTTTACAAATAGTCACAATCATCATGTTTGCGGTTCCACTGCTGATTGGAACAGCGATCGCGTTTCGATTCAAATTCAATCCGATTCAGATGGTTTCCGTGGCATCAGCGACTTATATTGGTTCCGGTGCATTGAATTTTACGCCGAACGGTGTCCTTGTGACCGGTATGGGCGATTTGATCAATACGCTGCTGACCGCAAGCATTGCCGTTGGCGTTGTCCTGATTGTCGGTGACAAGTTAAAGGCTTTTGCGCCGCTTTTCTTGCCGATGATTGTTTGTGTGGTTTCCGGAGGTATCGGATTTTGGATTCTGCCCTATGTTCGTAAAATTACCATGGCAGTCGGTCAGCTGGTCGACAGTTATTTTGTACTTGCACCGATTCTGATGGGAATTCTCGTCGCTGTCAGTTTTTCAATAATTATCGTTTCGCCGATCTCAACCGTTGCGATTGCGACTGCCATCAGCATGAGCGGTATTGCATCCGGTGCAGGTAATCTCGGTGTTGTTGCCGCAGCAATCGGCATGTTCATAGGCGGCCTGCGCGTCAATCCAATCGGGCTCTCACTTTCGGCACTGCTTGGAACCCCGAAAATTATGATTGCAGCAATTGTTCGCAAACCAATTATTCTATTACCGGTCATTTTAAATGCAGCCGTTCTTGGTGTTTTGGCAGTTGTGTTCCAAATTAAAGGCACGCCGATCAGCGCCGGATTCGGATTCTCCGGACTCGTCGGACCAATCAATGCCATCCGTTTCATGCCGGGCGGAGCAACTGCGGTCAATCTTCTGGTTATTATTCTGGTCTTTATTATCATTCCATTCGCATGCGGCTGGTTCTTCGAATGGCTGTGCCGCACCAAGCTGCACTTGTACTCAAAAGAAGATTATAGAGAAAAGGCATAATAAAAATTTATTGAGAATAAAAACAAAGGCTCCCGTGTCCTCGGACATTGGAGCCTTTTATGTTGGCAATGGATAGATGAATAGGAAAATAGTCTTATTGGATGAGTGTTCATGCCAATGAGAAGTTTGATCAGTATTCTCGTCCGAACAGGTTGTTAGTGTACGGATGGTCGCCCCTCACATAGCCCTTAATGCTGAGAAAACGTTCAAAAGTGGACATATTCGCGCCTATTTATGAACAAATTGTGAAAATAGATTAATATGTCAGAAAATAGTGTGAATAAAGTATTGTGCTAAATGACATATACTTTATAATAAAAGTACAAACATAGAGACGCAATATTCTCTAGTGTTTTTCTCCATATTGAGAACCGCCGAATTTCTTCCACGCGAGCGGTTCATTCCAAATTCGTGCAAAGTCGTTTTTGTCTGTGAGCAGTATTAATCAATGTAAGGAAAACAAACAAAGAAAAGAGGCGCGTGAATGGAACTTTTGAATCATTACATCATCCGTCCGGAAACAATGGCATTGCTACCTTATTGTTTCTCCGATGGAAGTATGGGTACGTTGGTTATTGAGGAAGCCTGTGAACACTATGTGATGGAACTGCCGAAAGCTATTGTCGAGCGGTCATGCGGCTATTATGGGTCAACCTATAAAGGCCGAAAAAAAATAGCCGTAGATATGGGTTATAAAAGTATGCCGCCCATTTGTGTATGCGGGGAATTGGGCATTGTCTTCATTTCCTCAATGACCGAACGCTCGGATCGTTGTGCATGGCTTGCGTTTATCCATGTTCGTCAATGGAGCGAAGTGGATAAAAAGAGTAAGGTTGCTGTTTCTTTGACCAATGGACAGATCGTTGAATTGCCAATGAGCCCAGGACCATTCAGCGGGCGCGTCATGCGTGCGATGCAGTACAGACATCAGTTGCGAGAACGGATTTCGGCATACAACATGGTTGATGAGGCAGACAAGAAAAGAGCTCTGAAAAAAATCGGAATTAAGGAAAACGGTACTTACTATATAAATTCCAATCCGTCTGAGGATGAATTTATCCAAGACTAATCATAATAAATTACAATAGTTCACAAAATAGTTTACCCTAATGATCCTTAAAAATCATTGGGGTATTTTTTTAAAGACAAATAGGAAAGATAGGCAAGTTTTCTTTGCGATCGTTGACGATGTCCAATTGCAACATGAAAAGTTAATTGATAAGGCATACTAGGAAGAAATAATTTTCCGAACGTCATCACTTCGACACATTGACGGCGCTTCCATAAAATTCAAAACGATTGTTTTTCTGTTATACTATTTCTGTAATATAACAGAATGAAAAAAGGAGTTTTATTATATGACAAAACCTTTCCTCTTTCTTTCCGACTTTGACGGAACTTTATCCGATAAAGATTTTTTTCACGTGATCATTGACCGCCATTTTGCAGACCAACGCGAGAAACTCTACGATGATTGGGATAAGAAAGTCATGACTGATCTCGAGTATCTAAGCCGTTTATTTCGTTCTGTAGATCGTGACCAAGCCCAGATCGACGAGGATATTGATGCTGTTCCTTTTGATCCTGATGCGAAAAAGGTTATTGAAAAGGTCAAGAAGCTCGGCGGTGACTTTGTTGTCATTAGTGCTGGTACAGATTATTACATTAAGCGTATTTTTGAAAAACAGGGTATAACAGGAGTGAAAATATATTCCAATCCCGGTGTCTATGAGAACAGAGGCATTCAATTACGTCCCGACCCAAACGGAGCCTATTTTTCAGAACTCTACGGGATTGACAAGCAAAAATTGGCACGCGATCTAATGAAGGATTATGACACGGTCTTTTTTGCCGGAGACAGTCTTCCGGATTTGAAAGCAGCAATGCTGGCAGATACAATTTTTGCTAAAGGGAAGCTTCAACCGTTGCTTGATCAGGAAAATAAAGATTATGTAGCAATCAATAATTTTAAAGATATAGAGAAATTTCTCGATATTCATGAGGAGGCCATAATCAATGGGAGCCGATAATCATCAGATTGTTGTTCCTTCTTTGCTCGATGTTCGGAAAGGAAATATGGCGGAGATCGGACGACTGCTCAGCCGTCATCAATTTAAGAAGGTCGTTATTTTCTTTGGCATGGGCTTAACCGATATGCTTGGTGAGAAAGTATTCGGATCAATGAAAGCAGCCGGGATCGATGTTCTTGAAACAAAAGAAGTCAGCGATATTGATATAGACAGCGTTGTCGACCATGCATTCCAACTGCCGGCTCAAACTGAAGCGGTCATCGGTATTGGCGGAGGAAAAGCATTGGATGCGGCAAAATACACAGCACTGCTAAGAAAATGGCCGTTCATCAGTGTGCCGACGTCAACGTCCAATGATGGCTTCTCCAGTTCGAACACTTCTTTAACGATTCACGGACGTCGCATATCTGTACATGCGAAAATGCCTTATGGAATTTTGATCGATATTGATGTCGTTAAAAATGCGCCGGAATGCTTTATTTATTCAGGAGTAGGCGACCTTGTCTCGAAAATCACGGCAGCTGAGGATTGGATTTTTGAAGAAAAGAACGGACACACACGTGTGGATGACTGTGCGTTGATGCTCTCGAAGAAGGCAGTCAACAGTTTTGTTCGTACCGATTTCGGTACAATTTGCGACGACCTTTTTCTCAAAGAGCTTGTTGATTCATTGACCATGGCCGGAATTTCAATGGAAATTGCCGGAAGCAGTGCGCCGACCAGCGGCAGCGAGCATCTGATCTCTCATGCGCTAGACACCTATTCGAAGAAACCCCAGCTGCATGGCATTCAAGTCGGAGTTGCCACCTACTTGATGAGCAAGGTTCAAAATCATCGCTATGAACGCGTCACGAAGGTGCTTCAAGATACCGGTTTCTTCACATTCGCTAAAACAGTCGGCATGACGATGGCTGACTTTGATATGGCGATCGACCGGGCTCCTGAAATGAAACCGATGCGCTATACGTTCTTACATGTAGCTGAATATCGAGAGCGGGCACACCGTATTTTGCATGAAGATCCGATTTTAAAAGAAATACTAGCATAACTAAACTGAAGAGCATGAAGCTGACGAAGCGGAGACGATTGGCTGTCTCTGCTTTTCTTTATATAAAAGAGAAAAAGATAAGCGATATCCCCCGTATAAGATTGAAAAGAGATTTCGATCAAAAGGAGATTCAGCTGATGTCTAAGGACCTGGCTGCGCCAAGTTTTTCTTTACAGGTAAATAAAATGTATCGTTTTGCCTCGCTGGCACGACGATAAGGTCATAAGATGCTGAATCCCAATCCATACGTATCGGTTGGGTGATCAGGTTAAGCGCCTTATCTGATAAATAGACGGAGAAATTACCCTTATTTAGAAAATGAGCGAAAAAATCGCTTAAATAGACGGAAAAATTCCGCTTATCGAATCGAAAAACATGAAAATAGAGGGATTTGCTTTGCATAAGCGGAAAAATTACCCCTATTTACCGGCGAAATAAGCTTCATGGTGCATATAAGCGGAAAAATTCCGCTTATTTTATTTGTTGCTTATAAGGATCAGAATGCTTAGTGAAACAGAAGTGAGATAAAGGAGCTTTCGCTAACTACGATATGTTCTGTTTGCAACGCGAAAGCCATCACATCGTGTGAAAGTAAGAAGCAGACATTTTTTGCCAAGTTTTTCTTACATCAAATAGACACGATATTGGTGGTTGTGGTGTCGGCTTTACGCAAGTTATAATTAATTTGGAAAGAATTAAAGTTTTTTGATCCGACACGCAGCTTGGCAAGGAGCTAGATAAGGAAGGGGCAGGGAATATGAGTACAATTCTGTATAATGATTCGTTTCTTTCAAGAGAACAAGGCAAGGTAGATATGGAGGATCGCGGCTACCAATTTGGCGATGGCATTTATGAGGCGCTTCGTGTTTATAATGGAAAAATGTTCCTGCTTGACCTGCATATGAAACGATTGAATCGAAGTGCACGCGAGCTGAGACTTTCACTCCCTTATGATACGGACCATCTGGCCGAAAATCTGGACAAGTTGATTCGGGAAAATCAAATGGATTACGGCTATGTATATTTTCAAATTACAAGAGGCGCGATTGCGCGGAAACATCGTTTTCCGGAGCAGAAGATTGATTGCGTGCTGACCGGGAGCATTGAAGCGACATCAAAGGATGAGGATTTGCATGCAGACGGCATTAAAGTCAGTCTTCTCGATGATATTCGCTGGTTGCGCTGCGACATTAAAACGCTGAACCTGCTCGGCAACGTGCTCGCCAATCAAGAAGCATTTGAACAAGGATCTGATGATGCTATTCTTCATCGTGACGGTGTGGTTACGGAGGGTACAACGTGCAATGCATTCATGGTCAAAGATGGTGTACTGATTACACATCCTGCCGATCATTTCATCTTAAACGGAATTACGCGTATTTTTGTGCTGGAGCTTGCAGAACGGCTTGGCATCCCGGTTGAAGAACGCACGTTTACAACAGAAGAATTACGGAATGCGGATGAAGCATTTATTACCAGCACCGGTGTGCGTGTTACACCGGTCACCCAGATTGATGGCCAGCCCGTTGGCGATGGAAAGCCGGGATTAATGACTCTGCGTTTGCTTGACGCATTTAATCATGATGTGGAACAATTCATCGCGAATGCCTGATCATTGAAAAATATGCGAGGGCTGTTGCCTGAATTGATCGGCATGTTCAATAAAAAATTGTAAGCTTAGAATGTTGGAGTCAAAGCAGCTGTTCCCGAACGGAAGCGAATAGCTGTTTTTTCATGCAAGCACACCATAGTTGAAGCAGGGATGACCATCAATGGCAAAGCATTCGTTTTATTTACTCGCATTTATTATGTTCCTTTCGATGACGGGCTATGGTATTGTGTTCCCGGCATTGCCTTATTTGGCTGCCCACCTTGGCCTTAATTCGTTTCAAATGGGCTCGCTGATCACCGGATGGGCAGTGGCTCAGTTTGTGATTGTCCCTTTTTGGGGACGATTGATTGATCAATTCGGGCGCAAACCGGTCCTTGTCTTCGGCCTTTTCGGTTTTGGTGTTGCGTTTCTTTTGATGATTTTCGCCACGACCTATACCGAGCTGCTTTTCATCCGAATTATCGGTGCGATCGTTTCAACGGGTGCGATGCCCGCCGTCTATGCAATGATCAGCGATGTGTACGATAAACGTCAACGAGGACCGGTCATTGCCAAAATGGCAGGAGCCAATACGCTTGGATTTCTTTGTGGTCCGGTTGTCGGGAGCTTGCTGTCACCGTTTGGCATCAACATGCCCTTTCTCATAGCGGGAATGCTTAGTTTCATAACTATCCCGTTTGCAATCCTTTTTATTAAGGAACCGAAAAGAAAAACCATTCGGAAGGATAATCTGTCTTTTGCTAAGTCGCTTGGCATCCTGATTCAACCAGGATGCTGGGAACTGTTTCTAATGACCTTTGGTATGGCTGTCGCCGCTTCAGGATTCTTTTCAATGCTCGGCTATTTTATGATTGAACGGTTCAGCGCAAGCGCCAGCCAGACCGGTCTTTCATTCAGCACGGAATCCTTGGCCGCAGTGATCTTGCAGGTATTTATCATGGGTACGATTTATAACAGACTTGGCGAGATGCATGCGGCAAAAATCGGCGCAATGATTAATGCGTCCGGTTATGTATGCATTGCTCTATCTCGATCGGTATGGATGATCTTTCTTGGTTGCGCGCTGGTCGGAATCGGTAACGCACTGGTACAGCCCACGCTTGTATCTTTACTGTCTAAGCAGGATTCAATAGGACAGGGAATGGTGATGGGCTTGCAGCAATCCACGGACAGCCTGGGCAGGGCTATTGGTCCGCTGCTTGCCGGTTGGCTGTTCTTCTTTCATGACTCCGCTCCTTTTTGGGGATCGGTGCTTATTGTCCTTTGTATCATTATGGTGTTGATTACAAGGCAGGGTACTTTGACCGCTCATCCCAATAGAGGCAGTCAAAAGCAATTGAGTGCGAAGTAAATAATTCAAAAACAAAAAATCCATACATCGATGAATTCATTTCAGAAGGAGGTTTTTTCATGCAGTTCGATCCAATAGAGCCGATTATCTATATACGAAATGTGTTATCCAATGACGCATTGCAGGAGCTTTCGAAGCTTAGCCAAAAGATTGTTTACGATCCGTGGACGCCGGGAGCACCGGAACCTGAGCCGCTTAGTGCACTTGCTGAATGTGATGTGATGTTGACTGCCGGTTATCGTGATGATTTAAAAATTTTGCCAAAAGCGAAAAACTTGAAATGGGTTCAGTCCGCCAGTGTTGGTGTCGACATGATGCTGCGCAAGGAAGTGGTTGATCATGAACTGATGATTACCAATACACGTGGCTGTACATCTGTGCCGATTGCCGAACATGTGCTGGCAATGATCACCGCTCTAGCGAAAAAGGTGCCCCATTTTGTTCGCAAACAAATGGCCGGGACTTGGGATGAAGCAAACGTCGGAGATTTGGCGGGAACAACAGTAGGCATTATTGGTTATGGGGACATTGGTTATGAAATAGCCCGCCGATGCAAGGCATTTGATATGAAAGTGATCGGCTGCCGAAGAAATCCGCAAAAAAGGCATGGCGATCACGATCCTGCCGATCAAGTGGTCGGCATGGATCAAATGGATGCAGTGCTTGCTCAATCGGATTTCGTTGTCCTAGCACTTCCTGCAACAAGCGAAACCATACATAGCTTTGATAAAAAGCGGCTCAGTCTCATGAAAAATGGTAGTTATCTGGTAAACATCGGTCGTGGGAATCTGATTGTTGAGTCTGATCTTGCGTTTTGCTTAACGAACGGTCCAATCGCCGGTGCAGCGCTCGATGTATTTGAAATTGAGCCGCTGCCGCAGAAACACCAATTCTGGAACATGGATAATGTGATCATCACGCCGCACCGGGCTTACTATTCTTCCAATTACGAGCAAAGGTACATGGATCTTTTTGTTGAAAATCTGCACCGATACAGTGAAGGACGTCCTTTAATTAATGTAGTGAACAAAATGCTCGGCTACTAAACGATTAAGTTGTCGGATGTCAGCGGATCGCCGATTGTCATTCGAATTCAAATGAAGTATAATTCAAAGACTGCTCTTTGATCAGATTTTGAAAATCTGAATCACTTAAAAAGAAAATGAGGGTTGAACAATGGTTACGCAAAATCGGTATCGTTTTTCCGCAGACAAACACATAAATGCATTGGTGCCCATGTTTGTTTTGTCTCAAAACCGAATGGTGATTTGCCTAAAAGCGTAGCTGTGCTCGTTATATGACTTGATTGAAAGAGTCCGATGCTCAGCATTTCGTTGCTGCGCTCGGACTCTTTTTAGTTTGGCAAAAAGGTGGTAATTTTAATGAAGTGGCGTGACTGGGATATAAATTTAAAAGTTCGATTCATCGGAGAAGGACTATTCAATATTCTTTTCTGGATGTATTTTCCGTTTATGGCGATTTATTTTTCTGAGCATTTCGGCCAAGAAATGGCCGGACTGCTGCTGATTCTTTCACAAGTTATAGGTGTTGTTCTTGGACTTTTCGGCGGCTATTGTGCCGATCACTTTGGTCGGAAACGGATGATGGTTTTTTCCGCAATCGGCCAGACGGTGTGCTTCGCATTTTTCGCTTATGCAAATTCACCTTGGTTTGTATCGCCATGGGTAACGTTTATCAGCTTTTCATTACTTGGTTTGTTTGGCCAGCTGTATGGGCCGGCGAGCAGCGCGATGATTGCCGATATCGTTCCTGCGCAGCACCGGGCAGGCGTGTTCGCATTATTTTACACGTCGATTAATGTCACGGTTGTCGTTGGTCCGCTTTTAGGTGCCGTTTTCTTTTTCAGTGATCGTTTTCTGCTTTTACTTATTTGTACCGCTGTGAGCGCCGGCTTGATTTGGGCACTGCAGCACTGGATTCATGAGACAGCGCCGCAAGCCGAACAGATTCAAGAGAAGGTAAAACCAAACTGGATGAACCATTTGATTGATCAGTTTGGCGATTATCGGGTGATTTTCACAGATCACATTTTTCTACTTTACATATTGGCAGGTGTGCTGGTCGCTCAGACATTCTTGCAGCTTGATATGCTGATCGCAGTGTACACCACCGATAAGGTGCCGCTCCAAACGTTGTTATCGTTTGGAAATTGGCAAGTAGCGATCAGCGGAAGAAACCTGTACAGTGTTATGGTATCAATGAACGGTCTTTGCGTGGCGCTTCTGACCGTTATCGTGACCAAATGGATGACGAAATTTCGTGAGGGCAATGTGTTTATGGGGTCTTCTCTTTGCTATGGAATTGCCATGATTCTGATGGGGTCGACGCAAAACATCTGGCTGCTGCTCTTCTGCATTGTACTCTTTTCTTGGGCAGAACTGATGACGGTTGGTGTGCAGGACAGCTTCATTGCCAAGCTGGCTCCAAAACATTTGCGTGCTCAGTATTTTGCAGCATCAGGTTTGCGCTATTCACTCGGACGAACACTCGCTCCGATTGCCATACCGATGACTGTTTGGTTCGGTTACCCATGGACTTTTGTCATTCTCGGGACGATTGCTTTTCTCGGTATGATCATGTACGGTTTAATGTTCTCACTGTATGATCGAAGCAAGCTGAGCGTGTCGGGTCATTCAAGCAATCTGTAATAAAAAGGATGCGAAGCCGATTTCCGGCTCGCATCCTTTTTGCTGTTTCATTATCGCTTATTTCGATAAAGATACATCGTGATTGGTGAAAAGATGAGAATCAATACTGCCGAGGCAATGAGTACCCAGATGATTTCAGTAAATGCAACGCGACCGCCCATTAACCCACGGACAGCGGTGGTCAGCATCGAAACTGGATTGGCGTTGACTGTTGCGCGCAGCCAGCCGGGCATTGTCGCCGGATCAACGAAAATATTGCTGGCAAACGTGACCGGAAATAACAGCGTCATGCTGATGCCCATCACTGCTTTCGACGTTTGCAGAATGAGCCCGATTACGGTAAAGATCCAGGAGAGACTGAACGCAAAGATCAGCACAAGAATGATCCCTGCGATAATTTCAAGAATAGTTCCTGCCGGTCGGAATCCAAGAATCAAACCTAAGACGATCACAATTATTGAAGCGATCGTGTAACGCACCGTATCAGCGATGAGCGCACCGACTAAGGGCGATGGGCTCCAGATGGGCAACGATCGAAAACGGTCGAATGTTCCCTTAGAGATATCATCATTCAGAGAAACGCCGGTATATACTGTGGTGAAAACGACCGTCTGTACCAGAATACCGGGAATTAAAAACTGCAAGTATTGACTTGTTGATCCGGCGAGCGCGCCACCGAATAAATAGGTAAACATTAACGTGAACATCACCGGGAAAAAAGTGACATCGAGCAGCTGCTCCGGTACATATTTTATTTTCAAAAGTGCGCGCCATGCGAAGGTGAGCGATGTCGCGATTCCGTTTGGACGCGGCGGACGTTCTTGTTCAACAAGTGCGGCACGCATTTTAGCCATGCTCTGCTCTTCGCTCATGACTTCGCACCCTCTTTCTGCTCTTCATTTTCTGCCGGTTTACCAGTCAGCGTTAGGAATACTTCATCAAGGCTCGGCTGGCCAAGTGAAAATTCACTGACCTCAATTTGATTCGCATCGAGCGCGGCAAGTGCTTTTGATGCAGCCTTTGTCCCTGCAAGTTGCGCGGCAAGTGCAGCAGGATCTGAGGAAAGACGGACGGGAGTGCCGAGTGCATCTGAGAGTAGCTGCTGCGCCTGAGCACGTGTCGAAGGGTCGAGAAGCCGTACATGAAGCACACCAGATCCGACCGATGCTTTGAGTTCACCGCTTGTCCCCTCTGCGATAATTTTTCCATGGTCAATAACGGCGATTCGGTCGGCGAGTTGATCGGCTTCATCCAGATATTGCGTGGTCAACAGCACGGTTGTACCGGTGGTGACGAGTGCGCGCACAATATCCCAAATTTGGTTGCGGCTGCGCGGATCAAGCCCGGTTGTCGGTTCGTCCAAGAAAAGCAAATCCGGACGTATGATCATGCTGGCCGCAATGTCCAGGCGCCGCCTCATGCCGCCCGAATATTTTTTAACCTGTCGTTTTGCGGCATCTTGTAAACCGAATGCATCTAGAAGTTCGGACGCCCTTTTTTTCGCAATTCGTGAAGAGTAGCCCATCAGTCGTGCAATGAGAATTAAATTTTCAATTCCGTTCAGGTCTTCATCAACCGAAGCAAATTGACCGGTGAGGCTGACGCGTGTACGCACGGCATCCGGTTCCTTTAACAGATCATGGCCCATGACCTGAGCGCTGCCTTCATCAGGCTTCAACAAGGTGGCCAGCATTTTCATGGTTGTTGTTTTTCCGGCACCGTTTGGACCGAGAAACCCGTACACGATGCCTTGCGGGATGGCTAAATCGATGCCGTCGACAGCACGGTGTTTTCCAAAACGTTTGACTAATCCGATTGCTTTAATGGCAAGCGGCTGATTGTGAGTGTCCAAGTCGTTGTTCATCTTTTTCCTCCGATTGTTGGCGATTAACTCGTGAAAAGTGCTACTCATTAGTATCGCCAAGTTCATAAAAAACGTAATATGTGTCAATTGTATGAAATTTTGCGGATAAAAGCGAATCTGAACCCTTGTAAAAAAACGCTCATCTATATTTTGTAATGGAAAATTATTGGTAAATGCAAAATGGGCTGGCGATCTCTGATCCATGCATGCATACTTAAATGAGTAACGGTATCGTTATATTGTCAACCGAATGACATTTATAAAAATATAAGCATTTATTTATTGAAACGAATGGAGTGTACCTATGGTTTTCAAACAGGCGAAAGAAAAAAAGAGATGGCGGCTCGGCTATCATATTATGGCACCATCCGGATGGATAAACGATCCCAATGGGCTTGTACAATATCAGGGCATGTATCATGTATTTTTTCAGCATTACCCAAATGGTGTTGAATGGGGGCCGATGCATTGGGGCCATGTCGCAAGTCGTGATCTTGTTCATTGGAAGCATTACCCGATTGCGCTCACTCCCGGCGATTCCTTTGATCGTGACGGCTGTTTCTCTGGGAGCGCTATTGAAAAAGATGGTAAGCTGTGCTTAATTTACACGGGACATCGCAATGCAGACGATGCAAAAAAGAGTTCCGATCAGGTTCAATGCCTTGCCGTGAGCAAAGATGGTATCAATTTTGAAAAGTCTCCGGAAAACCCGATCATCGCAACACATCCTAAAGAAGGATCCGGTGATTTTCGCGACCCAAAGGTGTGGCGAAGAGGTGATCATTTCTATTTAATTGCCGGAACATGCAAGGACCGTGTTGGAAAAGTGGTCTTGTATCGCTCGAGCGATCTGAAAAATTGGACCTATCTTGGTGTCCTGGCGCAGAGTGGCAAAAATTTGGGCTATATGTGGGAATGTCCAGATTTCTTTGAACTTGACGGCAAGCATATCCTCATGATTTCGCCGCAAGGCATTGAATCTGAAAATGATTTGTACCAAAACCTGTATCAAACCGGCTATTTCGTTGGAAATTTTGATTATGAGCATTTGCAATTCAACTACGGACATTTCAAAGAATTGGACAACGGCCATGACTTTTACGCGGCTCAGTCCTTTCAAGATCATTCCGGACGGCGAATTGTGATCGGTTGGATGGACATGTGGGAATCGCCTATGCCCGAACAAGCGGAAGGCTGGGCCGGTGCGCTGACCTTGCCGCGCGAGCTGCGTCTTGGCGCAGATGGGAACATTCGCATGACTCCAGTCGCTGAGCTCCTCCACCTGAGAAAAAATGAACGAATGAACGCGGAAAATCTACAGGTTTCCGGAAGTCACACATTAAATCAGCTGGACGATGACTTGCTTGAACTTGAACTACTCGTTGATCTTCACGAGTCCGATGCAGATTGTTTTGGCATTAAATTACGCTGCGGAAAAACAGAGGAGACGGTGCTTGAGTATGATGCCGCAAATTGTGTCCTGACACTTGACCGATCAAAAAGCGGTACCGGATCAGGCGGCACGCGGCGTACCAAACTCCCTAAGCGTGATTCTCTCAAACTCAGAATCTATTTGGATCGTTCTTCAGTAGAAGTGTTTGTGAATGACGGAGAGAAAGTCATGACCAGCAGAATCTATCCAACAGAACAAAATCAAGGCGTGCAGTTATTTGCCAGTGGTGGGCGATTAACCGTGCAAAACATGCATTCATGGTCACTCAAAGATATTTGGAATGAAGAATAAAGATTAATAGACACTGCAAATGTGCGTTGTGTCCATCAAAATCAGCTGTGTTTGGTCATGTTAGATCATGACAAGCCGGCTGTTTTCTATTATTCTGATCATAATTGTATTTTTTTGCTTTAATTGAGGGGGCTTGATTATGGACATGCACGAGACATTCGGTGCTTTTACAAAAGATGGGATGAATGTTCCGTCTACAGGCAGCGGGCAGCTCAATGAGCTGATGTTCGCGGCAAAGGATATATTTGCTGTTAAAGGACATGTGAACAGTGCGGGCAATCCGCTTTGGGCAACAACGCATCAAGCTGCCAAGGCGCATGCACCTGTCATCCGAAAACTATTGGAGCAAGGTGCTCTGCTGCGTGGCATGACGGTAACGGATGAACTGATGTACAGTCTCAAGGGAGACAATATCCATTATCCGCCGACAATGAATCCGCGTGTACCCGATGCCTTCTCAGGCGGATCATCAAGCGGATCGGCAGTTGCCGTATCATCCGGAGCTGTCGATTTTGCGCTTGGTACCGATACAGGCGGTTCGGTGCGTATACCATCCGCATATTGCGGCTTGTTTGGCATTCGTCCGTCGCATAATCTGGTATCCTTGGAAGGTGTTGTTCCGCTTGCACCAAGTTTTGACACGGTAGGCTGGATGGCTCGGGATGCAGATGTTCTCGAACGGGTGGGCCAATGTTTGCTTCCTGAATCAGACTCCACAGCTTCCTTTCAACGCTTCTACCTTTTAAGCGAAGCTTGGGATCAAGTTGATTCCGAGTCCGCCCAAGAAGTGTTGCATGCGTTTATCAATGAACACTTTTCGTCTGGGCAATTAGAAACCGCTTCTCTTCCAGAAGCAACGCCTGCTGAGCTTGCGGAAACCTTTCGGATCTTACAAGGCTATGAAGCTTGGCAGTCGCATGGAGAGTGGATTGAACGGTATCATCCGCACTTTGCGAAAGATGTTGGCGGACGCTTTATAGCGGCTTCAAAAATGAAAAAGGACGCAGCTTATCACCATGCCTCACAATTAAAACAGCAGTTTACAGAAAAAATCCGCGCATTTCTCGGCGCAAATGGTATTCTGATCATTCCAACCACATACGGACCGGCCCCGAAACGCGATGCCAGCTTTGAAGAGAGCGAAAAAATACGTGCCCGAACGATGAAACTAACCTGTATCGCCGGCGTATCGGGTTTGCCGCAAGTGACCGTTCCGCTCAATGACCATGGCCATCCGATCGGTTTGTCTTTTGTTTCTGGGTATGGAACTGACCGAAAGCTGCTCCAATATATCAAAAATTATTTCTAACTATAAAATTAATCAAAAGCCCTATGAGTATGCAGTGAACAAACAGACTGCTGGCTCAGGGGCTTTTTTACAAGATAAGTATAAGATGTTGCCCCGTATTTAAACGAATAAACCAGTGTCTTGGCCGAGAATCAAAGCGGAGGTGCGAGACGCCTGCGGGATCAGGTGCCAGCGAGACCCCGCAGATTTCTGCTTGTCTGAGGAGGCTCGCGGTGCGCCCGCGGTCGCGCTCAGTTGATGCGAGCAACCGAAGCGATGATTCAGCACCGTAAAGACACAAACCAATCACACATGACAAAGGAACTTTCGCTAATCACGCATACGTCCTGTATGCAACGCGAAAGCCACCGCATCCTGCGGAAGTAAGGACCGGGCGTTTTTTGTCCGGTTTTTCTTATGTCACCAACTGTTATCTTATTTAACGGTATATGTATGTTTAAGTTACACAATATTATATTCACATTTTGTATGTTATGAATAATGACATGCATGTACTGTTAGAATTATTATTAATTTATGATTTATTAGATAATTGATCATGGCGAACAATTGAACATGAAAAAATTAAAGCGAAGGAGGTAGAAAAGTGCCATTTGTTAATGTGAGGAATCTTTTTAAATCCTATGGTAACTCTGGAAAATATGTTCTAAATGATGTGAGCTTTGAGATCAATGAAAATGAATTTGTTTGTGTACTCGGTCACAGCGGTTGTGGTAAATCGACTCTGCTAAACTTGCTGGCGGGATTTATTAAACCGGATAAAGGTGAGATAAGTGTCGATGGGCAGTTCGTGTCAAAACCTTCAGAACAAAGAGGTGTTGTGTTTCAAGATCACGGTCTGTTTCCGTGGTATAACATCTTAGATAATGTCGCATTTGGTCCTAAAGCATTAAAAAATAAGGATGCCTATCGTATCTCAAAACGTCTGATTAAAATGGTAGGTCTTGAAGGCTATGAAAAGGTGTATCCTTCCAGCCTTTCGGGAGGTATGGCTCAAAGAGTCGGCATTGCGAGAGCGTTAGCTACAAATCCGCAGCTTCTTCTAATGGATGAGCCGCTTGGCGCGTTGGATGCAATGACTCGAGAAAAGATGCGGATTGAAATACTGCGCATTGTTACTTTTAAAATTAAATTGCACATCTATGAAACATTAACCTGCACATCAGATTATTATGATTATAGATGGTTAATTTCTCATTTCTGAGAATGATTTCCTTTTATATCTTGCTAATGTACTCTCACTTATTCCAGTGATTTCAGCTACTTCACCGAATGAAGAAAATGTAAGAAGAGATAGTGCGTATTCGATCTGTTGATCATTAAATTTTCTTGGTCTTCCTTCGCGAAACCCTTCATGTTTCCTTGCTTGTTCTTTACCTTCCTGCGTTCGTGTAATTACGAACTCTCTCTCTGCACGAGTAAATGCACAGAAAATCTTAAAAATATGCTCTCCATCTGGCGTGCTATCCATAATTCCCATATTTAGTATATTAACTGTTACTTGCATATGAAACAGGTTACTGACTATTGTCATTGCCTCTGAGTAACTGCGTGCAAAAGAGTCAAGTTTTGGGACGACTAACGAATCGCCACTTTTTAAACGTGAAAGAAGAATTTTGAAATTTGGTAAATCCTGCTTTAACTCAGACGTTCTATCCAAAAAAATTTCAGTACATCCAGCAGAATGTAACATTTGATACTGCTTCTCCAAACTTTGAGATTGCAGAAAAATGCGGACATAACCATAGATCATCGTATCACTCTCCGAATTCATTTTATTCCCAGTGTCAGGCTGTCCCGTGCAGCGTTGACAACATCCAATGAAATAGATTGAAGGTTATTTATCTCAAGAATCCTCTCAATTTGTGCAAAGAGACGGTGGATCAATCTAAAGTTACCGTTTGTAATTCTTATGATATTTGAAATGGCTTCATAGTCGGAAAAGTCCTCTAATCTCACAGACAATCCCAATTCATGCCACTTATACTCTAGGATGTGGTGTGCTTCATCCTTGCTTAAACGGTCAAATTCATGTGCAAATCCTATCCGTGAATATAATTGAGGATAACGCGATAGACGTTTTTCAATTCCAGGCATTCCGACAAAAATGATCGCCAGTTCATGTTGATCATAAATGTCTCGAAGTTGCTCTAGGCCTTGCATTTTTAATCGATCAACTTCATCAACAATAATTAAGGAAATATTCTCAAAATGATTGTGTGAATATTTTTCTTCTGCTCCAAATGTTTTCACTCGATACATTGTTTTTACCATATTTAACTTTGCTGCAATTCTTTCAATATCACCAGTCATTCGTGTTGCACGAACAGCTGGTGCTGTATAGAAAACGATCTGATGATCAAGGATTTTTTTGTCTACGGTCTCAACTACTTGTGGAGCAGTTTTATAGTTTAAGTGCTGATCTATATAGTCCCAATTCGAATAATACCTTGAAGAAAGTGTCTTCCCAACTCCGGGCAAGCCATAGCAAATCCCAATGTACTGATATTTAATACATGCATCGCAAAATTCAGCAAAACGTTTATATTCCTTGGTTTCGATAAAACTTATTTTTTTATTCATTGAGGTACCTCTTCAATTTTGTTTTTTTCGGCTTTTTATCATTCACATTCGGTAGACTGTCTTGTTGTTTAAGAACAATTTCCTCTACAACCGTTTTAGCACTATCGATTTGCTTTTTTAGATCACATCTCCTTTTATTTCGAGCAGAGATAATATCTTGTATATCTACGGTGTAATCGGATATTTCTGGAGAGATGGCTGTGCAAAGGAATTCATTATGATAAAAAACACGTATTTCGGCCAAATCTCTTGGATCATAACGAATTAATACCATTTCACCAACATAAGCAGCCAAATTAGTATTTAAGTATTTTAATCCTTGAAAGTGTATCCCATCCTGCTGAACCTTCCTCGCCTTTGCAACATTCAATAAAAGTAGATCAAGACTTTCTAGGCTTTCCGGTAAATTGGGTAAAAATCCTGATTCATTCCATGAGATAATTGGCATTTTTTTCGTCGTACCGTGAATGCGATGATGATAATTATGAATAATGAAATATCGAACAGCATCCTCAAGTTCTTTGAAGGTTAGTAGAGAAACGTTATCGTCCTGACCAATATATCCAGGAAGATCCTGAAGAAGAAGTTGATTAACTGTAGAAAAAAAGCGTTCTATTTTGCCACGGCCACGGGGAACACCAATTGATGAAAAGATTAAATTTATCTTTAAATCAATGGCAACCTGTTCAAGGTGATTCGACGTAAAATCAGAGCCATGGTCTGTATAAAAATTCTCTGGGATACCGCAAATAGGCCAATCTTTATTTTTCTTTTGCCATATCGCTTGATGAAATGCTAAAGAGGTCTGCATTGCTGAAGGATCGTGAAAAGATAAAAAGTAACCAGCAATTGCTCGACTGTAGTCATCCATGATTATAGTCAACCAAGGCCTTTGCGGATTTCCCTTTTCGTTTAAAACAAAAATATCTAAAAGAGTGTGATCTGCTTGCCATATTTCATTAGGAAATATAGCCTGTCTTGTATGGATTAAATCATATTCGTTCTTATATTGCTTGGTTCCTTCAAACGCAAGTTTTTTCATTCCAGGCGTTAGCGATTTAGACACAGCCATTACCTGATAATAGCTCGGCTGCTCTAAATGATTTTGTTTGCAATACGTACATACCTTTCTGTAGATGGATGCTACAGAGTTCCTTTTATGTTGAAGAATCAGCCTTTCTATTTGCTTTTTGACTTGTGAATCCACCCTTATGATTTCTGCGTCATTTCGTTTTTTTCGTACAAGACCTTTTAAACCAAGTTTCTCATAACTGCTGACCCAATAATGCAATGTTCTTCTCGAAATGCCAAATTCCTTTGATATTGCCTGTAGTTTCTTTTCATTCGTAAGATACGGAGAAATAATAGTAAACTTTTCCACAGCAGCTTGTCTTTGTTCATCTGAGAAGAATGTAAGTGGAGGAGGCTCTTGCATAGAAAGGCTCCCTTCATATTTTGGTAGGTACTTAGGATATAACCAGTTCTTGATTCAAGTAACGGTATAAAGTTGCTCGACTAATACCCGTCATTTCCACAATTTCTTTAACACTGTATTGTTCTGAACGATACAAATTGACTGCTCTGTTAATATCACGTGAGTTAACTTTTGGACGACCACCTTTACGGCCACGGGCTCTGGCACTTTTTAATCCCTCTTTAGTTCTTTCGACAATCAAATCCCTCTCAAATTGACTGAACGCTTGAAATACAGTCATCATGAGACGTCCCTGTGGTGTCGATGTATCGAAACTTTCTTTGATACTATTTAATTTGACATGTTTTTCTTCAAAATAGCTCACAAGTTCAATTAGATCTTTTGTGCTTCGCCCTAATCGTGAGAAGCTTTCCACAACGACAACATCCCCTGGACGCAATTTATCTTTTAGTCGATTAAGTTGTGGCCGATCAGCTTTTGTTCCTGTCATTTTTTCTGTCAGTATCTCATTACAATTATATTTTTTTAGTAAGTCAAGTTGTCGTGCTAAATCCTGTTGACGTGTACTTACTCGAGCATAACCATAAACATAAGATTCCATAATAAAAAACCACCTTCTGACTTTAATAATAGCACAAAGGGTGGTTATAGAGATATAGTTTATGAGCAATGTTTTAATACATGAAATTTAACAAAATACGCGTAACTTATGCCAAAATAAAAAGTGTCTCAAAAACAATCGTTTTTTAAACAATCAATAAGAAAATTGTTGTTGTTTATAGTACGCTCACTACAAATCTTATGAATTAATCATTCATTATCTTCTTTATTCTCTCGGAAATCATTTCAACTTTTGGCAACAACGTTGGCGCATGAAAAGATTCATCGATACATTCATACCAATAGTGTAAATGTATTTTGTCTATTTCCTTATTTGAGTCTTCGACATCTATGCCGCCCTCTCCTTGTATAGAGAACCAATACAAGTATTCATTTTCGGCATCTCTTTCGCGAAAGATGGCTTCAACATACATTTTCTCATTTTTTAGTGTTAGAAGAACCTCTGGCATCCTTTTATTCAAGAAATCCAGCCATTCATCCACTTGGTTCGTCTTCCCCTTTTTGACACGAAACTTACTTAGCTCTGTTTTCATGAAAAAATCTCCCTCTGTAATTTTTCTTTTGATTTTTATCAAGACTTATAAATAAAGGTATGGCAAACACCAGCATAACAATGGCTGAAAACGCCCATGACACACTGAGTGAGTACTTATCTGCAATATAACCAATGATGATGTAGGCTGCAATGGTTACCAGTGCCTCTAATGTATTAAATATTGATAAGACCGTTGCTCTATTATTAGATTTAATTTCGTCGTTTAGATATGATATTCTTGTTACTTCTTCTGAGGACATGAAAACAACATGAATCAAAAAAAAGATAATAGACAAATAATATATTTGAGTGAATATAACAGCAAAAACCATTAATGCGTTAACACTTGTAGTTAGAATAAGATATCGATTTCTACTCTTAAACAAACTACTGAATTTTGGTGCTATATAGTGACCAATCATTGCAGATAAGCTAATAAGGACAAATAAATAACCAACAATAATATTGTGGTGACCATTTTGAAAATAAAGCTGCCATTGAGATGCAGGACCTGTCATGACAAACTGAAGAGGTAAAAGCGATAGACACAGCCTTAGGAAATATTTATTTTTTTTAATATAAATGAATCCATTTTTTATTTCTTTTACTGTATTCTTATAACTGTCAATAATCTTATCATTCTGTGCTATATTCCTATGCCCGTCTTGTTCCATTAAAAAGGAAACTAGTATACCAGTAAACATTAGGATAAAAGGAGAAAGCAAGAATGGAAGACTCAGGTTGTATTCACCTAATATTTGCGCTCCTATAAATCCTCCTACAAGGCCCACTGTATTCGAAATAATATTATCTATGGAAAAAAACTTGTCTGATTTAAATTGCGGTTTTAATTGATGAATCCTATCGAGCGCCCATGATTCAAGCGTACCGGATTTAAAGGATTCTCCAATTGCTGTAAGGACAGCACTCGAAAAAAGATAAAATGTATTGGAAGACCAAAATAAAAAAAACAAACCAATACTCCTAACAATTATGCTGATTATCAAGGAGTTTTTTCTTCCGAAATAATCTGATAGTGCGCCCGCTGGTATTTCAGTTAACAAACCAACAATCCAAAAAAGTACATAGTAAAAATTAATTTCTAAGTAACTAAAGCCCTGTTTTTCCAAATACACATAAAACAGGGCACTGAATAACGCTAAACTTAGCTGATAAACAGCATTTATTAAATAATATTTTATTTTAATGTTCTTAATAGATTGACCCATCTCTGTCCTCCCAAACACTAAGAATTTCTAAGATTGCATAAGAAATGGTTGATACACTAAGATTTGACATATCCAAGTTCGGACAAAATTCAACAAAATCAATACCAACTATTTGTTTGGGTAAACAATTTATAATATTTTTATATTTTTCATAATCTAATCCATTTGGAATGGGGTAAGCGACACCAGGGAAAATACTCGGGTCAAAAACGTCGCAGTCCACTGTAATAAATGTAGGGATATCCTCTCGAATTATACTTTTAAGATTATTAAGTTGATTTAAAGATAAGTAGGTGACCTTACCTTCCTTAATATTATTATTTTGAGGACCTCTTATCCCTACTTGAATGATATTTTCAATTTTCTCCTCTTTTAATAGTTCCCTCATAAAACTCCCATGTTCAACAGTTTCCCACCTTGTATACCCCAAGTCTGAATGAGCATCTAATTGAACGATTTGTAAAGACTCATATGCATTTATAAGACCTTTTACTATTGTATAAGTTATACTGTGGTCTCCTCCAATAAAAATTGGTTTTATGTTTGTGCAAGTATAAATGAACCTGCTTAGTTTTTCTATGCGGTCTATATTAAGTAATTGATTATTAGTTAGGCTAAGATTTCCGTAATCTCTTATAATTTGTCCTTTCAATTTTTGGCTATGCTCAATGGGATCATAATAACCAAGTGTAAGCCCATTAGGTGCGCTGTTCAGAAATCCAATTTGTTTTGAAAAATCTCTAATCGCATCTGGAGCAGCACGAGAACCTGAAAAAAAAGCTGAACCATTATCGTACCCAACTCCAAAAAAGCCAATAATAGTTTTACCACTTTCATTATCATCAACAATGAGATTACCTTGATTTGAACAAAATAATGTACCGGATCTTGGATCCATCAAATACTTGGCAGACATCGCTTCTTTCGAGTAATTTTTAGGGATTTCTTCTATAAATCCTTCTTCAATTAAATTGCGTACAATTAATTCCAGATTATCCGCTTCGACAACATTTAAAATATCACTTAATGATACTGGTGTTTTAAAAAGGTTTACAAGATAAACAACATCAGGTGATACTTTAACTGAAAACCCAGTTAATTTATTAATAAGTTTATTTTTATATATTATTAGGTGCGGTGATTGTACTAATTTCATTTTTCCTCCATATTGTTATGAAAAAAACGGTTTAGTTTCAAGGTCATCGATACTTGTTTTAAAATCTGACATCTTTAGTTGTTTAGGCAGTTCAAACATACGTGGAGATATACGTCTTAAGGTATCGTCAGTTGATTGAAATCCAGGTACAATTACTCTAACAGTTTTTATTGGGTTATCAGTTCTTGATAAATTTACTGCATAAACTGAATAATTTAAGGCATGCAATTTATTAATAATAAACTGTATATTTGACTTTAAGTTATCACTTGAATGATTTGGTAAGCTTTCAAACGATACATCATTAATTTTTGAATTTTCTAAAAATATGTTGATCCACGTTGTATCACCGTGTCCCCAAGCAAAATATGGTTTATAATTTTTAATGGTCTCCGAAGAAGGATTTTTATTTAACATAACTTGAGAAACTCTTAATTGAATTGCTTCTGTTATAGATCTTAAAATAGCTGTTGATGGATTAAGAGAAGCGCCGGCACCGTGAGTAAAAATTGGAAAATTATTGTTTCTGTCTTCAGTAACACAGTGAATTACGCAGATATGAGTATCATTTTTTAGATATTTAAGATGGACTTTGATGCTATTGCTTTTTAAATAGTCGATCAGTTCTTTTATTTTATAGTTTTTTATTGTTTTTTGATCAACATCTTTTCCAATCAAGCCTTGACGGTAATAAATTGCGTATGAATCTCTTTCGATTATTTCACACAGACCTTGATAAATTGCCTCCTCAGTTGAGGATCCCGATGCTAGACCAGTGGTATCTTGAGGGATAAACTGTTTTTCTCTTACTTTGGGTTGATAAATGAAAAATACAGCATTTGCTGGTATATAAACATCCTTTTCATCTAACAGCTTTACTCCCTTTACCCAATCAATTTTTTTATCAGAACTATAAGGAAAACTGTATTCTGGATCTAGAATTAACTTAATAGGATTAAGCACTGGCTTGTTTTCTAATAGTAATTCATTATAAGAAGCCTCTATCATGGGTTCTGTCCCGTGAACTCTAGCATTGTATCTCTCAAGAGCTTCACCAATGGCGCTCATTTTTGCTTGATCTGCATCTGGACCTTTGCCGCCATGAACAATAAACGATTTTTCTAAGGGGTTACTAGCCATTAGACACCCAAATACAGGGAGATACAATTTTTTATCGTAATTACTTTGATCATTTAGATCATATACGGGTCCAAAAGGACTAATATAATTCTGTACTTGTTGAAAAGCATCTTTTGGTTTTTTTATACGACTTCCACTAATATCATATTTAATATCTCTATCAATAATGTTTATATTATTAGTTTTTATAGTGTGTGGATTGCAATAACAACTTTCCTTCTTAATTATGGAATATCTTTTAATGCTTAACTGTTTTAGGCTGATAAGAATAATCTTTCCAATTAATTCTTCATTATTAATAATTTCATTAATCAAAAACTGGAAATATAACTTTTCTAGTGCCACATTCGAAGAGTAAGGAATATTACTAATTTTATTAAATTTGTAAATATAAGGATGTGTTTCAATCCAGCGTTCTATAACACAATTCAGACAGTAATGAGAATTGTTAATATAAGTAAATAGTAAATAACCATCTAGTGAAACAATTGCATAATAGTTGTCCATACTGTAGAGTTGTTTAGCGTACTTCTTAATTTGATTTACAGAAAGATTCGACAAGAGGACTATTTTTTTCTTAATTTTGCTATTCATAAATTCATTAAAATTATTGGTATACTTAACTTTTATAGGTAAAGAAATATCTTTTGAAAAGCTTTCAAAGTTGCTATTTATGTATATTATTATTTCATCATTATTCACTATTTGTTTTAAATTGTTAAAATGAAGTTCAATAAAATCACGCATTTCAGATACATTATCTGGGTCAAATTGGTCTACATTATCATTGTTCGCTATAACGTTACCGATCTTTACTGCTGTATTTGCATCATCCGACTTTATCAAATGTACTTTATTAGGCTCTCTAATGAAAAATGATTTTAAATCATTTTCGTAAAATCTTAGATTATAACGTTCACTCTTTCTATCTTTCATTTTAATATCCCCCTCGTAAAATATTGTAGCCACACCAAATCAATCCGGTGTAGCTACAATAGGTGTTATCGTTCAATTGAATAACTGCGTTTAGCCTGAGCATTTACTTCCTTTGTTTCAATGCCAAATTCCAGATTTAAACGTTTCTTTTTATTCTTTTGTGACTTCTCCATGGATATCACCTCCTATAAATATCATTTAAGTTGCTTACTCCACTATGTTAACAAGTTAATAATGGAAAGGGTGTCATAAATTGTCGATATTAAAAATAATAATAAACTTTATTTGGCGTAACCGACTTTGTCACGGGACAAGAACGGCCAAAATAAATTCAAGATAAACAAATAGGGTATTTATTTATCGCTCCATTCTTTTTCTTGCTTTTTTCAGTGCTTAAATATCAATAAAGCACATTTGTCAATGATTGATCAACATCCTACCAAGAATAAAAAGTGCAGAATATTATTTTTCATATGTGCAATTTATTATTAAAATTCACAGCGCATTTGGAAAGAGACGAAAAAAACAGTCATTTTTATTACCCACAGCATTGCCGAGGCCGTTTACTTGGCGGATCGAGTCATTGTATTAAAAGAAGGCAGAGTTTGTATGGATGAAAAAATTGAAATGGAGCGTCCTCGTTCCATTCATGCATCTCAGTTCATTGACTATACAAAAAAATTCGAAAAAGTACTGTTTGAACAAAATGAACTTGTCATGGATTGATGTGCTGGTTCTCATGTGAATCATAAGAAATGCCAAGCAATAAGGTTAGGGGTGACATAATGATTGATGAAATAACGAAAAGCCCAATTCAATCTGTCGTCAATAGACCATTGACATCTGCCAAACGTGTAAATCGAAAAAATTATTCAAAATATGTTCAGGCTCTTTCATTAGTCGTATTTTTTTTACTTTGGCAATTATTCAGCTCTATGAATGCGCATTTTATTTGGTTCAATCCACAATTTTTCCCATCACCGATGATTGTTCTACATACAACCTGGGGCTATTTGCTTGATGGAATGCTGATCAACGCAATCGGAGCCAGTGTGACTAGGGTGTTGCTCGGATTTGCATTTGGCTCACTCGTTGGCGTTCTTCTTGGTATTATGATGAGTCAATCAAGACTCTCTAACGATTTGATTAGTCCTGTTCTTAATATGCTTGGTCCCATTCCTGTGTTCGCTTTTCTCCCAATCTTTATGATTTGGTTCGGAATCAGTGAATTCTCGAAGATCATGCTCATTGCCTATGCGACTTTTTTACCTGTATTAACCTATACGATGGATGGCATCAAAAACGTCAATCCGACATGGATCCGAAGCGCAATGACTTTGGGAGCGACACGTTATCAAATCTTTACCCGTGTTATTTTACGAGCGGCACTTCCCAATGTTTTTGTTGGTATGCGCATCAGTCTTGCTCTCGCTTTTGGTGCCTTAATTGTTGCTGAAATGATGGGATCGAGTGAGGGACTCGGTTTTATCATTGTGAATGCAAGAAACTGGTTTAAATTGGATGACATGTTTATGTCATGCATGCTGATTGGTTTGCTCTATACACTTTTTAATTATATTTTGTTATTTTTGGAATCTATTCTCTTCCGTTGGAAAAAGGACGGAATCCAGAGCGCGGTTGAACGTTAAAAAGAAAACACGAAAAGGGGAAATCACAAAAATGAAATCATTTACGAAGCATAAATCACTCATCTTTGTAACCGTATTGCTGCTCGTCATCTCTGTGTTTACGGCGGGGTGTTCATCATCATCAACTAAATCGGGAAATTCATCAAATAAAAGTTCAAATGTCATTCAAGCGTATGGTGAACTTGATCCGCAAGTTTCCGGTCAACAAATTATCGCTCAAGAAAAAGGCTATTTTAAGGATGAGGGTCTGAAGGTGAAAAATCACCTGATGGCTGGTCCTGATCAGAATGCTTCGCTCATTTCAAGCGGAAGTGCTCAAGTGATTTTCGGATCCATTTACAATAATATTTCGGTAGCTGCGAATGGTGTCAACGCAAAACTAATTGCTCCGCTTGCTAATGCCGGGAACACACAAAGTATTGTTGCTCGCAAAGGTCTGAAAATAAAATCTGCCAAAGATCTCGAAAACTTGAAAATCGGTGCCACAACCGGATCTGGAGTCATTATCGCTATCCAGAGCATGTGCAAGGAACTTAGCGTCGATTACAATAAAATCAAATTTGTTAATCTGCAAGCCGCTGATCAGTTGACTGCTCTTGAAAAAGGTAACGTTGATGCGATAGCAGTATGGGAACCTTGGGTAGGGAAAGCAGTTGCTGCCGGAGGAAAGATCTTGTTTACGGGTAAAAAATCATATTTGCCGGATAAACAAGGCGATGTCAATTGGCTCAATTTTTATATGACTGTGGCCGTGTCTGATAATTTTTATAAAGAGCATCCGGATCAAGCAGTGAAATTCTTACGGGCGTTAAATAAAGCAACAGCATTTATTAATGAACATCCGGATGAGGCGGCAGAAATTGTTGCAAAAAAGATTAAAATTTCAAAGAGCGACGCAAAAAGAATTATGGCAAAAAATAATTATTCAATGGCCTGGAGCAAAGATTTCACAGATAGCGCGAGTGTTATGGGAAACTTCATGAAGGCAAATAAAAACATTAAAGAAGTACCGGCATTGAGCAGTTATTCCACAACCAGTGTGCTTAAAAAAGTGGACAGCAAATTAATTGAAGTAAATGACTAAACAGGAGTGACCCTCGTTGTTTGATTTAATCGTTAAAAACGCAAAAATTGTTACTGCTGATTGCGTATTTTCAGGCAGTGTTGCGGTGAGCGGAGAAAAAATCGGAGCGCTGCTGCCGGCGGATACGATCGAACCCGCACATTCAGTCATTGATGCGGATCACGCCTTGCTTTTTCCGGGACTTATTGACGCACATGTTCATTTTAATGATCCTGGTTTTGAATGGCGTGAAGATTTTTCTCATGCGACGCAGGCTGCTGCGCTTGGGGGAGTGACGACTGTTGTCGATATGCCGCTTCAAAATGATCCGGCATTAACTGATCGAGCCATTTTTGATCGAAAACATCAGTTGTTAAAGAATAAGTCCTATATCGACTATGCATTCTGGGGCGGAATGATTAATGATAATCTTGACAAGCTTAACGAATTAAATGAGTGCGGTGTGACATCATTTAAATCATTTTTGGCTCCTGTATCCAGTGATTATACGTCGCTTGATTATGGCAGAGTCCGAAAAGGTCTAGAAATTATCAAGGAGTTTAATGGACTTGCCGGTTTTCATTGTGAAGATTTTGGGATTATTTCTTATAATGAAGCAACTGCTGTTAGGAATGGAAACGTATCGCGAGAGGACTACTTAAAAGCGAGACCTGTGGTTGCTGAATTAATCGCTGTACAATCAATCATCGAACTGTCACGTGAAATTGGCACGCATGTGCATATTTGCCATGTGTCACATCCATTAGTAGCCGAAGCGATCAAACGTGCAAAATATGAAGGTGTTCAGATTACTGCTGAAACTTGCCCGCACTACTTGGTTTTCAATACTGAGCAATTTCTTGAAAAAGGGATGTATTTTAAATGCGCCCCTCCATTAAGAAGTAAAGAAGCAAGTGAGGCGCTTTGGAATTATATAAAAGATGGTACCTTAGATTTAATCGCGAGTGATCACTCTCCCTGTGCGCCGAAAGAAAAGTCGGAATCTGAAGGTTCTTTTAAAGCATGGGGCGGGATAAGTGGTGTTCAAACGAGCTTGCAGGTTATGTTTCACGAAATAAAGAAAAGAGGATGGTCACCAACAATTCTCTCAAGAATGATGTCTCGAAATCCTGCTAAAGTCTTTGGCATGAAAACGCGAAAAGGCGAACTGACTCCGGGATACGATGCTGATTTTGTTCTTGTTGATCCCAAAAAAGAGTGGGAGATCAAGGAAGATCAGTTAGCCTATTTAAATAGACAATCCGCTTTCATCGGCTATAAGGGAGCAGGACTGCCCATCTGTACAGTTTTGCACGGTCAAGTAATTGTAAAGAACGGATCAGTGGTCGGAAAATCGGGAGAAGGCAAGCTGATTAGAAGATCGCGATAATAAATTTATAGAAATCAAACGCGTCTTTGATCGTGTAAATAAGGCGCGTTTTTTCTATAAGCAGATTGAGTTGCTACCCATTTTTAACACTTAATCGACAAAACATTCAAAAAATGATTCAATGATGAGTAACAAGGATGTGGATTGGAGTGTTCGTTTTGAAAGTGCGCGATATTTTTTCCGAACCTGTTTTCAAAGGATTTAAATGGATTGCAGGAGAAAAAGGCGGAGAAAGGGAAATTCGCAACATTAATATGATGGACGCGCCGGATATTATCGATTATCTTAAGCCAAACGACTGGCTTGTTACTTCTGGTTACCATTTGCAGAATCATAATGACTTCTTTCTTGAACTCGTCGACAAGATGGCAATGAAAGGCTGTGCCGCACTCGGCATCAAAACGGATCGATTCATGAATGGCATACCGCATAAAGTGATCGAGCTTGCTGATCGGATTAACTTTCCTTTAATCTTTATTCCGAACCGCATCCCATTGGTAGATATCGTTAATCAAACATTGACCTCTATCCTTCACGCACGCACGGAAGAACTGCAGCTCGCGATTGATACGCATCAACAATTTTCCAATCACATTATGAATGGAGAGGGAGTTGAGCGCATTTTGACGGATTTGTCGAAAATAATCGGCTGCCCTGCCGCTCTTCTTGACTCTTTTTTCAAACCAATTGCGGTTTCAAGTGATACGAGTGAAAAAGAGGGAGCAGATCGATTTCGCATACTCAGACAAGTCGGTTCATCTTTTGCACAAATGAAGGAACCTTATCATGCATTTTGCGTCATGAAAACACATCAGGCGTTTACGCTATTCCCTCTTTATACGTATAAAATGAAGCGTCATTTTTTAATTATAGAGGGATTCGTCCCACAGGAAGAACGAATCATGGTACTGACGATTGAGCAGGCGGCCAACGTTCTTGCCTTCGAACTCATGAAGGATGAGGCTTTAAGGCAGAGTGAACGAAAAATACGCGATGCCTACTTATCGAAGCTTGTCGCGGGCGAGTTTACATCTAAAGATGGGATCATTAATCGGGCACGAGAGTTTAACATGTCTGATGAACAGAAAATGATTGCAGTTGTTGGAAAGCTTGATCTTGACGATAGTCGAACAAGTTTTATGAAATTCAGAACAAAAACGAATGAAGTCAGCGAGTTTATTGAAGGAGAAATGGAAAATCTGCCTTTTCACGGCTATTTTTTCGTGAAAGACAGCTTTTGCATCTGTCTGTTCGATGTGGGAGAAGGTTGGTCGAATGACTCGCGCCGATTGATTCCATATCTGCGGCATGCTCAGGAGCGAGTCGAGCAATATTTTTCTGAAACCATATCCTTTGGAATAAGCAATTATCACGTTGATCTCTCCGACTTGCCGCACGGGTATCAATCTGCAGTCGATGCACTGCAGTCGGGCTTGCGTTCCGGTCGCCGCAAGTTTATTCAAATTTATCAATCAAAGGGTTTTTCCGACCTCTTGCGTATGGTACCGATGGATGATTTAAACAAGCTGTATCGTGAAACGTTTCAAGGGCTTGCATTCCCGGAGAGGGAAGAGGATGAGGAACTATTCCATACGCTGATTGTCTTTTTTGAGTCGAATTGCCAAATATCAGAGACCGCTAAAAAACTGTTTATTCATCGAAACACCGTTATCTATCGGATTGATAAATGTGAACAGTTGCTTGGTAAGGACTTGAAGGATCCTGAGACAGGTTTTTTAATTCGCTTCGCGTTTCGCTTAAAGTCGCTCCTTGATGAATCAAACACGATGGATCATCCGCATTGATCCATTGTGCAGTTTAACTGAATTTAGATTAAAAAAACAGAAATTATGTCAATGGTTGCAATTTGAAATTTTGCTAAAATGAAGCTGTTCTATAAATGTTATGTAACTTCACATAGAAAGAGGGCTCGTCGGATGGCTTTTCGAACCTCAGCGCCATTAAAGGAAGAGATCGCTGAACGAATCAACTGGTTAGGACTGATTGGACGAACCGAAAATGACGGCGTGACACGCTTACTTTATAGCGAATCATGGATGGAAGCACAAAGTGCTATAAAGAAAAAAATGGAAGAAATGGGACTTTCCGCTCGGTTTGATGATGTCGGCAATGTCTTTGGAAGAGTCGAAGGAACAGAAGAACGCGATCGCGTGATTCTTACAGGATCGCATATTGATACAGTCGTTGACGGAGGAAAATATGATGGCGCTTTTGGTGTTCTTGCGGCGATGATTGCAGTCAGCAGACTGCAGCAAGAGTATGGTGCGCCAAAAAAAACAATTGAGACGGTTGCACTTTGCGAAGAAGAAGGCAGCCGTTTTCACTTAGCCTTTTGGGGATCCGGATCGATCACCGGACGTTATCAATTGAGCGATGCAAGTAAAGTAACCGACGGACAGGATGTCACCCTTGAAGATGCCATGCATCAATTGGGATTCGGTCAAGGAGCGTATCCTTTGGCTAGGCGTGAGGATATTGCCTGCTTTTTGGAAACCCATATTGAGCAAGGGCAGATTCTGGAACACGAGCATCTGGCATGGGCACCGGTCAGTCACATCGTTGGGATGAAACGGATGATCATTCGTCTGTCCGGAGAAAGCAATCATGCAGGAACAACGCCGATGGCCGGTCGCAGGGATGCTCTGTACGCCGCATCGCAGATGATTTCCGATGTGGTGGGGCATGCAAAAATGCAGAACAACGGACTGGTTGCTACTGTTGGCCAGATAAGCATCCAGCCCAATGTCGGAAACGTCATTCCCGGTGCCTGCACCTTTGCGCTTGATGTCCGTCATCATGAATATGATGTTCTCCATGATTTCTGCACGAAGGAGCTTGAGAATTTCCGATTGATCGCAGAAAAAGAAGCGGTTGCTCTTGATATTAAAACGTGGCTTGATGATGCGCCGGTAAAAATGGATCCGGTCATGACACAGCGCCATGTGGATCTTGCGCGGAAAGCAGGAATACCGTTTAAAAAAATGGTGAGCGGTGCGGGTCATGATTCGCAAATATTCGGCGTTTATTGCCCAACGGCGATGATGTTTGTGCCCAGTCATGATGGAATCAGCCACTCTCCTAAAGAGTTTACAAAAATAGAAGACTTGGCTACCGGTGTACGTATGCTGATGAAGATCTTGCACGAAATGGCTTATTAAATCATTTATTTGCGGAAAAGAGTGAAACTATGGAAACAACAATGGAACAACGAATGCTAAAAGTGCCTCCGCGTAAAATTATGACTCCCGGACCGGTTGAGGTCGATCCACGCGTGCTGCGTGCGATGTCCATGCCGATTCTTGGTCAGTTTGATCCGGCATTTACACAGGTCATGAATGAAGTAATGGCCATGCTGCGCGAGACTTTTCAAACAAAAAACCATTGGGCTTATCCGATTGACGGTACCTCGCGTGCCGGACTCGAAGCAGTCATTGCCAGTCTCATAGAACCGGGGGACCGGATGCTGGTCCCGATTTATGGCCGTTTTGGCGACCTGTTTGTTGAAATCGGTGAGCGTTACGGTGCGGACATTCATACGATGACCTGTCCATGGGGAACTGTTTTCGATCCACAGGATGTCATTGCGGAGATCGAGAAGGTTCAACCTAAAGTCGTAGCACTTGTTCACGGAGAAACGTCGACCGGGCGGATGCAGCCTCTGTCTGAAATCGGTCATGCATGCCGCGAATTGAATGCGCTGCTTGTTGTTGATAGTGTTGCGACATTCGGCGGTGCCGATGTTCGCACTGATGAATGGTGCCTTGACGCGGTGATCGGCGGCGCGCAAAAATGTCTTTCCGTACCATCGGGAATCACGCCGATTACGTATAACGAACGGGTTGAACGCGTTATTTTGAGCAGGAAAAAGGTTGAACGGGGTATCGCGACTGAATCAGACAACAATTCGGCTGCTGTGATGCCGATTCGAAGTAATTACTTTGATTTAAGCCAGCTTCAGGATTATTGGAGCGAACGCCGGTTAAATCATCATACTGAAGCCACGTCGATGGAGTACGCATTGCATGAGGGACTACGGCTTGTTTTGGATGAAGGTCTGACCAAGCGTTTTGCTCGACACAAATTAAATGAAAAAGCGCTGATGGTAGGCATCGAAGCCATGGGACTTGATTTGTTCGGGGATCCGGAATGCAAAATGCCGACAGTGACTTGCGTGTCAGTTCCTGAAGGCGCGAATGCAGATGATGTGCGCGGCGTATTGTTGAACCAATTCGGTATTGAAATTGCCGGTTCATTTGGATCACTTCAAGGAAAGATTTGGCGAATCGGTACAATGGGCTACGGCTGCCGAAAAGATAATGTACTCGCGGTTCTTGCGGGATTGGAAGCGTCACTGATTCGCTGCGGTGTCTCTGTCAATCGTGGCGAGGGCTTGCAGGCGGCGATGGATGTATATGATGAGGCGGCTGAATAAACAACGATTCGGATTGTTTTCATTTTAAGGGAGATGAAGGCTGTGCCTTACGACTTACTGATCAGAAATGGCAATGTTGTGCTGTCGAATGAAGTGAAAAGACTCGATATCGGTATTAACAGCGGAAAAATCACAGCACTGGGTCAGGTATTGGATGGAGAAGCAAAACAAGTCGTCAATGCTGAAGGGATGACCGTTTTTCCTGGAATGATTGATGTTCATGTTCACTTTGATGAGCCAGGCCGAGAGAATTGGGAAGGCTTTGAAACCGGTTCGGCAATGCTTGCCGCCGGCGGCTGCACCACCTTTTTTGATATGCCGCTTAATGGTATTCCTTCAACAGTTACTAAAGAAGCATTTGTTGATAAAGTGGCTGTTGGTGAAGCAAAGTCACACATTGACTTTGGCCTTTGGGGCGGGCTTGTTCCGGAGAACCTGAATGACTTGGCTGATCTGGCCGATGCTGGCGCGATCGGGTTTAAAGCATTTTTATCTCCTTCAGGAAATCCCTATTTTCATTCTGTTGATGATGAATCGCTCCTTGAAGGGATGAAGCGCATTGCAAAAACCGGATCCGTGCTCGCCCTTCACTCGGAAAGTGCCCCGCTCGTCACTTTTCTTCAAAAGGAAAAAGAAGCTAAAGGGTTAACGGGGTATGATGACTATGCAGAATCTCGCCCTGTCCAGGCGGAAACTGAGGCTGTTTCGCGAGCTTTGACATTCGCTGAAGTCACCGGTTGCCCACTGCATTTTGTTCATATCAGTACGATTGAGGCCGTTACATTGATTCAAGCTGCTAAAAAGAGGGGGCAGGACGTTACGCTTGAAACCTGCCCACATTATTTGCTTTATAGTCATGAGGATTTTCGCAAGATCGGTGTTGTGGGGAAATGCGCACCGCCACTTCGTTCGGAAACGGAACGTCGTGGCCTAGTTGATCTTCTGATTCAAGGACAGATTGACATGGTCTCCTCGGATCACTCGCCATGCGAATGGAAAGACAAGCAGACAGACAGCATTTTTACCGCTTGGGGCGGCATTAGCGGCGGTCAGTTTTCGTTATTAAGCGCGATTGAGATTGCCTTGGCTCAGGATCTCCCACTCACTAAAGTGGCAGACTGGACGGCTAAGCAACCGGCGGAGCGTTTTCAGCTCACAGCGCAAAAGGGAGAAATCCGTAAAGGCGCTGATGCGGACCTTGCGGTTGTAGCACTTGATAAGCCTGAACAGGTAACAACAGATAAGCTTTATCAAAAGAATAAATTTAGCCTGTACGAGGGCCATGTTTTCCCTTCGAGCATTCAGATGACGATTAATCGAGGGACGGTTGTCTACTCTAATACGGATGGCATCAATGGTGCAGCTTCGGGAAAATGGATTCGTCCAGGAAAGTAAGTAATTGTAATTTCTCTATAGAATGATTGACCGTGTATAAAAAAGTGTACACGGTTTATTCGTGTCATAAAATATGACATATTTTATATATACATCTAGGAGAATAGTTAACTTAGTACAAAAAAGAATTACTTTTTTATATATTATAGCTAATGACAAACATAGAAATGCTCTTTAATATAATCTATGTAATATTATTTAACGTACTTTGTGAGTTGAAGAAACATTATTTTCTGCACGACTCATCAAAAGGGATTAGGATGTCCAAAAACAGATTGGCTGAAGTTGGGTAATTGATTTGCTTATTAATATCAAAATATTCTGGATGATGGAGGGTATGAGTATGGGTTCAAATGAAATTTTTAAAGGGACGATCACGGAACCGAGTTCACACTTGTATAACGAAGATTTGGCTCCCGCCAAAGAAAGACGCTGGACGACCTACAGCTTACTGTCGATGTGGATGTCCGATGTGCACAGTATCGGTACCTATACTTTTGCAGCCGGCTTATTTTTTCTTGGATTGACCGGTTGGGAAGTCCTTGTTGCAGAAATCATTGGCGCTTTTGCTGTCATGTATCTTGCCAATATGACCGGTGTTGCAGGAACCAAGCTTGGTGTGCCTTATCCGGTTCTGTCGCGCATTTCATTTGGCGTATTCGGCGGGAATGTGCCTGCATTGATTCGCGGATTCATCGCTATCTTTTGGTATGGAATTCAGACGTACCTTTCATCAGTTGCCGTTGTCGCGATTCTATTGCTTATCTTTCCGGACATGAAATCAATGATGGGCTACACATTCCTTGGACTTTCACTTCCCGGATGGATCGGTTTTCTCTTTCTTTGGTTGTTGCAGTTCGTTGTATTTAATTATGGAATGGAATTTATTCGTAAATTTGATAACTTCTGCGGTCCTGTTGTTTATCTGATGATGCTGATTTTAATCGTCTGGATCGCGATCAAGGCAGGCGGAAAAATAAACATCGGTGTCAGCCCTGTAAAGATTTCTTCAGGACAGGCAGTGATTCAATTTTTCAGTGCGATTTCACTTGTCATTGCCTATTTTTCAACAATCATTCTGAATGTTAGTGACTTTACTCGCTTTTCACCTTCAGTGAAGACAACGAAACGGGGAAATTTCTGGGGTCTGCCCGTTAACTTTACCGCTTTTTCACTGGCTTCTGTTGTTGTGACAGCCGGGACCATTACTGTATTTGGGAAAGCGATAACGGATCCGGTTCTCCTCATTCAGCGTGTGAGCAATCCGTTTTTCCTCGTTGTCGGTGCAATCGTCTTTATCATTGCCACAATGGGTGTGAATATCGTTGCTAATCTTGTATCTCCTGCTTATGACTTTGCCAATCTGGCACCGAAACATATCAATTTTCGCCGCGGAGCGATGATTACTTCGATTCTCTCAATCGTTGTCATGCCGTGGCAAGTGTACAGCAATCCGGTTGCCGTCAACTATTTTCTCGGCGGACTTGGCGCTTTTCTCGGACCGATCTTCGCAATTATCATTGTTGATTACTATTTAATTAAGCGCGGTAAGATCAATGTGCAAGCATTGTATGAAGAGAAAAAGGGTGAATACTGGTATAAGAACGGGTACCATGTAAAAGCGTTCATCGCATTTATTGTAGGAATCATTATCACGGTTCCTCTGGCACTCATCCCTGTATTCTCAGCAGTTGCCGCATTCTCATGGCCGATCGGTGTGCTGATCACAGGAATCGTTTATGGTGCTATAATGCGGAGCGAACAGGTAGCCGCAAGCACTGAATTTTCTGGAGCGGAGTAAAGGTTTCCTAACTTTATAGATAAATAGACAGAATGAAAACATGAGTGAGCGGCTGCTTACTCATGTTTTTTTTTCGAACATTCGTCCGTATTATTTATGATTTTCAAGAAAATTTTTCAACTCTTTTTTTCTTTCAGGGGACAACGCATGCCAGCGTATTCCTCGAACAGCGCCTTCAAGTGCATAGAACTTGCATAGACAAGCGGATGGATCATTTACCTTCACAGCTAGAAAGGCTTGCTCACTTCCCATAGCGCGTAATTCTTCCGCAGTGCGAATATGGATTCGATGCAGTTCCTTAATTAGTACCGGCCCGAGATTGGGGAGGCTGGATAACTCAGTCATTAGAATCGCCCTTTTTCCACGCGGGAAGCTTACGCATCATGAACGCTGCGGATTCTTGAGCGACATTTACGTTGAGCCCTTGGGTTCTTATGATGAACTGGGTCATAGATGCCAGTTTTTCATCATAGCTTTGCATGCTCCCATCTGGCCGTGCGCAAAATTTGCAATAGTCTTTCGTTGTGTCGCCAAGTGGATAATCGTCAACATTTTTCATAGGCATACCACATGCAATACATTGCTTCATTTTTCATCGACCTCCGAATCAAACACATCAAGTGCCGGTTTCAGGCATGTTGCAACACCTTTAATTCCAGATACAGTCAGCGTCATTAAAATTGCTTCTTTTAGTTCATCACGTGAAGCACCAAGATTTTTCACCATATGGGTATGGGCGGTAACAGCGGCAGCATCTCCTTGCGATGCTTTCATGGAGATATAGATAAGCTGTTTCGTCTTTGGATCAAGTCCTGTTGATGTTGATAGCGTTCTGATGAGCCCATTAAACGCTTGCGCGGCTTCAGGGGCTTCCTTCATAAAAAAATTCATCATATTCATTTACAATCCACCTCCAGTAGTTTTAAAAAATTTGCTATTAATTGGTTTTTATAAAGAGCAAGGACTGATCCTTGCGGTGCAAACAGCCTACGGTTCATCAGATAGTAATGAATGAGTCCGATCCATGTGTTGAATAGGAACGAAAAGGGGAGATCCTTTATTTTTTTCTCATTCTTCAATTGAGTCATGACTTGATCCAAATGATGGGCAATCACTGATTGAATACCAATCACTGTTTGTTGTGCTTCTTCCGGCAATTGCTGCAAGTCCATGATCAAATGGGTGTAAAGTGATTCACTTGCTTCAATCGCGGTTAGATGTGTTTGCAAAACGTCACTGAGACAATGTCCCGGTTCCGATGATTCATGGATTTGTGCCGTTAGTGCCGTTCCTAAATTGTCAATCACTGCCAGGATTAATTTTTCCTGTGATTGGAAATGAAGAAAGACAGTGCCATGAGCGACACCGGCTTCTTTGGCAATCATCTGTGTTGATGGACGTATAAAGCCATTGATTGCATAAACATGTTCGGCGGCCGTAAGAATTGCTGCGCGTGTCTGCTGTCTTTGTTGCTCTCGCTTATTCATTAAATGACTCCTCACTCACTGACTGTATAGTCATTATAATTCCGTGTCTTTAATTTCGCAAGTCATGTGTCAGCAAACGGCGTTGACAGCATTCTTTTGAAATGCTTCAATCATCTTTGAAATGAAAAAACACGATCCGGTTGGTATTGATTGTTGCGCGGCATGTGTTCGGACCGGAGCCTAGCAATCCTGATGTTTTATCTTTTGTTTGTTGTGGCTTGGATCAACTCATTGATCGAAGTCTGCCTGTTGCTCGAGAGAAGGAAGCTATTCATCGCCGTAAATGCATCAATGCGAAGCGATTAAGGCGCATGGTCAAAAAAGAATCCCGTAATTCAGGGATTGGTACAAAAGCGCAAAAAGCTTTGAAAGAAGCATTCGAACAAAAAAAGAAAATACACCGCTTGCGCAGTAAGGAAGAAAAAAAGATTTTAAAGCAGCAGGAGTATCAATTGAGAAAAAAGAAAGCCAAGCTGAGACATCGCGGAAAAATCTAATTTTCCGCTAAAATAAAGCGCCACCATTTTGCAACAAAAAGCATGGTATAATAGAAGTGGATTGAACAGAACGGGGGACGATTTCTATTATGGATAAAACACCGCTTTTTCTAGAGCCGGCGCTTCACGATAAGATCTGGGGCGGCACGCGGCTGCGCGACTTGTTCGGGTATAACATACCGAGCGAAACAACTGGTGAATGCTGGGGGATTTCAGCGCACCCGAATGGCCCGGCTGTAATCAAAAACGGGACTCTTGCAGGTAAAACGCTTGCCGACGCATGGGCACAGCACAGGGAATTGTTCGACAACTATGCCGGAGATGACTTTCCCCTGCTGACCAAAATTCTTGACGCACGTACGGATCTTTCCGTGCAGGTTCATCCGGACGATGCCTATGCACAGGCTAAGGAGCATGTGCCATTCGGCAAGACGGAGTGCTGGTACATTATTGACTGTGATGCAGATTCAGAAATTGTATACGGACATACGGCCCAAACACGAGAGGACTTCCGCAAGGCCGTTGCCGAGAAGAAATGGGACAGCCTGCTGCGCCGGGTAAAGGTTAAACCAGGTGACTTTTTCTATGTGCCGAGCGGGACCATTCATGCGATCTGCGGCGGTTGCCTGATACTTGAGACTCAGCAAAGTTCAGATACAACCTATCGTGTCTATGACTATGACCGGCCCGGAGCGGATGGAAAACCACGTGAACTGCATATTCAGCAGTCCATTGATGTCGCAAATTGTCCGCATGTCGATCCCGAGCTGACCTATCATGTGCGTCAGGAAACGGAAGCAAAATTCACCGAATTACTGCGTGAGAGCCTGTTTACCGTCTCTCACTGGGAAGTGCGCGGCTGCACGGAACCGATCAAGAAGAACTGGCCGTTCCTGCTGATGAGTGTGCTTGACGGTGAAGGAAAGCTTCAAATTGACGATTCGGGCTATGATTTGAAAAAAGGCGACCATCTTGTAGTACCTGCATCTGTTGAAACGCTGCAAATCATCGGTCATGCAGACCTGATTGTGTCGAATCCAGTATAAATGAGCGGCATGAGAAAAAAGCCGGCGATCATGGTGATCGGTGCGAAGCAATCCGATCACACTGGATTTACTAAGCATAAAAAACAGTTGATTATCAGTCGTAAAATACAGGGAATCGCGACTGTTTTCTTACTTGAAAACAATGGCGATGAATTGAGAAAAAATGAGCTTTCGATCGTTAAACGTGGGATTGCTCGTTGCAATTTAATCCTGCTGCTTCAGAATGCAGCAGTTGGTGTCGCTCTTCAGGCGGCCGCAATTGCCAAAATACATGATGTGAACGTCTTGATTGATTCGGAACCGATGCTCACATTGACCGAAAAAATAAGACGTGCCACTGACCAGATCAGGCATATTGACCAGAAGAAACGC
The DNA here is from genome assembly GCF_024385605.1 of Sporolactobacillus sp. STSJ-5. Lineage (GTDB taxonomy): Bacteria > Bacillota > Bacilli > Bacillales > Sporolactobacillaceae > Sporolactobacillus. Next base: position 75,065 of record NZ_JANFOJ010000005.1, on the reverse strand, counting down.
GTTGCCGCTAAAAAATGGCGAAAACGGCATATATAAAAATGGGAGCGAGGGGTTGTCCCCACGCTCCCATTTATACTCAGCAGTTATTTTTTCTTCAGAAAATCATAGATGGTCGCAAAATCGTACTCGCCTTTACCTTGCTGCTGGCATAATCCGTACATTGCCTTTAGGGTGTTCGATAGCGGAAGGGCAAAGCCATGCTTGTACGCTTCCTCGGAAGCGAGCTCCATATCTTTATAGATGCTGTTTACTTTGAAGTCCGCGTTCTCGAAGTCTTCGTTCATCATTTTGCTCTCCTTGAAATGAAGAATCGGCGCGGCAGTTGGACCCGCAAACAGTGATTTGATCACACCAGCTTTGTCCAGTCCAAGACTTTCACCGAAAGCAACCGCTTCGGAAAAAGCAGCGACAGTCTGTCCGAGCATCAGGTTATTGACCAATTTCATCGCCGTACCGGTTCCATTTGCTCCTTTATGGTGAATTTCTTTTCCCATGATGTTGAGCAATGGACGTACCTTTTCTAGGTCTCGAGATTCACCGCCAACGAAGAAGATCAATTCGCCTTTTTCAGCAGGACCCGTTGAACCTGCGACCGGTGCATCCAAAAAGTGAATACCTTCATTTTTTGCGTCATCAGCTAATTTTACCGATTGAGTCGGGCTGATCGTACTGCTGTCTACCCAAAGTGCGTCTTGTTTCATACCGGCAAGCAGTCCATTGTCGCCGTAAGCGACTGCATCTACCGCCTGAGGGTTGGCGAGCATGGTAAATACGATGTCAGCTTGTGAACCGACCTCCTTTGGTGAACCTGCCAGCAGCGCACCTTTTTTAATCAGTGGTTCGGTTTTCGACTTGGTGCGGTTGTAAACGATCAGTTCATGTCCTGCGTCAAGCAGACGTCTAGCCATGCGGCTGCCCATAATACCGATTCCAATAAATCCAATCATCTATCATCTCTCCTTGCTTGCGGCTGTTTTGTTTCTCAACACCGCTTTTCATCAAAATAAGGAAGTACGAAGATTTCGTACCTGCTTCAGCCAAGTTTTCGTCAATAGGCTCATTCGATTGAGTCCCTACTGTCAGAATAGCACAAAAATCCGTGAATACACATTGACTTGCTTAGAAAGCTGGTTGACCTAAAAACGATCATGATATAATGAAAAGCATAAATGTTTGTATACGGAGGTTTTCATTTGATTGAAATTATTGCTACTGCAGAATCATTGGAGCAGGCTGAAGCACTAATCGACGCCGGGGCGGACAGGCTCTATGTCGGCGGTCATCCATTCGGTCTGCGCCTGCCAAAGCCGCTCAGTTTAGAAAGTATTGGTCGGATTTCCGACTTGGTGCATCGCCGCGGGAAAAAAATAACGGTTGCCTGCAACGCACTGATGCATAACGAACAGATCAGTGCATTGGCTCCGTACTTGTCTCAACTTGGAAAATTTGGTGTGGATACTGTTTCAATCGGAGATCCTGGTGCAATTTTTGTCTTGAGGGAATTGGGACTCCCGTTGAATTTTATTTATGATGCCGGCACATTGGTTACTTCGGCGGAACAGGTTGCTTTTTGGATCAGTCAAGGTGCCTCAGGCGCAGTTGCCGCCCGCGAATTAACTTTAAAAGAATTAATTGAGATGCAGCAAAAATTGGATCAGCCCATCGAGGTCCAGGTTTACGGACCAACATGTATTCATCAATCCGGACGCCCGCTCCTGAAAAATTATTTTAAGTACACCGGTGGAGTTGAGAAGAACGATCAGACACTGTACCTGCGCGATCCGAAAAATCCGGACAGTCAATATCCTATTTTTGAAGATACGGACGGGACTCATATTTTTTCAACGGATGATCTATCATTGATGGGGCAGCTGAAATTAATGCGCGAGAACGGCTTGAATACATGGAAGCTTGACGGCGTGCTGCTCCATGGTGAACGCTTTGTTCAAATTGTGTCGCTTTTTGCTGAGGCAAGACGAGCACTTGAATCCGGCGCTTTTGTACCGGAGAGCTTTTGCAACCGTTTAGTCAAGCTGCAGCCGGCACATCGGCCGCTCGGTACCGGTTTTTACTTGAAAAATCCTGAAGACGTTCATTAATAGAACAGCCTCTTAGACTATTGCATGCAAGAAGGAGAACAAAGATGAAAAAGATTGAGAAGAAACCTGAAGTGCTTGCTCCGGCAGGCAATTTAGAAAAGCTGAAAATGGCGATCCGTTACGGCGCGGATGCAGTCTACATTGGCGGTCAGGCATTTGGGCTGCGCTCGCGTGCAGGCAACTTTTCCTATGAAGAGATGTCTGAAGGTGTCGCTTTCGCTCACGAACACGGGGCGAAGGTTTTTGTTGCGGCAAACATGGTGACGCATGAAGGTGACGGTAATGGAGCAGACGAATTCTTTAAGACGCTGCAATCCATTGGCGTGGATGCGGTGATCATTTCGGATCCGGCGTTGATTGTCGTCTGCTTTAACGCCGCACCGGGACTGCCAATCCATTTGTCGACGCAAGCCTCGGCGACGAATTACAAGACACTTGAGTTCTGGAAAAGCATCGGACTCGAGCGCGTGGTGCTTGCAAGAGAAGTAGGTATTGAGGAAATCCGCGAAATGCGCCGCCATACAGATATCGAGATTGAAGCCTTCATTCATGGCGCGATGTGCATTGCTTATTCAGGACGCTGCACGCTCTCCAATCACATGGTGAATCGTGACGCGAATCGCGGCGGCTGCGCTCAGTCCTGCCGTTGGAAATACGATCTGTTCGACATGGACAACGGTGAGCCGAACAGTCATCTGCGCGATGATGAGCCGTTTTCGATGAGTGCGGTCGATTTGTCAATGCTTCATCATCTGCCTGATATGATTGATGCAGGTGTTAACAGCTTGAAAATTGAAGGCCGAATGAAATCGATCCATTATGTATCAACGGTTTCCAATGTGTATCGCAATGCGGTCGACGCTTACTGCAGCGATCCGGTACATTTTGTCTTTGATCCGGCATGGGATGATGAGATTTGGAAGGTCGCTCAGCGCGATCTGTCGACCGGTTTTTATTATGGTGTGCCGACCGAAAAGGAACAGCTCTTCGGCAAAGCGCGTAAAATACCGAAATACACTTTCGCAGCTCAAGTTTTAGATTACGATCCGGATACAAAGATCGCGACGCTGGAACAGCGCAATAATTTCGGTGTCGGCGAGGAAGTTGAATTTTACGGACCGGGATTTGCGCATTTCAAACAGACAGTGCGTGATCTGTGGAACGAGGACGGCGAACCGATTGACCGTGCTCCCAATCCGATGATGACCGTAACGATGACTGTCGACGCGCCGGTCGAACCTTACTTTTTGATGCGAAAAAAATCAGATGCATAAACTTATTAATCCTTTGCCTGTGCCAAATAGGTGAAGGATTTTTTATTTAAAATCCGTTTAAAAAATAATAATTTCAATTGATCCGCCTACCTTAGCGTCCATGTGGCCGCCTATGGGATGAGTGATGTCGGACATGCACACCTTGAATTTTCCGAAAAAAAAGACTACACTATTGTTAGCAGTCATTCAATGTGAGTGCTAATCTACCTTTCCTGTATCACCAATGAAGTTCAATTTAAAAGGAGCGCGGTTTTCGATATGAGTGAACAGGTAGCTTATGTAAGTACGTATCTTCCCCAGAAGTGCGGTATTGCCACATACACGTATCATTTGAGACAGAATGTGCAGAAGGCGAAGCGCAAGTCCTTGGCCGACCCGGTTGTCGTTATTAAGGATAAGGACACATCGTATCCCAATGATTCATTCTTCAAATGGTCCATTGAAAGAGAAAACAGATCGGATTATCTTAGGGTAGCTAAGGAAATCAATAAGAGTTCGGTGTCCGTCGTCTCACTTCAACATGAGTTCGGTATCTTCGGAGGCAATGCTGGCGATTATATCCTTGATTTTGTTCGTGCGCTGAAGAAGCCGCTCGTTACAACATTTCACACGGTCTTCAAGAAGCCCGAGGAGCCTTATGCATCAATCCAGCGCGAGCTTGCTGAACGCAGTGACAAAATCGTCGTAATGAACCATAAAGCCATTTCCTATTTAAAAGACAGCTTTCACATTAATAAAGATAAAATTGAATTTATTTCCCACGGCACACCGATTGCGGATATGAAAAAGCGCGCAGACTTTCGGAATAAGATCGGCTGGCAGGATCGCAAGGTAATCATGACCTTCGGATTTCTGAGTAGAAATAAGGGCATTGAAGCGGTCATTCGCGCACTTCCCAAAGTCGTTAAAAAAGTGCCGAATGCGCTTTACGTCATTATCGGGCAGACACATCCGAACGTGAAAAAGCTGGAAGGAGAATCTTATCGTGAGGAATTGAAGACCTTAATCCGTCAGCATCATCTGGAAAATCATGTACAAATGATTGACGAATTCATGACGGAGCAGGATCTTGTCCGCTATATCACCTCATGCGACTTATACATTACTCCTTACCCGGGACTTGATCAGATCACGAGCGGTACTTTGGCCTATGCGATCGGCTTAGGCAGGCCGGTATTGTCAACACCGTATCAATACGCGCAGGATCTGCTCAAGGGCTGTGAAGAATTATTTGTTGCGTATGATGATCAGGCCGGATGGGTCGAAAAGATGAATGCGCTACTTTCAAATGAGACGCTGCTTGCCGCTTATCAACGGAAAATGGCACATATCGGATTGCCGATGAGTTGGCCGCAAGTCGGGAAAAAATACAATAAAGTATTTTCGGAAGCAGTATTGAACCAACCGTCAATCGGGGTGGAATCGATTGCCAAGACTCAAGATTAAAATGACGCATCTGGAACGGATGACCGATGATACAGGTCTGGTCGAGCATGCGCTCGGAAACATTCCGCGTCGCAGCGAGGGCTACTCAACAGACGATAATGCCCGCGCACTGTGGCTCGTCTCGGAATGGCAGAAGCTTATTGCGGGAGATCCATTGAAAGGCATGGAAAGCCTGCAGCTGCGTCGGTTGTCTTCGGTTTACCTGTCCTTTCTTGAATACGCGCAGCAAGCGGATGGTCATTTTCATAATAATTACGCCTATGATCGAACATTGGAAGAAGAACAGCCCTCGGAAGACTGCCTCGGACGATCGCTTTGGGCTTGCGCGGTTGCCTGCTTGGATCTTCCGAATCCGGACAGTCGCTGGGCAGCAGCTGCACTGTTTCAAAAGGCCTTTCCATTGGTCAAAAAGTTAAACTTTCCGCGCGGAACGGCCTATGCACTTTCGGCAGCAAGCTTGCTCAACATGCGCTGCGGTGAACTGAGCTGGACGCCTGAATTTCAAAATTTTGTTCGCGAAGAAACACCGGAATGTATTGAGAACCTGGAAGCAAAGCTGCTTGCTCTGTTTGAGCGTAACTCAGATACGAGCTGGCGCTGGTTTGAACCGGTCATGACCTACGGAAACGGAGTGTTGCCCTGGGCACTTTTCCATTCGTTCAGCGTCAGTGGAAACAGTGACACGTTGCTCATTGCGGAAGAATCGCTTGATTTTCTTATAAACAAAATGACGCGTGAGGACGGTTTGGTTCATCCAATTGGCAATCATGGGTGGTGCACGCGAGAATGCGCCAGCCAGTGGGATCAGCAGCCGCTTGAAGTGATGAAATTGGCGCTTGCCGCAGAACAAGCCGTCTCTGCTCTCAGTACTCCGGAGAAGTATCTCAGAGTCCTAGAAAATTGCCGCAACTGGTTCCATGGCGCAAATGACCTGCATGTGCCGGTTGCAGATGCTGCAGAAGGCGGCGGCCGCGACGGCTTGGAGGAAAAGGGCATCAACCGAAACCAAGGTGCCGAGTCAACGATTGCTTATTTGATGACCGAGCTGATTTATTGGCGAACCTTAAAAGAAAGCAAAGGCGCAGAGGAGCAGCGTGGCTATTCTCTGTAAAAAATCTACAATCTTATTTAAAAAGTGATGTGCCGGACCAATGGGTCACGGGCATTATTTTTTTACTTTTTTTTGCTAAATAAATATTATTTCAAAAAAGGACGGGCAAAAAAACAAAAAAGACCAAATTTCATGTTGACAAAAATGTTTCCTTAATGCAAAATAATGATGCAGACGAAACAAAGGAGCTGAAGAAAATGGAGGATGCAATCGATTTACATCGGCGCAGGAAAAAACATGTGATGCATTACTCAGACGGAGCGAGCTTGGAAGAAATCAATAACACGGTCGCGCTGCCTAAGAAAGCGGGCTTTTGGAAAATGCTGGCCGCTTATAGTGGACCGGGGGCTCTGGTTGCCGTCGGCTACATGGATCCTGGCAACTGGATCACGTCGATACAAGGCGGTTCGCAATATGCGTATACACTCCTGTCGGTGATTTTGATCTCGAATTTAATTGCGATGCTGCTGCAAAGTATGTCGGCACGATTAGGAATTGTCACAGGTATGGATCTTGCTCAAGCCACGCGAAAGGCTACAAATAAGCCGGTTTCCATCGTGTTGTGGATCATGACCGAGCTTGCCATTATGGCGACCGATATAGCAGAAGTCATCGGCGGTGCCGTCGCACTTGAACTTTTATTTAAACTTCCGCTTCTTGTCGGCGTCCTCATTACGACGCTTGATGTACTCCTGTTGCTTACCTTGACGAAAGTCGGGTTTAGAAAAATTGAAGCCATCGTTGCTACGTTAATCGCTACGATTCTTGTTGTTTTCCTTTATGAAGTGATGCTTTCTAATCCGTCCGCCGGGCAGATTTTTGCTGGTTATGTGCCTAGCCCGGCGATTGCGTCAGATAAAGGTGCCCTTTTACTCGCACTCGGTATTGTGGGAGCAACGGTTATGCCGCATAACCTGTACCTGCATTCATCGATTGTTCAAGCGCGCCAGTTTGAACGCAATGATAAAGGAAAGAAACAAGCGATCCGATTCGCGACGATTGACTCCAATGTCAGTTTGTCGGTAGCATTTGTCATTAACAGTCTGCTCCTTATCCTTGGAGCTTCAATGTTTTACGGGCATGCCAGTAATCTCGGACGTTTTACTGATCTCTACAATGCGCTCGGCAATTCGCAGATTGTCGGCGTGATCGCAAGTCCGGTACTCAGCACACTTTTTGCCATCGCCTTACTCGCCTCCGGACAGAATTCCACAATAACCGGAACACTATCCGGGCAGATTGTCATGGAAGGCTTCATCCGCATGAAAGTCCCAATGTGGCTGCGTCGAATCATCACTCGTCTGATCGCAGTTGTACCGGTGATCATCTGTGTCATTCTGTACGGAGGACGAGAGGAAGCGGTCGAGCAACTGCTCCTTTATACTCAAGTTTTTCTCAGTATTCAACTTCCATTCGCTATTATTCCCTTAACGATTTTTACCAGCAGTAAAAAAATGATGGGCAGGTTTGCCAATCCTACTTGGATTAAATATCTGGCATGGGTGATTACCGTGATTCTAACCTGTTTAAACATATTCCTGATTTACGGCACATTCAGCGGCTGATCAAAAATTACTATACTATAGAAGAAAAAGTAAAGATGCGAGTCTGCTTATGCAAGGAGGCTCGCATTTTTTGTGTGAAAAATCATTAATCATAGTTGAATACTGTGACTAATGATTGACTTCTTTACTGACGACTTATACGATGGAATTATTAACAAAGCGACCGCGATTCCTAAGCAAGGTCGGGGGAGAGAAAAGGGGATAAGGTATGGCTGATTATAGCAAGTCCGATTTTATCACACGCTGCATTCATGTTGGTAATGATATCGATAGCGAGACGGGAGCTATTCGCAGACCAATTACAATGGCAAACAGTTACCGGCTGCCGGATGATGCGTCGACACTCAATTGGAGCGACCCGAACAATTTGATCTACACGCGAACCACTTCCGCAAATCAGATATACTTGCAGGAACGCCTTGCCTCACTTGAAGGCGGTGAGGATTGTGTGGTACTCGCGACGGGAGTTGCGGCACTTGCAGGCGTCTTTTTCAGCTTTATCGACAAGGACGCACATGTGATTTGCACCGATGTCTCGTACATAGCGGTCTATCGTCTGCTCCATGAATATTTTCCAGATAAATATGGTATTGAAGTCTCGCTTGTAGATACTTCGGATCCCGAAGCAGTGCGGCAAGCAATTCGTCCGAACACGAGACTGATTCATTTGGAAACGCCGGGAAACCCGACGACTCGTGTCAGTGATATCGCTGAAATCGCAAAAATCGCTCATGAAGCTGGTGCGTTGGTTTCCGTCGACAGTACGTTTGCCTCACCGTATATTCAGCGGCCGCTCGAACTGGGTGCGGATCTTGTCATTCATAGCCTCACCAAATACATTAATGGTCACGGTGATGCGATGGGCGGAGCGGTGATTGGAAAAAAAGAATTGATTGATAAAATTAAACGTGAAGCAATGGTCAATATCGGCGGAGCGATCAGCCCGTTCAATGCATGGCTAATAACACGCGGTGTCGTAACACTGCCGTTGCGTATGAAACAGCATAGTGAGACTGCACTTAAAATTGCTGAATTTTTGGAAAACCATCCCGAGGTGACGTTTGTTGCTTATCCCGGACTCAAGAGCCATCCGCAGCATGCAATTGCTAAGAAGCAGATGCACGGATTATACTCCGGTGTACTCTCTTTCGGTATTAACGGCGATGTTGCGCGTCACAATGATTTTGTGAATTCACTCAAGCTGATCATATCCGCAGTCTCGATTGGACACGATGAAAGCTTGATCGTGTATACTGGTCCTGATGATGAGCGCATCCATTTTTATCCCGAAGAATTCCGTGAACACGGATTTTTGCGGTTCAGCGTCGGACTTGAGAGTGCCAATGATCTTATTGCCGATTTAACACAGGCATTTGAAAAAGTAGGGTTGTAATGTAATAGGTTTAATTTTGCGGGGAGTCCATTAATGGATTCCTTTTTTAAAAGCAAAAAAAGTATATGATTTTTACCAAAGTAAAGGGCTGCGAACCAAACGCATAGGTGCGAGACTCCTGCGGAGCGGCTCTGTTGATCGCAGGCTAGGGGGAGACCCCGCAGACATCAGTTTGCTTAAGGAGGCTTCCAGACTGCCCGCGGCCGTGCCTAGTTGATCGCGAGCAACCGGAGCGTAATCAAACCGGTATCGTAAAAGGATCTTTCGCTAAGTACGCATACGTCCTGTATGCAACGCAAAAGCCACCACTTCCTGCGGAAGTAAGAACCAGGCGTTTTTTTGCCTGGTTTTTCTAATTAGGGAATGTCAATCCTCAAGAATACAGGAAAACGAGGCGATCTTAGAGGCGCTCTGATTCATCCTGGCTGCGGAGAAAAACCTTCATTAGTAACTTTAATGTTGAAGAAAATTTCAATAGAACGATAAGAATATGAAAAAAAATTGAAGATTTTAATCAAAATGGATGAATAATGATGATTTGTATGTTATTGTAATGATAACAAAAAAGAATGATTATTGAACCGATAATGTTGTGCAGAAGAGGACATCGTTTTGGGTGGAATTTGTGCGTCTAGAATCTTTTGAGCGTATGGTTTCCCTTGAACAGGACGAGTCCTGTAAAGTAGTTAATAGAGTTAACTTTATGACAGCGAAAATCTATTTCTTCATCGTGCATGATTAATAGATAAAGATCGGTTGAATGTTCATGTTTAAAGGAGATGTTCATGTGGCTGAAGTAAAGCATGTGGAACGCGCAGAATCGCGCCGTATTGCAGGAAACATTTTAAAAGGATCATTAGGTAACATGATTGAATGGTACGATTGGTACGTGTACGCTGCCTTTGCGGTATATTTCTCGACCGACTTTTTCCCTTCAGGAGATACAACATCACAGCTGCTGAACACAGCCGCTATTTTCGCCATCGGCTTTCTGATGCGGCCGATCGGCAGCTTAATCATGGGCCGTTATGCGGACCGTCATGGCCGCCGCGCCGCGCTCACCCTGTCAATTACAATTATGGCCGGCGGATCGCTGGTGATCGCTGTCACGCCGAACTTCCAGACGATTGGTGTTTTTGCACCGATTATTCTTGTCTTAGCTCGACTTTTTCAAGGACTGTCGCTTGGTGGTGAGTATGGAACCTCAGCGACTTATCTTTCTGAAATGGCGAACAAAGGCCGCCGTGGTTTCTATTCCAGTTTCCAATATGTTACCTTGGTCGGCGGTCAATTGGTCGCGCTTGGTGTTCAAATTGTGCTTCAATTACTGCTGAACGAGGATCAGCTCAAATTATGGGGCTGGCGCATTCCATTTGTGATCGGAGCGCTTGGTGCACTTGCTGTCCTGTGGCTCCGACTGTCGATGGATGAATCCGATCAGTTTAAAAAGATGTCCGGCAAGTCGAAAAAGAACGCAGGAACGATCAAAGCACTGATGAAATATCCTCGTGCAGTTCTGACCGTTGTCGGACTGACACTTGGTGGCACGGTCGCTTTTTACACCTACACAACGTATTTGCAGAAATTCATGATCAACTCAGTCGGATTGGATAAGGAAGTTGTCAGCATCATCAATTTTGTCGCACTGCTCATCTTCTTAATCCTGCAGCCGCTTGCTGGCATGTTGTCCGATCATATCGGCCGCCGTCCGCTGCTGTTCTTCTTCGGTATCTCAGGGACTGTGCTAACCGTTCCACTGTTCCTACTCATGCAATCATCGCACAACGTGATTGCCGCGTTTCTGTTGATGATGCTCGGCTTGGTCATCGTCACCGGCTATACCTCGATCAATGCGATCGTTAAAGCCGAACTGTTTCCAACCGAAATTCGTGCACTCGGCGTCGGGCTTCCCTATGGCCTGACGGTTGCCATCTTTGGCGGTACCGCCGAATTTGTCGCCCTATGGTTCAAGAGCATCGGCATCGAAACCATGTTCTTCTTCTACGTTGCCATCTGCATCTTCGTCAGCTTGATCGTGTATTGGCGCATGCAAGAGTCATCGAAGAACTCATACATTGAGGCGGAGTTGGAAGAAAAATAAGCGAAACATATTCATAAATTAATAGATAGAAATCAGCATCCGAATTCGCGTGAAAGCGCGAGGCGGATGCTGTTTTTATTTCACCAGTCGAAAAATATAATAAAATAAATATTAGGTCCATTTTACTGTGTGATTTGTCTTGAAAACTATTGAACTTGCAACGGTGATTATGCGATGATACTAACAAATGAATACAAAATATACTCCAACATAATCTCTCATCATAATCGCCACGCCGAGGAGGCTACATTTATGACCCCCGTTCAGAGGAAATTTAAAAGACAAATGAACCAGTTGAAAAGAGAAGGAAACGTCTATGAGGATGATATTTATCATCCGGTCAGGCATCATCTGAAAGTGAAACAAGGAATCAGTGTGATTGGAGTCATTATTCTTGTCATATCAGCACTTTCAATTGCTCGTTACATCTATAACGACTATCAAGTTCATCGCTACAATCGTGTTGCCGATTATGTCCATCAATCGGGCGAACTCGTCAATGCTGGGAACAATCGTGTCTCAGAAGCAGTAAATCGAATCAATACTCGCCAATTAACCGATGACTATATGCTGATGGCAATCAGTCAAACAGAAACTTCTATAGAACAATTGGATCGTTTATCCGCTCCTCGTTCAGTCACTGCAGCAAAAGAACGACTTAAAGAAGTCCTTGATGCACAGTTGGATTTTTTTAAGCAACTCCAAATTCAAAATCGAACCCATACCTTGAATAACAAATCAATTAATTACTCACTTTCAACGATTCGCGATAAAACGGAGCAAGCGCGTTATGCTTTATTTAGAGGCCTGGATGACGCAAAAATTCAATATGACATTCAAAAAGATGGCACCGTTCGATTTCGCAACAAGGAAATAAATGTACCTGTTATTGTGCCATGAAATCATTGAATCTGAAAACCATATTTTTAATAAGAAAGAGCAAGTTTCTTTATTTAACAGGCAATTAAAGATGAACTGAGACAGTTTCATGTATACAATCCACCTTTTCCCAGAATACTTATTGTGAGGATTTGTTTTATGTTATCGTTACGAAAATGTCCTTGAAGGAGTACTATTCATGAATCTAAAAGTACGCGTCTCAAGTGTGGAAGTACATAATTGCAAAAACGTTGTTCAAGGCAAATTGTATTTTCCTTGTTCTAAGAATCGTTCAATGAAGCGTGCAGATGTGCTCGGATTGTATGGGCAAAACGGTTCGGGAAAAACGGCGGTTGTGTCTGCGTTTGAGGTGCTTCGTGCACTGCTCTGCGGGCAGCCGCTTGATCCGGGCGTTGATCGTCTGATCTATCAGCGGAGCGACACGGTGCGCTTCGTTTTCACCTTTTTGATTTGTGTGGAGCGTCAATGCTACGAAGCTGTCTATGATGTGGCACTGACAAAGCAGGATCTGGATGCGGATGATGCGGTAAATCTGGCAAATGATCGCGGTCCTGATCCGGTGTATTTGTCGCATGAAGAAATTCGCTATAAGGAATTGGTCAAAGGCGCGCGCTATAAAACGATGGTCGCTTTTACTCGAAAAGATGGGGAGGAGAAGCTTGCCCCGAATACGGTTGCGTCGAAAATAAAATCGAGAAAAGAAAATTTAGTGGTCGCATTCAAGGTCAACTCTGAGTTGGCTTATCAGCAGCGTACCTCTGTTTTCTTTCGTCAGGAAGGCTTTGATCTGCTTGAAAGGACTCTTGATCAGGAACCGTTCACGCTGCTTCAGGTACTCAAAAATATCTTTGCCGGACGATTGTTTGTGCTGAGCAATCACGAATCGGGAATGTCGCTCGCCAACCTGTCGATACCGATTCATTGCAGAAATACGACTTTGAATCCCAATGAGCAGGGCTATGGGGTCATCAATTTTCCGATTGATGCACCCAAAAGAATGGATATGGAAACGTTTGAAATACTTCAAACAATGTTCACAGCGATCAGCAAGGTATTGAAAGAGGTTGTCCCCGGTCTGACTGTGGAAGCAAAAAATCTGGGAGGCGAGCTGCTGCATGACGGCAGAAACGGTGTACGTGTTGAGTTGGTAGCAAAGCGTGAAGGTCGCTCGCTTCCGATCGCTTGTGAAAGTGATGGCATCAAAAAACTGCTGACGGTGCTGAGCTCGCTTATTGTGATGTATAACGATGAAAATGCATGCATTGTGATTGATGAACTTGATGCCGGTATCTACGAATTTTTACTTGGCGAGATTGTGAAAATTTTGAATAACGGCGGCAAGGGGCAACTCCTGTTCACCTCGCACAACTTACGCCTTCTCGAGGTTCTTGAAAGAGAAAATTTGGCATTTACATCTGCCAATCCCGAGAATCGCTATATTGTACTGAAAGGAATACGGGACAGCTCAAATATTCGTGATGTCTATATTCGTGCGATTCAGCTTGGTCATGCTGGAGAAGAAGTTTATCAGCCGACGGATCGCTACGATATTATGGAAGCATTCGATGAGGCGGGTGAATGGAGTCATGGCTGAAAAAAAGGCCATTGTGTTTATTGTGGAAGGTGTGTCGGACGAACGGACAATTGCAGCGATCCGTAACTATGTGCCGAGCAAGTACAGTGTATATGTTCATATTACCCGTGGCGATATGTTCACAAGACCCGGCGTGCGAAAAAATGTAAAGACCCGAGTCACGGATCAGGTTCGAAAAATAATGAATGAAACGAAATACCGCAAGCAGGAGATTCTTGCGGTGATACAGTTGACGGACACGGACGGGGTTTTCGTTGACGATCGAAACATTGAGGTGAACGCATCGGTCGGGCGTGATCCGGTTTACCGTGAGTCGGGAATTGTTGTTGCCAATCCCGGTATTCAACAGTACATACAAAAAAGGAATAAAATAAAGGCATCTGAATTGCGGACCATGTGTTCGGCAGACGTCATTATGAATGGAATCTACTATTTTATCTTCTATTTCTCTTGCAACTTGGATCATGTCATGCATAATAATCGTAATATGACTATTGAGGAAAAAATTAATCAATCGCGTGCATTTGAACGTGCCTGCCGTGATCAGCCGGATCATTTTTATCATTTTTTCCATGATCAGCCTTTTGCTGTTCAAGGATCAATTGATGGCACCTGGGATTTTATTGAGAGGGGCGCACATTCTGTGCAACGGTATTCAAACTTTCATTTAATTTTTGATATGCTGGATACTTTGGAACAGCAGAAAGCCCTTGAAGAAAACGCACGTTAAGGAGGAGACCGATGGACAAATGTATTGGCGGCAAAACATTGGCGGAGTGGGAGCACGCAGAACCGACAGTGATCAAGATAAGAGATAAAAATGAAGTGCTATGGCTGAATCCACATTATGGCGAACGTGATGCGAGGATGGTTACCTCTAGTGATGTGACTGATGCCGAAGCGCGGCTGCGCCGCTTTGCTCCTTACTTGGCGTCGGTTTTCCCTGAAACCGGACAAGCCGGCGGCTTAATTGAATCGCCGATTTATTCAACAGCTGAATTACAAGCTTATTTGGGAGAAGAAGCAGGCACACGAATTCCCGGCCGGTTAATGATGAAGGCAGACAGCGAACTGCCGATCTCCGGATCAATTAAGGCACGCGGCGGGATTTATGAAGTACTCAAGACTGCGGAACAATTGGCAATCGATGCCAATTTGCTCAAGGAGTCCGATGATTACGCCATACTTGCGAACGATTCGTTCAAGCAATTTTTCTCACGCTATTCAATCGCTGTCGGTTCAACAGGCAACCTTGGCCTCAGCATTGGCATTATTGGTGCAACGCTTGGATTTCAGACAACCGTACACATGTCGGCGGATGCGAGTGCTTGGAAAAAAGCACTGCTCCGCGAAAAAGGAGCTTTTGTTAAAGAATATGCGGCAGACTACAGTGTGGCGATTACAGAGGGGCGCAAGCAGGCGGCTCTGGATCCGTACTGCCATTTCGTTGATGATGAAAATTCAAAGGATCTGTTGGTTGGTTATGCTACCGCGGGTAACCGCCTGAAGAAGCAGTTTCAGAAAGAGGGCATTTCGGTGGATGCTGATCATCCGCTGTTTGTCTATTTGCCATGCGGTGTCGGCGGGGGACCGGCCGGTGTAACTTTTGGATTAAAACAGGCATTCGGCATGCACGTTCATGCTTTTTTTGTTGAACCGACCCATGCGCCATGCTTTTTACTCGGCCTTTTGACGGGATTAGATGACCAGGTATCCGTACGCGATTTCGGACTTGATAATCACACAGCAGCTGATGGATTGGCAGTTCCGCGTCCGTCGGCGTTCGCGGGCAAAGCAGCCGGTCATTTAATTTCGGGTTGTCTTACCGTGGATGACGATCGCCTTTTCTACTATCTGAAAGCACTTAAGGATACGGAAAATCATTGGATCGAACCGTCGGCTGCCGCAGGTCTAGCCGGACCTCATATGTTGCTGGAAAGCAAGACAGGAAAGAACTATTTAGAAAATCATCATTTGACGGATAAAATGGCCAATGCAACACACCTTTTTTGGGCAACCGGAGGCGGAATGGTTCCTCAAAAAAATCGAGAAGCCTATTATGCCCGGGCTTCTCGATAGGAGATGCGTGATTAACGGTCCTCATTCTTGTTTTCGCTGGTGAATTCATTCGGTGCATGGTTCCCATCGGTGTGATTTTTTTGCTGGGCGAGCCGTCCATTGCGGTGTTCACCTGTATTTTCCCTCGCCTTAAATTGGCGATTGAATTCCTGCTCTTTATTCATAGAGAAAACTCCCTTCAATGTGTGAAGCACTAACTAACCTGTGCAAATTAGCCATGAGTTATGCACTTTTTTTGCAAGACGATTCAGCAGCACGGACATAATTTTTATTATTCAGACGAATGAATTAATTCAATTAAAAAGTGGACGGTGGAAAAATACACCTACAAAATACCTAAGCAATTGCGCTATAATTGAGAAATGATTAAGAAATTGTTTTGCGGTCTTTACAATGGAACGTTAAGGCAGATTTAGGATAGAGATTTTTTTGATGGGCACGCACTTTTTATACTGGGGGTTTACAAGATGTTTAAAAATCCTAAAGCATTCGTTTTTTGGCTTATTCTTATCTTATTTATTATTGGCATGATCTATAAAGGATCATCGACTCCTTACGCTGACCAGAATATGCAGCCTTTCTTAAAGGCGCATTTTCAGTGGACGGCGGAAACGTTTCCGCATGTCGATTTTAATTATGGCGGGGAACGTATTACGTCCGACGAACCTTATGCATTGTTTGAGTTTGTTTTTCGCAAGGCAAGTCATGTAACGGAATACTGTCTTTTAACCTTCATGATTATTAATCTGTTTATGACGACGGTTATGCCTCGTTTGCTTTGCTATTTATGCGGTCCCGCGATCTCGCTCTGTTATGCGATGTTCGACGAGTGGCATCAGACTTTTGTTCCGGGACGTACCGGTCACCTGATTGACACATTTACGTTTGATTTGACGGGTATGATTCTGGCAATGGTCATTGTGTTTATACTTGATCTTTATTACTATCTCTTTTATACAGGCAGCAATCATACATCACGGTTTCGAGCTGAGCAACACGGATAAATAATAAAAATTGAATTAACTTTTCAATTAGATATTCCGATATAGTAAGTGATAGATAATGGGCTGTGCGAGATTTGTGAAGGTAATTGAAGCGGGCTTGAAGGGATGGATCGGTCATGGCTTTAAAAGAGAAACAAAAAAGCCGAAACAAAAGGCGTTTTAATCTTCAGAGCCTTTATTTTGTTGCTTTTTTTATTGGTGTATTGGGAGTCACTGCGGTGTTTTATTATTTCGGAGTCGAAGGAATGCTTGTCCCCGCTATTATTGCAAGCGGAGTAACTTTAATTGCGGGTCTTTTTGCTCTGCTTTTTATTTTCAAGGGCTACAACAAGCGTGTGCATGATCTGCGGCTTGCTGTTGGAAGAGCGGAAACAGGCGATATGAGTGTGATTATCAACGATAAAGAAAATGATGAATTGGCACGTCTCGCCGAAGGCATCAACCACATGATTCGAATGAATCACAGCGTGATCGAGAGCATGTCAAAAGTCTCCGAAAAAGTAAACGATGCCTCTCAATCGCTGGTTTCAAGTGTTGAAGAGCACACGGCTTCATCAAACGAGATCGGATCGACGATGACTGAAATTGCTGCCGGAGCCTCCGACCAAGCCGAATTAATGGGAAAAAATAAAGAGGCAACGGATCAGTTAAAAGAGAGAATGGGCAGCATTACGGAGCAGACACAGATGATGGAGCATGGCGCGGAGCAGCTGGCCAAAATTTCTGAAGGAAATCAGCAGTCTGTCATTAAGCTGAGAAATCATTCGGAACGGACAATCAGTACGACTGCTGATATTATTGACGCGATCGCTTCCTTAGATTCACGTTCAAAGAATGTAGGCAAGATCATTGAATCCGTCTCTGAAATTGCCGGCCAAACCAATTTGCTTGCCTTAAATGCGGCGATCGAGGCCGCTCGTGCCGGAGAACAAGGCAAAGGCTTTGCTGTTGTCGCAGATGAAGTGCGTAAGTTGTCGGAACAAACCGATCATGCCTTGAAAGAAATTTCCGAGTTGATGACCGGCATTCGTTTGGATACGGAAAATACGGTTCAGTTTGCCGGAAAAACAAGTAAAGTTCTGGAAGAACAATTTATCGTTGTCAGTGCTTTTGAGAAGGCATCAAAGCGGATTGCTGAAGCCGTGACTGAGAATAAAGAGCGAATCAGCAACATTTCTGCTTCGATCAAAGACATGGCGACGCAGACGCAAAAAATTAAAGAACACATTGACGGAATGACTCAGATCAGTGAACAAACAGCTGCCGGCACAGAGGAAGTGACGGCATCGATTGAGGAACAGACCGCCGGAATGGAACACCTGACCAAGCTTGCGGCTGATCTGGAAGCAGATGCTGCGATTATTCAAACAGCTCTTAAGGGGTACAAGCTAGTCTAATTCAAACTTTTTCACTGATAGATATAAGAGAGCAAGGTACTCGGGGGGCTGAGAACACATGAACAAAGAAAAAGATACGGATAAGGCAAAAAAGACAAGTGAAAAGAAAATGGCACTGGGAGAAAGGCTTAAAGCTGCAGGGGCATTTCTCATTAAATTGCCGCAATTTCTGAATGGGCGCGCTTTAGAAAAAATGAGTGTGAAGAAACAGCTTTTAATTCCAATCGTCAGCATCATGGTAATCGTCGGTTTGATCGGCGGGCTATTCAGTTACATCTACGGAGCTAAGCTCATCCGCGATCAGATGACGCAATCAGCCATGGCACAATTGAAGGCCACGGATCAAACCTTTGATACCTATTTTGATGACGCGCAATCGGTTACACGTCAGTTTACAATGAGCAAAATGCTTGATAATGTTCAGAAAAATAACGAAGAAATTCAACAGGATTTCCAAAATGTACTTAGTTCAAATACTAAATATCAGGCAATTACCTATGCATCGGCAAAAGGAGATATTGTACGTTCGCCTATGTATTTCTTTGACAAAGGCTATGATCCCACCGCAGAACAGTGGTACAAGGACGGGGTAGGGGGAAATGGTCAGTCAATGTGGACCGACCCTTATACGGACAGCGTAACGAAGCAAAATGTCGTGAGCGTCGTGCAGGCCATTGTTGATAACGGACAAGTAAAAGGTGTCATTAAGATGGATTTATTTATCCAATCCATTATCAAGCAGGTAAGCGAAGCAAAGCTTGGAGATTCCGGCTATGTCGCGCTGCTTGACAGTAAGGGCACCTACATTGCCTCTCCTAAAAAAAGTCAGTTAGGTAAAAATGTTGCCGGTCAAGACTTCTATAAGACAATGCGCAGTATGGGAAAGAGCGGCAAGTTTTATGCAAAGATCGACGGTTCACAAAAATTGGTAAGTTTCCACACGAATAAGACATCCGGCTGGACTCTATTAGGCATTATCGATAAGAGTGCGATTTCAAACAGAGCGAACCTCATTACTCTGCCATCCGTTGCAACGTTGGTCATTATTATTATTGTTTCTATTTTGATCACGCTCTACACACTTGGCCGTGTCGTTACGCGATTGAGAAAGCTTCAAGAAGCTGCAGGTCGCATTGAAAATGGAGATCTTACCGTAAAGATACCGATCCAAGGCGATGATGAATTATCCCAGCTGACAAAAAGTATTAATGCACTTGCGAATACGAACCGTGAAGCCTTTAAGAAGATGTATGAGGTGTCGCATCAAATCATTGGGGCCTCGCAAACATTGGTAGCCAGTGCTGAAGAGAATGTTGCGTCCGCAAATGAAATTAGTGCAACGGTTACGGAAATTGCTACAGGAGCATCAAGTCAGTCTAAGTCGATTGATGAGAGCCAATCGTCGCTGCAAGGCCTTTTGGATGAGGTTAATCGAATTGATGACCGCAGTACAGAGGTTCTCCATGGGGCTGAGCGAATGAAGGAATATGCGAATGGCGGTCTTGAAAAGATGAACCATCTTTCCGCCCAATCAAAGACATCTGCGGATACGACGCATCAGATCATCAATACCGTATTAAAAATGGAGGAACATGCGAAAAATGTGCATCAAATTATTGATGTGCTGGACGGCATTGCACGAAGAACAAATTTGCTCTCCCTGAATGCGAGCATCGAGGCCGCGCATGCAGGTGAACATGGAAAGGGCTTTGCGGTTGTTGCCGGAGAAATTCGAAAACTTGCACAGCAGACGAATCAATCATTAAAAGAAGTAACCGATACGGTTCAATCAATGAATCATGAAATTCAGCAAGCAGTCGCTTATTGTGAGCAAACGAACGAAACACTTCAAGAACAACATGCTGCCGTTGCCGAATCCAATGACGCGTTTAAAGAAATCGAAAAAACCATCAAACTTAATGTGAAGGGCATGCAGACAATCGCCAATGCGATTATTAAGACGCATGAACAGATTGAACAGATAACTCAAGGTTCACAAACCATTGCGTCAACAAGTGAGGAGACCGCTGCCAGCACCGAAGAAATGAGTGCTTCTGTTCAGGAACAGACGGCTTCGATGGAAGAACTGAACAAGTTGGCCGGAGATCTGGATCAACAGGCTCAAATGATGCAGGAAGAAATCAAACGCTTCAAGATTTGAGACTACTTTATAAATTTAAAGAGACGTAAAAAGCAGGCCTGAGTGAACTCAGACCTGCTTTTTATACTGATTTTCAGATCGCCCAATTACCGTTACGGAAAATCGGAGTCCTTTCACCATCTGCTGTTTCACCGTCAATATCCAGTTCACCGGATCCGACCATGAAATCAACATGGGTAAGGCTTTGATTCATCCCTGCCGCCGCGAGTGCCTCTTCAGACATTTTGCGTCCGCCGCGATAGTTAAATGGAAAACCGTGCCCGATTGCTAAATGGCAGGAAGCATTTTCATCATACAAGGTGTTGTAGAAGATAAGATTGGTTTCTGAAATAGGCGAATGGTGCGGAACGAGAGAAACCTCACCAAGATAGTGCGAGCCTTCATCCGTCTCAATGATTTGTTTCAGCGTTTCTAATCCTTGCTCTGCTTTATAATCCACAATTCGACCGTTTTTAAATGTAACAGAGAAGTTGTTAATCAGATTTCCGCCATAATTCAACGGCTTTGTGCTGGAGACGGTACCGTTAACTCCGGTTTTGAGCGGCATTGTAAAGACCTCTTCAGTTGGCATATTCGGCTGAAAAGGAATACCTTGATCATTGGACATTCCGCCGCCGATCCAAAGATGTTCTGCCGGAAGCTCAATGGTTAGGTTGGTGCCTGGTCCTGCATAGTGCAGTGTCTTAAATCGTTTTTCGTTGAAATAGTTCAGCTTGTCCGTTAGTGATTGGATATGCTGTTTCCACGCGGCTTCGGGATCTTCCTTGTCTGCTCGCGTGATTTTGAAAATTTGCTGCCAAAGCGCATCGATTCGTTCAGATTCTTCCATGCCGGGAAACACTTTGGCTGACCAAGCTGCGGTCGGTACCGAGACAATGGTCCAGCTTACCTTGGCACTGCTTTTATCATTTGAAAATTGTTTATTTGCGGCCGCAGCTGCTTTCTGTGCTGTAGCAACGCGCAGCGGATCTATTCCTGCGAGTAATTCCGGATTCGGCGAATAGATATAGAGAAAAGCCGCATTTTGATTCGAGAGTTCCTGAAATGAGCGTGCACGCCATTCGGGAAACTGGCTGAGTGATTTCTCAGACGCAAGATCGAGTCTCAATCGAGTTAATTCTTCATCAGTCCAGTCGACAAAGACATGACGAGCACCTACTTCATAAGCTTTTCGCACAATTTTCCGTACAAATTCCGGCGATTCAATGGGTGCGAAGATCATGACATCTTGATCTTTTTGCACATTAAGACCGATTGTAACGGTGATATCGGCATAGTGTTCCAACAATGTTTCAAAATTTTCCATGTAGCAAGCCTCCTGTAAGATCCATTCATAACGATGGCAAAATAGCGAAAAGCACGGCAGTAATTACTGTCATTTTATCACAGTCATTTTCGTTCGGCATGCGGATCTGAAACAAAGCAAAAAGCAGATGTAACAAAACGGGCGAAACGATTTGGGGCATTCGCATAAGATAGTAGAGAAAATCAAGTGGAGGTGATGAGGATCATGGGTGCTTCAGAAGGATTCGGACAGAACTCAGGCTTCGCGTTGGTGGTTGTTTTGTTTATTCTCTTAATCATTATTGGCGCGTCGTGGGCTTATTAAAACAAAAAATCGGGCCGGCTGTGTCCCCGGACCGATCTTTTGTACATATAATCTTCAGTTTTCCACTCCATAGACAGATTGGAAAATTTCTTTTTTTCGCTCCTTAAAGACATGCTCGGTCAGGGGATTCGGATACTGCATCATGAGCAAGTCAATGTGATCGCCGGTCTGACCTAAATCAGGCTGAACATAACCGAACGAACTGAGCGAGAAACCCAACTGCTCATAGAAGTGAATACGGCGAACAGCAAGATCGGTCGTTGGTGATTCGACCTCAATCAAAACCGGTTTTTTGGCTTGCTCAAGATAATTGCTGAGCAGTGTCGATCCGATTCCGCGTCCACGCAGATTTGGATCCACGGCGAAATGCTCCAAAAAGAGAAAATCACTGAACGACCATTCGGCGATAAATCCGTCAATTTTTTTCCCAAATAAATCATAACGGGTTAAAACGGTAAAATTCGCTTGATTTAATAGCTGGCGCTCTTTACTGCGCGGGCGAAATTCTGCTACTGGAAATGAACATTTCATTAAATGATAAAACAGATCAAAATCAATAGTCTTCAGCGGTGTTAATTTTTGATCCATTTAATGACCTCCATATAATTGATGATGCTGTCTGTCTTAAGCGATCAGTGTTTTCTATTCTAGCATAAATTAAAAAGGCATTCGTTCCGAAAATTCAGGGAACGAATGCCTTTGACTTTTATTTTGTTCGCAGGTTTCAGCGATGTCGTCTCATGGACATATGGATCTTTTTCCAGCGTGCTTTTTCTTTAAGCCGCTCTTGAACATCGGACTTGCGCCGAATAAAAGCAAGCTCGCGCTGCAGCTTGAGATAGCTTTGATAACGATTTTCGCTCAAACTGCCATCCTGCAGAGCGCGTTGCACCGCGCACCCTGGCTCTTTTTGATGGGTGCAATCTCTAAAACGGCATTCAGAGGCGAAAGTTTCAATATCTGAGAAGCTTTGTTCCAGCGAATCATCAGAAGCCGTCCAAAGCTGCAGTTCGCGCATGCCCGGCGTGTCAATAATGACCCCGCCGCCGGGAAGAACAATCAGTTCACGTGTTGTTGTGGTGTGTCTGCCCCGGTCATCATCTTCGCGGACTGAATGCACAACCTGAATGTCTTTGCCGCAAAGCCAGTTTGTTAATGTTGATTTTCCGGCACCGGATGATCCGAGAAAAACGGCTGTTTTTCCCTGACCCAGATAGTCAGTGACTTGCTGCTTGCCTGCATCTCTCAGTGCACTGACCGCAATGAGAGGAACGCCGAATGCAATTTCTTCCACCGCGGCGATCTTCGTTTCCAAATCAGGACACAGATCCGCTTTGCTGAGCAGGATGACGGGGTTCGCACCGCTTTCCCAAGCCATGGTCAAATAGCGTTCCAGTCTGCGAATATTAAAGTCATGATTCAGCGCCATGACAAGGAAGACGGTATCAATATTAGCGGCGACAATTTGTTCCACAGTAGTTACGCCTGCTGCTTTTCGTGAAAATTTACTGAATCTGGGAAGAATGCGATCTATGGTTGCCCTGCATTCTGACGGACGTTCACGGACGACCACCCAGTCCCCGACTGCAGGAAAATCTTCACGTTCGTCTGCCTGGTGCCTTAATTTTCCGGTAACTTCAGCTAAATAGTCGCCTTGCTCTGTTACGAGTTTATACTGTCCTTTATATTCGGATGTCACTCGGCCAATCGACTGGCCATTTTCTAGATTCAATTGTGTTGCGTCTAAATGTTGATTCCAGCCATACATTTTTAAGTTCATATAAATCCTCCGGTTGTCTTAAAATTAGGTATTAAAAAAAGACCGTTCACACGGTCTTCTCGAAAAAGGGAGTTGCCCTGTGAAAAGCCTCCGGTCCCTAATAGTCAGTTCAACTTCAGATCATGCTGAAAATAGGGGACCGGTGGCACGCGACAATGAGATTGTATGCGGCAGTACGTATGCGATTCGCCATAAAACATGTCCCCTTTCTCAATCATATGATTTACTACCCAAGTATAAAGTGTCTCATAGCCTTTGTAAAGGCCATTAGATAGAGGTATGGATGGGACAAGCCGCGCATAGGATGAATTAAGAAAACCGGGCATGACGGAATCAGAAAGGGACGATCAGATGAAGAACAAAGTAATTGGCATTTTGCAGGTTGCGGCGACGTTCATCGGGACCGTTGTTGGTGCCGGCTTTGCCTCTGGTCGCGAGATCATTCAATTTTTTACCCAATATCATTCGTTCGGTACGATTGGTGCAATCCTAAGCGGCGTGTTCATGACTTGGATTGGGACGAAAATGATGGTGTATGCAAAACGGTTAGATGCTTACTCGTTTAATGAGCTTCTTGCCGCTTTATTTGGCGAACGAATTGGGACTGTCATTCAAGCGTTGCTGTTCTTTATCATATTGGGCATGACCGGTGTGATGCTTGCCGGAGCAGGAGCAGTCTTTGGCGAGCAGCTTGGATGGGGCAGGCAATTCGGCATTGTGCTTGCTCTTATACTAGGCGTTCTATTTCTGATTAGGGGTGTTCGAGGCTTGTTGTTTGTCAACATGCTGGTTGTGCCTCTTTTGGTCGGTTTCGTCCTGGTTACTTTTTGGATAAACAAAGCCGGTGCTCAATTTTTTCCTGAAACCAGCCATATCCACTGGCTGTTTTCTGCGTTCAATTACTCAGCATTTAATTTGTCCACCGCACTTATTGTGCTTGTACCGATGGCGAAGGAGTTTAAAGATGAACAGGTGATTCGTCTTGGCGGCATTCTCGGAGGATGCGGGCTTGCAATGATTCTGCTTATGTCTCATCTCATGATGCTTGGTAGGTCCGATATCGGTTTGTTTGAATTGCCGATGGCAGAGATGGTGCGCCCGCTCGGAACATTAATGCATGCTGCATTTATCTGTGTTATTTTCGGAGAAATACTGACCACCTTTGTCGGCAATATTTTCGGCTTGACTCGCCAGCTGCACAGCGTATTTCCAACACTGTTCACAATTCGCTTTGCCATGCTGAGTCTGATCATCTGTACCTTTTTTATTGGACAATTCGGCTACGCATCGTTAATCTCCACGCTTTATCCTCTCTATGGCGCGCTGTGCGCCGTGGTTTTTATCTATATGTGCTTCGTGCGCCTTCCTGAAAAAAACCGCTGATTTTGTAAAAATTATGTTCTTTTATTGAAATAAATTTTTTACATAAGACATTTTTGAGTAAAAACTAGTTGCATTATGTAAAAGAATAAAGTAGGTTATTTATAGGCACATAAGTTTCTCTGGAGAAACTTATGTTCGCAGAGCGAAAAAAGGAGGAGTGTCATGTCCGATCAAGAACAGCAGAAGACCGGACTGAACCAATTCGAACAAAAGACTATGAACAAAAGACAATCTTCCGATGCGGTCAATTCTGAACCGCACCCGCAATCATTTGAACAAGCTGTTGGCGGGGCAAAGGGATGGAGACAAATGCTTCCATTCATTGGCCCTGCTTTCATCGCGGCAGTCGCCTATATTGATCCAGGCAATTATGCAACAAATATTCAGGCAGGCTCGCAATTTGGCTATTTGCTGCTCTGGGTGGTTGTTATCTCCAACTTAATGGCAATTCTTATCCAAATGTTATCTGCCAAAATTGGGATCGCAACCTCACACAATCTTCCGGAAATTATCCGTGACCGCTGGCCGAGAAAAGTTTCGATCTTTTATTGGCTTCAGGGTGAAATTATGATCATGGCAACAGATCTCGCCGAATTTATCGGTGCGGCACTTGGCTTTCATCTTGTTTTTGGTCTGCCGATGATCCCATCTGCGATCTTGACGGCGATTTGTGCACTGTTGATTCTCATGTTTCAAATCAGAGGATTCAGACCGCTTGAAATGGTTATCGCCTTGATGGTTTTTATTGTTGTCATTGCATTCAGCTTTGAAATACTTTTTGCTTTACCGGAGTTTAAGCCATTTGTTCAAGGCTTCGTTCCTCAATTTCAAGGAACCGAGAGTGTGCTGCTTGCGGCAGGAATTCTCGGGGCTACGGTTATGCCGCATGCGATTTATATGCATTCGGGGTTGACCTGTCGGCGTGTTATTGGTCGGAACTCGGAAGAACGTAAGAAAATTTTTCGCTTTGAATTGATTGATATTTTAATTGCGATGATTATCGCAGGTGTAATTAACGCTATTATGCTCACCGTTGCAGGATCTACTTTCTACGGTAAGGAAGTCATCAATGATTTAACCGTTGCTTTTCAAGGGTTCAGCACGTATCTTGCACCGATTGCCGGTATTCTGTTCGGTGTCGGTTTGCTCTCTGCAGGCTTGTCAAGTTCATCCGTCGGTACACTTGCGGGCGACATTATGATGCAAGGCTTTATTCATAAACGTATTCCGGTCCTTCTGCGTCGTGTCTGCTCGATGCTGCCGCCGCTCATATTGATCATCTCGGGGGCTAACGCAACAAAAGCGCTTGTCATGAGTCAGGTTGTCTTGTCCTTTGGCATCGCACTGGCGATCATCCCGCTTATTGTGTTTACCAGCAATAAAAAGCTTATGGGCAAGCTCGTGAACCATAAGCTGACAACCTTCACTGCTTGGTGTATTGCGGCTGTCGTGATTTGTCTGAATGTCTTTCTGCTCTACCAAACATTCTTTGGATAGGATTTATTCAATGCTTTTGCACTGTGAGAAAACAGGTGTAAAGCAGTAAAAAAATTGTTCACAGGATTATTGAATTTGTGAAATTGACTTTATGACAGAAAATGACGTAAAATGAAGATTGTGAGATAAAAGCGATAGGCCACCTGAGAAGGTGCGACGGTTGTTTGTCGTTTGTTTATAATGTATCGGACATGTTAGTTGTCCAATAAATTCTTGGAGGTTATCGGTAATGGTTAAAATTTCCAAAGGCAAGTTTGAATTTCTCGAACAATTGTCTGACAAAAACGGTGTAATTGCAGCATTGGCAATTGACCAACGTGGTTCTTTGAAAAGAATGATCGGCGCAGCACAAGGCAAAGACGCTACGGTTGAAGAATTGGCGGATTTCAAAACGCTTGTATCTAAAGAATTGACTCCATATGCAAGTGCTATTCTGCTTGACCCAGAATATGGCATTCCTGCAGGTAAAGCGCGCGCAGCATCTTGTGGCCTTCTGACTTCTTATGAAAAAACAGGTTATGACGCTACTGAAGCTGGTCGTATTCCTGATCTTCTTCCTAACTGGTCTGTAAAACGCATCAAAGAAAACGGCGGTACTGCTGTTAAACTGCTCGTTTACTTTGACCCTGATGAACCAGATGAAATCAACGATGTTAAAAAAGCATTCGTAGAACGTATCGGTTCCGAATGTAAAGCTGAAGACATTCCGCTGTTCTTTGAAATCGTAACTTACGATGAAAAAATTACGGACAAAGAAGAATATGCTAAAGTTAAACCTCAAAAGGTTCTTGATTCGATCAAGGTCTTTACACAAGAACGTTATGGTATCGACGTTCTGAAATTGGAAGTTCCTGTTGACATGAGCCGTGTAGAAGGCGTTGGCGAAAACGCTCCTGTTTACACTGCTGAAGAAGCTAAGAACTACTTCCTCGAAGTTGACAAACTGACAACGATCCCTTACATCTGGCTGAGTGCAGGCGTTTCAACTGAACTCTTCCAGAAAACACTCGTGTTCGCTCACGATGCAGGTGCAAAATACAATGGTGTACTTTGTGGCCGTGCTACATGGCGTGACGGCGTTGAAGCTTACGGCAAGGGTGGAGAAGAAGGCGCTATTAAATGGCTTCGTTCTCAAGGTAAGGCAAACGTTGAAGAACTCAACGCAATCCTTGCTGAAAATGCAACTCCTTGGTATGAAAAATTCGGCGGCAAAGACAAGATCGAAGTCGTTGACTAATTTATTGCTCAATTAAAGAAAGCGCGGCGGAATTATTCCGTTGCGCTTTTTTTATAAGTAAAGTATATGATTTTTGAAAAAGCAAAAGGTTGTGAACCAAA
Source organism: Sporolactobacillus sp. STSJ-5 (assembly GCF_024385605.1). Classification (GTDB taxonomy): domain Bacteria; phylum Bacillota; class Bacilli; order Bacillales; family Sporolactobacillaceae; genus Sporolactobacillus. Next base: position 47,334 of record NZ_JANFOJ010000005.1, on the reverse strand, counting down.
CGCGCAGGTGTGAGACGCTTGCGGGTGCGGCTCTGTTGATCGCACGAGACCCCGCAGATTCCTGCCTGTCTGAGGAGGTTCGCGACGATTCAGCACCGAAAAAGACACAAAACCATCACACATGGATGGAGATTAAGGACCAGGCAGCGCCCAGTAGTTTTTCTTGGTATCAAAATAGAGTCAGCAAAAGATAGAATTAGGGCAATATAAGTTGAGACTGATTGACTGGGTTTCAATGCAAATGAAACCTAGATGATGCAGTGGGAACAACGATCATATGCTTTGTGATTAAAAAGACTCTGGGAGTTTCTATGATTACAAAGAAAATCACTGTTGACCCCTCATTTTTAAAATAAGCAACGAAAGATATCTTTCAGTAAGAATTGGGTGGACTAGGAAATTGTTCACATCAACGAAAGGGCATGTTATGATTTCTCTATAAGTTCAGTGATGCAAGCATCCCGACTAAGAAAAAAAGATGACCTGTTCGAGGTGGCCAGTTCAAGCTGTGCTCAATAACTAAGATGAATCTACGAGGAAAAGGGAAGAGATCATGAAAAAGAAAATTTTACTGACGATCGGCAGCATTATTGTTGTGCTTTTTGCTGCAGGGGCAGGTTATGTTTGGTGGATGTATCACTCGGTTGCGTCAACAGCTGGCGATATGTATGAGACAGCCGGCGGCAAGGGCAACCACGATGCGATCACTCAGAAAAAACCGATAAGTCTGCTTCTATTAGGCGTCGATGAACGTAAGGGAGACCGCGGGCGTTCGGACACTATTATCGCAACAACGTTAAATCCGACAACAAAAACGATGCAGATGATTTCTATTCCGCGTGATACACGAACCGAAATTGTCGGTCGCGGCACAATTGATAAAATTAACGCTGCGTACGCGTACGGTGATACAAAGATGGCGGAAGATACGGTTCAAAAGTTTATAGGCGATATTCCATTCGATTTCTACATAAAGATCAATATGGAAGGCATGAGCGACCTTGTTGATGCGGTCGGCGGGGTTACCGTAAATAATAAATTGGATTGGCATGATGAGGGCTACTATAAAAAGGGTTATCACTACGCGCGCGGCAACATTACTCTGGACACAGGGGCAAAAGCGATGGGCTATGTACGGATGCGCCATCTGGATCCACAAGGAGATTTCGGACGGAATCAGAGACAACGTGATGTGATCATGGCGATTGTCAATAAAATGGCTAATGTGTCATCGGTATCTCGCTACTCACAGATTCTCGATGCGCTTGGTAGCAATGTGAAGACGAACTTGACCTTTAGTGATATGAAGAATCTCGCGTTTAATTATCGTGATGCGCGCAAGCATTCGATTGATTATGAAGTAAAAGGCCAAGGACAGAAAATTAACGGAATCTATTATCTTGTTGTTGGTTCTGCTGAAAAGCAACGCGTTCATGATATGATTAATGATCAACTGAATAACTGAAATTCAAAGTGAAACAATAGTGAAAACGGGAAGCCTTGAGCAATGCTAATGCTACGCTCTGACTTCCCGTTTTTTTATGTAGAAGAATCATGCTCCCATCTTCTTAGCAAATAAGCGCTTCATATTGGCGATTAGTTCACTCAGGTTTGTGCTGAACAGTAATTTATTTCTTTTGGATTCTTTTGCGAGTTCTTCTTGGTTTCCAAGGACAAAGATCGTTAACTTGGGAAACTCATTTCTCAAATGCTTTAGTAAACTAAAGAGGTTGGTCGCGTGCTTATTTGTACATAAGATGGCAAGATAATGTGCCTGTTTTCTTTGAATTTGATCTTGTATTATGCCTATTTCATTAATTTCAGGAAGGAAATCGGTTTTCCAACCGCTGATTGTGAAAAGATCATCCATCAATTTTGCTCGTGTCAAGCCGCTAAAGGATTCCAAATTTGCGATGACAATCTCGCCCATATCGGTGTTCGGAAGCTGGTGCGTTATTTTCAACATTTTCCAGCTGAGCAATCTTAAGATCGTGAAAGCAGCGACCATATAATCTGCTTGCAAAAAGCGATTCAGTAAAAATCCTTTTTGCACTTCATCCAATGAACGCTCAAAAAGCTTCACAAATACATCCTCAATACGCATTCCGTCAGACAGTGCATCGAGGCAATCAACTGCCCTGACACTGTCGCCCTCAATTAAATACTTAACGTAATCGTTCCATGTCTGCCTTGCCTGCAACACCATCTCACTGCTATCCCAGCTGGTGATCGTTTCGACAGTAAGAGACAGGTCGCTTGGGAGTTGGATGACCTTGCCGCTGTTTTCAAGCTTAACATGCGGTAAGATGTCAGAACCTGATGAATTAGCAAGAATAAAGCCCTTCTCACCGCTTGTCAATAAAACATGGGTCGCAGGAGGGAAAATGTGTATGAAATTAATAAATAAATAACAAATTTTTAAATCAAACAAATCATTGTTATAGCTGTCATTTAGGATGATCTGCATTGCTTTTGTTGTGTGCATCGGTTTTCTATAGGATCGGCTCAACGTCAATGCTGAATATACGTCAACAATCATCATCAATTTAAGATCACGGTCAGATGGTTTCACATGCAGGTGATCCGGATAACCGCTGCCGTTTAACCGTTCATGATGAGAACGTGCAACTCGGCACGTTTCTTCAGGAAAATTCATTCGATCGAGTAATCTACAGCCGTCCACGGTATGCTGCGTTATTTTTTCATACTCACGTTGAGTAAGTTTTCCGGTTTTCAATAAGATTTCAATCGGCGTATAGAGTTTGCCAATATCATGCAGCAGGGAGCCGAGAAGAAATTCCTGACTTACCCGCCAATGAACATGCTTAAAGTAGAGGCTTGTTAATACAAAGACGTCAAGTGAATGGATATAGCAAATCGGATCCCACTGTTTCAGACAGTCCAGTAGAAAACGAACAGTCGGATTTGAGTAGAATTTCAGATAAAGTGATTGGAGCCATAGGTATGAAGTTTCCGAATGCAAAATTCTTCCGTAACGTAATTCATCAGCAATTTGAGCCATTTCATTTTGAAACCGTTCAGTAAGCTCTTTCCGCTCATGAGCAGTCATTCGCGACTTTGGTGTAAATGTATTTCGAAACGGTGCGATCGAAGGACCATCGAAAATGGCTACGGCACTCACTTTTTTTCTTTTAAGATAATTAATAAGCTCAGAAGTGATCAGCATTCCCGTTCTAAAGAGAACAGAGGAATTTATGTAGATATCCTTGGCGAGAATGCTTCCGTCCTTCAAGTTCTCAAGCTTTACGACTTTTGGCATAAGTGCCGTTCACTCCCGTTCAATAGCTCCTAGGAAAAATCAGGATACGTTCCGCGGTAGACAGACTAACGCGATAGTCATTACAAGAGGCGGTACCTAATGTAAGAAATAAAGAGACTGACTATATTAGCGTTTTTTCGACAATAAGCTACAAATAATATTTTAACAAGTGATGTCAAAAAACGGAAGTGAAAATTATTTGATACTCATATACGATTGAACTTTTCAATAGTAAGATAGGAGTCTGACAATGCATTCACTTGTAATCTGTTGGATTAGGTAATAATGCCTATTAGCATGGAGTCGTTCATAGGTTTGCCGCACCGAATTTAAGAAACTACTTTAATTCAGCGCGAAAATAGCCGATAAAGAATGAGAATGGTATTAGAGCAGCGGAAAGGGTTGACTTACATGGATGTGGCAACAGTCATCGGCTTGCTGGTCGGATTGCTATCTTTACTTGTTGGATTTTTACTTGAAGGCGGAGAGTTAGTTGCGTTATTAAAAGTCACCGCTTTTCTGATTGTAGTCGGAGGCACAATCGGAGCGGTGGTTGTTAGCTTTCCGGGAAAGATTTTGGCAAAAACGCCGTTTATTTTAAAATATGCATTTACAAAACCTAAAGAACGCCAGGATGATACGATCATTGAACTGATTAATCTTGCCAATATATCCAGACGTGAAGGTTTACTTGCTTTGGAAGGTGAGCAGCAGAAGTTTGAAACAGATGCGTTTATGTCGAATGGTATTCAGATGGTCGTCGACGGTGTAGACTCCGATGTTATTGACGACATATTGAATCGGGACATTGAACTTTATGAACAAAAAATACTCTCCATTGCCCGCATATTCGAATCTGCCGGCGGTTATGCGCCGACAATGGGCATCATTGGAACTGTTATGGGGCTTGTACACGTTCTCGGAAGCTTGGAAGACGCCTCCGCACTTGGCCCGGCAATTGCTGTCGCATTTATTGCAACACTTTATGGCGTGGGCAGTGCGAACGTGATTTATTTGCCTATTTACACGAAGATCAAAAATAATTTAGCCAGTGACATTTTAATCCGCCAATTGAAGACTGAAGGAATATTGTCTATTCAGTATGGAGAAAGCACGATGATTTTGAAGAAAAAACTTTATGCTTTCCTAACAGAAGAAGAATCCCGAAAGGTTGAACAGAAACTGACGAGCGGATCTGGCAGCACAACCGCAGATCGGGAATTCCAAGAAGCGGGTCAGCCATGAGCAAGCCAAGAAAAAAGCGGTATACTCGGCCGGAAGAATCAAGTCATAATTCGGAGCGTTGGCTGATCACTTACTCGGATTTGATCACTTTGTTATTAGTCTTTTTCATTGTCATGTTTTCGATGAGCAGTATTGAAAACCAGAAATTTAATGCGCTTGTCTCATCTCTGAAATCATCATTTCAAGGGGATTCAATTCTTCAGGGCATCGGCTATCCGAGTGCGGATAAAGGCCAAACAAAGCCGAGTGTGCCGCTGGTCAAAAAGTCTCAGTCCATTAGCGATTCGGAAAAACAAAAGGACAAAAAAAAGCTGGATGCGTTGTACGTTCAATTGGATCAGTACATCAAGAACAATCACTTAAGCCCGGACGTGTCGCTTACGGAAACGCAGCGAGGTGTGCAGCTCACTTTTCGTGAAAAGATTCTGTTTGATCTTGGAAAAGCTAACTTGAAGAAGGATGCTAAATCAGTATTGGCACGAATTGGCAACATTCTTAATAGTGTACCGAACGAGGTCAGTATCGAAGGGCATACGGATAATACTCCTTTTCGGGATCAAGGCAGGCCCATTCGTTCGAATTGGGAATTATCCGGTCTGCGGGCGCAGACAGTCATGAATTATCTGATCAATAAAGACGGACTCGCACCGCAGCGCATGCATTTTGTCGGATATGGGGAATACCGACCGATCGTAAAGAATGATACGGCGGCGCACAAGGCGATGAATCGACGTGTGAATATTGTTATCGTCCGGGAAGAGCAGCAAGATTCCGATTAAAAGTATTGAAAAACATTGATTTATCTGGTAAATGATTGCAACATGGTCTGCCAACCGATATATTATATGCATGGGGAATTTTTCAATATACATAATGGTATAGAGTTGAGGGTGGGCGGAAGTGAAAAAAATTTGGCTGATTTTGGTTTGTGTGCTTTGCCTCGTGAGTGTGGTGGGAGGCAAATGGTATTGGAACCATAAATTGGATCGAATAACATTGCAGGCTAAAAACGATACAGCTAGTATCGAGGGACTGAGTGCTGATCAATCGGAAACATTGATCGAGAAGAACATTGCAAAATTACCAAAAGAGTTGCGGAATGCTGCCGAGAATGCTTATAAGAAAAACGGACAAGTTCGGATTGTGATGATCGGCAGCAGCAATGAACAAGCTCTGGCACTATTGCTGCAAAAGCAGCTCGATGATACGTTTGGAGAAGGCTTTTTCCGAGTAACCGTTCAGGATCTGGGAAAGTCGAACTCGCTTGTGCTGAATCAAGCGAAGCTTGGGGATTTGATGAAAAATGTGAATGGAAGCCCGGACCTTGTGATGTATACTCCGCTTATCTATAATGACGATCGTCAAGTAAGTACAGATGATACGGAGACAGTGGCCACTCTGCTGGCTGAAAAAGTAAAAAATAAGTATCCCAAAGCTGCATTTTTGGTCAGTCCGCCAAACTATTCATCAAAGCAGCCTTATATGAATGATCGAATCGACCAGATGAAAACGTATATTCAGAAACAGAAGATAGCGGTGCTTAACTATTTATCTGAATGGCCGAAAGGATCAAAACGTGCGAATGCTGTTGGCGATGACGGACACACGATGAATGTAACCGGACGAGAAATATGGATTGACTATATAACGAAACAATGGCAGCTAAAATAATGAAATCAAATAAATCACCAGTGAATGGCTTTCACTGGTGATTTTTCGTTTCATTAATAATGTTGACTTGTAATAAGAGAGGCACAACGTAGATCCGGCCGTTTATTAACGATTACTTTTTTTAGCCATTTGCCAAACGCGAGCAACATTAGAAATCGTACGGACTAGATTGATGCGTGCGTCTTTAAATGAGTCCGGTGCGATGACTATCTTTTTCTGTTTCATCTCGATCTTCCTTTGCCAGCCTTTTTTCTTCATTGTAGCAGATTTAGTGATTTACAATAGCTTAGAACATTATTTCCGGGGAAATGACAAAATAAGACATCAATTCCATGGAAAAAGAGATCCCGCAGAATCCTCGGAATCTCCTAATTTCTTTAAAGATCATTTTAGATTACTATTATTTTCGGCCATAAATGCTTCTATTTCATCGGTCGTGCGCGGCAGACCGGTGGTGAGCACTTCAGAACCATCCTCTGTAATCAGCAAATCATCTTCGATGCGGATGCCAATACTTTCTTCGGGAATATAGAGTCCTGGTTCGTTCGTGATAATTTCACCTGGAACCAGCTCCATTTCGCGATAAGGACCGACATCATGCGTGTCTAGTCCAAGCGAATGGCTGACGCCATGGAAGTAATATTTGCGCAATTCCTCAGGTGTTTTAATTAATCCAATTTTCATGAGTTCCTCAGTGTAAAACTCGATTGTAAATCGGTTCAAGTCCATGAAGGCAACGCCTGGCTTTGCCATTTTCGTTATTTCTTGGTTACAATGTAAGACAATGTCATAGATTATTTTTTGGCGAGGTGTAAATCGTCCGTTTACAGGGAATGTGTAGCTGATGTCGCCATTGTAATAGTTGTACTGTGCGCCAAGATCGAGCAGCACAAGATCTCCATCAGCGGCAGTGCCCGTGTTTGCCGAATAGTGAAGAACGGTACCGTTGAACCCACTGGCGAGAATGGTTGGAAAAGCGAATTCAGTGCAGCCGCGGCTCTTTAATACGAAATTAAAATAAGCCTCCAGCTCAAATTCTTTCATGCCGGGTTTGGCGTTCACAAGCACATTTTTGATTCCGTCTGCAGTAATTTTTCCTGCTTTCCGCGTTTGTTCAATTTCATCAGACGTTTTAACAACGCGGAATTTACAGATGACCGGATATAGATTATGAATGGTCAAGTATGGATAGGTGACAGCGGATTCAGCAGCAAATTTGTTCGACGGCTTTGCTGGAAATTCCCATGATTTTGTCTCAAGATCCGCGTACAAATGGTTGCACACACGACTGTCCATAAATGACCGGATGTACGTGTCAAATTTGTCTAGAAGTTCAATGTTCTGAACACCGGAGGCTTCTTGTGCTTCATTAGGCGTAATGGTTTCGCCAACCCATCTGGCCATCCACGGATCAGCACGCTCAATAAATAGTGTCTCTTCAATTTCACCGCCGAATTTTGCTGCAACGAATATTACTTTTGGCTCGGCGATGCCGGTCATATAGTAAAAATTGCGGTTGGGATAGAAAGGATAGCTCTCATCTGCAGACTGATGTGCCGCTTCACCGGCAAAAAGAACAGTCAGCGATTGATCTTCCAAGGTTTCATAAAGCTTCCTACGGTTCCGAATAAAAAAGCTCTTCTCCATGCGGATCCTTCTTTCATTTAAAGTTTTTCCATTATTATTCTATCATTATTATAAAACTTATCTTCACCGAACCTTAGTCGAAGGCGAAGACTTAGTTCCGACGGCCATGGACGGCCTAGTGTCCGGTGAGCCGCAGGACGCACTTTCGCAGGATGCGATGGCTTTCGCGTTGTGTACAAGGACGTACCTTAGTTAGCGAAAGTTCCCTTATTGCCGGACCGCTTATTCTAACTTCCGCCAATCTTTTACGATTTTATACTTTCTTTTTGTAGAAAGCCAAGAAGTTGTCCGCATGACTTCTTGGTTAAACAACATCATTTCAGCGATTATGCTTCCATTTAAGCCAAATGACTTTTGAAAAAAATTGGGCATGTCCGACCACATTGCGCTTCCACATTCTTCGTGGTTCCAGTGCCATGCGGAACAACCATTCAAGATTCAGCTTCCGCATGATTTTCGGCGCCCTCGGCTTTACTCCGGATGCGAAATCAATAAAACCGCCAACGGCGATTCGAGCTAACGGTTCAAGAGATTCGGAGTTGCGGTCAATAAATTTTTCCTGCAGAGGCATGCCCATACCAACAAGTAAAATATCCGCATCCGATTGATTAATCGTTGCAACCATCTCTGATTCTGATGAAAAATAGCCGTCATGAGTACCGGCAATGACTAAATTCGGCAACTGTTCAGTAAGCTTTTGAGCAGCAGTCTGAGCGATATGCTGCGAAGACCCGAGCAAATACACCGACCAATGGTTCTCAGCGCATTTTTGCAGCAGCAGGGGAATAAGATCCGTTCCATTTAAATTTTCTTCAAGGGAGACGCCCCAAAGCTTTGCTCCTAATTTGATTCCGATGCCATCGTTAAGCAAGTAATCTGCACGATTAAGAACCTCGTTATAATTGCGGTCTTTTTGAGCAATATTATAGCCGTGGTCATTTAGAAAATATAAGTTCATGGGTTTACGATCCATAATGCGGTCAGTAAATACATCCGTAAATTCCTTTTTTGTGTGAAATTCATTCATACAAATCGTACCAACTTGCTTTTTTTCATTCATAAATTGATCCCATCCTTAAAATAAGTGAAGCAATCATATTCATTTTGCCTTTTTTGCTATTTTTTTAATCCTATTAGAGATTCCAACTGTTACTTTGAATCATCAAAAAAATACCGAATTTGATGCGTAGGGCTTCTAATATTGTAAACTAATTTTAACGGATTGTGTTGTTTGTTTAGATATCGTAAAGTTACCAGTGGTATTGTCTTTACAATGTGGTATAATTCCGTATAAGAAAGCTTAAAAGATTGCTATCTTGTTGGACACGAATCCGAATTTATTGATAAGGGCGGGGCTGAAACGATGGTCTATGTGACGTTCTTGATTTGTTTTCTTGCTGCGGTTGCTGTAACACCTCTTGTTAGGAAACTGGCGATTCGCATTGGCGCGACCGATCTTCCGAACGCCCGCAAAGTACACAAAAAAATAATGCCGCGAATGGGCGGCTTGGCTATTTATTTAGCTTTTATTATCGGTATGCTGATCATGTGGCCGGACAGCAGTTTTACATTGCCGCTGATTATCGGCAGTGTGATTATCATTATTACAGGCGTACTTGATGACATGTATTCGCTGTCGCCAAAGGTAAAGATTGTGGCCCACTTTTTTGCTGCTTTAGTAATTGTCAACAGCGGGATCAGTGTCACATTTATTAATCTTCCGTTTAACGGCGTGCTGCATTTGTACTGGCTCAGTATTCCACTGACCTTGCTATGGATCATGGGCATTACGAACGCGATCAACCTAATTGACGGTCTTGATGGTTTGGCTGTCGGCGTATCGAGCATTGTGCTTTTAACGATCGCCGGACTATCACTGACAGAAGGAAACTTTTTCGTTTTTACGGTGAGCGCGATCCTGCTTGGAAGTACGCTGGGCTTCTTGCCTTATAATTTTCATCCGGCGAAGATTTTCATGGGAGACACCGGCAGCTATTTTCTTGGATATATTATTTCCGTTCTTGCGTTGCTCGGATTTAAAAATGTGACTTTGTTTTCACTCGTTGTACCAATCATTCTCTTAGCGGTTCCGATTTCCGATACGTTATTCGCAATCATCCGTCGATTGGTAAATAGAAAGCCGTTAACAGCACCGGACAAGTCACACCTTCATCACTGTCTGCTTCGCTACGGGTTTACCCAAAGCCAGACTGTGGTTCTTATTTACGGGATGAGCGCGATGTTTGCTTTAGCGGCAATCCTGTTCTCGACATCAACTTTGCTCGGTTCGTTGCTTATAATCGTCAGTGTCATGCTCGTGATTGAGCTGGTTGTTGAAGGTGTTGGCCTCGTGAGTGCGAATTACAAGCCGCTGTTGAACACATATAAGCGTCTGCTCAGCATGGCTAAAGTAAAATAAGAAAAATAGATTAAAAAATGGAGCGGTTCATATGAGCCGCTCCATTTTTTTAAAAGCTTGTATTTTTAAGTGCAACACTTAGAAAATTAAAGGACTCATTGCTGAGTCTTCTCTGTAAAATAGGGTTTGCGAGAAATAACTGAAAACAACGGAAAACCGCAAAGAAGTTTGGTTCATGCGTTATAATGAGTCAAAATAAGAGAATATCGCACAGTCCCCGAGCTGAACCGGGAGTTAGATTAGGTTCAAAACTTATTAGACGAAGAGGATATAGATATGAACAAATGGATCAAATTATTCATGGTTTCAGTCCTTGCCGTAGCGAGCTTATTGACTATAACATCATGCAATACAGCAACAATTAAAGTGGGTTACACGCCTTTAAAGACTGCCGAATCCACTCGTAACGTGGTTGCTACAGGTAAATACGCCCTTTATACGAAACCCGGCACGGTAAAAGGGGCTAAACTAGTGGCTTCCAAGAACCAAATGGAAAAATTTGCTTCTTATACTCTTGCAGATGCTGACTATCACGAGTTTCGTCGGAAGAACCCGGCTTATAAGGGTTCAACTTATTATTTCCGTGCCTACGGTTATAAGGTAACCCACACCGGTTCCGTTTATTATCGTGTCGTGACGATGAATGGTAAATATCGGGGGTACGTCTATGGGGGCAAAAAAGTCGGTTCATTTGCTGGCGGAGTTAAAAGAGCAGCGACTACCCAAGCCACAACAATTCCTGCTAACTTTAAGGATTACGTCGGGGTTGTCATTCCAGGTACTGTTTGGAATTATCCTCCCTACACGCAATACAAGACTAAGAGATTAGGTAAAGTAAACTGGACCATTCCAAGTCTGGCTAAATTTAAAGTCATTAAGGCTGTAAAACGGACTCGTGAACAAGATATTTACTACTACCTTGAACCTCAAAATAGCCCAGCACCTCCAAATTTTCCATTTCTTACTCCGTCAGGAGTTCGGATTAATAAAAAATCTCAATATATCCAAGTACCTTCAGGTTGGGTCAGTAGCCGTTACGTTATTTCTTACAGTGAAGTTGAAAGCAATGAAGGCATTATTGATAATTGATCACTCTAATGCGTCATTACATGTTACTCATCAATGATCAAATAAAAATGAAGTTGCTTCATAAATAGTCAAGTTTCAGAATTAAAAGATGGATCATTAATTTTGAATGTAGTGCTCCAAAGGGACAGGGCAGTTCGAGAATGTGTCAAAATGAGCCCAATAAATGAGTCTAAGGAAAGTGGTAGGGTAGAAATTGGAACTATGCATCATTCAATTTAAAGAGGCTGTCATAGTCAACTTCTTGACTATGACAGCCTCTTTAATAAGTGGTCTTTATTTTATTATTGATTACTGCTCGTACCATCGGATGATTCATCGACCAATCCGGAGCTATCGGAGGCACCACTGCTGCTTGATGTACCGGACGTTGCTGATCCGCTGCTTCCGGAATCACTGCTGCTGTCGCTGCTTTCCGCTGTTGATTCATAATTTAATTGCTGTTTAAGATCAGAGCGAACTTTATTTAAATAGTCATCATCTAAGGCAAAATAGTATACTCCGGAGCTCATATCGTCTGTACCCTTCAGCTGAAGTGATTTGATTTCAGAAAGAGAGCCCGCATATTGACGTAGGCTGAGCAATTGTCCGAACGTCAAGTTTGTTTCAAAATTCTTATCGAGTGAATCAATGACTTTACTGTATTTAGTTACAGAAGAAAGCTTTGCACTTTTCTTCACGATTGCTTCAATCATCGCCATCTGACGTCTGCCGCGGCCGAAGTCTCCTCCTGCCCCCGGCGACTTGCGGTTACGAACGAGAGACAGAGCCTGTTCACCGTTAAGCAGCTGTTTTCCGGGCTTCAGGACAATGGCGTCTTTACCGGTTTTATCTTCGCTGTTCTGTGTGCGAAGCGCGACTGGGACATTCATTTCAACACCGCCAAGGGCATTAATGATCTTAACGAACGCAGCGAAGTCCACTTGGACATAATAGTCAACCGGAACCTGGAATAAATTCTCAACGGTAGCAATCGTGTAATCCGCGCCTTGGTTGTTATTGGCGTCGCCATAAGCATGTGCATGTGTAATTTTAGAAATGCCGTAATCGCGCGTGTGCGTCGGATCTATGATCTGAACTTTCGAATCACGCGGAATGCTCACCATATGCACCTCATTCGTTGAGTGATTGAAGGTGGCTAAAACAAGGGCATCGGAGCGGCTTGGCTCATTCTTTCGTTTATCAATTCCCATAAATAATATGGAAAAATCATCCTTTACGGGGTCAACTTTTTCTGCGCGAAGATCAGATTTATTGCCTCGTGTAAGTTTATTTTGTGCATGGCTTGTTACATTTTCAAGTTTTTTCGTTAAGTAATAGCCATATGCTACGCCGCTTCCGACTAGAATGAGAAGAACAGCTGATATGATTATAATTATTGTTTTGCGTTTTCCATGTTTTTTCTTCTTGTAGTTTTCTGATCTGCTCAATGCCATCTTCGACGTATTCTCCTTCAGGTTTTCAGTCTTTCACAGATAGGTGCACGTTTCGTTCATTTTTTTCTACGCAATTCTCATTGTATAGGCCAATTGTCATGTTTTTTTACAATAGCTTTATTTTACCTAAGTCTTTCTGTTCCATCAATGTTAAATCCGCGTTTTTTCGGCAAAATTCGCAAATCGGAACTAAAGAAGGCTGAATGCCTGTTTTCTGTTCGCTAACAACAGGATGAAGCAGAACTTAATCATTATTTGAAAGCTCACCTGGGTTTGGAAGTTTCTCCTGTAAGTACAATTCATGTGATTTATCGGTTTCTGCCTGGCCGTTTGTCAAATCGGTCACCCAATTCAAAAATGCTGGACCGTCATCCTGATTTGTGTACAAATCGAAACTGACCTTGTCACTATAGCGTATATTCTTAATGATGTATGCGGATTCGCGCAATTTATTTTCCAATGTGCCGCTCAAGTGATAATCAACAGTCACAATCCACTGATAGGAAGGGACCTGTTTTACAACCTCCGCAGCATTGAGCCCGGCACTTGTTGCATGGGCATATGCCCGGATTAATCCGCCAGCACCGAGTTTAATGCCACCGAAATAACGAGTGACCACAACCAGCACATTACAAATGCCGCGTCGCTTTAATACATCAAGAATCGGAACACCTGCAGTTCCGCTCGGTTCACCGTCGTCGCTTGCCTTTTGAATTTCTTGCTTCTTTCCTATGATATAAGCAAAACAATTATGATTGGCTTTCCAATGTTCCTTGCGCACGTTTTGAATCAATTGTTCCGCATCGGTCTCGCTTTCTACCGGATGAACGGCACAAATAAATCGAGAACGCTTGATCTCAGTTTCAATCAGAGCAGCTTTCCCGACTGTAACATAAGCTGTTAATGTCATTTTCGGCTCCTTTCATTTAATCCTTTGAATCGATGCCGTAGCTGTCTTTTCATCTGTTTAGGATTTTGCTGCTGGTTAAGGAGACGGACTATGTCATTCACTCAATCAAAGTGAACCAGGAGCATATAATGATACACTTTTACATTCGACAAACAACGACACGGTTGCGTCCGTCATTAAAGAAATGCCATGAAAATCGAGAAAAGGTACATAGAGATATGGTAATATTTGCACTTGTCATTTGTTTATCAGTAAGAAAGAATGGGTATAGACACTTTTAAAAGAAATTATATATGAAATTGATTGATTGTGCTTTACTGTTTCCTATATTATGAAATTAATTATATGGGACAAAGAAGATTGAGTCGTGAATTAGTGCATAATACCTATATGCAGATAGGTACAAGGTGGCTAGCACGTTCGTAGTGGTTCGGCTACATTTGTTATGGAGGGAAATTATGTCAACCAGCAGACCAATCAAGACAGAGCTTGATGTCAAGCATCTTGATAAAATTATCAATAGCATGATTGATAATGTGAGCGACAGCAAATCTCAGATTTTCGAGATCGGCGAGGAATCGCGAAAAGAGCATGACGCGCTGGTTAAAGAACTCCAACTTGTAAAGCAAGAGTTAAGAGGAATCATTGATCGAAGCGACACACTCGAGATTGAAGCACGAAAATCGAGAGGCCATTTAGCTGAGATCAGCAGAGCTTTTAATCAGTACGGGGAGGAAGACATCCGCCACGCCTATGAAACGGCGAATTCCATTCAAAACGATCTGTCAATTGTTCGTGAGATGGAACGGCAGATGAAGAAAAGACGTGACGAGCTTGAACGACGCTTGATTCAATTAAAGGCGACCATTCACAAAGCGGAAAGCTTGGTCGGGCAAGTTACGGTTGTATTGAATTACTTGACGAGCGATCTGAAGCAAGTGGGCGACGTCATCGCCAGCGCAAGGGAGCAGCGCGCATTTGGGCTGAAAGTCATTGAAGCACTAGAAGAAGAAAGAAAAAGACTTTCTCGTGAAATTCATGACGGACCCGCCCAGACACTTGCACAGGTGCTGCTTGGTCTCGATGTGGTCGAACGTGTCGGGCAAAAAGAAGGAATGGCGGCATCGCACGAGGAATTGCAAAAGTACAGGGTCATGGTACAAGGCGCCTTGGCCGAGGTTCGTAGGATCATTTATGATCTTCGTCCAATGAGCCTTGACGACCTTGGGCTTGTGCCGACACTGCAGAAATACCTTCACCGAGTGAACAGCGATTATCCTTCTCTAAGTATCCATTTTGATCGTATGGGGAAGGAGAAAAGACTGCAATCTAGAATTGAAGCCGCTTTATTCAGGTTAATTCAGGAAGCGGTTCAGAATGCCTGTATTCATGCGGATCCATCGCACATCAGTATTAGAATTGAATATAGAGAAAATAAAGTACTCATTCTAATTACGGATAATGGCACAGGATTTGATCAGTCAGTGAAGAAAGAAGGAAGTTACGGGCTGATCGGCATGAAGGAACGCGCCGAATTATTGGATGGTGAATTGATTATTCACTCAGAAATCGGGCAGGGAACCAAAGTGCTCATCAACATACCGATTCAGCAGGAAGACATGCTTAGCGAGTAACACAGCAGAAGTGGCGGATAGGGCGAGTCCCAAACCCTATCCGCATGGCTACAGTGAAAAAAGAGAGGTGAAAAACTGTTGCGGCACGGGATATGCGAATAACGACTGTTCTCTTTAGGGTTGTGAATCTAGCATTTTTTCTTATTATCTGGCAGCCTTTATTATAACGAGAGACATGCACCTAAAGATGAGCATGAATGAAATCGTTTGCTTAGCAACAGAAATAATCGTGACAAATGTGCGACCGAAAGTGACAACGATTGCTTTGATTGACGATCACCGCCTTTTTCGTGAAGGCGTCAAAAGAATTTTGGATATGGAAAGCGATTTTGAAGTGGTAGCCGAAGGTGATGACGGCAGTACCGCTGAAAAACTGATTGAGGAATCGGATCCCGATGTTGTGTTGATGGATATTAATATGCCGAAATTGAATGGTGTTGAAGCAACGAGACAGCTGATTAAAAATCATCCTGGTCTTAAAGTCATCATTCTTTCGATTCATGATGATGAAAGCTATGTTACCCATGTGTTGAAATCCGGTGCACTTGGCTATTTACTGAAGGAAATGGATGCAGATTCGATGATTGAGGCCGTTCGGATTGTTGCACAAGGCGGTGCTTACATTCATCCGAAGGTAACCCATAACCTTGTTAACGAATTCAGAAGGCTCGCAACTCAGGGCTATTCCACAGAGCTTTCCGGCTTCCGCGATCTTGAATACCGGCCGCCGCTACATATCTTGACTCATCGTGAATGCGAGGTATTGCAGCTGATGGCAGACGGCAAGAGTAACCGAGCGATCGGTGAACATCTCTACATCAGTGAAAAAACGGTGAAGAATCACGTAAGCAACATTCTTCAAAAGATGAGTGTAGAGGATCGTACGCAGGCCGTTGTCGAAGCGATTAAGAACGGTTGGGTAAAAATATATTAAGAAGAAAAACGAGAGCCGTTCGCGGTTCTCGTTTTTTTAATAAAGGCGATGTAGGTGTTTAAAAAATTTTATGATCTTGAAGGATATATGGGCAGCTGCTGTCGAAATAGTAATCTAGCGATTTAATTTTCCAAATAAGATTTACTGCCGCCTTTCATTCTATCTGTACCCAAAGTACCTCATCAACACAGCATCTTTTCCACTATGCATTTCAAATTTATTTTTTTCCACTAACAAAACATCTGATTTTAGCTGCTTCGTCACTCGGTCATTTGTCATCCCTCATTTACTCTCCGAAAGAAGGTTTGTCTATGCTCTTGCTTTCCCGCAGTAAAGGTTTGCTCCTGAATGATTATTCCGATGTTCAGCATGCATTGCACGGTAGAGAGTTTCGTGCTGAAGAACTCCCATTTCCTGAAAAAGTGATTAAAGACTATGTGAAGAGCGGCCATGTTACTGTCCGTCCGGGGATTGTACCGCTTAATGAAAGTATCTTTGATTTGCTGACCGGCCGAAAAAAATGGTTGTGCGCTCGTTGCGGCAATCGTGATCAAGAAACGTTTGCAACGTGCACGTGCGGCCGCTGTCAGAAAAAGTGCGTCTACTGCCGTCACTGTTTGACGATGGGAATCGTGCGGTCATGTACTAAACTGGTGACTTGGTGCGGTCCTGAACCTGCATTAAATCATCGGTTTATTCATCAGAATACCCACCTATGTGCGTGGAACGGTACATTGTCTGATGAACAGAGTATGGCTGCCGAAGCACTGAATCAGACACTTCAGATTGGCAAATCATTTCTTGTCTGGGCTGTCGCCGGGTCCGGCAAGACGGAAATGATTTATCCGGCCATTGAACATCAGTTGATGAATGGCCGGCGTGTTGTGCTGGCAACGCCGAGAACTGACGTCGTCCGTGAGCTTCTGCCGCGAATGCGTGCGGCTTTCCCGGATGTTCCGATCAGCGGGCTCTACGCAGGTAGCCAAGAATCAAACCCGAATGCACCGCTCGTTGTGTCGACTGCCCATCAATTGATCCGTTATTCTAATTGCTTTGATTGCATCTTTATCGATGAAGTCGATGCATTTCCTTATCATTTTGATCCGATGCTGGAATTCGCCGTTCGAAAGGCAGCTAAGCCGGGTGCTCCGATCGCCTATTTATCAGCAACACCGCCTGCCGATTTGACGAATGATTACGCATCAGGAAAATTGCGAGGTGTCATGCTCGCTAGACGCTATCACGGGCATCCGCTGCCCGAGCCGCGCTTTCAATGGATCGGCAACTGGATGCAGATGATTCGCAAAGGGCAGATGCCGTCATTGCTTTGCGAATGGTTGAGCGAAAAAACAAATCAAAAACGACAAGTATTTGTGTTCGTTCCCTCTGTTACGTTAGCTCGCGATTTAACAGAGCTTTTGCAGCGATGCGGTTTTGAAAGGACAGCAGGTGTTCATGCTGAAGATCCGCATCGCCATAACAAGGTCAGCGATTTTCGCGAAGGAAAAATCAATATTTTGGTTACGACAACTATTCTTGAGCGCGGCGTGACTGTTCCGGGTGTCGAGGTTTGCGTGGTTGGAGCTGATGATCCTGTATTTGATGACCGCGCGCTTGTTCAGATTTCGGGACGTGTCGGAAGATCGGCTGAATCTCCAACCGGTGATGTTCTTTTTTTTCATAATGGCAAGACACTGGCGATGATTCGCGCACGCAAACAAATTGAGCATATGAATCAGATCGGGGGCTTTCATTGATGCGCTGTCTGTTTTGCGGTGCGGATCAGCCTGAGGTGTTGACTTTTCGCACACTGCTTTTAGCAGAGGACAAAACCGGGTTTTGTCGTTCGTGCAGAGAACAACTGGCACCAATTGCTGTTCAAAACAGCTGCCAATTATGCGGCAGAGATCTTTCGATACTTGATCCGAAATTGGTGCATGAACATATCTGTTATGACTGCACGCAATGGAAAAAGAGCGGCAGAAACGGTTTATACGAAAAAAATTATGCAGCTTATCACTACAATGCATTCATCAAAGATATTTTGAATCAATTCAAGTTTCGCGGGGATTCAGTATTAGCAGATGGGTTTGCAGATGAAATGAAGAAAATCTTTCGGAGGATAAAGAAGGAACAACGATTGAAGAATTCCTTCAGTTTATTTCGTCCACATGATGAAGAGTACGTTCTTGTGCCCATACCGCTCAGCATGAAACGGCTTGCGGAGCGGGGATTTAATCAGGCAGAAGTGCTGGCCGAGACACTTGATATGCCGATCCTAAACGCACTCACTCGGGTAAAACATGAACCAAAACAAAGTAAGAAAACGCGCAGCGAACGATTGTTGATGCGTGAGACACCTTTTCATCTGGAAAATGAGTATGTATCATTTATCTTGGGGAAAAAGGTTTTGTTGATTGACGACATCTACACGACCGGAGCAACGATGCGCTTGGCTGCCCACGCACTGACAAAGGGGAATCCATTGAGAGTGGATTCTCTTGCACTGATCCACGGATAAAAAAACTTCGCATCGAAGCACTGCGAAGTATGGTTCAGTATAGAGATGATTTTCGATAGCTGATTGCCTGACTGCCCATTTGTTCCCAAGCCTTTATGAATGATGCGCGGTTCGCAATCGTATCTTTTTTTCTGAGCGGATCATTAATAATAATTTTATTCTGATCGTAGCCCGTAACCAGCACTGCATGTTCCTGATTTGTTACTTTAGCTGTACCCCCACTTGTGCGCCAATAGTGAAAATAATTCTTCGAGAGCGGCTTAAAGGTTACATTCGTGATTACGACTACTGGAATACCATCATTTAATTGTGAAAGTACTGAGTCGAATGATTTGCCGCTTAAGTCAATAATACGGCTGGGAAGGTAACGGCGTCCAAGTAGTGCGAGCGGTTCATGATACACGCCGTATCCTCGTTTTGTGGCATCTTCCATGCTGCCGACAAAGCCCACGTCCGGATCTCCGAATTGCTGATTTTGATAATAGGGCACACGTTTGATTTCATGAGCCAGTTCCATTTTTCCTACTTGGATGCCTGCTTTCTGCAGCAGCATCGCCAATGAAGTAACCTCACAGCCCCGTGGCAATTCCGGTTTTTGAAGAATAAATGGGGCATCGATGCGAACGGAATGTTTCCTCGGTTGTCCGGTTGTCTCGTTTTTAATCTGTTCTGCTTCATAGGAAACATCGGATATCCACCTTTTCCCGATTGATCGGTTTCCAGGTGAATAAAGCACAAAGAGCAGTGCTGCAAGCACGATGTCAAAAGCAAGAAACCAGCTTAACCAATGCTTTTTAAAGCGCAATATGCGATCTCCTTTCGATTCAAGATTGTTTGCCGCATCGTATCGGTTGTGCTGCATTTAGCTTATTTGATTTGTGAACGCATTTTTGCATTGTCTTATAGCATGAGGTAATGGCAGTGCTTTGTTAGTGTACCACCATATCCGTAGCTTTTTCGGCTTAATTTGTAACAGTTCCGCTAAAATTTACCGACTTCATGCCGATAATAAGAGCAGACGAAACAAGCAGCGTTCTTACGGCTCTTAGTTGTTATGCAAGGAGGAATTGAATTGCCGGAACTCGAAAATTGTAAAGGATGCGGAAAACTTTTTGTACGCGTATCTTCACCCTATTGTCGGGACTGCTTAAATGAACAGGAAAAGCAGTTTGACACAGTCTACAGCTATATACGCAAACAAGAAAACAGAATGTCCACGGTGACACAAGTTCATGAAGCAACAGATGTTGATCTTGATTGGATTTATCAATGGATTCGTGAGGGCAGACTAAAAACGGCTGTTTTTCCCAACCTTGGCTATCCATGCCGATCATGCGGGCGAACGATACAAAACGGTACCTTATGCGAGCATTGCCGGAAAAAGCTGGAACGCGATATGCAGCAGGAACATATTGATGATTCGCAGACCAATTTCAAAGGCAAGACCTATCATACGTGAAGGGAAAGGAATAGAAGTTAAAGAATTTCTCTGTATTGCCGATATAAAGTATGAACAGACAGAGAAAGAGACAATGTAAATAAAAATGATAATGATACGGCAAATTCCTCTGAGATGAGGTGAATTCATTGAAAATAAATGGTTACCAACCGGTACAATCATACACGAATAATTATCAGACAGCGAAGCTCGGCGAACAGCAAACGGCTGCATCCAAGACAAATGATAAAGTAGAAATTTCCAGTGCGGCGAAACGTTTGCAAGGTACGCAGAAGCTGGACGAAGCCAGGCAGGATAAAATTGAGCAATTAAAATCGCAAATTGAGAACGGAACTTACCATGTTCCGGCAAAAAGTATTGCGGAAAAAATGTACGGATTCTGGAACAGGCAGTAAGGGAATTTGGTAACGAGGAGTGAAGAAGCTTGTCTGCTGAGTGCATGGAACGAATAGTCAAAACAATGATCAGTCAGCATGATGCGCTTTGCAAACTTGCTGATCGTAAATGCGAAGCGATTAAGAATGGAGACGCGCAGACGGTGAGCGCAATCACGAAGGAAGAAGCTCCATTCGTTGATGAACTGAGCAGGCTTGAGAAGAAACGTATTGCCGCGATTCAATCTGATTTAGGCGGCGCACGCTCTGAAGCAACATTTTCAGAATGGGAACAAGCGATTATTCCTGAGGATGAGCAGGAAAAGTGGCAACACCTTTACCTGGATTTGGCAAAGAGCGTGTACACGCTTAAACAGGCAAATACGTTAAATCAGGAACTTCTTCGTGATTCTTTGCTGTGGGTTAAGCTGAATATCGGCTTGCTGAAGCCAAAAACGCGCACATTGAATAACTATCAGAATCCAAGAGGCGGACAATCTCCGTCATCCGTCTTCAGCGGACGTATTGATTCTCGGACATAATTTAAGACGGAGGTGCTAACCGGTGATCCCGATTTTTTCCAGCTTAAACATGATGCAGCGAGCGCTGCAGGTCACACAGTCAGCCATTCAAACAACAGGAAATAATATATCGAATTCGAATACAGACGGCTATTCGCGTCAACGCGTCAATCTGGCAACATGGCTCTCTTATCCGGGTATCGGCATTAACGCCGATCGAAGTGCAGGTCAATTGGGGACCGGAGTGAATGACGAAGCAGTTGTTCGTATCCGTGATCAATTTGTAGATCTTCAAGTCAGGGATAGTTCCAACCAGAACGGCTATTGGAGTGCGCTGAACGATGCGTACAGCCAAATGGAAGATATCGTGAATGAGCCGACCGATACTGGTATTTCATCTGAGCTAGACAGCTTTTGGCAGTCTTTGCAGGATTTAGCCAACAATTCCTCGACAAGCGGGACAGGAACGGTTGTTTTAGAGGATGGTGCGGCATTGGCTGATACCTTCAATTACATCGCTGTGTCATTAGGAAAGGTTCAAAATAATTTAAATCAGCAAATTACGGCAAACACGGATCTTGTTAATAATTATGCTGATCAAATCAACGCGCTCAATCAGGAAATTAACAAGCAGGAAGCGAATGGCTTTCTAGCGAATGACTTATATGATGAGCGAGACGCATTGACAGATAAAATCGCTCAGCTGGTTAATATAAAAGTCAGCAAAGACCCAAGCGGCGGCAATCCGTCACCGCTCGCCGAAGGAAAGTATACCATTGAAATTGTTGATGCAAATGGCAACTCTTATGAGCCAAAGGCAACTTTGGTCGATGGCGCGGCACTGACGAATAATCA
This sequence comes from Sporolactobacillus sp. STSJ-5, assembly GCF_024385605.1. GTDB lineage: Bacteria > Bacillota > Bacilli > Bacillales > Sporolactobacillaceae > Sporolactobacillus. The sequence goes on along the minus strand of NZ_JANFOJ010000005.1, from coordinate 25,342 downwards.
TCTGAAAGCAGATATCGATACAACGGATACATCGAACCCAAAAGTTACGATATCCATGATGCAATCGGATGACACGACTCCGGTATCCACAGGCACACTGACTAATTTTTCCGGAAAACTACAAGGCCAAATTGATGCCTACACTAACGATTATCCGAGTGTATTAAAAAGTTTGGACAATATGGCGAATACGTTGGCAACGGAGTTTAACAACGCCTATAAGGATACAGCGGGATATAAAGCAGACACGAAAGGCGTCTTTTTTCTCGGTAGCGGAACGGACAATGATGCGGGTACGGTGACAGCATTAAACCTTCATGTAAACAGCAAGTTAAGCGGAAGTGACATTACATCGGCAAATTCAGGTATGCCAAGCGGCGACAACAGCGGAGCAACTGCGATGGCTGATGTGATCGCATCCAATAAGTTCGCAATTGATCCCGATGGTGAAGAAATGACCCTGAAAAATTATTTGCAAGGTTTGGTTGGTCAAATCGGAGTGAACGCTCAATCAGCGGATCAATTCACGAGCAGTTCGCAAACGATACTTGATGCAGCAACAAATCGACGATCATCCATCAGCGGGGTATCCATTGACGAAGAACTCACAAATTTAATCCAATTTCAACATTCGTATGCTGCAGCTGCAAAAGTCGTAACGACACTGGATACAATGTTGGATACATTAATCAATAAAATGGGGTGATATTGGATGCGGGTAACACAAAGTATGATGTCCAATAGTTTACTGAAAAATATCTCCAGTGGCTACAGCCAACTGGCCGATTATCAGAATCAATTGTCGACCGGGAAAAAAATCACGCGTGCATCCCAAGATCCGGTGGTTGCCACGATGGGTATATCTTACCGTACGGATGTCAGTCATGTAGAGCAATACCAGAAAAATGTTACGAATGCCTATAAGTGGCTGGACAGTTCCGACGACGCACTGCAACAGGTCAATGATGTACTTAACCGTATTCGTGAGTTGACAAATGAAGCGAGTACTGATACTTATACAGCAGATCAGCGTGCGGCTGCAGGTGTGGAAGTGGATCAACTGACCCAGCAGCTGGTTACTTTGGGGAATACACAGGTTGGCGGCCAGTATATTTTCAGCGGCAGTGATTCCGCAAACCCATTACTTACTCAAGCATCCGATGGAACAGTAACGATTAACAATTTGGCACAGAAAAATCCTGATTTCAATGTTGCGGTGAACGACGGTATTCAGATGACGATTAATGTGAGTCCGGACTCGGTTTTCAATGATCAGCTTTTTAAAGATTTAAATCAATTGAAAACGGATTTAACTGAAGGCACAGCGACAGCCAGTCAGATCAGCGCACATTTAACGGAAATTGACACACATTTGGATGAAGTTGCCAGTGCCCAGGCGGATCTGGGGGCGAAAACCAACCGAATTGATATGGTGCAAAATCGTCTTGCTGATCAAAAGACAGTTGCAACGAAAATCATGTCCAATAATGAAGATGCAGATTATGCAGAAACCATTGTGAAATTAAATCAACAGCAAAACGTTTATAATGCATCGCTTTCCGTCGGTGCGAAAATCATTCAAACGTCCCTTGTCGACTTTTTAAATTAATAAATATGCAGGTAGGACGATGACATGGCTAAAATTCTTCCGCATGTAGAAATGAGACAAGTTTTCGGCAGAGTGTCAGTAAGTACACAAAATGCGACGCAAACGATCCGCCAACCAAAGGCAGAACAATCCATACAACAGCCAAAAGCGGACATGACGATTGACCGAGAACCGGCACATGTGCAGATTGATCAGTCAGCCGGATGGCATAATCTTGATCTGAAATCGGCAAGAGTACGTATTGCCGAGGCGGCAGATGCCGGCAAGCAGGCGGTACTTGATGGAATCGCACGCCATTCTCAAGAAGGAGACGAGCTTCTGCATATCGAGCGCAATAGGGGAAGAAATCTGTTTGCGAAGCAGGCTGCCGATAATGTGAATGCAGCAGTCATTGGTACACGTTACAGTACAGGCAACACACCTGCATCCCAAGCGGTCACTTATGATGTGACACCCGCAACTTTGCAGGTGAATTGGCAAATTCATGCACCAATGATTCAAGCGACCATTAGTGCGCCGGAATATAGTTATCAGCCAGGACAGGTTAACATTTCCATGGAGCACTATCCATCACTTGATATTCAGGCGGTCGGCATTTTTATTGATGAGAAAGGATAACGAATGGTTATGATCATCCAAACAAAGTATTTTGGCGAACAGGAAATCAAAGAAACAGATATTATAGCGTTCTCGTCGGGGCTTCCCGGATTTGCACACGACCATCGGTTCATTATTCAGCCATTTGGCGAAACCTTCTCCATCCTTCAGTCGGCAGACGATGCAGAGGTCGCATTCATTGTTACCTCACCTTTTTACTATTTTGAGAATTACAGCATTGATCTGCCCGACCATTTTGTAGAACAGCTCGAGATTCGTTCGCAGGAGGACGTGGCCGTTTGGGTAATCGTCAGCGTACGCAATCCTTTTTCTGATTCCACGGTTAATTTAAATGCACCGGTCATCATTAATGTAAATAAAAAAGTTGGCAAGCAGTATATACCCGAGCAATCCGATTACTCTCTTCGAATGCCGCTTACCGCGCAGCTCCAGGAAAAGAGGGTGTAACGATGCTCATCTTGACCCGAAAGCTTGGCGAGTCGATACGTATCGGTGATGATATTGAAGTGAAAATCGTAGCGGTATCCGGTGATCAAATAAAATTGGGAATCACGGCACCACGCGAAGTTGATGTGAATCGCGGCGAGATCTACGAAGCAATTCGCAAAGAAAATAATTCCGCGGCAACCAGCAAACTCCCCGAGGACATCCTGAACACAATCAAATCAATGAAGAAGAAGGATCATTAAACAGACGCGGGCAACCGTGTTTTTTATTTGGATTTCTTTAATGAGAAAATCGTATGTAAAGTGATAAAATTCAATTTGAAAAACAGCATAATAACGATTACATGTACCTTAATGATTGAAAAATTTTATATAAAGGTGAAAAAAGGTCAAAAGGTCTTGAATCTTTATCCCCGCTGTGCAAAAATGTTCATACATTAAAAAAACTATTTTCAATCGAAATGGCACACCTATTGAAAAATAGGGTCGCAAAGCCACGGGCCTACGGTTCATGCTATGGCAGCCGGGTTACCGAAAGGGAAGCAATGATCGTTCTACTCCCACATTTATTTCGGTGCGCCGTTTTGAAGTCAAAAAGGGGCGAGTGAATCATGTGGCTTTTTTATTATCTCAGGAAAGAAAATTTTTTTCATCATTATCAACCGATTGTCAATCTGCAAACAAAAGAAATTGAAGGGTATGAAGCACTTTTTCGCTCAAAGGTTTTTCTAAACCCGGAACGAGCATACCGACTGGCAATCAGGAAAAAAAGCTCTTTGAATTTGATGCACATTCAATAAGAAAGGCACTGTGTACCTTCGTCAAGGACGGACCTGCTCAAAAAGGCAGAAAACTGTTTATTAATGTTTACCCATCAACGATTCTTCATCCGAATTTTGCTACGTTTATTCTTCGGCTCATTGATCAGTGCTCCATTCCTGCTAGCCAGATTGTGTTGGAAATCGTCGAACATGAGATGATAACAGATTTTATCAAACTTACACAAGCTTTGAAAGCTTTGAGAAAAACGGGAATCTTAATTGCGGTCGACGATTTTGGTAAAGGGATTGACAACATTAATCGAACAATCGAAATTGATGCTGATTATATAAAATTAGATCGCTATTTCTCAATTGGTTTAAGCAAGTCAAATAAGAAACAGGCCTACGTCGAATTTCTTGTTCATTACTGTAATCGGTTCGATGTAAAGCTGATTTTTGAAGGGTTGGAGACCGAAAGCGACATTGATTGTGCGCAAGTGCTTGGCGTTTCGTATGCACAGGGTTTCGCTATTGGTAAGCCGCAGCCTATTTCTCAATCTATATAAGGTGATGTACCTATGTCAGAAAACGCAATTATAGTTCTTGGTGCCGGAATTGAAGGTATTTTCCTGCTCGCTGTTCTCTTTGCATTCATTATGTACTACAACAATATTTTGAAGAGAGATCGCTTGCTCATTACGGATCTTAGGAAAAAGATTTACAAAAAAAGCGAATTTGATCGTGAAAAGGAACCAAAAGAACGCCGCCGTCACTACCGCATTGAACTGAACGGAGAAAAGTGTACGGTACGTGTCCTTGATTTTGGCGAACAGACTCTGCAAGGTTTGAATAATAAATCAATTGACGTGGAAATGCTTGATCTTAGTGTAAGCGGAATGAAAATTAAATGCGGAATTGATTTTCCCATTAAGGAAGAGGTTCATGTATTTCTGTCCTTTGCCAAAGAGGATGGCACGATCATTCATGTTAGAGGCGAAGTGATGAGAAAGGAAACAAAACATGGATGTCCAACAGTAAATTATGGTATTCAGTTTGTGAATCCAAGTGCCAAGGAAGAGACGGAAATTCAATCTTATATGAATCAAAAAGAATTGTCAAAAAAGCTTTTGAACTCTGCAATCAGCCGCTGATTTACGGATGACAAAGGATTGGTAATAATTTGAGAAGCCTCCAATTGATTTTTAGAGGATTCTTTTTATCAAAAAACTAAATTATCCGAAATATCAGTGCAATGATGATGTTTGCGTCAATGAACAACTGCCATGGTCTTTATTCAGACGCTGTGGCGTGAGAGAAAGGAAAGTGATGACCATTGACCATTGATCAAATCGAAACATTCCTCGCAGTTGTCAGACATAATGGATTCCGTCATGCTTCGTGTGCACTCTTTTTAACCCAACCTTCTGTTCGTACACGAATTAAAAACTTCGAAAAGGAATTAAATGTGCCTCTGTTCATTCACACCGACCGCACAATTAGTTTGTATGAGAATGGAAAAATACTTTTACCGTACGCAGAAGGCATTACTCGACTGTGTCATGAAGCGAGAGCCGAGCTTGCAAAAATATGCACGATGCATCCTATATGAAATAAATCTTTGACAGATTGAGCAGTTCACGTTAAAATAAGAAAAATTAATTGATGCACAAATACAATGTGTCGTGCCCCGACATAATGGGGCAAAGCGCCTGCTTATTTTTCAAACAATTGTAAAGTGTAACAAAAAAGCGACTTTTTTAATAAAATGGACAAAACACACTTTTTTCGGAAGGAATGAACAGTCCATCGTCACATTTAAGATCCATTGTTGCATAAGCCATGCAACAGGATGAAAAATGGAAACAAGTGGGCTGTTATAAAAAGGAGGATGCAACACGTGATGAATCATCCGAATGACGCCAAAGTCGATGACTATCTGGACCTGTATCTCTTCGCTGCGAAAATCAAGGATCATGAATGGCAAAAGGAAATAAAAAATAGTTTGGCAGCTTTTGTAAAGGCAACAGCTGACCGTGATCGCCAGAGAGCAAGTGACTTGCGTGTCCAGCTCGGTTATGTCAATCGCAGAATTCTCGGCCTGTATCAACAATTGCGTAAACGCAATGTCGAGCTTACCGAAGGAATAACCAATGAGCTGTACGCGCTAAAGCAGCGCAGACTGGAATTGGAAGCGGAGCTTAGCCAAATTAGAGAGCAGAAGCGCCGCATCAGCTAAATGAGCAACCGATTGAAAAGGCCGCCCCATAATGGAGCGGCCTTTTTTTAATTCTTCACCTTATCGGTCACTAAGTCGGATTGCAATGCTCAGTTCCAATGGTTCGTCAGGTGTTACCATGAGCAAATCGTCTTTCTTTTCATTTAATGTGTTGGTAAGCGCGGTCCATGGTTCGACACACACGAATGGCTGATTGCCTTCAACCCATAAAACGGTGTAGCGATAGCGTGGATCCTGGCTGATCACGATTTTTTTCGTCGCGTTGAAATCAAAGACCAGTTGCGGGTCACCACTGTTCAGCAGTACGACAGACTCTTTTAGTCCCTTCATATTGATCTCACCGTTGAATGGCTTGGTTTCATGATCATTGTAATCCAAATAGCTGACTGCCTTGCTTTTTAGATGAAGCTGTTGATCTGTCATTTTAAAATATGGATGATAGCCCGGGTAGACGGGCATGGATTCACTTGAAAGGTTGTTGATGGTTTGACTGATCGTCAATTCACCGTCCGACAGTGTGTATGTGAGCACAGCCTCGAAATCGAATGGATAGGAGTTACGCGTATCTTCTGAACTATGGAAAGCGATCTTCAGCGCTGAGTGGTTGGAATCAGCGGATTGATCTGCGACTTTCCAAGCTCTGGTGCGTGCCAGTCCGTGGTTGTCCATGGAATAAGCAACGCCTTCCCATTCATAGGATTTATTGGTTAATTGCCCGGCGATCGGGAAGAGAACCGGAATACCACCGCGCACATTTTTGCTCGTGTCAAAAAGCGTGGCTTCGTTCATGAACAGGACGTCTTCGCCATTCGTATGGAAAGCGGTCACCATACCGCCGCGTTCCGGACAGATATCTATGTAAGAAATCCCGTCTGTTAGTCGAAAGAAATGCAAGCCTTGTTGATCAAATTCTTTAACCTGATACATGTCAATCCCTCGATTTATTGTTTTATGAACGACTGGAAAACTCTGCCGCCCTACATCACTACTCTATCAAAATTTTAATGCGCTTACATCAATTTTGTGAAAAAAATAACAAAAAATTAAAAAGCCGCTGGGCCAACAAACTCAGCAGCTTTGTTCCTATAATTTTTTTATTCTTTAGCCAATTCCTGCAAGAGAAGGCAGTATGCTTTTTGAATACGTGTGAAACTGCTTAAACGGTAGAATTCATTCGGTGCATGTGGACGTTCATCATCCTGCGAACCGCCAAGCGACAACGTTTCTGCTCCGAGTACTTCTTTGAACAGGCTGGTCACCGGAACCGATCCGCCTGCCCATTGGCGCTTGACCGGGTGACCCGTCATTTCTTCCAATACGTGTTCGAGTTTTTTTAGCGCAGGATCATTGCCAGGAACGCGGTATGGAGGCGTACCGTGCTCGTCTTCAACTGTAACTTCTACCGAACGGAAGGTGTGCGCTTTGATATGCTGCTCAAACAACGCTTGAATTTTTTTCGGATCCTGATCCGGCACGAGCCGCGCGGTGATCTTGGCGTGTGCTTCACATGGAATGACTGTCTTGCCGCCGGCACCCTGGTAACCGCCCCATATACCGTTGACTTCTAACGTAGGACGTGCAACTCCACGTTCCATTGGCGTGAATTCCGGTTCGCCATAGAATTCTTTGAAGCCGACACTTTCACGCATTGCATCCGGAAAAGCATCGAAATTGGCGATCTGCTTCTTCTCATCATCCGTAAGCGGACGCACTTGATCATAAAATCCATCGATCAAAATGCGTCCATCCTCATCACGCATCGAATCAAGAATCCGAACCAATTCATGGATCGCGTTTGGAGCAATACCGCCGCCGAATCCCGAATGCATGTCCATGGCAGCAGTCTTCACGTTGATTTGTGCCGAAAATACACCGCGTACGCCTGTTCCGACGGTTGGCTGTTCCTCAGTGCCGACACCGCTGTCGGCACTGACCACAAGATCGCAGGCAAGCAGATCTTTGTGTGCATCAAGGAAACCACTGAACGAACGGCTGCCGATTTCTTCTTCGCCTTCAAATAAAAATTTAATGTTAACCGGAAGCACGCCGTCTGTTTGCAGCAGAGCTTCGCAGGCGACAATCGGCAAAAGCAGATTCCCCTTCATATCAGTAGCAGCACGGGCAAATACCTTGCCATCATCAATAATTGGTTCAAACGGATCGGAATCCCATAATTCCAGTGGCTCCGCCGGCTGAACATCGAAATGTCCGTAAACCAGTACCGTCGGCTTTCCTTCAGCATGCAGCCAGTCACCATAAACCACCGGATGTCCGCCGGTTTCCAATGTTTGTACATGCTCAATCCCTGCCTTTTTCAAACGCTCGCCAACCCATTTGGCAGCCGCGCGCACATCCTTCGCATAGGCAGGATCTGCCGAAATACTCGGAATACGAAGCAAGTCAAACAATTCCTCGATAAAACGGTCTTGATTTTCATCCAAATACACATTCCATTTGCTAGACATGATGATCCAACTCCTGCTGTCAAAATTGAGCAGTTTATGCTCATACTATTATCGCGAAAACCAGGTAAGAAAAAAAGTAAATCTATCATTAGTTTAGTTTATTCTGATAATAGTGTAAATCCCGGGGATATGAGAAGTGTAAAAAAACAGGTGACCAAAGTCACCTGTGCTGTGGCATTATTTTCGATGATCCTGTGAATGCTCTGCACTGCCGATTTGTTTCAGCTCAATTAAATCATGCTCTAACAGATCAGGATTGTCGGTCAACCCAGCCGCAAGTTCCTTCTGCAAACGACGTGCCATCGGTTTCATTGTGGCATAGGTGATTCCGCCGGCCACCGCGCCCCCTAAGACCGGAACAATTTTCGATACACCGCGAGCGAACGTTCCTTTTGTTATCTTCGCACCGAAGAAGGTAGCAACTTTACGGATCAGCGGATAGTAGATTGTCTGTTCCAGTGCTTTCTGCGGGATACGCTCGAGTGCGCGAGCAGAAAGCTTGGACGACAGCACACGCAGCATCGCACCCGTACCACTGACTCCGAGCATCGCGCCGAGATAAAGAATTAGTGTTTCACGGCCCTTTTTCGTCGCAAGTTCTTGATTGCTCCATAATTCTTCTCGTCCGTAGAGATAGCCGAGTTCCTGTGCAAGACGCAGCACCACCGCATAGAATTGTGTCGTATCGGCGGGAATCGTTGCCGCAATGGCCAAACCGCCGGGAATGCCCGCGGCAAACGACATTGCCGAGCTTCGCAACGTTGCGTTTTGAATCAGCTGTGCTGCTCGTTTCTCAAGTTCAGCTTGTCCAAAATAGCCTGCAGGTCCGATCTCAATCAGCCGTTCTGTATCCTCTTTTGGGAATGACCGTCTGAAAAATTCTTCACGATTGACCTTCAATCCCGGCATCTTCAAAATTACGTCTAGAATTGTATGCGTAAGCTTCGTTGTCTGCATCGTTTGCTCCTTTTTTCATGATTAAATGAGTTTCTACTTAGTAATACTGTATCCAGCGGGGACCCGTTTCATTTGTCCGCGAATTGTCACGTGAAAAAGTTTATTTAATATAAAACACATAAAAATAATCGGAATAATGATTGACGAAACATATCTTGAATCGTACAATCGTTACAACACTGGAAATAATGCGTTGAAATAAGGGTGTTAACCGTTGTTCGTGAGCCCATCCACGGTGGTAAAGGAAGTGAGACAGTCTTGACGATTGACCAATTGAATACCTTTCTAATGGTCGTAAAATGCCGCAGCTTTCATGGTGCGGCCAAAGGACTTTTTCTTTCTCAACCGTCGATCACCTCGCGTATTCAAGCACTTGAGCATGAACTTAACGTAACCCTCTTTGTGCGTCAAGGACGTGGCATTCGATTGTCCGAACAAGGTGAAAAGCTTGTTCCCATTGCGAAGCGGATGGTGAAGATGTGCAACAAAGCACATGAGCTGGGAGTGGCTAATGAAAATGTGCATGATTCATCGGAAATCTAATAAATTTAATTCCGATAAGAAAAGTATTAATTGAATGTTGACAAAGCACATGATACACGTTAAACTATCCTTAATCAAATATTCTTATCTAGAGTGGTGGAGGGACTGGCCCTGTGAAACCCGACAACCAGCACAGTGATGTGCATGGTGTTAATTCCAGCAGAGTGAATCTGAGAGATAAGGAAAATAATGCGAACGGCAGCAGCGGTTATTTTTCTTGATCTTCAAGGAAAATGACCGCTTTTCATATCGCTATGATATGAAAAGATGCCGGATCATTCTTATCGAGAGAGGCGGAGGGACCGGCCCTGTGAAGTCTCAGCAACGGGCTTTTAAAAAAAGTACCGTGCTAATTCCGGAATGAAGATAAGAAGGGGTTTTTAAAATGACAACACAGACAAATGCTTTACAGATTGATGATTACTTAGATTTGTATCTTTACGCGAAGCAGATCCAGGATGTTGAATGGCAGGCGGACATTAAAGCGAAACTCATTGAATGCGTGCAGCCTTCCGATTCTTCCGAGACGCTTGATGAAAAAGAATTACAGGATCAGTTCACCTTTGTTAATCGGCAAATTCTTCATCTGTATCGTCGACTGCACACAGGTGAACAGCAATTGACCGATGCGGTTACAGCAGAACTTTTTGCACTGAAGCATCGCCGCATTGAACTTGGCAAAGAAATTGATCGACAACGTATTCAGAATCAAAGGATATGCAAATAAGATTAGAATGAACGAGCAAGCAACTCATAGAAATTTTTTATCAATCGAAGAGCAGAAAATGGCATGAAGGCAAGCTTTCATGTCTTATTTGCTTTTCACTTATTTTTTGAAACTGTCAAGATGGTTTGAGTAAGGCTGTTTTCCATGGTAAATTTAGGTATGGAAAGAAGCTGTGCACATTTTGTCGTCACGTCATATGTTTTTTTCCCGCAAATCAAATTTTGGAGGGATTTTACAATGGAAAAGATGGACATGATGAACAAGTCAATGATGATGCCGATGAACATGATGATGATGATGGAAATGGATAAGATGATGTGCCAAATGAAATGCATGCAGATGATGATGGAACGAATGTCGGGCATGAACATGATGATGGACGACATGATGATGAGCAAGGATGAAATGATGAGCTGTATGCACAAATGTGACGAGATGATGACCAAAATGATGGATATGATGAGCAAGATGAAATAATTTAAGGCATATTCTTTTGAAGAACTTGCGTTGAAAAAACAGCTGCCCCAATATTTTTTGGGACAGCTGTTTAATTTTGAAATGACTTATAGATTAGTGAGCGATCTAAGCGGTCGACTAACAACTATGATCGCTATTTCTTAAGCAGCTTTACGATGCAATTGATGACGTGCGTTTAGGAGCCGTATGCCTGTAATCACGGCACAGAACGCGCATATTCCGGCAGATGCCAGAAAGACGATGTGCATGCCCTGTAAGAAGATGGATGGATGCCCCGGAACCATCCCGGTCACTTGATAACCGCCAGCTTGCGACATACTGGCAAACAGAAGCGTTGTCGCAAAGGTGATTCCACTGATCATGCCCAAATTCCGGATTAGTGCATTGACACTGCCTGCGCTTCCAAGTTGATTTTTCGGGACTGTCGACATGACAAGTGAATTATTCGGCGACATAAAGAATCCGCTGCCGGCACCGAGCAGAGCAATCAACACACCTGCATAGATGATTGAGCTTTCCCCATTCAGAAAACCGAGACCGATTTGTGCCGCCACGAGCACAAGCAATCCGATAAATGTAAGAATTTCCGAACCGATTTTGTCAGACAGTGCACCGCTGAACGGAGCAATGACAGCCATCATGATCGGGAACAGCATCAGCAGCAGTCCGGAATGGCCCGCTGACAGATGCAGAATATCCTGGGTATAGAATGGCGCAATAATGTTGAAACAAAAGTTGGAGAGAAAGACCAAATAGCCGCAGAAAATGCTGACTGAAAACATAAGATTTTTAAACAACCGCAGCTGAAGCATCGGCTGATCAATCTGCCACTCCATAATGATAAACACGACCAGAAGCACAGCAGAGAGAAAAAGCGATCCCAGAATACGTCCGTCGCTGAACCCTAAATGCTGTCCAAGCAGCAATCCGCTGAACAGGGCTATGATGAATAAGCCGAAGATTGACGTACCCACCCAGTCCAAGCGGCCTCTTGATGCAAACAAATCTTTAGGCAGAACACGCCAGCCCAGAATCATTACCACCAGCCCAATCGGTACGTTAATCCAGAATATATAATTCCAGCTCAACGTGGAGACAACCAGCCCGCCGATTCCTGGGCCGGTGATTGAGCCCAATGAAACAAACGTGCCGATTAAACCAAGTGCCCGCCCGCGTTCGGATCTCGGAAAAATATCGGTTGCGATGCCAAAATTATTAGCCATCGTCATCGAAGCGCCTATGGCCTGAACCACACGACCGACAAGTAAGAAGCTCAAGGTAAGACCGAATCCGCACAGCAGTGATCCAAGAACAAAAAGAGCGGTGCCGATCTTAAAAATGCGAATTTTGCCCAGCATGTCGCCAAGCCGCCCGAAAAGCAGGATAAAGACACAAATCGTCATTAAATAAATCGTGACAATCCACTGACTGCTGGCGATCGGCAAATGCAAATCACGTGAAATCTGCGGCAATGCCACATTGACAATACTCGCATCAAGCGTCGACATAAACGTGAACATATTAATACTGATCAGGATCATCCAACGTCTTTTCTGGACGGTTGGGTCATCCTGATAGGTTAAGGGTTTTGATGTATTCATAAAATCTGCAGCCTCCAGTACTCGTGCTCTGTACAAAGAATAGCATAATTGCTTCAGTAGTGTTCAAGCAAAAGATCCGATTCGGGAAAAGGAGGATTAGAGGTGAAATGGTGAGATATTGTAATGAGACATAAAGATTTTTAGGACAGTGGCACTTATTCTTCAATTTCATCGATTAATGCCACAAAATAGCACAATGTAAGTTGCAGAGTTAAAATAAATAAAAATCGAAATCGTTTACACTCCATACATAACGCCATATCGGGAGGCTCATCTATTGAAGACTATGAAGCTCGTGATCCCCACCATTATCCTATCCTTACTCTTAGGAGGCTGTTCCGTTTTGGATAATGACCAGCAAAGCACTTCAGCAACAAAAAAAGAACAAGAAAAACAATATGAAAGCAGTTTTATAAGTGTACAAAAGTATACTGGTCAGGGCTATTCACTTGATGGTGGCGAAGAAAACGACAAAATTGCAGAAGCTCATCGCAATGAAGTCGTTAAAGCCGTCAAAAAATTCTTTTTAAAGAAATATAAAACGAAAGTCAAAGTTCATAACCTTGTCGGAAACCGAGATGGTGTGACTGTTTTCGTAGAATCAGTTGGTGAACCGAACTTCCACACATTTGCTGTCGTACCCATTTCAAGTAATAAAGAAATTAAGGCAAATGAAGTGTTTTCACAGAAGGGTCAGGTTGAGGATGCAATTAGAAGCGGAATCTATGCCATGATTTATGATAAAGAACTGAAAAATCTAGATCTTTATTTAAGCAATGTTGCCCAAAACCATGCTTTGGTTGGGTTAAGACAAGAAGTGCTGGATAGAGTGACTGCAAGCGGCTACACGACACCTTTTTACTCAATTACAGTTACAGAAAATGCATTTGAAAAGAATTTGAATCAACTCTATTTGAAAAATCCAAATTGGGAAAAGAAAGATTGGAAAGAAGCGTTGGCGAATTCAAAAGTGAATCCAAAATTAATTTTTATTACTCTGCAACTATTTATGAAGGATCAAAATAAAAATCCAGATAGAGAAGCGTTTAATGAAATTGTAGCACATGTTAAAAAAACGGGAGATGTGTCACCTGGAGCGTATAGTATACTTCTTCATAATAATCGAATAAGTAAAAGTAGTGGGAGAGGATCTGAGAATCATATGTTGGAAAGAAGTAATCCAAATGAAATAAATAAGCCCTAGACAAGGAAGGAGAAAAACTCTTATGCCTTTACAAATAGACGGTCATTGCGTTTAGACCAGTTTCATTCTCTTTTGGTCCAATTATGTTTCTAACTGCAAACTGTTTTCCATTAACATGCGCAACCTGATCTTTTGTATATTCCAAATAAGCATGCTGACCTGCTAATTCTACCAAATCTTTATCATTTGGATTTTTTTGTACTTTATTTATTTTTTCAAAGCAAGTTTGGATACACTTGCGGATGCGCTGGGAAATCAAGTATTGGAGCGTCTGAATCGTGTGAGTGATTATATCCATAATGCAAACGAATTTGTTGCGTGTGAGCAGGTATAAACATCTTCTTGAAAAACGGGACTTATTCCTCATTTTCAACGTATAATGCCACAAAATATTCACAGAATGATTTTACAGAGTTAAAATAAATAAAAATCGAAATCGTTTACAACTCCATACATAACTCCATATCGGGAGGTTCATCTATTGAAGACTATGAAGCTCGTGATCCCCACTCTTATCCTATCCTTACTCTTAGGAGGCTGTTCTATTTTGGATAATGACCATCAAAGCACTTCAGCGACAAAAAAAGAACAAGAAAAACAATACGCAAGCCAATTTATGAGCGTACAAAAGTACACGGGACAGGGGTTCTCACTTCCAGGCGGTGAAGAAAACGACAAAATTGCAGAAGCCCACCATGATGAAGTTGTTAAAGCTGGTGAGCAGTTCTTTTTAAAGAAATATAAAACAAAAGTAAAAGTCCATAACCTTGTCGGCAATAGAGCTGGTGTGACCGTTTTTGTGGAGTCTGTTAATGAACCGCATTTTTATACGTATGCGATTGTTCCGATTAACGAAAAGAAAATTGAAAAGAATCACGTTTTCTCAGAAGATAAACAAGTTGAAGATGCTATCGCAAGTGGAATCTATGCAATGATCTACGACAAAGAATTTAATAATTTGGATGACTATTTAAAAATGGTAACAAAAAAATACAAAATTACAGGAATAACTAAAGAAGCAGAGGCTAATGTAGGTGGAGATGGACACAGGAATCCATTCTATTATATGTCAATTGCCAATGAAGCTTTTTCAATTAATGTTGTTGAGCTTTATCTAAAGCATCCTCAATGGAAAAAAAGCGAATGGAAGCATGCGTTAAGCAACGCTACGGCAAATGTTAAACTCCTACTGATTAATCTTGACTTGTATATGATGGCATCTGATCAAAAACCGAATCAAACTGCTTTTCGTGAAATCGTGAAAAAAATAGAAGAAGCAAAAGATTTCCCACCTGGATCGTATAGTGTTTTTCTCCATAATAATTTGATTGAGAAAGATAGTGGAAGAGGATCTGAAAAAGATTTATTAGAGAGAAGTACTCCAAATAAAATAATAAAAGAATAAAAATTAACTTCTGGTGGTTATGATTATGATTGTTATTAAAGACAGGCAAATTAATAAAATCAACAGAAAAACCAATGAGAGAGATTTAGTCGAATTATCTGGTTACGTTGCTTATACCTATAAGAAATATAAAAATGACGTATTCGTATGGGTTAATGGAAAAAGATTTGAAGTTAAAAATCAAATTAAATTAAATGAGGGAGTTGCTGGTTTAAACGCAATGACCATTCAGAATGTCGAAACAGGTGAATTCACAGTTGTCTTTGTGGGTACCGATAAAAAGCAGCCAATGGATCTTATCACTGACATCCAGCTTCTTGGCAGCGCAGAACCGGAACAGGTGAAGGCTGCGCGTGTTTATTTTGATCGGATGAATGAAAAATATGGCGTCCACTCGGTTTGCGGCAATTCCTTGGGCGGAGCGCTTGCGAATGCGGTAGCGGTTCATCATAAGAACGTTCGATCCGTCACACTTGATCCTGCGATTCTTCCGGAAGGCATGGTGAAAACGAATCACGAGTATCAGAATGTCACCAACTATTTCACAAAGTATGATGGTCTGACACGTGGAGAGTTAGGGATAAATTTGGGCGATCGTTTTCCCGGCAGAATCTATCAAATTAACTCTGGTGTTCCTTATTTTTCTAGAGCCTTTGCTTCAAATCATGTGGGTTACAATGCTGATGGTCCGCAATATATCGAGATCGGCAAAAAAGGCGAACCGGGTTACGGAAAAATTGATATTGCTGCCGACGAACATATCGTCACGAGCATTTGGACGGGAGAGCCTTTGTACGGAGGCGGATCCGGACGAATTAAGATTAACAAAGCAAGTTTGGACACACTTGCGGATGCGCTGGGAAGTCAAGTATTGGAGCGTCTGAATCGTGCGAATGATTATATCCATAATGCAAACGAAATTGTCGCGTCTGAGAAAGCGCAAAGAGCGCGTCGCTTGGCAAAGCTTGAAAAGCAATTTGAAACGATTATTGAAGATGGGTTCGCCCGCAGTCCCATGTATCAGGGGATTGCCACGGGCGGATACATGATTCAGAGTGTGCTCGACCATCTGGAACAAAGATTGTTCACTTTAGATGTCTGCATCCGTTCAATCGAGAGCATCATTGTTTCCCCACCAGTAAAAATCGCAAAGTTTATCCCTGCGAAAAATCTTGGATTGTCAGGATTAATCGAACAAGCGCTGCGCTATGTTCATGATTTGCGCCGTCATTTTGATCAACTGGGGCACATTATGTCTAAAATCGCAAAACACGAGATCCCACGTTTGCTTGCGAACGAAGCAACAGGAGCCATTGATGCTGTTGCCGATGCCTTTTATAAACATGAAGTCTTGGTCGGTAAAAATAATCAAAAGCTGCACCATCAGATTGAAGCGTATCGTCAGCAGGTGCGTCAGGTTGGAAAAAGCTTTCAAGCAACGGATATGGCTGTTGCTGCCGGCATTCGCAGCGGTACAGCGCCTGCCAAGCAAGTGTCGGTGCAATCTTCAGAAGTCCAGCTGCTTGAATCGTCGAAGGATTTGCCGTACAAAACGAAAACGAAAGCGGTCCAAATTAGTTATGCCAAAAGCGAGCTGGGCATGGTGCTTCAGAATGAAGTAACACCAATCGTTGCTATAGCTTATACTGCATTGACTGCACTGGAAGGTATTTCAGAAAGTATTTCCGCAGTTTTAAAGATAGCTGGTCATACGATCTGGTACTCGTCTCTTCCGACCATGCTCATCGGATTATTTACTGATTGGGATGATCAACTGAATCGTAAAATTCGAAGTGCCACGGGAACCCTAGATGATTTTGCAGATACTGTTCATGACTTGCGCAAGGGTATAGCCGCCATGCATGCCTATCTCCCGAACCTTGTCTCAGCGTATGCGCCCTTTATTGAAAACGCTATATTCAACAACAGCCGCTATGCCGATGTCATAACCTATAATGGTGCAGCTGCGGACAGTCTGGAAGAAATGGAATTACTGTTCACAGATATCGTTCGTCAGTTTTCCAGTCAAGAAGCAAAAGCCATAAATGCACTAGAGTCCCAATCGAAGAAGATCTTGAAAAATATTAGCCGACTTCGAAAAGACGTGCAGCGCGGCGCATAAGAAACCGACTGAAAAACGAGATTTGTCATGTGTTTACATTACTTAAACCCTAGCCATATTCATACGATCAATAAAACCTCAATCACCTTTGGCAGCGAGGATGTTCAAAATCCTTCTCAGTTAGGTATCTTTCTTCAATTAATTAGTTCATTTCCAGTTCGTTTGAGATTCATAAATTACATGAACCATTCTAAGAACGTATCTAAGTTGAATGGTCATGAAAAAGGCCCTCTCCATTGTTAAGTCAGACTGTGCGATCTTTCTGATTATCCACAAGGAAGCTACGAACAATTTGTGCAATGAAGCGCATGTCCGTCTCAGTGTAGCGTTGATCAATCGGCAGCGCGATCAGATTTTTAGCCAACCTATAATCGAAACGTGTAGAGGCGACGCGCGACAACACTTCCTGCCAATAATCATTGGCATAAATGTGATGTTGCAGTAAATAATCCTTTAACTCCTCACCGCGATCAATGAAGAACGGGTAGCACATCGGTCCGTTCACATTGGTGAAGTCTGCACGCAGTAGATTGTAGGTGCCGATTTGTTGGTGAAGAAATCGGAAGTTCTCATTTCGAATGGTGCGCACCTGCTCATAATCAACACTCATCAACAGTCGCTGAGTCGTTCGCGACATTGCGTGCATCCCACATGTATCTAAATAGGCCTCATTTTGTTCGAACAGCGGCTCGGCGGAGACACTCCCTAGATCAATTTGCTTTAACAGCGCATCGCACCGATAGTAGGACGGATCACGTTCCAGTTCAAGCCGTTCTTCGGCATCGGTATACAAGTAGCCGCCATCCGGAACGCCAAAAAATTTACGTGGCGAATATAGGGTATCCACACCCAACTGCGGTCGATCAAAAAACGCCTGCGTATTGTCAATGATTACATTCGTTAGATTGCGGCAAACTCTTTGGACATTCGCGTTGTTCATGCCGTAGTAATTGACATAAAGAAAGCAGGCATTGTCCTCCGGCACACGATTAAAAACTGGAGCGAAGTGCTCATCAATAGAGTAGAACGTATAATCAATGTTCAGTCGCTTAATCGGTTGAAGCACACTGTCACAGATATAGGCCGGCAGATAGATTTTTTTGTAGTGACGCACGCGCAGTACGTATTCGAGCGCGTAGCGCGCACTGTTCAGGCGCAGTGCCTGGCTGTGGTACTCGCTTCGCATGGGTAGTTCAAGAGAAAAGAAACCACCGATTATTTTTTGCTGATCAGTCATGTAATCACCTTACCCTATCCTTGCGCATTTCCATTGAGCACGTCAACTATTTTTTTTAATGAAAAACTCCGGCGGGAACCGGAGTCTAAACTTAGTTTTTTGTATAAATAATTTGTATTTAAAATCAAGACGATTGCTGAAGCGATTTCAGACAGGCATCAGCTTTTTCCTGATTGAATTTACCCTCTGATTTGGACATAACCACAGCAGCCAAACCGTTGCCGACAACATTGACAACCGTACGAAGCATGTCCAGAATGCGATCAATGCCGGCAATGAAAGCAACACCTTCGAGCGGAAGCCCCATTGTTCCCAGTGTAGTCAGCAGCACAACAAACGACGCGCCGGTTACACCTGCCATCCCCTTAGATGTCAGCATCAGTACAACGAGCATCGTCAGCTGATGGGCAAGAGAGAAGTGGACGCCGTATACTTGGGCGATGAACAGCGCGGCAATGGATTGGTAGATGGCCGACCCGTCTAGGTTAAATGTATAACCGGTTGGAATCACAAACGATGTGATCGGTTTCGGACAGCCGAATTTCACCATTTTATCCATCAGTTTCGGCAGAACCGCTTCGGAGCTTGCGGTTGTAAACGCCAGAAACAGTTCGTCCTTTAAGATACGGAACAGCGAGAAGATATTTATTCCGGCAAATTTTGCAATCAGACCTAAAATGACTACGACAAAAAAGATCATCGTGCCATAAATGACAAAGACCAGTTTTCCGAGTGGAATCAGCGAAGCAATTCCGAACTGAGCGACGTTCACCCCGATCAGTCCGAATACGCCGAATGCGGCAAATTTCATGACCAGGTTCGTCACCCAGTACATCGCTTCCAAGACACCGCCGAAGAAGTTCAGCACCGGCTTGCCTCTTTCACCAATTGTAGCCAGCCCGATTCCGAACAATACGGAGAAAAAGATCACCGGCAATAAATCGCCATTGGCAAGCGACTGAAAGACGTTGCTTGGAATAATATCCACAAAATGATTGACAATACTTGAATGTTCAGCTGTCTTGGCCGTCTGTTCATACGTCGATATATCGCTTTTCGCCAAATTTGATAAATTGATGCCACCGCCAGGGTGAAACACATTGGCTGCAATCAAGCCGATTCCGAGCGCCAGCGTTGTTACAATTTCAAAATACAGGATTGTTTTCCCGCCAAGCTTTCCCAGCTGTTTCACATCGCCGACACTGGCAATTGAAACAATCAGCGCCGATACGATAATCGGGATCACGATCATCTTGATCAGATGAATAAAAATATCGCCAAACGGTTGGAGAATCGCCATCACTGTTTCATTTCCATAGAAAAGCGCACCAACCAGAATACCAAGAACAAGCCCTGTAAAAATTTGGGCCGCCATACCAAATCTCTTCAATTCAAGAAACCACCTTTACTGTTTTCTCTATCTTTATTTCTCTATATGAAAGAAACGAGCAAGAACCTAGAGCGTCATTCAGACATGATTCTTAAGTAAAACGAACTGACCGGAGAACGTTTCGCCAAAATCTGAACGACCAAATACCGTTGTCGAAAAAATGTGATTGCATCGAACTTTCATTATACAGCATCAACGCAAAAACACGAACGTTATATTTATCCAGTGAGAAAGAGCTTAATTCGTTTCGCAGCATTCAAAAAATCCGCCCACGTGTCGTTCTTGAGCGGATTAATGGATTTCATTGTTTAAAAAGGGACAATCAAGGCTGGTTTTCAACAAATTCAACTAAGGATTCCCATGCTTGGTTCCATTTTGGCAAGTCATGAGAAAGGCTGCAGATGATCCCGAGCTTTTTACATAATAAGAATAACGCATGATAGAGGTGATCATCGGCTACAAGTATGCCACTTGGACGCTGCGCCGTTTCTTGAATCATATTTAAAAGGAATTTTTGGGCTGTGCGCACATAAACGGACTGTTCATTTACTTGATCAGGCATCACTGAGGCATGAAGCAGCACTTGTTCGTTCGTGTGATCGACAGCGAATTCAATCCAAGGGAAAATCGGCCGCTCGTCACTTTCTTGTGCAACAGGAAACGGTGCGAAGCTGCCTCCAAGTTCCACCCATGATTTATTTTGGCGAGCCGTTTTCTTGATTCGCTGAAGATCAATGGCATTGGTCAGTGGTTCGGCATGATGCCATTCACGTTGCTTGCTCGCCGGCTCAATGGTAGCATCGACCGATTTCTCATTGTCATGATCATCCAAAACATATTTTCTAAGAAACCATTCATGATCTTGGTAAAAAGGAAACCGCGCAGCACGATCCCGATAATCAAGTGCAAGATCTGAAAGCTTCTCAATGATCTCAGCGAATAGAAGTGCCTCTTCGCCGCGCGGTATCCAGTTCATATAGCCGGGTGTTTGAACACGCAGCATCGGCCAATGATCCGCATGTTCTAGATCCAAACCCAATAGACTGAACAGTGCCCGATCATCTTTCGGAAACGTTCCGCGCCTGCACAGCGAGAGATGGAACACTTTGGCAGTTAATGTTGTGTTAAGAGAAGCATCCGATTGTGCGAAGAGGCGATGAATCATTGCCAATCCCTCATCTCCGGCATAGGCAACAAGACCGAATTCATTACCCATTTGACCAAGGACGCAGCAGTACACGCATTCCGGACGGTTGGGAAGGTCAAGTACAATAACCTGATCGGAATCCAGCCATTGCCAAGGCTCAAGATCCGCAAACCTTTCCGAAGCACGCAAGAGATCGAACCAATTCTCTTCATCTGAAGGATCAACATTAAATGGAGATAGGTCTTTCTCATCGTCATCGAGCTGATAGATGCTCAAGCATTCAGTAAGATCCTCAACAGCCTCTGCCTGATTTCTTAAAGGATCATCAAGATATGTCCCATCTTCATCCATTAATAAGTCGTTCAAATAGGGAACCATTGCCCGACTACACCCAACACAGCGAGGCACGGGCTGCTCATACTCATCCTTAATCGGTTCAAGGAGGATTTCCAGCCGTCGGCTATGATCCGGAGTGGAACAGTGGCCTTTGTCACCAGGTTCAATGAGAAAATCAGAAACCAAATAATGAGTGTCATTCAGAGCATCCGGACCAAATTCGGTCATTTGCCCATACTCCTCATCAAAGACTCCGAATACCACATCGGTTGTTGCAGAGCGGAGCGAATACCCGAGATGTTTTGGTAATTTAATAGACGACTCATTATAGTCAAAACCAAACAGTTCGTTGATATAATTATGCAGATCCGAAACGGTAATCATACTGTCCGCTTGGATCCTTGCCCAAACAGGAGGCTTACTGCCTTTTATCGAGATTTTCAATTGAATGTTCATCAGTGTGTCCTCCAAAACAGAAAGTGATAGGATGACTTTGTTAAGTTGCACCCTTTTTGCTGCACAGTCCAAGTCCTCATCGCCTTAACCCAATTATAATGAAAATAGGCGAGTTTGGACAAGTGCAGGTCATACTTACTTGCGGAACCTTCCGTTTTCCTCATTTCCTACTGATTTCTCATAAATAGGCACGAGTACTCACTTTTCTATAGATTCGACGCATAATTTAGGTATACCATAAATAGATCGATCAAATATTACAATGTGATGGTTTGAACGTAACAATCGATGGAGGTGTTGAATCATGAGTCATGATTCCGAAAATCACTTAGAAAAAGACTTAACCTTGATGTTGCTGTATTTGACCTCATGGGAAGAAAAAGAATACGGCGAAACATATCGGCGCAGCTGGAAGGGCTACGATTTTGATCTTTTAAATGAGTTGGGTGATGAGAAATTGATAAGCGGCAGTAACAAATCTAAATCTGTTTATCTCTCGGAAAAAGGAGTGGAAGCTGCGAAGAGATTGCTGAAGAACTATGGGATGAGCGGTCAAGAAGATAGATGATGGATTTCGCAATCGGCTCGTACGTGATATAAAAAAGAAAAATGTTCGTTCCTGTTAAAGCGGACGAATGCTCAAAAAGCATCAAACGGATTCAGATCCTCTTTTTTTAAGAATGCATTGATGTGAGCTACAAGTTCCTCACGTGTCTGAGTTGGGACGTATACCTGAACGAAGTCTCCTTCCAACGGATCGATGAACCAGGGTTTATTTTGGGCAATGAATTCACCTAAATACTTGCAAACAGTGGTGCATCTGGGATAATCAATCCCCTTCTCAGGTTGAATGATTTGTTCAATAAAAAGATTAAACATCATTGTACGGACATCATCTTGGTAGGTGTCATTTCCCATATATCCACAATTGGAAAAGCATTGGGTTAATGTTGCCCTTTTGTGAAACGCAGATGTATCTGAAAAAGCAACCGGATTGTCCCGGCTACTCGTGAAAAGCTTAAAATGGTGCAACCCTTTTTTTGACAGATCAAATGCTTCATCAAGATCATCTTGCAAGGTCGCCAAGGTTGTTTCCCCATCCAATTGCAGACGAACCCATATTAAAGGACTCTGGTTTTTTAAAACAATTTTTAATTGATAGATCATTGATGACCACCATCTTTTGAGTGTACGTAATTTTGTACGTGCGGATTTTCTCGCAAGAAAGGGAAGAGTAATTGATTTACCTCATCCTCTGAATTTGATTCAACTAGTGTCGATCACTCATGATCTTTGTCTCTAGTTTATCGGGCATGTTTTCTTTTCTCCATAAACTTTCTGCATCTAATAAACGTTCTTTTTCTGTCTGCACAATCAGGTGATCAATCAGCGGGGAAGGGGTGACAGCAATAGGTTTACTAGTCCATTCAGAGTAAACGTTCAAAAAAGAGAATATTTGTTCTTGTTATTGCGGATTTCATGGTACACTAATTAAGACAGCAAAAGCTCATGGGCGGGTGCCGTGCCTCTCTTTTGATGGAGGGAGGTGAGGCCAATGACGACATATGAAGCATGTTCACTAATGATCCAATTTGCAATGCTCGTGCTGATTATCGTGTCGTCAAAAAACAGAAAATAATCCGCCCATGACTTCCCCAAGCCAAGCGGATTATTTTCATAATTAACGTTCGGTGCGGTAGCTGCCTTTGAAGCAGTTTGTTGTCACCTTGCCGCCGATGTTCGACCATCGGCGGCTTTATTATATGCACCTTTTATTATAGTATAAACGATTCGAAATGATTTAACCATATCTGAGCTGTCATGAGATAACAATGATTCAGGCTGGAGACGATGAATCATTCGACATTTAACGAATGAAAAAAGGCGTCAAGAATGGGACAAACAATTTTTTAATTAAAACGAACGGAGGACACAATGGTTCTGATTAGCAGTAGGTGATCAGAGGTCTTCAAAGATCAATAAAGAAGTTCATTGCATTCTAAAATGCAACGCTACTTACCCCAATACCGAGTCAATCCGGGATAAGTAGTAAGAACGACAATCACCGTCAGCAGCAATGGCAGCCAGACGGCTTTTCTTTTATTCTTCACTTGTTTGATCATGAGGAGATAAATGATCAAACAAGTGAAGAATGAACGGGGGCATGCCATACCTGTGGAAGAAACGTCATTAAGGCTGAGAGTACGATAATATAAATAAAGATTTTCATCGTAAAAAAGGACACCACCCATTCGCATCTTTGATAAGATTAAGTTTACCATACAGCGAAAATCTGACTTCCGAAAATCAATGATTAAATTTTTGCCAAAAAGAAGGAAATAAGTCATATACTGACGAATAATAGGCATAAAAATCTACTGCGAAAGTTGTGATTCGATGACAGTGGCTGAACTCCATGGCAAGATCCCAACGCTTGAAGGACGGGAAGACCTGCTGACCTCTGATGTTTTTTCCACATTTCGTTACTTACCCGTAAATCTAGGACTCATTCCATTTCTCAAAAAGGCAATCCATGCTCAGACTGCAAAACCAATCCACAATTTTTTCAAGGATAGCCTAACAGTTGACTACGTTTTCTGGCCAAAGACTACCTATTACAAACGCGAACCGGATTTGGTTCTCTTAATCACACGCAAGACGAAGCCGCCGATCGCCATAATAATAGAAGCAAAAGATTACAGCGGCCGTCATGATGCAAACCGAGAGCAGGCTGCAAAGGAACTTCAAGCGTTACAAGGCGACCAATTAGCCGAGCAATATGTCGATCTGATGAAAAATGAGATAGACCTCAACAAGCAGCAAAAGCAGATGCTGCAAGAGGCTGACCATCGTTTTCTCCTGTTTGTCACCGCGCACGATGTCCTACCAAGAAAAATTACCGATGATTCAATCAACAAATTAACGAAGCAAAACTATAAGGGGGATCATCTTTACTGGATCAACTGGCAGGCGGCTTTTGATGTCGCAAACGAGGCGCTCGCGACACAAATACTTCCGGATGAACAGCGCTTCATTCTTGAAGATCTAAGAGATTTGTTGCTTCGAAAGGGACTTACATCCTTTCAAGGCTTTCATCTGCCAGCCAAGCTACTTCAACCGAAACACTACTTTTGGAGGGACGAACAATGAGCATTGGAGAAGAAATGAAAAAAGTCTACGACGAGATGGTGATGGTGTACACAGAAACTGGCCGTCTGATTGCAGTGATCGAAGGCGAATTCGCCAAAAAAGGCTGGACAGCAGTTGGTGATCATGGAATTACATGGGATACTTCCAAAAGTTATGAGTATCCAAATTTTTGGTTCCCCTATTTCATGCAACGCGTCTACACAAAGGACAATGTTAAAAAAGGAGTGGCAATTAACATCCTCTTCGATGGACTGGACGAAGATCATCAAATCGCTTATCCCATTATTTCATGCGCAGTTGCTGAGCGAAAAGATAGCGGGAAATTAATTAAATGTAACGGAATTTTATGGGCCGGATCACTAGCGTTGCATAAATATTGACGAATTATTCAGAATTTGTATTTTTTCTACCAAAGCCAAAAAAGTTAATGTCCACCTAAAAGGTGACTCGATCCA
>NZ_JANFOJ010000049.1 GCF_024385605.1 Sporolactobacillus sp. STSJ-5 | reverse complement strand
ATCCCCTGCACCGCATGGTGCAGGGCTGAAAGATGGTTTCGGCCATCACTGACAGATGGGCCCGCGGTGCATTAGTTAGTTGGCGGGGTAACGGCCCACCAAGACAGCGATGCATAGCCGACCTGAGAGGGTGATCGGCCACATTGGGACTGAGACACGGCCCAAACTCCTACGGGAGGCAGCAGTAGGGAATCTTCCACAATGGACGAAAGTCTGATGGAGCAACGCCGCGTGAGCGAAGAAGGTTTTCGGATCGTAAAGCTCTGTTGCCGGAGAAGAACGTGCGGGAGAGGAAATGCTCTTGCAGTGACGGTATCCGGCCAGAAAGCCACGGCTAACTACGTGCCAGCAGCCGCGGTAATACGTAGGTGGCAAGCGTTGTCCGGAATTATTGGGCGTAAAGCGCGCGCAGGCGGCTTCTTAAGTCTGATGTGAAATCTTGCGGCTCAACCGCAAACGGTCATTGGAAACTGGGAAGCTTGAGTACAGAAGAGGAGAGTAGAATTCCACGTGTAGCGGTGAAATGCGTAGATATGTGGAGGAATACCAGTGGCGAAGGCGGCTCTCTGGTCTGTAACTGACGCTGAGGCGCGAAAGCGTGGGGAGCAAACAGGATTAGATACCCTGGTAGTCCACGCCGTAAACGATGAATGCTAGGTGTTAGGGGGTCCAACCCTTAGTGCTGAAGTTAACACATTAAGCATTCCGCCTGGGGAGTACGACCGCAAGGTTGAAACTCAAAGGAATTGACGGGGGCCCGCACAAGCAGTGGAGCATGTGGTTTAATTCGAAGCAACGCGAAGAACCTTACCAGGTCTTGACATCCTCTGACAAGTCTAGAGATAGGCCGTTCCCCTTCGGGGGACAGAGTGACAGGTGGTGCATGGTTGTCGTCAGCTCGTGTCGTGAGATGTTGGGTTAAGTCCCGCAACGAGCGCAACCCTTGATCTTAGTTGCCAGCATTCAGTTGGGCACTCTAAGGTGACTGCCGGTGACAAACCGGAGGAAGGTGGGGATGACGTCAAATCATCATGCCCCTTATGATCTGGGCTACACACGTGCTACAATGGGTGGTACAAAGGGCAGCGAAACCGCGAGGTCGAGCTAATCCCATAAAGCCACCCCCAGTTCGGATTGCAGGCTGCAACTCGCCTGCATGAAGCCGGAATTGCTAGTAATCGCGGATCAGCATGCCGCGGTGAATCCGTTCCCGGGCCTTGTACACACCGCCCGTCACACCACGAGAGTTTGTAACACCCGAAGTCGGTGCGAGAACCTTTATGGACTCAGCCGCCGAAGGTGGGACAAATGATTGGGGTGAAGTCGTAACAAGGTAGCCGTATCGGAAGGTGCGGCTGGATCACCTCCTTTCTAAGGAAACGATCAATAGC
>NZ_JANFOJ010000048.1 GCF_024385605.1 Sporolactobacillus sp. STSJ-5 | reverse complement strand
GGTCAAGTCTTTTTTCTTGTGTAAATTCATCTCGGTTAGAACAGATCATTAACTGGGATAAATCGTCGTCACTTTACTCGATTTTTCCGATTGATGTTGCTTGGCTTTCCAACTAAAATACTCATTCATTTTCAGATAGCAGCGACTCGACCACTTCTCATTCTGCTCCATGAGCAGCGAACCCATGATTCGGAGGATTGATTCACGATTGGGAAAGATGCGAATCACCCGTTCGCGACGACGGAATTCTTCGTTGAGGCGCTCCATACCGTTTGTTGTGCGTAGACGGCGACGATAAGGTTCTGGTAGGGTGAGCACGGCGGTCACATCATCAAAAGCAGCTTCGACAAGCTCGGTTACTCGAGGGACCTTTTCTTGATACGTCTCTAGAAACGATTGGAGTAAGGTCTGAGACGTTTGGACATTGGGTGCCTGAAGGATCGCTTTCACCTGCTCGGTGCCCTCGCGCTTGAGGGACTTCGGGAGCCGATCGTGCACGTTGCGTAGAAAATGAGCCTGACACCGTTGCCAAGTGGCTCCCTGAAAGGCTTTTTGGACCGCCTTGACGAGACCGCCATGATCATCACTCACCACGACATCAACGCCTTTCAAGCCACGAGCTTTCAGCCAGTCAAAATAGTTTTTCCAAGCGTCCGTGCTTTCGCTGTCATCGATTTTCAAACCAAGAATGGTTCGATAGCCCAGATCATTGATTCCATAGCTGATCAGGACACCTCGGGAGCGAACGCGCCCATCTTCACGCACTTTGGTATAAACCGCGTCAACAATGAGAAAAGGGTAGTTTCCCTTCAGTGGACGATTGTTCCAGCCCGAGACCATCGGATCCAGATGTCCGCAAAGATCTGAAACGGTCGTTTTCGAAAACTCCGTGCCGCAAAGTTCTTCCGTAATCTGACTCACCTTGCGTGTTGAAACACCGTTGATGACCATTTCCATCAAGGAGAGGACCAGTGCCTGTTCACTGCGCTGATAGCGATTGAAAAGATCCGTTGAGAAATGACCATTACGCAGTCTGGGTACATCCAGTGTGAGCGTTCCTACACGTGTCTTCAATTGACGCGGATAAGAACCATTTCGGTAATCGGTTCGGGCATCGCTGCGTTCATATTTTTCTGCTTTAAGCTGTTCACTGGCCTGAGCTTTTAACACTTGATTTAAGATCGCCTCCAAAAGGGCGTTCATTCCTGATTTTTTCGCATCACCAAGAAATAATTGATGCAGAAGTTGTTCATTTAGAGTAATCTGTACTTGAGCCATCCCTGAGTCTCTCCTTTAGAATTTGGTTTTCGACAACTCTATTCTAACTGAGATGATGGGCTCCGGCTCATTTTCTATGAAAAAAATGAGAGAGAGAAGCGAGGAAGAAGGATCTCGCTGTTTTCCCGGAGGGGGGCCGGCCCCCCTCCGGGAAAACAGAACACCCACTCGTCATTTTTCTCTCATTTAGATCCCCCTTTTTACACAATTATACGGCCTCAACT
>NZ_JANFOJ010000047.1 GCF_024385605.1 Sporolactobacillus sp. STSJ-5 | reverse complement strand
ACAAATAAGAAAGTATAAAGATTTAGAGGAATTTAGTGTAAGTGCAACTAAGTCTTCGCCTTCGTCAGAGGCTTGGCGAAGCCAAGTTTTCTAACAAGTAAAGAAAGTATAAGATTTTACCCCATATTTAAACGAATAAACCAGTGTCTTGACCGAGAATCAAAGCGGAGGTGCGAGACGCCTGCGGTCGTGCTCTGTTGATGCGAGCAACCGAAGCGAGGATTCAACACTGTAAAGACACAAACCAATCACACATGGCTGGAGATTAAAGACCGGGCGCTTTTTGCCCGGTTTTTCTTATATACTCATGTTGAAAATGTTGAGATTGTTGATTTTTCGAATGTCAATTGGTTATAATTAAGTCAAGGAGGCTGAAGAGATGATGAGAACAATAGACTACGAACAAATTGAAATGTGGGACAGCGTTCAGACGTTGTCAAAAATTAATCGAGAACAGGCAAAAGTTGTGCTCAAAGCCACTATTGAACGATCTTTTCGTCAAGTTGGTATTGTTCTTCCTAAATTATCCGGCCGATCACTGAGATTACCAGAACAAAATGAATTAAACCAGTTGAAACAGCTTGAAAAAAAGTTAAACAATGCTGCTGAGCAACAGAAAATTAACGATGATTTATTAGCTGAATATATAGACGGATTGATCCAATTGACAGCGAATAACCAGCCACAGTTCAGAAAAGCAGTCACTGTTTCATTATTGAAACAAAGAAGAATAAAACGCAGAATCAATCGAACAGCACCTATGCAAGCAATTATGATCTCGTCATTAAAAGGAGAAACAAAACCATTTTATACGCCTAAAGAGGTCGGAAAAAAACTGGGATTGAGCGATCAAACGATTCGCCGACTCTGTGAAAAGGGAAAATTTTCAGCGGCATATCAAACGGAAGGTGGACATTGGCGAATTCCTCGCGATGCGTTTATTACGACAAGCAAACAGGATGAGCAGGCAGAGACAGTTCTGCATGAGATCGACGAAAAAAATCGCCGAGGTGGAGATATAGATGAATTTAATTTATGATGCAAAAGTTCCTCCAAAAGTTTTTATAGACACGACAGTACTGTGTGGCGCAATTCGAGTCGATGGAATTAACCGTAGAATTCTTAAGGCTGCACGTTATCCAAATTTTTTTATTCCAGTTTTTTCAAGGGTCTGTCTCTTTGAATTCATGAAGCATGCTTTAGAAGGATTAGGAAAAGGAATAAACAGAGTTACCTATACACCTGCAGAAATTAACGAATTCCTGCAGATTTTTTTAAATCCAATTTTTGAGTACTATACCAAGCTGCCTGTCAATAGTGTAGTCGGTCGTTATAGTGCTGAAACAATAATGAGAGAGAATAGACCGATTGGACAAGTCCTCGTGGAATTAAGCCGATGTTCCGAAGTAGAGGCAAGAAAAATTGCTGAATCCCAAGAGATGAGCAAACCGCTATCAGCATTTGACCAAAATGATTTTCATGTTTGGGTCACAGCCATTTGTGAAAATTGCCAATACATAG
>NZ_JANFOJ010000046.1 GCF_024385605.1 Sporolactobacillus sp. STSJ-5 | reverse complement strand
TACTAAAACTTGAAACATCAAAAATGGGCTTCACAGCTTATCCTGTAAAGGATTAGCACAAAAATAAAAGCAAGAACACCGATAACTCGGTATAATTGAAGTGTCGAATCCCAATTAACCGAGGAGTGTTCATGCCATGAAAAGTATATCACGAAATGACCATCCATCTCTTGGAATTTCTTCTTCAGTCCAGGAATTTTTTACACGATTTCGTTTGAGTCAACTTGCGAGAGCCTCAAACGCCACAAAGGCAAAGGGGGTCCCCTTCCGGGTACTGTTCTGTTATCTCATTAGCACGGTCTTTTCAAACAAGTCAGCGTATCGCGATTATTTGAAGCATCAAAATCAGCTGAACTTCTCGGATAAGACCTTTCGCAACCTGCTCAACAACGGCAAGATTAACTGGCAAAAGTTTCTGATTCTGCTCTGTTGCCGGATCATTCAGTTCATTAAACCCTTGACGGATTCGGCACGGAAGCCTGTGTTCATTGTGGATGATTCCATGTATGAACGCGCCCATGCGAAACGCGTGGAGCTGGCGGCGTTTCAATTCGACCACGCCAACCATCGGCATGTGCGCGGCTTTCGGTTTCTTCAACTAGGCTGGAGTGACGGCAACACTTTTTTGCCGGTCACCTTTTCCTTGCTTTCGGGTCAGAATCAGGTATGCGGTACAAAAGCTGATGCTCGCACCCATTCTGGAAAGCGGAAGCTTCAGGCCCAGCGTAAAGCGCCTGATGTGGTTCGAGAACTGCTTTCTTCTGCCCTGAGGCATGGCGTCCGAGCATCCTATGTTTTGTTTGATTCTTGGTTCTCTAGTCCTAAAATGTTTCAGCAGCTGCGTCAACTTGGCCTTCATACCGTCGCTATGGTGAAACGGTCGAAAAAGGTTTATTACCGGTTCAATGGTCAAATGATGGACGTGAAAGCGATCTTCAACGCTCAGAAAAAACGTCGTGGACGCTCACGCTACCTACTTTCTACCGTTGTAGAAGCGGTTGTTGAGGGAGAGGTCTTACCCCTGAAACTCGTATACGTCCGCAACCGTCGTAAACGCAAAGAGTATCTGGTCTTAGCGTCAACCGATATCCAACTTTCTGAAGATGAAATCATCCAGCTTTATGGAAAACGCTGGTCCATTGAAGTGTACTTCAAGATGTGCAAGCACTATCTTCGACTCGCTAAATACCAGGGTTTGTCTTATGACGGGATTTTTGCGCACACCGCCCTGGTCGCTATCAGTTATTCCCTTCTTGCGGTTCAGCACCGTGAACAGGTGGACGATCGCACTTTGGGTGAGTTGTTTTATTTGATGGTCGATGAGCTTTCGGATGTGACCTTCGTCGAAACGCTTCAGCAGTTGATCGACTTATTTCAAGAAGTTTTCAAAGACGAGTATGTTCTTTCTGAGCAAGCAGTCCATCACATCATCGAAAATTTTCTAGAGAAGCTACCTACCAGCTACCAGAAACAGCTGACAAAAGCGGCGGCCTGACCTAAATTATTCATAGTAATCATAGAGCAGGCAAGGGATGGGTGCGCTTTTTTAACTTTCAAGTTTTAGTTA
>NZ_JANFOJ010000045.1 GCF_024385605.1 Sporolactobacillus sp. STSJ-5 | reverse complement strand
CTTTTATACGTAAATGTGATGACGCTCAAAAAAAGTGCAAAAAAATACTGTCCCTGATGCATGAACTGAATTTTTTTCAGTTCATGCTGTTTTTTCGTGAATTTCTATTTCGTAACCGAGCAGTTTTTCCAGCTGTCGCTGATAGAACTTGGCACTTTGCTTTTTCTTTGGCAGGTAATCAGGACCGAACTCTTTATAGGGTTGCTTCTCTTTTAAGATATGATAGATAATCTTCAGAATGAGATGTGCTAAGGCCATGATTGCTTTTTTCGGTCCACGTCGTTTGACCAATCGGTAATAGTAAGCCGACAAGCGTGTCTTCTTACTCCGGACAGCTCCCCAGGCGACCTGACAAAGCATTGACTTTAAGCCTTTGTTTCCTTTCGTCGTTTTAGACGATCGTTTCTTTCCGGCACTCTCATTGTTTCCTGGGCTCAGTCCACCCCAGGAGGATAAATGCGCATCCGTTGGGAACTGGGTCATGTCTGTTCCGATTTCCGCTAGGATGACCGCCGCTGCATCCTGATTGATTCCCGGAATCGATGTGAGTAGCCCCACTTCCTCTTGATAGTCCGTCATCAACTGATCAATTTCTTGTTCCAGTTCCGCACTATGTTTTTCTAAGTCAAGAAGCAAATCATATTGCCGTCGAATCATCTTTCGATGATGCCGTCGAATTTTCCCGTTTAGCGCATCCAAAAGCTGAGGCACTTTCGCCCTTAGTTTTGTTTTTACTCGGGAATGAACCTGTTCCCGAGTTAGCGATTCCCCATTCATGATTGCCTCAAGCAATGCGCGTCCGGAAACACCAAAGACATCGCTCATATAACTGGTCAACTTAATATTGGCGTCCTGCAAGACGTTATGAATGCGATTCTTCTGCTCCGTTGTCATCTGCAGCAGCTTTCTCCGATACCGAGTCAGGTCACGCAAGTTGCGGATCGCTTCTGGGGGAACAAAACTTGACTCAATTAATCCGTTGCGTAAAAGTTTAGCAATCCATTGGGCATCATTCATGTCGGTCTTCCGCCCCGGAACATTCTTAATCCTTTTCGCATTGGCAAGGATTAAGATGAACGAACTCTCGAGGATATTCCAAACCGGCTTCCAATAGACACCCGTACTTTCCATGGCGACATGCGTGCACTGAGCTTCCTGCAGCCAATCGCTAAGGGCAAGGAGTTCCTTGGTGGTCGTGCCAAAGTTCCGGATCTGTTTCTGAACCTTTTTTTCGCCCTTTAACACACAGGCAACGATTTCTTTTTGATGAACATCCAAACCCGCACAACAGTTTAAAAGTGCATCCATGATTCATCATCCCCTCTAATCATGATAAAATGATGGAGGGACAGGTGGTGCACCTGAGTGATATGAATTTTTATACACGTGCTTTGAAAAAAGCGACATTGGGTGGTGCTCCAAGGTGCATGGGATCGGTTTTGTACACGGGGTTTAATAGCCCTCCAAAAAAATACCGACCTTTGCCTGTCCCCATTCTCCTTTTATCCATTCTTACATAGAAGAAAACGTAGCCCTACATTTTCATGACCGGTGGTGTCCCGCACCCCTCAAAGCGGGGCATGGGAGTTTTGTAC
>NZ_JANFOJ010000044.1 GCF_024385605.1 Sporolactobacillus sp. STSJ-5 | reverse complement strand
GGTTGAGTCAAGCAATTGTAGGCAGAAATTTTTATGACTAGGTAAGTAAGCGTATTCACTGTTTTAGGGGTTGTCCTTGTTGAATCTTTGTTGTCTTTTAAAAACCTTTCATCGCCTTCAGTGCCCGGTGCATCGGAATGCCCGACTTACCTTGCAGATACTGTAGGTTGCCTCGTGCCCATTCACCCACGGTATGCGTGACTTTCTCCACGTAGTGTTTCGGCGGTTTTGTCTCGTCCTGCTTGACTTCATTCCAACGGTCCATTCGACCAAACAGCGTTTGGAGACCCATGTGATCCATCTGGGCAGCCAGGCCGTTCATCATCGCCTGTTTCCCTTTCTCGACCCAACTGCGCCCATTTTTCATGCGTTTGGCCAATTGGCTCATCGTCGCTTCCGCACTGCCCATCGTCCGCATCCCGTCCGTGTTAATCGCGAATGTTTCCAGCCATTTTCGATAATCGCCTAATGCTTCCGGATAGTTCTCAAGTTGCTGGATGAGTGCCTCCAGCCGTTCTTCCTGTGTTTCGCTTTCAAGAGTGCCAACCGCACTATTGAGTTCAGTCACCACCGCTGTGCCATCCCAGGCGCGCAAGGCTTTTCGAATGTTTTTGTACCGAGGATGTCCGAAAAACAGACGGCGAATGTCCCGAATCACGTGGAAGCGGTCGATACAAAAGAAGGCGCGATCTCGGAAATAGTCGCGACAAGCCGTTATCCAACTGGCTCCGTCTCCGTTAATGACTAGCTTGTGCACGGTGGGGTCGTAATCATAGGTCTCTGTCAAGAAATCCTCGAGCGCTTCCCAAAATGGCTGCTTCCCTCGGTGGATAAAATGACGCTTCTCTTTCAGTTGGATCCGCTTCCCGTTTTTTTCCCATCCTTGATGGATCTTGGCCACGCGTTCCTCCTTGCCTCGCACGCCTTTTCCCTGATGCTTGACAAACAAACCGTCGACCTCAATAAAAAGAACTTGATGATGGATCGTTTCCTGTGGTTTCGGGATCGGTTTCGTCTCAAGTAGATGTCGCCTAATCGCTTCATGACTGATGACCGAGTAGCCAAGAAACGTCTCCAGAGCCCGGGCTGCCTTGCGATAGGATGGGCCCTGAATCGCCAATTCAATCGCTGCTTCTTCAACCATCGGGCTGAGATGGCCGGGATTTTCAAAGTCCAAATATCGATCCAAGAGATAGACATATTCATTCTTGGTTCGGTCGCGATAGTACGCGCGTTCGACCGTGAGTTCACCGAAAAGGCTGGTGATTTGAAGCCGACGTCTACTCACAAACCGGTACTGTTTTTTATCCCGTTCGTCGGCAATCTGTTGATCCATTTCCTCCAAGAGTTTTTTCATCACTTGAGCAAAGGTTTCCTGTACCTGTCGCCAGATAAGTTGTTCCAGTTGTTTTAAATTCATGTACGCTGTGGTATTCTGTTTCATGAGGGTGCTCCTTCCGAATCGTTGTTGTCAACTTTGATTCTACCAAGGAGTCACCCTCTTTTCCATAGAAATCGCTTCTACTCCCTACCGCGCTACCGCTTGGTGTCCTTGATTTCCAGTTAACGGCGATTGCCATAAACTGGAAATCAAGGCTATTTTTCTG
Organism: Sporolactobacillus sp. STSJ-5; assembly: GCF_024385605.1. GTDB lineage: Bacteria > Bacillota > Bacilli > Bacillales > Sporolactobacillaceae > Sporolactobacillus. Next base: position 23 of record NZ_JANFOJ010000044.1, on the reverse strand, counting down.
CCTACAAATATTTTACTCCTACC
>NZ_JANFOJ010000043.1 GCF_024385605.1 Sporolactobacillus sp. STSJ-5 | reverse complement strand
TAACCTACATTCCCGTGAATTTATACCTATGATGGGATCATCACGCCAAGCTCTTTGTACAGATCCATTTGTTTCTTGGTCATTTCACCAATTGATGCATCATGACCAGGTTGCCGGAATTGTTCAATGACATCTAAGTCATCAAGAACTTCTTGAAGTGTGTATCGTTTGAAGAGGTCATGATCGCTCATGGCTTTTTTTATGTACGAAAGATAGAACAGAGCAATAAACTGAACGAATAATTTGCCATCTAAGTTTTCCTCGGAAGAAACTGAGGTTCGTCTTAGATTTAACCGTTCTTTTAGATTCCCAAAGGCTTTCTCAATCATATCTTTGGTTCGGTAAATGTTAATGGCTTCAATGGGATCTTTGATCCCATTGGAGAGTAAAGCGAAATACCCATAATCCTGTTCCGCTTTTTCAATAGCTTCCTTTTTGGGTGTTAACGTAATACCTCGGACAGGTGTTTCTTTAATCATGTAGTATCGGGCATACAATTTTTCGTGATCTGGATTTCGACGACCTGAAATTAATTCTTCTTCAAGCACATCAAGGAGTTTATTAAAAGCCATTTTATCATCGGTGGCTTTTTGGTCATTGTAGTAAAGATGCAGATAAACCCGTTTTTTGGTTTTAATTACTTCACCAGAGCGTTTTTGAAGGCTTTCATAATTCCAATCGGTCATGAAGGATTGATAGTAAAGACCGATAGTCGACTGATAATGAGGCCTCGAAACCATAGTAGCCCGAACTTCTGCTAATTTCTTTTGAACAAATTTCAGTGAAGTACGCACACCTATAAGAAACTTGAGATGTTTTTCGTAGAATGCATTAATATTCTGCTCACTGTAGAATCCACGATCCATCACAATCTTAGTTTTCTTTTTCCCGAACAGTTCAAACTCCTTCAAAAGGTGCTGGATCGTTTTCACATCTGCGATGTTCCCTGGAAGTTTACGGTATGACACAGGAAGACCGGAGGTCTCACCAAACAAAAGAGCCATATTAATCTGTGGTAATGGATCATGGTCTTTGTTTTTTCCGTATTTCACTTGTTTCAAAGACTTGGAGTATGAAGAAATAGAGGTGGTATCATACGCTAAATACTCCTCTTGAATGCGGCGCTCAGCTTGTCGGTGAAAAAACTGCTGTTTGGCATCCTCAGTAATTGAACCAAAAAGATCGCTACTCCGTTGTGACGGGATATTTTTACCGAACGGATGAACATGTGTCCGTGCCCATTTGGGAAAGCGGCTTATTGAGTTTCGATCCTCCATGACTAAATAATAGGCTACCGACAGGATTTGCTTGTAGGTATCAGGAAAACAACGTTTGAGGTCCTCAGTAATTCCCAATTTTGTGCCAATGGTATCAAACAAATAGGTTGTTCCGTAAAATCGGCGTTCCGCTCGCTCTGTCGGAACTGGGCCTGGTTTTTTGGCGATCAATTCTTTCATCGTTTCGGAATATTTTTTGGAAGGGACGAAGTCCCCTGTTACGGGATCCAGTTTTCCAATGCACTTCCGGTTATTTCGTGCTTGTTTTTTTTCTTTATCCCAGTATCCTACTGATTCATAAACATAAGTAACACCATTCTTTTTATTCTTTAGATAGACAAGTGACATGAGAACGCCTCCAAACATTGGTATAATTATACCAATGTTTGGAGATAATGTCAAGTGAAAAAGCGTCCAAATCTCAATAATATCAAGGGATTCGGACGCTTTATTGTTATAAAATACCGGGAATGCAGGATA
>NZ_JANFOJ010000042.1 GCF_024385605.1 Sporolactobacillus sp. STSJ-5 | reverse complement strand
CGGAACCGTGCGTGCGCTATTTACGCACACGGCTCTTCTTGTTCATGGTTCACAGAATGTAGCTCAGCTCCGACCGAAGTTGATAAATATTGACCTTGATTCGCGGTTGCGGCAGAGGGAAGCGTTTGAGAAATTGATTAAATTTTTCCCATGTGAACGATCGTTTCTGGCTCCTTCTGTTTAACCATTTATACAACAACCGAATCACCTGCAATCGAAAAGCGCTCACGCTTAGACTGTTATCGGTGATACAATAGTAGTTGTAATAGCCGGTCAATGACCTCTTGAGCCGATCCATGATGAAGTCAATCTCTTGGGTCCGATGGCCTTTCAGCCACTGCGAATAGGCTTTGAGTTTGGCACCCACTTTCTTTCGGCTGCTTTTCCTCTTGACTCGAAAATGTCCGCTTTTACTTTGCCCACAATAATGGGTGAATCCCAGGAAGTCAAAAGTCTTTGGCTTCCTGTTTCCATTTCTCTTGGCATTTTCCTGAGCGAATCGTCCGAAAGGGATGATCCTCGCTTTCTCCTCCGCAAGCGCCAAGTTAAATTTTTCTAGGCGCCGCTTCAGATCGCAATAGAATCGTTGGGCTTCCTGTTTATACTGAAAACAACAGACAAAGTCATCGGCATAGCGCACCAGATAAGCCTGTCCCTGGCACTGTTTCTTCACCGCTTTCGTAAACCATAGGTCAATCACATAGTGCAGATAGACGTTAGCTAGGATCGGCGAGATCAGTCCGCCTTGCGGCGTCCCTTGTTCGCTTGCGTGCCAAGTTTCCTTCTCCATGTAACCCGCTTTTAGAAAACGGGCAATGAGCCTCAGAAAGCTTGGATCCTTGATCCGTAGCTTGAGAAAACGCATCATCCATTGATGGTCGACATGATCGAAAAAGCCCCTGATGTCCACATCAACAATGTAGTTCGTGTACTTCTTTTCAATGAAGACATTCAGGACTTTAAGTGCATCATGGCAGTTCCTATTTGGGCGGAAACCGAAGGAACAGTTAAGAAAGTCTTGCTCATAGATGGCATTAAGGATCTTCGCCAGACCCCGCTGAACAATTTTATCCTCATAGGCAGGGATGCCCAGTGGGCGTTTCTTCTTTGTTCCCGGTTTATCAATATATGTCCGCCGGACAGGGAGCGGCCGATAGCTTTTCTGCTTCAGGCGCTTATCCAGATCGGCAAGGTGTTCATCAAGATGTTCTTGATAGCTTGCCTTCGTCATCTGATCGATGCCCGCTGCTTTGTTTCCCTGCAGTTCCCGGTGACAGACCCTCAATTCCTCTACGCTCAATAAATGAGCCAGAGAGGTGAAGGCCATCTTCGGATTTTCCTTCGCTAGCTCTGCTATTCTTACCTGTTTTGTAGTCATCTCTACTGTCACCTCTGTGTGTGCCGATGTGTCCCAGATAAGATTCATAAACAAGGGAAAACACCTTCCCTCAACCGGCATTACCCGATATCATGGGTACTATGTGCTTCCTCCGACTTCCCAGCAGACATTTAACGTCCTTACATTTGATTGCTTGGTTCGCTATACTTTCTTTCGAAAGACCCGCTGGGATCTCCCGAGTTGCCGTACCTTATTGATGCTCAGCGTGCCATGGTCTCTGACCCCGGGGAACCCCCAGACCTCTTGCCTTAACGATGTCTGGCGTGTTGCCTTCTGGAAGTATAACGCCATCGGCATTCCCATTTCATAAGTTTTCGAGGCTCAATCCCTTCAACCACTTGGCTTACGGCCCACTGGCTCGCTGTCTACGCTTAAAAACCAAAGTTGCCTTTCGTTCTCCAAGACTCGCTACGGATGAGTGGCTAGCTCTTTTCCGACGGGCTTCCCACCCGCTATAAGGCACGACCTTGCTCGGTCGCTCTATACTTTCTT
>NZ_JANFOJ010000041.1 GCF_024385605.1 Sporolactobacillus sp. STSJ-5 | reverse complement strand
GTGCGCCCGGCATGGACGACAGCTAGGCGGTGAAAGTCCGCTACAGGCTTGGCAGTAGGAACTGTTAGCCAAAGGCAAGGGTGTCCACTGTGAGGTGGAATCTGAAGGAAGCCGGAGGCAAACTTCTGGGCTGATGAACAAGAACTGCATACTAAGGCTGAATAGAGACGGATAAGCCTGCGTAACAAGGTGAAGTCCAATACTGCCCGAATCTCAAACAGTATATGCAGCAGCCACATGGAAGGAAAGCGGTCGTTCTTACCCGGGGAGGTCTTACAAGGGTTCCCGACAAGAGGGAAGGCATTTCCCACAGGAACAATCATGCCAGTGATGGTGAGATGAATTGTAAGAAGTCAGCAGAAGCCATAGTAGTCCACCAGGACAAAGGGCTGAACAATAGTAATCTCGGAAACAGAGGAGGTGTGAGCGATGCGGCAATCACAGAAAACATCAAATGATGACTATCTATCGAAGAATAGGATGGAGTCCGAAGGTACGACAGAAGTGTGTAGCACGACTCACGGCGAACCTGAACGAAGAGATGGTGTGAAAAATCAAAAACTCATCGTGAAAATAACGAGCCGTTCCAATCTTAATCAAGCCTACAAGCGTGTTAAGGCGAATAAAGGAGCGGCAGGCATCGATGGGACGACAGTGAAGGAGCTCTTTTCTTACCTCATACGGAACAAGGAAGAATTGATCAAACAGATGAGGAATGGCTCCTATAAGCCACAACCCGTAAGACGTGTAGAAATTCCCAAACCGGATGGATCGAAACGAAAGCTCGGAGTTCCGACTGTACGTGACCGACTGGTACAACAAGCGATCCTTCAAGTGATGGAACGGATCGTTGACCCGACGTTCTCAGACAACAGCTTTGGCTTCCGCCCGCACCGCAGTGCCCATAACGCAATGAAACGCGCCAAGGCTTACTACGAAGCAGGATATAGATATGCGGTGGATCTTGATTTAAAAGCCTACTTTGACACAGTGAATCATGACCAGTTGATGTATTGCGTGGAAAAACGGATTAAGGACAAAATCGTCCTTCAACTCATTCGCAGGTTCCTGCGTAGTGGTGTGCATACGAATGGAAGGGTTGTACCGACCGAAGCCGGTGTTCCCCAAGGCGGCAATCTTTCTCCCATTCTAGGCAACATTTATCTTGATCAACTGGACAAGGAACTGGAACGAAGAGGACATAAGTTTGTTCGCTATGCCGACGACTGTACGATCTATGTCAAAAGCAGAAGAGCGGGCGAACGAGTCATGAAGAGTATCACCACCTTTCTGGAAGATAAACTGAAACTAACCGTCAATCGGGAGAAAACTCAGGTCGGCAGCCCAACGAAACTCAAATTTCTTGGATTCTGCCTGCACACGACCAAACAGGGATCGGGGTTCCGCCCCCACATCAAGTCGAAAAAGCGCTTTGAGCGAAAGCTCAAACACCTGACGAAAAGAAGCCGAAGCGGTAACATCCGTGGGATCATTAAAGAAATTAATGAAGTAACCACAGGATGGATCAACTACTATGGCATAAGCTATATGAAGAGTTATATTCGGCATATTAATCAGTGGCTCCGGCGAAGAATTCGCCAGATCATTTGGAAACGCTGGAAGAAGGTCAAGACGCGCTATAAAAGTCTCATGAAACTAAAGATTCCAAGACAAAAAGCGTGGGAATGGGCAAATACACGAAAAGGTTACTGGCATATCGCCTGTAGCCATATCTTACATCGGTCAATCACAAATAAAATACTCGAACAGGTGGGACTCAAAAATCTAGTCCATCTGTTCGAGCATGCACACTTAAGCTATTGAACCGCCGTATACGGACCCGTACGTACGGTGGTGTGAGAGGTCGGAGAAATTATCTCCTCCTACTCGAT
>NZ_JANFOJ010000040.1 GCF_024385605.1 Sporolactobacillus sp. STSJ-5 | reverse complement strand
TGTCGAGTAGGGCAGTGATTCACATCCTCTGTCCCCCTCACAGAACCGTGCGTGCGCTATTTACGCACACGGCTCTTCTTGTTCATGGTTCACAGAATATAGCTAAGTTCTGGGCGAAGTTGATAGATATTGACCTTGATTCGTGGTTGAGGCAATGGGCATCGTTTTAGAAATTGATTGAACTTTTCCCATGTATAAGATCGTTTTTGGCTTCTTCTGTTTAACCATTTATACAACAGCCGAATCACCTGTAATCGAAACGCATTCACACTTGGAATGTTGTCGGTGACACAATAGTAGTTGTAATAGCCGATCAGCGAGCGCTTGATCCGATCCATGATGGAGTCTATCTCTTTCGTTCGATGAGCTTTAAGCCACTGCCCGTGGGCTTTGAGCTTGGCGCAGACTTTCTTTCGACTGCTTTTTCGTTTTACTCGAAAGTGTCCACTTTTACTCCACCCACAGTAGTGGGTGAACCCCAGGAAGTCAAAGGTCTTTGGCTTCCTGTTTTCAATTCGTCTGGCATTTTCCCAAGCAAAACGTCCAAAAGGAATGATCCTCGCTTTTTCCTCTGCTAGCGTCAAATTAAATTTACCGATTCGCTGCTTGAGTTCACTATAGAATTGCTCCGCTTCCTGTTTGTACTGAAAGCAACAGACAAAGTCATCAGCGTAGCGCACCAAGTAGGCCTGTCCCTGACACTGCTTCTTCACCACTTTCATAAACCATAGATCAATCACATAGTGAAGATAGATGTTGGCTAGAATCGGCGAGATCAGTCCACCTTGCGGCGTCCCTTGTTCGCTTGCGTACCACGTCCCCTTCTCCATGTATCCAGCCTTCAGAAAACGCGCAATGAGTCTGAGTAGACTTGGATCATTAATGCGATGATTTAAGAAACGCATCATCCATTGGTGATCAACATGATCAAAGAAACCTTTGATGTCTACATCAACGATGTAGTTTGTATACCGTTTTTCGATGGAGACATTGAGCACTTTGAGCGCATCATGACAACTTCTATTTGGACGAAAGCCAAAGGAACAGTCAAGAAAATCCTGTTCATAGATGGCATTAAGGATTTTCGCAAGTCCTCGCTGTACAATTTTATCTTCATAAGCCGGAATGCCCAACGGTCTTTTCTTCGTTGAACCCGGCTTATCAATGTACACGCGACGCACCGGAAGCGGCCGATAGCTTTTCTGCTTCAGTCGCATGACTAGGTGGGAGAGGTTATCCGCCACGTTTTCTTGATAGGCAACTTTTGTTACTTGGTCAATGCCTGTTGCTTTGTTGCCTTGTAACTCCCGATGACACTGTCTCAATTCCTCTTCATCCATTAAGTGCGCCAGTGACGTGAACGCCATCCCCGGATTCGCCTTCGCTAATTCTGCTATTCTTACCTGTTTTGTGTTCATCTTTACTGCACCTCCGTGTGTGCCGATGTGTCCCCGATAAGATTCATGAACAAGAGAAACACCTTTCCTCGACTGGCATTACCCAGCGTCATTAGTACTATGTGTTTCCTCCGACTTCCCAGTAGACATTTAGCGTCCTCACATTTGATTGCTTGGTTCACTATACTTTCATTCGAAAGATCCGCTGGGATCTCCCGAGTTGCCGTCCCTTATCAATGCTCAGCGTGCCATGGTCTCAGACCCCGGGGAACCCCCAATCCTCTTACCCTATCGATGATTGGAGTGTTGCCTTCTGGAAGTATAACGCCATCGGCGTTCCCGTTTTCATAAGTTTTCGAGGCTCATTCCCTTCAACCACATGGCTTACGGCCCACTGACTCGCTGTCTACGCTTAAAAACTAACGTTGCCCTTAGTTCTCCAAGACTCGCTACGGATGAGTGGCTAACTCTTTTCCGACGGGATTCTCACCCGCTATAAGGCACGACCTTGCTCGGTCGCTCTATACTTTCTTATC
>NZ_JANFOJ010000004.1 GCF_024385605.1 Sporolactobacillus sp. STSJ-5 | reverse complement strand
CTTATAGTATAAAAAACGCGCCGTTTCCGGCGCATTTTAACGTATAATCGCTGCATCAGTGACTTTCCTGCCATGCTCTATCCTAATAAGACGCGTGCATGCCAGTGTAATGAATTCCTTGTCATGCGTGATGACAAGCACTGTTTTTCGTTGAGCGGCCAATTGACGCAGCTTTGTTGCAAGCAGCCGCATGTTTTCCCCGTCAAGTCCGCTGGTCGGTTCATCGAGAATTAGGATTGAGGGTTCCATACTCTCAGCGACAGCAAGGAGCAATCGCTGTTTTTGACCGCCGGATAATGTTGATGGGTGAGCATCCTTGAACGGAAACAGCCCGTACGATTGCAATAGAGTTTCTGCCTGTTCAGGAACTTGTGCGCTGAGTCGGATTTCTTCAAGCACGCTTTCGGCGAACAGCTGGCTGTCAGCATGCTGCATGACAAAAAAAGCGTGCCGTCTTCGCAGTCTGCGACCAGTCGAACGGTGGTTTATTAGAATGCGGCCTGATTTTTCCGTAATCAATCCGCTCAGAATTTTTACCAATGTTGTTTTGCCGGCGCCATTCGGACCGATGAGAGCGACCACGTCGCCTTTGCCGATGCGCAGACTGAAGTCGTGAATGACCGGTGATTTTTTATAGGCAAAAGAAAGGTGTTCAATCACCATGGCTTCTTCCTTATTTGTACTTCGCTCGCTTGTATTCAGATCGGGCAGGCTGGCACAGCGCAGACCGAGTCGGCGCAAATCGTCATGGTTCAGGCGGGACAGCTCTGCTGAGGAAAAAGTCTCAGTGATTACACCGTTTTCCATATACAGAATTCGATCAGCGATCTCGGTTAAATAGAACAAACGATGCTCGGCAATAAGTATGGTTTTTCCCTCATTTTTTAGTGCGGCTAGCAATCGGCACAGCTGATCAACTGCCTCTGAATCAAGATTTGCGGATGGTTCGTCGAATACATAGGTATCCGGATTGATCGCATAGATGCTGGCGATGGCCAGCCGCTGTTGCTGACCGCTCGAAAGATCATGAAGCCGCTGATCAAGCAGCGCAGTGCTTCCTGTCTTCTCAGCAGCACGAGAAATACGCTGCTGCATCTCATGACGCTCCAGTCCGTAATTTTCACAGCCGAAGGCAATTTCGTCAATGGCCTGATCTGCGAAGAATTGGCTGCTCGGATCCTGGAGCACAGCACCGATCCGCTTCCCAATGGCCCAAAAGGGAAGGTCGCGTTGGTTCTTACCGTCAATCACAACCTGGCCGTTCAGTTCACCTTTATAGAAGTGTGTCGCCAAGCCATTGATGATGCGCGTAACCGTTGTTTTCCCGCAGCCGCTTTTGCCGGTAATGACGACAAGCTCTCCTTTATTTACAGTAAGATTCAGATCGCGAACAACCGGAGGCTCGTTCCCATAAGAAAATGAAACCTGTTGAAGTTCAATCAAATCATCACCCACTTGTCAACATAGAGACAGATCGCCGAAAAAACGAATGCTAAAATGAGTAGAATGCCGTCAATCAGTCGAAAACGAATCAACCGCAGCGAGCTGTGTGTTCCCGGATTGGAGATCCCACGCAGTTCAGCAGAAGCGGCTAAATCATCTGAAATGACCGAGCTGCGAGTAATCATTGGGATCAGTGTATATTCGAATGCCCGCAGCGGATGAGCCAAAGACAACAGACCACGCATGCGGAGCGCCGCCAGTACAGTCCGAAATTCTCCACGGACGGTCGGTGCGAAGCGGAGCATGAACGTGATTGGCAATGCGAGAGCTGAGGGCAGCCGCATTTTCATAAATGCCGCTGTAATTTCCCCAGGCGGCATACGTACCATTGCAAAAGCAGCCATCATGACGAGCGAAATACGCAAGATTGCGAAAAGCAGAACATCGGGAAGAAAAATGGTGATTCCCTCAGATCCGGATAAACTGCGCAGAAGAGCAATTGCGCATCCGGCAAAAAAATAGATAATGCCTGCGCGGTAAAAGGATTGCGCGCAAAGGTAAAGCATCATGAAAAGCATGGCAAGACAAACCGATCCATCATGCGTGAGCAGGGCAGACAGCACGAACATCAGCGCAAAAACGGCCAGCTTTGCCCGGAAATCCACATGAAGAGCGGAACGTCTCATCGAAGCAGCCCACTTTTCACAAAGTGTTTCTTCATCAGCTTCGCCGACACAAGTCCGCCAAGCAGGGCGCCAATGGCAGTCAGCAGCAGGATAAAAATGACCCATGGCACTGAGTAGTAATAATGAGCAACCTGATTAAAGTGTGCCTTGCTGACACCGGAAGCAAGATATTGCTTAGAGAAAAACCAAATATCGATCATCCCGTTTGTCGCACGGAACAGCGAACAAATGATCCAGCTGATCGTGATTCGAATGAAATTTTTATACGCATCATGTCCGGTCATAGCGAGTTCGCCCAGAATAGCGGAAAGGACAAACCATGCAGCGAGATAAGGCGTTCCGCTGATCAAATACAGAATTGCCATGATCAGACAGTAGACCAAGACAGTTCCACGCTTATGCACTTTCAAGACCATAAAAGTAAATAGAGGTGCAGACAGAAAGGCAATCAACGGACTGCTGATGAACATTGAGAAATAGACTACGGACATTGCCGGAATGGCCACGGCAATCGCCAAAATAATCATAAGCACACTGAAAATGCCGATTGTTGCGTAATTACGCACCGACAGATGAGATGATTCTTGATGTATTTTTGATGAAACCATGATGAATTCCTCTTTTCGACAATAATTTGTTACAAAATAGACAAAAATGAAAGCATTATTATAGTAGCATAGAAGATTCGATGAAAACTAAAAAAGAAAAAAGTGTATGATATTTGTCACAATTTGAGACGGATATCATGGAAATGGCAAAAAGCTGTCATAATGTTAGCTGCTAGTCGAACTAAGTTATTTGCGCGTGGCTCGGGTGGAAATACGTCAAGCACAATGCACGAAACCCAAGACTCAATGCACGAAACCAAGAATTCAACGCACAACTAGAAGGGTGGGCCAAATTCAATGCACGAAACCCAAGGTTCAATGCACGAAAATCGTGATCCAATGCACGAAACCAAGAATTCTATGCACAAACAGAGGGGCGGACCGAGTTCAATGCACAAAACCCTAGGTTCAATGCACGAAAATCGTGATCCAATGCACGAAACCAAGAATTCTATGCACAAACAGAGGGGCGGACCGAGTTCAATGCACAAAACCCAAGGTTCAATGCACGAAAACCAGGGGTCAATGCACGAAACCAAGAATTCTATGCACAAACAGAGGGGCGGACCGAGTTCAATGCACGAAACCCAAGGCTCAATGCACGAAAATCGTGATCCAATGCACGAAACCAAGAATTCTATGCACAAACAGAGGGGCGGACCGAGTTCAATGCACGAAACCCTAGGTTCAATGCACGAAAATCGTGATCCAATGCACGAAACCAAGAATTCTATGCACAAACAGAGGGGCGGACCGAGTTCAATGCACGAAACCCAAGGCTCAATGCACGAAAATCGTGATCCAATGCACGAAACCAAGAATTCTATGCACAACTAGAGGGGCGGACCGAGTTCAATGCATGAAACTCAAGGCTCAATGCACGAAAATCGTGATCCAATGCACGAAACCAAGAATTCTATGCACAAACAGAAGGGTGCGCCAATTTCAATGCACGAAACCCAAGGCTCAATGCACGAAAATCGTGATCCAATGCACGAAACCAAGAATCCTATGCACAACTAGAGGGGCGGACCGAGTTCAATGCACGAAACTCAAGGCTCAATGCACGAAACCCAAGGTTCAATGCACGAAAATCGTGATCCAATGCACGAAACCAAGAATTCATCGCACAATTAGAAGGGTGAGAAGAATAAACGCCGTTCGATCATTACTTTGATCGGGCGGCATTTTTAATGGATCAGATCAATCAACAAGCATCTTTTATGACTTATTTGACAAATTCAACTTCAGCCCCGCAAGATAAGCGGAAAGGATCCATTTCAAAGACTCGTCTTGATCATTTTTCATGTTAAATCCTTGATGCAGCTGCAAACTGGCAAATCCATGGACAATACTGCGCAATCCGCGAACAGCATGAACGCGATCCTCCTCACTCAAAGGATAGCCTTCAAGAATTTTAAACAAAAAGTTAAGCAGCCTTTCGGCGATTTGATGAAGATCGGGGTCGGTGGGATCAGGCACATGAATGATTGCGTCATAGAGATTGGGATGCTCTTTTGCAAAAGCGATGTAGGTACCGGCTATGGCGAACAGGGCATCGTCCTGCGATTTACCCAGTGCGGATTGAATCAATTTTTCCGTGAGCATACTCAATCCATAACAGGACAGGCCGTTCCTCAGATCGGTTAGATTGTTTATGTGATTATAAAGTGACGGTGTTTTGATGTGAAGTCGCTGAGCGAGCGCGGCGAGCGTAAGGTTATGCAGACCGGTCTCCTCAATTTGCTGAGCAGCTTGTTTAATAATTTGCTGTTTCGTTAGCCCTTGGCGCATCTTAATTCTCCTTCATTTTTTGCTCGGCAAAGCTGATCGCTCCAGACATGGCCTGCTCCGGTTGATCAAGTACGCGGCCGTGTCCTACGGACAAATAGTACGGTTTCAAATTGAGTAATTTCTTCGCACTTGTGTAAGCCGTATGCTTACTCCATGTTGCGAGTGCGGGAAACGGGAAGAACCATTTTAATTGACCGCTGACAGCAATCCCGCCGCGCACTTGAAAAGCATCACCGGCAAAAAGTGCACCATATTTTCGATCGAAAAATGCGATATGGCCGGGGGTATGACCGGGACTGGATACGACCAGCAGACGGCCGATGGTATCACCTTCTTGCACAAGGCGATCGGGTACGGTTTGAATATTTTTAGGGATACCCCCGCGAATGGGAAGCTGTGGTTCATCAGGATCAAGGTCAACTTTTCCGGCAAGCAGGCGCGCATCACGTTTGGAAATATAGACGGTGACACTCGGGAGTGCTTTTTTCAACGAATCGAGTGCACCGACATGGTCGCCATGTGCATGAGTCAAGACAATACGAGTAATCGGTTTACCAATCCGTTTTGCAGCTTTCAAAATTGATTGTGTGCTTGATGGAAGCGCACAATCGATTAACGTAAGTGCATCTTCTTCTTCAACGAGGTAGCAATTCACGGGAAACAAAGTCGGAAAAAAAGTCAGCTGATAAAAATGATCGTATTTTAATAGGCGCATACAAATGACCTCCGCAAAACTAATTTTATTAGTATTTTAACTTATGATATTAGTTTTGTGAATTAAATTAATTTATAGTAAAATTATCCAAAAATATTTTTTGCTCACGGTCTCTTAGACCCATTTTTATTACTTTTTCATGACAATACATGCAAATCGTTAATTGCAACGGAGCATGCGTTTACATTTTTCACATGTATAAAGGATTTTAGGACAGGCATGAATCGAACATCAATCATTCAAAATGAAAAACTGTTCTGCGCCATTAGAGAATATGACACTGTTTGTCATTAATGCAATAGTACATGTGTCTTAAGACCTATGATTTAAATAATTCATTTGGAAAAATCTACGTTTTTATCCTTCATTTGCTCAATTGACGAGTTCATTGGTTTCCACGTATTCTTGTGGGGAACCGGCGCCGACATTTTGACGACCGGTTGACAATTATCTTTTTCATGGGAAATGACAAAGAGAGAAGCACGCAGACAAGGTGCTCGGTTCCATGAAATGATGCAGCAAGACAAATAAGGAACAGGGAGAGGAAAACATGCACATTGGCAAAATCGCAAAACAGACGGCAGCCGCGCTGCTTGTCACAACCTTTATGATTGGCGGTAGCACGCAAGCATCGGCAAAGCCAATTGATTACTTTGGAAAGAATAAAACGTATGGCATCTCGCATCTGACACGTTATGATATGAGTAAGATTCCGGATCAGCAGGAAAACGAACGGTTCCAAGTTCCTGAATTTGATGAATCAACGATTGAGAATCTTCCGTCGGCAATAGGCAAGGACAAGGACGGAAACACGATTGACCTGGATGTTTGGGACAGCTGGCCGCTACAAAATGCAGATGGCACGGTTGCCGATTACAAGGGCTATAATATTGTCTTCGCACTTGCCGGTGATCCGAAAGTCGGCAGCGATACGTTCATCTACCTCTTCTATCAAAAGAAAGGCGATACATCGATCGACAGCTGGAAAAATGCAGGACGCGTCTTCCAGGCTGATGATCATCTGAAAACAAACGATCAGATATTAAAAGATCAGGCTGAGGAATGGTCCGGATCGGCGACGTTGACCAAGGACGGCAAGGTGCGTTTGTTCTATACCAACCGTCAGCCTTGGGACGAGGGCAAGAAGCTTTATGGGAAACAAACACTGACAACCGCACAGATCAATCTTTCACAGCCGGACGTAGACTCATTGAAGGTAGACGGCATCGAAGATTTGAAGTCAATTTTCGCTGGTGACGGCAAATACTATCAAACCGTTGATCAATTCGCAGCCGGCGACAAAGGCGCAGACAACCACACGTTCCGTGATCCGCACTATGTTGAAGATAACGGACACAAATATTTGGTATTTGAAGCAAACACCGGAACGAAAGTGGGCTACCAAGGCGATGACCAATTCAATAATCGTGCATTCTACGGCGGCAGCCTGCGCTATTTCCAAAAGGAACGCAAAGCGCTGCTCGACAGCCCGAAAAAGAATCTTGCGTCACTTGCTAACGGTGCGCTTGGAATCATTGAACTCAATGATGATTACACCTTGAAGAAAGTTATGAAACCTTTAATTGCATCGAACACGGTTACGGATGAAATTGAGCGTGCAAATGTATTCAAAATGAACGGCAAATGGTACCTGTTCACCGATTCACGCGGTGCGAAAATGACCATTGACGGGATCAGCGACAAAGATGTGTACATGCTCGGCTTTGTATCCAACTCGCTCACCGGTACGTATCATCCGTTGAATGGCAGCGGACTGGTTCTGCAGATGGATCTGGATACGGATGACATCACATGGAACTACTCGCATTTTGCTGTGCCTCAGAAAAAAGGGAACAAGGTGGTCATCACAAGCTACATGACCAACAGAGGGACATTTGATGACCAACATTCAACTTTTGCGCCAAGCTTCCTTGTGAAACTTCAAGGCTCACGGTCATCGGTTGTACCGGACAGCATTCTTGATCAAGGTCAGCTCACCATTGACTAATAATCGAGAAGGTAAGTCATTAGTTCATAGCAGGAAAATTGAGACTCCAAATCAGGAGTCTTTTTTTACACAAAAATAGATTGCGAAATGGTTATTCATATCCCTGAACATAATGGATCATAATAAGCATTAGAGAAAATAATGTCGATTATAGGCGACATTTTCATTTTTTGCGTAAAAAATGTGCGACGATGAATGCTGTGACATGCTGGAGGTTATTCTTGTGAATAAAAAAGTTTGGATTGTGAGCAGTCTGGTGATGCTCGGTCTGCTCCTTGTGATAATAGCGCTTGTCCTGTCTCAATCATTTCGGCCGAAGGAGAAACAAGTGACACATAAAAAGGAAGATTCTTATCGACCGGTCTATCATTTCTCAGTGCCGGATAAATGGATGAATGATCCGCAGCGGCCGCTCTATTTTAATGGCAAGTATCATTATTATTATTTGTACAATCGCGATTATCCGAAAGGGAACGGGACGGAGTGGCGACTGGCCACATCGAAGGATCTCGTGCACTGGAAGGATGATGGTGTCGCCATTCCAAAATACACGAATAAAAACGGTGACATCTGGACCGGATCGGTTGTGCGCGATCCGGAAAACACGGCCGGATTTGGAAAAAATGCACTGGTTGCCATTGTGACTCAGCCGCCCGCGCAGCGTGATCAGGAGCAATTTCTGTGGTACAGCACCGATGACGGGAAAACATTTAAGCAAGACAATGAGGATTCGATATTGCCCAATCCCGGTGTCAAGGATTTCCGCGATCCGAAGGTGATCTGGGACGAATCGCGCCATAAATGGATCTTGCTGCTTGCCGAAGGATCGAAAATCGGGTTCTATGAATCGAATGATCTAAAGGATTGGCACTACACGGATGGTTTCATGACACAGAATATAGGAGTGATCGAATGCCCGGATCTCTTTCAGCTGCGTGCCGGTGACGGAACGGTTAAGTGGGTGCTCGGTGCAAGCGCCAATGGAAAAGCAGAGGGACTTCCGAACACATATGCATACTGGACCGGTGATTTTGACGGGAAAAAATTTACTGCTGATCAAGATACGCCGCAATGGCTGGACTACGGATTCGATTGGTATGCCGGCGTGACATTCGATAACGGAAAGGCGAAAGACAAGCTCGATTCGCGCTATGCTATCGCATGGATGAATAATTGGGACTATCCTAACACTACGCCGACTCTGAAAAAGGACAAATTCAACGGCGTGAACTCAATCGTACGCCAAATTCATTTGATTAAGCAGGACGGTGGCTACAGCCTGGCTTCTCAACCGGTTGCCGAAGTGGATAAGCTTGTTGATTCGACGCAGCGGCTGAAAACAGTCCGCGTGAATGGTTCGAAAACACTCGATGTGCACGGAACTGCCTATCAGCTTGATGTCGATCTGTCGTGGACCAATGCACGCAACGTCGGGCTCCGGCTGCGCGAATCCGACAATGAAAAACGGCATATCGATGTCGGAGTATTTGCTGAAGGCGGCTATCTTTATGTTAATCGCACGTTCACAAATCAGCCGGATGAGAGTAAAAAGTACTTGGAAAGCCGTGCACCGCTTGCTCAAGATACCAAACGTGTGCATCTTAAAATCCTTGTCGATAAAACAAGTATCGAAGTTTTCACAGACGATGGGCGAACCGTTCTCACAAACGAAGTCTTTCCGAACCTGAACGACCAAGGCATCAGTCTGTACTCCGAGGACGGAACTGCCGTCTTTAGTAACATTGAAATCAAACACTTTCGATCAATTCATTAAAGCCCAAGGTTAAGCGATTGGATCAAACTCCGCGGGAAGTGAGACCGAATCAAGGAAAAGTGAGGCCGAAACGCTGAAGAGTGAGACCGAATCAAAGAAAAGTGAGACCGAAAATCAGAAGTTAGACCGAATCAAGGAAAAGTGAGACCGAAACGCTGAAGAGTTAGACCGAATCAAGAAAAGTGAGACCGAAAATCAGAAGTTAGACCGAATCAAGGAAAAGTGAGACCGAAACGCTGAAGAGTTAGACCGAATCAAAGGAAAGTGAGACCGAAAATCAGAAGTTAGACCGAATCAAGGAAAAGTGAGAGCGAAACGCTGAAGAGTTAGACCGAATCAAAGGAAAGTGAGACCGAAAATCAGAAGTTAGACCGAATCAAGGAAAAGTAAGAGCGAAACGCTGAAGAGTTAGACCGAATCAAAGGAAAGTGAGACCGAACCTCAAAAAGTTTAAACCGAATATCGAATCCATGAGAGATCAAAATCAAAATAAAAAGAGCTGTGAGCAGGCCGCTCACAGCTCTTTCTTTATCTGAATCAGTCGAATATGTTGATGCAGGATTGAAACAGGTCTTTGTTTTCTTGGATTTTTCCTTCATTGCCGAGGACGCAGACCAGACCTTGATCGGTAACTTTTTTCAGCAGTTTGCCGAATGCTTGAATATCCGACAGTTTTGTATCAAGGACATTGTCGCGGGTTTCCTGTACGTCGGCTTGGGTGATGTTTTTGAAATATTGAGCATCGGCCATACTGCCCTTACCACGCGGGGTCAGCGGTGTATCCAGGTCAGACAAGGTTCCGATAATATATTTCGTCATTTCGAAATCGTCGGCATCAAACGATTCGGCGAATTTTGCTGCTTCATCGTAGATCGCCAGCGTTTCCTTCAGGTTCGGGTCACGGTATGACCAGAAAATCATGTTGCCCGCGGACTCGAGTGCGAGGCCGCATCCGTACGCACCGCCCATGACGCGTACCTGGTTCCACAGATAGTCAAGCGACAGAATTTTTTTCAAAACCTGAAGCTTGCCTGTGTAATCGAAGCCGAGCGATTTGAAGTTGGCGCCCTTGGCCGCGTACTGGACCTTGCTGGAGGTCATCAATCCTTCATTTTTCGCTTCTGGCGCCGGCAATTGATTCGAGCTGCGGCCAGGAGCTGATTGTGTCTGCAGATCCAGTGTGCTGAACTGCTTCTCAACCGCACTCAGTAGTTCGGAGTTGCCCGTTACGCTTGCAGTCAATGCAGTTTTCGTAAACAGCTGCTTTGCAAGTGACGCGAAAGTATCGGACAACTGGTCGATACGCGCATCCCAATTTTTATCCAGATCTGAAATAAATTGATAGAAATCAAGGCCGCGCAATTTTTCGCTGTAAGCCGCTGCCTGCGAGAAGTAGGACCCCAGTCGACGGACGACAACGGATTGACCATTCTGGTTGAAGGACATCTCCACGCGCGACTTGATCTCTTTGACAATTTCGCGAATACGTGCCGCATTGTCAAATTTGCTGTGATACAGGATTTCATGGATCAGCGCGAACGCCTGAGGCAGCTTTTCCACAAGCACTTTGGTTTTTACGGAGAACTTCGGTGCATAGGCGTCATCATCTGATTTGTCACTGAAGGTCTGATTGTCAAAATCAATGCCGCCGGTTTGAATGTTGATTTCGCTGACCAAATCCGAGTAGGCGTATTTTTCCGTATCGACTTTTCCAAGTACTTCCTGCAAAAGTGTAAGACAGGAAATTTGATCTGCAGGGACCGCCGTCGCATCAAAATAAAGATTAACGTAGGCAATCTTGTTGCTTTCCAGATCATGGTAGAGTGTTTTGACGTCGTCGATTGCAGTCTCCTTGAGCGGTAGGTCTTCCGCTTTCCGCTCAACATCAGACAGCGCAAGGGTCGGGATTTTACGCAAATCTTCAGGAGTATCAGCACTGGATTGACGCTCTTTCAGCTTTTTCGTCTCATCAATAATTTGTTGCACGCCTTCCGCATCCAGCTTTTGCTTTGCATCTGCTAAAGCAGCTTCGACTTTCTTCGCTTCTTTTTCCGCAATTGTTTTAGACGGCGCAATCGTAACAAAAGTTTGGTGATTGCTGTTAATCAGATATTTTTCAATCAACGCTTCGAAATAGTTGCTCGTCAACGCTTGCTTGATTTTTGCCAAGGTGCTTTCAAATTTCAAATGTATGAACGGATCTTCGTCATACAACCAGCTGTCCATCGACATAATGCTGTAGATCAGGCCCTTCGGCATGGAACCGTAATCCGCTTCACGCAGCTGGAATTCTTTAACGTTGATCGCCGCTTCAATCTGTTTTTTATCCAAACCGTCTTTGACGAACGTTCTCAGCGTATCGAAAACAACCTTCTTAAAGGCTTCCTTCTGACTCTCGTTTGCATTCTTTACATTTACTGAGAAAAACGGCTGCAGAATGCTGTTATCGTAGGAGCCGAACACATCCTGACCGATGCCTGCGTCGAGAATTGCCTTTTTCAGCGGTGCGGCAGGACTGTCAAGCAGCAGATAATCGAGAATATCGAACGCCAGATACGTTTCCGGATCGGTAGAGGTCGACACGGCGAAATTCATGCTCAAATATGTTTTATCATTCAAGTCTGCATCAGGGAGCACCGGATATTCCTTGATGATTTCATTAATTTTGCCAATCGGCTTCTGTACTGCGATTGAGGAATCGACCTCAATGCGATCATAACCGGCAAGATAAGCCTGATCGAGATAGGCAAGCTTCTCTTCAATATCCATATTTCCGTACAAATAAATGTAGCTGTTGGCCGGACTGTAATATTTTTTATGGCATTGCAGGAAGTAATCGTAGGTCAGATCGGGAATGTAGAGCGGATCGCCGCCGGATTCATAGCCGTAGCTCGTGTCCGGGAACAGCGAGTTTTGGTTCGCGCGCATCAGCAGTCCTTCAGGGGAAGAGAAGGCACCTTTCATTTCGTTGTAGACGACACCTTTGTAATGGATCGGATCGTCTGCTTTTTCCAGTTCGTAGTGCCAGCCTTCCTGCTGCAGAATTTCCTTGTATTTATAAATATTCGGATGGAAGACCGCATCGAGATAGACATCCATCAGGTTCTGAAAATCTTTGTCATTTTTACTGGCTACCGGATACATCGTTTTGTCGCTGAAGGTGAACGCATTTAAAAACGTATTCAGCGAACCCTTGAGCAGTTCGACAAACGGTTCTTTGACCGGATATTTATCGGAACCGCAAAGAACCGAGTGCTCAAGAATATGAAAAACGCCGGTGTTATTTTCCGGAGGCGTGCGGAAACTGATCGAGAAGACTTTGTTGTCATCGTCGTTTTTCAGAAACAATAACCTCGCGCCGCTTTTCTCATGCTCGAACACATAGGCTTCTGAGTGAATGTCTTGGATTGTGTCGGTATGCAGCAGTCGAAAACCATGGACTACCTTATTTTGAGTGAGTGTTTCCATTAAGTAACCTCCTATTAAAACATGTTTCGCTTCCAAGCGAGCGCACGCCACGTTGAAAATGGCAACACTTTTATTATACAGTATTATTTAGAAAATAATGCCTTTGACAATCCGCATTTTCCGTGATCTCGCGTCTTTGTTTAAAATGTACAGGAAAGGTCATTTTCATACTGAAGGCAAAAAAATGAGTGAGGTGACGAATATGGGCTACGAACCAAAAACGAAAGAGACCGACAACAGTGTGATTGAATTTATTGAAACGGTGGAAAATCCGAAAAAACGCGAGGACACTTATCGGTTGCTCAATCTCTTTACAGAAACAACTGGTTATGAGGCAAAAATGTGGGGACCGAGCATTATCGGATTCGGCTCGTATCATTATAAGTACGCCTCCGGGCATGAAGGCGATGCCCCGCTTACCGGATTTTCTCCGAGAAAAGCGAAGATCAGCCTGTACCTGATGATGGAAGATGAGGATTATGAAAAATTTGCACCGGATTTTGGCAAACATACACGAGGAAAAGCCTGCATCTACGTCAATAAGCTTGCGGATATAAATGCCGAGGTGCTGAAAAATATGATTCATACGGCTGTGGTCTTTTCAAAAAAGCAAGACTGCTGAATGAAACCGGGGGAAAGTAGTCATTCTGATCATGGTTACTTTTTTGTGCCTATATAACAATAAGGTGCGTACTATTTAAAAAGAACTTTATCTTTTATACTTAATAAGAAGACTTATAAAGGAGGGTGACCATTGACACAGAAAACAGTGGTTTTAAATAATGACGTATCAATGCCAATCATGGGGCTGGGCGTATTCAGAGTGAACGATCAGCAGGTTGCTGCCGAGTCCGTGCAGACGGCGATTCATTCGGGCTATCGCCTGATTGACACAGCTGCAATTTATCAGAACGAGGCCGGTGTTGGAAAAGGAATCAAAGCGGCGCTCAAAGAAACGGGTCTTACGCGCGAGGATCTGTTTATCACCTCGAAAGTGTGGAATGCAGATCAAGGATACGATTCGACCTTGAAGGCATATCAAGAAAGTCTCGATAAACTTGGTCTGGATTATCTTGATCTTTACTTGATCCACTGGCCGGTTGCCGGTAAATATAAAGATACATGGCGTGCGATGGAACATTTATATAAGGAAGGAAAAGTGCGCGCCATCGGTGTCAGCAACTTTCAAATCCATCATCTTGAAGACCTGCTCAAGGACGCCGACATTGTTCCGGTCGTCAATCAAGTGGAGCGTCATCCACGACTCTCACAGCTGCCGTTAAAAGATTATTGCGAGAAACATGGCATTCGTCTGGAAGCTTGGGCGCCCTTAATGGTCGGCGAGCTGCTCCAGGATGAAACGATTCAAGCGATTGCCGGGAAATACGGTAAATCAGCGGCTCAAGTTATTCTGCGTTGGCATATTCAAGGCGGCGTGATCGCTATTCCGAAGTCAGTCAACGCGAGCCGCATCAAGGAAAACGGACAGCTCTTTGATTTCGAGCTTACAGCTGAAGACATGGCAGCGATCAACGCACTGAACACAGATCACCGCACAGGCGCTGACCCGGACAATTTTGATTTTTAATTGAATACACGTTGCGGCCGATTCCATTTGCGGAGTCGGCTTTTTTTAATGGGCAAAACAAATCGGTGGAAGCGGTCGATCAACTTCGCAAACTGCTCGATAAATCGATGAAACTGCTCGATAAAATCGTCAAAGCGGTCGATAAATCAGTGCCGGTCGCATCTGACGCACGTGATCAAGCGGAAGCGGTGATTCCGATGGGGCAGAATCGTGGTTGACAAATTGGCGAATTTCTCTTACACATTTTCTAGAATCTACATTTTTTTTGCTATACTTTAATTACAAAAATGAACAGACATCATGAGCGAAGCAATTGTACGGAAGGAGGGAAACGGATGAGTGAAAAGGTACTTGAGTTAATCCTCGATAAGCTGACAAGTATGGACGGCCGCATGGGAAATATGGAAACACGTATGATCCATATGGAAGAAAAGCAAGACCTGATGCAGACGCAGCTTAATGAAACGAACCGGATTCTTAAAGCTGTTCACAGTCGTCAGGAAGCAACCGATGCGAAACTGACAGCGCTGAGCAGCGACGTCGATAAGCTGCATGGCTATGTGAAAAAAATTGATGAGAAAGTCGATCACAATCAGCAATCCATGGATAAAATGTTCGAAAATCAAGCTGCGATCTTTGAAATGCTCGGCGAACATGATGTCTCGATCCGCGCATTAAAAAAGAAAGCAAGGTCATCGTAACTCGCAAGCAACACCACAGATAAAATCCGCGTGAAAAATCCTTCAAAAGAAACGCATACACCGACTCAGGCTCCAAAATCGAATAGATCTAAAAATGCCGGCAGCACGCGAAGCTTCCGGCTATTTTAATACCCGTCCCCAAGTTTCAATTATAGAAACAATAGAATCGATATTTGATTTCCGGCCTTTTTCTGTTTAAGATGAGCACATCCAAGAAAGAGGTGAACCGAATGAGTCAATATGAGGTGGCCACCTTAAAAAAGGGACTCCTGATTTTGGATGCTTTGCGTCAGACAGAAGAGCTGACACTTAGCGATATGATTGATCAATTGGATTTAAATAAATCCACTGCTTTTCGTTTGGTCTATACGCTTGAAGCGATGGGCTACGTGAAAAAAGAAGGAAAAGCCTATCGGGCAAGTCATAAACTCAGCATCTATTCCGCACCTGAATCAGTAAAAGTGAATTGGCTGACGGCGGCACCGCTTTATCAGCTGAGCGCGGAGCTTGGCGAAACCGTCTATGTGGGAACGCTGATCGGAACCGATATCGTCACCACTCAAGTGGTTGATGGAAATCATGCGATTCGCAGTCATTCGGAAATCGGTGACCGGGCGCCGGCACATTTAAGTGCACTGGGAAAAGCCATCCTTGCCTTTCTCAATGATCATGAGCGCGAGTCCTTGTTTCGACAGCTGACACTCGTGCGTAAAACAGAGAAAACGTTCGCCGATTTTCACTTGCTTCGTGCCCATTTAACCGTCATACACGATCAGGGATACTCCGTCGATGATGAAGAGACGGAAGTCGGTCTCCGCTGTGTTGCAGCACCGATTTTTTATCATGATCGAGTGATTGCTGCAGTGGCCTTATCCGGACCGGCATCCCGGCTCATAAAAAAGAAAGACAGACTGCTGAGTAAAAAATTGATGGCTTGCAGCAAGCAAATTTCTAAATTGCTTGACTGATGGTACTTTTTTAATGGAGGTTTAACAATGAAAGAAATGTCCACAAAGGCGCTCGTTGGCATCTATTCTCTGGCAATCAGTGCGTTTGCGATTGGCACGACCGAATTTGTCATTGTCGGCCTGCTGCCAACGATTGCCGCAGATCTTCAAATTTCTGTGACGAAGGCCGGGACACTGATTTCGGGGTATGCGGCAGCGATCGCGATTGGCACACCAATCATTGCAGCACTGACCGGACGTATCCCAAAGAAAGGCTTTTTAATTCTTCTCATGACCGTTTTCACACTGGGAAATGTTGTGGCGGCCGTTTCCGGAAACTATGAATGGCTGATGCTGGCACGTGTTCTTACAGCGGTCACGCACGGCGTTTTCTTAGCGATTGCTGCGGTCGTTGCTGCTTCACTTGTACCGACTGAGAGAAGGGGAACGGCGATTGCTATTGTGTTTACCGGATTGACAATTGCGACCATCGTCGGTGTTCCTCTAGGCACATTCATCGGACAGCATTTTGGCTGGCGCGCGACCTTTGTTCTTATTGCTGTGCTGGGCTTAATAGGTCTGATTATCAACGTGTTCACGATTGACCGCATCAAACAGAATGCACAGGTACCCACGCTGAAGGACATGATGCAGTGCATTGGCAACCCGCGCATTCTCATGGCCTTTGTCATGACCTGTCTCGGCTTTGGCGGAACATTTACCTTATTTACCTTTTTATCGCCGATTCTCGAAAAAGTGAGCGGATTTTCTGCATCGTCCATTTCATGGCTGCTGCTTCTCTACGGTGTGGCCGTTGCAATCGGTAATATTTTGGGCGGGAAAATGGCCAACACACATCCTGTAAAAGGACTGCGTCTGGTTTTCCTGCTCCAGTCCGTCGTGCTTTTGCTGCAGATGTGGCTGTTGCCGAATAAAACGTTGAGTCTTATCTCAATCTGCCTGCTTGGTCTGTTCGCGTTTATGATGTCGCCCGGTGTTCAGGCGTACATGGTCGGCCTTGCCGAGAAGCTATTTCCTGCGGCAAGTGATATTGCATCTGCATTAAATATTTCCGCCTTCAATGTAGGTATTGCTGTCGGGTCAACCCTGGGCGGATGGACGGTTGATTTCTTTACCTATCTGGATACGGCTTGGGTCGGTGCATTGATGTCCGGTACGGCTTGTGTACTCGCAATCATCAATTATCGGTTGGATAAAAAACAAAAACTATTTTAATGGGGGCACTCACGATGACCTTGCAAGAATTAGAACAGCTCGAAAATGAATTGCAATTTGATCAATTCACTAATGAAGATGCGCTTCAGCTTGGATTATTGCTGATTGACTATGCAAAGGGAAACGGCAAGTCAATCGCGATTCATATCGAACGTAATCGCGTACCGCTGTTTACCTATCTAATGGAAGGAACCTCTGAGGAAAACGTCTACTGGTTTTGTCGGAAAAAGAGGGTGGTTGATCATTATAATCGCAGCTCGCTTTAT
The DNA here is from genome assembly GCF_024385605.1 of Sporolactobacillus sp. STSJ-5. GTDB lineage: Bacteria > Bacillota > Bacilli > Bacillales > Sporolactobacillaceae > Sporolactobacillus. The sequence goes on along the minus strand of NZ_JANFOJ010000004.1, from coordinate 186,801 downwards.
ATTGGCAAACGTTTTGAAAGCAGCGGTACGACACATGATCAAAGCTCACTGCTTCCATCTTCAGAATACCAGGCAGTTGGTGGCTCTTTTCCCATTCGCGTTCGGAACGCAGGGGTCATCGGTTCGGTCACCGTTGCCGGAATGACGCCGCAGCTGGATCATGACTACGCTGTTGCCGGAGTGCAGAAATTTTTAAAGAAATAATTGATGCAGAAAAAAGATCGGGACAGCTTCCCGATCTTTTTTAATTGGAGTAATGCAGTCTTCGCCGCACCAGATCTTCCAGACAATCAATAAAAAAAGGATGATCATTGGCGGCAGGAATGTAGCTGAACTGCTGCCCGCCTGCTTCATAAAAGGCTCTGGCATTTTCTTGCGCAAGTTCCTGCAGCGTTTCTAAGCAATCGGCACTGAAGCCGGGTGCAATCACGGCGATCTGCTTTGCGCCTTGTGCGGCCAGCGCGCGGACCGTATCAATCGTCGCCGGTTTCAGCCATTCCTCGTTGCCGAATTTCGACTGGAAGGTTTCTAAAATCGATAGCTCTGGAAACTGCTGCTTGATGAGTTCGGTTGTGATTTGGCAGCGCTGCGGATAGTCATCGCCGTTTTGCGCGTAGCGAATCGGAATCCCGTGATAAGAAAGAAGGAGCCGGTCCGGCATACCGTGCTCGGCAATAGAGCTGCGGATGCGATCAGCCAAGGTCGCGATATAGCTCGGCTGATCCGGATAATCACGAATGAACGTCAGCTCAGGCAAATCGCGCCAGTCGGCAAGAGAGCGCTGCAGTCCGTACCAGATTGAACCAACCGTCGTCGAGGAGTATTGCGGATAAAGCGGTACGACAACAAGACGGCGCACGCCCCATTGATGCAGCTTTTGCAACTCCGCATCTAAATTAGGCTTTCCGTAGCTCATCGCCAGCACAACCTTCACGCCGGTATCGGTCAATCGTTCCTGAAGTGCCGCCTGCTGCCGGCGTCCATTGAGCAGGAGCGGTGAGCCTGCATCTGTCCATACGGATTGATAGAGCATTGCCGATTTCTTCGGACGCACGCGCAGAATGATGCCGTGCAGGATCGGCAGCCACTTCCAGCGCGGCAAATCAATCACGCGCGGATCGCTGAGAAATTCAGCCAAATAGCGGCGTACCGATTTTTCATCCGGAGCATCCGGTGTTCCGAGATTGACGAGCAGTACAGCAGTTTTTTCCATGAAGAGAGGCTCCCGTTCATTACAGAATAAATCAAGTGTACCAAAAAATGCCGCCACGGACGCAGAAAATGCAAAAATTTGTCTGGTTGATCATGCTCGGATCCGCTACACTGGAGAAAAAAACGGATGGAGGGGAACCCATGAAAATCTACATCATCGGCTCGGTTGGCAGCGGGAAAACCACCCTTGCCCGGAAAATCGCAGAAAAAACAGGTGTCGCCGCATATGAGCTCGATAACGTGGTCTGGGAACGCCACTCTGAGGGTGACAGGCGTCGAACACCGTCGGAACGCGATGCCGTTTTGCAAGACATACTGAAGACAGATGCGTGGATCATTGAAGGTGCTCAGTACGTGGATTGGGTACTGCCAGCCATGCAGCGCGCGGATCGAATTCTTTTTCTGGACCCGCCAAACCGCATCCGAAAATATCGAATTCTCAAACGGTTTGTCCGACAAGAATTGCGGTTGGAAAAAGCCAATTACCGGCCGACCCTTCACATTCTCCGACGAATGGTTGAGTGGAATGCACAATTTCAGACACAGGGGCGACAGCAAGTTTTACATGATCTCGCACTTTTTCAGGAAAAGACGATCCTCTTAAGAACCAAGAAAGACATTCAAAACATTTTGAATCTGATATAATGAGAGCATCAAAAAATAGGGGGACTTATCTATGCAAAAAGTACAACTCTTCTTCTCAAACCAGGAAGCAGGGGGCTGCATGGACTAACGTTTGTACGATCTCCTGCTTTCCTAATTAAACCAAAAATTAATTAGAGAGTGGGAACGATTTTGAAAACAATTGCTTCATATAATATCCGCTTATTATTTTGGTCCGACTTTTTCGGCACCATGAATTTCCTACAGCCGGTCATGACACTTTTTTATATGCAGCGCGGCTTGAGCGCGCAGGACATTTTCATCGTACTGTTCTGCTGGAGTGCCGCCGTGCTGATTGGGGAGGTTCCCACCGGCGTGTACGCAGATCGTTTCGGTGCCAAATGCTCCTTTATTACCGGTGCCGTGCTCAGAATAGCGAGTATTGCTTTACTGCTTTTCGCATCGGAGCCATGGATGTTTTTTGCATACAGCTTTATCAATGGTTTTTCCGTCACCTTTTATTCGGGAGCCGATGAGGCATTCATCTATGAGTCTCTGAAAGAAAGTGGCGAGGAACATCGGATGGATCAGGCGATGGGGAAAATTCAATCCGGCAGCTTCATTGCCATGATTGTCGCGGTTCTGTTCGGAGCCTACGCGGCAAAAGACTTGAGCACGTCGCAATTTGATCTGCTGATTCTGCTCACCATTGCGTTTCAATTGGTTGAACTTGCGCTGACACTCTTATTGAAGAAGCCGAAACGCGCCGCAGAACCGTTCGAGAATCCGCTTCGCCAGGTCAAGGAAGGCTTTCTTGTGATCAGGCACAAGCCGCTCCTGCTGTTGATGTTCCTAAATGTCACGCTCGTGTTCATTCCAGTGGGTGCGGTGTTCAAGAATTTTGACCAGCCGTTCTTGACTCATGCGGGCATACCGGTTGAAGTCGTCGGTTTGTTCTATGCAGGTGCCGCCGTGCTCGGATTTTTCGCCTCGCGTTCAATCGGCTGGCTGACCGATCATTATTCGCGTATTGCGCTAATGTTCGTAACCGGCGCGTTGTCGGTTATCGGCTTAGTCTTGGCAGCATTTACGGGATCGACGCTGTGGCTTGCGATCGGTGTATTCATTTTACTGCGGATCGTTCAAGTGATCCGATATCCGATCTATTCGCAGATCAGTAACGATTACATTCCATCAACGGTTCGTGCGACGACGATCTCGCTGCTGTCGATCGTCGACTCATGCTGCGACTTGGCTGTATTTCTGGCCTTGTCCTTTGTAGCAGCCGGTAACTCAATGCAGTGGATCTTCCTTGGTGCCGCAGCGATCGTCTTGATCGGCATGCTGCTGCCGATTCGACCATTAAAAGAATAAGTGATGAAGAGGGCGTCTCAAAAGTCTGTTTTTGACTTTGAGATGCTCTTTTTTACAAGTGGCCAAACAAGAGCTTGTGAATCAAAGTGCAGGCACGAGTCTGCACGAGGTGGCTCCCGGATCGTCTGCGGCAAGTGCTCAATTTGATAAATAGATGGAGAATTTCCGCTTATTTAGAATACGAACGATAAAATAGCTTAAATAGATGGAGAAATTACGCTTATCGAATCGAAAAACGTAAAAATGGAAGGCTTTGCTTTGCATAACCGGAAAAATTACTCTTATGTACTCGCGAAAAAAGCTCCATGGTGCACATAACCGGAATATCTCCGCTTATTTTACGTGCGACTGACCGTCTTGACATCTTAAACCCGTTTTTATATATTTAGTTGTACATACAAACGAAAATTAAAAACCTTAAAATAAAAAAGGAGGCGCTGCAAAGTGAGCGACTTTCGCTATAACTGTCTCTATTTTACAACCAATCGATTAAGTCGGGTCATCACTAAAATGGCGGATGAAGAATTCGCGCCGACCGGGTTCAGCCCGATGTACGGTTATTTACTGTTACTCGTTATTGAGGATCCGGGGAGCACGCAGAAAAAACTGGCCGAACAATTGGATATTGCGCCCTCCACATTAACGCGATTTATCGAGAAGCTTGAACGAAGAGAACTTGTGCGCAGGAAGACGCAGGGAAAAACGGTGCTTGTTTATCCGACTGCCTCCGGACGAGCACTGGAACAAGAGATTCGCAATGCGTCAAACCGACTTCATCAAAGGTATGAGCGCGTGCTGGGCAAAGAAGCATCTGATCTTTTGTCACAAGAACTGGTGCGCTCAAGTGATCAGCTTAAAGAAAAATAAATGAACCGAGTTTTGTATACGACGAAAAGAAAAGACTTGAGGTGACGTATGAAGTTAGCAAAAATACACTATGGCTGGGTTGTTGTTCTGGTCACGTTCCTGACGCTTCTTGTTTCCGCCGGTGTGCGATCGATGCCGGGCGTGCTGATTGTTCCATTTCAGGACGAGTTCGGCTGGAGCCGCGGCAGCATTTCCAGTGTGATTTCGATTGGCATCCTATTATATGGCTTGGTTGGTCCGTTCTCGGCGATTTTACTGCTGCGTTTCGGGATACGAAAGATGGTCGTGATTTCGCTGACAGTACTTGGAGCGAGCTTGGCGTTGACACCAATAATGAATGCTTTATGGCAATTCGAACTATTATGGGGACTTGTTTCCGGATTAGCCACGGGTATGATGGCAAATGTGCTTGGAGTAACCGTGAGCGGCAATTGGTTTCAGAAGCGGCGCGGTTTGGTTGTAGGAATATTGACAGCCAGTGCAGCGACCGGTCAGTTGCTTTTCCTTCCATTGCTCGCCATAATAACGGTTGATGCCGGCTGGCGCTATGCGATGATCACAATTGTCGCAGTGATCGCGGTATTAATGGTTATCGTTGCCGTTTGGATGCGTGACCATCCGTATGATTTGGGTCTTGCGCCATATGGATCAACAGAAGTGGTCAAACCGGAGCAGATCAAAGAGAACGCATTGCTCGCGCCGCTGATTGCACTGCGATCAGCCTTAACGAATCGCACGTTTTGGTTGCTTGCCGGCACCTTTTTCTTCTGTGGATACTCGACCAACGGCTTAATTGGGACACATTTCATCCCGGCGGGCCACGATCATGGTATCCCGGAGGTCACAACGGCGGGCATGTTGGCGACGATGGGTGTATTCGATCTGCTTGGCACCACGTTGTCCGGCTGGCTGTCTGATCGCATGGACAGCCGAAAGCTTCTGTTTTGGTATTATAGTCTGCGCGGGCTTTCGCTTCTTTTTCTTCCCTATGCGCTCGATGCTTCGAATCCAATGTTAATGATTTTTACCGTTTTCTATGGCTTGGACTGGATTGCAACCGTGCCGCCGACGGTGAAGCTCGCCGCAAAAGAATTCGGCAACGCAAAAGCGGGCATGATCTTTGGATGGGTGGCAGTCGCCCACCAGCTGGGGGCTTCCATTGCCGCATATGGCGCCGGAGCGATGCGCGACATGCTCGGAAGCTATAACGTTCCTTTCATCTCGGCCGGGGCGGCATGTCTGCTCGCTGCGATGATGTCGCTTTGCATTGCGAAAAAGACGCATGTGAACAGCCTAGACGGTCGAGCCGTCTGACCTTTTTAAATGACAACTACGGATAGGAAAGCCGCAGATTTTCTATAATAAAAAGACACTTAATTAATAAAAGTTAGTTGGTTATTTTTTGTATGTATAGTACAATATAGAGAGGGGTGAGCATTATGCAAAGAGCGGTTTCAGTCTGTCCCAAATTTGAGAAAGCTTTTCAGATTCTAGGAAAAAAATGGAATGGTTTGATTATAGAAGTGCTCCTATCTGGGGAAACTCATTTTAGTTCAATCTCTGCAGCAATTCCTGAATTAAGTGATCGGATGCTGTCCGCACGGCTTAGAGAGTTGGAAGAGATGGGCATTATTCAACGTATGGTCGACACGGGCTATCCGGTCCAGGTTACCTATCGTTTGACTGAGATGGGAATCGAATCGAAACCGATTTTGGAAGAAGTACACAATTGGGCGAACAAATGGTATGGAGAACATGCGACTGAAAAAAAGTAAGTGCAAATGGTTTACTTTTTTTTAATCATAAACTATACTTATGTAAGTAAAGAAAAATTAATTAGTTAAGGAGTGTTTTTACTCATGGCAAACACATTTATTAATGCAATCGAAAATCGCAGATCCATCTATGCCTTAGATAAGAACGTGAAAGCAAGCAAGGAAGAAATCATTAAGACGATTCAGGATGCAGTCAAATACTCACCTTCCGCTTTCAACTCACAGACGGCGCATGCTGTTGTCTTGTTCGGAGCTGAGAGTGAAAAAATTTGGGGTGAAGGCGGTATTGCAGAAAAGGAACTGCGCAAAGTAATTCCTGAAGGTCAGCCATTCGACTCAACCGCACAAAAGCTCGCTTCATTTAACGCAGGTGTCGGAACCATACTGTTCTTCGAAGATCAGGATGTTGTTAAAAGTCTGCAGGAACAATTCGCACTGTATGCCGACAACTTCCCTGTATGGTCGGAACACAGCACAGGGATCACACAATTTGCAGTATGGACTGCACTGTCTGAAATCGGCGTCGGTGCATCACTGCAACACTACAATCCGCTGATCGACGAGGCGGTTCAATCAGAATTTAATCTTCCGAAGAACTGGAAGCTCCGTGCGCAAATGCCATTTGGCAATAGTGCAGCACCGGCTGGTGAAAAGGAATTCGCACCGATCGACGAACGCGTCAAAGTATTCGGCTGATTCACGATACTTAGCAAAGACCGAAGGGGATGACCCCTTCGGTCTTTTTGTCAGCTTTTCTCTCATGAAAATGCTTAAATTGTTCTAAAATTCAACTTTTATCTTGCTATCACTTTCAAAGAGAGAGTATAATTAAAAATAATTTAATTCGCAATTAATTAGAAAGATACAGGGGGAAGCTTTAAATGATAAAGAAATTATCTGTTTTATCACTTTTACTGGCATTCGTTTTAATATTCACGGCCTGTTCATCCGGCAGCGGCAGCGGTTCATCATCTAAGAAAGCTGCGACGAAAAAAGTATTGCGCGTGGTTAACGATGCGACTTATCCGCCATTTGAAAGTTTGGACAAGGGTAAGATGGTCGGCTTTGATGTTGACATTATGAAGGCGCTCAGCAAAGCTTCCGGTTACAAATACAAACTGGTCAATGTCGGTTGGGACCCTGTGTTTGCCGAACTGAAATCAAAGACGGCTGATATGAGTATTTCAGCAATCTCAATCACTGCTGATCGTGCAAAGACCTATGATTTCTCTAAACCTTACTTCCTTTCAACAAACAAAATTCTTGTAGCTAAAAGCAGCACGATTAAATCAGCTGCCGACCTGAAGGGAAAAACGATTGCCGTTCAACAAGGCACAACCGGACAAGCTGCGGTTGAAAAAATTGTCGGCAAGAACAATCCAAAGGTTAAAAAGTTCAAGACGATCAACCTGGCAATCATGGAAATGCTGAACAAGGGTGCTGATGCGGTCGTTGCCGACAACACGGTAATTGAGCAATATGCACGCAACAACCCAAGCAAGAATTTGAAGGTCGTTGAAGACAAAGATGCATTCGAACCTGAATTCTACGGGATCATGTACCCGAAAGACAGCAAGCTGAAACCGGTCTTCGACAAGGCAATCAACAAGCTGTACAGCGACGGTACTTATGTAAAAATCTATAAAAAATGGTTTAAAGTTTCTCCGGACCTTGATACATTGAAAGCTCAGCAATAAGCTTTTAAACCAACGAGTTACAGATAGAGGTTGCTTAACGATCTTGTTAAGCAACTTTTTAAGTTAGGGGAGGATTCATTTGGGCGTTAACCCTTTGGACATCATCAGAGAATATTTGCCCTTTTTTGCAAGCGGAACATTATTTACGGTCGGTTTTTCACTTGCCGGCATCGTATTCGGGACACTGCTCGGTTTACTTGTCTGTTTCGGGAAAATGATCAATAATAAGGCGTTGTCATGGCCGTTTATCTGCTACATTACCTTCTTTCGAGGAACGCCGCTGTATGTACAAATTCTTATTATTCATTTTGGTGTCGTTCCGGCTGTTTTTGGTCAATCAAACGGCATTCTCGCCGGTGCTCTTGCACTCTCATTGAATGAGGCAGCATATATTGCCGAGGTTTTCCGTGCCGGTATTCAATCCATTGACGAAGGTCAGACCGAGGCGGCACGTTCACTTGGAATGAGCAAGCTCCAGGCCATGCGCTATATCGTATTGCCGCAGGCCGTTCGTCGCGTGCTTCCGCCGATGGGCAATGAATTCATCAGTCTGATTAAGGACAGCTCGCTGATCGCGGCAATCGCGGCACCTGAACTGACCTATTGGGCGCAGGCAATGGGCGCGCAGTATGCAATCGTCTGGACACCGTACTTGACGATTTCCTTCATCTATCTGATCCTGACCTTGACCATGAGCTTCTTAGTAAATCGCCTGGAAAGAAGGATGGCGACAAAATGATGATCAAAGTAGAAGATTTGAAAAAGTCGTTCGGCGACAATGAAGTATTGAAAAAAATTAATCTTGAAGTGGAGAAGCAGCAAGTGGTCGTTGTCATCGGTCCGTCCGGATCAGGCAAATCGACACTGCTCCGCTGCATTAATCTGCTTGAGTCAATCACCTCCGGGCATGTATACATTGAAGGCACGGATATTGCCGACAAAAAAGCGAACATCAACCAAATTCGACAGGATGTCGGCATGGTGTTTCAGCAGTTTAATTTGTTCCCGCATATGACTGTGCTTGACAATATTATGATCGCACCGCTTAAGGTGAAAAAGGTGAGCAGGGAACAGGCGAAGACAAAAGCAATGGAACTGCTCGGCAAGGTCGGGCTCGCAGAAAAAGCGAATGCCTACCCCGATTCATTATCCGGTGGTCAGAAACAGCGTATCGCGATTGCCCGCGCACTTGCGATGGAACCGAAAATGATGCTGTTCGACGAACCGACCTCGGCGCTCGATCCTGAAATGGTCGGCGAAGTGCTCGATGTCATGAAGCAGCTCGCCAAGGATGGCATGACGATGGTTGTCGTTACTCATGAAATGGGCTTCGCGCGTGAAGTCGGCGACCGCGTCATTTTCATGGACGGCGGTTATATAGTAGAAGAAAATGAACCAAACCAACTGTTCGAACACCCACAAGAGGAGCGAACGCAAGCATTTCTAAGCAAAGTTTTATAAAAAACAGGAGAGCAGCAATCATTTTGCTGCTCTCCTGTTTTTTTGTAATGAGGCCGATTCATGGTGTCGCACCGATACGCTCACCAATGAAAAGGCCTTAGTCTTTCGGCGATGATGATTCAATCCATTTAGGCAGGGCGGTAAGGAGGCGCAGCCGATAAGAATTTTTTGCTGTTTCACCAAGCCGGTCGAGCAGATTATAGTTGACCACTGCACCGACTGCGGCACCGATTCCGGGCATCAGCTGCAGCATTTTTGCAAAATCGAGATAGTCCCGATATTCCTGCTGGAACTCTTGCCAGTCCATCTCCATAAATTCCTGCTTGCGCGTCTCCCAATTCTCAATGATTTCGAGCGTCTCATTCCGCACGTCATCACTCGAAAAAGCGAGCTTGAACACTTGCAAAATGAAGATCCGCTCCTCATATTCCTTCGTATCAAAACCATAAACCGATGCCGCATCAAAAAGAAATTTCATTTTGATGGACAACAGGAGCGGAAAATCGGCCAGGCCAAGCAGGATTCCGCCTGCACCGGTACCCGCACCTTCTACAACAGCGGTTTTACGGTAATTGGACAATTTTTCAGTCACGATTCGATCTTTTTCTTCCAGTGACAAACCGGCAGCTTGATTCTTTTTGGTGATCCAATGCGAACCGGTCAGTGTCGATTGAACCATACCTTTTATTGCCGCCGTGATCGCATGTTGCACTTTTTCAGGTATATACCCGTTCATTTTTGCCTGAACTTTTTTAGACATACGATTGAGCAAACTCGAGGGCTTGAGCATCTTGCGCTTCCAAGCCATGATTTCATCATAAGCGCGCAATTCATAATCGTTCATTTGATCCCTCCTCAGGTCATTTACGTGTGATGCAGATCCGGCGTTTCACTTGTGCTTCAGGCGAGCGCGCCGAAAAGCATGGGCGGCAAGGCGGCGAACAGTCCGGGTCGGGTTCGTTGGCGATCGGAAGAACAGGGGGAAACGATTCCTTTTTTACCAAGCCGCAATTGTTCATTTGTACACTAGGGTTCCCTACCTAAAAAAGGTTAAACTTTTTCTTTGTCCAAAAACTGATCAGCCACAGGATGGTACCGCTCACAAGCGACGGAAGCCAGCCGAATGAGAAGGACGGGCCGAAGTTGGGAATCAGATACAGCAGCGCAGTACCTAGACCAAAACTGATGATACCAACCAGCCCGGCTTTCAATACATCTTTCCAATTGCTTACTTTTTTGAAGAGGGCGTTCTCGACAAGATGCAAAATGAACCAGATAAGAAATGCGATCGCCAAGAGCCAGTAAACCGTAATCAGCGTAGATTTGACGATAAAGACGGTCGCGTCCACAGGCTTGAAGAAGCCGCCGATAAATAAAGCGGCGCCTCGGACAAGTAAAAATATAGAGATGAGGTTGATTAACAGATAGCTGAGAAACGGAAGCCTGGTGCGCAAGTGCGCTTTGGGCAGCTCGCTGATCAGCTCATCTGCATATCCCTTTGGATCATCACCGAAGATGTCGGCCGCCGTTTTTCCATCCTGCTGTCCATCAATCAAGTGATTGAGCAGTTCCATCAGTACCTCTTCGCTTTCCTGATCCGATGATTTTGCCTTTAATCGAATGTAGACGAGCATATCATCATAGTATTTTTCATTTTCCTTAGTCAGCAACTTGCGCCTTTCATTATTTTCCGAGATTAGTTGTTTTGAGCTAATCATTTGTGTGCCTCCTTTGCATTAATGTCGTGACCGGACCGGCGATATTTGCCCATTCCAGCGCCAGTTCCTTCAGCGCTGCAAGTCCATCGTCCGTCAGCGAGTAATACTTGCGGTCCGGCCCCGATTCCGACGGCCGCATCTCCCCGCGAATATAACCATTTTTCTGCAACCTCAGCAGCACCGGATAGATCGTCCCTTCACTGACATCACTCAATCCGGCCAGCTGCAGCTTCTTTGATAATTCATAACCATATACGGATTCCTTTTCGATGATCGACAGCACACAGCCATCAAGCACACCTTTCAAAAGCTGGGTCCGAACAGACATAGCTGCTCCTTTCTTAAAACGGTATGTTGCAAAACAAGATACCAGTGTGAAAAATCAGCTACTTTGCAATGCCAAGTAGCTGATATCAGTATAAAATGCTAGGGAATGGATGTCAACAAATCACATCCAAAAAGCAATGCACCAAATCAATTGGCCAATGCATGAAATTAGTGATCCAATGCACGAAAAGTAGTACTCAATGCATGAACGCCAGCCTGATCTGAGTCAATGCACCAAATCAATTGGCCAATGCATGAAACTAGCGATCCAATGCACGAAAACCTTGGTTCAATGCACGAAAAGTAGTACTCAATGCATGAACGCCAGCCTGATCCGAGCCTATGCACCAAATCAGTAGGCCAATGCATGAAACTACTGATCCAATGCACGAAAATCTTGGTTCAATGCACGAAAATCACTGCTCAATGCATGAACGCCAGCCTGATCCGATCCTATGCATCAAATCAATTGGCTAATGTACAAAACTACTGATCCAATGCACGAAAACCTTGGTTCAATGCACGAAAATTAGTGCTCAATGCATGAACGCCAGCCTGATCCGAGCCTATGCACCAAATCAATTGGCCAATGCACGAAACTAGCGATCCAATGCGCGAAAGCCTAGGTTCAATGCACGAAAAGTAGTGCTCAATGCATGAACGCCAGTCTGATCCGAGTCTATGCACCAAATCAGTAGGCCAATGCATGAAATTAGTGATCCAATGCACGAAAACCTTGGTTCAATGCACGAAAAGTAGTGCTCAATGCATGAACGCCAGCCTGATCCGAGCCTATGCACCAAATCAGTAGGCCAATGCATGAAATTAGTGATCCAATGCACGAAAACCTTGGTTCAATGCACGAAAATCACTGCTCAATGCATGAACGCCAGTCTGACCCGAGTCAATGCACCAAATCAATTGGCCAATGCACGAAACCAGTGATCCAATGCACGAAAGATCAAAAGGAGTGTACAAGCCGAGGCTTGTACACATCTATATAAAGACAAAAGAAGAAACCAGCCGTCAAAGAAGGCTGGTTTTTCAATGTTGATCAGGTTCGTGATAAATTGTATGTCGCTGTGTGCCTGTATAGCGAAGGTTCATGTTCTTTAGCAGGTTCGTTGCCTGCGCTCGAGAATCTAGGTGCGCCCAGTGTCGGAACTCACGGTTCGTTATAGTTGGTGACATCAGCAAGAAGTAGTCGTCAAGCAGGGTGTGGTGCGCGGTTTTTGAATCTCGGCCGCAACGTGAACAATGCCAGCTGCCATGGGCTCGAATCATGGGGATGGCGTGGCAGTTTGGACATTGAACGCCGGTGAGTAGGTCTTTGTCATCAATATGATAGAGCTCACGCACATTCTGGATAAGTGGTGTATGGGCTTGGATAAGTTGATCGTTGAGCCGATCGCGTTCTTGATCGGTTAGGCGTATGTTAACCAGAGCACGCGTGAGTGCCTGAATGCGATCGGGAACTTGGTGCATGTGGCAGACTTTTCGAGGAACGATTGTATTGCCGGAAGCTGTTTTGAGTATGGTTTCAGGATTGCTGAACGTGACGAAGTCTTCAATCGGAGCTTGCGGAAATCTGTGGGCCGCGCACCAACGACTCAGACAATCATATTGCCTTTTTACTTGCACAATCGGACAACGAAATCCTTCCGACTTACCATTGAGTGTTCGGATCATTTGTTTGAACACCGGGTCGAAATAGACCTCTCCTTTTAGTGCCTTAATTTCAATTATTAATAGGAAGGAATAGGTTAGAATGAGCGTGTCCATTTGGAAAAAGGAATGGTTCATCGGCAGGCGCAGGCCATGATAGATGGAGAAATCATCCGGCAGATCGGCAAGGTAATAATCAATCGCTTCCTCACCTTTATATCCGTTCGAGCGATTTTTCTCATCCTGGCAAATCAGCGCGAATTGCGGATGATTTGGAGGGAGGCGGCGTTTCAACGCGCTTAGTTGACGGAGAATATGGGGCATCGTTCTCTGTTTTTTGATCAATCAATCATCTCCTTAACTTCAAAGATCTTTTAAAAAGAGAATAACAAATTTCCCGAAAAAAAACGAAACGACAAAACAGTAAAAATGAAGCCAAAACACTGCATAATAATAGAAATCGAATCAACAAGCCGTATTAGAAAACGTTTACACAAACAAAATAATTAAAATTGAAATTGGGCTTGATCGCGCCCAGCCCAATACAATCGCCCGACATATAGTAATACATAATGAGAGGGGCGGGTGACTGTATGACAAACGAATTCGAGGATGGTTATTTTTACGATCCTTATGGCTATTATAATGGGAATCAATTTAATGAAAATGCGTACGATCCTTATCGTGAACAGATGCCGACACTGCTGCCGACGGCGACAATTGAAAATGAAATTAAGCTGGGAAGGGCCGGACACTATTACCGTACCAGATTGGCAAGCTTCGGTGAATTGGTGACGATCCAGCTGCTTGGTATAAACCCGGCGACTGGCATGGTCAGCATGAATGTTTATATGCCGCAAACCGGACAATGGATGTTTCATCAAGAACATAAATCGGATATGTTCGGGCTGACTTATCTCGGCCCGACCCCTCCGCCACTCAGCGGTCAGGGCGGGACACAAGGCGGTGTCCAAGGTACCGGCACGCCGCGTCCGCCGTGGTGCCAGCAATATCCTGGGCTTCCCGGCTGCTGACGAAAAAAGATGGCACCCGCTTCATGCGGAGCCGTCTTTTTCTTCATAGCTTCAAACTGGGCCACAGCCCAACCCAATGAAGATGCCCGGCATATAGTATTACAAACAAGATAGGCAGGTGTTAATAAAAATGTATGACGATCAGAACGGATATGGGTATCCGTACGGCTATGAATCATACGAATATGAGCCATATAGATATGTGACCGAATATGATGATGATGATTACGATGAGCGCGAACAACCGCAGACGTTTCTTGTTCCGCCGAATGCGATTCAGCAGGAACTCAATCGCGGAAGGCGTGGACATTTCTACCAAACGCGGCTTGCAAGCTACAACCGGATGATGCTGATCCAGCTGCTCGGTGTCAACCAGAATACAGGCATGGTCAGCATGAATGTCTATTTGCCGCAGCAGCGGCGCTGGGTACAGCACCAGGAACATTTTACAGATATGTCCGGACTTACTTATCTCGGGCCGTATCCGCCGCGCGGGGTACCGTTCCCGCAACAGCCGCCGCGTCCGCCGAGACCGTGGTGGTGCCCGCAATTTCCATGGCATCCGGCATGCCGTTAAAAAATTCTCTCATGCAAAAAGAGATGGCTCCGAATATCCGGTGCCATCTTTTTTCTATACTCTGCTACAATATGAGAAACGAGTAATCAGGGAGGCTTCACGATGTCGTTAGTCCTTGTCTTTTTGTGCTTATTTTATTTCTGGGCGCTGCTGAGCGGGATTCATGTCAACTCGGAAGAACAGCAACGTGCCAAATGGATTCACTGGAATCAAGATCATTGGAAAAAGCGTCGCCGCCTATACATAGAGAATGCGATCGTATTCGTGGTTTGGCTCGGCGCGATCGGCCTCACATTCAACCTTGGCCATGTCTGGATCAGCTTGAGCGCACTGATCTTCTTCGCGATCGTTGCCTTAATCAATTTTACATTCAGAGCATGGGCCGCCAATCCGAGTATTACGTGGGAGGACTACAATGCTCGAACCCAGTCGCCGCTCCGGATCGTAAGATCGGTTGCCGGAGTCTGTTCGCTGCTCGTCTTCATCATGATTTTTTACCATGCGCTAATTGATGCGACCATGATCGATCAGCTGCTGGCCCATCGGGATGAGCTTAGCGATCTCCCTCTTAACCAATACATCATCATGTGGGTATTGATTTGTCTCGCCTTTCCTTCGTTGGTCTCAGCCATTGTCATGAAGGGTCACCGTTATTTAGGAAAGAAGGAAGAAGTGAAGGCCGTCAATCAACTCGTCGACCATTACGATAAAAAAATTGAAATTCCAACGAGCGATTATTTGCTTCCACTGATGGAACGGACTGAGGCCAGCCTTCATGTGCCGAAGTCGGAGAGCATCTTAAAGAAAGGCAAGATTTTTCAAATTGTCAAATTGATCATCGTCGCTATCATGCTGATCTGCGGATTGTTTGGCGGACTCCTACTGTCTGTTGATCTGGGCAGTTTCTTTACGCTGCTGAACGTGGCACTGACATGTGTTTTGTTTCTATGGGTTGTGGAAAAATGGACGTATCGCTTTGCGGACCGGAATCGCCAGGACCTGTGGCGCCGCCTGATTGAGCAACTCGATTCGGGAAAAGCGGATGAAGTACCGCTTTCGGGAAAATATTGGCAATATACGTTTGCGGAGTGGGTCCGCGAATTGAAGAGGTGAGCGGATGTTTTTCTACATAGCACTCTCAATAGTCAGTATCGTCATCGTATGCATGTTGATTGGATTTATTAAGTTTAGAAGAGGCAAATTTGACAGCCATTTTGTTCCATTTATTCTGAACGAAAAAGCAATTAAAGCGTTGAAAGCGAACAAGGGAGTCAGCGTCAAAACGCTTGAACAAATCAGCAATCTAGTGATTGCACAGGTGACGCTTGAGGGAATGCTGATGGCTTGGTATCTCAGTATTTCAGGCGGTGACAATGACATGGGGCATGGACTTGTACTTGCAATAGCCGGAGTCCGGCTTGGTTTCGGCTATTGGATCACGCATATGCTTAAAAAAGAAACATCAGCTGCCAAGTAAAAAAGCGAGCGCCGCGGCGCTCGCTTCATGTCAGACTTCCTTGTATACTTCGACTTCCTTGATTTCCGGGATCAGGCTGTATGCCGTCAGTCGATGCTGACCGTCATACAAGCATAAATCCTTATTGACCATCATTGGCGGCAGCTTTCCGCCTTCATGTATATAATCAACCATCTGCTTGACGTTATCGGTATGATAATCATCGTAATTTTCCGGGTCGTTTGCCCATTCTTTATAGGTCACCAGATTTTTTCCATTGCTGCTGAACGAGCAAGGCACGTCATACAACTTTTCCTTCTCGATTGTGATCAGCTTGAATTGATGGTCATCAGTGCCGAACGCGTCATGCTGAAGATCGCTGTAGCGTCCGCAAATTTCTTTTCCCGTTAATAATTCTGCCATGCGCAACCCCTTCTTTATGATTTTCCCAAAGTATCCGTGCAAGTGCGCGAATGATAATAGTTTAAATTTATAATAGATCCGTAGATTTTGCAAAGTATATATTAACCAGTACGGATTGACAGGACACTATTTTTTGCTAAACTTGACGATAATGCAAGAGGAACGGGAGGCGTTAGGATGTCTGTGGAAAAAGTGAAGGCCTATTTTCGGTCGGTCGGCCGTGAAAAGGATGTCATTGAACTGAAACTCTCAAGCGCGACGGTGCAGCTGGCGGCGGAGCATTTGCATGTGGAACCGGAACGGATCGCAAAAACGCTCGCCTTTCGCGGCGAAAATAAGGAAGGTGCGATGCTGGTCGTCATGGCTGGCGATGCCAAGATCGACAACAAGAAATTCCGCCATGAATTCGGCTTCAAAGCGCATATGCTTTCGCCCGAAGAAACGCTGGAACTCGTTGGTCACGCGGTCGGCGGCGTTTGTCCATTTGGTCTGACACACGATTGGCCGGTGTTTATGGACGAATCGTTGAAACGCTTCGAAACCGTGTTCCCGGCATGCGGCAGCAGCAATTCCGCCATTGAGCTCACCATTGATGACCTGTACAGCCTCGGCAACGGCAAATCATGGGTCAATGCCTGCAAAGGCTGGCAGGATGAACCGGAAGCCTGAATAGATAGCACTTAAGACGTATACATTTATAGAACGCCGGACGGTTACTTGATCGCCGGCGTTTTTTTATACTAAGTAAAGCATCACCGCTGACGATGGATGTTCCACGAAACGTTGCCTCAGATACTTGGCGGAGCCAAGTTTTTTACATGACATTACTTTAAGGAAGGTAGGCGATTTGTATGAAACGGTTTGCGATTGTGCTGGCTATTGTTGTGGTTGTGTATTTGATCTTTTTCAATCCGATTCATTTACCTGGGTTGCCCTTTGGCAAGCAGCAAAGCTCGGCAACTTTAACAAAGCAGGTGAATCAGATTCAAGTTAAAACGGGAAGTATTCGAGCGGAAGTTGTGCTCGGTGAAGGGAATCAAGTGCGCGCCAAGTTGAGCGGCAAAGGGAGTGTCTCGGTTCAACGGTCGGGTGACTCGATTCAGGTGAAAACGCACAGGCAGTTCTCCTTTTTTTCCTGGTGGGACCGCTCTAAGGTAACGATTACGATTCCGCGCAGCTATGCTCGGGCGCTCAGCTTGGATATTGGCTCGGGAACGATAAACTTTGATGATGAGGCGACTTATCGAAAGCTTGCGGTGAATGTTTCATCGGGATCTGCTAACGTGAAGGGGATTTCTGCCGACTCTGCCCAATTGGTTGTACATTCGGGCAATCTGGAGATGGATCAATTACATGTGCGGTCGGCAACGCTTGATCTTCGTTCGGGCAATTTAAAGGTTACCCATTTCTCCGGAGCGTTCAATGCGCAGGTGCATTCCGGTAATTTGAAGATGGGAATCACCGAATTGAGCGGACCGGTCAAGGCTTCGGTCAACTCGGGTCTGGCAAATTTTGATCTGCCGAATGATGCAGATTTCCGCCTCAACGGAAAGACGAACAGTGGAATGCTTCGCTGCATCCTGCCGCTCAAAGAGAAGCAAACCGGCGACAAAACGATCAGCGGTGTCCATGGATCAGGAACCTACACGTTTGATGCAACGGTAAACAGCGGTGTATTGCGTATTTATTAAGAGCATTGTAAATTTTGCTCAGGTGGATTAGGTTCCCTTCATAATGCTTACACGAATAAAATTTTCATGATATGATGAATAGGTTGCCCGGTGCTGATGATCGGTGAATTCTAATCAGCATTGTCAATCATGAACATTTTAGAAAGAAGTGTTGGAATGAGTATTATGGAAGAAAATAGGATTCAGGTCCACCGGAATCTCAATGTGGTACCAATTGTTCTTGTCTTGGTTTTTGGTGGGTTTATAACGATTCTGAATCAGACACTGCTTGTTACGGCGCTGCCGAGCATTATGCATGATTTGAACTTGACGTCGGTCATGGTGCAGTGGATTCAGACGGTGTTTCTGCTTGTCAACGGGATTATGATTCCAATTACGGCCTTCCTCGAGGGAAGGTTCACCACGCGCGCTCTGTTTTTATCGGCGATGGGATCATTTACGGTTGGCACGCTCGTATGTCTTGTCTCGAACAATTTCTTTTTTCTGATTATCGGTCGTATCATCCAGGCGATGGGTGCCGGGATCATGATGCCGCTCATGATGACGATTATGTTTATCATTTTTCCGATTGAGAAGCGGGGATCGGTCATGGGCATCTTCGGTCTGGTAATCGGGTTCGCTCCGGCGATCGGTCCGACCTTGTCCGGCTGGCTGATTAATCATTATTCATGGCGGATCTTGTTCTATGTTGTGCTTCCGGTTGCGCTGCTTGATTTTATTCTCGCTTTTTTCATTTTGAAAAATGTGACCAAGCGGACGTATCCGAAGCTGGATATTCTGTCGATTGCTCTCTCAACGCTTGGCTTCGGCGGCTTGCTGTACGGATCAAGTATTGCCGGAAGTCATGGCTGGGGGGATCCGGAGGTACTGCTGACACTCGCGCTGGGTGCTGTGGCACTCACGGTGTTCATTCTCAGGCAGCTTCGGCTTGAACAGCCGATTCTGGAATTCAAGGTGTTCCGCTACCCGATTTTTACACTGACAACGGTGATCGGCATGCTCTGCTTTACGGCGTTTATTGCCGGTGCAACGATGTTGCCGATCTACATGCAGACGATGCTCGGCTTCTCGCCGCTCAAATCCGGATTGATGCTGCTCCCGGGAGCAATTGTGATGGGCGTCATGTCCCCGATCACCGGACGAATTTTTGATAAGGTCGGCGCACGTGGCCTTGCAATCACCGGTCTCATCATTGTTTTGGTGACGACCTTGCTGCTGTGCCGCTTGGACGTATCAACATCGTTTGCTTATCTGGCTCTTGTGAATGCGGGGCGCATGTTCGGCCTGTCGATGGTCTTAATGCCGACAACGACAGCCGGCTTAAACCAGCTGCCGAATAACATGATTCCGCACGGCACCGCCATGAACAATACCATGCGCCAGGTTGCCGGATCAATCGGAACGGCGCTGCTGTTCACCGTCATGGCCTCAACCGCGCTTAACCCGCAGAAATATGGCGTTGACGGGCTGATCCGTGGCGTCAATGCCGCGTTCTTCGTTGCTTCATTGATTATTTTAGCGGCCTTGATTCTCGCATTCTTTGTGAAAAAACCAAGCCGCCGCTCATGAACATAAATCCTCCCCGTACCGCTTATGCGGTGTGGGGAGGATTTTTTGTTGCTAAAAATTTCTCGATTGGATACGAATTTCATGATTGTGTTAGTCGGTTGAACTTTTTCGTCAGGTCTGGGTTCGTGCATGAGGACCTAATTTTCGTGCATTGAACCGATAGTTTCGTGCATTGGATTAAGATTTTTGAGCATGAGCCTGATCTGAGAGTGAGTTCATGCATTCCGCTCACTTTTTCGTGCATTGGACTGGGATTATCGTGCATAGAACCAATAGTTTCGTGCATTGGATTACGATTTTTGAGCATGAGCCTGGTCTGAGAGTGAGTTCATGAGTTCCGCTCACATTTTTGTGCATTGGGCTGGGATTATCGTGCATAGAATTTGGATTATCGTGCATTGGATTACGATTTTTGAACATGAGCCTGGTCTGAGAGTGAGTTCATGCGTTCCGCTCTTTTTTTCGTGCATTGAACTAGGATTATTGTGCATAGAACCGATAGTTTCGTGCATTGGATTACGATTTTTGAGCATGAGCTTGGTCTGAGAGTAAGTTCATGCGTTCCGTTCTTTTTTTCGTGCATAGAATTTGTATTATCGTGCATTGGATTACGATTTTTGAACATGAGCCTGGTCTGAGAGTGAGTTCATGCGTTCCGCTCACATTTTTGTGCATTGGGCTGGGATTATCGTGCATAGAATTTGGATTATCGTGCATTGGATTACGATTTTTGAGCATGAGCCTGGTCTGAGAGTGAGTTCATGCATTCCGCTCTTTTTTTCGTGCATTGGACTGGGATTATCGTGCATAGAACCGATAGTTTCGTGCATTGGCCCACTGTTTTTGAGCATGAGCCTAGTCTGAGAGTAAGTTCATGCGTTCCGCTCTTTTTTTCGTGCATTGGACTGGGATTATCGTGCATTGGATTACGATTTTTGAGCATGAGCCTGATCTGAGAGTGAGTCCATGCATTCTGCTCACTTTTTTCATTGTATTCGATCGCTCGAATTCCACACTGTTTTCATAGCAAGCCGTCACGCTGCATACATCTAGTATGACTACCTGCAGAGAGAGGGTGCGCAATGCTTGATGAGAAGATCGATGGCGGCCGGGCATTTTTTGATCAGGATTGGCTGCGTAAGCAAATTTTCGAGACGATTGATTTTTATGATCCGCAGTGTATCGATCGCGTGAATGGCGGCTATTATCATTGTTACCTTGATGACGGCACGATCTGTGATTATGAAACCAAATCGCTCGTCGGTACCGCGCGATTCATCTACATATTCAGCATCGGTTTCCTGCTCGGCGGTCCGCAGCGCTGGAAAGTCATGGCGGAGCACGGTCTGCGTTTTCTCGAAGAGGTGATGCACGACCATGACTACGGCGGCTATTTTTGGCAGGCGGAAAAGCGAAAGGTGACCGACAACGGAAAATACATGTACGGTCAAGCCTTCGTACTGCTCGCGCTGGCAACAGCCGGCAAGGCGGGAATCGGCAGCACACGTCCGCTGCTCAATGCCCAGGTGCAAATTTTGGAAAAACATCTTTGGGACGATGAGCATCAGCTCTATCTCGACGCAAAAAATCGTGATTGGAGCGTGACGGATCCTTATCGCGGGCAAAACGCGAACATGCACACCTGTGAAGCGATGATTGCTGCCTTTGAGGTTACCGGCGAACAGGCTTATTTGCACCGCGCGATGACACTCGCACATTCTGTGACCATCACCTTGGCCGACCAAACGTGGGGATTGGTCTGGGAGCAGTACAACCGCGATTGGCAGCCGGACTGGAGGCAGCATGCCGAATATAAGAATAACGAGTTTCGGCTGTACGGATTCGTTCTCGGTCACTCGATTGAATGGAGCAAGCTCTTGATGAAGCTGCATGACTATGTGCCGGAGCAGTGGCTTGTTGATCGCGCCGTTTTTCTCTATCGAACCGCTTGGAAAGCAGGGACGGATCACGTGTATGGCGGACTCTATTTTTCAATGGCACCGGATGGACGGATTCTTGATCCCTATAAATACTACTGGGTAATGGCCGAAGCGCTCGGTGCCTCTGCATGGCTTGCCGCCGCAGCGCCGGACGCCGATTTTTATTTAAATAATTATCGCCAGCTTTTCGGCTATTGCTGGGCACACTTCATTGATCATCGCTACGGAGCGTGGTATCCGAAGCTCGGCCGCGCGAATCTCCGCATCGGTTATGAAAAAAGTCCGCTCACAAAAACAGACTATCATCCGATCACCAATTATTATGAAGCGATGCGTGTGTTCAAAAAATAGTACAAATCTCGAAACGCCATGTTTTCCGCAAAATATGGCAATGCACAAACCTTGATATGACTGGAAAAAACTATGAATCACGGTGTAAAATGCTGGCAAAAACACTTTTTACGTAGGAATCAATTGATTTTCGAAACTGTATCTATTATAATTACACTAATCTCCGAAAAGGGGAATCATAGAATGAACAGTCAGTTTACTATTGCGGTTCATTGCCTGATTGTGCTCGCCGGGACGCCGGATCTCGTCTGGAACAGCGAGTCGCTGTCGCAAAAGGTGCATACGCATCCGGCACGAATTCGCAAGATTATGAGTATTCTACGTAAGAATGGTCTCGTCGAAACGAAGGAAGGTCTCGGCGGCGGCTATCGGATCGGCTGTGATCCCAGCGAGTGCACATTGGCACGGATCTATCAATCTATTTCTTGCACCCCTTTAAAGCTCAGCTGGTGTTCCGCCGGTTGTGAGCAGGACCCTGAATTCGACCGAATTCGCTCTGTAATGGACTTTGCGTTTACAGGCGCAGAACGCGGTCTCGAAGAATATCTTGAACATTGGTCGATCGCTTCGCTGATCAAGCGAACGGGATCATCGACCGAGCAGCTTCCGGAGCATGACGTGCCGATTGCTGCACGAATCAAAGGAAAAATGAAGGAACATATAAAAAAGATCGGTGGTGAAGGTTGATGCAACATGAATCCAAATGGAAAAAAGGCGATTGGGTAAAAGGCAGAACGGTAAATGGCGAGCTCATGCATGGTTTTGTCGTTGACTACAACCATGAGGAAGGGACCGTCAAGATCCACGTTGTTGCCTGCGACCGCGAAACGACGGTCGGTCGAGTGATCGAAACACTCGGCTACCTGATCAAGCCGTTCCCGGTTACGCCGTTGAACGGCCAGGAACTGCGCAGCATGACCGATCTTGCATTGATTACATCCGACCGTGACTGGTTTATGGATCTGTCCGCGCAACTATCCGAGCGCGACGACAGTACGACCAGTGACAATCTGGCGCAAACCAGCCCATGGTACTGGTCGGCCCAGCATTAACTAATGAAGAGAAAAAGGTGCCCGCGGGCACCTTTTCTTTTTGCAGTGAACCTGGTAAAACGTATTATCAAGCGATCCTGGGGATAATAAAAGCTAACTCCGGAAGTTAAAGCGAACATGAGAAAAGTGAAAGCCAATCACACAAAAGTAAAACCAACCCTGTGCAAATAAAAGCTGAATTTTGATACATAAAAGTGCGACAATCAATGCATAAATCGGAAACAATTTTATAAAGGCCAGCGTTTACTCATAAGTTGGTCGGCTCGAATCTGCTCGTCTCTGATTCCATTTCAATGCATGATAACCTGTGCAAATTGGTACAGAATATAATGAGCAAATTTATTTTCTCTAATTGGAATCTGTGAGAAAATAAGTATGATAAGGAGGGCGGATGAAATGATTCAGTCATTGAAAGATACGGTAAAACTTAATAATGGACTGCCTATGCCAGGCTTCGGACTTGGCGTCTGGAAGGTGAAGGACGGCGAGGAGGTCATCCATTCGGTTCGGTCTGCGCTGGCGGCCGGGTATCCGATGATTGATACGGCAGCGATCTATCGCAATGAGACCGGCGTTGGCGAAGCGCTGCGTCAATCCGGAGTGAAACGGGACGATGTGTTCATCACGACAAAGGTGTGGAACGCCGACCAGGGCTATGAGTCGACACTGGCGGCTTTTGATACGAGCATGAAAAAGCTGGGCATTGAGACGGTCGATCTGTATCTGATCCATTGGCCGACTGCAGGAAAGTACAAGGAAACGTGGAAGGCGATGGAAAAATTGTATAAGGATGGCCGAGCACGTGCAATCGGTGTCTGCAACTTCCACGAGCACCATCTTGAGGATTTGCTGCAGGATGCGGAGATCAAGCCGGCTGTCGATCAGATCGAACTGCATCCGCTCCTCTCCCAGGTGCCGCTGCGCAACTACTGCTACAAAGAAGGCATCACCGTTGAAGCCTACTCACCACTTGGAAGCGGCGGGTTGATCAATCATCCGACCCTCAAAGCGATCGGAGAAAAATACGGTAAAACAGCCGCTCAAGTCATGCTGCGCTGGGATGTGCAAAATGAAATCATCACCATTCCGCGCTCGACTCAGGAGGCGCATATCATCAGCAACGCCGACATTTTCAATTTTGAACTGTCTCCGGAAGACATCGACAAAATCGACGCATTGAATGAAGATAAACGCTTTGGAGCAGATCCTGACAACTTTAACTTTTAAACAAATACAGTTAGGGTAATAAATAGGAAAGAGCCTGGCAAAAAGTTCAGACATTTTGTCAGACTCTTTTTCTGACCGCAAAAAATTTCTTCTATATAATAGGGAATAAAGACAGGGAGTTTTTCATTGATGACAATACTCGCAGCAACAAATCAAGAAATTAAACGCGGTCCGATTACCGTCGCTCTGATCATCGGCGCATTTGTTGCGATCCTGAATGAGACACTGCTGAACATCGCGCTATCCGATCTGATTGGCTACTTCCACGTCACGCCGACAACGGTTCAGTGGCTGACCACCGCTTACTTGCTCGTGATCGGCATCTTAATGCCGGTCACGGCACTACTAACCGGCTGGTTCACAACACGACAGATGTTTCTCGGCGCGATGACCATTTTCCTCATCGGCACCGTCATTTGCGGATTCGCACCAACCTTTTCCTTTTTACTGGTCGGTCGCGTCATCCAAGCGGCCGGCTCCGGACTCATTTTGCCGGTCATGATGAACACAATTTTGTTCATCTATCCGCCGGACAAGCGAGGCGGCGCAATGGGATTGATCGGACTCGTAATCATGTTCGCACCGGCACTTGGTCCGACCTTGTCCGGGCTGATCATTGCCTCGCTTTCATGGCGCTGGCTCTTCTATCTCGTCTTGCCGCTCGCCGTATTTTCAATTCTGTTTGCGGCCCGCTTCCTGACTAATGTGTCGCAAGCGACGAAGCCTAAGGTGGATGTGTTTTCTGTGGTTCTGTCCACGCTCGGATTCGGCGGACTCGTGTATGGCATGGGCTCCGGCGCGGAAGGCGGCTGGCTCGGTCTCGTCCTGTTGATCGTCGGTGTGGCCAGTTTAATTCTGTTCGTTTGGCGTCAGCTCGCGATCGCAAACCCGATTCTCGATTTTCGCGCCTTTAAATACCCGATGTATACGCTCGCGACCATCATTTTAATCTTGGTTATGGTGACGCTGTTCGCGACGATGATTCTGCTGCCGCTCTATTTGCAGCGGGCGCTGCTTTTATCATCGTTCTCCGCTGGACTTGTGCTCCTGCCGGGCGGACTGATCAACGGTATGCTGTCGCCGGTAATGGGCAAATTGTTTGATAGATTCGGCCCGCGCTGGCTCGTCACACCAGGATTGGTGATCATGTGCGTCGTCATCTGGCTGTTCAGCAGATTGACGGTCTCCGAAAGCATGCTGTATGTGATCATTTTATATGCGGCCTTGCTGATCGGAATGTCGATGGTGATGATGCCGGTGACAACGACGGGTATGAATCAGCTTCCGAAGCAGATGTATCCGCACGGCACGGCGATCATGAACACCTTGCAGCAGGTCGCGGGCGGAATCGGAACCGCGCTGTTTATCGGCATTATGGTGTCCGGACAGCAGGCATACCTTAGCCAATCCGCAAATCCCAAAGCGCCGGCTCAGATGCTGCAGGCGCTCGTCTCGGGAATGAGCCGAGCCTTCTTTATCGCACTGGTGGTCGGCGTTCTTTCACTGCTGCTTTCATTCTTCCTGAAGCGCACCGTAGCGCCAAAGGAAGACCAATCGGAAGGGTAAAAAGCCGGCTGATGCGGCATAATGATTTTGAGGTGAAAAAAATTGTCTGAATATCTTTATCCGCAACTTTTCGGTTTCGCACTCTTTTCGGTAGAACATATAAGCACACTACTTGTTATCACGACGTTAGCGGTCTGCCTGTTTCTTTTCAGGCAGACCTTTTTTACGCGCTATATTCTCGCAGCTGTTTTGCTGATTGGAGAGGCGGGGTATCAAATCGGCACGCTGATCGCGGGCACGTGGTCGGTGCGTGCGTCGCTTCCGCTTCAGGTAAGCGATGTTTCGGCGCTGCTTGCGGCAGTGATGCTCTTAACTCGGTCGCGGCGACTGTTCGCTATTTTGTATTTTGTCGGGATCGGCAGTGCGGTGCAGGCACTTGTGACCCCGGACCTTGGCGCGTCTTTTCCGCAGCTGCATTTTCTGCAATTTTTCGCAACGCATGGGGCAACGGTGCTCGCCTGTTTGTACATGGTTGCGGTTGAACGTGCGCGTCCGTCGTACCGCTCGCTGTGGTGGGCGGTGCTGTGGCTGAACGGGTATGCGGCAGTGATTTTTGTCGTCAATCGGCTGCTCGATGCGAACTATCTCTATTTAATGAAGAAACCCGGCGTCTCGGTACTGAATTGGCTCGGCCCGTGGCCATGGTACCTGCTCTGGGTCGAGGTGCTGGTACTCGTAGAATTTCATGTACTCTACTGGTTTGTGAAGAGGAGGGAAAGTTGGAAGAAATAGAGGGGAGCTATACTGTGTTTCATAAAACTTTCTAAAGAGGAAAAATAAGGCTTATTGTCGAAAGTAAAATCTATCAACTATTAGGGATGGTGTCTATTGATCGTAAAAAAAATTATATGTCCCCTGGCGAGTGATTGCTGACCAAGCGCTACTTGAACATCTTGAGAGCGGTCATCCGGCAAGGGCGAAAATCGAAGCTGATCTCGCCAAATATCAAGCCGGCTTTCGCGGCGAACAAAATTTAGCCTACTTCCTCGATACATTCCAGAAAGATGATTGGCACCTCTTTTATGCGCTCAAACTTAAAGATTGTCAAATCGACACGCTGCTTCTAACCCCGACGTTCATTTCACTTTTGGAATCGAAAAATTATGCTGGTGCGGTTCGTTTTGAGACAGACGGACAGTTCCTGCGCCGC
Organism: Sporolactobacillus sp. STSJ-5; assembly: GCF_024385605.1. Lineage (GTDB taxonomy): Bacteria > Bacillota > Bacilli > Bacillales > Sporolactobacillaceae > Sporolactobacillus. The sequence continues at coordinate 160,066 of NZ_JANFOJ010000004.1, read as the reverse complement.
GTCACCGATCGGTACGAAGGCTATCCCAATCCACTTCTACAAGTCGGCCGACACAGAGCGTTACTAAGGAAATGGCTTGCCAATTACGGCGTGCCCCAACTGTCGATTGAGGCTGATGTCTCGATCGCATTTCCGACAACGATTATCGAGAATCCAGGCCATTTACGACATGTTCAAGAACATGTATTCCATGCAGAACATGCCCCACTGAAAATCGAAAAATTAATGGGAAAATATAAGCACACCGGAAATCTCGCAAAATTTTTTCCTCAGGTTGAACAGTTATTGCTCCAAGAACATATCGATGAACCCCCTAATGTATTAACCCTATTCAATGTTCACCAATCAGAATTGCAGCGTGGTGTTTGCTGCGACAAGTGCCGTGCCTTCGACATGCAGCGTATTTATGCCAACTGGCTCTGCCCAAGGTGTGGAAATAAATCCAAAAACGCTCACATACCAATGATTCTCGACTATTTTCTCCTGCTTGGAAGCTCAATGACCAATAAACAATGTAGAGAGTTTTTGAGAGTTAATGATAGAAAACTCATTAGAAATTTGTTAATCAAGATGGAATTTTGGCCCAAAGGAAATGGTACCGGGCCAGGTCTTTACTATGAACGCCCATCTCATGAGTGGGCAGAAACAATCTACAAAAAATATAGACAAATAAAAAGACGTTAGACCGAACTCGAGAAAAATGAGAACGAAAAGCGTGAGTTAGACCGAACACATCAAAAACTAGACCGAATCATATAAAAGTTAGACCGAAAAGAGGAGGTTAGACCGAAGCCACGGAAAGTTAGACCGAACCCTTCAAGAGTTAGACTAAATCATATAAAAGTTAGACCGAACCATGGAAAATGAGACCGAATCATATAAAAGTTAGACCGTAAAGAGGAGGTTAGACCGAACCCATAGAAAGTTAGACCGACCCCTTCAAAAGTTAGACCGAACCGTTGGAAAGTTGAACTGAATGAGCCCCAAACTCCATCGAATCTATTATGAAGGAATTTTCCACAAAGAAAATTCCCACATCCTTATATAAAAAGAAAAATTTCCCACCAAACCACCTAATGCCCCACGAAAATTCTACCGCATCAGATAAACGCGTCGCTCCAGCCATCAAAGAGGACGCGTTTTTTTACGTTCGGATCAATTCCCACATTCTCGTTCCAAAAGAAGAACTTTCCAGCCCGCACCCAGCATGGAAAGTTCCCCACACCACAACAACGTAGCTCCCGAACGGATGAAGTGGGACGTGCCCCTGCTCGTCAACCCTTGTCCCCATTGACTTTTTGGCATATAACCGGAACTCGTTTAATAAGATGTTACAAACTCACATACGGGGTTTCGAGGTGAGCGCGGCGGGCTTGGAACGAGCATGATGCGTTGAATAAGTTCCGTTTCCTCCAAAGATTGTCTCATTTCGCATTCATGATTACAGGAGGCGAGTGGTGTGCACGATTACATCAAAGAGCGTACGATCAAGATTGGAAAGCATATCGTGGAGACAAAAAAGACGGTACGGGTAATAGCCAAGGAGTTCGGAGTGTCGAAAAGTACCGTTCACAAAGACTTGACGGAGCGGCTGCCGAACATCAATCCGGAACTGGCAAACGCAGTAAAAAACGTGCTCGATTATCATAAGTCAATCCGCCATCTTCGGGGAGGGGAGGCAACGCGACTGAAATATCAAAAAGATACCGAACAAGCAGTTCAGCACTAATTTAAGACCAATACTAAAAGAGATGATGCTTCAAATCCGAACGTCGGAAACCATTCGAATCGACCGGATGTAATATTTTTCGACACGACTCCCTGTTTGATTGAATTTGTGATAAAATGAAATAATGATTGATAAATATCCTGGATGTACTCCAGGTGTTTTGACAGGGAGGATTTGACGTGTTTTCAAGAGATATCGGAATTGATCTCGGTACGGCGAATGTACTGATTTATGTAAAAGGACAGGGCGTCGTTCTGAATGAACCGTCAGTAATCGCAATCGATACGGATACGAAACAAATGCTGGCAGTCGGTGAAGAAGCAAGACGAATGGTTGGACGTACGCCAGGCAATATTGTCGCGCTGCGTCCGCTCCGCGATGGCGTCATTGCAGATTTTGAAATCACAGAACTTATGCTGACGCATTTTATTGATAAAATTAATGTTAGAGGCTTCCTAAAAAAACCGAGAATCCTGATCTGCACACCGACCCATATCACATCGGTTGAGCAGAAAGCGATTCGCCAAGCTGCCGAACGAAGTGGTGGCAAGCAAGTCTACCTTGAGGAAGAACCAAAGGTAGCCGCAGTCGGCGCCGGCATGGACATTTTCCAGCCGAGCGGCAACATGGTCATCGATATCGGCGGCGGAACAACCGACATCGCCGTCCTCTCTATGGGCGATATTGTGACCTCCCAGTCCATTAAACTGGCGGGCGACAAATTCGACCAAGAGATCTTGAACTATATTAAGAAGCGATACAAACTGCTCATTGGTGAACGGACCGCAGAACAAATTAAAATAACCGTCGGCACCGTCTTCAAGAATGCACGCGACGAAAGCATGGATATCCGCGGCCGCGACATGGTGACCGGCCTTCCGAAAACGTTGACCGTTCATTCGAATGAAATCGAAGAAGCACTCGCCGATTCCGTCGGCACACTCGTCCGCGCGGCAAAGAACGTGCTCGAACAAACACCGCCGGAACTCTCCGCAGACATCATCGACCGCGGCGTCATTCTTACGGGCGGCGGCGCGCAGCTTCACGGCATCGACCAACTGCTCGCAAGCGAGCTGAAAGTGCCTGTCGTAGTGGCCGACAACCCGATGACCTGCGTCGTTGAAGGCGCCGGCAAAATGCTCGAACATCTGGATAAATTACCAAAGCGCAAAGCAAATTAACAGCTCTGCGCTTTTGCGCATCAAGAATAAGGACAAGTCGTTTTGTCAAAAGTGCGGCATCCGCCGCACCGGTTGGCGGCGTTTCAGCACTTCGTACGCAATTTTAGTGTGAGGCAAAATGTGCAGAAATTAAAACAGGCAGGTGAAGGACATTGATCAGAGGCTTGTATACATCGGCTGCAGGCATGATTGCCCAGCAGAGAAGACAGGAAACCTTGTCAAACAACTTGAACAACGTGGACACCCCCGGCTATAAAAGCGACCAGACGAAACTGCGCACGTTCCCGGAGCAGCTGATTAACCGGCTCGGCGGCGACATGACCGCCTCAACTGAGGTCGGCGACCTTGCAACCGGTGTGTATATGGATGAGGCAGTTCCCGATTTTTCACAGGGCACGGTCACGGAAACGGGAAAAGCGACCGACGTCGCGCTCATAACGTCGGCACTTCCGGTCAATCCGCAAACCGGCGCACAGGAAGGCGCTCTGCTCTTCAATGTCCGGACACCTGCCGGCGATGCGCGTTATACACGCAACGGCCATTTTACCTTGAGTCCGACCGGCTATCTGACCGATGACGTGGGCGATCAGGTAGTGAATACTGCCGGTCAGCCGATACAGCTCCCATCCGACCAATTCCAAGTAGCAGCCGATGGTACGATTACTTCCGGCGGAGCGAATTACGGACAAATCGGTGTCAGCTATGCGGCAAACACCAATCAGCTGGTCAAAGAAGGCAGCAGCCTGTTCCGTCTCGATGGTGGCGGCGCGCTGCCCGCGGCAAACGGAAACGGCCAGGTCAGTTTTAACGTGAAACAGGGATTTGTTGAAGGGTCCAATGTTCAGGCAGATCAGACCGTCACCGATATGATGGAATCGTACCGATCCTTTGAGGCAAACCAAAAGGTGCTGCAAATCATCGACGGCTCACTTGATAAAGCAGTGAATCAAGTCGGACGCATAAGCTAAATGAGGATGTTCGAAAAATCCGGGGAAAAGGTAATGAGGTCCTTTTTGTCCTCCTTTTCGAACAGATTTTAAAAAATATAGGGGCAGGTGAGTGTGATGCAGCGGCAAATGATGGCTTCGGCAGTAACTTTAGGACAGATTCAGCAGCAGCTTGCGACGGTTGCAGACAACATCGCGAACGTCAGCACGACCGGCTACAAAAGCAGGGACGCGAAGTTTACCGATCTGCTTTTTCAGCAAATCGACAACATGACCCCGGCTGATGCCGATCAGACGGACCAAACCAACCGATTGACTCCGTCCGGCATTCGTGACGGCTCCGGCGCGCGAATCGGCGATACGTCACTGGATCTTTCCATGGGCGCGATCCAACAGACCGATAATCCGCTCGACCTCGCCCTGACCGATGATCACCAATTTTTCACCGTAAATCATGGCGGCGCAACAGCATACACACGTGCCGGCGCCTTCAATACGCAGCCGGATCCTAATGATCCGAACACCCTGCGTCTGCTCACGAAAAGCGGCGACGCGGTGCTCGGCACAGACGGACAGCCGATCACGATTCCGGCGACTTACCATGATCTGCAGATCAGCAGTACCGGCGCGATATCGGTTGAGCTGGCAAATGGCGCGCGCGTAAACGCAGGACAGCTCGGACTGGTTACGATCAGCCGACCGCAATTGCTGGAGAACCAGGGCAACAGCCTCTACACCTTACCGAATTTAGCACAGCTCGGCATCGGTCTGAATGATGTGGTTCAGCCGGTTGCCGAAAATGCAGGCAGCGTGGCACAAGGCAAGCTGGAAAATTCAAACGTCGATCTGACCAAAGAAATGGCGGATCTGATTAATCTGCAGCACAATTATCAGCTGAACGCGCGATCAATTACGATCGGCGATCAGATGGCCGGTCTGGTCAACGGTCTGCTGCGTTAAGCGAGGAACACGTAATGGAAACGAACGAAAAGCTACATAATAAACCGAAAACAAGTCCGGAAACGAGAAAAGCGGCCCGAGCAGCACGACAAGAGGCACAAAAGGCCGAACGCAAAACGCCGGAAAAAGCAAACGAAGAACAAAAGCCGTTGTTTAACCCGTTCTTCGGTTACAAAAAGCGGCGCTTTCCGATCTGGCAGCGGCTGATCGCCTTGATCGCCCTCTGCGCGATCGCCCTTGCCGCCGGTGCAATGTTTGGTTATGGCGGGCTCGGTCATCGCAGCCCATTGGCAGTCTTTGAACCTGCTACTTGGCAGCACATTCTCGATTTCCTGAAAAGGGACTGATTGAAGGGAGGCGATCGTTTGTTAACGATCGACGAAATCAAAAAAATATTACCGCACCGCTATCCATTCCTGCTGGTCGACCGAGTCCTTGAAGTCGAAGACGGTAAAAAAGCGGTCGCTATTAAAAATGTTACGGTCAACGAACCGTTTTTCCAAGGCCATTTTCCGGATTATCCGGTCATGCCCGGAGTCCTGATTGTAGAGGCACTTGCTCAGGTCAGCGGCATCGCGGTACTTAGCCAAGGTAAGCAGGAGAACATGCTGACACTTTATGCCGGTATCGACAAATGCCGCTTCAAGCGTCAAGTACGACCCGGTGATCAGCTGAGACTAGAAGCAGAAATTCTTCGCTTCCGTGCCGGTTTCGCCAAAGCCAAAGGTGTCGCCACCGTTGACGGCGAAGTCGCCTGCGAAGCAGAAATGATGTTTGCCCTGAAAGCAGCAGAATAACGTTGAACATTCAGACGTCACGATTCGATCGGACGTCTGTTCTATTTTCACGGATTAATTGGAAGATATTTCTCTGGAAGTTTCCCAACCAGTCCTTTATACTGACAACACCTAAGCTCGCCGACCAACACCAGAAGGTAAAGAAAGAAGCATCAAGATTAGGAGTGAGTAAGTTGATGAATAAAGAGACAGAAGCAAGCTTAAGAAACTCGGGTGGTCAAAGATGAGTCAAGAACCTGACCTCTCCGTTAATTTTGCAGGGCTGACGCTGACCAGTCCGGTCATGCCCGCCTGCGGAACATTTGAGTTAACAAGTAAACCGGATTTCGACGCCAACCAAATCGGTGCGTTTATTCCGAAAAGTATTTCCATGAACAAACACAGCAAAGAGCAGGCTTCAAGCATTTTCGAGGCGGAGGGCAGCATGCTGAACTCCGTGACCTTTCAAAGCGAGGATATCGAATATTTTGAAGCACGCGTTTTGCCGGTGTATGAACCCTATCAACCGCCGCTGATCATCAATCTTTCCGGAGAAACCGTTGATGAATTCGCTCAGACTGCCGAAAAGTTAAACAAATGGGATAAGATTGCCGGCTTTGAAATCAATCTCTCTTGCCCGAATAGTGATGACAATCGACAAGTGTTCGGACTGCTCAGCGAGTCAACCTACAGCTTAATCCGCAAAATTCGAAACGTCACCGACAAGCCGCTGATTGCAAAATTGTCGCCGTCCGTCTCGCGTATTCAGGAAATTACACTCGCCGCTGAACAGGGCGGCGCGGATGCCTTTACCGTGGCGAACGCATATTCAGCCATGTCCATCGACATCAACACGCGCAAGCCGAAGCTAGGCAATGTCATCGGCACACTTTCAGGCTCAGCGATCAAGCCGCTGATTGTGCGCCTCATCTTTCAAGTGCACCAAATCAGCCATCTGCCGATCATCGGCAGCGGCGGTGTGATGACCGGCAGCGATGCAATTGAAATGCTGCTCGCCGGTGCTGCCGCAGTCCAGGTCGGGACCGCAAACTACCGCAATCCCGCCGCGATGATTGAAATCATCAACCAGATTCGCGACTATTTGATGCGCGAAGATATCCATTCCGTCTCCAGCCTGATCGGTCAAGTAGACCTCAGCTGATGCAGACAAAAAGCGCGGCCGGTGCCGCGCTTTTTTTGTTGCTTAAAAACTAGCTCAATGCTGTGTGAAATTGAATGATGACATAGCAAACCCCAATGCCCATGCACGACCAGGGACAAGGACCAGAACCCATGCCCGGAAAATGAGATTCAACGCACGAAATCCCTAAATCAATGCGCGAAAACCCGTCCAATGCATGAAAATACGATGCCAACGCACGAACCGGGGCCAGGATCCCCCCCATGCCCGAAATTCATGATCCAATGCACGATAATCATGGTTCAATGCGCGAAAACCCGAGTCCAATGCACGAAAATACGATGCCAACGCACGAACCGGGCTCAGGATCCCCCCATGCCCGAAACCAGTGATCCAATGCACGATAATCATGGTTCAATGCACGAAATCCCTAAATCAATGCGCGAACCCATGACGCCAACGCACGAACCGGGCTCAGGATCCCCCCCATGCCCGAAATTCATGATCCAATGCACGATAATCATGGTTCAATGCACGAAAAACCCCAATCAATGCACGAAAATACGACGCCAACGCACGAACCTGGGCCAGGATCCCCCCATGCCCGAAACCAGTGATCCAATGCACGATAATCATGGTTCAATGCACGAAAACCCGAGTCCAATGCACGAAAATACGATGCCAATGCACGAACCGGGCTCAGGATCCCCCCATGCCCGAAACCAGTGATCCAATGCACGATAATCATGGTTCAATGCGCGAAAACCCGAGTCCAATGCATGAAAATACGATGCCAATGCACGAACCGGGCTCAGGATCGCCCCCCATGCCCGAAATTCATGATCCAATGCACGATAATCATGGTTCAATGCGCGAAAACCCAAGTCCAATGCACGAAAATACGATGCCAACGCACGAACCAGGCTCAGGATCGCCCCCCATGCCCGAAATTCATGATCCAATGCACGATAATCATGGTTTGATGCGCGAAAACCCGAGTCCAATGCATGAAAATACGATGCCAACGCACGAACCGGGGAACTAGATCAGCACTATGCCCGAAATTCATGATCCAATGCACGATAATCATGGTTCAATGCGCGAAAACCCGAGTCCAATGCACGAAAATACGATGCCAACGCACGAACCAGGCTCAGGATCGCCCCCCATGCCCGAAACCAGTGATCCAATGCACGATAATCATGATCCAATGCACGATAATCATGGTTCAATGCACGAAAAACCCCAATCAATGCACGCCCCCCACTCCCAATGCACAAACTCAAGCATCTCAATTATGAAAAAATCGGGAATGCTGCTTAATTTAAATAAATCATATTGACAAACTGGGGATTAGGCCATATACTAACAGAACAATTCCATTTCTTATCGAGAGCGACGGAGGGAACTAGCCCGATGAAGTCCGACAACCAGCACCTAAGTGTATGGTGTTAAATCTAGCAGACTGCTCCGGCGGTACTGGAAGATAAGAGTCAACGATTACGCTCAGTAAAAGTTACTTTCTTATCGCGGAAAGTAGCTTTTTTAATTGAAACAGGAGCAATAAATCTCCCTTTAAGAAATTGGAATAATGGAAAAGAGGGAGGAACAAGATGAGTGAACATGTGGTTCAAAGATTCGGGCCTGAGTATTATTGCAATGAACCCGGCGCGTTTGAACAGCTGCCCGAAATTCTGAATGACAGGCGGTGGCATAACGTCTTACTGGTTCACGGACATCGATCATGGGAGGCAGCTAAGCCTTATCTCCCGCTGGACCAGCTTACCAACGTTGCTGAAGCTGTGCATCAAGGCGAATGCTCGGAAAGCGAAATGGAACGCATTAAGCAATTAAGCATTCAGCATTCAAGCGATGTCATCATTGGTGTCGGCGGTGGGAAAATTCTCGATACCGTCAAAGCGGTATCCGCGCGGCAATCCATTCCATGCGTGCTGCTGCCGACACTTGCCTCGAACTGTGCCAGTTTTACACCGATCAGCATCGTCTATAAAGAAGACGGCAGCCGGCTAGGAACGCTGAGGCATCGAAAGTCAAATAACGTTGTGCTTGTCGAGCCGAGAATCATCGCCGAAGCGCCAATCGAGGCGTTTCAGTCCGGTCTTGGTGACACGCTCGCCAAATGGTACGAAGCGCGCGTTCGTCTGAGTAAAATTCCGCAGGAAGAACGAAGCCTGCCGCTCCAACTGAGTTATGATTACGCCAAAACCTGTCGAGATACTGTTTTTGAAAACGGAAAGCAGGCGCTGGACGCTGTGAAAGAAAAGACAGCAACGCTTGCCCTTCAAAGGGTCATCGACACCATTTTCATCGCTGCCGGACTCGTCGGCGGATTAGCCGAAGCACATGGCCGAAGCGTCGGCGCACATGCGTTTTTTAACGCCTCGACCTTTCTCGGACTCGAAGCAGTCGCACCACATGGCACCTTGGTTGCCTATGGAATCCTGCTTCAGCTCGAACTCGAAAGCAAGCTGGCGGAACAAAAACAAGTCCTTGATCTGTATCAGGATCTCGGCCTGCCGACGAAGCTAGCTCAGGTCGGACTTTCACTCGGCAACGAGCAGCAGCTGAGCATCCTTGCCCGTCACATGACCGATTCGGACTCGCGCATTCACGAGCTGCCCTTTGACGTGACAGCAGAGCGCGTCCGGACGGCGATTGAAAAACTTGAGGCACGCGCGCAGCAGCACGCAGAAAAGGTGGAAACGACTCATGACTGAATTTGCAGCATCAGAGCGGTTGCAGGCACTTAAACCGAAATTTTTCGCCCAGCAAGCCAAAAAGATCAAGGCGCTGAAGGAAAAAGGCCTCGATGTCATCAATCTCGGCCGCGGGAATCCCGATCAGCCGACCTTTCCGGAAATCGTGAGCATCCTTCATCAAGCGTCGAAAGAAACGGCCAATCAAGGATATCCGCCCTACGGAGGCAAACAGAAGCTGAAGCAGGCGATCGCGGATTTTTATAAAAAAAATTATCAAGTCGATCTCGATCCGGACACCGAAATCGCCATATTTAACGGATCAATTGTCGCATTGACGGCGATCTCGCTGGCATTGCTCAATCCGGGCGACACAGCACTTGTTCCCGATCCGGCATTCGGAGGCTATGAGATCGGTGTCACAATGGCGGGAGCGCATGCGGCTTCTCTGCCGCTGCTTGAGGAAAATGATTTTCTGCCCGATTACACGCATGTCCCACAAGACGTGAGCGAAAAGGCAAAGCTATTGTTTCTTAATTACCCGAACAATCCGACCGGGGCTTCGGCAAATGCAGCCTTTTTCGAAAAAACCGTTGATTATGCAAAACAGAATAACCTTGCCGTTGTCCACGATTTCGCATACGGTGACATCGGATTCGAGGAAGAAGCGCCGCGCAGCTTTCTGCAGACGCCGGGGGCAAAGGACGCAGGCATTGAAATCTATACATTTTCGAAAACATTCAATATGGCGGGTTGGCGGGTTGCCTTCGCGGCAGGCAACGCGTCACTGATTAAGCATTTGAATCACTATTTGGTGAACAACGTCGGTGGCGTGTTCGGAGCCGTGCAGGATGCCGCGGCATTCGCTCTCGGCACTCAGGAACGTCAACGAGCCCAGTTGCGCGCGCTTTACCAATCACGCCGCGATTACTTAATCGAAGAATTAACCGCGCTCGGTTACCAAGTGTATCCGGCAAAAGGAACGTTTTTCCTATGGGTCAGGGTTCCTCAAGGCTTTTCTGCAACCCAATACTCAGAAAATCTATTAGATAACTTGGGAATTGCTGTTGTTCCCGGAACAGCATACGGCTCTTCCGGCGAATCCTATTTTCGAGTCAGTCTGGTTGTACCGCAATCGAGATTGCGGGCGGCCGTTGAACGGATCAAACAAAACCAATTAAAAATCAGGGGTGACATTACACGATGAAAAAATGGCTTGCAGGAGCATTAGCCGCACTTTTACTACTGAGCGTGGCCGGCTGCGGACAAAGCAGCGGTAAGGCAGAATCACAAGAAAAAATATTGCGCGTTGGTGCGACCGGACAGAGCTATCCGAACGCATACAAGGATGACAATGGGAAACTGACCGGCTACGATGTTGAAGTGCTGGAGACGATTGCGAAAAAGCTCGGCTATAAAGTGGAATGGCATCTGACAGCGTTCGACGGTGTGCTTGGTCAACTCGGCAGCGGTAAAATTGACACGGTCGCCAACGCATTTGAAGTGACTCCGGAACGAGCGAAGCAATATGATTTTACAACGCCGTACACCTACACAACAACCGCCATTGCCGTCAAGAAAGACAGCAAAATTCAATCGCTTAAAGACCTTGAGGGCAAAACAGTCGGTGGTGTCTCAGGTTCAAATAAAGTGGACATTTTAAATGACTACATTAAAAAAAATAAGCTGAATATCAAAGTGCGGATCTATGACACAAGAGAAGGGCCGCAAACCGATACACTCAAAGGTCAGGTCGCAGGCTATGTTCAGGCAGCATCCATTCTTCAAGCAACGATCAAGAAAAGCAATCTGTCACTGCGTGTGATTGACCAGCCGCTTGCTCATACACACATCAGCTTCCCGTTCTCAAAGAAATCGAAGAAAGAACAAGCACTGTTGAAAAAGTTTAACCAGCAGCTCAAGAAATTGAAAGAGGACGGAACGCTTGCCAAACTGTCCGATAAATATTTCGGCATTGATGTGACGAAAGCACAGCAGTAAATCTGAAAGACTTGCAATCTCTCAAAAGGAAAGGATCGTTAAATAATGAGTCAGACCTCGGAAACACAATTATTGGAACAGCAATTGATCGCATTCAGACATGACCTGCATCGCCATCCTGAGCTGTCCTTTGAAGAAGTTGAAACAACGAAGAAAATTAAAGCTGCATTGGAAGAAAAGAAGATCAAGATACTCAATCTTCCACTGAAAACCGGTGTGGTTGCAGAAGTATCCGGAAAAGAAGACGGACCGGTGATTGCTCTCCGTTCGGACATCGACGCATTGCCGATTCATGAGCAATCCGGCGTCGCCTTCACTTCGGAAAACGACGGCGTGATGCATGCCTGCGGCCATGACTTCCATACTTCAACGCTGCTTGGTACAGCCTATTTGCTGAAAGATCATGAAGATGAGCTCCAAGGAACTGTTCGTCTGATTTTTCAGCCGGGTGAAGAATCCGGACATGGTGCGGAGTCAGTTGTGAAAACCGGCGTGCTCGATGACGTCAAGGTGATTTTCGGCTTGCATAACGATCCGACATTAAAGGTTGGCGAAATCGGTTCGCGCCATCATGCACTGACCGCCGGTGTCGATCGTTTCGAAATCCATATTAACGCGAAGGGAGCACACGCTGCCCGCCCATATGAAGGCAAGGATCCGATCGTCATTCTCGCACAAGTCATCAATGTGTTTCAATCCATTGTCAGCCGCAACATCGCATCCACGGAAAACGCGGTCGTCAGTATCACTCAGGTACACGCCGGCAATACATGGAATGTCATCCCGGCCTCCGCATTTGTTGAAGGCACCGTGCGTACATTCAGCAAAGACGTACGCGCTTATATTCCCGAACGATTTCGGACGATCCTTAACGGAATCGCGGAAACCTTCGAATCAGAGATCGAACTCAAATGGTTCCCTGGCCCGCCGTCCGTTGAAAATGATCCGGAATGGACTGATTTTGCACTGGATGTTGCAGGCAAAGAAGGCTTAACACCAAAGCTTCTCGAACCGACCTCCATCGGTGAAGATTTTGCCTTTTATCAAGAAAGCTTGATCGGCGCTTTTGTCATGGTCGGCAGCGGCGGTCCCTATGCCTTGCACCATCCGAAATTCCGAGCCGATGATCACGCCATCTATCCGACATCGCGCTATTTTGAATCACTTGCCATTGAGGCATTGAAAAAACTAACGGCGTCGGTGTGAGAGGAGAGGGTAGCAATGGGAGCACACATCATTGATAATCGAATGGTCGGCGGCAGCTTCGGCACTACGGAGATGCGCCAAGTATGGGATGAAAAAAATCGCTTTCAAAAGCATCTTGACGTTGAAGCCGCGCTTGCATACGCTGAGGGCGAGGTTGGTTTAATTCCGGAGAAAGCGGCGAAAGCAATCGAGGCACATGCCGACGCGGATCATTACGATCTTGATGCGATCGCAGCACGAGTCGCCGAACTGCAGCATACGCTCATGCCGACGATTGAAGCGCTGCAGCATCAAAGCGGCGACTACGGTGAATTCGTTCACTATGGCGCAACAACCCAGGACATCGTTGACACCGGCACTGTTCTGCAGCTGAAGGAAGCGTTCACTATTGTCGAACGCGACACCAAGGCTGTTGCTCTCCTGCTTCGCGGCCTCGCCGAGAAGTATCGGAATACGCTCATGACTGGGCGCACGCACGGCGTTCAGGCGCTGCCGATTACCTTCGGCTTTAAATGCGCCATCTGGCTCGACGAATTACTGCGTCATCTCGATCGGCTCAAGGAAATCAAAGCACGCGTCCTGACCGGAAACATCAGCGGCGCAGTTGGCACCTATGCATCGTTCGACGGCAAAGGGCCGGAAATTGAGAAATTAGCATTAGAAAAGCTTGACTTGAACGTGCCGAACATTTGCTGGCAGTCCTCGCGTGACCGTTTTTCTGAGTATGCCTCTGTGATCGCACTGATCAGCGGTACTCTGGGTAAAATCGGCAATGAATTTTACTTGCTGATGCATACAGAAATCGACGAAATTGAAGAACCGTTCACAGCCGGCAAGGTCGGCTCGTCGACTATGCCGCATAAGCGCAACCCGAGCTCATGCGAGGGACTGGCCAGTCTGACACAGCCAGTGTTGCATGCAGCCGCGCTGATTCATCAATCACTGACCATGGAGCATGAGCGCGACGCGATGAGCTGGCGCGCCGAATGGATTGCACTGCCTGAATTGAATATCTACCTCTCCGCTCAGCTGCAGCTGGCTCAGGGGATTCTGAAAGGCTTGACGGTGCGTAAGGATAACATGCTGAAAAATCTCAAGCTGCAGCATGGCTTGATTTTATCGGAAAAAGTAATGTTCGAGCTGGGCAAGGAGGTTGGCAAACAAACCGCGCATCACCTTGTCTACACCTGCGCGATGACCGCCTTTGAACAGGAACGTCCGTTTGAGGATGTTCTGTGGGAGGAAGCGGAGATTCGTTCACGTTTCAGTAAAGAAGAAATTGATCACTGGCTCGACCCGGCACACTATCTCGGCAGTACGCAGACGGCAATCAACCGCGTCCTGCAGCGTGCCGACACCGTACTCGGTCGGCCGGTTCAGCAATAAAGGAGCGACAAGCATGACCTATATTTACCGAAAAGCGACGCTCGCCGACACGGACGCATACTATCGGCTCATTCATTCCGCCTATGCATCGATTCGCGAGCTCGGCATCCATTTTGCAGCAGCCACCGCAGATCGCGAGCAAATTGTTCGCCACTTGCGCGGCAATGCGGTCTACGTCATCGAGGAGGAGGGCGAACTTGTCTCCAGTCTGTCTCTTCGTTTTCCGTGGGGACCGAATCCCGGCCCATACGGATTGCCGCATATCGGCTGGTTCGCCACCGCACCGTCAAAGAAGAACTCCGGCTTGGGCAAGAACCTGCTTCACTGGGTTGAGGAAACAGTACTCATTCAGCAGCTGCATCTGCCCGCCGTGACGCTCGGCACGGCCGACAGCCATCCTTGGCTTGCCTCGATGTATGAATCGCTCGGCTTCGTTAAGGTCGGTACGGCTGATTTGAAAAAAGGGCACATCACCATTTATTTTCTGAAGGTGCTTGATCAGCAGCTCTATGAACAGTGGAGAAAAACGAACCCGCTGACTGTGTCCACACAACATTAAATCGACATGAACGGAAAAAGGGGAATTTTTTACTTATGAAGAAATTAGTTGCACTCACACTATCTATTCTCTTACTGCTTCCTATTGCTGCTTGCGGCAACGGGCAAAGCACAGGATCCGGCAATAAAACCATCACACTCGGAACAACCGGACAAAGCTACCCAAACAGCTATAAAGACGGCGATAACCTCGTTGGTTTTGATGTTGAAGTGGCCGAGACGATTGCGAAGCGTTTGAATTACAAAGTCAAATGGGTGACCGTTGACTTTGCAGGCTTGATCGGCCAATTGGACGGCAGTAAAATTGATTCGATTGCCAATGCAGTAGCAGTTACACCGGAACGCGCGGAAAAATATGCATTTTCAACGCCATATAGTTATTACGCGACACAGGTTGCAACGAATAAAGCAAATACACAGATTAAGAGTTTGAAAGACTTGGAAGGCAAAACGGTTGCGGGTGTCCTCGGATCAAACAACGTGAAGAGCCTGCAAGCCTACGATTCCAAAATTAAAATCAAGACCTATGAAACACGCGACGGAGCAATCAGTGACGCCGTGAAAAATCAGGTTGCCGGTTTCGTCAACACACGCCCGATCCTGAAGGCAACCATTGAAAAAAACAAACTGCCGTTAAAAATTATTGACGGAGCGGCAGCGGAAGATAAAGTTGCCTTTCCATTCCTTAAGAATGCCAAAGGCAAAAAGTTGCAGAAGGCTTTCGATAAGGAACTGAAAAAAATGCAGGAAGACGGCACACTCAAGAAAATTTCGGAAAAGTACTTCGATGAAGATATTACTGTTGAGAAGTAAAATGGACCTCGGCGGTATATCATGGGGACGGCTCATCGACGCCTTTAATGCGGCATGCATTGAAGAAGGTACTGCAATGCATTTTGGCGAGCACCTCGCGCACATTCGGTCCATTCAGACAGAAAGGAAGACAAAGACATCATGAATTTCGACTTTGGCTATATGCTTCGTGTTTTTCCATTGATTTTCAACTATATACCCATCACCTTGCTGCTTGCTGTGATATCGATGATCTTCGCCTGCCTGCTCGGACTGGTCATTGCGCTTGCACGTCAATCCAATCTGCCCGGCGTCAAGCAGCTTGCTATTGTCTATATCTCACTGTTTCGGGCGATGCCGACACTGGTCCTGCTTTTCATCATCTATTACGGCCTGCCGCAGCTCTTTCCATCATTGTCCGGGTTGAACGCAATGGTCGCGGCCATTATCGGCTTGAGCTTAAAGGAAGCATCTTTTCTTGCGGAAATCTTTCGCGCCGGACTCGATTCCGTGGATGAAGGGCAGCTCGAGGCGGGACTCGCCGTCGGCATCAGCAGATTCAAGATTTTCACCCATATCGTCCTGCCCCAGGCAGCGCTCAATGCTTTGCCCGGCACCGGTAACACCTTTGTATCGCTGATTAAGCAGACCTCGCTCGCGTTCACACTCGGCGTTACCGAGCTGTTCGCCGAAGGGAAAATGATCGCTTCAGCCTCGTTGAAATTTTTCGAGACCTACCTGGCAATCGGCCTCACCTATTGGATGCTTGTGATCATCTATTCCTGGCTGCAGAGCTATTTGGAAAAATGGCTTGGGAAACCATTGAGGAGGGCATAAAATGAGCATGATTAACGTACACAATCTGCACAAAAAATTTAAAGACAACGTCGTGTTGGACGGTATCGATTTCACGGTCGACGAAGGTGAAGTTGTCGCGATTATCGGCCCGTCCGGTTCCGGAAAATCAACCTTGCTGCGCTGTCTGAACCTGCTCGAACAGCCGGATCAAGGTGAAATCAAAATCGGCGAAGCAAGTCTGGGTGCGGAACATTATGGAAAAAAAGAGGTCGTCGCATTGCGCCAACAGACGGCCATGGTGTTTCAGCACTACAACCTGTTCCGTAATAAGACCGCACTGCAAAATGTGACCGCCGCACTGATCCTCGCCAAGAACATGAAGAAAAGTGAGGCAGAGCGTCTCGGATTGGAATTTCTCAAACAGGTCAATCTCGAAGATCAGCGTGACCAATATCCCGTCACGTTGTCCGGCGGTCAGCAGCAGCGCGTCAGTATCGCCCGCGCGCTCGCGGTGAATCCGAAAGCGATCCTGCTCGACGAACCGACCTCCGCGCTCGATCCCGAACTGGTCGACAGTGTATTACGTGTTCTCCGCAACCTTGCGGAAAAAAAGATGACCATGATTGTTGTCACCCACGAAATCGAATTTGCACGTGAAGTCGCCGACAAGGTCGTGTTCATGGCGGATGGCAAAATTATCGAACAAGGGGCACCGAACGATGTCCTTCGCTATTCAAAAAATGAGCGTACGCGACGTTTCCTGCAGCAACTTGACAAGCACAAAGAAGTACCGGTATAAGCCGTTGCATATTTCTTGCGCCTCGCCGCAGATTAAGTTAGCGTAAAAGTAACATCAAATTGGAGGGATCACCATGCCTACACTATCCGATACAGGCTTTCATTTCGGTTCCAAAGAAGCACCGCTGAAATTGACTGTGATGACCAACCTTGCCTGCCCGCACTGCGCAAACTATCTGAAAAACTATGAAACAGAGCTGCTTCCGGCCATCGAAAACAAGCAGCTTGAGCTCATTCTCAAGCCGTTTGATAAGCCGAAGGTCGGCCTGCTCAAGGGCAACCTGGTGCACCTGTTCCTCGACTACAAGGATCAGGCGAAAACCAACCCGATCATCCTGCAGCTGTTCAAGGATCAGGCAGAATGGAAAGCGCTCAACGACAGTGAAATCAAGACTTACCTGACCGACAACTATGGACTGACTGTGCAGCCAGACAACACAGAGTACAGCCTGACCATTACTCAGGAAGCGATTGCCTTCGACGCAACTTCCGTGCCGACCGCGCTGTTCAGCAAGAATGGATCAACGCCGATCAAAATCACGCAGGACGACCTGAACAAAGAATTAGAATCCGCACCTGCAATCTGATCTGCAACGAGTTAAGGCCGGGCCAACATATGCCCGGCCTTTTTCACAGGAAAAGAAAGTTTATCGTTTCGCCTTTGCCGGTACAACGATAGGGTCATAAGCTGTTGACTCCTAATCCGCACGGATCGGTTGTACGATCAAGTAAGCACCCAATCTTATAAATAGACGGAAAAATTACCCTTAATTAGAAAATGAACGAAAAAATAGCTTAAATAGACGGAGAAATTCCCCTTATCGAATCGAAAAACGTGAGAATGGAGAGTTTTGCTTTGCATAAGCGGAAAAATTACCCTTATTTACCGGTGTAACAAGCTCCATGGTGCATATAAGCGGAAAAATTACCCTTATTTACCGGCGAAACAAGCTCCATGGTGCATATAAGCGGAAAAATTACCCTTATTTACCGGCGAAACTAGCTCCATGGTGCATATAACCGGAAAATCTCCGCTTATTCTACTCGTTACTTAATTAAGGACCAGAACCTTAATGAAACAGAGGTAACAAACCACTGAACAATGCGCGCCTGCTTTACTCGATCCGAAAAAGTTCGAATCAAGCCGTTCGTTTATTTCAGAAGCGGACGGATCCGCCGAAAGAGGCGGATCTTCCGAATAGATCAGTTAATTTGCAAGGAGGACGGAACATGGACCATCAAACGGAAACAATTGTAAAGCTTATTCAATCTTCGGATCCGTTGCAGGATGATCAGGCGTTGGCAGCCGCGCGAACCGGACTCTCCGATTATATCGCGTCGTCGCTCGCCGCCGTTCAGGAATCAGCCGTTGCAAAGCTTCACGATTATGTTGCACGCGAACAGGGCCCGGCAACCTTAATCGGTGCCAATATATGGGTTACAGCACAGAACGCCGCTTTGTTTAACGGATTTCAAGCACATTACCTTGATTATGACGATACACATGCCGGCGTACGCGGACATCCGAGTGCGCCCATTTTGTCCGCGCTGCTTGCCGTATCTGATGCGGATACTATGGGCGATGAGTTCCTACGCGCTTATATCATTGGCGTCGAGATGATGGCCCGCCTTGGCGAATCCGTCAATCCCTATCACTATCTGCACGGATGGCACGCAACCGGAACATTCGGTGCAATCGCGGCCGCAGCAGCAATTGGCGCGCTTAAGCATCTGCCTAATACTCGGCTCGCGCAAGTACTCGGCATTGCAGCGACACAAAGTGCCGGGCTTCGTTTTCAGGTAGGCACAGCAGTTAAGCCGCTGCACGCAGGACTTGCGGCACGTGCGGCTGTTTTTGCTTATGAAGCGGTAGAAGAGGCGGGCATTGCCGGATCGACAGAGCTCTTTAATGAAGCAAACGGCTATTTTCGCGTCTATGGAACCGCCAATCCGGATATCGCCAAATGGAAGCAAACCTGGGGGAAACCTTGGCGAATCGTCTCGCCGGGGCTGTGGTTCAAGCGCTATACCTTCTGCTCGGCCGCGATGCAGGGCGCGGATGCAGCACAAAGCCTCTATCACGCCCATCGATTTAAAGCGTCCGATATTGCTCGCATCGATGTCTTTTTCCCGAAAAACGGTGACAGCGCATTGCTTGTTCGTGCACCGCAGACAGGTGAAGAGGGACGCTTCTGTATTGAATATATTGTTTGGCTTGCGTTAACCGGTCAGCCTTTGGAACGGGCTGCGTTCGCGCCAACACCGATCCCGGAGAAAACACGTGCCGAGCTGCTCAAAGTGCAACGCAATTACGATGATCCGGAATGGCAAGCATCCGAGAATGCGCAGCCGAAAGGCAGATACACGGCAGTCAAAGTGACCACCCGATCCGGCAAAATCTATTCGACGATTGTTGACCAGCCGAAGGGCAGTCCTGCCAATCCGCTATCTCAGCTTGAACACCAAACCAAGCTCAGCCAAGCATCCGAGAACGCGACCGACATCACCGCATTAATTAATCGACTGGAACATGAACCGCTCGGACCGCTTATCCGCTTGATTAATTGAAAAAAATGAGATCGCCTCAGAAGTCATTGTGCGTGTACAGAAGTCTGGGTGATCTGCCAAGGTTACAATTCAGTTGGCACACATGAGGTCAAACAAGCTCCGCCTAATAAGCAAGCCATAAAAAACCTCGGCCGGTTATGGCCGAGGTTTAATAGCTATGCTCATCAATCAATTATCGTTCCGGAATCCAGGTCTCCGCTTCGCTGTCATCAGGATAATAATATCCGTTGGGAATAGATTGCAGTTCAACAAGTGAACCCCATGGAGTCACAAAGTAGACGCTGGCGTTTTCAGGTGTATCTTCATGCTTCGAATTTCCGTGAATTTCAGATAGAAATTGGGCACCCGCAGCTTTTGCACGAGCCACAGCCGTTTCAATATGATCTACGTAAATAGAGATATGATTCCATCCCAAATCCTGCAATCCGGCAGGCTGTGTCTGTTTGTCTGAGACAATCTCAAACAACTCAAGATTTGCTCCATTCCCAATTCGGAGCAATCGTTGCTTGATAATTTTACTGCCATCCGAAAGGCCAAGCTGATGCTCTACCGTCCGCCCTTTTCGAGGGGCATCATCTAATGTTAAACCGTCATATACATACTCTGCACCAAGCGCTTTTTTTAAAAAAGCGGCCGCTTGATCTAAATTTGGTACAGTCAGCCCAATGTGATTAATTCCTCTTGGTAATGCTCCAAACTGATCTTCTTTCAAAATAGAATGCCTCCATATACAAATCATTAACTGTTAACTAGAGATATACCCAGTTTGGACTCAATGTAAACCTGAGTGAGTTTACGAGCCAATCGACATTAGATAAAGCCTGCGATCAAAAGCCGCCGTGCACATTCCAATAAATAAAATTCGCCCATCAGGAACATATTAAAAAATAACTTCTTTTTGAGTTGCGCTATTTGATAGAAGGTTGGGACGAAATGATCAAATCCGAGAAAATTACGCTCTTTCACTATTATTTACCTATCTATTTGGGGATGATCACAACCGGGATTCTGACGATGCCGACCATGCTGTATAAAGCAGCCGAGCAGAACTTATGGCTGCCATTGATCGTCAGCTCGCTCGCAGGCTATGTAATGGTGCTTGTAGTCACGTATCTTTACCATCGTTTTCCTGGGCAGACCCTCATTGAAATTTTTCGAACAACCATGGGCCGTTGGATCGGCAACTTTTGCTCGGCGCTCCTGCTCGGTTTGTTAATTGGACAGGCGATCTTCATCCTCCGAGAATATCAAATGTACGTGACCATCAATTACTACCAATACATGCCCGCGGTTGTCGTTATCGGCTTGCTGCTGTTGGTCTGCATGTACGCAGTGCATCAAGGGCTGGAGGTGATCTGCCGCTCCTCCGTATTCTTTTTTCCGTTTATCATTGCAGTTCAACTCATCACTTGCCTGCTGATTCTGCCGGAATTATCGCCTTACCGCTTGCTGCCGATTTTGGACAAGGGTATTCTGTATCCGCTGAAGGGGGCAGTATTTTCTTTTGCGTGGTACAGCGAATTTCTTTGGGGTGCTTTCTACATGCCTGCCGTCTCCGTTCCGGCTAAAAAAATGCTGACAACCGGCTTTCTCTTTGTCACGGCAACAACGGTTTCGCTGTTGATTGTGTTTTTCGTCGTTATTTGTTTTCTTGGTGATGCGACGTCTCAATATCTGTACTCTTTCGATATTGTCGAACGCTACATCCAAGTCAGTGGACTGATTGAACGCAGCTCCGCTTTATTCATGATCGTCTGGCTGCTTGGCGTGTTTGTTAAAATGGCGCTTCTTATGTTCATCATCAGTGTGAATACCGCGCATTTCGTGAAAAAGATAAGCTATGCCAAGCTGGCACTTCCGGTTATGCTGCTGTTGCTTTTGATCAGTTCATTCTGCTTTACAAGCATGAAGAGCATGTATCAAAACGGCATGTTTTTTCTGAATATCTGCTGCCTCGTTGGAAATATGATTCTGCCAATTCTGCTCCTCATCTATTGCCTGTTGTTTCATCGAGATACACCAAGAAGCAGCGGGCAGTGAGTTGATAACAATGGAAAGGAATAGGTGCTGATGAGTGTCTGGAACTTTTTGCGTCAATGGAAAGGAAAAAGCAAAAAGAAAACGCCGGAACAACTGTATCTTGCTCCGGAAGCGTCGCAAATGATCAGCGGCAGCCTCAATAAAAACAAGCGCATTTTGGATCAGGCATATCAAGACTGTGCCGATGTGATTCAGCGCGTCATTCGATTCGGGGAAAAAGGAGAGAGCGGTGCACTGCTTGTTTATCTTGAAGGCACCGCAAATGTTGAGGAGATCGACGAGCATGTCATAAAAAGTCTGCAAAAAAGCAAGAAACCTGTGCGCAGTCTTGAGGATATGAAGCAGGCGTTGTCTGTAACCGATGCCCAGAAGATCAAGCAATTCGCCGATGTATTCAAAAATGTCTCGGATGGAAAGCCGGTTCTTTTTCTGGATGGGGTGCCGTCTGCGCTGATCCTGGGATTGACCAAGTGGGCAACGCGTTCGGTTGAAGATACACCGACGGAACCAGTCATCCGCGGTGCCAAAGAAGGCTTTGTCGAATCGTTGCATGTGAACATCTCTCTGATTCGCAGGCGGATTCGGACACCGAAACTAAAGGTGAAGACGTTGGAGGTCGGTGATTATTCGCGCACGCAGGTCGCACTCACTTATATGGATGGTATTTGCGATAAAAAGCTGATTCAGGAAATTCTGGATCGCGTCAATCGGGTCTCCATTGACGGCGTCTGGGACGGAGGCATGATTCAGGAGCAGATTCAGGATCAGCGCTGGAGTATTTTTCCGCAGATCCAGACAACCGAACGGCCGGACACGATCTGCGCCGCAATGTTAGAGGGGCGCGCCGCACTCTTTTTTGAAGGCACCCCGAATGTACTGATCATGCCTACCACCTTTTTCGCCTTCATGCAATCACCGGAAGATTACTATTCAGGATTTATAATCAGCACGCTGCTCCGAATCCTGCGTACGATTTTTATTCTCATTGCACTACTTGCACCGGCTTTTTACATTGCGGTCATCACCTTCCATCAGGAGCTGATTCCGACCACATTGATCATGTCTGTTATCCAATTTCGAGAGCAGGTGCCCTTCCCGGCAGTGGTTGAAGCCGTGGGCATGGAAATTACATTCGAAGGCTTGCGCGAAGCGGGTGTTCGTCTGCCGCGTCAGATCGGACCGGCAATCAGCATCGTCGGCGCGCTTGTCATCGGGCAAGCGGCCATTCAAGCCAGTCTCGTATCACCGGCGATGGTCATCGTCGTCTCCATCACTGCGATTGCCTCATTCATGATTCCGCATTATGACCTGTCCATTGCGATCCGAATCCTGCGTTTTCCGATTATGATCATTGCCAGTATGTTCGGCTTACTCGGTGTTGTGTTGTCGGTCATCTGCATTGTGATTCATCTGACCTCGCTCCGGTCATTCGGTATCCCTTATTTTGAACCGTTCGCGCCGTTCAGGAAAAAAGCGTCACTCGACAGCGTCGTGCGTGCACCGCTATGGGTTCAGAAACAGAATCCTCAAGGTGCTCATGGAAACAGAAACCAATCCGTGAAAGGCAGGGGGCAAAAGACATGAAGCAACACGCAATACATACGGGAAAAATCCTGCTGCTCATAATCCTGCTCATTCTTCCGACCCTCAGCGGATGCAAGGATCACCATGAGTTGGACAATCTCGCCCTGGTCATGGCAACGGGAATCGACATGACAGATGAGGGGCGGATCCGGATCTCCCTGCAGCTGTTTGTGCCGCAGACCGGACAAGCACAGCAATCTGCCGGGTCAACCCCCATTCAGAATCAATCTTTTGTCACCACCGAGACCGGAGAAACCATCACCGACGCATTCAATAATATTACCAGACGTATGTCGCGGCGCCTGTTTCGCGGCCACAACACAGTGATCGTGATCAGCACGAGCGTCGCACGCGACCGCTTAGGTGAAGTGCTCGATTACTTCCAGCGGATGCGGGAAATACGACAGCGAACGTTGCTTTTTGTCACCGATGATAAAGTTTCCGATATATTGGCTGCCCAATCCGTTTTGGAACGGAACTCGTCCATCGCACTCATGAAGCAGGAGCGAAAGCATGTGAACCTGGAGACAACGATCCGTGACATCAGCCTGATGAAGACACGCCCCAACAAACCCATAACGATTCCATGCATCAAACTGACCGAGGATCGCACCGACCCGCGAAAGAAGGTCATTGACACGGTGGGCTCAGCCATTTTTTCCAAAGAAATTTTGAATGGAAGGCTCAACGTACGCCAAACCTTTGGCATGCTGATGATGACCGGTGCTTTTGAAGATAATATCTTTTCCTTTTCGCCAAGAGATGAAAAAGGAGCAATTTCAGTTGATGTACAGGCGGTCCATGTCCATGTGCGACCGACGATACACCAAGGACAGTGGATTCTCGATGTTGACCTGCGCGGCAGAGGGGCGCTGGTAGAAAACAGTACCCATCTGGACCCGATGAAAAACAGAGACTACGCGATCATTGAGGAAAGCACCGGCCATTTTCTTTCCTCCGTCATTCACAGCGGATTCCACAAAAGCCAAAAGCTGAACAGCGATGTCTACATGACCTATCAGGCCTTTGACCGCAAATACCCGGCAGAGTTTCAAAAGTGGGAAAAGCACTGGCCGGATATCTACCGCACCATTAAGCTGCGCATTCATCCGCATATCGAACTGATTCATTCAGGCGCGATCACCGATTAAATTTAGGAAAGGATTGACGACGATCAGATTATAGATTCGGTTGGGTAATCAGATAAGCGTCTAATCTGAGAAATAAGCGGAAAAATTCCGCTTAATTCGAAAATGAATGAAAAAATAGCTTAAATAGACGGAGAAATTCCGCTTATTCAATCGAAAAACGTGAAAATGAAGGGTTTTGCTTTGCATAAGCGGAAAAATTCCCCTTATTTACCGGCGAAATAAGCTCCATAGTGCACATAACCGGAAAATCTCCGCTTATTTTACTCGTTACATATTGCCCGGAAACAGGAGTGCCTGTTCAAGCACAAGGTTAACGATTCAAAATTGCATTTGGAGCAAAGGTTCTTGCCAAGCGTCCTGTGAAAGTACGTCCTGCGCAAAGCGAAAGTCCGCATACTGCGGAAATAGGGAGTAGGCTATGCCCATTTTTCTGAGTTTGCATGAAATGCCGATAAATCAATCGAACCCGGAAACATGTCCATGCGATAAAATGAATCGTATGATGTCGAATGAAAAAATAGTTTGTCATATATTCTGACACGATCCTTTTGCTTGTTTATAAGAAAGGTTACAATGACTTCATTCCTTTAATTTTAGTTTATTCAAAATAGAAACGATGTTCCACTGGGTGGAACTATTATCTAGATCATTTGAATAAACACCTTGGGCACTCATAACAAATTTCAGAAAAAGAAGGGCAGAGAAGAAAAATGACCGAGTCAAACAGCACTGTGGAATTGAATGAAATTGGACCTTATCAGCACAAAACCCTGTGGGCATCGATTGTTGGTTATGCGATGGACGGGTTGGACATGATGATGCTTTCGTTTGTACTGCCATTAATTATCGCTTATTACAGCCTCAATCCTGCGCAAGCAGGAAGCATCTCGACGATTACCATGCTTGGCGTTGTGATCGGCGGTTATGCATTTGGTATTCTGGCCGACAGCTATGGACGTGTCCGTGTGTTCACATGGACGATTCTCGTATTTTCCGTGTTTACTGGATTATGCGCGTTCGCACCAAATTACGAAACGTTTAACATTTTCCGGTTTCTCTCCGGACTTGGTCTTGGCGGCGAGTTCGGGATCGGTATGACCCTTGTAACTGAAACGTGGCCGAAAAAGTCGCGGACGCGTGCAACTTCTTACGTTGCGCTGGGGTATCAAGGAGGAACAATACTTGCGACGCTGACCGCGGCATTTATCGCACCGCATTTTGGCTGGAAAGGCGTATTCCTTGTTGGTGTTATTCCCGCACTGCTCGCTTGGTGGTCGCGCCGCAGTCTAAAAGAACCGGATATTTGGCTGAAAACAAAGAATGAAAAGAAATCCTCTATCTCCATCGTTGAACTTTTCAAAAACTGGCGTATTACCGGTACAACGCTTGGCTTGATTATCATCTGCAGTGTGCAGAATTTCGGGTATTTCGGCATCATGAACTGGATGCCGACGATGCTCGCGCAGCAGCACCACTACACGATTAACGGTACCGTGGTTTGGACGATTTCAACGGTTATCGGCATGGTCATTGGCATTATTACGTTCGCTTGGCTTGCAGACAAATGGGGCCGCAAACCGGCATACATTACCTTTCAAATATGCGCGGCAATTATCGTATGGATCTATTTCCATATTGACAATCCGACAACGCTCGTAGTGCTCGGCTCTGTTCTCGGTTTCTTCGTAAACGGAATGATGGGCGGTTACGGCGCGCTGCTGGCTGAGCACTATTCAACGCGAGCACGTTCAACCGCTGAAAATATTATCTTTAATACCGGTCGATTCATCGGCAGCTTTGGTCCGCTGATCATCGGATTTATGGCGATGAACCATTCACTCAGTGCGGCGCTTGGTACCATCTCATTTGTTTATATTTTGGCAGCCGTGTCGATTCTCCTACTCGTTCCGGAGACGAAGGGCAAAGATCTCGTTTAATTAAAAAGGTACGAAGAGAAAGGACGTGATCACGATCGAATGGATGGACCGGTTTGTAAAGCTGATGGACCAAATCAGCAATTGCCCGGCTGCCGGAGTTGGGATTGCGGAGCTTTCACGGCAGACCTTGCTCAGTAAGGGAACCTTGCACCGAATGCTGCAGAGCATGATGGGATACCAATTAGTGGTGCAGGATCCGGAATCGAAAAAGTATATGCTTGGGCCGAAATCAATGGCCTGGGGCAGTGCGTTTCTCCAGAATCGGGATCCTGTTGGCTTGCTAGCACAGTATTGCAAGCAGGTTGGAGAAGAAACCGGCCTGTACGCATTTATCTGCCGTTTTCAATCCGATGAAATTTTCTGCACGCATACGCATCAGCCGTCCAGTGCAGGTAACAGCTTTTTCGTCCATGTCGGACAGCGTATGCCGGTACACGCGGCAGCGGCGGCTCAGATTATCATGGCATTTCAGTCGAATGCAGTGATTGACCGCCTGTTGGACAAAGAAAAATTGGATCCATTGACACCTTTTACTTTAACGGATGTCAACGATCTTCGGCAAAAGATTCAAGAGGCACGAGTTGAAAGAGCGGCATACTGCGAGCAGGAGCTTGAACTCGGCACAGCGGCATTATCTGTCCCGATTTTTCATGGGAAAGATCAGACCTCGATCAGCTTGAGCTTGGTTGGCGAATATCATTATTTCGATGCACATAAAGATAAATTGATTCAGGCATTACAGCGAGTGGCAGATCAAGCAAGCGATCACCTGAGCTCGATGCAGGCACTGAGTTCATTATTTTAAAATTAAAACAGCTGGCTGACGAGGGATCTACTCGGGAGGCCAGCTCTATTTACTTCAAAGCACGAGAGAAAAAGTCATTGCGCGAACACGTAGAGAGACAACGGATGACGTAACTATTTAGGAAATGCATTAAGGATGGCGATAGCAATGGTAGAGGTACAAAGATTCAAACAGACAATGGATGAACTTGGAAAAATAGGCAGCACGGATCGTGGGATGAAACGACTCGCTTATAGTAAAGAGGAAAAACAAGCGACGGACTATTTTATGGCACAGTGCAAGGCAGCGGGACTATCGGTACGAATGGACGCGGCCGGCAATGTGATCGCGCGCAGGACTGGTACCTGTCCGGAGCTTCCGGCGATCGGAATCGGCTCACATCTTGACACAGTCTATGAAGGCGGAAAATATGACGGGGCAATAGGCGTTCTTGCAGCATTGGAAATTGTGCGTGATCTGAATGATCGACACATTCGGACGACACATCCAATCGACATTTTTGCGTTCGCCTGCGAAGAATCGGCAAGATTCGGATTCTCGCAAATCGGCAGCAAAGCAATAGCCGGACTGATCAAGCAAAAGGACATTGCAAGGCTTACAGATAAAGAGGGACGGACCATCCAATCCATAGTTGCGGAACGCGGGCTTGAACTCGGCCGCCTTGAAGAAGCACAACTGCAGAAACATGCCCTTGCTGCTTTTATGGAAATGCACATTGAACAGGGACCCATGCTTGAAGGAACAAACAGTCCAATCGGTGTGGTCAGCGGCATCGCCGCGCCGACGCGGTTCAACATTTGTGTGAAGGGACATGCGGCACATTCAGGCTCCACGCCGATGAATCAGAGACAGGATGCCTTGATCGGAGCAGCCGAGATCACCATTGAGCTCGAAAAAGCCGCCCGACGTGAAATGGAGCACGGAACGGTAGCCACGGTCGGCGATATTGAGATTGCACCCGGCGCGATGAATGTGGTCCCGGGCGAAACCCATCTGAAGGTCGACATTCGCAGTATTTCACGTACATCTAAGGATCGCGTCGTTCAATTTCTCTACACATTCCTTGATCATTTACGCGCGACGCGGCATTTGCAGATCGATTGTACGCTGCTGAGCGATGAAACCCCGGTACGTATGGATGCCGATGTCATTAAGACCTTTGAGACCGTCTGCCGCAAGAAAAAAATTGGATTCATCCGTATGCCAAGCGGGGCAGGACATGACACCATGAACATGGCAGTCCTGTGCCCCGTAGGCATGATCTTTGTGCCATCCACCGGCGGTATCAGCCATCATCCTGATGAACATACCGATTTACAAGACATCATGACAGGAATCGAGGTTCTGGAGGCAGCCGTGCTTGAGCGAGCAGTCATTGAATCCAACACGAAAGCAGGTGTAAAACAAAGCCTATGAAATTATTCGATGCACGACTAATAGACAATCATCCTGTAAGTAGGCGTTATTGGCAGATGACCCTTGACGTGTCTGCACTCGACCGGCCGGTTCAACCCGGTCAGTTTTTCCACATCCGGTGCAGTGATAACTGGAAGCACCCGCTTCGGCGTCCACTCAGCGTTTACAACTATGACCATGAATCGCACTGTCTCGAGTTTCTCTATCTGGTCAAAGGAAACGGTACGCAGCAGATGACCTTGATGAGAAAAGGCGATACGCTGAGTTTGCTCGGTCCGCTCGGGCATGGGTTTACGCTGCCGGATCAAGGGGCATTGCTTCTGATTGCGCGCGGCGTAGGCGTTGCCACGCTGCACGCCTTAGCAAGGCAGGCGCGTAGCGAAAATATGGAGGTACACGTGATCATGAGCGCGCGAACGCCAGGCGATCTATTGACGGTAGACACACTGAGCCGACTGGGTGCAACGGTATACACAGTGACTGATCAAGAAGGAACCAGCTCAGTAGAATCCGTACGCGCGCTTTCGGAAACATTAATTTGCGAAGAAGGAATCAGCGCGATCTATACCTGCGGATCGAGCAGACTGGGCAAGCTCGTTCAGGAACTCGCAGAGACCTATCATCTAAAAGGGGAGCTTGCAACTGAAGCACACATGGCATGCGGGATCGGCGACTGCTACGCCTGCGCATGCACGATTCGCAAAGGCAACCAGCTGAAAACAGTCCGCGTCTGTACAGAAGGCCCGGTATTCCCAATTAGTCAGGCGGTGCTGCAATGACTGACTTATCCGTAAGAATCGGCAGCCTGACCTTGAAAAATCCGGTCATGCCGGCTTCCGGCACATTCGGTCCCGAACTTGCGCCGTTGCTCGACATCAATCTGCTTGGTGCGATCGTGCCGAAAAGCATCACTTTGTCTGCGCGCGGAGGAAATCAAACACCGCGCGTCTGCGAAACGGACGGAGGGATGATCAATTCAATCGGCATTCAAAGCAAAGGTATCGAGCAGTACATCACGCACATACTGCCCGTTTATCAAGACTATGATCCGCCGCTGATCGCCAGCATTTCCGGCGAATCAATAGTAGAATTCGAACTGCTTGCCGCGCGGCTGGACAAGCAGCCCGGCGTTGCGGCACTCGAACTCAATATTTCTTGTCCGAATCTGCGCGATAACGGACAAGCCTTTGGTATGAGTGCGGAGACCACCGATGAGCTGCTCCGCACTGTGCGCAAAGTGACCGGCAAGCCGCTGATTGCCAAGCTGACACCGAATGTGACACGCATTCAGGACATCGCCGAAGCCGCAGAGCGAGGGGGTGCCGACGCACTTACAGTCGCCAATACATTCCTGGCGATGGCGATTGATACGGAAACTCGCAAACCGCGCATTGGCAACATCATGGGCGGATTGTCCGGCGCGGCTGTCAAACCGCTCATCGTTAGGCTTATCTATCAAGCACACCAAGCAACCGACCTGCCCATTATCGGCAGCGGCGGCATCATGAACGGCCAAGATGCCATTGAGATGATCCTTGCCGGCGCAACGGCCGTCCAGATCGGCACGGCAACCTTTGTTCAACCGAATGCCATGAATATAATCACCGATGAAATCACGGATTATCTGGAACGTCATCACATTGACCAAATCACAGATCTCATCGGTCAGGTTGATGTCAGCTAAAGAAAAACACGGAGATCCCGACAGGCGAGTTAGACCTAAACGAAGGCAAGTTGAACCAAAGGAGTCAAAAGTTGAACCGAACAAAAAGAGTTCAACCCAAACGAAGGCAAGTTGAACCCAATGAATCAAAAGTTCAGCCAAAGAAGTCAAAAATTGAACCGAACAGAAAGAGTTCAACCCAAACAAAGGCAAGTTGAACCCAACGAACCAAAAGTTGAACCGAAGCAGTCAAAAGTTCAACCGAACAAAAAGATTTCAACCCAAACGAAGGAAAGTTGAACCCAACGAACCAAAAGTTGAACCGAAGCAGTCAAAAGTTCAACCGAAAAAAAGAGTTCAACCCAAACGAAGGAAAGTTGAACCCAATGAATCAAAAGTTCAGCCAAAGAAGTCAAAAATTGAACCGAACAGAAAGAGTTCAACCCAAACAAAGGCAAGTTGAACCCAACGAACCAAAAGTTGAACCGAAGCAGTCAAAAGTTCAACCGAACAAAAGAGTTGAACCCAAACGAAGGAAAGTTGAACCTAACGAACCAAAAGTTCAACCAAAGCAGTCAAAAGTTGAACCGAACAGAAAGAGTTCAACCCAAACGAAGGAAAGTTGAACCCAATGAACCAAAAGTTCAACCAAAGCAGTCAAAAGTTGAACCGAACAAAAGAGTTGAACCCAAACGAATAAAAGTTCAACCAAACATGTAAAACGATACTCAACTCACTTAATTACCGAGCTGACAGATCCGCCCATCCGGCGGATCTTCCAAATAGAAAAGCGCGGACAAGCCTTTGGCTATCCGCTCGCAAATCCCGTATAATGAAAGACAACAAAAGCGCACAGAACGGATGGAGGCTCACAACAGATGAACTGGGATTACGTCATCAAGAACGGAACCATCGTCACACCACACGAAACTTATCAAGCTCATATTTATATTAATGATGGAAAAATCGCCGCCATCTCAAAGCAGCCGCTCGATGGAGAAGCAACAAGAGAAACCGATGCAACAGGCCAATACATACTACCTGGACTGATCGACGTCCACGTGCATTCGCGCGACCCAGGTCCGACCTACAAAGAGGACTTTTTCACCTCAACCCAGGCAGCCGCAGCCGGTGGAATCACAACGATCTTCGACATGCCGAACACCACACCGCCGACGCGTGATGCAGCAAGCTTCCATGCACAGGTCGCCAACCTGACGCCCAAGGCGCATGTCGATTTCGGCATCTGGGGTATCGCACTCGGCCCGATGAACAACGCGCAGCTGCCCGAGCTCCATGAAGCCGGCGTCATCGGCTTCAAGTACTTCTGGGGCTACGCCGTCAACAAGAACACCTTCCAGCTCACCTACAACTATGAGCCGGGAATGACCGACGTCCTGCCGCCACTGTCCGACGGCGAAGTCTACGAAATTTTCCAAAACGTGGCCAAAACCGGTCAGGTGCTGGCGATCCATGGTGAAGACAGCAGCCTGATCCAAGTGCTCACAGAGCAGGTGAAAAAAGCGAGCCGCACCGATTACAATGCGCTGCTCGACGGACGGCCGAATTTGGCTGAAGAAGTCACGGTTCAGATGGGAACCTCTTTTTCAAGAGCCTCCGGCGCCAAGCTGCATGTGCTTCATGTGACCACGGCCGAAGCGGCCGACGCCATCCGACGCGCCCAAGCGCAAGGCGCGCCGGTCAGTGCTGAAACCTGTCCGCACTACCTGTTCCTCAGCAACGAGGACTATCCGAAGGTTGGCCAGGTCATGAAAATCTATCCGCCGGTCAAATATGAAAAAGACAAAGAAGCACTCTGGCAGGCGATCAGTGACGGTACGATCACCATCGTCTCATCTGATCACGCACCGCACACGCCTGAAGAAAAAGCGGGCAGCCTATGGGAGATTCCCGCCGGCATGCCCGGAACCGAAACGATGGCACCGCTCATGCTGAACGCAGTCAACGAAGGCAAGCTTAGCCTGCAGAAGCTGACCGCGCTGATGGCCGAAAACCCGGCCAAACGCTTCGGCCTCTACCCGCAAAAAGGCTCACTCGAAGTCGGTACCGACGCCGACATCACGATCGTCGACATGAACAAGGAAGCGACAATCAAAGCAGCCAACCTGCACAGCAAGAGCAAAGTCACCGCCTATGACGGCTGGCGCGTCAAAGGCGTTCCAGTCGAAACCATCGTCCGTGGCGAAACCGTCATGAAGAACGGCGAAATCGTCCACAAGCCGCTGGGACAAGTAATCAAGCCGGGAAAATAAAGAAACGAAAAGGCAAAAGTCAGAGCGAGGACTTTTGCCTTTTTTGCGCAGTTTAGGACCTACTGCGCAACAACCACTATAATTCATCAGTTCTCAAAACAGTCACGAAACCGTACCTTTCAATAAAATATTGAAAGGATATATGGCTAAGCGCAGATTCTAGGGCGAAGGATGGCTGTTGTTTATGTTTAATCATTAGATGACATTCGAGAATTTTTTTGCTACAATAAAAATATAAATAATGCGTCGAACCACATAAAAGACTTCTGACCTTGAGTAAGTCAGAAGTCTTTTATCATTCCGAAGGGTATAAATTCCCTTCTGTTGCCTAAAACTGAGACAGTAGCCAAGTAAGAAGAACCGGCACAATCGCAATAATCAGAGGAATGAGTAGTTCCTCAATGAGAATGTGTTGGCGCTCTTCTTGCTTTTTTTGTAACTGTTTCTTGCTGCGTCGAACCACGTGATCACCTCCTTCACGTTGTATAATCAAACGCGAAGAAAGCAATCAAAACTATATTTAGGCAACATAAAAAATTATAACAAATCTCGGACACGACGAATACCACTGTTATAAGGACTGATACATTACACAAAATTGATTGGAATGAAAAGGATCATATATAAAATAATTTCTACGGTTAATATCGTAGAAATTTTTATTTTCACAAAAAAGCGGGCCGGCATGCCTCGCACCAAAACGATGGCGCCGCTCATGCTCAACGCAGCCCACGAAGGCAAGCTCAGCCTGCAGAAGCTGACCGCGCTGATGTCCGAGAACCCAGCCAAACGCTTCGGCATTACCCCGCAGAAAGGCTCGCTCGAAGTCGGCACCGATGCCGACATAACGATCGTCGACATGGAATAAGGAAGCTACGATCAAAGCAACCAACCTGCACAGCAAAAGCAAAGTCACTGCCTACGATGGTTGGCGCGTCAAAGGCATTCCAGTCGAAACCATTGTTCGCGGCGAAACAGTCATGAAGAACGGCGAAATCGTCCACTATCTTTTTTTAGACAAAATGAGAAATAATCTCAATATACGTGTTTTATTTCTACATAATGTATATAATAGGAATATAAATCGAGAATAATTCGAATGTTGAGGTGTGTTGTATGATCCTGCAATTCAGTGTTGGTAATTTTCTATCCTTCAGGGATGAAGTGACATTGAGCATGGTAGCCTCTAGAATAACGGAACATAAAGATACTCATTTAATAAAGTTACCGAACATGAAGCTTCTAAAAACTGCCGTTATTTACGGAGCGAACTCAAGTGGTAAAAGCAATCTGATCAAGGCAATTGCGTTTATGAGGGGATTTGTTCAGTCATCTTCGAAAGAGGGACAAATTGGAGAAGAAATTGGTGGAATCGACAGTTTTAAGCTGAATACGGTAAACGCAGAAAAACCAAGTTTATTTGAAATTGTATTTGTTCATCAAGAGAAACAATATCGTTATGGTTTCGAGGCAGACCGCAAAGAAGTAAAAAGCGAATGGTTATACGTTGCCAATTTAGGTGGAAAAGAGAAAGAACTTTTTTATCGCGAGAATGGGAAAATAACAGTAACGAAAGATTTTCAGGAAGGTGAAGGGCTAGAAAAAAGGACAAGAAGCAATGCGCTATTTTTATCGGTAGTGGCTAATCTAAATGGTGAACAAGCAACAGGTATCCTCTATTGGTTTAAAAACCTGCGCGTACTAGATGGACTAACTGACTTCACAATTGGTTACACCATGAAAAAAATTCAAGATGCATCTTCTAAGAAAGAATTAATGATACTTATTAATAGACTGGATTTAGGTATTGAGGATCTCATTGTTGAAGACGAACCGATCCCTAATGAAATGTATGAAATAATAAAAAGACTATCTTCACCTGCCAATACTGATCAATTGCCAACACATCATAGCGTCAGTACTCTGCATAAAAAATATGATGGAAATAATCAGTTCGTAGGTCTAGAGAAGTTTCGCATGGCGGTCAATGAGTCGGAGGGAACAAAGAAAGTCATTTCCTTATTGGGACCAATTATCGATACACTAAACCATGGCAGAATTCTTGTTGTTGACGAACTTGATGCAAAACTGCATCCGCTTTTAACACGATTTATTATTCGTTTATTTCATTCAAATGAGTTCAATAAAAAAAATGCACAGCTGATTTTTAACTCTCATGACACGAATTTATTAAGCAAGGAATTTTTCAGAAGAGATCAGCTTTGGTTTACCGAAAAGGACGAATATGGAGCAACTGACTTATATGCCTTATCTGACTACAACGTCAGAAAAGATGCAAGTTATGAAAAAGATTATTTACACGGTAAGTATGGATCCATTCCTTATATAGGTTCATTTGATTTCTCCGATAAGGAAGGGAAAATTAAATGAATCGTGCGAGAAGAAGAAGAGAAACAAAAGACTTTCGCCGTAAATTCGGGCAACGTGGCCAAATAAAAAATTTGATTCTCATTGTCTGTGAAAGTAAGCAAACAGAACCAAATTATTTCAGAGGTTTCAAGTTAACCAATGTAGATGTCGATGGTGCAGGAGCAGATCCTATGACCGTAGTTGAACGAGCAAAAGAAATCGTTTTGGAACAGCACAAGCTTGGAAAAAACTATGATCAAATTTGGTGCGTTTTTGATCGAGATGAATTTCCGGCAGAACGGTTTAACAATGCAATAATTACAACAAGACAACTGAAAAATTTTCATTCAGCATATTCCAATGAGGCATTTGAGCTATGGTATGTTTTGCATTTTGAATACCTCAACTCTGGAATCATGAGACAAGACTACATTAAAAAGTTAAACGAATATCTTGATTGCCCTTATAAGAAAAATGATCCTACCATATATCAACTATTATTGGAAAAAGGTGATCAACAATATGCAATAAGGAATGCGGAAAGGTTGCTTGCTTGTTACTCACCTAGTAATCCATGCGAAGATAATCCTTCGACAACCGTACACGAACTGGTCAAGGTGTTAAATCAATATAAGCTAAAAGTTCATTGAAGGCCGACATCACGATCGTCGACATGAACAAGGAAGCGACGATCAAAGCAGCCGACTTGCACAGCAAGAGCAAAGTCACCGCCTATGACGGCTGGCGCGTCAAAGGCGTTCCAGTCGAAACCATTGTCCGCGGCGAAACCGTTATGAAGAACGGCGAAATCGTCCACAAGCCACTGGGCCAAGTGATCAAGCCGGGAAAATAAAGAAACCAAAAGGCAAATGTCTATAACCGGACGTTTGCCTTTTTTGCACGGTCAGCCTTAACTTTGTCATGGTCGGACATTCAGAGTATACGAAAAGGCATGTTGCAGTTTATAATGCTCGTAAACGATAAAAATGAGGGGAGATCCAATGAAAAAAACAGCGGGTACGCTCGTGTCCCTATGCCTGCTCGTATTGCTGGCTGCCTGCGGCGGAGCGGATTCAGAAAAAAGCGATCACAAATCCAAGCAAACACATGTGAAAAGTTCAGAAATGAGCAAACATGTGAAAGAAGAAGCACCGTTGACCCCTTCCACAAATACCGACTCGGCTACATCCAATCAAGGGGCAAAAATGGATTCGAATGCTGCCAAGAAGCAGCCCTATAGCGGGTATTGGACATCCACGAACGATCCGCTTCATTCCATAACTATTCGGCCGGACCGAATTTTGTACAATGAAGGAATGGACAGTTACGGACAAGTCGCTTGGAGTAATCAGCTGACGACCAAAGGCAACCAAATCATCGTGCGGAAAGCACCGCTGATTGGAGACGGCGGCCAAGCAGCCGGCTTCGTGACGCAGACCATGACCTTATCGAAAGACAAAAAGACGTTAAGTGTATCCGAAAATAAGGCTTACAGCAAAGATACAGCATGGGCTCAGTACTACGCGCGTTTTAATAAGTATTACTCCGGCGTGTTCAAAAAAGTGCAGACCAAAAACAGTAAAGCCGCATCTTCTGGTACGCAGTCGAGCAGTGCTAACAGTACAAAGCCTGCCAACGATTCCGGTACCGGATATAATGGAATCTGGTCCAATACAAAGAAAACCTTTAACCAATACTATAAAAACCAATTTACCGATCATGGACCTACCGAACCTATACAAATCGTAACGATTGAAATGCCGGTCTATAATGTCGCGAAGATCTCCATAGACAACATTCTAGGTAATATGCAGGCCCCGGGGACAATGAAACATGTGGTTGCGATCGATCTCAAGGGCAGAGGACAATTTCACTTCGTCGACAGTTTTCATAATAAAGGCGGAATCGCAAAATTCCAATTTAGAGACAACAAGGTCTACTATGAAATTCACTATTCAATCAAGCCGAAAGACACGTCAATTCCTGAAGGTACGCATGTGCTCAGCCTGAGAAGAGGCGGGTAAAAGCGGACCTACTGCGCAACACTCACTATCATTCATCAGTTCGCAAAGCCACCAAACCGTACCTTGGTTTAGTGGCTTATTCTTTATCCGGGAAATCTCAAAATTAATCGGAGAAAACCCCAATTTAATCCGGTAAAAATCCAAACCAATCAGGTGAAAAAGGCTCATAATCCGAGAAACGAGCCCGAGCGCCGCATGTATCCAGGCAATCTCCGAATTAATTGGAGAAGACCCCAATTTAATCCGGTAAAAATCCAAACCAATCGGGTGAAAAAGGCTCATAATCCGAGAAACGAGCCCGAGCGCCGCATGTATCCATGCAATCTCCGAATTAATCGGAGAAAACCCCAATTTAATCCGGTAAAAATCCAAACCAATCAGGTGAAAAAGGCTCATAATCCGAGAAACGAGCCCGAGCGCCGCATGTATCCAGGGAATCTCAAAATTAATCTAG
The DNA here is from genome assembly GCF_024385605.1 of Sporolactobacillus sp. STSJ-5. Classification (GTDB taxonomy): domain Bacteria; phylum Bacillota; class Bacilli; order Bacillales; family Sporolactobacillaceae; genus Sporolactobacillus. The sequence goes on along the minus strand of NZ_JANFOJ010000004.1, from coordinate 122,791 downwards.
GAAAAATCTCTCTTTTTATGCCTTTTAAGCAATTCTTAAGAATCATCATCTATCTTATGGATTGGCTTAAAGAAGGAGGCAGCATAGATTGGATCAGAAAATAGAAAAATTAGTCACATTGATTTACGATTTACAAGAAGATGTGAATAAGCTGAAAAATAAAATACATGAACATCGTCAAAATCCGGAAATCGTTGCAGAGCTCGTAAGTGATGTTGAACGGATCCAGCAGAAATTAAAGAAAATGGAAGAGCAGCAGTAAATTTTATCACGACCAAAAGCAGGTTCTTGTGCCGCCCGCACAATGGCGCTGCTTTTTTACATACATATTTTTTTCACTAATGACGAGAAAAACTGAAAAAATAACCCTTGGATAATAATTATCTATGGACAAAATATATCTATGGATATAAAATAGCTAAGTAAAGAGCGATCCATAGAAAGGGGAGAGCAGACATGAAAATGAAAAGCGGTGTGGAACAGGCGATTTGTATTCTTGCGATGCTCGCGACACAGGAGGATCAAAAACCGCTGAAGAGCTTCGTGCTCAGTCAGCGGCTGCAGGTTTCCGATTCATACTTGAAGAAAATGGTTCGAAAGCTGGTCGTCGCCGGTCTCGTCGAATCCTCAGCAAGCAAGGAAGGCGGCTTTTCACTCGCAAAGCCTTCATCTAAGATGACCATGCTGGATATTTTTGAAGCCATTGAGGGCAAAGAGAGTGCCATTCACTCATCGCATCTCGCTGAACATGTGTTTTTCACCAATGACTCGGTGATCAAGAAGGAAAACGAAGTGTTGAACATTTTCTATGATGCAGAAAGGCTTTTCAAGGAAAAATTGAACCATTTTTCACTGGATGATGTTCTGACGAGTCACGACTATGAAAAGAAATCATTTGACTGGGAAAGCATTGCTCGCGAAGTCAACTGATCTAAGAAAGGAAGAACAAAACATCTATGATACGAAGTGAATGGAAGAAAATTTTCGGTAATAAAAAGATTCTTGTTATTTTATGCGGCATCATGACCATTCCAACCTTGTACGGGCTCATTTTTCTTGCATCATTGTGGGACTCCTATGGCAAAATGAACGACCTGCCCGTAGCGGTTGTCAACCACGATACAAAGGTCAGCTACATGGGCAGTAATCTGGCCATTGGTGACGAGATGGTCAAAAATATGAAGAAATCGAAATCACTGGATTTTCATTTTGTCAGTGAGGAAAAAGCGGAAAAAGGATTGGCAAGCGGCGATTATTACATGGTTGTGACGATCCCCAAGAACTTCTCGGATCATGCGACCACGCTGCTGAATAAAAATCCGAAAAAAATGCAGATCAACTATAAAACAAATGCCGGAAACAATTTCATCGGTTCCAAATTCTCGGAATCGGCAGTGGTCCGATTGAAAGACAAAGTGTCGGCAGAGGTAGCAGAAACCTATGCACGGACCGTGTTTAAGGAACTCGCTGAAGCTGGGAAAGGAATGAATGAGGCCGCCAAGGGGAATAAGAAGCTGGTTTCAGGCACGCATCAAGCGACTGAAGCCAACAAGAAACTGACAAGCGGACTGGAGAAGCTGGCAAACAGCTCACTCACCTTCTCGAACGGCGTTCAGACCATGAACAAAGGAATTGGTAAGTACGTCGCAGGTATCGACCAAGTCGATCAAGGAGCGACGAAGCTGAACAACGGGATCCAATCGCTCGCCGGAAACGTTGGTCCGCTCAGCCAAGGCGTCAGCAAGCTGGGCAACGGTTCAAGTCAGTTAAGCAGCGGAATCGGTACCTATGTTCAAGGTGTCGGACAGGTGAATAACGGAACCGCGCAGCTCAATTCAGGATTGAACACTCTCGCCGCAAATGTTGCTCCGCTCCAGACCGGCGTGAGCAAGCTCAGCAATGGTTCCAATCAATTAACGACTGGCCTATCCACCTATACGAACGGCGTGACCCAGCTCAAGGATGGAACCGCAGCACTTAGCGGTGGCATGCAGCAGTTGAATAGCCAAGTGCCCGGCATGGTCTCCAACTCGCAAAAGCTGGGTGCCGGATTGCAGCAACTGAGCGATGGCAGCGATCAATTGAGTTCAGGACTGAACGCGTTAAATGATCAAGTGAACAGTAGTAAAAATGCGAAACAAGTTGAAAACTTGGAAGCTAGTATTAAAACGCTTCAGGAAACGATTAAAAAAGCTCCGGCAGAGACACAAGAAAGTCTCGCGCAGCCGCTCAAAGATTTAATGGACCAATTAAATACTCTCTTGAAGCAAAACCAGCAAATGGGCACAGCAATTTCACAGTTACAATCCGGTGCAAATGATCTGAACACTGGCTTGCAGCAAACCAACACGCAAGTCCAGGCTGCGAACAAGCAGCTACCCGCATTCCAGACTGGCGTCTCCAAATTGGCCGAATCAAGTAGTACCCTGGCATCAGGCGCAAGCAAGCTTGCGGATTCGAACAGCCAGCTGAATCAAGGGGCAGGCGCTTTGGCAACCGGCTTGAATCAAATGAATAGCCAGCTGCCTTCACTGAGTAGCGGTGTGACCCAGTTGCAAACCGGCAGCCGCAAGGTATCTGAAGGAACGCAGGCACTGGCAGATAAAGGCACGGATCTGCAGGCTGGCGCGTCACAGTTGAATACCGGAATTCAGACATTGAACGGTAAACTGCCGCAATTATCCAATGGCGTGCAGCAACTGGCTGCCGGAAGCAGCAAGTTAACAAGTGGCACACACCAGCTCGCCTCCAATGGTTCCGCCTTAACCAGTGGTGTCCAGAAACTCAGCAGCGGTGCGGATCAGATCCATCAAGGATCAGGTCAATTGGCGGACGGTTCGGGACAGCTCGGAAGCGGGTTGACGAAACTCGCAAACGGGAATCAAACGCTGGCCGATAAGCTTGGAAAAGGCGGAAAGAAGATTACCAGTGTTAGTCCGGACACTAAGACCTATCAAATGATGGCCGCGCCGGTAGCCAACAAGCACATAGAGGCAGCCAATGTACCGAATAACGGAACCGGCATGGCGCCGTATATGATGTCTATCGGGCTGTTCATCGGTGCGGTTGTGCTGAACCTGCTCTATGATCAATACAAGCCAAGTAAATATCCGAAAAACAGCATTTCCTGGTGGGCGAGCAAGATGTCCGTATTAGGCGCAATCGGCATTCTGCAGGCCGTACTCATGTATGTCTTGCTGGTCATCACCGTCGGGCTCAATCCGATTGACTCATTCCAGACACTCGGCGTGCTGATTCTGACCGCCTTGGCATTCATGGCCATTGTCAATCTGTTCAATCTTCTGCTGGATCGAATCGGCGCGTTCCTCATGCTCATCCTGCTCGTGTTGCAGCTGGGAGGCTCAGGCGGAACCTACCCAATCCAGCTCACCAACGGTTTCTTTGAAGCGATCCATCCGTATCTGCCGATGACCTACACCGTTCATGCCCTCCGGCAAACGATCTCAATCGGCGGCAGCATCGCAACCGACATCGCGGTGCTCGTTGGATTAATCGTCGTCTTCAATGCGTTAATCATCGGCTTCTTCGAAATCAAACGAAGAGGCATCGCAAAGAACGACGTCAGTGCAGACACAAGTGCAGTAAGCGACTAAGACGCGGTAAAAGTCCAGAGAGGATTTTGAAAAAAGTCGTGGACCCAAATGAATGGGTTCGGTTGAGAGGGACAGAAACCTAATTAATAACCTAATAAAATTCATTAAAAATGGCTTGGAGGAAAACTCCAAGCCATTTTAGTGTTTTACACTGTTATAATCGAAATCAACATTTTTAGTGCCCAAGTCGCCTTGAAAATTTTTGGCGTAGGTCATAGTTAGATGAACGCTCTTGTCAATCCATCGAGTAGAATCATCGGTAGAGGTATCCCATACAACATCAAAATCTCTACCCAATTTACTAAAAAAAGCCAATTGTTTAGTGGCAACAGTTTCACCATTCATTTTGTAATGTATAAAAGCGATCTTCATATCCAGAATTCCCGTACCATATCTCACGATCTCTAAGCTATATGGCTTATCAGGACATTGCTCTTCGAAAACAACTTCAGGTTTAACGAATAAAAAATAACAGATCAATAAAATCGTTATGACCACTAGTATCTTAAATTTTTTTTTCGTAATAGTAACACCCCAAAAATTGCTTTTCAATAAATAGTACCATAACAAGAGACTTTTGGGAGAACCATTGATTATGATACTGTTATTTACTGTTTTGTACATCTCAACCGAAACCGTTAGATCCAAATCAGTGTCTCGCAGCTTCCTTTATGATCCAATCCTATGCACGAAAAGCCCAAATCAATGCACGAAAAAGGTAATCCAATGCACGAAAGTCAATGCCCCACGCACGAAACCCCGATTCCTATGCACAAACTCAAGTTCAAGCCAGGTCTATGCATGAACACACAGATTCAATGCACGAAAAAGGTAATCCTATGCACGAAAACAGTGATTCAATGCACGAAACCCCTAGCTCCATGCACGAACTCGAGCTTGAGCTAATCCTATGCACGAAAACAGTGATCCAATGCACGAAAATTAATGCCCCACGCACGAAACCCCGATTCCTATGCACAAACTCAAGTTCGAGCCAAGTCTACGCATGAACACACAGATTCAATGCACGAAAAAGGTAATCCTATGCACGAAAATCAGAGCGCTATGCACGAACTCAAGCCCGGGCCAAGTTCAATGCATGAAAATCATAATTCAATGCACGAAAATCAAAGTCCAATGCACTAAACCCCTAGCTCCATGCACGAACTCAAGCTTGAGCTAATCCTATGCACGAACACACAGAGCCTATGCACGAACACACAGAGCCTATGCACGAAAACAGTGATCCAATGCACGAAAATCAGAGCGCTATGCACAAACTCCATCCTTTGCCCAAGTTCTATGCACGAACAAGTAGGTTCAATGCACGAAAACAGAAATCCAATGCACGGAACCCCCAGCTCTATGCACGAACTCAATCCCAACCCAAATCCACGCACAAAAAGCCGCGACCCAACACCCGAGCCGCGCCTTAACTCTAATCATAGAACTTCTCCCAATCAAAAAGCCGCGACTCCACAACCGGGTCTCGCGGTTTTCCCTTACCCCGTATAAATCTCCCCATCCGGATACCGAATATCCACATGCGAGCGCTTGGTCACGGAGAACGCCAACGTCAGCGGACCGACCTTACCGAAGAACATCACGCACATAATCACGACTTTGCCGAAGGCGGTGAAGTGAGCAGTAGCTCCGATCGATTCACCGGCCGTACCGAACGCCGAAATGACCTCAAACAGGATCACCATAAACGGTTGGTTTTCCGACAAACACAGCAAGAACAACGCGACAAGCACCACGATCAGAGAAATCGAAATGATCGACACCGCCCGCACAATGACCTGGTGGTTGACCGTACGCTTGTTGATCACAACCTCGCGTCGCCCTTTCAAGAAGGTGAACACCTGCGCGATGATAATCATAAACGTCGTCAGTTTGATGCCACCACTCGTTGATGTACTGCCCGCGCCAATGAACATCATCAGCATGGTAAGCAGTAGAGACGCTTGGCTCAATCCGGCCGGATCAATCGTCGTTAGACCGGCGGTTCGCGGCGATATACCTTGAAAGAACGCCGCCCAGAATTTATCGCCTAGACTAAGCGGACCTAACGTATTCGGATTCGCATACTCAATAATGAAAATCGCCAACACAGCCACCGCATTAATAATCAAAGTCCCGGTGATCATGACCTGAGCATGAAGCGAAAGCTTATGATAGCGGTGTGTGGACAGCAGCTCGGCAAGCACCGTGAAGCCGATCCCACCAAGCGTAATCATCATAACCATCGTCAAATTCACAATTGGATCACCAAGATATTGACTCATGCTGCCGGGAAAAAGCGAAAAACCGGCTTGGTTGAACCCACTGATCGAGTGGAAGAGACCATAATAAAGCCCCTTGCCCCAGCCGAATTCAGGCACAAATCGAAATGCGAGAAAGAAGGTCCCAATCAGCTCAATCGCAAACGAAAAAATTAAAATCCAGCTGACCAGCCGGATCACACCGCCAATTGATGGAACATTCAGCGCCTCTTGCATCAACTGCCTCTGCCGAATCGAAACCTTCTTACCCAGTAAAATAACGAAAAACACGGCGAACGCCATAACACCGATACCACCGATCTGAATCAGCAGCATCAGAACAATCTGTCCGAAAAAGGTAAACGTCTGACCGGTCTCAAAAGGAGACAAACCGGTAACCGTCGAAGCGGATGTCGATAAAAATAAGGCATCCAGCCACGAAATCGGATGCCTTGTGGAAATCGGCAGCTTTAGAAGCAGAGTCCCAATGACGATAATGACAAACAGCAAAATGGACAGAAAGAGCGGCGGGCTGAATCTGAAGGGCTTGAGGTCAAGCGCGGAAAGTATTTTCTTCGTAGATTGCATCATATCAAACTCCTTGCCTTAAATAGGAGGAGAGCAAGAAAAAAGATCAGACGCCCTCTTTCTCAAATCGCTCCAGATCCTCACTTTTTCCGATAATCAGCAGCACATCGTCGCGCTCAAGCTTCAATTCGCCAATATTGCGGACAACGACCGCGCGGTTGCGACGGATCGCGATTACGTTGCATCCGTAATTCGCACGCACATCAATTTCCATGATCGACTTCCCAATCAGCCGATCCGTCACTTCAATTTCAATAATGCTGTAGTCCTTCGACAACTCTATGTAATCAAGAATCTTATTCGCGGTTGCCAGGTGCGCGATTCGATAGCCAATTTCAACCTCCGGACGAATGATCTTGTCCGCGCCAAGCTTCCTCAGAATCTTCTCATGATAGTCATTCTGAGCCTTCGCCCAAATCTCCTTCACGCCTGATTCCTTCAGCAGCAGCGTCGTCAGGATGCTCGCCTGGATGTTGCGCCCGATTGCAACGATCACATGATCGAAATTGCGAATTCCGAGCGCCTGCAGCACCTTCTCATCGGTCGAATCCGCCTGAACCGCCTGCGTCACGACATCCGAGTAATCATTCACTTTATCCAAATCAATATCGATCGCCAGGACCTCGCAGCCCATATTGCTCAGCTCGATGCTGACGCTTGAGCCCAGCTGACCAAGACCGATGACGGCAAATTGTTTGTTCATCATAATCTTCCTTTATTAAAGGATGCGCAAAAAAGAGTCCAAGTACCCTGAAAATAATCCGAAAAATTCATGAAAGTCACATTTACTTTATTTGAAAGAACGATCATTGTCAAATAGCCCAAGAGCATTGCGAGTACGGCGAAAACCTTAAGTGAAATCGAAATGACGAAATACTTTCTGACAAAATTCGGGATTATGGCAAAAACAGGACAAAGGACACAGACCGTAATACCGCACGTCTCATCGGTTATCTGCTCGCAAAAGACGGAGAATCTGTCTCAAGAAATGACTTGGGTTGACAAGATTCCCAACTAATCGAGTGTACGAGCTTACAAGGAATTCCACAGAGAAAGCGAGAAAAGATTCATACATGCAATTGCAGAATAAAGGAGCGAACAATAATGGCCGTATACACGTTTTATCACGAATCCGATGACAAGAGGACAATCTCTGACGCATATAACAAACCGATAGCATCGATACAAGCCAAAAGCATTGAGCAGGCAGCAGAACAGTTCAATGAGAAGTACGCTCTGAAACTCATTGACTTCGACTCATTGCTTTACGGAAATTACCGTGTGTATAGCAAGACGACACGACCGTTCTGGCACCGTGAAGAGGAAGTGTATTACGTCACATCCGAGGAATAAAATCAAAATTGGATGAAGTCATTTTCAGCAGAAAATAGCTTAACAAGTGCAAGTCAGTGACACAATGGGACATTTTTAGCACAATACTTTGAAACATATTTGTAAACAAATCGTAAATAGAGAGCAACAATATGTAATAAATGCCTTTAGAATCAACTCCCGTGACTTTCTTCCCAAATCTGCCTCTTTTCAATAAGATTAAATATGCTATAATGCTTGTAGCTTGACGAGACAAAAAATGTCGAGTTTTAGCTTCACGGCGCATATGAATAGTGTATAATGAGAGAATCTTGAGTTCTTGAACCATTCCATTAATTTATTTTTAATAGAGATAACATAGAATGTCCTCATTACTTAGCGAGACAACATCTCAGAGCTTTCACGACAAACAACAGACTATGTCTCCACTTTCCAGGGGGTTTTTTGATGAAAAAGGTCAGAAAAGCGGTCATTCCGGCCGCAGGGTTAGGTACACGCTTCTTGCCGGCAACAAAGGCATTGCCAAAGGAAATGCTTCCCATTGTCAACAAGCCGACAATCCAGTATATTGTTGAGGAAGCCGTTCAAGCAGGTATTGAAGACATTATTATCGTTACTGGTAAAGGTAAACGTGCAATCGAAGATCACTTTGATATTGCATACGAATTGGAACAGAATTTGATTCAAAAAAATAAATTAGATTTACTTGAGAAAGTGCGTGAACCATCCCGAATTGACATTCACTACATCCGTCAAAAGTCGCCGCAAGGCTTGGGTCACGCCGTTTGGTGTGCCCGTAAATTCATTGGTGACGAGCCTTTTGCGGTCCTTCTCGGCGATGACATTGTTCAAGCGGAGACTCCATGCATCAAGCAACTGATGGACCAATATGAGAAGACCGGTTGCTCTTGCATTGGTGTGAAAGAAGTTCCAGAGAATCAGACACACCGTTATGGTATTATTGATCCGAAGGCACAGGATGGCCGTCTGTTTGACGTGCGCAAGTTCGTCGAAAAGCCGGAAAGCAATCCGCCTTCCAATATGGCGATTATCGGGCGCTACGTGCTGACTCCGGAAATTTTTGACTTCCTTGATAAGAAGGAAATCGGTGCAGGCGGAGAAATCCAGTTGACCGACGCGATTCAGAAACTGAATGAACTTCAAGGCGTTTATGCGTATCAATTCGAAGGCAAACGTTTTGATGTGGGTGAAACGCTCGGATTTGTTCTGACGAACATTGAGATGGCATTGCAAGACAAGAGCATTCAGAAGGATGTTCTTAAGGGGATTGAAAAAATTCTTCACGATAATAAACTACCACTCGAATGATGGAGGATAAGACGATGGCTATGCCAAGATCACAAATCGAAGCACGCTTTGTTGAAGATATTCTGTATAAAAACCAATTAGTCAATGAAAAAAGAGGATATCTTGTTACAAAAAGGGCAATAGATATCATTGGGGCATTTATAGGCCTTGTCTTACTGTCTCCATTATTTTTAGTTGTTGCTTTACTTATTAAACTGGAAGATCCTAAAGGCAAAGTCATTTTTAAACAAGTCCGCGTAGGGAAAAATGGAAAAAAATTTAATATATATAAATTCAGATCGATGATCTCGAATGCTGAAGAATTGCTGGGTGATCTTTTGGACTGCAATGAAACAACTGGCGCTATGTTTAAGATGAAAGATGATCCAAGAATTACTCGCATTGGTCATTTCATACGTAAAACGAGTATTGATGAACTACCGCAGCTTGTTAATGTGCTTAAAGGTAATATGAGTTTAGTTGGACCACGCCCGCCACTTCCTAGAGAGGTCGTTGAGTACTCTGAATATGACAAACAGAGGCTCTTAGTGATTCCTGGATGCACGGGTCTGTGGCAGATAAGCGGTAGAAGTGATGTAGGTTTTGAAGAAATGGTTGAACTTGATCTGAAATACATTCAGAATCGAAGTTTGCTTGTTGATATTAAAATTATTCTTAAAACATTCATTGAAGTTTTTAGGGCTAAAGATGCTTTTTAATATATTTTTTAACCACGTATGTTCGTTGTCTTTTAGAAGGACTGAAAGAGTGATGAAATGACAAAAGAGAACGTGAATTTCCCTAAAGTAGTAGTTATTGTATTAAATTGGAATAACTATAACGACACTGCTGAGTGCATTCATCATCTAGAAAAATTAGATTATCCTAATTTTTCTATTGTTATTCTAGATAATCATTCGGTCGATGGGTCTGCTGAAAAACTTAAGCATGAATTTGAAAAAACGCATACAATAATTATTAATTCGGAAAATCTTGGATATACTGGTGGCAATAATGTTGGAATGAAAGTTGCTTTAAATGATGGCGCTGATTATATGTTGGTTCTTAATAATGATACCTTAGTAAAAGACCAGTTGTTCCTTAATAAAATGATTGAATTTGTCAAGGATAAACCCAATGTAGGATTAATGGGGCCAAGAATTGCATCCACTAATGGAAAATTAATTTTCACCCAATATTACAGCTCTAGATGGTGGTCAAAAATTGAGTCGAAGTATTCGTTAGAATTTGACAAATATGGGCATGAAGCAAGACTTTCATCTAGATTGCTTGGTGCGGCTTTATTAATTAATGTCAAACTAATTAATAAAATAGGCATGTTTGATGAAAGCTTTTTTATGTATTCAGATGAAGATGATCTTGCTCTGCGAGCAATTATTGATGGGTTTGATGTCGTTTATTTTCAGTCATTAACCGTTTATAGAAAAACTGAAAAAGACGGAATGGAGTATAATGTAAGATCGATATACTATACGACGAGAAATAAAGTGCATATGCTTAAAAAGAATTTAAAGGGCACTTTTAAAATTTATATGCTTATTTATAACACATTAGGTGAAATTAGAAAAATAATATTTAGATTTCTAAGAGGAAACTTCAAATTGTCATATTTCTCTGTAGTAGGTTTAATTGATGGTTTAAGGGGAACAAAGGGGCTTAATGATAAAATAAAATGAGTGATAGGTAAGGTAAGGAGAAGCAAATGTATATTAGAAATATTCCATGGAGTTATTATTTATCAGCTATATTACTTTTTTTGCTGCCAATACACTATATACTTTTTGTTATTATTTTAGGGGATATTACTGTATTTAAATACTGGAAAGAAATTGACCTTTTTATTATTTTCTTGCTGACTTTTTTTTCCTTACTTAAGTCAAAAAAAGGTATCTTTTCTATTAATTGGACGTATCTTTTTATTGCCTTGTTCACTCTAGTATCTCTCTACTATACAGTCATTTCAGATATTAAAATGACTGCCTTGTATCATGTGAGAATCTATGTTGAACCGTTTATATCATACTTTGTGTTTAAAAATGTTAGTTTAAATATCAATCGATACAATAAATTGTGTCGTGGTTTGTTTTATTTAACAGTTTTAATATCTATATATGGTATTTTTCAATCATTAGTTTTAAAACCTCAATTTTTAGTTTGGTTAGGGTATCCCAGCAATAATGGTCAACTTGGGGATGTTTTTTTCTTGTCGGGATTCCCAGATTTTCAGAGGGTTACATCAACCTTTGTTTATCCCAATACTTTTGCTTATTTCCTAGGTATGATTATTATTTTGGTTATTGTACAGATCAAAAAAATAATCATAAATAAAGGGCTGGTTATTGCAGGGTTGGCTATATTCTTTATCGCAATGTTTTTAACTTTTTCTAGAAGTAGTTGGATCGGAATATTAGCGACATTGGCAATTTGTGGGATTTTTAAATTTATTGAAAATAACATTAATTCATTGAAAAAGTTTCGACTTAACAAAAAAATTGCTGGTATTAGTGCCTGTATTATAGCAATTCTAGCTGTTTTTCTGTATGTGTTTAGAAATTACGGAATTATAAAGATATTCATTCAATACATGCATAAGACTTTTTCTTTACGTGACACATCAGCAGTCGGTCACATTGTTTCTATAAATAATTCATTGAGTACAATTAGGGATCATCCATTTGGAACAGGTTTAGGGACAAATGGTCCTAAGGCACTGCTTAGCATGGCAGCACCCCACCTAACCGAATCATCATATTTTTTGATGATTTTTGAAGTTGGTATTATTGGTGCAATTTTATATTTTGCAATTTATTTTTCTGTACTCGTACGATCATTTTTACTAACTAGGTCTGCACATAATGAATTTGTGAAAAACTTAGGCTTTTTCAATATTTGCTTAGTCATATTTTCGCTAGTTGTTTTTTTCTTTCTTCCGCATATTCAAGATGTTGAAACGTTAATTTTTCTGTTTTCTCTTTTAGGTATCCATGAAAATGTGAATTTAATTAAGAGCACAAGAAATTTAGAAGGTGAACATCATTAAGATACTGCATTATACATTAGGTTTGCCACCATACAGGACTGGTGGGTTAACAAAATATGCAACAGATCTAATGATTAGCCAGCAAAAAATGGGACATGAAATTTTCCTTCTTTATCCTGGTCAAATAAACTTATTTGGAAAAGAAAAAATTAGCGAAAATAAAAACTTTAAGGGAATTTGGGTATTTGAATTAGTCAATCCACTCCCGGTTCCCTTACGTGGTGGGGTAATTAACCCAACAGCTTTCATGAAACCATTGAGTAACCAAGAACTTTTTAAAGATTTTTTAAATAGTATTAATCCAGATGTAATACATGTACATACTTTAATGGGGATTCATTGCGAGTTTTTTGATGCAGCAAATAATTTGGGAATTAAAACGGTATTTACGACCCATGATTATTTTGGTATTTGTCCAACAGTAAATTTATTTAAATATGATTCAAAAGCATGTATTGACTATGATGAGGGACTAGGATGTGCAATTTGTAATTCAAATTCTTATAGTTTACCTTTAATTAGAATTATGCAATCTCATCTTTATAAACAAATGAAAAACAGTTCAATGATCAAATCAATTAGATCAAGAAGAAGTAGAGTACAATTCTCTGAACCAAATACCCTACAAGAACCACATATTTCTAAACCGAATTTACTACAATATAGAGCCCAATACTTTCGTGAATTGAGAATGTATTACGGAGATATACTTAGAAAAATTGATTTAGTACTTTATAACAGCAGCACAACAAAGGAAGAGTATGAGCATTACTATTCATTAAAAGGAAAAGTAATTCCAGTTACCAGTTATAACATTAAAGATAATAGACAAGTCAAAAAATACGATGAAAACTCAATTTTACATATAACTTATTTTGGGCCTCTTGAAAAATATAAAGGATTTTTTATGCTATGTGATGCGCTGAAAATTTTACTTGATAAAGGAGTTACCAACTGGGAGCTGAACGTTTATGGTAATGGATCAGAAATATCATTGAAAGGTATAGCAGAGCATGTAAAGTATCATGGGCGATATCAATTCAATCAGCAAGGTGATATTTTTGAACATTCTGATCTAGTGATTGTTCCTAGTTTATGGAAAGAAACATTTGGATTAGTAGCACTTGAAAGTCTATCATATGGGGTCCCGATAATTATCTCAAAATTAGTTGGCGCAAAAGACTTTGTTCAAAACAATGACAATGGTTTCATAGTTGAACCAAATGCAGAATGTCTAACTCAAGTATTTGCACGAATTCTTAACAATAGAAATATTTTAAGTAAAATGAATAACAATATTTGTTCAGGTGATTTTGATTTTTCAATTGAAAATCATGTCAAACGAATACTTGATACATACAAATATATTGAAAAGGATAATTCAAAATGAAACATATTTTTATAATGGGCTCGAAAGGAATACCAGCCAGATATGGTGGCTTTGAGACGTTTGTAGATCAGCTGACAGCAAGGAAAAAAAGTAGTGATATTAAATACTATGTCTCATGTTTGGCTGATAACAATGAAGAGCAAGTTTATAATGGGGTACATTTGATAAATATTAAGGTTCCAAATATTGGTAGCGCTAAAGCACTACTATATGATCTGTTAAGTCTGCGAAGAATTTTCGATTATATTCAAAAAAATCAGCTGCGTGATTGTGTTGTTTACATACTAGCTTGTAGAATTGGACCATTTATTGGTTACTACAAAGAAAAATTATCAAAATTAGAGATAAAAGTCTATGTAAATCCTGACGGACATGAGTGGAAACGCAGCAAATGGTCAAAGCCAATTAGATTGTATTGGAAATTTTCAGAACGATTAATGGTAAAAAATGCAGACTTGCTAATTTGTGATTCAAAGGGTATTGAAAAATATATTTTGAATGACTACTCTGAATATAATCCAAAAACCGAATTCATTGCGTATGGATCAGATTGTATACCTTCAAAGTTGTCAGACACTGATTCTCAATTAAATAATTGGTTTAATAAACATAAGATATCAGCAAATGAGTTTTATTTAATAGTCGGTAGATTTGTTCCTGAAAACAATTATGAATTAATGATTACAGAATTTATGAAGTCTAAATCCAATAAAGACTTGGTTATTATTTCCAATGTTGAAAAAAATAAGTTTTATGATCAATTACTTAGAGTAACAAATTTTAAAAAAGACCCTAGAGTTAAATTTGTGGGTACGGTGTATGATCAGAGCCTGTTAAAAAAAATTCGCGAACAGGCGTATGGATATTTTCATGGACATGAGGTTGGTGGCACTAATCCTTCATTACTTGAGGCACTTTCCTCTACGAGAATAAACATATTGTTAGATGTGGTTTTTAATAAGGAAGTAGCCGAGGACGCCGCTCTCTATTTTACAAAACAAAGTGGTAGTCTATCTGATATAATAAAAAAAGCAGACAATTTAACTGAAAATGAAATTAATCACTTTGCGGCAAAAGCAAGGCAGCGTATTGATGGCTTCTACTCTTGGGATATTATCGTTCGTAAGTATGAACATCTTTTTCTAAGCTTAAATAAGTGAGGTGTTTTTTGTGATTAAATTGCTTATTATTTCACCTTACGCACCATACGATAAAGTAAGTCATGCTGGAGGACAAATTCACAATTTTTATTTGAAAAAATTTAATAATGATCATAACTTTGATGTTCGATTAATCACATTTGCTGAGAGTATTGAGGTACCAAAACTTGATTTGCAACATTATAAAGTTAATTGCAATTTAACAGTAAAATCAAATAAAATTATACATCGAATAACAAGAATTCCAGATCGAATAATGCGAACAGTTAATATATTTGATCGGTACGGGGGCATTGTTAGCAGCTTTTTTAGAAATAATGTAATACGGATCTTAAAAAAAATAAAAAATGAAGATTATCATCCTGATGTTATAATTTTAGTTTGGACTCCAACAGCTCTTCTTGTTAATGAGGTGAAGCGTTTTTATCCAAACGCGAAATATGTAGCATTTGAACATGATGTTTTTTTTCAAAATTTGAAGCGCAAATGTCTGGTAGAAAGTGATCCCTTAAAGAAAAAAATGAAACACAAAAAATATTCTAATGAATTACATACTGAATTGAACGCTCTTAAAAGTGTAGATCAAGTTATTACACTGAATTATAAAGATAAAGAACTACTTGTAGCAAAAGGGATCAATAATCAAAATATTGATGTGGTGGCTCCTTATTTTCATTTTATGAAAGATAAGTTCCCTACAATTAGAAGTACAGAAAATGATATTGTTTTTTACGGTGCTATGTCACGCCCAGAAAACTATGAAAGTTGTATATGGTTTATTGAGAATGTTTTTAACAAGCTTGTCAAAAAGGATCCCTTACTAAGATTTGTGATTGTTGGTTCGCATCCCAATGATAGTTTATTACGGTATAAAAGTGAAAAGGTAATTATTACTGGATTTGTTGATCATCCAGAAAAATATCTATTGAATTCTCTATGTATGGTCGCACCATTATTTGTAGGTGCAGGAATTAAAATTAAAATACTGGAAGCAATGAGTGCAGGCATCGTTGTTTTAACTAATAAAATTGGAATAGAAGGAATTCCTGCTTCTGATGGGGTTCATTACCTACATTGTGAGACGGATTCAGAATACATCCAAGCGATTGTTCAACTCAAAAAGAAAAAATCAATTCATCAAGATATTGGTGATAGTGCGAAGAAATTGATAGCAGAAAATTATAACGTTGAGGAAAGTTATAAACATTACAGTGAATTAATTCTTAAACTTATGGACTAAAGTAAAAAAATTCGGAGACTATGTTATGAATATCAAGAAAATATTAAAGAATGCCGTATACTTGTTAATGGGCAATATGGGTATCCGTATTATAACTGCTGTAACGATAATATTACTTGCTCGATATTCAAGCCCTAAAGAGTATGGAGCTTTTGCAATAGCAATTGCTGTTTCAACGGTAGCTGGATATTTTTCTGATGCAGGAATTTCAAATACCTTCATTAGAGAGGCAGTAAAAAAGACGGCCAACATGGAAGTTCTTCTTGGCAACTATTTAGTGTTGCGAATTCTATTTGGAATAATTGCATCAGTAATTACATTTGTATTTGTTCATTCGTTTTATACAAATCAACATTTAATTGACATAATTAATTGGATTGTATATCCAACAATTTTCGGAACTACTTTAACTGGTGTATCCACAACATTTTTTCAAGCAAAAGAAAAAATGGGTTTAAGCTCTTTAATGATTGTCATACAAGGAATTGCCTACAGCTGTGCTATAGGTTATGGAATGTTAGCTAAAATGTCTATATTAAGTATATCCATCTTATATGGAATAGCATTTATAATAACGGGTGTTTTTTCTTTAGTATTTGTTCTGTTCTTCTCAAAAATTAGAAGAGGTTGGAACAGTGCCATATTAAATCAATTACTTGCATTCACTGTTAATGGAATAATAATTATGACATTACCTCAATTAGGTCCAATTCTTTTATCAAAAGTTATACCACTTAGTGATGTAGCATATTTTTCAACAGCGTATAAATTTCCTTCAGTTTTATATCAAATACCTGGTGTAGTGGCAGTAGCATTCTATCCAAAACTCTTCAAACTTGGAAATAACAAGGAACTAAATAACAAACATAGATCTCTGTCTTTGGTTGAATTAAAGATAATGTCATTCCTCGGTATAGCCATATCAATTCCATTTATTGTCAGCCCTAACTTTTGGATTATTAGCTTGCTGGGACAAAATTATGCATCTGCAGGACCAGCACTAGAAATATTAGCATATATTGTTATTCTTCAATCTATAAGTTATCCTGTCGCGGACTACATAACTACTAAAGGTGAGCCGTACAAAAGAACTCTGGTATTGATTATTAGCTTTGTTATCGCCATTTGCAGCTATATGTTGTTAGGTAAGGAATATGGTTACATGGGGGGAGCAATAGCTAGTATTATTGTTGAATTAGGACTGTTAGTTGGCTATTCAATCATGATGAAACGCGGACTTCTATTTATATTAAATGGTATCAAATTTAATGTTCTTTCATTTTTGGTTACATTAGTTATTGCTAAATTTATTCCTAATTTCAATTCAATTATCTATATGACGATTTCAGTTCTATGTTATATGCTATTTGTATTAATTTTAGATCGGAAAATGTTTATTGAAATTAAAACATTTGTTCAAGAAAAATTTCGGAGTAAGGGAGAAAATCATTCATAATTGGAAAGGGGTAAGTAGACCGTGATAAGTAGAGAAAGTATTTCAAAACGGTTTGTTGTGATATGTATTGTCAGTGCGTCCTTATTAATCCTTCTCTTTTCAATTTTACTTGCTAACAACATTGGTAAAACTAGATTTTTAGGTACTCCAAGTGTTACATCTGCAAATGGATTTAATTTTAATATTGAAAATATAAATATTGATCAATCTTCGAATACGCTGCAAATCAAAGGCTGGGTGTTCATTAAAGGAGAATCCATTGACACAGTCAATACAAATATAGTATTAAGAAATACTAAAACAGGTAAGTGTTACCAACTTCCGACACAAATGATGCGTCGGCCGGATGTAGCTCAACAATTTAAGAATGCTGAAGACTATTCGAAAAGTGGATTTTTGTCGATAACAAAGATAAACAAATTAGATTCATCTAAATATGACATTCTTTTAAAATATGGAAACGATAATAAAAATATTTTAATACGAACGAATAAACAAGTGATAATCTGAAGGGGTTAAGCTTAATGAGATCCAAAATTAATAATGGATTACTGAAAGTCTATCAATGGGATTATTATCCAATAATAGTTTTTACTATAATTATGGTTTTTCTCCATGCAATGATGCAAATAAACCGAGATGATATTGGATTTGCAACAGTTTTACACGGCAATAGTCTTTTACCATGGCTTAAGTTTAGATATTTAAACTGGTCCTCAAGATTAGCAATTGAGGCTTCGGAAGCAAGCGTCTTATATCTTAATTATATAGTTTGGAAAATATTGGACATTTTATTTTTTGTCTTGTTAGCAGTGTCTTCCTCAAAACTAATAGCGACTCCTCAAAATGCTCGGCAGATAAATTGGTTTATTATTGCGTCATTATTGATTTTTCCCATCCAAGATCTTGCTACTGCAGGTTGGGCATCAACAACAATGAATTATCTGTGGACACTTTCATTAGCGGTTACAACATTTATTCCTGTAAAAAAAATATTGCTTAAACAAAAAGTTAGATGGTATGAGTATCTGTTATGTATGATTGCCCTTGCTTATGGATCTAATCAAGAGCAGATGGCAATTGGATTATTTATTATTTATTTTGCTTTTCTTGTTTACTATGTAATTTCCAGAAAAAAAATATCAGTTTACATGCTAATACAGTTAGTTATTATTGGAATCAATATATTGTTAATTCTAAACAGTCCAGGTAACTTGATAAGAAAAAATTTAACAATTAAAAATGATTTTCCTGATTATACAATGCTATCACATCTTGATAAATTCCAATTAGGTTTTTCAAGCTCATTGGCGCATATTATTTTTTCGCCTAACCTGACTTTTTTCGTATTTAGTGCACTGCTGGCTATAGTTGTTTTTAATAAGTTCAAAGATAAGTTATTCAGAGTTATTGCGATAATTCCAGTCCTGTCGCAGATAACATTTGGACTGTGTAGTCCGATAACTACTCAACTTTTTCCTAATATAACAGGTAAAATATTTCGACCAATGTCACAATATGGTTATGTTAGTGTTGAAAACTACTTTTTTCCACAGGTCTATATACCAATAATTTTATTAGGCCTGATCAGCACATCTGTATTGATTTCGTTATATTTAGTGTTTGAGAATAGTAAAACTACGTTATTAACGGTATTAATAATACTAGTAGGATTTGTTTCAAGATTGATGATGGGTTTTTCGCCATCCATATGGGTTTCTGACCTTAGAACGTTTGCATTTATTCATTTTTCATTTGTTATCTGTTCAATAATCCTATTTAATAAAATGTTGGATGATCATTTAATCAATAATAAAATAGTATATAGTATTATTTTTCTAACAACTCTATCGAGTATAAATATATTCTTATTTACTTATTAATTTATTACCCGTATAAATCTTCTAAATGAATAAAATGGGGGTGTACAAAATTAATAGATCAGTTATGGTGAAGAGTTTATATCTTAGCGTAGTAATTCTTTTTGGATGTCTGTTCATATCAAATCATGTATTTGCATTCGATGATACTAAAGCTTCGGAAGAAACGAAAACTTCAATTGGTGAAATTGAAAATCCAGTTAGTAATGCAAACGTATCAGGTGACATTAACATTACCGGATGGCTTCTAGATCAAGAGGATATAAACAAAATCGAAGTAATAATTGACAAGACAGTTGTAGGAAACGCTACATACGGGTTACAAAGAGAAGATATAAAAGAAATTCATCCTGAATTTAACAATAGTTATTCAGGATACGAATATAAATTGGACTCAACACAATTCACAAATGGTTTGCACAGTCTTGAGATAAAAGGACTTACTGTTTCTGGAAAAGTTGATCAATTAGAAACAAATATAGTTATTAATAACGAAATTAAGAAACAGAACTCTTTGGAATCAAGTACGAGTAATGAACAGAATGAGGACCCAAATGACAATACAAATATAGATCTAAATAGATCACTGTCGACACAAAATCGATCTGTCAAGGGGTACCTTGAAAAGCCAATAAATGAAGAAGTGGTTAGTAAAGATATCAATTTACAAGGCTGGTATCTTGATCCATCTGAGGTTGCTTCAGTGGATATAGAAGTGGATGGTAACAGGGCCGGAAGTGCCAATATAGGGTTACAGAGAATCGATGTTGCACAAATTTATCCTGAATATCAGAATAACAATTCTGGATTTCAGTATACCCTAAATACTAGAGTATACAAAAATGGATTTCATACATTGAGAATAGTTGAAACTGGGAAAAATGGTAATACAAATATTATCAGCCAAAGAATTAATGTTCAAAATTTACCTGCTATGGGTTATGTGGAAACACCAAAAGATGAGGAAGGTATTCGCTCTGATTATAACATTAGAGGCTGGTTCTTAGATGGAAGTGGAGTACAGAAAATAGAAGCCTTTATTGATGGCTGGTATGCTGGAGAAGCATTTTATGGTATTAAACGAAGTGATGTTCAAAATGTATTCAATAAGTACGATAATGAAAATTCCGGATTTCAATATACGATAAATACCAGACGATATAAGAATGGTGAACATACTCTAACTCTTAAAGAATATTCGAATAATGGTCAAACGACTGAAGTAAATAAGAATATAAACATTCAAAATTTGCCCTCTATAGGGAATGTTGAAAAGCCTCAAAATCAAGAACAAATCAGTGATAATGCGAATATTAAAGGCTGGTATCTTGATGGAAGTGGAGTAAAAAAAATTGAAGCTTATCTGGATGGTTGGTACGCTGGTGAAGCTATGTACGGAATTGAACGTACCGATGTGAACAATGTGTTTCGAGAATATGAAAATAAAAATTCTGGATTTCAATATACTTTAAATACAAAACTCTATACAAATGGTGAACACACAATCACATTTAAAGAAACCTCAAACAATGGTGGAACCAGTGCAATCAATAAAACGATTAAAATACAAAATCTACCTTCGATAGGATATATAGAAGAACCGCAGAAGGATGGACAGATACAGGGTACGACTATTTTAAAGGGTTGGTATTTAACTGGCAGCGGGATAAAAAAAATCGAAGCATACATTGATGGCTGGTATGCTGGAGAAGCATTTTATGGAGCTGAGCGGGATGATGTCCTAAATGCTTATCCAGAATATAAAAATAAGTATTCCGGATTTCAGTACTTATTGGATACAAGTCACTATATGAATGGGATTCATTCAATTACTTTTGTTGAAACATCACAAAATGGAGAAACAAGTAAAATTTCTTCAGAAGTAAACATTAATAACCCACCAGCAATCGGAGTAATTGAAACACCCAATACAAACCAGATTGTTCAAGGGATCGTGAAACTTAGTGGCTGGTACTTGGATGGAAGTCCAATATCAAAAATAGAAGTAATTGCTGATGGTGTTAGTATGGGAGAGGCAAAATATGGCTTTCAACGTGGGGACGTGGAAAGTGTATATCCAATGTACAATACTTGGAATTCTGGTTATGAGTATTACCTTGATACATCAAGTCTCTCAGCTGGAGCACATACTTTAACTGTTAAAGAAATCGCAGTTAATGGTCATACGGATAGCCAAAGTATCACAATATACGTAAGTAAGTTTGAAAATGGAGCTTTAAAAAAGGGGATTGATGTTTCTCATTATCAATATGACAATAATAAACCATCAATTGATTTTAATGCTGTGAGAAATTCCGGAGTCAGCTTCGTCATTGCTAAAGCAACAGAGGGATCAGAGGCTGGAAGCGCCATGATTGACAATACTTTCCAAACAACCATCAACAATGCTAATGCAGCTGGTTTGCAAACTCATGCGTACCATATGTTTCGTGGGGTTTCTGAATCAGATGCGCGTGAAGAAGCACAATGGTTTATAAAAAATCTGCGAAATCTTCCAGTGAATGGTTACTTATTTGTCGATGTCGAATATAAGTGGTTAGATGGTGATGCTACTAAATTAACAAGTTATGTAAATGCATTTCTGGATGAATTGTACAACGCGGGTTATCACAACTTAGGCATATACACAAATTATTATTATATGAAAGATCGGTTAATTGAATCAAATCTTCGACCGGGAGTATTAAAATGGATTGCAAGATATAATGATACCCTAGGCCGAGATGCTGATATTTGGCAAAATACAAGTTCAGGTAGTGTTCCGGGAATCAGTGGGGATGTAGATATAGATTATTCCTATTCAACTGCTTTTTAACATGAAGCATTTGCTCACGAATGATTGCTTGATTGTGGGAAGTGTTCTGTTTACGTTTATATCTGCAATTGCTTGTTAATCAATTGATCGATATAATTAATCTAGTTGTGATCTAACAATAATTTATTAGGGATGTGCGTCACATATGAAAGGTATCATTCTAGCTGGAGGAAGTGGCACTCGCCTCTATCCAATTACTCGCTCGATATCTAAACAATTAGTGCCTATCTATGATAAACCGATGATTTATTACCCTTTATCAGTCCTTATGTTAACTGGTATCAGAGATATTCTCATCATTTCAACGCCAAAGGATACCCCACGCTTTCAAGAATTACTTGGAAATGGGTCAGATTGGGGGATTCATTTGGAATATAAAGTGCAGCCAAGTCCGGATGGACTAGCTCAAGCCTTTATTATTGGCGAGAAGTTTATTGGCGATGATCAAGTTGCATTAATTCTGGGAGATAATATATTCTATGGTCATGGATTTACTGAGACTCTTGAAAAGGCCGCTGCACAAAAAACAGGGGCAACCGTATTTGGCTATAATGTTAAGGATCCGGAACGCTTTGGTGTTGTTGCCTTTGATGAGTCAGGTAGGGCGACCTCGATTGAAGAAAAGCCTAAGGTACCTAAGTCAACCTATGCGGTTACAGGACTTTATTTCTATGATAATCAAGTGGTCGATATTGCCAAGAATATAAAGCCTTCTGACCGTGGTGAACTGGAAATCACCTCCGTGAATGAAGAATACCTCAAACAAGGGAAACTGAGTGTTGAGCTGCTTGGCAGAGGATTTGCCTGGTTGGATACGGGCACGCATGAATCGTTGCTTGATGCTTCCCTGTTTATACAAACGGTTGAAAAGCGTCAGAGCCTTAAGGTGGCTTGCCTTGAAGAGATCGCATATCGAAAAGGCTATATTAATACGGAAAAACTGTATGAATTGGCGCAACCATTAAAGAAAAATGGCTATGGTCAGTATTTGCTTCGATTAATTGAAGATTAATTATAAAATAGTTTAGGCGGGTGGAAACAGTGTCAAAGATAAAGGTTACAGATACTTTCTTAAAGGGCGTCAAGATCATCGAACCCAAAGCGTTTGGTGATAATCGCGGCTATTTTATGGAAAGCTACAATGCAGAAGAATTCGCTGAAAACGGAATACATACAAAGTTTATTCAAGACAATCAATCACTATCCAGTGAACCAGGTATTGTACGTGGACTGCATTATCAATTGAATCCTAAATGTCAGACCAAGCTGCTTCGTGCACTTACCGGAGCAATCTTTGACGTGGTTGTCGACATTCGCAAAGGGTCACCAACCTTTGGCAAATGGGGCGGATTTATTCTTAGTGAATACAATAAGCGACAATTGCTCATTCCAAAGGGGTTTGCCCATGGCTTTTGTACATTGACTCCTAATTTCAACGTCTTATATAAGGTTGATGAATACTACGCACCAGAATACGATCGTGGGATTATGTGGAATGATCCGGCAATTGGCATTGATTGGCCGGTTAGCAATCCAATTCTTTCTGAGAAGGACAAAAACCATCCACTATTGAAAGATGCGGAAATCAACTTTGAATTTGGAGCTGAAGACTAATGAAATTACTCGTAACAGGCGGCGCTGGATTTATCGGCAGCAACTTCATACATCATATGATTAAGTTCCATCCGGAAGATACGATTGTCAATTATGATTTGTTGACCTATGCAGGCAATCTAGAGAACCTAAAAGATGTTGAAGACCATCCGAATTACCACTTTGTTCGTGGTAATATCTGCAGTCGTGAGCTTGTTGAATATGTTATTGATCAATTTGACATTGATACGGTCGTGAACTTTGCTGCAGAATCGCATGTAGACCGCAGCATTACTGAACCTGACATTTTTGTGAAGTCCAATGTATTGGGCACACAGACTCTACTTGATGTGGCGAAGAGCAAAAACATTCATAAATACCTGCAGATCTCGACAGATGAAGTGTATGGATCGCTCGGTTCGGACGGCTACTTTACGGAAACGACACCACTCGCACCAAACAGTCCCTATTCCGCAAGCAAGGCGTCTGCAGATTTAATGGTTCGCGCTTACTATGAGACTTTCGGCTTGAACGTGAACATTACCCGCTGCTCTAACAACTATGGTCCGTATCATTTCCCGGAGAAACTGATTCCGCTCGTGGTCACGAATGCATTGGAAGGTAAAGAACTTCCGGTTTATGGTGACGGCAAGAATATTCGCGATTGGCTGTACGTCGAAGATCACTGTGCCGCAATCGATCTCGTGCTTCATCAGGGCAAACCGGGCGAAGTTTACAATGTCGGTGGACATAATGAAAAACGCAATATTGACATCGTTGAACTGATTGTTGATACGCTGGGCAAATCACGGGATCTGATCAAGCACGTTTCAGACCGTCTTGGACATGACCGTCGTTATGCGATTGATCCAACAAAAATTGAAACAGAACTCGGCTGGAAACCACAGTATAATTTCGACTCTGGTATTAAAGAAACCATTCAGTGGTATCTAGATCACGAAGACTGGTGGCGCAAGATCAAGTCCGGTGAATATATGGATTACTACAAGAAGCAGTACGGAGCAAAGAGTTATGTCAAATAAGGTACTAGTTACAGGCGGACATGGTCAGCTCGGCACAGAACTGACTCTTATGCTTCAGGAAAAAGGATTCGAGACCTACAACCTAGGTCATCAAGAGTTGGACATTACTGACTTAGAT
The DNA here is from genome assembly GCF_024385605.1 of Sporolactobacillus sp. STSJ-5. Lineage (GTDB taxonomy): Bacteria > Bacillota > Bacilli > Bacillales > Sporolactobacillaceae > Sporolactobacillus. The sequence continues at coordinate 97,908 of NZ_JANFOJ010000004.1, read as the reverse complement.
CAGGTTCGCCAAGTCTTTGGCGAAATCAAACCGGACGTTGTCTGCCACACAGCTGCTTATACTGCCGTTGATCAGGCGGAGACAGACCGAGATGGAGCTTTTCTTGTCAATGCAATCGGTACCCGTAATGTTGCGCTTGCCTCGGAAGAAATTGGTGCAAAGCTAGTTTATGTGAGCACAGACTACGTCTTTAATGGCGAGAAAAAGAGCGCGTATTCTGAATTTGACTTTCCGTCACCGCTTGGGGTTTATGGACAATCCAAATATGCAGGTGAGCAGTTCGTGCATGATTTTCACTCGAAATTCTTCATTACACGTACATCCTGGGTGTACGGTCAATATGGCGGCAACTTTGTGAAGACCATGTTGAACTTAGCCGAAACTAATGATCAGCTTAAAGTGGTTAATGATCAAAGGGGCTGCCCAACGTACACAAAGGATCTGGCTGAAAAGATTATTGAACTCTTTCAGACGGACAAATATGGTGTGTATCACTTATCGAACTCTGGTAGCTGTACATGGTACGAATTTGCTAAAGCAATTTTTGAGATTAAAGGAATAAATGTCACAGTTAATCCATGTACAACAGAAGAATTTCCACGACCGGCGAAGCGCCCGAAAAATTCGGAGTTTGAGCACTTGGCATTGAGTTTGAATGGGTTTAAAACAGTAAGACCATGGTATTGGGCTATAGAAGAGTTTTTAAATACTTTTTAAGTATTAGGTAGAAACAGCGTACATAAATATTGATAAATGTGCGCTGTTTTTGCTTGATATTTCTAAATGGTAGCGGTAGGGCTTTTTTGTGAAGTCATCGTGGTGTCCACTGTAAATGTATTATGTTATAAATAGTAAGTTTATTAATTGTAATTGAAAAGCCTTAAAATGAAATCAATGCACTTTATACTACAATGGATTGCTTATTCATCTTAAACCCATTAATGATTTCGGAATTTATCTTAGATAAAATAAATATAATTTGAGGAGCATAAAAATGTCTGTTGGCGAACCGGTTCTAACAATTGTAGTTCCTTGTTATAATGAAGAACAGGTGCTGCATGAAACGACGAGAGAGCTTACTAGGATTATGAAGGAATTGGTTGAAAAAAATAAGATAGATCAAAATAGTAGTATTTTATTCGTGGATGATGGCAGTAAAGATAGTACATGGAGAATCCTCGAAGAGAACCATGAAATAAATCCGTATGTTCAAGGGATAAAATTAAGCCGGAATTTTGGACATCAAGGGGCACTTATAGCAGGTTTGGAGACTTCGCAAAATTATTCTGACTGCGTGGTGTCAATAGATGCTGACCTCCAAGATGATGTTAATGCAATTCTAGAATTTATTGACAAATATCATGAAGGCTATGACATAGTTTACGGTGTGAGAGATAAAAGAGATACAGACACCCCCTTTAAGAGAAACACCGCATTAGCGTTTTATAAGATAATGAGTAATCTCGGCGTAAACTTGGTACCTAATCATGCAGATTTTAGGCTAATTAGCAAAAGAGCATTAAGTGAATTTGTAAAGTATCAGGAAGAAAATCTGTTTATTCGAGGCATTGTTCCGCTTCTAGGGTTTAAACAGACCAAGGTATACTATAACCGCAAAGAACGTTTTGCTGGAGAGTCTAAGTACCCACTGAAAAAGATGTTATCTTTTGCACTGGATGGTATTACATCATTTAGTGTTGTGCCGATTAAGCTCGTTACAGCATTTGGATTTTTTTTGGTTTTGTTTGGTATGGGTATTGCGGGCTATTCGCTTATTGAAAAACTGTTAGAACATACAATAAGTGGATGGACCTCACTTATGATTTCTATATGGATTGTTGGTGGAATGCAATTAATTGCCATAGGAATTATTGGTGAATATGTTGGGAAAATTTTTAAAGAGACAAAACATAGACCTAGATATACAATTGAGAAGAATACACTTGAACAATCTAATAAAAATACAATAAAAGAATATATTTGATCAGTGAGAAATAGATAAATCTAATGGTGAATCTTTCCGATTTAGACATGGCATAGTTGAACGATTAGGAGTTAAAGGCATTGAAAAAGTTAAAAACAAGTTTAATACTTACTTTTTGTTTTTTTGTTGCTTATGTTGCTTATCCACTAGGTACACAAGCAAAGCAGAACACACGTCATTATTATGTAACAAAAACGGCTTATTTCTATACTAATACTAAGTATCATAAAAAGAGGACTAAGAAGATTGAGATTAACAATAAGTTGTCTACGAGAACGGCAACGAAATACAAGATGTATCAGGTTAATTATCAAGGAAGAAAAGGGTATGTATATAGATCAAAGCTGTCTTCAAAACCGAAAACACTGAATAGATACACGAATCGTACGTCGTATATATACAGCTCAAACAAATCAGATAAGAAACCATTACTCAAGATTTCGGTTGACCGTAAAGTAACGACGAGGAGTCCGCAATCTGCCAAGATGTTCAAGGTAACTTATGGAAAGGCAGCAGGCTATATCTATAAAAGAAATCTCTCAAGCGAGTACGTGGATTATACCCGTACGTACGGAACAACGCAGATCACAAGATACGACTACTCACAGATTCCAAGTCAAGAGAACGACAACCGTTTTCAGGTGCCTGAATTTAGTGCGAAGAATATAGCAAATATTCCTTCAGCTTCTGATAGGGACGTATGGGATAGTTGGCCATTACAGAACCCTGATGGGACAGTTGCAGAGTACAATGGATACCATATCGTGTTTGCTATGTCTGGAGCAAACCAACTTTACATGTTTTATCAAAAAGTTGGTGAGACATCTCTGGAAAGTTGGAAAAGTGCTGGGAGAGTCTTTGCAGATGAAGATTTGTCGCATTCAAATGATGAGTTGCTTAAAAAACTTACACAAGAATGGTCAGGATCCGCATATAAAATTGGGAACAAGATAAGGTTGTTTTATACTGGGAATTTGGACCATCATTCAATTGGAGGTTACGGTAACGAACAAGTGCTTTCAACTGCTAAGATTGATGTAGATAGCGATAGTACAGGGTTGAAGATTAGTGACATTGAAGATCACAAATCTATATTTGATGGTGACGGGAAAACTTATCAAACCTTCAATCAATTTTCAAATTTAGGAATGAGCAATTCAGGAGACAATCATTGTCTTCGCGATCCACACTATGTGGAAGAGAATGGCCGTAAGTACCTCGTTTTTGAAGGCAATACCGGAACTGCAAATGGTTATCAAGAATACCGCGCATTATTTAATAAGGCCTATTATGGTGGCAACGATGATTATTTCAACTCATCCAAGAACAGTCTCTTGGCACGGACAGATCGCAACAACGTAATCAAGGCGAATGCTGCGATTGGCATCATTGAGCTGAATGAAGATTATAGTCTAAAGTCAGTAATGAAGCCACTCGTGACTGCGAATCTTGTGACTGATGAAATTGAGAGACCGAATGTAGTAAAGATAAATGGAAAATGGTATCTTTTCACAATTACGAAAGGATATAACCAGAGAGTGGATGGTTTTCCGTCAGATAACACTTATATGCTTGGCTATGTTTCCGATAATTTGACTGGTCCTTATAAGCCACTTAATAAGACCGGATTAGTACTTGTTGGGAATGAAGGCTATAACAGCCGAACCTATACGTATGCTTATTATGGAATGCCTGTTTCATCGGGATCGAACAATTTGTTAATAACGAGCTATATGACGAACCGCAATATATCCTCAACGCAGCACTCAACATTTGCACCTAGCTTTTTACTGACTGTGAATGGAGATCAGACTCAGGTTCAGCAGCAAAGTATTCTGGAGCAAGGGCAAGTGACGACGGGAAGCAATGATTTTCAATCCTACTAAATAATTTGAACGTTTGCTTCACAACCGTGTTCCATCGAACCCGGTTATTTTTTTGCATCAAATTTGCTGTTGTGTTCAAAAAATCGATGAATTTTCTATTTTTTTAATAAAATTGCAGAAAATACGGGTGTACAAAAATAAATTTATGCTATAATCATAGATGATTCATAGGACATGATTCTAAAGACTTATGTAAATCCAATTTTTACAAAAATATTTGTAAATGATTAAGGTATTGTTTTAAGAATTTCATCGTGTACGGTTAATTTGCATCGGAAGTGTTTTGCCTCTTTAAGCCATTTCTGTTTTCTTCATTCATTTTTTCTAAAACACCGATTTAAAGTTGATATGGAAATTTAACAGAGGGAGTGATTTGGAAAACATTACAGGTTTTCTTTTACTCATTGGTATGTGTACGGTTATTAAGTAGGGGTCTACGGTTTTATTTAAAAATATAGAGAAACGATTGGGAGCTGTGGGCAGACGTGAGGTTGGTGCCACATAGCTTATAAATGATATTTGCATCATTTTAGGGGGATTGGGAATGGGTCGCTTTTTATTTTATTTGGAATATGATGGAAAACGAACGGTATCCAACACGTACGAAGCGCCGGTTGATGTGGTTCAGGCAGATGGGGTGCTTGGCGCGGTTTCTGCATTTGCGGAAAAAAATAAGTTGAAAAAAGTGAGAAATGAAGGTCTTGATAATGGTAATTATCGCGCATTTTTTATTAAAAAAGCGCATTTCGGCCGTTCAAGAGAGATTGTTTATTTCATTCAGCAAGATACTAGAGAATAATTGAATTGTTTAATGTCTGGACAAGAAGGGTAGCTCGTCTCAATCAGAGATGAGCTACCCTTCTTGTTTATTAAGCTCAATTATTTGCTTCCTGATGCAGGAGATGGGTGAGGTGGCTGATTGCTTTCTGCACATGGCGGTAGTAGGTCGCACGGCTCATCTGACATGCTTCTGCTGCCGCAATTGTATTATCCGGATAACGCAGGACTCCGGTCTTAAAAAGCATGCGGTCTTCGTCAGAAAGAATCGACGAGTCATTGGAGATGACGTCGATTAAATGCTGACGTAATTCCTGCACAGTAGTGATCGTGTCAAAATGGATCAGGTAAGCTTGCAACTCGGCGGGCGTGCGCAGCAGTTTGATCATTTTGCGGACAACAGCTTCCGTCAGTTCTGCATGAGCAACAGGTGCGGATAGAGCATTGGGCGCTTCTAGAAGAAAGGAGATTGCCCAGTCTCCGAACCGTTTGTTTCTTAAATCCAATTCAAGAACAAATGCCTTCGCCCATGAGGTATCGCAGTCCTTTGATTTTGCCTGTCGCACGGTGAATCCAATTTGCTGGAGGAAGCCGATGAGGTGGCTATTGGTTGCGACCAGGATGGCGCGCGAGTCTTCTCCAAGCAATGACAATTGATCTAGTGAGAGCAGACCGACGAGCTCCTGCTGAGAGTAATTCTGCAGCTGATCGGTCGCAGCACCAAGCACGGCATAGTAGGTGTCTGCGTGATCAAGGCTGCGTGACAATTCCTCCTCTGAGAAGCATTCGGACATTTCTGCCGGAAAATACTTTTTCAGAATTTGACCGGTCTGCTGATGGACAAGGACAGCTATGAACATGCCAATCGCTTCACCGCTATCATTTCGAAGAACGGCAATGCTCTCAGGCGCTTCGTTGATGAGTTCGGCGACTAGCTTGTAGTAAGGCGCACTCTGCCACGAATCCACGCTGTAAGAGCACCAAAGATCAAGCAGCTTGTACAGCACTGGAAGGTCCTGTGCAGAGGCATATTCAATCGGTGACGCACTGGCTGCACCCGAGAAATCGGCATATAAACGATCAAGTGGCAGCTCATCCTTACATAAATTAAGCAGCTGAGTAGCTATGGGACGCCGTTCTCCCTTATCAGCTTTACTGAGCTGAGTATACAAGAGCTCGGCGGTCTTCGCTCTGAGCGATTTCAAACGTTCGGGTTCGCGCAGCCTCAGGTCATTCAGTAAATGCGCTCGAGCAATATCATGGATAGCAATACCTTCCGGAAGCAGTCGAGTAAATGACAGCTTTAGAAGCGAGAGATAATGCTCACGTGTTACAGGATGCCCGATAATCTGAGCGATCGTTTCTTGATTGGCATACTGCAGAATGGTCAGTACGTCGATCATCGGTTGAAGCTCCGGATCTGTGAGTTCTCGCAGCACCTTGGCACTTATTTTTTGTGAGGCCAAATGATAGTCCTGATCCGATAGCTGTTCATGCCTGAGCCACGAATCCGTAAGCAATGCGAGCGCCAGAGGGAGTCCCCCGGAAATTTGATTGATTTTATGTATCAGCTCCGGTTTCATCGCTCCGTATCCTTTTGTATAAGTGACCGTTTCCTGATAAGTGAATGGCTGCAGAGCAAGTTCAACGATTTTTCGATCAAGATCAGGATGGATCCGCCATTCTTCTGATAACGGCAGTCGTGAAGCGAGAATAGCCGTGACACCGACACCGGGCAGGTGAGGCAGAAAATCATTGATAAAAAGACGTTCCACAAGCTTGAGCTGCTCAAAATGATCAACGGTAATAAGAATTCGATGTTGGGGAGCAGCATGCCGTAGAGCCTCAATTGTGTTTGTATTTTCCCCCATATCCATAAAGGCAAGCTTAAAAGAGGCAGCGAGGTAGTCAATAAATCCGGTCGGTGTTTTAAGACAGGCGCTGCCATCGAGGGCAATCACCCGCGCATGATCGTCCATCGCCATCCGTGCCATTTCCATAAGCAGGGAGCTCTTTCCGATGCCGCCGATACCGGAGATGTAGAACAGACGAAAGGGTGCCTCGGAATCACATAACCACGTTTTAAACTGTGCTAATTCATTTTCCCTGCCTGTAAAATGATGATATCGATTCATCTGGTTTCTAAGAACTTCGCCAAGCACTGTATGTCACCCCACAAGTAGAACATTCTAACTAGGTCAAAATAATGAGACAAAATTGATAATACGAGATTAATAGTACATGGTAATCTGATTACGTGACAAGTATCATAACTTAGTTTCTATATGTTTAAGAAAGGAACAAATGATGAACACGTATCAGTTCTACATGGAATACGATGGTCGCAAAACGGTATCACATGGATACGACGTGCCAGTCGAGACGATGGTCGCAGATTCCATTGATCAGGCTGCACGTCACTTTGCTGAGAAAAACAAGGTGAAGGAAGTCAAACGGGATCAGCTTGCTGAAAAAGACTACCGCATTTTCTTTGAAAAAAAGAGTTTATTTGGCAAGCTGCAGGAGCTTGTTTATTTCGTTCGTTCTCTTTAATAAGATTATGTAAATAACTACATAAAGTATGTGAATGTGCTATAATATTTCTTGTTTATTTGAGACTTATTTCATGCATCAGTAGTCTTTAATTCACGGAGAATAGTAATGAATAATTCTTCCCAATTTTAACATTAACAGACGAAACTGTACTGTTTCTGAACAAAATTCCGTAATTTTGATGCAATTTTGCCCTTTTTCTACCTTTGTTGCCTCGCAATTGGCACTAATTTCCGCATTTACTATGAAACTGTTACGTTAGCAAATGGAATTCTATGATATAATTTATTAGAATTTATCGGAAATTGTTGAGCGATTCAGCGACTAATCTACTTTGCGAGGGATATCATGGAAGAAACAATCAGCCTTAAAGAGATTTTTGCTACATTGAGAAAGCATTTGATGCTAATCGTGACGATTACACTCTTAGCAGTCATGGTCAGCGCAGGAGTCACCTTCTTTCTGATGACACCGAAATACGATGCCTCAACTCAAATTCTTGTCAATCAGTCGAATGCCAATAGCAATACGATCTATCAGCAGGCAAACACCGTTCAGACGAACGTGCAATTGGTCAACACATACAGCGTCATCATCAATAATCCTTCAGTTCTGAATCAAGTGATAAAGAAACTGAACCTTGATATGACTGCCGGTGAATTAAAAGGTATGCTCACGGTAAGTACGGAGCAAAATTCCCAAGTATTTACGTTAACTGCGGAAACCGACAGCCCTTCTCAATCGGTTCGGATTGTTAATGGTGTTGCGACGGCTTTCAAATCACAGGTTCAAAAAGTGATGAATGTCGATAACGTCAGCATCTTGTCGCCAGCGAATGTTGCTTCAAGTCTTAATCCGGTTAAGCCAAAAGCGACGATTAATCTAGCAATCGCATTTGTTGTCGGTTTGATGGTATCCGTCGGATTAGCTTTCTTGCTTGAATATCTAGACAATACCGTTAAGACCGAAGAAGATATTGAAAAGATTCTTGGTCTCCCGGTTCTTGGCGTGATCTCAGAAATTAAAGATAATCGTGAACCAAACAATGCACATTCACGATCTGCATCACATACGGCAGGACGTCATCAAGTGAGAGGAGCTGGACATGTTGAGACGAAGTAAAAATATTCTTTCGAAACAACGGCATTTGATTGCTTTTCATAAACCGAAATCGACGACTGCGGAACAATTTCGTACCATTCGAAGTAACGTCGACTTTTCTCAGGTCGATTCGGAATTAAAAACGATTATGTTAACTTCCTCAGGTCCTGGCGAAGGAAAATCAACCTCATCGGCTAACTTGGCAGTGGTCATGGCACAGCAAGGCAAAAAAGTACTGTTGATTGATGCCGATTTACGTAAACCGACGATGCATTACACCTTCCGTCTCTCGAATACGGAAGGCTTAACGACGATGTTGCGGAAACTGACGACCTTCGATGATTCAGTCAAGAAAACAGAGGTTGACAATTTGTTCGTGCTAACAAGCGGTCCGATTCCTCCGAATCCGGCTGAGCTTTTAAGTTCTGTCGGGATGGCTAGCTTTATCAAACATGCATTAACACTGTTTGACACGGTCATCATTGATACACCGCCGATTCTCGCGGTAACTGATGCTCAAGTACTCGCGAACCTTTGCGATGGCGCAATTCTAGTTATCCGTAGCGGTGTTGCCGAAAAAGAAGCAGCAATTAAGGCGAAGGATTTGTTAACCAAAGCAAAGGCACGTATTCTTGGTGTGATTCTGAATGCCAAGCCGATCAGCAAGGGTAATGATTATTATTACTACAACTATTATGGCAATGACTAACATACGAAATTGGATCTTAAATGAAAGGAGCGTCGGTACAATTGATTGACATCCATTGCCATATACTGCCTGGAATAGACGATGGTGCTCAAGATGAACAGGTGTCCTTGAACATGGCGAAGCAAGCAGTCGCCGAAGGCATCACACAGATTGTCGCGACGCCTCATCATAAGAACAGGCATTGGGATAATCCCAAGCCTGAAATACTTTCACGGGTTCAAAAGATGAATCAGCTTTTTGAACAAAATCAGATTGGCCTGCGGGTGCTTCCCGGACAGGAGCCGAGAATTTTCGGTGAAATGGCCAGTGAAGATGCATCACAGGAATTACTAACCGTTAATGACAATAAGAAATACATCCTCATCGAATTCCCAACACACCATGTCCCGAGATACGCGCAGCAGCTGTTCTTTGATCTGCAAGTGCAAGGCGTAACACCGGTCATTGTCCATCCGGAAAAGAACGAAGAAATCGTTCAACATCCCAACATGCTCTATCAATTCATTGCCGACGGCGCTCTGTCACAAGTGACGGCAGCCAGCCTGATTGGCAAGAACGGCCGATCCACTAAAAAGCTGACCTTACAATTTATTGAAAACAATCTCACACAGTTTGTTGCTTCGGACGCACATAATGTCACCACGCGCCCTTTCTATATGCAAGAAGCCTTTCTAGATTTAAAGAAACGATTTGGAAGAGACTTAGCAAATCTGTTTCGAGAAAACGCGGAATTGTTAATCAACGGTGAACTCGTAAACCGAGAAGCGCCGGTTGAGATAAAAGAGAAAAAATTTCTAGGTATCTTTTAATTTATTCAGGGGGAGTTAGAAATGAAAAAGGTGAGAAAAGCCGTCATTCCGGCTGCAGGTTTAGGTACTCGATTTCTGCCGGCGACCAAAGCATTACCAAAGGAAATGCTGCCAATCGTTAACAAGCCAACGATCCAGTATATTGTCGAAGAAGCGGTACAAGCGGGGATTGAAGAAATCATTATCGTTACCGGTAAAGGGAAACGAGCCATTGAGGACCACTTTGATAATTCGTATGAACTAGAAGAAAACCTAAAAAAGAAAAATAAATTAGATTTGCTTGAAAAAGTTCAAGCGTCATCCAAAATTGATATTCACTACATAAGACAAAAATCCCCAAAAGGGCTAGGACATGCCGTATGGTGTGCGCGTAAGTTCATTGGTGATGAACCATTTGCTGTATTACTCGGTGATGATATTGTTCAGAACGAAAAGCCATGCATTCAACAGCTTGTAGAGAACTATGAACAAACTGTTTGTTCCGTTATTGGGGTACAAGAAGTACCTATGAATCAAACACATCGTTATGGCATCATTGATCCAAAATCACAAGATGGTCGTTTATTTAATGTCCATCAGTTTGTTGAAAAGCCAAAAAAAAATCCGCCATCTAATCTCGCAATTATCGGACGATATGTTCTAACACCTGAAATCTTTGATTTTCTAGATAAAAAAGAAATCGGTGCGGGCGGCGAAATCCAATTGACCGATGCCATTCAGAGACTAAATGAATCACAAGGTGTCTATGCCTATCAATTCGAGGGCAAGCGCTACGATGTGGGGGAGACCTTGGGATTTGTATTAACCAATATTGAAATGGCATTGAAAAATAAGGATATTCAACAAGATGTACTTAAGGGTATTAAGCAAATACTCGAATATAACAAGCTACCATTAGTGTGAGGTGATAAAAGATGGCAATGTCAAAATCTCAGGCTAACTCACAATATTCGGTGAAGACTGAATTAGTTGATGAAGCTAGTATAAATCATAATGCTACATATCTATTTATTAAAAGAGCTATGGATCTGATTGGAGCAACAATTGGTTTAATCCTCAGTTGTCCAATTTTCTTTATAATTGGGGTAGTTTATTTGTTTGGTGATCAAAAAGGACCGGTGTTTTTTAAACAAAAAAGAACAGGTCAGTATGGAGAATTGTTTTATATTTACAAGTTTCGATCTATGGTGGTTAATGCTGAAGAAAAATTAAAAGCTAACAACGAACTCTACAAAAAATATATTGAAAACAATTATAAACTTGAACCAGATGAAGATCCAAGAATAACCAAGATTGGTCGTTTATTACGAAAAACTAGTTTAGATGAGCTCCCACAATTTATTAATGTATTAAAAGGGGAGATGAGTATTGTTGGTCCAAGACCTGTGGTGGAGGAAGAACTTAGAGAATATGGCGATAAGAAAAAATTGTTCTTGTCTGCACAGCCTGGGTTAACAGGCTATTGGCAGGCATGTGGTCGAAGTAGCGTTGGGTATCCTGAAAGAGTTGACATAGAACTATATTATGTCTTTAATCAGTCATTTTTTCTTGATATAAAAATAATATTTTTGACTATCTATTCAGTAATGATTGGAAAAGGAGCATATTAATGTAAGGATTATTATTTTTGTATAATAAATTTAATATAAAGGATGTATCAAAATGAAGATCGCTATTGTTCACGAATGGTTTGTCTCATATGCTGGTTCGGAAAAAGTTGTAGAACAGCTAATAAATGTCTTTCCAGAGGCTGATCTATTTAGCATAGTTGATTTTATGCCTCCAGAAAAAAGAGGCTTTCTTCACGGCAAAAAAGTTACGACAAGTTTTATTCAAAAGTTGCCATTTGCGAAGAAAAAATTTCGTAATTATTTATCATTAATGCCATTAGCAGTTGAACAATTTGATCTTTCTGACTACGACATTATTATTTCAAGTTCTCATGCTGTGGCAAAAGGAGTTATTACCGGCCCTGACCAAATACATATTTCATATGTTCATTCTCCAATTCGGTATGCTTGGGATTTACAATGGCAATATCTTAAGGAATCCAACCTAGAAAATGGATTGAAAAGCTGGATAGTAAGATATATTCTTCATAAAATAAGATTATGGGATAGTCGAACAGCAAATGGTGTTGACTTTTTTGTAGCGAATTCCAAATATATTGGGAGAAGAATTTGGAAAATTTACCGCAGAAAATCTGAAGTTATATATCCACCAGTTGACATAGAAAGTTTTCCTTTACAAGTGAATAAGAAGAACTTTTATGTTACAGCCTCAAGAATTGTTCCTTATAAAAAAGTCGAGACGATTGTTGAAGCATTTAACGAAATGCCTGATAAAAGGTTGGTCGTTATTGGCGATGGTCCCGGGTATGAAAGAGTTAAAAATTTAGCTAAACCTAACATTGAAATTATGGGGTATCAAGATTTTTCTGTACTAAAATCATATCTGCAGGAAGCAAAAGCTTTTATATTTGCGTCGGAAGAAGATTTTGGAATTACACCTGTAGAAGCACAAGCGTGTGGTACACCAGTAATTGCATATGGTCGAGGTGGAGCATTGGAAAGTGTAAGATCGATTGATGGAGAGAGACCTACAGGGATTTTTTTTGACAAGCAAACTCCAGATGCGATCATCTCTGCTGTGAAAAAATTTGAAGAGCTTATAGATGTATTTGATCCTTTAATGTGTAGAAAAAACGCAGAAAGATTTACTGTTCAAAAATTTCGAAATAGGATAAAAACATATATTGAATCAAAGATAGAAGCACAATAAAGTCTAAATGGAAAGATGATATTATTTTTGTATTAATATATTCGTAGAAATATGATCCGCCAATTTGTATGAAGTAATTATTAAAAGAATTTTTTCCATACAAAGTGAACAATAATTTTCTGAAATGACTTCTGTTGAAAGGTAACTATATGAGAAAAATAGTAACAATAGATATGAGGATGCTTAATTGTTCAGGCATTGGTACTTATATTGCTAATGTCACACCGTTGATTATTAACAGTCGGAAAGATATAGACTTCTTTTTGTTGGGTCATTCTGAGGAATTGATGGATTTTAAGAAATATCCAAACGTAAAAATTATCAATTGTTCAGCAGAGATATACTCAATTAAGGAGCAATTTGAATTAATTAAAGCTATTCCTAATAAAAATGATTTATTTTGGGCTCCACACTATAACATACCCATTTTATATCGTGGCAATTTACTTGTTACTGTTCATGATATTTTCCATCTCGCTATGCCTCAATATGTAAATAGTTGTATAAAAACAGCATATGCTAAATTTATGTTTAATGCCGTGAAGAAAAAAGCAAATAAAATAATAACAGTGTCGAATTTTTCAAGAGATGAACTAACTAGGTTATCAGGTTGTGAGCAAAATAAAATTATAACAGTCCACAATGGTGTGAGCCAAAAATGGTTTGAAGAAGTGGGTTTAGAAAAAACTGACCCGATCCATGTTCCATATCTACTGTATGTCGGTAATGTAAAACCTCACAAAAATTTAAAAAATTTAATTCAAGCTTTTAAATTAATTCAAAATCAGATCCCCCACAACTTAGTCATCGTTGGGAAAAAGGAAGGATTTGTAACAGGGGAGCATAATATTGAGCAATGGATTGATGAAGCTAATGGTAGAATTGTTTTAACTGGAAGAGTAGAAGATAGTGTCCTAAAACGTTATGTGGCTAATGCGGACATTTTTGTGTTCCCATCACAATATGAAGGATTTGGGCTACCTCCGTTAGAAGCAATGGCTTGTGGGACACCTGTTGCAGTGTCAAATATACCTCCACTTAAAGAAGTTTGCGGCAATTGTGCTGCTTATTTTGATCCATATAGTATAAAAGACATTGCGCTAACTATTAGGAACTTATTAAATAACAAAAAGCGAATGACGCAATTATCTAGACTGGGGAAACAACATGCAACTAATTTTTCTTGGCTGAAATGTTCTAAAGAGGTTCAGAAAGTGATGAAACAAATCATCGAAAATAAAGTTGAGGACAAATGAATGGATAATGCAAAAGAAAAAGTTGCGATCATTATATTGAATTGGAACGCCTATGAAGAGACATACGAATGTTTATGTTCATTAGAGAAGCTGAAATATAAAAAATTTCATGTGTTCCTTGTTGATAATGCTTCTACAGATTATTCATTTGATAAGCTTAAAATGGATGGAAAAAAGGGTAAGTTCAAGGTTGCGATTGATTTTATACAGTCAGGCGATAATTTAGGCTTTGCTGGTGGGAATAATGTTGCTATTAGAAAAGCTTATAATTTGGGCCATTCTTATTTTTGGATGATAAATAATGATACTGTGGTTGATGAAAATAGTCTTACATATTTAATTGATGAATTTGTTCACAACAATAAAACTGGTATTGCTGGTTCAAAAATACTCTATTACAATTCTGATATAGTTTGGTTCGCTGGCGGAATAGTCAATACATATTTAGGGAAAACAAAACATATTGGGTTTAAGATGAAAGACAGTGCGTTACCCAATTTAAAGTGTGAAACTGGCTATGTTACTGGGTGCAGTTTGTTTTTTAGAAAAGAAGTGATTGATTCAATAGGATTAATGCAGGAAGATTATTTTCTGTATTACGAAGAGACAGATTGGAATTTAAGAGCAAAAAATAGTGGTTGGAAGATTGTCTATGTGCCCCAGTCTCGGGTATATCATAAAGTATCAACAACAACGGGAAGTGAAAAATCAACTGCGCCTTTTGTTGCTTATTATGATATTCGTAATGCTTTTTTGATGATTAAACGTACTCAACGAAACAAAATAAAAGTAATCACAGCGTATGTCTACAAATGGTATAATACGGTAAAAAAAACAATCAAGTTAGTGGTGTATAACCAAGATCAAAAAAAATTGCGATTACGATACATTATAAAGGGATTATTTGACAATACTTAATAAGATATTTAATGATATCAGAAAAAATGCTGTTGATATTTTTGTTAATGATATTAGCATATCATCAATCTTGTACGATAAAGAAAAACATCGCTAGACAAGTTGCGCTTTTTCATAATAAAATTAGAATGACATTCAAGCAGATAGAATTACATGCAAAATTCAATTGTTATATGTGCTTATTAATTCAAATTAGTAAAGTGATAATTTTGACCACATGTTTGCTTCTCAAGTTAATAATTATATATTTGAAACTATAAAACAATGTTGTTGAGGTATAATTAATTGATAATTGATAAAAAAGTCAGTAAAAATATACTGTATTTATTAATCTTACAAGGACTTAATTATATATTACCGTTGATATCAATTCCATATCTTACAAGAGTTTTAGGATTAAATAATTTTGGCATTTATACATTTTTTTGGGCATTAGCACAATATTTAACTATTATAACTGATTATGGTTTCAATTATACAGCCACACGCAAAATAGCTCTATTGCAAGGAAATAACAAACAGATTTCAAGCTTATTTACAAGTGTAATTCTCACGAAGTTATTTCTTTTAGTTTTAATTTTTCTTGTAAGTTTAATTGCTTTTTCAATGTTACCCCATATTCAAGAATATTGGGTGGTGTTCAATGTA
This sequence comes from Sporolactobacillus sp. STSJ-5, assembly GCF_024385605.1. GTDB lineage: Bacteria > Bacillota > Bacilli > Bacillales > Sporolactobacillaceae > Sporolactobacillus. Next base: position 82,486 of record NZ_JANFOJ010000004.1, on the reverse strand, counting down.
TCTTTACTCATTGTTTTAGGTAATATTTTGTTTCCAGTTTGGGTATTTCAAGGATTAGAAGAAATGAAATATATTACAATTTTTAATATTATTGCCAAATTTATTGCCACTGGAAGTTTATTCATATTTGTTCATAAGCAGACAGATTATACAAATGCTTTATTTATACAATCTGTAGGGGTAATCATCTGTGGAATAGTTAGTATATATTTAATTAGGAAATTATTTAAAATTAAAATACAGTTTAGAGTAGATATAACAGAGATAAAAGAACAAGTATCAGAGGGAAAGGATGTATTTATCGCTCAATTACTAGGAGGATTGTTTGGAAATGGTTGCGTTTTTATAACAGGTATAGTGACAGGTCCTGTTGCAGCTGGTTATGTTGCGTTAGCGCAGAAAATAGAAGGAAGTATTGTCGGACTATCCCAGCCAATTGCACAGGGAATGTATCCTTATTTATGCAAATTATATAATAATAAAAACTATGAGCAATTTTTCACAATTAGAAAAACGATTACTTTATTTTCTAGTACAGTTGGTATTACACTTTCTATTATTATCATGTTATTTGCGGATAATATACTAAACTTGATTAGTGGCCAGACCAATCCAGTACTCTCTACTACACTTAAAGTATTCTCAATTACAATGATATTCACGACTTTAAATGTATTGTATAATTCCTTTATTCTATCTATGAAGAAAAATGAAGAGATGAGAAAGATGTATCTATTTTCCTCAATTATTTTTCTTTTTATTAGTTTATTATTAACTAAGTTAACAGGATCAGTTGGTATGGCAATTTCATTGCTAATTATTAGTATATTTATTGTACTGTATAGCAATATAATTACAAGAGATTTTCGTAGTATCCCAAAGAACTAAAAAAGTGAGGTTTATTTTTATATGAAAATATTATTAATCAGTGTGACAAATGGGCAAATTAATAGAGGGGTAGAATCTTGGACTAATCAAATCATGTTTCACATGTCTAAAAATGGTGAAGATGTAAGGCTTATCCAAGGAGGAGATGAAATACCTAAATTTTTGATAGATTATTCTGAAAAAATAAATATAGTAAAACATAAAATATTAGATTTAAGTGGAGATCAAAGATTTTCAAGCAAAATAAGAAGAAGATTAGGAATATACACAACTGATATTGAAGTTAGAAAATTTTATAGAAAGATTGAAAAGTACATAGCCGAGGAAAATCCTGATATACTATTGTCAGTAAGTGGGGAATTGAAAGAATTATATAGAATAAAAAAAAATTACAATCTAAAAGCCAAGATGGTTATTGTAGGTCATGCTGGTATACCCAAGGACGTTAAGTTTTCTGACGCTTTCATTGCACTTTCAGAAAGAGATTTTAATTCTATTGTTCTTCCCCAACCCCAAAAAATTTACTGTGTAAATAATGGTGTGGATACTAACTTGTTTTCTACTGAAAATGTAGATAAAACAGTGACACAAAGGTATTCTTCCCTTCCCAAACCAATTATTTTATGTGTTTCTGCTCTAGTACCATATAAGAGAGTTCAACTATTGGTTGATGCATATTCTCTACTACAAAAAGGAAGTTTGATAATTATTGGAGACGGACCTGAAAAAAGAGTCATTCAAGAAAAAATAGACAATATTAGATATATGAGTAATAAGGATGATATAAAATTAATAAGCCATGTACCGTTTAGCGAAATGCCATCATATTTCAGTTTAGCTGATGTATTTGTGCATCCAGCAGATTCAAATGAAGCCTTTGGAAGCGTTATTGTAGAAGCATTAGCCATGGGGAAAGCCGTTGTTGCAAACAATGATGAAGTTCGGAAAAAAATAGTTGGCGATGTAGGCTTTTTGGTTAATGCTGCTGATGTACAAGCTTTAAGTAATACAATTGAAAAAGCATTTTCTGATTCCAACGACAAAGAATTAATAAGAGCGAGAAGACAAAAATCCCTTGATTTCAGTTGGGAAAAAGTAGTTGGAGATTACTTAGAAATATTTAGAGAGGTAATGTCATGATAAACAACAAAATATCTGTGCTAATTAATACATTTAATGAAGAACAGAATATAAGAAATTGTCTAGAAAGTGTCAAATGGGCGGATGAGATTATTGTTGTTGATATGTATAGCGAAGATACGACAGTATCTATAGCGAGAGAGTACACGGATAAAATTTATTTTTTTGAAAGAATGGGCTATGCTGATCCCGCAAGGCAATTTGCCTTAGAAAAGTCTTCAAACGAGTGGATTCTTGTTGTGGATGCCGACGAACTTATAGTCAATAAATTAAAAGACAGGTTATTTAACATTGCTAACAAGGATAATTATGATGTTGTATGGATTCCTAGAAAGAATTATTTTTTTGGGAAACCATTAAAAGCTACTGGTTGGGGTCCTTTGCAAGATAAACAATGTAGATTTTTTAAAAAGCAATTTATGAACTATACGAACCAAATCCATAGATTTGTACATTTAAATGAAAATGCAAAGATATTATTTTTAGAAGATGATAGTTTAAGTATCATTCATTTTAACTATTTATCTTATGAACATTTTATCGATAAATTTAACAGATACACGACCATAGAAGCAAAGCAAATAGAGAAAGGGAAAAAAATATCAACAGCCACTTTAATAACTACTAGTTTTAAAGAATTTATTAATAGATATTTTTTAAAACGCGGCTATCGGGACGGTTCAATCGGTTTGGCGCTTTCCTTTCTTATGGTGTGCTATAAAATTACTTCATTGATGAAATATAAAAATATGCATGATTTTAACACTGATGATGTCGATAAACATGTACGGAAAATTTATACTGAAATTGCCCAAAAGGTGAATAATGATGAAAAATGTTGATTGGATGATTTGGAAACTTAATAGATTTATGTGTTTAGTTAGAGGTAACGTTTTACCTTTTAATAAAAAAAATAGAAGGATTTTAATTGAAAAATACTGTACATTTAAAAATTACCATTGGATTACACTCGATGGTAACAATGAAATTCAAAAGGGTACGTTTATTTCTGCTGATAATCCTTTTTCGGTTAACATTGGAAATGGAACAACAATTTCGAGATTTAGCATCATTCAGTCTATGCAAGGGGTAATTAATATCGGTTCAAATTCTCAAATAGGAGACTTTTGTAATTTATATGGACAGGGTAATTTAAATATTGGCAAAGATGTGATGATAGCTTCGAATGTACAAATTGTACCTAATCAACACACCTATGAAGACATATCAAAACCAATTAAAGAGAATCCCGAAATTTCTAAGGGTATTAATATACAAGATGATGTATGGATCGGAACAAATGTATCGATATTGGATGGAGTTACTATTGGCAAGGGATCTATTATTGGTGCAGGATCTATAGTCAATCGAGATGTCCCCCCTTACTGCGTGTATGCAGGTGTACCTGCTAGGTTAATTAAAAAAAGAAGACCTAAATAATAAATTGTTAAAAAATTATTTGTAAATTATTTTTAAAAGCGATATTGTTTGCTTTATGAACGTTTATGCGGTCATCTGGAGGAAAACATGTTTAAAGTAAAGTATAATATCTGCCTGATTTTTCTATATATTTATTTGGTTTTAGGGAATTTTCCAAGAATAATTTCTATTCCTGGATTTGAAAATAGTGATATTGCAATTTCAGAGATTCTTTTTTATATAATCTCAATTGGCTATATTGCAGTATCAAAGATAGTTTTTAAAGCAATTAAGAAAAATGTTGTAGTTGTTTATATACTATTGTTTTCTTTCTTGTTTGGTGTTGTTAAAAATGGATACTCTTTTGTCGCTTTTCTTTATACCATGAGAATATTGATAACTTTTTTTTCAGCTTATGCTATTGGGGAACTTTTATTTAAGCAGTATGGAAAAGATTTCAAAAGTGTATTTATCTATTTCAATAATATATATTTATCAGTCCTCTTTATAAGTGGCATTATATTTATTGCCTTTCCATCCTCAGTAGATTTATGGGCATTTATGAATAATTTTGGAGTAACAATTAATGGAGATCCTCATGTTGATAGATTAGTTTCCGTCTATTTTGATCCAAACTTTTATGCAGCTATCGCATGTATCCCCATTTTAATAAACTTTTTCCTTTATAAGGAAACAAAAAAAATAAGATATTTAGTTTATATGGCTTTATTAGCATCGTCAATTATCTTAACCGTTTCAAGGAGTGGACTATTAACGTTGGCATTTGTTTTGTGTATAACGTATCTTTGGGAGCTGATTAAACTTTTTACCAAGATGAACACTCGATCGGTTTTAATACTGGTATCAACCATTTTCATAACGTTACTTATGATACCAATTTTTCTGAACAATTTACAACGATTTATTTTGAGATTTCAAGGCATGTCAAATGATGGATCCGCTCTTGAACGTTTAGATACCTTTAACTATGGAATACAATTGTTTAAAGATAATTATTTATTGGGTGTAGGTAATGGCTATATAGCTCTATATATAAAAGATTATATAGCACGAACATCATTGGATTCATCACTTCTAAATTTATTTATTAGTTTGGGATTTATACTTGGAATGATTGTTTTAGGGTATTTTGCGTATAAAACAATATCATTGTGGATAGCTTTAAGTGAAAAAAAAGAGTTAATAATATTATCCAAATTCTATAAATCTTTTGTACTATATATAATTTTTTGTTTTATTTTTACATCTCAGTTTAACAATCTTTTATATTACCAGTTTTGGTTAATCCCTGTGTTAATAATATTTAATTATATTTCAATAGCTGCAAAAAAATAACATTGCCATTGGTAGCTGTACCACTTTTTAGGGATAACAAGGGCAAAAGGGCAACCGATGCGGATTGTGTATATTGCCATTGAATAGAGCCAGCTGTGCCATAATTTAGAGCATGTTAGGACAAAATATAGAGCCACTTGTGCCATAATAAGAGCCCCCTCCTGTATGATGGCCATGCACCATCGGTGCAAATCCATTAAACTAGGAGGTTTTTGTGTGATCAAATACCGTGAAATCTTACGTCTTCATGCGCAGGATTTAAGTATTCGAAGCATTGCTTCAGGCGTGGGTAGTTCTAGGAATACAGTCAGTGGCGTCTTGATTGAAAGAGCGACCTCCTTTCCACGTTGTAACTCAGTCCAGTCTAGCCTACTTCATCAGTAGAGGGCATCACCGAGTGTTCGGTTATCAGTGTGATAATGGATTTGGCACGATATCGTTCAGCTTAATAAAAAAGTTCATGAAATGGCCGATAAAAAGAATGTAATGTTTGTTAATTGATATCCTCTTTTTGTGAAAAAAGGGCAAATGAATCCAAGCTTAACAACTGATGGTGTTCATCTTAATGCCAAAGGATATACGATTTGGGAGGAAACTGTAAAAAATATATTGAGTGAAAATTGATATTATGGAGAGTGGAAAATGGATGTTTTCGGCATTAACAAAAGAGAGATTTCAATTGACTTTCTGAGAATCTTATCTTGTTTTCTTATTATTCTTAGACATGTTAATGATAATTTTGAGTTAATTAATAACAATCGAGCATCAGGAATTATCTTGCAATCGCTTTCATACCCAGCATTGCCTATATTTGTAATGCTAACAGGGTATTTGATGTTTAACAAAGAAGAGTCTTATAGTATTTTTTTCAAAAAAAGATTTAATAGGCTATTAATACCATTTGTCTTTTGGTCTTTTATTTACTATTCACTTGCTTCGTATATCGAAAAAACGAATTTAAGTGGGATTAGTTTACATCAATTTATTAATGTGTTATCTAGCGCTGGAGCTTCTTACCATTTGTGGTATGTTTATTTTATTATTGCGGTGTATTTATTTACGCCAATATTAAGGAAACTTTTTACTAATTTAAATAATAAAGATTTAATCTATCTATTGCTGCTATGGATAACGATTAACTCGATAATTCCAATGGTAGGAATTAAGATTAATGGTAACATGAACTTTATTTTCACAGGTTGGTGGGGTTACATTATTTTAGGATTTTTTATTAAAAGATTAGAGGTCAATAAAAAGTACTTAACGGCAACAATAATTATAAGCTCTGTTATCTTTTCTGTATGTTTAATAATGACCTTATTATTTGAACATGATGATTACTTTTTCTTTAACTATTCAGATGCCTTTTCTTTGCCAATGATAATAGTGTGCTTTAGTTCTTTATATATATTCAAATGTTGGAACAGTAAAATTGGCAATAAAATAAATACGAATTATAAAATCAAAATAATTGCTTTATCAAATCTAACATATGCCATATATATTATGCATGCAATGGTTCTAGGGATATTTCAAAAAAGAGTGTTTGGATTAAATGTCGATACATTTTTATCAATTCCTTTTATTGGCGCAATATTTTTTGCTTTAATCGTTTTTATTTTCTGCTTTGCAGCAGCAGCGATAATTAGAAAAATTCCTGTCCTGAAGCGAACAGTTTAAGTAGGATGCTACTGCAAAGTAACGTGTATTTTATAAAGAATTGATGCATTACCACTTTATGGGGCAGGGGAGATACACTAATGTATAGCGGTCAAGAAATTATCGAACTTCATCGAAGACGAAATTCTTGCCCCATGGTCGAGGCCACCACTGCCCAAGAGACGAACGAGAACTGCCGTGGCATGAGTTTCAACGACCGCTTTAAAATTGTTAGTCGATACAGCTTACGCGGCTCGGCAGTCGAATAAATTAGAACGTCTCATCAAGCAAGCCGGATTTAAAACGATCGAACCTTCGATCACCAACATTGATTATCTTCCTGATCGACAGCTGGATCAACAACTGATCACGCGGCTCGCTTCGGGAGTTAAATTAAGGAACATCACAACATCATTATTATGTGCGCCTCTGGTAATGGAAAAACCTGGCTTGTGACGACATTGGGCATCGGGGCCTGTCGTCAATTCCTCAAGATCAAGTACGTGCACTTACCTGAGCTGTTAGATGATCTCTTGATCGCCAAGAATGAGGCCAACGGTGATTTTCACCGGATCCTTGAACCCTGTATTTCCGAACGATTATACCAATGAGCATGCCTGAGTCCTTGATTATTGTATATTGCCATGGCATAAGCCCACTTATGCCATGTTTTAGGGACACTTAGGACAGAAACGAGGGACAGAGCTTCCAAGCAAGGGACAATGGTAAAAAGCAGGGCATCACAGAGAAGATGTGTGCCTCAACTAAGAAAATCATAGTCATTTAAAATTCCCCCACCTCATTTTTTATTTGGTAGGGGAATCCGTCGTTTCAGTACAGAGAAGGTAAAGACTAGAAAGGTTGAATGCCAAGCTGATCTTCTAAGACCTGTATTTCTGTGTGTAATTTCTCGATTTCTTTTCTGAGCTTTGCGTTCTCTTCAATCAGCCGATTGATCTGGGTAGGTTGATCAATATCAGCTTCATAAGCGGTTCCTTTCCATCTGTGCCAGTCATTAAAGCGTTCGAGAACATCCTCATTTAGTTCCTCCTGATTAGTGATCAATCCATCTTCCTTTAGCCATTGTGCCACTTCTGCTTGTTTACACTTCAAACCATACGTCTGTAAATATTGGAAGGCATCCTCACAGGTCATCAATTTACTCCTTTCACTCAGTCATTTGTACTTCCGCAAGGGAAACATCCGAACGATTGGGGATTGAGACACTCTCCTGTTTCTTTCTTCCGACTGTTATTGCTGCCTGAAAATAGCCGAAAGTTGACGGGATTGCCTGTCCAGTAGGTGCCAGCTATAATGTCCATAGGACTTTATAGCTGGCACTTATTTTACGAAAGGAAAAAGGTATCCCTTTACCGTGTAATCCTACTTACACGAGGGATACCCTTAAAACCAACAATATGGTTATTATATCAGACTATCGGCTTGTTGATAACCCATCCACAGGTGTTTTCTGTTAAGGGTGCGGAAAAGGTGCCTTGTCCTTGTTGTGGAGGAGAACTTAAAGTCATTGGAAGCCGTTTGAGAAAATACATAAAGGATTCAGGAACGTGCGTTTCACTGCGCATTCGTCGTTTGTGTTGTGGCACGTGTTCAAAAGTTCATCATGAACTCCCTGATCTGCTTATTCCTTATAAACGTTATGAGTCACGTTGCTTTGAAAAAGTTGTTTCCCAGCCTCACAAAAATGATGTCGCTGCGGACAATTCGACTCTATATCGTTGGAACCGTTGGTTCCTTGAGTATATCGATTACTGGCTGGCCTGTCTTCATTCGATCGTTCTCCGCTTTCAACAAATCAATTTAGCCCCAGTGGATCCTTCGTCCGTGGAATCACTGACCGCACTCGAAAAAATTGGACGGCTATTTGGCGATGCACCAGGTTGGCTGGCTAGAATGGCCAGACCGATTGTTAATGTTCATCTTTGGGTACAGACCCGTTCTGCATTTTTGTCCGGCTGACTCCCGTTTAAACTTCATGATGAAGGCTAAAACGAGGAGAGATGTGTGATGAGAAATTCTAAAAAGCTGGAAGAAATTGCGTCTCAACGTTTTCAACTGATCGCCCCATTGTTATCTGGCGATTTGGACACCGCCAGAGCGACTGAAGTGAAAAAACAGATCTGTGAAACAAGTGGACTCTCAGAAAGAACGATCCGACGTTATCTGGGCAGCTATCGAGAGCTCGGACTCGAGGGGCTCAAGCCCATGCGTAAACAGGCAGGCTTGATAAAAGGCGCGTTAAGAAATGAATTATTGGAAGAAGCAATCCTGCTCAGAAGAGAAGCACCCCAACGAAGTGTCCGGCAGATTATCCAAATATTGGAGTGGGAGGGACGAGCAAAACCGGGTGAAATTAAGCGATCAACACTGCAGGAAAGACTTACGGAACGAGGTTATAGCTCACGGCAAATGCGGCTCTACCAGTCAACAGCAGGAGCCGCTCGACGCTTCCAACAATCTCATCGAAATAAGCTCTGGCAGTCGGATATCAAATTTGGACCATTCCTCCCCATTGGTCAAGGCGGTATCAAGAAACAAGCCTATCTTGTTTTATTCATCGATGACGCCACTCGTTTTGTCCTTCATGGTGCTTTTTATCCCACTCTAGATCAGCGGATCGTTGAAGATGCTTTCCGCCAATCTGTTCAGAAGTATGGGAGACCGGAAGCTGTATTTTTTGATAACGGGAAGCAGTATCGCACGAAATGGATGGCTCGGACCTGTTCCAAACTGGGGACAAAGCTCCTCTATGCCCGACCGTACTCGCCTAGCTCAAAAGGCAAGGTAGAACGTCTAAACCGTGTTGTGGATGCTTTTTTGGGAGAAATCGCATTAGAAAAGCCCAAGTCACTTGATCAACTGAATGACCTCTTCAAAGTCTGGCTCAGTGAATGTTATCTGAACAAGCCTCACTCGGCCCTGGGCGAGCATGTCACACCGGAGATGGCTTACCGGAGCGATAAAAAGGTCTTACACTTTCTGGATGCGGAAACCATCCGCTTGGCTTTTCTTCATGCGGAAAAAAGAAAGGTAGATAAATCCGGATGTATCAGTTTTCAGAACCAACTGTATGAAGTGGGTACTCCATTTATCGGCACTACCGTGGATGTTATCTATGATCCATCAGATCTGTCACAAATTACTATTGAAAAAGAAGGTTATACTCCCTGGCAAGCTAAGAAACTTGAGATTGGCACACATGTCGGAAAACGACCAGAATTACCTGAAAACCTTCAACCCAAACAAACGGATGCGTCACGGCTCTTGCGTGCAGCAACTCAAAAGCACGAGGAACGGCAAGACGTGCAGAAACCGGCGGTTTCTTACAGCAAGGTGATGAGAGAAGGTGAGCACCTTGTTTGAGCCATTTTACCAGATGAAGCAGGCACCCTTCTCCCGATCAATTCCTTCAAGCAATCTCTATCACTCACAATCTATGGATGAGATTTTGGGGCGCCTGATACACGCAGCGGAACGTCAGCTCTTCGCTGTCTTAACAGGTGACTGTGGCACAGGTAAAACGACAATTGTCCGACGCTTTACACAAGAATTAGATCCAAGTCATTATAGTGTTCTCTATTTGTCCGATTCAAAGCTAACGCCACGTCATTTCTACAAGGGACTCCTGGAACAGTTGGGCTGTGAGGCTAAATTTTATCGGGGGGATGCGAAAAGACAACTGCATCATGAAATCGAACTCATGCGTGGGATTCATGGTATCCAGCCTGTCTGCGTTGTCGATGAAGCTCATCTGCTCAGTCGTGAAATGTTGGAGGAAGTTCGGTTCCTTTTGAACTTTAAAATGGATTCACAAAGTCCAATGGCTCTCATCATGGTCGGTCAAAGTGAGCTTTGGGACCGTCTGAAACTTCAAAGTTTCGCCGCTATTCGTCAGCGCATCGATCTTCAGTGCAAGATCGGTCATTATGATCGCTCAGAAACCAGTGCCTATATTGAGTGTCAACTCAAGTTTTCTGGTTGCGACCGTCCGGTATTTACAGAGGATGCCATTGAAGAAATCTACCGATTCTCTAGTGGTACACCGCGGCTGATCAATAAGGTGTGCACGCATTGCCTAATATATGGTGCTCAAAATGGTCATCCCATCATTGATTGTTTTTGATAATCTAGAATTGAGCCATTGATAAGCAATTCGCTCACATAAAAATGAGCCACATGATTTCCAATTCTTAGCCCATCTTCCTTATGATAGAAAAGTAACCAGCAATTCTACATAAGGGAGAGGGAAAAAAAGGATGATCGATATGGCTCACTATCATCGTATCAAATTTCTAAAGGAGGTTGAAGGTCTTTCACAACGTCAGATTGCGAGAAAATTAGGAATTTCAAGGAATACAGTGAGTAAGTATATGAAACAGGAAGAAGCCCCAACCCTTCCCGTTCGGCAACGCTCATACGGGAAGAAAGAATACTCGGAGGAAACTCAACGCATTCTTCCAATCATAGACCAGTGGCTTCTTGAGGACCAGAAACATTGGGTGAAACAAAAACATACGGCAGCGAGAATCTATCAACGGTTAGTCAAGGAATATCAGTTTAAGGGGTCGTCCTCTAACATTCGTAAGCTTGTTGCCAAGCGAAGACAGAAACAGCAGGAAGTATTCATTCCCCTTGAATTCCGATACGGCCTTCAATTTCAATTTGACTGGGGCGAGGCCGATGTTATTCTTCAGGGAAAAACGCAGCGAATCTTTCTTTTTTGTCTGCAGCTTTCATCTAGCCGTTTTCGATTTGTTCGAGCTTACACTCATCAAAAACAGGAGGCTTTTCTGGACGGCTTTGTACACGCTTTTGAATTTCTGGGTGGTGTGCCTGTCGAAGGCCTTTTTGATAATCTAAAGACAGCCGTGGTCAAAGTTTTGAAAGGCAGAGATCGCTTAGAACAAGAAGCCTTTATCGCGCTCCAGGCGCATTATGGGTTCAAGGCCACCTTTGCCAATCCCCGAAGGGGAAATGAAAAGGGAAGGGTTGAAGGGACGGTTGGCTATGTCCGACGCAACGCGTTGGTCCCTTATCCAGACGTTCAATCCATGGATGAACTCAATCATTATCTTATGGATTGGTGCCTTAAAGAGGCGGCCCGCATTCACGTTCCGCGTACCGATGAAACGGTCGCACAGGTTTGGGCCAAAGAAAAACTTACCCTTCATTCCCTTCCGGGAACACCATTTGAAGCCTGCCGGTTGATATCCTGTCAGGTCAATCAATTGTCTCTCATCCATGTAGAGACCAACCAATACTCCGTTCCCTGCGCTTATGTTGGACAAGCTGTCTGGGTTAAACAGTTTGTCGATCGTCTGATCATTGTGGCTCAAAATCAAGTGATCACTGAATATCCCCGTTCGTACGGACGAAATCAACTATTCACCCGTCTGGACCATTATCTGGAGGCGCTTCTGAAAAAGCCTCGTGCGATCCGAGATGCACATCCTTTTCAGAATCCAGATATTCCTGAAATCTTCCGGCATTTCCATCGTAGAATGCGTGAGACTGAGGGAGCGGCCGGAGACCGCAAATTTGTCAGGCTTCTTCTTCTCCACCGGGAACTTGGCCAGAATCTGTTAACCCAAGCCATTCAGGAAGCAGAACGGAAGCAAATTTTCACCTATGAAGCGGTTCATGAGGTCATTCAAAAGATGACAGGTAATGTGGCAGGACCCGTTGGTCAAGCACCGGAAGCTCTGGAGAACTACAAGGTGAAAGTGACCGATATCAATCAATACAGACAACTCGTGAAGGAGGAAAACCAATGACCACGGAACTTCTGTTGGACCATCTGACCAGGCAACTCAGGATGCCCACCCTAGCCAGACAGTATCGTTCTCTAGCACGGGAAGCGGAGGAGCACAATTTGCGTTATGAAGATTATCTTTTGGCATTGCTTGAAGCTGAATCGCAAAGTCGAGAAGAAAATCAACGACAAAGGCGTTTGAAACAAGCACGTTTTCCTGTTTCTAAGACGCTGGACACGTACGATTTCAGTTTGATGCCCAGTCTGAACCGAAATCATTTTCTCACCCTGGCCAAAGGTGAGTTTGTCCGAAAAAAAGAGAATGTGATTTTTCTCGGTAACAGTGGAACGGGCAAGAGCCACCTGGCCATTGGGTTGGGAATAGAGATGATTCAAAACGGGTTTAAAGCAAAATTTATAACGGCCTCCGAATTAGTCGAAGAACTGCTCATGGCCTATGAGGAACAGAAACTAAGCGCCATGGAGAAAAGGTGGCTCAAATTTGATGTAGTCATTGTGGATGAACTCGGCTATGTTCCTTTCTCCAAAACCGGAGCAGAACTCCTATTTCAATTTTTTTCAAGTCGGTATGAGCGTGCCAGTCTCATTCTGACAACGAATCTTGAATTCAGCGAATGGACAAGCTTGTTTGGCGATGAAAAGATGACGGCTGCCCTGCTTGACCGACTAACGCATCGCTGTCACATCCATCTACTTAACGGCGAATCTTACCGATTTAGGCAGAGCATGGAAAGAAAAGAAAACTCAGGACAGGGATAATGTCAGCGCAAGTGTTAGGTGGGAACTGGCCCTCCCCGGGCCAGTCCCCACCTAACACCCATATTATTCCATAATTGGAAGTACCACACGATAAAGTGGCTCACTTTTGATGTGATCACTCTGGCTCAATTTCATATTGACAAAAACAGGAGGTTGATTGGGCAGGGGCAACAGCGTTCATTATTGATCGGGATACAGGAGAAAAACTCAAAGCCTATATCTTTATTGCGACACTCCCATGTAGTCAGCTGTCTTATGCCGAAGCAACATTATCTATGGACCTTCATTCATGGATAGCTGCCCATCGTCGTGCGTATGAGTATTTCGGGGGAGTAACATAAATCATCGTCCCGGATAATTTGAAAGCCAGCGTGACCAAGCATACTAGAAAGGAACTCGTTTTAAACCCTTCGTACAGAGAAATGGCGGACCACTACCACACCATCGTGATGCCTGCGCGTGTTCGTACGCCAAAAGATAAGGCCAATGTGGAAAACTCTGTTGGGATCCTTTCTACATGGATCATTGCCGCATTAAGAAATGTACTGTGTTTTACTATTGATGAATTGAATGAAGAAGTCTGGAAGAAACTCGATGAATTCAATAATCGGCCCTTTACACGCAAAAAAGGCAGCCGCTTTTCAGCATTTAAAGAAGAAGAGAAATTCGCACTTTCTCCTCTTCCGGACCGCCCTTATAAAATGTCTGAATGGAAAACAGCGAAAGTTCGCCCTGACTATCATATCTCCGTCGAAAGCATGTTCTATTCGGTTCCCTACGAATACATCAATCGACAGGTCGAAGTAAAACGATCAGACGATCTCGTTGAGATCTTTTTCAACCATATGCGCATTGCCTCACATAGACGATTATATGGGAAGTTTGGTCAATTATCCACTCTTCGCGACCATATGCCTGATCATCATCAATTGTTTGTGGATCAAACACCTGAAGCGGCTCAAAATTGGGCTGAAGGTATTGGATCAGCAACCTCGAACCTCATACGCTATATGTTAGACGCTTACCCAACTGAAAAGCAGGCACTCCACTCCATTTTTTCATTAAAGAAACTGGAACAACGTTATTCCAAATATGAAATAGAGCGTGCCTGCAAGATGGGTCTTTCCATGACCCAAAGACCGACGGTCAAAATACTTCAGACAATCCTAAAAAATAACAAAAAGAGTGACGCCGAACAAGAACAAAAACGTCGAGCAGAGGACAGCGGAAATGCTTATGGCTTTACGCGCGGCGCTTCATATTATGGGGGAAAAACAACCGATGAATGAACAAACGCTTACCAAACTATATGAAATGAAACTGAGTGGCATGGCAGAATCCTACAAGGAGCAATCAACGAATAAAGACTTTCAAAAGCTGAGTTTCGAAGATCGTTTTTCATTACTCATCGACTTTGAACATTCAAGACGCCAAAGCAATAAACTTCATCGGCTGATCAACGCTGCCGCCTTGTTATATTCAAGCGCATCCGTCGAAGATATTGAATACTATGAAGACCGAAAACTGGACAAGGAACTGATTATCAAATTAGCCAGCGGAAACTATATTCAACACCATCATAATATCATTTTGATGGGCCCTACGGGCTCTGGAAAATCGTTTCTCGCCTCGGCATTTGGCGTATCTGCCTGTCGTCAATTTTACAAAGTGAAGTATACTCGCTTACCAGAGTTAATGGATGAACTGACACTCGCTAAGTTAGCTGCGGATGGAAGTTATCGAAAATTGATTAAGAAATATACCAAAACGGATCTACTCATTCTTGATGAATGGCTTCTGACCGATCTATCTGCGGATGAAGCTTCCATCCTGTTGGAGATTACTGAATCCCGGCATAAGATAGCGTCTACGATCTTCTGTTCACAAATCGATCCCAGAGGGTGGCATCAAAAATTAGGCAATGAGACCCTGGCAGAGGCTATCCTAGATCGCATTGTTCATGATTCATATCAAATTTTAATTGACGGAGAAGTCTCCATGCGTGAACGTCATGGACTAGAAAAGCAACCCTCACCAGGCAATTTGAATGGATGACTCATAAATTTAATTACGACTGGAGGACAGCTAATGAGCAAGATCTCCGCTGATGAAGTTTTTCAATTTATCCATTCCTACGGTTGGAAAGCTGATCAAAGTGAAGTCGAACAATGGCTCAGAGAGGATCCCTTGGTTCAAGCTGATTCAGAAGGAATCATGGATGAGAGTTGGATGTATCGGTTTAATGATTGGCGCCAGATTAAAGGCACAGCCTATGAACCCGGTATTGATACGCAGACAAAGATAAACCGACTTCTGGAGGAAGTTGATCGACTTAAACAAGAGATCGAAGAACTGAAAGAGAAGAATCTTCGCCTGGAAAAGCAACTAAGCATAGAACCGATGTAAAAAGAACATTTTCATCCCCCTCTTATGAATTGGGGGATTTTTCTTAGGAAATTGATATTGATCTCTATCGACAAAGAAGATTCCTTAGGGATATCGTGATTTCTATAGGAATTTTTTCATCTGGTAAACGCCCTGGCGACAAGTGGTAAAATTGTTGGCGATCGATGGTAAAAAAGATGTCACAGGTGGTACAATCAGCTGGCCGTTACCACCCCGGGTACCGATGAACTAAAGGTACATGGCCTTAACTGATCCATCCATTAAGTGTAACCTATCCAGCATTTTCTAATGGGCTTATTGTTCAAGTGTTTATTAATTTTTATTCTGTTTTTTCACCACTTGGTACAACCGCCACTGATCACCATAGGTTTTATATAACCGGGCAAAGCTCGCACCTTTGTTGTAGAAGTTCTTATACCGTACACTAACGGCATTAAGTGCGGCTACTCCTTCTGGTTTCGGCACGAGAATATAAGTTACTTTTCTATCAACCGGATTGTTTAGTCTCCTTTTAAAATCAAGATCACTGGTAATGATCAGCTGCTTGGTTTGCTTCATATCGAGAATAATTTGAAAACCGTTAAATGAATCAACGAGTAGTGAAGCGTGTTTGTTCTTACTCAGAAGCTGATCAAGATCCATAGCAATACGCATGGATTGTCTGTTACTGGTGTAGGTTGAACTCTGTTTGAAATGGATCGCTTGATACTCTTCCGGCGACAGACGCGCATCGTTCATTGCATAACCGGTGACATAGGCAGATGCACTTAAGAAGATCAGAGTGACACATCCGCCAAAAAAATAAAGATGTTTTACTTGCTCTCTGAGCTTTTGCAATTCATAGGGCAGCCAGGCGACGGTAATCACAAAAGGGTAGACGAAAAAACGTAACCATCCGTATGAAGCTCCTTTATATAGCATATATATTTGCATTAATGGAATTGATAACACGATCATGAGTAAGCAAAGAAAGTCTGCGTGGAATAACTTGTGTCTCATGATGCGAATGATCAGGATAGCAAGGAAGAGCAAAAGGAATGGTATGCTTCTTTCAAATACGAATAACAATGTATTGCCAAAATGACTGATGACAGGGCCGATAATTGGATTTTTACTTAATCCTTCAGATTGTGCGAGATTGGAATAGTTCGATCGTAAAAAGAACAGGCCGTCACCCATAATGGACCAATTCAACCCAATCCAGATGATCCCGGTATAAATAGCTGGAAGGAGAGCAAGCCATTCTGTTGCTTCCCATTTATTATAGATGAATGCTGCTTCATAGTCTGCTGTTTCTTCTTTCTTTCGTTTACTCCAGATGATGATAGTAAGGGACAGTGCTAAGGCAAGACCAAATAAAATTGATTCATATCGAGTGAGAAAAGCAAGTGCTAAAGCAAACCCGACCATGATCATCGAGGTTACGCTACGTTTTTCATCCAACCAATCAGTGAATGCAATGACGCAAAATATAATAAAATAGATGAAGAGCATTTCGCTCATGCCATTCGATCCATAGAGAAAAATAAATGGATTAAGAGAGAATAACAGTACTATTGCGAAGCTAAATAGAAACGGTTGTTTTCTTCTAAGCAAAGATTTAAAAATCAGAACAGCACTGAACGCTGCAAATAATGCCGTCAGAATAATTCCCGCAATTCCTTCGGACGCAAGGATTTTGCACCAAGGACTCATCAATAGAATTGGGAGCATGAGCAAGCTTGGCAATGGGTTCCAAACGAAACCTATAGCTCCCAGATGAGGATTTCTGCTAAATAAGACATAATAGGCATTTGCGACACGGCTGACAGCATCACCGGGAACAAAGTGATTCCAATGTGTCATCCAAATGCCAAAGCAGAGCTCCAGAATAAATAAGATTAAGCCAAAATAATAGGGTACGTACTTATTTTTGAACATGCTGCGTTATCGTCTCCATTGTATTTGCTGGTTGAATCGTCTTTTTCGAGGCAAAGGTCCAGCGATCATTTACAATGTAATTCCAAATGACACCGGTCACGATCCCCAATAATCCGCTCAACATCGGATGAAAATGACTGATATAGTAGAGAAGGGACAGAATACCGCTTGAGATGCAGAGACCTCCAACAGATACCGTCGCATAACGAATAAATTGAATCATCCGTCCATTCGCCTGGTGCAGTACCCTCGATTTCCATGTTAAGGTACTATTTAAAATATAATTTGAAATGAGACTGACAATAGAAGATAGAATAAAGGCAATGACAACCGGGCTGCCAACGAGAAGCATTAATTTATAAATAGCCAGATTCACAATCACGCCGCTAAGTCCAATGGTGCAAAAGGAAAAGAAGCGGCGATCCTCTTCACTGATCATGACCAAGCGTCCGAGGTGAATTAAGTAGCGCAGTTGTTCCGTGCTGCTCATTTTTGAACTACCTAAATCGCGCGCATGGAATTGATAAGGAATCTCTGTGATTGACGTGATATTGGCACGGACAATCAGTTCAATCATGACCTTCCAACCAATGGGATGGTACATATTTTCTTGTAGCACTGATTTTTTTACAGCAAAGAATCCACTTGTTGGATCGGAAATTTTCCGGAGTCTTTTTAATGCGATACGTGCAATTATTCTTGCTGTCCATGACACAAATTTCCGATAAAGATTAAGTCCGCCATCGCTTCCTCCGGGGACAAACCGTGAAGGAATAACCATTTGAAAACCGTCGTTAAGCTTATCAATCATTGCCGGAATTAGTTCAGGCGGATGCTGAAGATCAGCATCCATCACAACCAGTAGGTCACCTTGTGCAAATTTAAGTCCATCAGTGACAGCGGTCGCCAATCCCCGCTGATTCGTTCGATGGATATAGTGAACATATGTTTTCTCTTGGCTTAGTTGATCAAGTATTTTTGGCGTGTTGTCTGTACTGTCGTCCATAAATAAAATTTCAAAGGTCTTTCCGGTCGATTGCAGAACCTCCAGAAGACGATTTGTTATAATCTGAACATTATTTGCTTCATTGAATGTTGGAACGATTACGCTAATATCCATAGTGACTTCCCCCCTTTATTACATACTGCTTGTTTTTGTTGTATCGTAATGTTCTTGATCAAATCCGTGCTCAGTTTTCTCCCAATAAAAAGGTTTTCTGATTAATTGCCATAGTGCTTTTATTGAAGCGATACTCATCATTGCCCAATAGATTGGAGTGAGTAATGCATATCTTACGAGACTGTAAGAAAGCCATGTTTCCTTCTTTCGGTGCAGCTCATGTACGACCCAATAGGTACCTGCGATAT
Source organism: Sporolactobacillus sp. STSJ-5 (assembly GCF_024385605.1). Classification (GTDB taxonomy): domain Bacteria; phylum Bacillota; class Bacilli; order Bacillales; family Sporolactobacillaceae; genus Sporolactobacillus. Next base: position 63,777 of record NZ_JANFOJ010000004.1, on the reverse strand, counting down.
TTGTATAAATAAACAAGAAATTACCGAGAATCAGTTGGATAGCCGCCAAATAATAGATCACTCCAGGAAAGAAGGCGGGTATCCAACCGGCATGTGTCAAATACCATAGACCCAGTAGGGACCAGAAAATGGGATTCAACATGGGCAAGAGCGGTGATGACAGAAGCATAAACTGAGCTCCCCAGAAGCCTTTGATCCCAAGCTCACGATGGAGTCTAATGGGATGGCGCATATGCACGAGCCAAGTTTGCATATAGCCCTTAATCCAGCGAGACCGTTGATGAATCCAGTTTCTGAATTTGCTGTTCGCTTCCTCTAACGTTCGCGAATCCACAACTTTGGTTGTATAGTTTTGCTTATAAAGACGTATACCGAGATCAGCATCCTCTGTGACGTTATAAGGATCCCATGCGCCGAGCTTTTTGAGCACATCTGTTTTAAAGTGATTAGATGTTCCGCCGAGCGGAATAGGAATGTTAATCTGCATAATGCCGGGAAGCAGCAATTCAAACCAATTGCTGTATTCTTGGGTGAAAAATCGAGTGAGTAGATTCTGTTTACTATTAAAGTAGTTGAGCTTGGCTTGAATGCAAGCAGTGTTATCAGGACTTTGCTGAAAGGCGAGAAAGACCTTTTTTAATTGATCTGGGTCGGGCCGATCTTCAGCATCATAAATGACTACGTACTTTCCGCGTGCACGAATCAGCCCATAATTGCATGCCTTCGGCTTGGTCTTCGGCTGACCGTCTGGGATGATAATCATCTGGAAGAAGTACGGCAGATGCAGCGATTGAACCACTTCTTGAGCTTCCGTATCATCCTTTTCAATGAGCAGACGAATGTCCAATTTATTCTTGGGATAGTCTAGTTGGTTCAAATTTTGGACTAATTGCGGAATGACCTTACTTTCCTTATACATGGGTACTAAAATCGTGTATATTGGAAGCTCTCGTTCATCAATGTTCTGAATTTGCTTCCTGTTGAACCGGACTTGCGCCTTCTCTTTTGTGCCATAAAGAATCATGATAAATTTTGTGACGGTCATCGAAAAATACATTAACTGAATGATGATATTGATGATTACAAGTGTGTAAAACCAATTCCATAGCAAAGCGGCAGCGATGGTGATTCCAATCACAATCATGCTAAGTATCTGTGTAAACGTGAATGTCTGACTGGCAGAATTCTCCGGTTGCTCGTTCTTTAATTTTTCGGTACTCTCGTGAAGCAATTCTGCTTGATAGATTTGATCCCAAAGAAGTTCCATTTCCCATGGGGATGCAATGACTTGCGTAATCGGTGCATCAACAATTGTAGTAAGCTGTTGCATTTCTTCATTATTGAGCATTGATTCAACGGCAATAATGCATTGATCAACCGATTGTCGAATCACAACAGTTTTAAATTGTCGTGCAATCATTTCAGGAAGCTTAGCCTTGATAGCATCATTTTTGTCATATGTCATGAACCTCCCCGTTTGACTTTGGGAAGCAAGGGCTTCTGCAAGTTGATTTGGTGTGATCATGTTCATTGAGATTAGAATTTCTCCAATATCTCCGCCTACTGTTCCTTGCAGATGCAGCGCCTTCTCTAGCTCACCACGCTGCAGATACCCCGCACGTACCAGTTGTTCACCTAGTAAGAGGCGTTTGAACGATTGGTTAATAATATCCTGTAGTTGGTCGCGACTTATATAACCTAGGCGAACGAGTATGTCCCCAAGCCTGCCACCATGAATCTGTTGTTCATTTAAACTCTTATTTAATTGCTTGGCATTTATCATGCCTAAGAGCAGAAGACGTTCTCCAATACGCAATTGTGAGAAAGGAGCATCATCATTATTTTTTTCTTGGATCTGCCGTTTTATCAACGCCCATCTCTGTGAATCTTCATGTAATTCTTTTTCAATTCGTTCATAGGAAGTGGCAATTTCTTGTCGCTGCTCTTCTAAAAGGTTATTCAGTCTTCGCTGTTCTTCGGTATTTTCATTGGCAAAGTGCTGAATTTTCTTTGTTTTTGAAGCGATGTCTTCTTCAAGTCTCGATAATTGATCATTTTCTTTCCAACTGAATAGTTTCATTTTGCGACATCCTTCGGAAAGTACTTAATTTCTTTTTCAATGTGATCGAGATGCTCTTGTATGGTCCTTAGTTTCTTTATATCTTCCTCATACTGAGTGCGAATGCGGTTCCGTTCATTTATTATGGCTAGAATCTGGATGTCAAGTTGTTTGTTGTCATTCTGTAACTTTGAAATGATTGCTCGTCTTGATCCGGTCAATATATTAACTAACAATAATTTTTTCCTCCCAGTTCTAATCTATTTAATCGGAAATACCATAATTATAGTTGGGTTTATAATACTCTGAAAAAATAGACAAAAACTGAACAAAATTGGTGATAAAAGTCATTGAAGCCAGATTGGTAGCTAATAAAACTATGGAGAAGAAATGATTATGCGTACTTGAAATTTATTTTGGAGAAGGAAGAGAATATTTGGGAGTGTAGGTATCAAAAACACTAGTGGTACATTTGGTTAGGGGTAATCATTCACATTCGGAACATGCTAATTCTGACCAAATCATTCTATACGTTGCCATAATAGGAAATTTGTTCATATACTTGCTGAATTAGATCTCGCACATGGTCGATTTGATTGGGGAGCGGGTCATTACGATCAGGTAGCTGTTGCAGTTTGTTTTTTTAACTCTTTAGCATCAATCGGGTTGTAGGGAACCGGACCGTCCTCAAATTGCGTGTGTGGAAGTAAAGGAGTGCACCACTGGTCAAGTTATTATTCACTGATTCTACGGGCTTTGCTAGTGTTGTTTTTGTCACCGCGCGGGCTTTGCTAGCGGCTTCGCCTATTTTACCAGTATAAGAGAAAATCACTAAATGAAAAACTAAAACATTGGAGTGATAATCTTTTTGAGTGTATAAAAATATAAATACGGGTATCAAAATTATGATAAATTTATAGCAAGAAATAGAAAAAAGGAAATGATAATTAATGCATAGTATAAAATTAGATTCACGTAAACAATTTTCTAGCACATCAGAAAAATTGAAAAATAGCTTTGAAGAAAAGATACAGATATATCAAGATGCCACAACCTATGCTAATAGAATATAATTTCACAATTTTGGGATGATTATCAAAATTAGAATATTTCAGATGAAGAGCTACCTGATTTAGACATTAGAACAGTATTTGCGGATTATACGCCGTCTTTTGAATATAAGAGCTATTTAGAAGGAGAGAAGTTATTTTATCGAATTGCCCCCTTCTTTAATACACGAGATAGACATGATGCAACAGATATTGATTATTTAATTAGGTTTATCAATGAAGTAAGTAAGACATTGGGCAAACAATTAGGACTAGAACAACCTGTAGATAATTTAGTGTGTGAATATTTTGTGCAATCTATTCAAGTTAACATTGATGATAAATAAAATTTAAAATATAACTCAAACTGATGATAGTCAAATTATGCTTTTCTTGAATGTATTGACCGGAGGCTAATCGGAGAATTTGATTTTTATTCAGTTTACTACGATCCTGATGATATTCAATATCTTCAATGCAGGCTTGAGGATATTGGGAATCCGGTATTTTTGATGAGACGGTCCAACTTATTGTTTTTTCTGCGATCCCATTCTCGATCTACGAGCAGGCTGAATCGTTCTTCAAAGGATAGGTCATTAAACTGAGGATTATGAAGCTGTTCATGTTAATACTCAGCCATTGCACTTAGGCACATATCATTTAACTTTGAACGTGTACTGTCATTGATCATTTTTCTGACCTCCCGTAATAAGCTGCCCCTCTAATAAATCCATGGGATTTTTGCTGTTCATTGGTATTTTTTTGTACTAGTGACTCATACTGCTGTTTGTCCTGTCCAGTCTTTAGATATCTGAAACGCCTATATTCTGTGCTGCTCGTCTAGTGATTCTCTCCTTCCCACAGTATCTTTAAATGCCACCAGTTTTTCCTTCGCAGAAAGCCAAACACTATAAGACATAAAATGACCTCCTTGAATTAACAGATTTTTTATTATTTCATCTGTCAACGTCAACTCAATAGGGATCATATCAATTCAAAGATGTGGGCTATTTGACGCTTACAGCGGGATAAGTGTAACCGTCAAGCGTCAATAACAATTATAATAAAGTTTCAAAGTGATTTCAGCGTAAAGCCCGACAATCAGGCAATAGTTAAAGGTTCCACAAGTTAATGGCTTTAAATGTAATCGCATACATCCGTCTCTAGTGTTACATTTCTATATGAGGAGGGCAGATCATGAACAAAAGACAAGTCGACTTGCTAATCAATTTAAGTTCATCTGGAAAATTTATTCCAGCAAAAGATCTTGCGAATAGCTTCCACGTATCAACCAAAACAATATACAAAGATGCTGATACGCTCCTCAATACACTAAAGAGCACATCTCTCAGGCTGGATGTGAAAAGGGGGTTGGGCTTACGAATTCAAGGCACAATCTTAGAACGTGAACGTGTCATTCGGAGATTTATGGATGCAAGTGAGCGTAAAACACCGGTGGAAGAGTTTAGCCCAAGGCAACGGCGTATTGCACTTGCCAAGGAGATCATTTTAGAGGGCAAGCAGCTGACGCTGAAGGAACTGTCTGAACGGTGGTGGATCAGCAAAACTTCCATTTTGAATGATGTTGATCGAATTAATACCATAATTGAATCGTCATCTTTGCAGATCTGTTCTAACGGGTCTGAGTTGATTGCGATTGGAGAAGAAGAAAACATCCAAACTGCCGCAGCAACATTCATCGTAGATGCTTCTGACTCGAGAAAAGCTGGGGACGTCACATATTTTTCACTATTCTTCCCCAAAAAGGTTGTACAAAGTGTCTTAACAATATTTGATCCAGACAAACCGTGGTACGTTGAACTACCAAGCTATTACAAATTTGCGCTTCAGGTGATTTCGCTAGTTCAAACGCAACGTGCATGTTTTGGATTCCATTTTACTGATCAGTTAAAGTCTACTCTAACGGGTTCTGCAAAAGCTGCTGAAACGATTTTGAACCAAATCAGTCAAGCACTGCGTCTTCAATTCACTATCGCTGACAAAGAATGGCTCGCACGAAATCTCTCAGCTTACCGAATGAGTAACGACTCCGCTCCGGCTGACCAGAACTACAAACCGATTATCGATGAACTAATTGCGCGTATGGAAGATGTTCAGGGAATGCCATTTTTAAACAAGGCACACCTTGAGAAACAACTCATGTACCACATTCCAGCAATGATTCTTCGCCTTAAGCAAGGTTTGGTGGTTAAGAATCCGCTGTTTAAAGATATTAAAACGCAGTATCCTGCCTTATTTGGAATGACTTGGTACGCAATATCGTTTCTTGAAGAACGCTACCAGATAACACTGAGTGATGATGAAGTATCATTTATTACTATTTACTTCCACGTTGCGATTAATCAGTCGATTCCAATTCGTCGTGTGTTGGTCATTTTCAATCAGCATGGTCAACTACGTGATTATGTAATGGGGCAGATCAAGCATCTCTTGCCGGATGGTACCCTGTTTTTAAAGACGAATCTCACAGCTTTTAAGTCAATTGACTTATCGGATGTTGGTTTGATTGTTGGTGTCAATATTCCAGGGCTTGTTTCTAAAGTGCCTTTTATTAGGATCTCTCCGTTATTTGATGCAAATGATCAGGAAAAGTTACTCAAAGCTTACGCATCTTACTTGATTCGGCCGCAGACAAGTAATGAAGAACAACATTATCCTGTACTCAGTAAATTAGGGGATCCAAAGCTGATCTTCTGGAAAGACTCTGTCAAAGACCGAAAAGAAGCCTTACAGTTCCTGATTAAGGTCTTGGAGAATAATGGTGGAGTTACTCATGAGTTCGGTAAATCACTACTTCGAAGAGAACGGCTTGGACCTACTGAAATCGAAAGTGGTGTTGCCTTGCCTCATGCGGCTCCAGAAACGGTTAATCGTCTCTCGGTTGCCTTTCTGATTCTCAACAAGCCTGTCAAATGGAACAGCACAAATGTGTTTGTGGTGATCTTGATTTGTGTACCCAATGAGTCAATCTCGATTTACCATGATTTGGTGTTAGATATATATCGCCTAGTTGAAAACAAGACAAGAGTCCACATGATTGTAAGTCTTCAAGACACGGAAGACCTGTTGGACTTGATCAACAGTTAGAGAGGAGGAGTGTTATGTTTTTTGACCGTGATATTATGTTATTTCACCAAGAAGCAGAAGATTCAACGGATATTATCTCGCGTATGGCTATCAGATTAACAGAAGCGGACATTGTTAAGCGTGACTTCGGTAAACACGTGCTTGAACGTGAAGCAACTTACCCTACGGGATTACAGACAAAAGCACTTGGGGTAGCTATTCCACACACTGATTCTAAATATGTTAATCAATCACAAATTGCTTTTGCATCGCTGAAAAAGCCGATTAGCTTTAAAGATATGACGGATTCGGACAAAAAAGTGGAAGTTTCACTGATATTCATGATTGCAATGAGTAAGCCTCACGACCAAATGACGCTCCTAAGCAATCTGATGGCCGTTTTTCAAAATGAAAACGTTCTAATTAAATTACTTCAAAGCGATGATGTTGCCGAAGTAAAGCAAGTCTTGAAAACAAACAATATCGAGTAGGGAGGCAATAGAAATGATAGCTTATGCGATTCATTGGTTTATCAATTTAGGTTCAACCGTATTTATTCCGATCATTATTTTTGCCCTGGGGCTTTGTGTACGTTTAAAACCATCAAAAGCATTTCTTTCAGGTATTATCATTGGGGTTGGATTCATCGGATTGAACATGGTAGTGAACCTGCTTCAAACTTCATTGGGACCTGCGATTAAGCTCATGGTAGCACGTTACGCTTTGTCTTTAAGCATCATTGATCTTGGGTCTGGTCCCGGAGGTCCGTTGGCATTTTCATCAACCATGGGTGTCTTGATTATCCCAATAGCCTTTGGAATAAACCTGATTTTGGTTTGGCTGGGACTTACTAAGACGTTAAACATTGACGTTTGGAACCTATGGCAACCAACTTTTATTGGGTTGATGGTGTGGGGCGTCACTAACAACTATTTATATGGTGTGCTTGCTATGGTCGCTGCATTCTTAATGCAACTAGTATTGGCAGACTTAACGCAACCGATGATCAGCAAGTTTTTTGGCCTGCCGGATATTTCAATCACACATTTAATGGCGCTTTCACCAGTTCTTTTAGCTTTACCACTGAATTGGTTATTTGATCGAATCCCTGGCTTCAACAAAATTGATGCCAGCCCGGAAAAAATCGAGAAGCGTTTCGGTGTGTTTGGCGATCCACTTGTCATTGGTTTGATTATCGGTATTGGTATTGGGATCCTTGCTGGCTATGACGTTTCTAAGACTGCTGGTCTGGGGATGGAAATGGCCGCTGTATTGAAACTATTGCCAAAGATGATTTCAATGTTTATGGAAGCGCTCACACCAATTGCCGAAGCAACTCAAGAGTTCACCCAAAAGCACTTGCATGGCAAGACCGTAAACATTGGGATGGACGCTGCTTTGACGGTCGGCCATCCGGCAGTTACATCTACGAGTTTGTTGATGATCCCGGTCGCATTGTTCCTGGCTGTTATTCTGCCAGGCAACAAAGTGTTACCTTTTGGTGACCTAACACTGTTCGTCTTCGTGTTCACCATTATGGTTTCCGCTTTCCGTGGCAACATCATCCGTTCTTTGATTGGAGGGGCAATTTACACGATTCCCATGCTTTATCTATCCACCTGGTTGGCACCGACAGTTACAAAGGCATTTCAGTTGGCTAATTACAATATCGGCAGCAAAGGTACCGTATCCTTTGTTTCGGCTGGTTTGTGGCCAAATGCTTTGATGGTTTGGACAGGTCAGCATTTAAGTGTCATTGGTATTATCGTTATCATCGGCATATTGTTAGGTCTCTTGTATTACGTGAACATCATTAAGAAGTTTAATTCTCAAGAAAAAGAGGTCGGTTAATCATGAAAAAGATGTTGATTATGTGCGGTGCGGGCCATGCGACTTCAACAGTTGTTCGGGCAAAAGTAGAAAGTTGGTTGAAAAAGGAAGGATTGATTAATCAAGTCTCGATTAAACAATCGGCAATTGTCGATGAAGTAGCTAACATTTCTAACGGTAACTATGACATCGTTGTTAGCACCACAGTTGTTCCAAAAGAAATCAAAGACAAGGTTATTAATGGTGTTGCACTGTTGACTGGCATAGGTGCAGGTAAAGTTTTTAATGCAGTCAAAAAAGAAATTGAAGCATAAAAGTGAGGATGTGTCAGGAATTGACAGCTTATTTTAAAGATTTTGTGATTAGTACTGTGGCAGACCGTCCTTCTTATCACAATGTCACGGAACAAGTAGTGCAGGCCATTGACGAAAGTAAAATTAAAAATGGAATCTGTTTAGTGCAAACCGCTCATACCACCTGTTCAGTCTATTTTGATGAGTATATGCATGATAGAAACTATTATGGGGATGATTATCTTCATGTCGACATTAACCATGTTCTAGACAAGATCGTTCCTCGGCAAACCACAGAAAATTACCCGTATTTAAGCCCTGGCCCTAAGCACATTGCCTATGGTATGAAGAAAAATGATCCGGCTTACCCGGCAGTTGAGTGGACCATGTTAAATACTGACGGACACATTCGCGCAGACTTGTTGGGTAACAGTGTCACTTTAGGCATTAAGGACGGCAAGCTCATGAGTGGCTCGGTCGGATCTATCTTCTTTGTGGATTTTGATCAAACACGAAAAAGGGATCGCACCGTCAGCGTTGTGATTCAGGGGGATGAATGATATGGATCAAAACGATAAAAAAATTAATTCTTTATTCACACTGGAAGGCGAAGAGATTGCGAAGTTAGGCCAATCTATTTCACATAACTCGCTGCAGTCTTTGGTTGAACTTATAGAAAAGACCAAGGGCAACATTTTTCTAACTGGTTGTGGAACGTCGGCAATGGCAGCTAATAAGGCTGTTCACACACTACGTGTTGTTGGAATTAGCGCTTTCTTCATGAATCCATCCGATGCCGTTCATGGCGCTTTGGGCGCAATTAAGAAAGATGACGTTATGATCTTTATTTCAAAAGGAGGCAGTACCAAAGAGTTAACCTCTTTTGTGGAGAATGTCGCGGCTAAAGGGATTTCAATTGTGACTATTACTGAAAACCCGGATTCGTTTCTTGCACAGCACTCGAATCTAGTCGTAAAAGTTCATGTCGATCGTGAGCTTGATGCGTTCAACCTTCTGGCAACAGTCAGCACCATAGCAGTCATTTCGATCTTTGATGTGGTGGCGTCTTTGGTTATGGAAAACACGGACTATTCACGAAAGGATTTCCTCTTGAATCATCCTTCTGGAGCAGTTGGTGAGAAACTTCGAAAGGAGACAAAAACACATGAGTAATACCATCTATCCATCGATCCTTGATGCAACCCCAGACAAGATGATGAGTCTACTAGACTCGTTTAAAAAAACAAAAATTCACGGATTGCACATTGACATGATGGATGGTCATTATGTGCCGGATATGGGCTTAAACGACCGTCTGATCTCATGGCTACACGCCAACACCGACTTTTTTTTAGATGTCCATTTGATGGTAACACAGCCTGAGGCTCTGCTTGACACCGTGATTAAAGCCGGCGCGTCAAGCGTGACCGTACACTCAGATGCACAGGGAGATCTGTTCTATATTGCGCAGCAGCTCGATGAGGCTGGTGTTCAAGCCGGTGTGGCACTCAGCCCGGCGAGAGGCCTATCAAGTATTGTGCCAATTCTTCCGCATTTGGATCGCGTCTTGGTGATGACGACCGCTCCAGGTCACCGTGCATCCCACTTCCTGTTGGGGATGGCTGAAAAAGTCAAAGAACTTAATAACATTCGTCAGGAGCACAACTTGCAGTTCAAAATCGAAATAGACGGTGGCATTACGGATCAGACGTTGAGGAAACTTAAAGAAGCTAGTGCACATGTTGATGAGTATGTCTCTGGTGGTTATATTGTCAAAGCCGAAAACCCAGAACAAAACATTTTGTCTTTACTGGGGGCCTGAGAAACGTGAATAATCTAAGTCAGAATTTCAAACTCATTCTGAGTGAGATCTCAGATGTCCAAGTGGATTCTATCGCACTACAGAAACTGCTCTCTGCGATCCAAGAGGTAGATGCAATATTTCTTGACGGTCGCGGGCGTTCAGGACTCGTAGCAAAGATGTTTGCCAACCGGTTGTCACATTTGGGCTTAAAACCCCATGTAATTGGTGAAGTAAGCTGCCCGCCAATCCAGACTGGGGATCTCTATCTCATCATATCTGGTTCCGGCAATAGTTCCGCATTGCTGGAAAACCTTAGGAGGGTCCACAAACTTGGAGGGAAAACAGCTGTTGTCACCACCAATACGAACTCGAAACTTGCTCAGGAAACAGACATCAGCGTGCTCATCCCAACGGATACTAAGTTTTCCAAGGAACGTACCTCAAAACAACCAATGGGTGCACTTTTTGAACAAACGGCATTTATCACACTCGAAACAGCGGTATTGTCGTTAGCTCAAACTCTTGGTAGAGACGAAAATTTTATGGAAGCTCACCACGCTAATATCGAATAGGAATTTGCTTGTTTCAATATTTCTTCATAGGAAGACACTATCGTTAACGCCACAGCATTCTGCTAAGTGGCGTTTTTATTTTTCGTTGTAGGCCATAGTAAAGCGGCTTCACTGTTTAAGGCAGTCACATTACTTCCCCTCTGCTGCTGTGGTATCTCACGATGAAGGCCGGAGACTGGATACGCTCTGTATTAGATAATCTAGAATTGAGCCATTGATAGGGAACATGGTTTGGAAATGGTGGGGAGGATTGAAAAAAACATCTGTCCGGTCATTGCCGATTGTATTATCTTTAGCGTGCGAGTCAACCAATGACTCTGGAAGTTAATGGCGCAATCTGATTGACGCGGATATGTCCGATGAATACATGGGATTGTATGATCAAAGGAAAGCTGTTACGAAAGATTTCATCTGGGGAACGCATTCATTGGTTGACCTGTTCCTATTTGGTCATGGAGTAGGTGGAAGTTGTGGAAAAGAGTTTTGTATCAATGTTCAGTCTGATAGTAGATCGGAACAATGATGTATTGAATGATTGGTAGCAAAGTGGGTGGACTAAAAAATGAGCAGTCGTCTCATAACAAGGACGGCTGCTCTAATATTATCGATCAGTCGAACGAAATGTTCGCTTGAGACGTTCATGACGTGCGTACGTGTTGATTCGGTGATTTGGTATCAAATCCGTTGAGGTGCGACAGTAATAGGTGCCGTGTGACTGACTAGATGAATAAAACGATGTGGACTTCTTCTATGTATCCCTGTCCAGTAAGGAGGCGGTTGGCGCTTCGAGGAAGCAGGAGGATCAGCAGTTGTGATCCACTGATCATTCAGGCGAGGTCTAGCTTGGTTCTTACGCGGACTTGCTTTGACTATCGAGGTGCTAATGAATCAAGCGCCTTTTGATTCACTGAGGGTTTCTTTTTGCTTTATTGCGTTAACGCTTCGCTTCACCTCCTTGTTTTCATAATACTAAATTTTTCTATAAATAGGAATATTTATTTTCAAAAAATTAGATAATTAATACCTATCTGTTCACAATTCCGACAAAATAATACGATAAGACTAAGTCTATATGATTATTTATATGGATGTGTATAGGGTTATAAGATATCTAGACAACATAATGGTCGTTTCCAATTCTCCGCAGAAAATATCTTATATATATATTTTCCTATTCGTTCCACCATTGTACAGTCGAAAACAAAAAATCGACCGGATTAGCATTGTTTCTGTTGAACCGATCGATTTTTTAACTGCTTATTTTCGTTTTTTCAATTCATCTTTTAAAGGTGCTAACTTTTTACGCAAGCTTTTTTTCCAGGAGCGAACCGTGTGCTCGGAGACATGGGCAGCTTCGGCGATTTGTTCAGTACTCCAATCATGAAAGACGGAAAGCTTGATGTAGAGGGCCTCGCGCGGGGTGAGTGTGGGAAGGTGATCTTGGAGGATGCGCAGCATTTGCCTGTTCAGTGACTCGGTAGCTTCATCGGGAATGTCATAGGCGGAGTCGTCGCGTTCGTATACTTCTCGACTTTTGTTCTTGTAGTGTTTGCGGAGGTAGTCGGAGAGTCGGCCTTCCATCGTTCGAGCAGCGAAGGCGATGAACACATGTTCTGGATTTTTGTCCGGCGCAACTTTTGTGATGTCGAATTTGTCATTGGCTTCTGAGAATGCATACTGCGCGGTTTGCAGCAGATCGTCATAATCGGCGGGACATAAATACTGCTTGTACATGTCGTTATAGCGTTTGACGGTTTTTCGGATTTTCGGTTCATACTTTTGCATCAGTCTCTCGAAGGCATAGCACTCAGGCTCGAACGGGGCAGCAAAATAGTCGGTAAATGGCATAATGGTGGGGCTCCTTTCGGGGATTCAGTTTTTGGGTTGAAGCTGAATGTTGTGGTGCGTGGATTAAAGAGGCGGTGGCGGGGGGATGAAGCAGATATTGGTATATTTTTGCTCTATGTTTTATAGATAGGAGGCATGGTTCGGAAATGGTGGGGAGAATTTAAAAATATGTAAATAAACGAATAGATTTTAAGATTACATCAGAATTGTTAAGGAAATAGGGGAGTGCAGAATCAGAAGGAGACTTAACCGTTGATTCAGAAATGAAAAAGACATCTCTGAGTCGTGCAATGGAATTGACACGGAGATGTCCTTCTTGCATCAGTATTGGATTGTTCGACCAAAAGAAAAGCAAGCCTGGATTGGAATGCTGTTCGTCGACATGCCGGTTCGCATGCGGTTTCGGCGTAAAGGGGATTTCATTAGACTATGGTTTCTGTTCAGCTAGAGCTGAGCTTAGAAGCCGTATTCTTCGTCTTTATTGTTGAATGCCTTCAAAAAGTTTTGTAATTCTTGGTGGAGCCAAATTCGTCCATGCTCTGCATGGTTGCTGATGTAATCATGGTACGTACGAATAAAAGCAGGATTTAACATGCCGATTAATTGGGCAAGGGAACCGTCCTTATTATACATAGAAAGGTGGCTGGGCTGCGCGCGATAAACATGTTCTCCGGTTTTCAATTCAAACAAATAGTGGGTGTTACTCGTGTCACATTGACAAATAGCCTCCATGCACGCATTCACAAAAGTTCTCTTGCCTTTGTCCATTACAACGCCTCCAATAATAGTAGATTTGTCATGCTCACACCAGACTGTGTATCTGATCGAACACTAAAGCTGATGTACTATTTCCCAATTCCCCGGAGTAGATTCATCATCCATATTCTTATTATGAAGGAAAATTAGCAAGATACAATCACTAAATATGAGAAAAATATGAAAATACAGTGAATAACGATTTAATTGTGAACAAAATCTTAGAAAAATGGTGGAATGGGAGAGGTGCCTTTGGTTTGGTTAGAAGGATCTTAGTTGTAAATAAGCCGACTGAAGAGGCGCATGGTCAACTTCTTCCTAGGTTCGCAAAATATCGGATCTCTGCAAATTGCCTTTCACTACTAAAATAATCATAACAAGGCTCATACCATTTGACTAGGTGTGGGTTATTTTGACGATTACAGATAAATGGCAGCTGAGGATGAAACTTGCGTATCTTATTAACTAATGGCGTACAAATATAATGCTTGTTAATCAGTTTCTCTTTTTTGTAAACACTGCCCCATAAACCGGGATCTGTTAAGTCACACAAAGTTAAGACACTGAAGAAAAAGACTTCTGTAAAAGTCCTGACCAAAGGAAAGAAATGGGACAAGGTCGTTGCTTCGGGAAAAGTTGGTTATATACTAGCAAAGACAGTGAAAAAATAATTCATATTAAAACGACTACCAGTTTAAGCAAATAGTCGTTTCGTACAAGCAACAAAAAAATCGATCGGTTAGCATTCTCATGCTGCCGGTCAATTTTTTTCTCGTTTTGATCAAGTTGGATTCATCGAATCGTTGAGCTGTTTGTTTGCTGTTAAATAGCGCATAACCAATTTATCTTAAGATAGCAATCTTTATTTAGCCGTTCACTTTAAAAGCGTTTCAATTGATTGACGTTGTTGATGTTCAGTATATATGCTCCCGGCTTGATCGTTCTCATGAGATAGTTCATTTTAGAGCGAGACAGTGAAACGCATCCTGCGGTATAGCCACCGTTTGAGACATGAACAAAGAACCCGGATCCCTTCCATGGGACTCGTTTTGAGTTATAGTTGATCACGATTCCATATTTGTATTGTACCGGATAATCAATAAGGTGCTCGCTTGGTTTATTAAAAGAGCCGCCTTCCTGCCATGTGTTATAGTTTGGATCATTGCTGTCTTCTACCCACCATGAATTTGGTGTGATGTTCCGGAAAGGCAACTTTGTGCCTGGATTACTCGTCCCAAACGCAAAGGTTAATTTATAGGCTCCATAAGGAGTCTTCATGGCTCCTTCATGTGTTTTGCCAATCCCATATTTGCCAACATGTCCGTTTGTTGCCATTTTTTTCAACCATTTCTTACCTTTTTTCTGCCATAACTGGATCTTTGCATGGCTACCATTTCCAACAACAACGAGAATTTGTTTTGTTCGTTTGGACAGTTTTGTTTTTGAAATGGAGGATTTATTGACATATGTACTACCGCTGATTTGATAATCGACATTAAGTCTCTTTATATGGCTTTGGTTAACCTTAACTGTAAAAAAACTTAGTGCAGAAAATAATAAAAGGACAGAGCAGAGTGCGTACCATTTTTTCATTAATGCTGCCTTCTCTCAAAATAAATACTATTAAATTAACAGTTTTATTTTAACATGATTTAATGGGCTTTCACCTTGAATTTTTGATTGAAATTTGATTAAAGAATCAGCACCATTAGATTGATGCCCATCTATGCAGAAAATATCCATTTAAGACGGTAAGCCCTGTAAAGGTGCTGTGAAGATGAGAGAGTGTTGTGGGAAATGCTTCTTATCGAGACGAAGTATTTCTTGAAAGACTAAAATAATGACAATCATAAGTGAAACATACATGAAGAAGAAGGCTCGGACTCCGGATCCCCAGGTTTTTGGTGTGAATCCAATGACCATGCGCGACATAAAACCTGCGAAAAGAACGAGAGCAGCAAAGAGAAACTAAGCAAGCAGAAAAGAACACAAATATAATCAATCCGCCACAGAGACTAAGGTATGTAATCTGTTTCAATGTTTTCATTTCCATTGTTATGTACATATCCTCTTTAGCTACATCAATAACCAAAATTTCCAAAATGAGTGAAGTTTATCCCTAGGTAATGCGCTTAATAACCGTATTCTTTTGCGCCGGTGTTCCTAATTGCCGACATCATTTCATTGCAAGAGGAATCAGATTCATAATTAGAAAGATATCCGTACGCCATTTTGATGTTTGTGCTTTGGCTGTGATTAAAAATGCTTTAGCTGACTTGGATTGTTGACGTTCTGTATCTATGCTCTGGGTTTGATCCTTATTAAGGAGGGAAGTGATACGTATCCTACGTGCTTCTAACCACACTAATACGGACATAAAATTGTTAAAATATATGTAGTTGTGTATGCGCTTACATTTTAATAATATGAAACTATAAAGAGAAAGGAAATGAGGTGTGAATTGAGTATGACAAATACTTTGAACGATCGCCAAAAGAGGATACTGGAAATTTTAAAGCAAACTAATGATTATATCACTGCTGCTGAACTAAGTCGTCAATTTGCAGTATCAACTAAAACCATTTATCGGGATATGAAGCAGATAACGGAGACCTCTTCTCAAAATTATAGGATCGAGAAAAAAGAAAATCTAGGATATATGCTGGTCAACAAAAAACAGACAACAGAGAGTGGTGCTCCGGTCTTTCAAATGCCTGAAGAACGACGACTCAATTTGTTGCTTTACTTGCTTGCAATCTCGCCATACAAAACATCTATTCAAAAAATATCGGAAAGATATTACGTCAGTCAAAGTTCGATCATTAATGATTTTAAACATATTGAAGCGGCCATTGTTCCGTTCAACCTTAAATTATTAAAAGAAAATAGTGGGACTCATATTTGTGGCAATAAGCTTAATGTGCTCCGATTAAGCTCATCTATTATAGAGGGCTTTTTAAAACAGAATGGCGATCCATTTAATCAATATGATATTCCAGAGTTCATTGAACATACGAAAGTCAAAAATGCAACATTGTTCCAGGTTAAGGATTTCCTTCATGAAGTTCAGCAAGAACATAATGCATTCTTGGATCAGCCATCTTATTTAACCATGTTTTGTTACATGCTCTCAGTGATTGAAGGCTATACAAATAATATTCAAAAGCCTAATGCGAACAAGCCAATCGTTCATCAAATCAGAGATGATTCTGCAATTTTTCACGTTACCTATGAGTTAGTGAATAAAATTGAAAAATTCTATCAGATTAAACTAAACAATGATGAGTTTAATGAGCTGTACTACATTTTCAAGGCGTGCAATCTAAATCATGATTCTTTGTTGGATCAAGATCCAATGAGTAGGCAGGCAATGTACTTATCAAGCAAATTAGTAAGTAGAGTGTCTGAAAATAGTGGACTATTTTTTCAAGATGATGATGTTCTTTATAAGCAATTAACATCGCATTTGTGTTCGATGATCTATCGATTGAATCACAAAATAAACATTGTTAATCCAATTTTAAATTCTATTAGAACTAATTTTGGCGGGACCTTTGATTTAGTGAAGCAATGTGTTTATCAAGTTGTTGAAAAAGAGAATTATGCTGATTTTCTGAGTGATGAAGAAGTTGGCTACATCACATTGTATTTCCAAATCCTGATTGATAAATTCATGAAAGAAATTCCCATTCTGATTGAATGTACTAGCGGCATTGGTACATCACATCTTCTGAGTGAGAAAATCAAAAAAATGTTTCCACAGATCAACGTTAAGAGAATTGTCGCACAGCACAGGATTAAAGAAAGTGATTATGCTGATGTTGCTTTAATCATATCTACAGTAAAAACGCGTCACAACGCCAACAAGCCGACTCTTCTAGTGAGCCCGATTTTGAATGATACGGATAAATATAATATAGAGAAGTTTATCAACGACTACTATAAAGAAGCAAATGAAAGGATAGGGAGCAATAGTCCTAAGGAATCAGCAAATGTCACATGAAATTTTATCTGAAAAACTCATTTCGCTTCATTTGCATGCAGCGAATAAAGAAGAGTCCATAGTAGCTTTGTCAGAGATGTTGTTTCATGAAAGAAAAATATATAGTATTCAAGATTTTACAGAAGAAGTTCTTAAAAGGGAGGCGGATGGAGACACGACAATAGGAAAGGGTGTTGCGCTGCCACATGGTATCTCGGACGCAGTGATTGAGAGTTCTGTTGCCATTGGAAGACTAGATGCCGGGATAGCATGGGGATCTAAAGACACGGAACAGGTTCAATTGATTGTATTGCTCGCAGTTCGAGATAATGCCATCCAAAGAGCGCGAAATATTGCTCTTTCAAAATTTGCAAGCGTTTTATCTGATGAGAATACTTTAGAAAAAATGATGAGGGCTAAAGACACCAGGGAAATGATAAGCTTGTTCATTTAGAAAGATAGATAATCCTGTGGAGAACAGAATCCATTATGTCATTTTAACAAGTCTGAAGGAGGAAAGGGCTATGCAAATGAGTGTAGATGAACTGGACATTAAAAAAGTAATTAATGAAGATTTAATTGATTTGAATTTGGAAGCTGCGACAAAGCTTGAAGCCATTGAGCAATTAATTCACCTGTTGTACTTGAATCATTGTATTAATGATGAGAAAGATTTTCTGGAGGATGTACTAAATCGTGAGAAAGAAGGCATCACAGGGCTAGGCGAAGGCGTGGCCATTCCACATGGAAAATCAGAAAGTGTGATCCGGACTTCTCTTGCCATTGGTCGAACCCAGAAGCCAATTGAATGGGAATCTTTGGATGGGAAGCCAATAAGCACGATCATTTTGTTTGCGGTTAAAAATACAGATTCTAATGTTTTGCACATCAAATTGCTCCAAAGAGTCGCCATTTTACTCGCTGATGATGACGTGATTGCTAAGTTTCAAACTGTTCGCACCAAACAAGAGCTTATTGATTTGTTATCGAAAAAATAAGGAGTAGGGAGGAAATTGTGATGAAGATAGTGGGAATCTCTGCTTGTACATCTGGAATCGCCCATACGTACATTGCAAAAGAGAAACTAATCAAAGCAGGAACAGAGGCAGGGCATCAGGTTCGTATTGAAACTCAGGGAACCATTGGCATTGAAGATGAACTGACTGTGCAAGAAATTAAGGAGGCTGATCTGGTTATTATTGCTGCAGATATCAAGATAAGCGGAAGAGAAAGATTCAAGGGAAAGAAGGTGGTGGAGATTCCAACCAATCTAGCCATAAAAGCACCAAAACAGTTGTATAAGAAACTTGAATCAGAATTGCAAAGGGGTGTCTAGAATGTGGAAAAAGATTTGGAGAAAGATGGAACTTAAAAAGCATGCATTAACTGCCATCTCTTATATGCTGCCACTAGTTGTTGCTGCAGGGTTGTTAATTGCGATCGGGAACTTGGCAGGCGGATCGGTAATTACCAATTATAAAGAACCATTCTCAGTAGCTTCCGCACTCCTTTCTCTTGGCGTTTTGGGCATGGGATTGCTGGCGCCGGTGATCGCAGGAGCTATCGCCTATTCAATAGCAGATCGGCCGGGCATCGCACCGGGTCTACTAATGGGGCTGATTGCCAATTCCATTGGCGCGGGATTTCTAGGAGGCATGCTTGGGGGCTTTATTGTCGGATATTTTGTTCTGTTCCTTAGAAAACATCTAAAAGTTCCTAGATGGGCAGAAGGCTTAATGCCGATGATGATTATTCCGCTTGTTTCAAGTGTTGTTATTGGATTGTTAATGTACTTCGTTATTGGTGTACCAATCGTTTGGGCAACGGAGGGAATGACTTCTTTCCTTAATAGCATGCAAGGATCAATGCGTTTCGTCTTCGGTGCGATATTAGGGGGAATGGCAGCATTTGACTTCGGCGGCCCAGTAAACAAAGTAGCTTCGCTATTTGCCGACGGACTTCTGTTGCAAGGTGTAAAAGAACCCGAAGCAGTGAAAATACTTGCTTCAATGGTACCGCCATTCGGTGTGACGATTTCATGGCTTTTATCTTTAGCTTTTCGTAAGAAGAAATATACCAAGGAAGAGGAAGATAACATCAAGATTGCTTTGCCAATGGGTGTTTGTATGATCACTGAAGGGGTTATTCCGATTGCAGCTGTTGATTTGCTCCGCGTTGTAGCCGCTTGTACATTCGGCGCCGCTATTGGAGGAGGATTATCCATGATGTGGGGTGTCGCTTCCCCGGTACCATCAGGCGGAATGTTTATTGTTCCGGCAATGAATCATCCATTGCTCTTCACCTTAGCACTGCTTATCGGTTCTTTAATAACAGGGATCATCTTGTTCCTGTGGAAGAAGGAACCGACTAAAGAGGAAGAAAAATTAAGTGATAAAGATTTTGAAGAGGAATTTGATCTGTCAGATATAAAAATTTCTCAATAAAACAGACAAGGTGATGAGATTATGTACGTTTCGATGAACGGTATGTTACATCGGGCGAATCAAGGTAACTACGCGATTATGGCAATTAACTGTTTTAATCTGGAAACTGCTCAGGCTGCGATTAATGCGGCGCAGGAGTTAAGAGCACCAATTATCATTGATCTTCTGCAGGAGCATATGCAGCAGCATCTAGGAAGTAGGTTTCTCACTCAACCCATTATCAAAATGGCTCATGAAGCGAGTGTTGAGGTGGCGATTAATCTTGATCATGGTAAGGATGTTGGGTTCGTCAAGCGGTGTTTACAGGACGGCTTTTCAAGTGTGATGATGGATGCTTCTGAACATCCACTAGATGAAAATATTCAGATTACGAGAGATATGGTGGAATTTGCGCAAACGTATGGGGCTAGTGTTGAGGCGGAATTCGGTAATATGGGGGCTGTTGCCGGTAATCATATGACCAATGATCAGATGTATACGGATCCGGATCTGGCCATTGATTTTGCAAAAAAAACAGGTATTGATGCCTTGGCAGTTTCTTATGGATCGAGCCACGGAATTTACCCGGGGGGGTTCGTGCCCACGTTTCACTTTGAAATTGTTGAACAAATAAAAGAAGCAACTAAAATGCCGCTTGTGCTGCATGGTGGCTCTGGGTGCGGGAGCGAAAATATTACACAATCTATTAAACTAGGAATCAACAAAATCAATGTTGGTTCAGATTTCATGAAGGCTCAGATCAGTAGTATCAAAAGACAACTTAGTAAAGATCCGGAAATTAATTTTGTTGACCTGATTCATAACACGATTAAAGGAGGCGAGGAATTAGTTAAACACTATATTCTCCTTTCGCAATCTGCTGGTCAATCACTTTAAAAAAAACAAAGGAAGTGTATGTATTATGTTAATAAACATGAAACAATTATTGGAAGTAGCCAAGGAACATCGTTTTGCTGTAGGGGCATTTAATGTGGCGGATAGCAATTTCGTGCGAGTGGTCGTTGAAGAAGCAGAAAAAAATAATTCGCCGGCAATTATCGCCGTACACCCGACAGAGTTAGCGTTTACGAAAGACAGCTTTTTCAACTATGTTGTAAGCCGCATTAAAAATAGCCCGGTTCCATTTGTCTTACATTTGGATCACGGTGACAGTTTAGCAAGCGTTATGCGCGCGGTTCATGCTGGATTCAGTTCGGTAATGATTGACGGTTCCTTGCTACCATTTGAAGAAAATATTCGCGTAACCAAAGAAGTTGTTGATGTGAGTCACAAAATTGGTGTATCCGTGGAAGGAGAGCTTGGGACGATTGGTAATACCGGCACGACCATCGAAGGAGGATTGACTGAGGTCATTTACACAAAACCGGAAGATGCGGCGGAATTCGTTGAACAGACCGGTGTGGATTCATTAGCTGTTGCCATTGGCACTTGCCATGGAATTTATCCAAAAGGCGTGACGCCGAAACTGCGTATGGATGTTTTAAAAAGTATTAAGGAAATTGTTGATATCCCTCTTGTCCTCCACGGTGGCTCTGCAAACCCGGATGAGGAGATTGCTGAAGCAGTCAAGATCGGCATTCAAAAAGTTAACATTTCATCCGATTATAAATTTGCTTTTTTCAAGAAATGCCGGGAAATATTGGCCACTACTGAACTTTGGGATCCGAATGCCGTTTACCCTGACTGCATTGACGAAGCCAAGAAAGTCGTTAAATATAAGATGGAATTATTTAATTCAATTGGTAAAGCAGACTGTTATAAAGATGTTCCTGCATGGCGAAGCGAGTTAAGTTAAGAACTTAAGTTAGAAGTACATTTTTGAAAGCGCTTAATTTAATAGAGTTGAAAAAGGTTAAGCGGATATCAGATGTCTTTTATAGTCCAATTATGGCTCAACATTTAGACGACGAAGTCTTATGCTGAGTTTTTTTTGCAGGGGAAAAAATTTAATCCTTAAGGAGGTAGGGATCATGTTATTCGGATCAATTGAAGCAGGAGGAACCAAGTTCATTGCGGCGGTTGGTGATGAGCAAATGAAAATAATCGACTCGATTACCGTACCGACGACGAAGCCTGAAGAAACGCTGGAACCCATCTTCTCATTTTTTGATCAGTATTCTATTGATGCAATCGGAGTTGGTTCATTTGGTCCCATTGATGTTAATGAGGATTCTAAGACCTTTGGTTATATCACATCGACGCCAAAGACTTCTTGGAAAAACTTTAACTTTTTTGGCAGCTTAAGTAAACATTATGACATGCCGATTGCTTGGACCACGGATGTGAATGCAGCAGGATATGCGGAATCTGTCATGGGAAATGCGAAGGGCACACAAAGTTGTCTGTACTTGACCGTTGGCACCGGCATCGGCGGTGGTTTTATCAATCAGGGACATATTCTGAACGCATACAGTCATCCGGAAATGGGGCATCTCTTAATCAAGCGCCATCCAAGCGACACCTTCGTGGGTAATTGCCCATTTCATACGGATTGCTTAGAGGGCATGGCCTCCGGACCGGCAGTTGAGAAGCGTTGGGGCAAAAAAGGCATTGAACTTGCTGATCAACCCAATGTATGGGAGCTTGAAGCTTATTATCTCGCTCAAGCGCTGGTTAGTTACACATTGATCTTGCGTCCGGAACGCATTATTCTTGGCGGCGGGATTATGAAACAAAAGCAGATTTTCCAATTGATTCGTGAACAATTTGAGCAGATGCTCAAGGGTTATGTTGCTGTGCCTGATCTGGACACCTATATTCAGCCTGTCGGACTAAATGATCAAGCGGGGATCATCGGAGGATTGTTACTCGCAGAAAAGTCGATTGGGAAAATAAAAGCCTTGTGATAGAGACGGAATCATTGGCCTAATATTTAGTGGGATGAATGGCGGTTTATGCATTCATCCTATTTTTCTATTGTGCTGATTTTGGATGCTTAAAAGTAGCAACTAAAAATGTGCAACAGTTAATCCATTGACAAAACAAATGGTACAAAATTCTATTAACTTATTAGTTAATTTAACGTTTATATTAAGAACATCGTGAGAATAAATTGTAAAATAGTATACCTTTTTTCTCCGGAGGGCAAGATTATGTCACTGGTTTTCAATGAGAATGGAGTTCTTAGTCCCGGAGATTACCTAATGACAATTGAGCAACTAAAAAGTTCTCTATTGGTTCAGGGACCTGGCGGTGGAGAGCCTTGGAATCAACAGAAACCGCTCATGTTAGTCAATAATTTATCTATTCTTGTAGATCAATTGCACCGAGTCGGAATTGATGAAATTTTTATTGATAGTTCATTTGTCAGAGGATAAGACAAATCCAAGTTATCTACGATCAAAATCGAGATTAGTGATGAAGTAGGGGCATAGACTCCAGCAACCTATGCATCGATTCACTCACTTGCCTCCATCTTCAAATGAATCAGGATCTTTGACTAGATAATATTATGAGGAATATCCATCACTCATGATTTGGTTAACGATAAAAGAAGTAGTCATGGATTGTGACTTAATTTACATTTCATGAATGAACGACATGTCCCCTGAAGAACGTAATGAACATATTGCACGAATTAGGAAGGCATGGAGTGAGAACTAATGCTGGTTGTTAGTTTATCTGAAGCATGTTCGTTAATCGAGAAAGAGAGGGTTAAAAGCGCCCTCTCTTCTTTTACATGCTTTGATAAGGTTATCCGAGCACTCAAGAAGTACAAGATTTTATTAGAATCAATGCATTTAAAACGGATACCCAGAGTTTCTCAAGAACCCATTTGTTTACCGTTAATTCAAATACGAAAAGGACATCGCTTGATCGTGCAACTGCATTGGATTGTTCGATCAAAAGAAAAGCAAGACTGGATTGGAACGCCGCTCGTCGACATGCCGGTTCGCATGCAGTCTCGGCGTTAAGAAAGGAGATTCCATTAAACGATGGTTTCTGTTCAGCTATAGCTGAGCTTAGAAGCCGTATTCTTCGTCTTTATTGTTGAACGCCTTCAAAAAGTTTTGTAACTCTTGATGGAGCCAAATTCGTCCATGCTCTGCATGGTTGCTGATGTAATCATGGTACGTACGAATAAAGGCAGGATTTAACATGCCGATTAATGTGGCAAATGAACCGTCATCATTATAGATAGAGAGGTGGTTGGATCGTGCACGATAAACATGTTCTCCGGTTTTCAATTCAAACAGATAGTGGGTATTGCTCGTGTCACAATGACAAATCGCTTCCATACCGGCATTCAAAAAAGCTCTCTTGCCTTTGTCCATAAGTACGCCTCCAACAGTTTTATTTGTCGTGCTCCGATCAGACTACGTCGCTGATCGAGCACTAAGACAATGTCCCTAGTCCCCAACTTTCCCCTGGGCAAGATTCATAGCCTATAGTCTTATTATGCAGGAAAGAATGGAATAGAGGCAATACTGAATAATGAGAAGATAAGAAAAATTAATGAATATTAGCTGAATCCTAAATAGAATAAGAGATTTGTGTATTGATTTAAGATCATTCATTAATTGACGTTCCCCATTTAATTTTTCATCGTTTGTCTATAACTTATTTCGTTCATAAGTGGGCACATTTTCCTCTCGAAATCCGTTCATTTTCTTTTCAACGAATACGTTCATTTTGCGACATCGTTAGGGAAGGGTTTGATTCCATTTTTAATTTGGTCGAAATGCTCTTGTAGGATCCATAAATTTTCCATATCATTCGCATATTGAGCTCGTATACGATTTCGTTCATTTTTTATTGCGAGAATCTGGAGGTTAAGTTGTTTGTTTTCACTTTGTAACTTTGAGATGATTTTCTGCTCTGATTCAGTCAATAGATTGGTTAACAATGATTTTTTTCCTCCCTGTCTATGCAGTTGATGTGCAATATCCCGATTAATCGTTCGGATATTTAATGGATCTTTGGTTTATATATTAATTGTCACAAATAGACAAAAACTAAACAAATTTAGTGATGAAGATCATTGCGGTGTTTGTTTATGCCTCGATCAGACAATTGATAATAGATCAATAGGGATTGAATTAAGTGATTCACTTGTTTCTTGCACAGGGCAAGGTGGTAAGAGTCCCTCTATTTCGTTTTGTGTAACTAATTTTTTCTTCAACATGAGCTAGTGAACCATCAAAATGTCGGTTCGTTACGTTCCTTTTGGGATGTTTCGGTCGACGTTTTTTGCTAGTAACGAGAGCTTTATTTATGCAAAGGCTTTCAAAAAAACTCTTGACAAAAATAGATAACGCTTTCATAATGCTGTTAGATGCTTATGCTTAAACGTTTAAGCAGCTTAAACACCAATGATTAACGAAAATGAAAGGGGTTAATTATTTATGAATAACAAAGTGTTTTACCGTCCTGAGGGAGCATTCGTTGGAGATGTCATTCCCTTCGAGGAGAATGGTCAGGTATATCTTTATTTTCTATTCGAAGATCGGAAAGTACCGAAAAATGGAATGCCTTGGTCTTTAGTGACAACAAAGGACTACGTGCATCTTGAGGAGCATGGTGTTGCATTGCCGTCTGGCGGTCCAGATGCGAAAGATTTTAACTGCTATACGGGCAGTGTTCTTGTTGACGATCAGGGCACACATCATCTGTTCTACACAGGCAACAATCCTAAAACAACTGACGAAACCGGGCGGTCCATCCAGTTGGTCATGCACGCTACAAGTGATGACGGTATGAAATCATGGACGCGCCATGATGAGCTTTCTTTCGGTCCAAGTGAAGATTACGAAGGCTATGATTGGCGTGATCCATTCGTATTCAAGGATGAGGAAAAAGGGATTTGGAGAATGCTTTTTGCTGCTCGAAATAACAGCGGTCCTGAACGTCGGCGCGGTGTTACCGCACAATATATTTCCGACGATCTGTATTCCTGGAAGCAAGCGAAACCATTCTGGGATCCCAAGCGATTCGTTGCAATGGAGTGTCCGGAGGTGTTCCATTGGGGAGATTGGTGGTACTTCATCTATTCCGAATTCACT
Organism: Sporolactobacillus sp. STSJ-5; assembly: GCF_024385605.1. GTDB lineage: Bacteria > Bacillota > Bacilli > Bacillales > Sporolactobacillaceae > Sporolactobacillus. Next base: position 38,051 of record NZ_JANFOJ010000004.1, on the reverse strand, counting down.
GATGCATTCACAACCAAATATCGCATGGCCAAGACTCTTGACGGTCCGTGGATCGCTCCGGATAAAGACACAATTGATGGACGCGCTTTCTATGCTGCAAAGAGTACATTCCTCAATGGCAAACGTTTCTTCACCGGTTGGATTGCGACCAAGAAGGGTGCTCATGACGATGGGGAATGGCAGTGGGCAGGAACCATGTCAACGCTTGAGGCCGTGCAAAATGAGGATGGCTCACTCGCATTTCGCTTTCCTGAGACACTGACACAGAGCTTTCCTGAGACTGCTCCGGTTGCCATTGATAAGCAGTCGTTAAATGCTCCTGATGGATATGTATGTGCAGTGTCCGACAAGTTATTGCCGGATCAGGCCTATATCAAAGCCACGATTAACATAAAACCGGGAACTCACGAATGCGGGCTGCTACTGCGTTCCTCGAACGATGGCGATTCTTCCTATGTCATTCGTTTGGAACCACATCGCTCGCGAATGGTTTTCGATCGGTGGCCACGTAAAATGACAGGAGGAGAGCAGTGGCAAATCTCTGGAGACGTTCCCTACTATGTCGAGTTGGAGCGCCCTTGTGATCTACCTGCAGGTAACCACACACTGGAAGTGATTACGGAGGAATCAATTGCCGTCATTGTTCTAGATGGTCAGATTGCCCTTAGCACAAGAATCTACGATAAACGAGCAGGAAGAATCGGATACTTCGTTAGCGATGGGGCAATTGAATTATCTTCGCTTGAAGTCAAACAGCGGGAGATCTAAGTCAAGTCCAGCGGTCATGATCATGGAACTTCGTATTTGTCTCATAATGTTTTAAGCCATAGACGTAGGAAAAACGATAAATTTAGAAAGTCAGGCGAAAAAATGATAAGTCTAAAAAATCTAAAGATGGATCGCACCGCTCGCTTCATTTTGGGATTTGGAGTCTTTGCGATTCTACAAAACATGGGATTCTATATGATCGCATCCGTTCTTATGCCGCAGCGATTGAAAGATATTGGAATTGATAATCCGGACGCTTTGCTTGGAACGATTAATGCTGCGGGAGCCATGCTCTCTCTTTTCGTTAACGTCTTCGTCGGCTCCATGTCGGACAGAACGAGATCACGTTTTGGCAAAAGAACACCATGGTATCTGGCAGGTGCTGTCATTGCAGCAATTTCTTTCTATTTAATCGGAACTCCGGGTACTGGAATTGGAATTCTACTGGCATACTGCTTTGCAAACATTGGGCAGAATATGATGACGGCTCCCATTGTTGCAACACTTTCTGATCGTGTTCCTGAGTGGAATCGTGGCATCGTGTCTGCTGCATATGGCGGAGGAATCACGGTAGGTCAGGCAATTGGTACTTTCTTCGGTTCATTATTTATCTTTCGTACAGGTATCGGATTTGCCAGTGCAGGCGCAATGTATATATTCGCGGGCATTCTGGCATTTCTCCTTCTCCCACGTGAGCCGCGCAATGACACAGAGCAGGTTAACAGGGAGCGAGAGCCTATTTGGCGGGTAATTATGAAAGCGTTCACACCTCCGATGCATGCTCCTGATTTTTGGAAGGCGTTTATCTGCCGTACGAGCTTAATCGTTGCCTATCAGATGATTGCTTCCTATCAGCTCTATATCCTACAGGATCACATCGGGCAGACCAAGGCACATGCCGCCAGTGTCATTTCCATAATGTCATTGATCACTATGGTCGTAGCGTTCATTGCATCGATCACATCTGGACCTATTTCGGACAAAATCGGTAAGCGTAAGCCTCCCGTTATTTTATCTTGTGGATTGTATGCGATTGGTATTGCGATGCCGTGGATCTTCCCAACAACGATGGGTATGCTGCTTTTTGCAGGAATTGCGGGTTTTGGTTATGGTATGTATATGTCCGTAGATCAGGCATTGAACGTCGATGTTCTGCCAAATAAGAAGAATGCGGGCAAAGACCTAGGTTTTCTTAATATGGCAAGCTGTGCCGGACAGGCGATCGGTGCGGTCATCACATCAACGCTAGTTACGATTGTAGGATCATATATTCCGGTATTTCCTGTTGCAATCGTAATAACGGTTATCGCCGCTCTGTCGGTATGGAGCATAAAAGGGGTAAAGTAATGAGAAAAATTACGCTGCAAGATGTTGCTGAGGCAGCTGGTGTTTCGGTTGCAACGGCTTCATGGTCGATCAATGACAATGAGAAGCATCGAATCCCTGCAAACACACGCAATAGGGTTCGAAAAATAGCCGAATCACTTGGCTATCAACCCAATGCTTTAGGGAAGGGACTTGTACAGGGAACATCCGATCTAATTGGCTTTGTTACAGATGATGTTGCTACCATGCCTTTCGCCGGACAGATCATTAAAGGGGCACAGGATGAGGCTTGGCGGAGTGGGAAGCTTCTTCTCATTATCGATACCGGAGGCAAGGAATCAGTCGAAAACAAAGCACTAACTATGATGGCTGAGCAGCAGGTGCAAGGAATCATTTACTCGACTTGGTATCACCGTCCGGTGGAATCACTGAAATTGCAGTCGGAAAGACCTGCAGTACTTGTCAATTGTTTCGATATGCACGATCTGTATCCCGCTATTGTCCCTGATGAGGTTCAAGGTGGTCGGACAGCTACCGAACTTCTTGTAAAGGCCGGTCATCGACGCATCGCTTTCGTGAATACGACCTCTCCCTCACCAGCGCGGACTGGGCGTCTGGAAGGATACAAACAGGTGCTGGAGGAGGCGGGAATTTCTCGAGATTCCTCGTTGATTATGTATGCGAAGCCTGATCAGGAGGGGGGATTCAATGTTACAGAATCCCTCGTTGAAAGCGGGGCGACCGCGGTATTTTGTCATAATGATCGTGTCGCGATGGGAATTTACGATGGCCTTAAGCAGAAAGGACTGTCAATTCCTGATGACATATCTGTCGTTGGCTTTGACGACCAAAGCGTTATTTCCGCTCATTTGCATCCCGCATTGACAACAGTAGGACTGCCTCACTACGATCTTGGAGTCCTAGGTATTCGAAAATTACTGAAGATCTGTAACGATAAAAGTGATGAACAAAAAGTCGGGACCACCCGTGTTAAATGTCCGCCAGTGATCAGAGACTCAATAAAAAGGCTGCAGTTCTGACCATGTGATGATAGGCAAGGCCAGCATCAGTTGGAAAGGTATTAAATGTTTGGAAGGAGTTTGTGAATGATGAATCAGATCACTAATAATCGATACAGGCAAAACTATCATATAATCCCTCCAACAGGATGGATGAACGATCCAAATGGACTTTGTTTTTTTAAGGGCTATTATCACGTTTTTTTTCAATATCATCCCTATAGTTCTGAATGGGGACCGATGCACTGGGGCCACGTTAGAAGTACGGATTTAATTCATTGGGAAGAATGTCCAATAGCGTTGACTCCAGGAGATAATGAAGATAAAGACGGCTGTTTTTCCGGTAGTGCTCTGGTGAAAGATGATAAATTATACTTGATTTACACAGGACATCACTATAAAAAAAATACGAATAAGGAACAATACTGGCAAAATCAAAATATTGCATTTAGTGACGATGGAATTCATTTTGAAAAATATGAAAATAATCCAATAATAAGTAGTGCACCTACCGATAATGCAGCTGATTTTAGAGACCCAAAGATTTGGTGTGAAAATGGTAAATGGTTCATTGTCTTGGGCAGCCAAAATAAATCAGGATTGGGAAGAGTACTATTATATTCATCCGATAACTTGTTTGAATGGGAATACAAGGGAGTGCTTAGCCAATCAAAACATCCTGAAACAGAGGGATATATGTGGGAATGTCCGGACTTTTTTGAGTTAGATGGGCATCGTGTCCTATTAATATCTCCACAGGGGATCATTCCTAATAACGGAATGTTTAAAAATGTATACCAAACTGGATATATGATTGGGGACGAACAAAATGGTATTTTTACGAGAGGGAACTTCATTGAATTAGATTCAGGACATGACTTCTACGCAACACAAACAATGAAAACAGATGATGGAAGGCGTATTATGTTCGCGTGGATGGACATGTGGGAGAACAAGATGCCTGAACAATCTGATGGATGGGCAGGAACGATGACCATTCCGAGAGAATTAAAGTTGGTAAATAATAAACTGTATTCATGCCCGATAGAAGAATTGAAAACGCTTCGATCTGATCTGCTTTTATCAAAAAGCGAATTCATAAACGAAATAGCATTTAGTAGTAAAGAACATCAACTGGAAATTGAAGCTAAAATGAATTGGGATCGAGCATCGAGTATATCTTTAGAGATGAAAGATGATAATGGATCGGACATTATCGCTGTTCTGTTTGATGCTAAAGATCGTAAAGTAATTCTTCATAGAACTGGTCCTGATGCTGATAGACAAACTGTTATTGATCAATCAGAAGAATTATCGATTAGGGCATATGTTGATACGTCGTCATTTGAACTCTTTATCAATAATGGAGAAGCCACATTTTCAGAACGGTTTTATTCAGAGAGTGATCTTCACTTTCATTTAAGGGCACAGCAAAGGACTTGGTGCGATATGAATGTCTATAAATTGGGAAATAACTCGAGCAGAACGATTATATATAAATGAGTAAAGGAGATAAAGGCGATGTTATTAGGCAGTATTGAAGCAGGCGGAACTAAGTTTGTGTGTGCAGTAGGAAATGAAGACTATCGAGTGATTGAAAAAGTATCGATCCCTACGACAGATCCAAGCACTACATTCACTAAGGTGATCAACTTTTTCAAAAAATTTAACGACTTGGCTGCGTTATCAATAGCCTCTTTTGGACCAATCGAAATACAAAAAAATAACAAATTATATGGATACATTACCGAAACTCCTAAAAAAGGATGGAGCCAAACTAATTTTGTAGGACCGATCAAAAAGGAATTAAATATCCCCATATTTTTTACAACCGATGTTAATGGATCTGCTTACGGAGAATACATGATGGCACAACTATTTAATGAAAAAATTCAATCTCTAGTGTATCTAACAATCGGAACAGGCATTGGCGGTGGCGCCATAATAGACGGAACGATACTGGGATCGCAGGGACATACTGAAATGGGGCATGTATATGTCAAACGGCATCCTGATGATTTAGAATTTAAAGGTATCTGTCCCTTTCATAAAGATTGTCTCGAAGGCTTAGCATCCGGTCCCACATTTGAAGCTAGAACGGGTATTAAAGGAAAGGATATCCCGATTGATCATCCTGTCTGGGATATTATGTCGTACTATGTCGCTCAAGCCGCTATTCAGCAGACGATGATTCTCAGACCTGACAACATAGTGTTTGGCGGTGGTGTAGTCAGTGAGGCCTTTCTAGAGAAAGTCAGACGCGACTTTGCTGAACTTAACAACAATTACATTAAAGTTCCAGATCTAAACACGTATATAAGAATGCCAAGAGTCCAAGATAACGGATCAGCAACACTAGGAAACTTTGCATTGGCATTCAAAGAACTCAGCAAATAATAAATTTAGGTTGATTAAGACAAATAAAGTCATATCTTTTGGAAGCTGCCTTTTGACAACCCTGTTATAAATACTTAATTTCAAGATATACTGAAAAGCCGAATTCATTCTTTTCGGCTTTTTAGGTTCCGTAAAGATTGAATAAGACACCTTGAATTGATAGATTAAGGCCCTGTAAAACTTGGTTGAAATCTATCAATTTGCTGTCTTTTTTACTGTAGAAATGACAGAGGGTAGCCTCCTATAGAATTGCGTGGAGCAGGAAAGTGGCAAGTATGAATCGAAGTATATACATAATCAATACGTTTGTTATGCAATAATCACTGGTCATAAAGAGGGTAGTGCCAAGCCTTGAAACTGGGTTGGTTGCATTGGAAACGAGAACTGCGAAGTGGGGTATTATTGAGGATTGTACAATGCCCTCTCCCCATGCAGAGCGATATGAGAGCGACGATCACTGGATTTAAATAATCGGCCAGATGATCATATTCATCTGCCACTTGAAAGGCGATAATTGCGATGATTCATACAATGGAAAAGAAAAAGGAAGCAACATTGCTGTATACCCTGGAAGGGGCAAAGGATCATAAGCAAAAGCTGCGGGATCAGAGAGAGAAGCGGTTTTGGAAAATAGTTGAGCTTCCGTGCGGTTTTAAAGCAACTTTGAACAGATTGACAAAGGATGAGCTGGATCAAATACGTAGGAATTATCAGTTCAAAGGCATAAGTTCGCTTAAGAAAGCGGAAATGGCTTCAGAGCTCGCTCGCTTAATTCCTTTGACGTTTCAGAACATCATCGTTACTCTGGATCAGCGCAGGTATGATCTGATCGAAACGATTGTGAAACATTCGGGAATGACTGCTGCCCGTGGTCTGTCGGTTTCGACTATTGAAGTGTTTATGAACTATAGTATTCTCTTCCCCGGAATTTATGAGGATAACAAGGTTCTCTTTATGCCGGAAGAGCTGATGCATCGTTTTGAACAGAGGGACGGCGGTGAACTGAAAAAGATTGTTCAACGCAATACCGAGTGGATTCAACTTGCGCATGGGTTGCTGCATTACTTTGGGGTGATGGATGCATGCCGTATGGTGGATAAGATTGAAATGCTTACCGGGCAGCACATTGATCAATCTGATTTTATGAATGTGATGGTTTTTGCCTGCGATTTCTACGGACAAGCACGTCTTTCCGGTTATGGTTTTCAAGACAGTCGGGTTTTCGATGCGGAAAAAATCGTTGATGAATATCGTATGCGGCCGGATGTAGAGGATTATCCGTTTACGAGAAAACAGCTTATGAAAGCAGCTGATCGAGATTACGTTGACCAAACACCGGAGATGAATCGCTTTATTCATTTCCTATTGAGCTATTATCAGCTGTCTGAGAAGAAAATAAACGAACTTACGGTGCGGATTATTGCGATCATTCAAACGGATGAAAATCCGTCTAAGGTGATTCAATTCCTGCAGTCTCAGATGACGTTTCCTTCGTTTGACTTTGTACAGCAGTTATTGGTCGAAGTAACCGAGGTATATAATCATACTCGTCAGTGGAGATTAAAAGCGCACATGCCACATGAGCTGTTTCAGAAAGAAAAGAGGCACCTGAAACCCGTGTCGGATCAACTCGTTGCGCCGTTCCGCTCCAAATCATCGGTCAACACTGATCAGGCAAACCATCATAAGGTCGGTCGCAATGACCCTTGCCCATGCGGCAGCGGCAAGAAATATAAAAAGTGCTGCGGAAGATGAAAAATAAGGTAATGAATGAATAGCTTGCTGATACCGAGTATTGTGACGGTTCTGACGAATCAAATCTATTTTCATCTCGAGACTCCTGTGCCATGTCCACAAGCTATATCAATAGTCACTCACTTTGATCATTTTCACAAGACCATAGTGATTCTCTCTTTTCAATCAGAGGGCTGTTACTCGCAGATAAATTAATTGGAAAATAATAAGCTTGCTATTAAGGTAGAATCGGTGGTAGGTAGCTCGTGCCATATTGTAACTTTGAGATGATTTTCTGCTTTGATTCAGTCAAAGTGATGCACATATTTGACTATACCGTGCGCATGATAAATTTTATTATATTATGGAGAAAAGGTTAGTTAGCTGAGACTTACATGACTAAATCTTTGATAAGATAAATTTTTAGTCTATAATTAAACCGTTACTATCCACGGTGGGGAGTTGAGCCCGATTTAATAAATTATGACTATATAATTCATAATTTATTAATGGAAAAATATGTCTGAAATTAAACCATACGGAACAGTCTTAATTCGTGCAAAACAAATCCTCGATTATTTAGAGCAGGTAGATCAGCCAGTTAATCTGCAAACGATCTATACATCATTAAAAACGAGCAAGTCAACGGTATTGAAAATATTAAATACACTTTGTCTTATTGGTTTTGTAAAACGTGATGAGGAAACGAAGAAATATTCGTTAGGTATTACGCTCATTCGTTATGGTGAAGCAGCGAAAAAATCATTTAGTATTATCTCTGTTGCCGAATCAGATCTAATTGAACTGAATAATCAGATCGGTGAAACGATTCATTTAGGTGCTTATGATCAGGAGCGAATCATTTATATAAAAAAATTGAATGCAAAAAGCAGGATCATTTTGCGTTCTCAGGTAGGACACTCAGTTGAGCTCTATTGTTCCGCAATGGGAAAAGCTTATTTGGCTGAACAGGAAGAGGAAACGGTAAGAAATTATCTGAATGGAATACGATTGGAAAAGCGAACAGAGAATACAATTTGTGATAAAAACATCTTGATTGATGATTTGCGTGCAACACGAAAGCGCGGCTATGCCATAGATGATCAGGAAAATGAAGACGATATTTATTGCATTGCGACAAGCCTAAAACAAAAGGGGGACATTCGGGGACTGATCAGTGTCAGTTCCCCAGTTTACCGGATGTCAGAAGAGAAGAAAAAGAAAATTATTACTTTGCTGCAGCAGGCAAAGCGGAATATAGAACAGAAGTTAACGCATTAAACAGTTTATGGGGAAAGTTCTTTCATTGTTTTTTAATGAAAGAGCTTTTTTATTTTTATATTTGTTTCTTTGAAAGGGTTTACATCAGAGAACTCAGGCGCTATAATAACCGTGTAGTTTATTAATGATAAATTAAGTTTATATATAAGAAACTTAGATTGAGAGGTGTGCACATGCAAAGAATTTCAATATTGTCTTCTTTAGAGAAAAATGGAATCGTTGCAGTTTTGCGTGCAGAATCAGTGGAGAAAGCGGTGAAAATTTCAGATGCACTGATTGCTGGAGGAGTGAAAACTATTGAACTTACATTTACTGTTCCAGAGGCGGATCGGGCTATTAAAAGTCTGGTCGAAAAATACAAGGAGAAGCCGGAAATTGTGGTAGGGGCAGGGACGATTCTCGATGCACCTACTGCACATGATGCATTCTTGGCAGGTGCGAGGTTCATTGTATCACCAACCTTTGATCGAGAAACTGCATCATTATGCAATCTGTATCAAATTCCTTATATCCCAGGATGCATGAGCGTTAATGAAATGAAAGAAGCATTGAAAGCGGGTTCTGATCTCGTGAAGCTGTTTCCAAGCGATATTGTCGGTCCGACTTTTGTCAAAGATGTCAAAGCACCGTTGCCACAATTGGAAATCATGCCATCCGGAGGCGTGAACCTAGATAATCTTGCTGATTGGTATGGCGTTGGTTGTCGTGTGATTGGTGTTGGCGGCAGTTTATTGAAACCGGCCGCAACCAATGACTTCGAAAAAGTGACAAAGCTTGCTAAGGAATACATGTATGTATATCGTCAGTTGAGTGAGCAGCATGTCTAAGATTCTAGCTCTTGGTGAGATTATGATTCGTTTCTCAACGGACATGGGCGATCTGTTGACGAATAGTCGTAAATTTAATGTTAATTATGGTGGTGCCGAAGCTAATGTAGCTTCCACTCTGTCCAACTTTGGACATTGCGTTCATTTTGCCAGTAAGCTGCCGGATACCGCGCTTGCGGAAGCAGCTCTACGTGCATTGCATACCAGTTTGGTTGATACTTCTCAGGTCCTGAAAGGTGGCAGCCGAATGGGTGTTTACTATCTTGAAAAGGGAAGCAGTCTTCGCCCATCTACAGTCATTTATGATCGTCAACGTTCTGCAATAGCCGAAATGGATATTCATGAATGGAACATTGATGAATTATTTCGCGATGTGAGCCTGTTTCATATTACAGGAATTACGTTTGCGATATCAGAACAGTGGCATCATTTTGGGCAACAGCTTATCGAGGAAGCTTACAATCGTGATATTCCAGTTAGTTTTGACATTAACTTTCGTTCGTCGATGTGGACATTAGAAGAAGCAAGAAAATCAATTTGTCCGATTTTGCCAATGCTTAGCTTTTGCTGTGCTAATTATCTGGACGCGCGCAACTTTTTCTCAATTGATCCTTCGATTGCTAGGCAAGACCGTATGGAAACTTGTTACTCTGAAATAAGCAAGAAATTTCCTAATCTCAAAGCTTTGTACGCGACAAATCGAAATGTGGTGTCTACGTCGAACAACATGTTACAAGGAATACTTTGGAATAGGGGACGTTTTGTATCATCTCCCAATTATCAGCTTATTCCTATTATTGATCGAATCGGTGGCGGAGATGCTTTTGCAGCCGGTATCCTGCACGGTATTTTGAAACATATGAGTTCTGAGTGTATGCTCCAATTTGCTATGGCGACAACGCTGCTGAAACATACTGTTAACGGAGATCATATTTCTATTTCGGAAAGAGACGTACAGAAGTGGTTGGAATCATCTGGAGGAGAAGTAAAAAGATGAACAAGTGTTTAATTAATGGAGGAGTGAGAAGATGGGTGAACTGATCACAGCAGGAGAACCAATGGTCTTATTCATTGCTGATGACAAAGGGCCTTTAAATACGGTGCAACACTACACAAGATACTCGGCGGGTGCGGATGTTAATGTGTCGGTTGGTGTCGCACGGTTAGCGCATACGGTTACACTTTTAACACAGATCGGAAACGATCCCTTTGGCACATTTATTTGTGATTATCTTAAGAAAGAAAAGATTGATACAGCGGCAGTGCAGATGAACAATGAATGGCCGACCGGTTTCATGCTGAAGGGTTTGTCCGATGATGGGCAGCCTGAGACATTTTATTTTCGCAAGGGCAGTGCATCATCAAGAATTGATAAAGATAGTGTTGAAAAAATCAACTTTTCCGGCGCAAAGATCCTGCATCTTGGAGGCATTCTTGCAGGATTGAGCGAAACGGCCTACCAGACGACCCTTGCATTAATTAGAAGGGCACGTGACAAACAGCTTAAGATCACATTCGATCCCAATCTGCGACCAACCATTTGGAATTCAGAGAAACAAATGATTCAACGCACAAATGAAATCGCTTGCTTGTGTGATGTTGTGATGCCGAATGTGAAGGAAGCACGTATTCTCACCGGCGAAACGGAAAAAGAGAAAATGGCAGACTATTATCTCGAAAAAGGTGTCAAACAGGTAATCATTAATTTAGTCGATGATGGGTCTTATACAAAGAAGATAGGGGTTGATCATTCCTATACAGAGACCTTTGCACCCAACTTTATCACTAAAAACATCGTTGATCGAGTCGGTGCGGGTGACGCTTTTGTTTCAGGTGTTGTTTCCGCAATGCTTGAAGGGTTGAGTGACTACGAAACTCTGCTGCGGGGCAATGCCATTGGTGCAATTCAGATGCAGCATCTCGGTGATAATGATGGACTACCGACGCGTGAAAAACTAGATGCATTTATGAACGAAACGAAATTAAGCCAAAAGAGTGTGCAACGCTCGATTTAGTGATGTGCAGCATTTTTCTACGTGAAAACAAATGGAATGTAAGCGGAAATAATTAAAAACTGTTTCTAAAGGTACAAAACTGACCTATATTTGCAAAACTATTTTCAATTGAAAGGAGGTTTTCAGATGGAAAATGCTATTCAACTTAATCCTCTAGATAATGTCGCTGTCGCTCTACGTGATCTGCAGATTGGTGAGAGTATTTACGTTGAGAAAAATGAAACCGTTATCAAAGAAAATATTAAGCGGGGTCATAAAATCGCTCTTAAGCAAATTGGATTGGGTGAAGAGATTATTAAATATGGATTCCCGATCGGTCACGCGACCAAGCCAATCAATGATGGCTTTTGGGTGCACACACACAATGTGCAAACCAGTCTGTCCGGAAAAATTGACTACGTGTACCGACCTTCATTGCATCCAATTGTTTTTCCACATGACACACGTACATTTAAAGGATACAAAAGGAAAAATGGAAAAACGGGAATTCGGAATGATCTTTTTATTATTCCAACCGTTGGTTGTATTAACTCGATTGGCGATTTGATAGCTGAACGATTTAAAGCGTCTAATCCGGATAACGGTTCATTTGAACACGTGATTGTTCTCAAACACCCTTATGGATGTTCCCAGTTAGGCGATGATTTAAAAAACACATCTCAGATTTTAGTAGATGCTGCTGTTCATCCGAATGCTGCTGGAGCACTGATCATAGGACTTGGTTGTGAAAACAATCAGATTGATCATATGAAAGCCATATTAAGTGAGTATGATCATGACCGCATTAAGTTTATGAGTTGTCAAAATGCTGATGATGAAGTCGAAGAGGGTTATCAATTAATTGAAGAAATAAATCAATCTGCATCTCAAGACAGACGAATTGATCTGCCACTCAGTGAGTTGAACATCGGATTAAAATGCGGCGGCTCTGATGGATTTTCGGGAATTACGAGCAATCCGCTTTTGGGAAGATTATCCGATTTTATTATTTCTCAAGGTGGGAGCACCGTGTTAACAGAAGTACCTGAAATGTTCGGGGCTGAAACTATGCTTATGGCACGTGCTGAAAACGAGGGGATTTTTAACAAAATCGTTCAGTTAATCAATAACTTTAAAGACTATTTTATGGCATATCATCAACCTATTTATGAAAACCCTTCCCCAGGGAATAAAGCTGGGGGTATCACAACTTTGGAAGACAAATCACTAGGCTGTACGCAAAAATCAGGAACCTCTGCTGTAGTAGATGTCTTGAAGTACGGGGAAAAGATTAAAATGAAAGGGCTTTCTCTTCTGAATGCGCCAGGAAACGATATGGTTTCTTCTTCTGCTTTAGCGTCGGCAGATTGTCATATGGTTCTGTTTTCAACCGGACGCGGAACACCTTACGGAACCTATATTCCTACGGTAAAAGTAAGCAGCAATTCAGCACTTTATAGAAAGAAAGCATCATGGATTGACTTTGATGCGGGTCAAGTGTTGGATCGACCGTTCGATGAAGTCTTGAGTGATTTTATACAACAAATCATTGATATTGCAGGTGGAAAGTTGACAAAGAACGAGAAACACCAAATTCATGAATTGGCAATATTTAAAAATGGTGTCACGGAATGATTAACTAACTAAAAGAGGTGCTACATCCATGGTCCAAAATGAACTTCAACCAAAGAGAACGAATGTCAGATGGAAAATCGGTATCTTAATGTGGCTCGCTATAACCATTAATTATCTAGATCGTGCTAATTTATCAGCGGCTTCGTCAGATATTATGCGTGATTTGCACATCAACAGTGCAGAAATGGGAATTGTTATGTCTGCCTTTTTCTGGTCGTATATGATTTTTCAAATACCTTCTGGGTGGCTTGCTGACAAGGTAGGGCATCGGATTAGTATGTCACTTGCTGTTGCCTGGTGGTCTATTGCAACTGCAATAACTGGTTTAGCACATGGTCTGGTTTCATTAATCGGACTTCGCGTGCTGCTGGGAGTTGGTGAAGCAGGAGCAATGCCTTCGAATAGCGGAATTGCAACGCGATGGTTTCCAGATCATGAAAGAGGCAAGATCTCTGCTTTCTATGATACCGGTTCTAAAGTTGGAACCGCAGTTGCAATGCCGTTGATTGTTTGGATTGTGAGCAATTTTGGATGGAAATTTTCATTCGTTATCTCTGGTATAATCGGTTTATTCTGGGTGATGGCTTGGATATGGTATTACAATGATCCTGAAAAACAGAAGTATATCAATAAAGAAGAACTGTCGTACATTCGTGACGGTCAGAAGAAAAAGGAAGGGCTGACTAAGGAGCAGCCAATGAAGTGGTATCAATTGTTTAAATACAGAAATGTATGGGCAATGTGTTTTGGTTTCTTCACTCTAAACTATGCAATCTTCTTCTTCATCACATGGTTTCCTGCATATCTCGTCGAGGAACGCGGCATGGCAGCCATGACGATGGGGTTTACGGCAATGATTCCACCATTAGCAGGTATTGCCGGTGAAATGCTTGGTGGCTGGACGACTGATTATTTGTACTTTAAAAAACAGTGTTCTCTAACCTTCTCTCGAAAATTCAACTTGGTCATTGGCATGCTGCTGGCAACTTCCATTCTTTTTGCAGGTATCACACAATCAATCGTTGCATGCATTGCGTTGCTCTCTCTTTCCTATGCGGGACTTGCATTTGCAGCAGCTGCACTATGGTGCTTGCCTGGTGATGTTGCACCACGGAACATGACCTCCACATTGGGTGGGGTTCAGAACTGTGCATCAAATTTTGGTGGAATCATCGGACCGATCGTGACTGGTTTCATCATTACGGCAACAGGTTCCTTTGTACCAGCACTTGTTGTTTCAGGTATTGCTACCCTTTTAGGCGCACTGACCTATTTATTCTGGCTTGGCAAAGTTGAAGCGATAAAAATTGAACCGAAGCTGGATACGAATAACATTCAATATTAATTCATAAAATTTTATTTTTTTGAAGGAGAGATAAACTTATGCAAATGACATTTAGATGGTACGGATCAAACGATGACAAAATTAAGTTATCTGAAATACGTCAAATTCCTGGATGCAAAGGCATTGTCGGAGCTTTGTTCGACATTCCTGTTGGTGAAGTATGGCCAAAGGAACGTATTGCTGCACTGAAGATGCAGGTCGAGGATGCAGGGTTGAAACTTGAAGTTATTGAAAGCGTCAACATTCATGATGATATCAAAATCGGTTTACCAAGTCGCGATAAATACATTGAGAACTATATCCAAACGATTCGCAACTTGGCTGAATACGGTATCAAAGTTATCTGCTACAATTTTATGCCGATCTTCGATTGGGTACGTACAGACTTGGCTTACGAGTTGCCGGATGGTTCTACGGACTTAGCTTTTGAACATAAAAAAGTTGAAGGAGATCCATCCGATATTATTAAATCAGTCGAAGACAGTTCCAACGGGTATGTGCTCCCTGGTTGGGAGCCGGAGCGTTTAGCTCAAGTAAAACAACTCTTTAAAGATTACTCAGGTGTTGATGAAGAAAAGCTGGCTGCCAACATGGAATACTTTCTTCAAGCGATTATACCAGTCTGCGAACAAGTGGGTATCAAAATGGCCATTCACCCAGATGATCCGCCGCGTCCATTGTTCGGGCTGCCACGTCTCTTCAAAAATCGTGAGGATATGCTGCGGATCGTAAAAATGTATGATAGTCCATACAATGGGTTCACATTCTGTACCGGAAGTCTTGGCGAAAATCCTAAAAATGATGTGCCCGCTTTGATACGAGAATTTGGTGATAAAATTCCATTCGTTCATGCTCGTAATATTAAGTTCCTGACAGATGGTGATTTCCACGAATCTGCACATTTGTCATCCGAAGGGTCACTTGATATGTATGAAATTATGAAAGCTCTCCATGATGTGGGCTTTGATGGATATATGCGTCCTGATCACGGAAGAATGATCTGGGGAGAAACCGGCCGACCTGGCTATGGCCTATATGACCGTGCTCTTGGCATCACATATCTAAACGGCCTATGGGAAGCACTTGAAAAAGGATCGGATAAACCTAATAAACCTTCAGCTGTTCATTCCAGTGCACAATAATCTTTTGCATCGTCATTTTGGAATTAATGTTCCAAGGGGAAGCAACAGATAAGATAGGATTTTTAATAATAATTATGGAGTCTAGCAAATTTAGTGAGACTGTCTCAGTTTGAAAAAACTTTGAGACAGTCTTTTTATTTATGTACTTCAAAATCTAGTCGAGAAAAAAATTGATGATGAAAAAGAAGTTCTATTATGATACCCAGGCAGTTTGTCGAGTGCAGATGGTGTAGAATAACGTGGACGATGTCCATAGAATGTGATATTTTTATCAAAAGCAACGTGAATCATTAAGAGGCCATTAAAAAAGTGTTACTGAATTTAATCGTGAAGATCTGAAAGAGAACAGCTACACGACGGGAAGCTGGAAAACCCTTCAGATGTGTTGAGCCAAGCTGTGAAAGTCATTAAAGATTCAGTTGCATCGCACAAGCGCAGATTGAACTGCTCCCCAAGAAGTTGGTTAACAAACCTAATTTTTGGGTTTTTTTTTGACAAAAATGTCAATTAATTTTTGAGCATAGGGTTTTAAAGGCTATTGGCTAGGTGCTGTTCAGCAGCTTGTAAATATCATATTTCTTCACAAGCTGAACAAATGCCGGGGTATGGCTGTCACAAACATTTTTAATTGGTTAGATCACTTTGCAAATTAGGTAACCAAAGGAGTGGAGAAATGATTAATGTCCGGAATGACTCATTTTGTATGTATTATGAAAGTTCAATTCTTTGACATAGTAGATATCTCATTTTAAAATGAAATTACTTTTCTTATTTGATTGATCCTTTTTTTATTTCGTTAAAACCAAGTAAGTCGATTGGCATTTCCTGCTTATTGAATGAGGGAGGACTCTATGGATCGTTCTGAAACAAAGGGTATTAAATTGAAAGTGCAGCATGTAAAGAAAAAGTTCGGCCCACATGAAGTGCTAAAAAACATTGATTTAGAGATCTCTTCCGGAGAATTTGTTGCTATTGTCGGAAAGAGCGGGTGTGGGAAGAGTACTTTATTACGTCAGATTGCAGGCTTGGATCAACCGACGGATGGTGTGATTTACTATGATCATACACCGCTCACCGGCCTGTCTCCTGATGTGCGGATTATGTTTCAGGATTCGCGTTTGCTTCCTTGGAAACGTGTTTTACATAATGTAAGCATAGGCATGAAGAAGTCTGGGTTGCAACATGCACAGACTGCGTTAGAAAGCGTAGGACTATTGGATAAGGCGAATGAGTGGCCAAAACTATTGTCCGGTGGTCAGCAGCAGCGCGTTGCCCTAGCTCGATCTCTCGTAAGTGATCCACGATTGCTTTTGTTAGATGAGCCATTAGGTGCGCTGGATGCACTGACAAGAATTGAAATGCAACGCTTAATCGCACAAATTTGGGAAGAGAAAAAATTTACTGCTGTGCTCGTGACTCATGATGTTGGCGAGGCAGTGTTTCTTGCGGATCGAGTTGTGTTAATCGAGGATGGAGCGGTGAAGTTGGAC
This sequence comes from Sporolactobacillus sp. STSJ-5, assembly GCF_024385605.1. GTDB lineage: Bacteria > Bacillota > Bacilli > Bacillales > Sporolactobacillaceae > Sporolactobacillus. The sequence goes on along the minus strand of NZ_JANFOJ010000004.1, from coordinate 21,093 downwards.
AAGAAGGTGAATTTGCCGCGTCCCAGGACTCGAGGAAGTGCGGAATTTGCAAAAATTGAAGAGGAAGTTTTAAGTCAGATTCTTGAGAAGTAAAAAGAAGTCAGAAGGAGAAGAGATATGGTTTCTTTAAAAGAACGCGATCAACTAGAATTTCAGAAGAAATTGCAGGCAAGCATGCAAAAGAACAACCTTGATGCACTTCTGCTCACCAGCCAAGAAGGTATTTTCTATGCAACAGGGTATGCGAGCAAATTTCTCTCCATGATGAAACAACCGGGAGTTGCTTATGCATTGGTTCCGGCTGAAGGACACGTTAAGTTGATCATTAATAACTTTGAAAAACAAACGGCAGAGCTTCAGTGTGATCCGAAACTTATTGATATTATTCAATATGATTCATGGATTTTCATTGATGATGGGGAAGCAAAGTCTGATAAGAAAACAACGCAAATGAACTTGAATCAATCCTATGACCTTGTTAAGAAATTGATAAGTCAAATCAGTCAGTCACCAAGAATTGGTGTTGAACCGGTTGCCTTGACATGGAAATTGACTGAGCAGCTTTATAAGGACTATGGTGCGAATCAGATTATTGATTTTACAGATGAACTATTGATGGTACGCGTTTTAAAAACAGACTGGGAGATCTCGATTCTTCGTCAAGCCGCAAAACTAGCAGAAAAAGCAACGTTATTGACTGCTCAAGAACTGAAACCAGGCATGAACGAATTTGATATGAATGCAATATATAGGAAACATATTGATGCAATTGACAACCATGCCATTAATACTACACTCGTGACCTCAATTGGTCCGAATTACTCGGCCCCTTTTATTTTAAGAGACTATCAGTTGAAACAGGGAGATATTGTTCGTCTCGATGGAGGAGTCAATTATTACGGTTACCAATCTGACATTGCAAGAACGTTTGTTATTGGTGGAGATGCAACTCCAGAACAACAATCTAAATTTGATGCTTTATACGAAGGGTTCTCAAAGGGATTATCATCAGTTAAACCCGGCATGCATCTCTCCGAACTTTTTGATACAGTCAATGGAACGATCCAAAAAGCAGGCATACCCAATTATTTTAGGGGCCATCAAGGTCACTCCATTGGTGTCAGTGCATTCAGTGAGGAAGCGCCTTTCATTGCACCTAAAGAAGAACTTGTATTTCAAGAGGGAATGGTATTCTGCCTTGAAGTACCTTATTACAGTACTAAAGGCGGCTACAACATTGAGGATGAGTTTTTAATAACGAAAACAGGTATTGAACGTTTCACGAAGGCTAATGATTCATTAAATTGGCCGATATGATTGAAAAAAGGGGAAAAACAATGAGAAAAATAAAGTTCATTTCTATTATTTCTATATTCATGGCGGCTATTCTTGCACTTGCGGGTTGCGGTGCACAAAGCCAATCTTCTTCAAGTAAAAACGGTAAGCTGACGCACCTGTCTATTGGCTATCAACAAGGAATTCCGCTGTTAACGACTGTCAAACAGCAAGGAAAACTCGATGCGCGGCTTAAAAAAATGGGGATTACAGTATCATGGCATCAGTTTAGTTCAACCACAGACATGATGAATGCTGTAGGTGTCTCAAATGGTGTTGATTTCGGCGGCGGCGGCGCGACCGCAAGTATTTTTGCACAGGCATCAGGCAAGAAATTTGTAAAAGTTGCTGCACAAGACTGGATTGTTCATGGTTCCGCAATTCTTGTACGTGCTGATTCACCGATTAAGAGTGTTGCAGATCTAAAGGGGAAAACGATTGCAGTTGCCAAAGGATCTGCACAACAATATCTACTCGTAAGTGCCCTAAAACAAGTTGGATTGAAATATAGCGATATTAAGCCGCTTTATATCCAGCCTTCCGAAGCATTAGCAGCTTTTAAAAAGGGTAAGCAATTTGATGCTTGGGCAATCTGGGATCCAATTACCGCACAAGCACAGGCAAGCGTTAAGTCGCGAGTGATCGCTGATAATGGCTCAGTATTCGGTAAAGAAGCGAGCCTGCAAACGGCACCGTATTATTTCGCTACACCAACTCTTGTGAAAAGTCATCCGGAGGTCGTAAAAATAATTCTTGATGAATTGGCAAAAGCCGGAGCGTGGGCAAAGAAAGATCCGGAAGCATCGGCGAAGTTGCTTTCTAAGGCGTACAATAGCGATTATAATATAATGCTTACGGAAGAAAAACGTGCAGGCAGCAGAAAAATTGTGCCAGTCACCGATCAACTTCTTTCGATGTTCCAAACGCAAGCAGATACGTTCTATAATTTAAAAGTTGTTCCGAAAAAAATTGATGCCAAGGATAAAAATTACAATTGGAATTATAAAACAGAGAAATAATAGAGTTAAAAATTCTTGAGAGATTTATTTTAAAATAAGAGAGAGGTATTGACTTGACGATGCGGCACCGAATGATTAACCGATTTAAAATCATTCCATGGATTATTCCTTTTTTACTTCTCTTGTTGTGGCAATTCTTAACTGCAAGTGGTATTGTTCCGGAAAATGTATTTCCAAAGCCAATGGATGTTGTCCAAGCGTTCATCGAACTGATGAAAAACGGACAACTCGAAAGCAATGTTGGAATAAGTGCGGGCAGAGCATTTGCTGGATTTTTGATTGGCGGTGGAATTGGATTTTTATTTGGGTTGTTAAATGGCCTGTTTAAGGGATTTTATTGGTTTACCGATACATCCATTCAGATGATCCGTAATGTTCCGCATCTTGCAGTCCTTCCGCTCGTTATTGTGTGGTTTGGTGTGGGAGAAACGGGTAAGGTATTCCTTGTAGCTCTTGGCGTATTATTTCCAATCTACATTAATACATTACATGGCATCCGTTCAGTAGATCCAAAGCTTATTGAAATGGGAAGAGTCTATGGACTGAGTAAATGGTCGTTGTTTACACAGATTATTCTTCCTGGATCTCTTTCTTCAATATTCGTTGGTATCCGCTATGCGCTTGGTGTGATGTGGTTAACACTGATTGTTGCCGAAACAGTTGCTACAAACTCAGGCATCGGCTATATGGCAATGAATGCTCGCGATTTTATGCAGATGAACATTATCGTATTGAGCATTATCATTTATGCCCTGTTAGGAAAAATGTCTGATTTAATTGCTAAACTCTTGGAGCATCTTTTCTTAAAGTGGGAATAGTTTCGGTATGAAAGTGAAATTGAGTTGTGGAATTACTGAAGCATCTTAGCATTGGCTAAGATGCTTTTTTGATAGGCGCCAGCTTCATAAATGTCATTCTGAAACAGCGGTGATTATTCTTTTATAAATGCCCCTTTTTTAGAGTCTTTCAGATTTTAGAAGATTATAAACTTGACAAATAATGTTTTTTTGCAAAAAAAAAGCCCCATAATGCATGGGGTAAGGGGAATGGATTGTTTCTATCTATAGTATTACCAATCAAGAGAAATTTTAAACATTAGGAATTAAATTAATTAGGGGGACTAATGGATTTATCGTGCAGCTGAATTCAGCGACTCTTAAACAAGTATAGTCTTCAATCACCAAGTATTTTTTGTCCTTAAACACAATAATATCGCCTTTATCGTATTTTGTTTTTTCAGCGTTAATGAGCATTTTTTTACTTAAATACCATGCAGAATAATGCTCAATATAGTGAACAATGTACATGTCTCGAAGCATTAATATATCCTCCTAAATTATTTGAAGAACAATCCACTATAGAAAATTCTATCAGAAAACGATTACAAAAAAGTTACATACACTTTGTTATACATGGATTAGACTGCTTTTAATATCTAGAGGGGCATCATTTCGTTAGAATTTGGAGAAGGGATCTGTCGAGTGCAGATATAATAAAATGAAGTGAGATTGTGAGTCCTTGTTAAAACGATTACTCTGAAGAAGACATTTCCTTTTCTTGATTTTTAAAATAGGTGTTGCTATATTCAGTTGGAGCCGTTCATTGTTTTCTGTCGTTCATATAAAATTTAATGATTATGTGCACTTGTTTTTTAGAAAATTTCAATTATTATTTATTAGTTGGCTTTAGTAAAATGATTTTGTTCATATTGTAACTAATTGGATGGAAACAGGTGAAAATCCTGTGCGGTCCCGCCACTGTAAGGGAGTAATCCTAAGTCAGGTCTTTTCAATTAGTCGAATACTCACGAGGATGGGAGAAACAAACGATGCGATTGAAAGTAGCAGTTTTGTTGTTTTGTATTACTTTTTTGTTCGTTCCGATGCAGGCTTTCGCATCAGAGGACGTAAGTAATGATTTGGATCGCCTTGCAAATCATATCAAGGCTTCAGGAATTGATTCGGATTGGGACGTTATTGCGCTATCAAAGGCAGGTAAATTGACGGACAATGTACGCGAAGCGTATTTGACTACAATTAAGGAGCGTGTGAATGGAAAACAATTGTCGGGAACAGATCTCGACAAAACGGTCTTGGTGGTTAAGGCATTAGGTCAAGATCCTGAAAACTACGAGAATCATGATCTTATAAAAGCCATTTATTCTGATACTTCGATTAAATCATTAATGGATTTCACCTATGCACTTACTGCACTAAGCTCTGACGATTATGTGATCCCGAGTGATGCGCTGTGGACCACAGATCGATTCATTCACGAACTGGCACAGCGTCAAACAAGTTCAGGAGGATGGGGCTGGGCAGGCGATCCTAATGGTGATCCTGATGTGGACACGACATGTATGGTTTTGACTGCCTTGTCACGCGATCAAGATCGGGCAAGGGATGTTATTGATAAAGCAATAAATTATTTGGAGCGCTCAGAACAAGCGGATGGCGGCTTTGTCAATTATTCGCCAAATTCCAATTCGGCGGCTCAAGTCATCATTGCTCTTTCTTCGTTAGGGATTGATCCTACAGAAGGAGCGTTTAATAAAGAGGGTCGTAATCCTGTTACTAACCTGGAACAGTATAAAGCCAATGGCGGGTACAAATGGGCTACCTTCAGCGAGAGTGACGATGCTTTTTCTAATGAACAGGTGATTCAAGCTTTGGTCGCCTATTCCCTTTTCAGTGATGGAGATCAGCTATTTAACTTTAGGACAAAGGATGTATTTAGCTCTTCGGATTCCCAGACAGGGTCTGCCATTACAACGAATTCCAATTCATCAACTGCAGAACAGCCCAATGATGCGAATCCAGCAGCCGAAAATATTTCAACCACAACAGCGAATCAGAAAACTGGGCATACAACAATTCAGCCACAGGAAAATGTTTCTTCTCAACAGTCACCAAAAGTCGAAACAGCTGTTGCCCATGTTCATGAGACCCAGTCCGCACGTAACAGTAAGAATAGAGGGGCCGAACCTTCAACTAAAAAAACAACAGGAACTGTTCAACCTACATCATCAGAAAAGAAGAAATCCGAAGCGAAGTCGACACCATCAGCCCAAACGTCGAAAGCGAAGCATCAGACGCAATCGGATGGTAAACAGTCTCCGAAACGCGTAACCACTGTTAAGAAAACTGAGCTTAATCCTCTGCATCTCTATTTAGGCGGTGCATTTGTTTTGCTGGGCATTATTGGTCTTTACATTCGGTATCGGTTAGGCGGTGCTCGTTATGAAAATCAGTAAAATTCTGCTGCTGTTCATTTCCATTGGCTTTATTGTCTTTGGCTCGGTATTCATTGCCAATGGATTTCAAACGACAACCTATCATATAACGCCCAACTCTGAAGACAAGCAGGATCAATCTTCCACTAAGTCGAGTCATTCAAACGAAAGAGCATCAAAAGCTAAGCATGCATCAGTTCCAAAGCAAAAAGTTCACAAAAAAAGCGATAATGGCTCTTCATCTGTAAGTGAAAAATTAAATACCTCTGCTCGTTCGGATTCGAGTTCTAGTACAAGTATGAGTTCTAGCTCAAGTTCAGACTCTGGTTCAAGCTCAGGCAGTACAAATTCAACTCCGGAACAAAAGGCAAATCCGAAAGCATCGGGTTCAAATACAAATCATTCGAGTACTTCAAACGCTGCAGACAGCAGCAATCAAGCGTTGATCAATGTAGAAATAAAAGGATATGACAATAAGGATATTTCCGGTCCTGTTGCATTTACTGACGGCATGACTGCTTTTCGCGCGTTACAGATGTTGACAGGCAGCAAAAATATAGACCTTGATTATTCGGGTTCCGGATCGACTGCTTATATAAAGAGCATCAATGGACAAAGCGCGGGTGATAAATCTGCTCAAAGCGGTTGGATTTATAAAGTAAACGGAAAATCACCGAATGTATCCGCAGGAAGCTTTAAACTTCAGGATGGGGATACCTTGGCATGGATTTATCAGGAATGAGGCGGTATGAATGTCCACACGTAAAATGGCGTTGATTTCATTATTAGCAGCTTTAAGTATTGTCGGGAGAATTTATATGACCTCAATACCGAACGTTCAGCCATCCACCGTGATCATTATTATTACGGGTTTGGTATTTGGGGCGCGGTTTGGATTTACTGTAGCTTTGCTTACAGCAATTGGATCTGATTTTGTTTTAGGCTTTGGCTTTTTTACAGCGATGCAAGTACTAGCCTGGGGATTAGTGGGCATTTTATCAGGACTTTTATCGCGTTTTCGAACGAAAATTCCTATGCCTGTTATGGCTTGTTATGCTGCGGGGTGCGGCTACTTATTCGGATTCATTGTGTCACTCAATGTGCTGGTTGCCGGTGTCCCAAGTTTTATTGCCTATTGGATAATGGGCCTGCCTTTTGATTCGTATCATGCGGTCGGCAATTTTTTATTCTATATTATTTTGTCCCCCATTCTAATCAAACTGCTGGAGGCAGAAAAGAAAAAATTACAACTATAGAAATGAATTCATGTATCAAGATATTTTCACAACAAAAAACATTCACCTGAACTGACCCCCTGAAGTTGGACGAATAAAATTCAACTTTAGGGGGTTTTTGTATGACCAAATATTCTAATGAATTTAAGATTAATGTGATTGGTGAGTACTTAGCCGGTATAGGAAGCACCTCACTTCATCAAAAATATCATATTCCTGGACAACACGCGGTTTTGAATTGGGTGCATTAATATCAGATCAATGGTTTTGCTGGATTAAAAAATCGTGATCATTGGCAGGAGTATACCTGTACTTTCAAACTGAACGTATTAAAGTGGATGAAAGAGAACCATTCATCCCTCGAACAAACAGCTCTTCATTTCAAAATGTCTTCGCCGTCAACGATCTATCAATGGGAGCGACGGTTTGAAGCAATGGGTGTGGATGGATTAAAAACCAAGCGAGGTCGTCCACCTATGGGGAAACATGAGCATATAAAGCGTACAGCCAAAAAGAATGACACATTGAATAGGGCTGATCAGCCGGAACAGAACCGGATTAAGGATCTTGAATTAGAAAACGAACTTCTGCGAATTGAGAATGAATACTTAAAAAAATTAGATGCCTTAGTTCGTCAGAGAGAGCAACGCGAGCGGAACAAACGCAAGTAGTTACTGAACTAAGGCGCAACCACTCTCTGACTCATATTCTACAGGTAGTGCCGTTGCCTAAGAGTGACTATTACTATCAGAAACAGCGCCAGCAAAGGGATACTGATGACCCTATGATCTCTGAAATTAAAGCGGTCAAACAGAAGCACCCAGCTTATGGCTATCGTCGCGTGGTCCTGACTCTACGACGCTGTCATTTAAAAGTGAATCACAAAAGGTCCAGCGCATCATGAGAATGGAAGGACTTCAGTCAACGGTCTATACCAAAAGGATTCGTAAGTATAACTCCTATAAAGGGACGGTTGGCAAAGTCGCTAAGAATCATTTGAACCGTCGGTTCATGACGGATCGACCCTACCAAAAGCTTGTCTCTGACGTTTCCGAATTTCGTTGGGGGCATCAAACAATCAACGAGCGTCTTTATCTCGAACCCGTTATGGATCTTTATTCTGATGAGATTTTAGCTTCTAATATTAGTGATCATCCAACAGTAGCCTTTGCGTTAAAACCGCTTCATGAGGCTCTCGAACGCCTACCGGAACATCATTATCGCACGTACGTTCATACAGATCAGGGCTTTCAGTACCAAAATTGCCTTTGGCGCAAGGAACTTAAATCGCATCATGTTTGTCAGAGTATGTCCCGAAAGGCGACTTGCTTGGACAATGCCCAGATGGAGAGCTTCTTCCACCTCATGAAAGCTGAGACAGTAGCCTCACACCACTATCAGACACGCAAAGAGCTAGAAACTGCCATGCGTGTGTGGATTAAGTACTATAATGAATCTAGGATCAAAGAAAAACTCGGTGGTCAAAGTCCGATTGAATATCGGATTTCAAACACCGAGCAAGTAGCTTAAAACTATGTCCAACTTTTGGGGTTCACATCACACCTGCATTAATTTTGTTGCTGTTTTTTTCTTTAATTCCAATCATCATTTCCTTGATGATTAGTTTTACAGATATTAACATTACAGGTCTTGCAGATTGGTCAAAAATTCATTTCATCGGGATCGAAAACTATGAGAATCTATTTAAAGATCCAACTTTCCTGCAATCAATTGGAAACAGTATTTTTTATGTAGTCATTGGCGTACCACTTGTTATTGCTTGTTCAATGGGAATTGCACTATTGATTAATTTTGGTAATAGCTGGGTTTTCAGATTGTTTCGTTTGATCTTTTATGCGCCTTCTATTACGAACGTTGTGGCTGTTGCGGTTGTCTGGAATTATCTTTATAACCCTCAGTTTGGACTGTTGAATTTTATTCTGCATTTCGTTCACCTTGGTCCGGTTCCTTGGTTGCAGGATCCGATTATCGCAAAAATTTCATTAATCATTTTGGCATTGTGGCGAGCAATTGGGGTCGATATGTTGATTTTTCTGGCAGCGCTTCAAGGTATTCCAAAAGCATATTATGAAGCAGCTCAGATTGACGGTGCAAATAGTTGGCAGAGGCTGATTAAGATAACGATTCCGATGTTACGGTTTGCGACCTTCTTTGTTACGGTGACGACCTTGATTGGCTGGCTGCAATTTTTTGAAGAACCTTTTGTCATGACTAGTGGTGGCCCACTGAATAGTACAAATTCGATCGCACTATTTATTTATCAAAATGGCTTTCAATTTAGCAAATTCGGATATGCGGCTGCTGGTTCTATGGTATTGTTTGTCATTATTATTCTTGTCACGCTGATTCAGTTCCGCGGACAGCATAAACAACAGGATAATCAGATGTAACGGAGGTGTAGAAATGAATGAATCCATTCAACACAAAAAACTATCAAAATTGATCGTTTTAATTATTTTGTCGGTAGGCGGGTTCTTTATGGTTTTGCCGTTTATCTGGATGTTGCTGTCATCTGTAAAAACGGATATGGAAATTCTCCAAATTCCCCCGACGGTCTGGCCTAAGTCGTTTACACTAGATAATTTTATAAATTTGTTTACACAAATGGATTTCCTTATTTATCTTAAAAATACTATAATTATTGTCTTGTTCTCGTTTATAGGCTTGTTCCTAAACGCGATGGCAGGCTATGGGTTTGCCAAGTATAAGTTTAAAGGCAAAAACAGTTTGTTTTATCTTGTTTTGGCGACTATGATGATTCCAGGTCAGGTAACAATGATCCCAGTATATTTGATGTTGAATATGGCTCATTTGACTAATACATTGTTAGGTATTGCTCTTCCAGGGATGGTAGGTGCATTCGGTATTTTTCTGTTTCGTCAGTTTATGTCCACAATTTCTGATGAGATTATTGAAGCTGCACGACTTGATGGCTGCAGCGAATTCTATATCTTCTGGAAGATTATTTTGCCGGTTTCTCGACCAGTGCTCGCTGTACAAGGAATTTTAACCTTTATTGCTGGATGGAACTCTTTTATTTGGCCATTAATCATTGCAAATGACCAAAAGTATTATACCCTGTCCGTTGGTCTTGCGCTGCTTAAGGGTCAGCATGCAAGTAATTATGCGCTGCAAATGGCAGGATCTGCATTTATGGTCGTTCCAATTGTAATTGTCTTTCTTGCACTTCAGAAGTATATTTTGCAAGGATTTAACGTTTCTGGAATGAAATAAACAAAAAGAAAATCAGGTGAGACTATGACAGTTCTTTCTGTGGACTATGACTCGGAGGTTCTGGGGTTCCAAACAACTTTTCAGGCAATTATACCTCAAAAACGCCAAAAAAATTTTAAGGTACTGTTTTTGCTACATGGTCTTTATGGTAATGACAAGTCTTGGATTCAATGTTCATCAATTATTCGTTATGTTGAGAATCGGAATCTTGCAGTATTTATGCCCAATGTACATCGGAGTTACTATACAGATATGAAGCATGGCGGGAACTATTGGACATTTTTGACGCGTGAATTTCCTGAGACGATAGAATCTCTTTTCGGTCTTGACTTGCAACGGGAAAGAACGTTTGTCGGAGGATTATCAATGGGCGGATATGGTGCCTTAAAATGGGGATTATCTGAACCTCAAAGATTTGCTAAAGTGTTTGCACTGTCTCCTGCTATTGATATCACTAGAATCAGAAAAGAACATAAGGATCGTGAGAAAGAATTTGGTTTGATTTTTGGATCTCCGCAGGATTTTGAAACTTCACCAAATAGTTTGTACTATCTTCTGGATCATGGGCAGCCATGTATGAACAATACATCTTTCTTACAGATTTGTGGACGGGAAGATCCGTTTTATTCAGATAATCTGGCATTTAAAAAACATATTGAAAAATTGCCCATGCCATATTTGTTTAAAGAACGGGATGGCGGTCACAGCTGGGATCTTTGGGATGAGGAGATTGTGACGGCGCTGGATTGGATGGATAACATGGAACGTTGATTGGCGGTTTAAAGAAGCACTAGGGAAGTGAGCGTTTGAATCTGCAAAAACTCTTAATTAATTATCCTAGATCCGTTGTTGACAAGAATCCTTTCAAGGCAGAATTAAACATGCTTTACTTCTATGAAGAGCCCTATTATATTGGCATTCCTTCGGGAAACCTTTCCGATCATGAAATTTATTTGCTCAAGACGCTTTTGAATCAAGAATACCCGCCTTCATTTGGTCCGGATGCTCAATTTTGGTATGATTTGTTAATAAATGGGAAACAAGCAGATGAAGATCGATCAATCAGAATTCGAATCATCCATTTTCAACTTACAAATTCATTGTCTCATGAAATGATTTTTGAGTGGCGCAGAGCGTTTGAAAGCTTTTTCGATGCGGATTCTTCCTTTATTTACCTCTCTTCAATGAGAGGTATCATTATTGAGAAAAGCATGACGATCACAGGGAACATGTTAGAATCGATTGCGAATACGCTTGAAAATGACTTCTCGACTAACTGCCGTTTTCTCATTGGTCTCCGCTATTCTCTATCACCGATGCTATATCCGGCATACCAGAAAGAATGCGTACTTTTCGATCGAAAAATGGTGAGGAGCAAAAAGGCAACAAGCGTCCAGTCTGAATTTTTCGATTTGATAAAACCCATGGTTCAAGATTGCACCATTCTTATGGAAATAAAGCATATCATCCGAGAAGATGCAAGATGGTTGTCTCTTATTCGGGTGCTATGGGAAAATCAGGGGAATGTCAGCATTGCGGCGAAAAAGTTGTTTATGCACAGAAATACACTTCGGTATCATATTGATAAGTTTTACGAAATTACTGGTATATCTTTAAAAGAAATGGACGGGCTTACATTGGCGTATTTATCCACGCTCTAACGGATCTGTGAGTTTCTTTTTATAAAACAACTCCCCTTGTTGCAGTCTGTATCATGACTGTCCAAGGGGAGTTTGAATATGCGGAGATCACTTTTTTTAATTATTCGCCGTTAGTCTTCGAATGTCAAAGACTGCTCATTTTCCGGATTAAAAAAATGAATTTTATTCGTATTTAAAGCCAGTGTTACATTTTCTCCATTCCTATACTCAGTCCGTGCATCAACACGAGCGATAAAGGTGTGTTTGCCTACTTGTGCATGAAGCATGAATTCGGCTCCCGTTAATTCGGCAATAATAATTTTAGCTTGAACCACACTAGAAGTATTTTCATCAATAAACAATGGCTCATCATGAATATCTTCAGGACGAATGCCCAGAATCACCGGTTTATCTGCGTAACCTTGTCGACGCAAAACCTTTAATTTACCTTCTGGGATTTCAATATTGATCTCTTCACCGACAAAATGTGTACCCTCCAACTTTCCGTGAAAGAAGTTCATTGGCGGAGATCCGATAAATCCACCTACAAACAGATTAATTGGATGATCATATACTTCTTTCGGACTTCCCACTTGCTGAATAACCCCATCTTTCATAATGACAATTCGAGTTGCCATTGTCATAGCTTCTGTCTGATCATGGGTCACATAGATCATTGTTGCTTTTAAATCGTTATGAAGTTTACTGATCTCCGAACGCATTTGGACGCGGAGCTTTGCGTCAAGGTTTGATAAGGGTTCATCCATCAAGAACACTCTTGCATTACGCACAATGGCTCGTCCTAGAGCGACACGCTGGCGTTGACCTCCAGAAAGCGCTTTAGGTTTTCTTTCCAGATAATCCTTAATTCCTAGAATTTCAGCTGCATGTTCAACGCTCTTTTTTATATCGGACTTTGGAATTTTGCGCAATTTCAGACCGAATGCCATATTGTCAAATACGGTCATGTGTGGGTAGAGGGCATAATTTTGAAAAACCATAGCGATGTCACGATCTTTAGGTACAACATCATTCATCTTTTTCCCGTTGATGTACAATTCACCCTTAGAGATTTCTTCAAGTCCAGCAATCATTCGTAAGGTCGTGGATTTTCCGCATCCAGAAGGACCGACAAAGACGATAAATTCCTCATCAGCAATCTCAAGATTAAAATCAGATACAGCTGCAACATTATTTTCATAGATTTTGTACATATGTTTAAGCTGCAGTTCAGCCATTGTTGTCACCCCTTTATTTACTATGAGTCAATAATAATGCAAACGTTTTAATTTTGGCATGGGATTGTGCCCAATAATATTGTTGTATTTGTGTGCGCTTTCATGACTTTTCTAGTATTTTGGAAATGGATTTATTTTTTTTACATTCAATCAAGTATTAGCTTTTTATAAAACCCAGCATATTCTCCTAAACCTCAAATACGCTATATAAAACGGGATTGGTCGTCAATGGGTCTATTACTTAGTCCCACTTGGGGGGATTTGCATGAAGTTCGAGGATTATCAGCCCTATTTGAGTCCGGCACTTGCGAAGGCAACGGACTTGATTGCAATCAGCGGTAAGGGCTGCTATTTGACTGACAATAAAGGTGATCGGTATCTGGATTTCGTTCAAGGTATTGCGGTCAACGCGCTGGGACATTGTCATCCGAAGGTTGTTGAGGCCATTAAAGCGCAGGCGGAGAAGCTGATTACGGCGTCGTTCAATGTGGTCAATTATCCGACAACGCTTGAGCTTGCAAAACGGTTGGCCGGGGTGACTCCGGGTGAGCTGAATTCTGCTTTTTTCTCCAATGGAGGAGCGGAGGCAGTGGACGGCGCACTGAAGCTGGCCAAGGTTTATACAAAAAGACCGGCGATCATTGCGTTTCAAGGCTCTTTTCACGGAAGGACCTTCGGGGCGTTATCCGTGACGGGTTCAAACGCAAACTATCGCAAGTATTATGAGCCTTTGGTTGGTTCAGTATATTTTACGGTGTATCCCTCGAAGGATCTATGTCCAAAGGGATTCAATGAGAAGCAGAGAACAGAGTTTTGTTTGAACGAACTGGATCGACTTTTTGAAAATCTCGTGGCGCCTGATCAGGTAGCGGCAATTATTATGGAACCTGTTCAAGGCGAAGGAGGCTATGTTGTTCCTTCGAAAGCATTTGTTCAGGGAATTCGTGAGCGCTGTGATCAGTATGGTATTTTGCTGATTATGGATGAGATTCAATCGGGTTACGGACGGACGGGGAGAATGTTTGCGAGCAGTCATTTTGATGTGGTGCCCGACATTATGACGGTGGGTAAAGCGATTGCCGGCGGGCTGCCGATGAGTGCGGTGATTTCAACGCCGACGATTATGGAAGAATGGTATCCGGGAATGCATGGCACTACTTTTGGCGGGAATCCGATTTGTTCGGCGGCGGCTTTGGCGGTATTGGATGAGTTCGAGCGATCCCATCTGCTCGAGCATGTGAATCAGGTCGGCGCGTATTTGAAAAGCAAATTAGTGGAACTGCAGAAGAAGTACAGCTGCATTTCCGATGTTCGAGGACTTGGATTGATGTTAGCCATTGAATTTTCTCATCCGGATGGCAGTCCCGCAGGAGATTTATTGGAAGCAGTCAGGTCAGGCTGTCTGGAAAATAAATTACTAACACTTTCCTGCGGCGTTCACCATAATGGAATGCGCTTTGCCACACCGTTGAATGTGACCTTCGATGAAATCGATCAAGGGATTGCGATTATTGATTCTGTATTAAATCAAATGGAAAATCAAGTAAGAAAGGACTGAGGTCATGGCAAAGAGGAAAGTCCTTTATTACAACATTGATGATAATCTGGATTATGAACGCGATTTGCTGAACACGTGGGGCATTGAGAATCTTGAATTAATTGAAATCAAGGATTATGACAGTGTTCGATCCTTCGTTGATTATGCGAAGGAGGTTGATGGAGTTGTTGTCGAATATCAGCAAATTACCCGGGAAATTATGGAGCAATTGCCGAATTTGAAAATAATAGCACTTCAAGCGATCGGCGTCGATAATGTGGATGTTGAAGCTGCAACTAATCATGGAGTCTGTGTGACGAATTGTCCGGGTTTCTGTTCGGAGGAAGTGGCACTCCATACGATCGGCTTGATGATTGACCTGACCCGGAAAATCACACTGCTCGATCGGACGGTGCGCGACGGGAAGTGGGATCCGTTATACGGATACAAGACACATCGATTGACTGGGAAAACCGTTGGACTCTATTTTTTCGGAAGCATTCCCAAAGCAATGATGCCCATGCTTCATGCACTCAACGTTAAGATACTGGTCTACGCACCAACAAAAACGAAAGCTTTTTTGGAAGAATATGGTGCAAAAAAGACGGATACCTTTGAAGAACTACTCACGCAGTCGGATATCTTGTCACTGCATTGCCCGCTCATTTCCACGACCACACATCTCATTTCTTTGCGAGAATTGAAGCTGATGAAAAAGGATGCTTTTTTAATTAATACGGCACGCGGAAAGGTTGTTGATGAGGCAGCGTTGGCCAAAGCTTTAACGGAAGGTGAAATAAGAGCCGCGGCTGTTGATGTCATTGAAGATGAAGAGGCGGAAAGCAGTCCTTTATTTACTTTAGAAAATACGATTATTACCCCGCATTCCGCATTTATCTCCGAAGACTCCTTTTATGATGCACGGAAAACGACTTTGGAACAACTCGTGCAGCGATTAAGCAAAAATCAAAAACCATCAAATACAATAAATCTAAATGTTATGTAAAGAAGGCTTGGCACATGCGTTGAGAACAGTCATCTATTTAAAGGATGTCTGCTTTTTTTTGTAAATGGATTGCTTTAGCCGTTTTTGTCATAGATGCACGGATCAAGACAGACAGTTTATGGAAAAATTCCAGTGCAAAAGGCTGCTGTGATCGGGTTTCTGTGGTGATCAGAGGATGAGCATACTATTATGTAAACCAAAAACTCATGGTGCTTTGCGAAAGGTAAAGAGTCAACATTCGATGTGTCATTGAACTATTTTTATGAAACGAGAGATGGAAATGGAATTCATACATTTTAGCGTTGGGATGTTCTCTCGATTTGTCTTTTTTTATCCATTTATTATGTCTTTATTCTGGATGGCAGGAGCGCTTTTATTTTATCTATATCGGGAACGTCATGAATCGGTGGATTTTGAATCAATCAATTGGCCAATGGTGAGTTTCGTAGTGCCCTGTTATAACGAGAAATCCACGATTAGTGAAACGATCCGGCATTTGTCAGAAATGCCTTATCCAAAAAAAGAAATTATTGCTATAAATGACGGCAGCACAGACGGGACAGCAGAGGTGCTGGAACATTTGGCACGCCAATACAAAGCGTTGCGTGTGATTAACTGTGCGGAAAACTGCGGCAAGGCTAATAGTTTGCACCTTGCTTGCCACGCGGCAAACGCGGAATACCTCATTTGTGTTGATGCGGATGCCATTTTGGACTCGGATGCTGCTTACTATCTCGTCTATCAATTTTTACACAAAGGCGAACGTGTCGGTGCAGTAACCGGCAATCCGCGCGTACGCAATCGGAGCACTCTGCTCAGCAAGCTGCAGATTGTTGAATATGCCTCCATTGTTGGTTCCATCAAACGAACACAGCGGATGATCGGCAAGGTGATGACTGTATCAGGTGTTGTCGTTGCTTTTCGTAAAAAAGCGCTGGTTGATGTCGGACTGTGGGATCGTGATATGATCACGGAGGATATCGCTGTTTCATGGAAGCTTCAGCGTCGTTTCTGGGATATTCGCTATGAACCAAGGGCGCTGTGCTGGATGCTTGTTCCGGAAACGATTCGTGGAATTTGGAAGCAGCGTTTGCGCTGGGCACAAGGTGGAGAAGAGGTTCTGCTGAGACACGGTTCTATTTTTCTGGACTGGAAGCAGCGGCGGCTCTGGCCGATTTATGTGGAGCAATGTGCGAGTGTTTTCTGGTCCTTTTCCTGGCTTGTCTTGATGATTTGGAAACAGTTTACAGCGCAATCGTGGCAAGAACACGTGATTTGGCTGTCGTACGCTTCATTTGTCCTCGTGGCGATGAGCTTTCTTCAACTGCTTACTGCCACACTAATCGATTCAAAGCATGACGATGTGCGTCGTTATCTTCTCGTTGCGTGCTGGTATCCGATCTTCTATTGGATGTTAAGCACACTTGTTGTCATTGTTGCCTTTCCAAAGGCTGTTCGTGCACGATTGAGAGGAGGGTATGCGGTATGGGCAAGTCCGGACCGGGGTACAAACAAGCCTCTTTAATCATTGAACACAAATCTGCGGTATGGAAGCTTATTGGCACATTCATATTGACCACCGTTCTTTGGTTATATGGAGTGCTGATGTTTTTGATGTTATCGAGTGCGGTACTCCATGTACGATGGACAACCTTGGATCAAATCAAGGCCATGCTGCAGATCAGTGACCATTCTCTACGTTTATTTATGTACGCAGCCGTAATCGTATGGAGCATTTTTCTGTTCCTGATGTGCTTCTGGCGCGACTATAATAAAAGTCGCTTTGGCTGGCGAAATCGAAGAACGTACCCGACTCCGGTTACAGATGAAGAGATACATGCACTCGACTTGATATCTGAAGAAGATTATCAACGGCTGAAGAGTGCTCAAGTGGTACGGTTTGACACCAATCCGATTCGACCGCTGAATGAGGGACGGGGATGACAGAAATGGAATCAATAAAAAAGCGCATGTCCAATTGTGGATATGCGCTTTTTTAGATAAATAAGAAATTTAGAGCTGAGAGGAAAATTCGCTCGCACAGGTGAACAGTGAACAACCGAAGATCCGGCAGATCTGTTGAAGATTTGGCTAACCTGTTGAAGATATGGCTAACCTGTTGAAGATCCGGCAGACCTGTTGAAGATTTGGCTAACCTGTTGAAGATCCGGCAGACCTGTTGAAGTTCATGCTGACCTGTTGAAGATATGGCTAACCTGTTGAAGATCTGGCAGACCTGCTGAAGATTTGGCTGACCTGTTGAAGTTCATGCTGACCTGTTGAAGATCCGGCAGACCTGTTGAAGATTTGGCTAACCTGTTGAAGATTTGGCTAACCTGTTGAAGATCCGGCAGACCTGTTGAAGATCCGGTAGACCTGTTGAAGATTTGGCTAACCTGTTGAAGATCCGGCAGACCTGTTGAAGATTTGGCTAACCTGTTGAAGTTCATGCTGACCTGTTAAAAAATTCGTTAACCTATTGAACCTTTAGCTAATTATTGCACATTGGTAAAATCCAATATAAACTTTTTTCATTCCATGCAGGTGATTTTGATTAATAAGTCGAATTTATTTATTGAATCATAATCAGAAAGGAAGTCGATGAATGTTTCTCAAAACTGTGGAAGTCCCAGTTTATATTGAGCAGTATCAAGCGTACGTGCGAAGGCTGCCGCCAAGCCAGCTTAGACATAATCTTGAATCACAATTTAAAAAGTATTGGACCGGATTTAGGGGTGAACAAATGCTGGAACCCTTACTTGCATCGCTCCCTGATAAAGAATATCTTATTTTTCACGATCTCCGCTTATTCAATGGTGTCCACTATTTTCAAATCGATTATCTAATCCTCACGGCAAAATTCATTTTAGTACTGGAAGTCAAAAATATCGCAGGAACGTTGACGCTTGATTTTCTAGCCCATATTCTTACTCGATTGCTCAATAATAAAAGAGAGATATTTCAAGACCCAACGGTTCAATCGGAAATGTTGAAAAAACAGTTGCAGGATTGGCTTGCTGAACACTGTGGCTACCTGCCGGGCATGCCGGTTGAAGATATCGTTGTTTTTGCTAGTCCCTCCACGTTTATCCGATTTATAAATGCAATAAATCATGAAGATCAAAAAGTGATCCGCAGCTCGCAATTGAAGAAAAAAACGATAGCTATAAATAATCAATTGAACTCAAGAGTTATTTCGTCAAAGATGCTCAAATCCGTTTCAAAGGAACTTATAAAGGGTCACCATCCCAAAACGCTGGATCTTATTAGGGACGGAACTGTGAGTTGCGTGGATTTGATCAAGGGTGTGCGGTGTCCTCATTGTGATTACATTCCGATGATTCGACTTCACCGAAATTGGAAGTGTCCCAGTTGTCGACAAACAGCACCGAAAGCTTATTTTCAGGCGCTACAGGACTACCGATTGCTTATGGGTCCAAAAATTACGACTCAGGATTGTAAACAATTTCTTCAACTTGAATCCACCTCAACATCGAAATATTTACTCCAAACGATGCATCCAAATTATACAGGAAATACTAGCAATAGAACTTATTACCTAACTGAAAAATGATTTTTGTATCGTCTCCATATAAACGAGTTACGTCTTTGCGAATATAGTCGTGACCTTTTCATTTAATTGAGTAAAAAAGATTGAGCGAGAGGAGATTTCCACTGACTCAATCTTTGAATCCGAACAGTCAGCCTATTTTCAGGTATCAAACCGTGAGACTATTAATCATTCTAAAATTGTCGTTTTTCAATGGCGTTGCTGTCAATCTACATTTTTCTTTGAACAGGAAATTCTTTCTCTTGCAAACTTTGTCGAATTTTTCATCTAGGTGTTTGGCTCTATGTACACTCTACTAGAAAAGTGCTATTTTTATAGAGTACATAGTGTTCCAGCTTTGTAACAATGAGTTGAGCCATGGGAGGTTCTAACAACAAAAAGGGAGAGTGAAAAGTGAAGCTACAAGCAAGGCATTTGGTTTCGGGTCTTTTGGCAATGGCTTTGGTTGCGTTGTCACTAAGCTTTACAGGTGGTACCGCGCAGGCAAGCTCTTCGTACAGTTCCTACGTCACTTCTTACACATTGAAAGTCCGCAGTAAGGCAAGTACTCATTATCGCACATTACGCACATTGAACATGGGGAATAAAGTCACGGTGACGAGCCGATCAGGGAAATATTCCCGGATTAAGTACGGCAGTACAACCGGCTACGTTCAAACGCAGCATTTAAGCCGCAGTAAATATAAGTCTTACAGTGCTTATGTAACCTCTTACACACTGAAAATGCGCAGTAAAGCAAGCGTTCATTTTTCGACCAAGCGTACTTTGGCTATGACGAACAAGGTTAAGGTTATCGGCAAAGGTAAGAAGTATGCACTAGTCAACTACGGCGGCACAACCGGTTATGTTCAGAACATCCATCTGAATCAGAGCAAATTCCAACCGATTGATGCGTATGTGACTTCCTACACATTAAAGGTACGTGACCATGCGAGTGTTCATTACTCAATTCGCCGCACGTTGGCGATGGGCGATAAACTCTCTGTTATCGGCAAAGGCAATAAATATGCGCTCGTTAATTTTGGCGGCACGATCGGTTACGTGCAAAACATTCATTTAAACTCGCAACCATTCCAAGCGTATAATGCTTATGTCACATCAAACACGTTGAAAATTCGTGATAATGCGAGTGCTAAGTTTACGACGCGATTGGTCATGATGGTCAATAATCGTGTGACAGTCACGGGCAAAGGAAATAAATATGCCCAAGTTAAATTTGGCAATATTACCGGCTATGTTCAAGGAAAATACCTGACTACTACACAGCCCGCAGCTTCGAGCAACCAGCCGACTGACCCGCCGGTAACCAACGGTTCTCAGTTTGGTCTGGATATTTCACATTATCAAAATGATGCCGGTAAAGGAAATATTGACTTCAATGCGATTAAACAAGATGGAAACAGCTTTATCATTGCAAAGGCATCGGAAGGCGGCGGTACGGACAGCACATTTGTCAACAACGCCGTTGGAGCAAAAAATGCAGGATTGACTGTCAATGCCTATCATTTCTTCCGCGGATCTGATGAAGCCGGCTCCAGAAACGAAGCCAATGTTTTCTCAAATCAGATTCACGCGGCAAATGCGCAAGGCGTTTCCATTCATTATCTCTTTATTGATGTCGAGACTAAAAACAATGTTGACAAACCGACGCTGACGAACAATGTGCTTGCATTTATCGATCAGATGAGAAAGAACGGATTTAACCAACTGGGAATCTATTCAAACCTCTCGTTCTATAATAATGCAATTGATTTACCAGGTGTTGTCGCTGCGCAGCCTCAGCAGCCGAAATTCTTGGTATGGCTCGCACGTTATCGTGGTACGGAGACGCAGCAAGGACCGGGTGCCAACTTTAATGTTGATATCTGGCAGTATACGAGCAGCGGATCATCGAGCGGTGTTGTCGGTGCGGTAGACAAGAATATTTGGTATTACACAATTAATGGACTGTAATTGTAAGTCACAAGTTCTCTGAATCCTCTCTGAATTATGGATGAATATCTATAATTCAAAGGGGATTTTTTG
>NZ_JANFOJ010000039.1 GCF_024385605.1 Sporolactobacillus sp. STSJ-5 | reverse complement strand
TGTAACTGCTAAACTAAAATCAACAGATTCTGCTAAATAGAAATGAACACTTTTCGCTAAATAGTAATCCAGATAAGTTATGATAGTTTTTCAACATGATTTGTCTGGAGGATTCGAAAGGTGGAAAAATTACTCTTGTATGTACAGGTTCATCAATTGAGTGAACAAGGATTCAAAGTGGCGAAAATCGCCAAAAAACTGGGTATTTCAAGAAATACTGTTTATAAGTTTTTGAAAATGTCTTTTGAGGAAGCCAGTGATTGGGCGAATTCTCTTAGTCAAAGGAGGAAGAAGCTCGATCCCTATCGGGATCAAATGATAAGTTGGTTAAAAGAACATCCCGACCTTTCTTCCGCCCAAATTGAGGATTGGTTGAAGGAAAAACATCCGGGTCTAACCATTGGAGGGAGCACCATTCGATTATTCGTCAAAGATCTGAGGGAAATCTACCATATCTCAAAAGAGATACATGCTCGTAGTCATGAAGCGGTTGATGAACTTCCAATGGGATATCAGGTTCAGGTGGACTGGGGAGAAATAACGCTTAAAAACGTACTGAACAAGGAGGTGAAGCTCTACTTTATCACATTCGTTCTGTCTCATTCTCGATATAAATATGTGGAATGGCTGGGAAGACCTTTCACCACAAAAGATACGATTCGATGCCATGAAAATGCCTTTGCTTATTTCGGGGGCATGCCGGAGGAATTGGTTTATGACCAAGATCACTTAATCACGGTCAGTGAAAATGCGGGTGACGTTATTCTGACCGGTGAATTTCAGGCTTATAAAGAACAACGTAAATTTCGTTTACATCTATGTCGAAAAGCAGATCCCCAAAGTAAAGGGAAAATAGAAAATGTTGTCAAGTATGTTAAGTATAATTTTGCCAAGAACAGGGTCTTTACGAACATCGATACATGGAATGAAAAAGGCATCGCTTGGTTAGAACGGACAGGGAATTATAATGTACACAATACAACAAAAAAGAGACCGGCTGAAGTGCACGCCCTCGAAAAGCAACACTTGAAACCAGTCTCTCCGCTGCTCTCCATTGAGAGCGACTATAGTTCCAGTATAACAAGAACTGTCTGTCCAGACAATGTCATCAAATATAAATCCAATCGTTATTCCGTGCCCTTGGGAACGTATCGTCGAAATGGTGATAATAAAGTTTTCATTGAACTCAAAGAAAGTGAATTGATCATCAAAAAGCAATCACAAGGTGAAGTCCTTGCTCGGCACATCCTAAGCACAGGAAAAGGCGAGCTCATCAAAAACAGGCAACATGCTCGTGATCGCTCAAAAGGAATTCAAGCCTATAAGGAGACGATTATCCGTCAATTCAATGATGGCGATCAAGCGGCATTATTCATTCAAGAATTGAGTAAGCGGTATCCGAGATATGTCCGTGATCAGCTTCAAATCATCCAGTATGCCCTTCATCATTTCCGTCAGGAAATGGAACAAGCCTTGACTATCTGTATAAAAGACCAACTCTGGAGTGCCAACGATCTTCGAGATGTTTCCCAACATCTGGCTCGCCAAAAAGAAACAAAAGTCGTACAAGCATCGTGCCAAACTCAGGGATCACAAAATGATCGTGTCGCACGAACACGCCAAGTTGCTGCAACGGTGAGAGAAATGGACGATTATATCCAGATACTCGGAGGCATGGGGCAATGAACAGTACAGTCAAAGAGATACAAGAGCACTTCCGCCATCTTCGGATGGCGGAGACAGCCAATGGGCTACCGCATCTCTTGCGAAAAGCCGAACAATCTTCTTGGACCTATCAAGAATTACTAGAGGAACTTTTAACTTTCGAATTAAAGCGGAGAGAAGAAAAAAATGTAGAAAGAAGATTGAAGTGGGCCAAGTTCCCTTATCAAAAGACACTGGATGAATTTCGCATAGACGAACAACAATCCATTAGCAGTCGGCAGATCAACCAGTTAAGGGAATTGAATTGGCTAGAACAACAATATAACCTGATTCTTCTTGGCCCGCCAGGAGTGGGTAAAACCCATATTGCGATTGGTCTTGGTCTTGAGGCTATCTACAAAGGCTTCAAGGTAAGCTTTATCACCATGGGGGAGCTCGTCCATCTGCTCAAGACAGAGGAGTACCTATCTAAATCCAAAACGCAGCTGAAAAGGCTACGGGAATCGGACCTTGTCATCATTGATGACCTGATGTATCTAGCAATGGATCAGCGAGAAGCCAACTTGTTTTTTCACCTGATTAACCATCTATACGAACGAAGTTCGGTCATCCTGACATCGAACAAAGGGCCGAAACAATGGGGAGAATTAATGGGCGATCAGGGGATCACAACAGCTATATTAGACAGAATTCTCCATAGAGTAGAAGTCATTCACCTAAACGAAGACAGCTATAGAATTAAACACCGAAGTACAATTTTCAAAGAGAAAAGTGTTCAAAATTAATTAGCAAAAAGTGTTCAAAACTACTTGACGGTTACA
>NZ_JANFOJ010000038.1 GCF_024385605.1 Sporolactobacillus sp. STSJ-5 | reverse complement strand
TGCCTGGCAGTGACCTACTCTCACAGGGGGACAGCCCCCAATTACCATCGGCACAGAAGAGCTTAACGACCGTGTTCGGGATGGGAACGGGTGTGACCTCTTCGCTATGACCGCCAGACTTCCGGCTCGCATGAGCCTTCAAAACCGGTAACGAAAGCAATCGAAACAAAACAAGTGAATCCAAGGTATTCTGGGTTAAGCCCTCGACCGATTAGTATCTGTCCGCTGCACACCTCACGGTGCTTCCACTTCAGACCTATCAACCTCATCATCTCTAAGGGGTCTTACTGATTTAAAATCATGGGAAATCTCATCTTGAAGGGGGCTTCATGCTTAGATGCTTTCAGCACTTATCCCGTCCACACATAGCTACCCAGCGTATGCTCCTGGCGGAACAACTGGTACACCAGCGGTGTGTCCATCCCGGTCCTCTCGTACTAAGGACAGCTCTTCTCAAATTTCCTACGCCCGCGACGGATAGGGACCGAACTGTCTCACGACGTTCTGAACCCAGCTCGCGTACCGCTTTAATGGGCGAACAGCCCAACCCTTGGGACCTACTTCAGCCCCAGGATGCGATGAGCCGACATCGAGGTGCCAAACCTCCCCGTCGATGTGAACTCTTGGGGGAGATAAGCCTGTTATCCCCAGGGTAGCTTTTATCCGTTGAGCGATGGCCCTTCCATGCGGTGCCACCGGATCACTAAGCCCGACTTTCGTCCCTGCTCGACTTGTAGGTCTCGCAGTCAAGCTCCCTTGTGCCTTTACACTCTGCGAATGATTTCCAACCATTCTGAGGGAACCTTTGGGCGCCTCCGTTACCTTTTAGGAGGCGACCGCCCCAGTCAAACTGCCCGCCTGACACTGTCTCCGAACCGGATCACGGTTCAGGGTTAGAATGTCGATATCGTCAGGGCAGTATCCCACCGATGCCTCCACCGAACCTAGCGGTCCGGTTTCCAAGGCTCCTGCCTATCCTGTACAAACGATACCCACATCCAATATCAAGCTGCAGTAAAGCTCCATGGGGTCTTTCCGTCCTGTCGCGGGTAACCTGCATCTTCACAGGTACTATAATTTCACCGGGTCTCTCGTTGAGACAGTATCCAAATCGTTACACCTTTCGTGCGGGTCGGAACTTACCCGACAAGGAATTTCGCTACCTTAGGACCGTTATAGTTACGGCCGCCGTTTACTGGGGCTTCAATTCAAAGCTTCTCCCGAAGGATAACCTCTCCTTTTAACCTTCCAGCACCGGGCAGGTGTCAGCCCCTATACATCACCTTACGGTTTAGCAGAAACCTGTGTTTTTGGTAAACAGTCGCTTGGATCTTTTCACTGCGGCTCATCGGACCCGTAGGTCCGACGAGCACCCCTTCTCCCGAAGTTACGGGGTGATTTTGCCGAGTTCCTTAACGAGAGTTCTCCCGAGCGTCTTAGAATTCTCTTCTTGCCCACCTGTGTCGGTTTGGGTACGGGCACCGTTTCACTCGCTAGAGGCTTTTCTTGGCAGTGTAGGATCAGGCGCTTCGGTACTTAAGTTCCCTCCTCATCACCGTTTGGCGGATAGCAGCGGGATTTGCCTCGCTGCCGGCCTCGCGGCTTGAACGCACACTTCCATCCGTGCGCTCGCCTTACCTTCCTGCGTCCCCCCATCACTCAAACGTGAAACGCTGGTACAGGAATATCAACCTGTTGTCCATCGCCTACGCCTTTCGGCCTCGGCTTAGGCCCCGACTAACCCTGAGCGGACGAACCTTCCTCAGGAACCCTTAGGCTTTCGACGGAGAAGATTCTCACTTCTCTTTTCGTTACTCATACCGGCATTCTCACTTCCAAACGCTCCAACATGCCTCACGGCACATCTTCAATGCCCTTGGAACGCTCCCCTACCATGACCTTACGGTCATCCGCGACTTCGGTGCTGTGCTTAGCCCCGTTACATTTTCGGCGCGACGCCACTCGACCAGTGAGCTATTACGCACTCTTTAAATGGTGGCTGCTTCTGAGCCAACATCCTGGTTGTCTGGGCAACGTCACATCCTTTCCCACTTAGCACAAACTTAGGGACCTTAGTCGGCGGTCTGGGCTGTTTCCCTTTCGACGACGGATCTTATCACTCGCCGTCTGACTCCCGGACGTAAGGGCTTGGCATTCGGAGTTTGACTGAACTCGGTAATCCTGTGGGGACCCCTTATTCAATCAGTGCTCTACCTCCAAGTCTCACTCATCCGAGGCTAGCCCTAAAGCTATTTCGGGGAGAACCAGCTATCTCCGTGTTCGATTGGCATTTCACCCCTACCCACACCTCATCCCCGCATTTTTCAACATGCGTGGGTTCGGGCCTCCATTCAGTGTTACCTGAACTTCACCCTGGACATGGGTAGATCACACGGTTTCGGGTCGACAACCCTAAACTCATTCGCCCTATTCAGACTCGCTTTCGCTGCGGCTCCGCCTCTTCAGCTTAACCTTGCTTAGAATCGTCACTCGCCGGTCCATTCTACAAAAGGTACGCTGTCACCCCCCGAAGGGGGCTCCAACTACTTGTAAGCACACGGTTTCAGGATCTCTTTCACTCCCCTTCCGGGGTGCTTTTCACCTTTCCCTCACGGTACTGGTTCACTATCGGTCACTGGGGAGTATTTAGCCTTGGGAGACGGTCCTCCCGGATTCCGACGGGGTTTCTCGTGTCCCGCCGTACTCAGGATCCACTCCGGAGTGCACGTTCCGTCGGCTACAGGGCGTTTGCCTTCTTTGGCCGACCCTTCCAGGTCGTTCGCCTGAAACGTGCATTTCTGACTCCATGTGGAGTGTCCTACAACCCCAAAGAGCAAGCTCTTTGGTTTGGGCTGTTTCCCTTTCGCTCGCCACTACTCAGGAAATCGCATTTGCTTTCTCTTCCTCCGGGTACTGAGATGTTTCAGTTCCCCGGGTCTGCCTTACTCTGCCTATGGATTCAGCAGAGCATCCTATCTGTTCAAGATAGGGGGTTCCCCCATTCGGAAATCTTCGGATCAAAGCTTACTTACAGCTCCCCGAAGCGTATCGGCGTTCGTTCCGTCCTTCATCGGCTCCCAGTGCCAAGGCATCCACCGTGCGCTCTTTAAAACTTAACCACTG
>NZ_JANFOJ010000037.1 GCF_024385605.1 Sporolactobacillus sp. STSJ-5 | reverse complement strand
TCTATCCTTCCATTGTAAAGGATTTTTTTGTTGGCTAGCCTCTTTAAATTCGACTATTCCTAGTATTTTGAATCATCAGTTTTGATTACTGCAACGCTAGTGGGGCCGGATGGGAAAAAGATTCGCATCCGTTGAGTGATAAATATCCCAAACTGTATCAAACAGATTATACGGAACTAACGATTATCAACTACTTCTTGCCATTGGAAAAGATCTCAAGCGAAGCAATGGTAAGAGAGTTAATTGTTGAGCCGTTGATTCGGATGTATGAAGGCAAGTTTGAGGTGGTATACACCATGGTTGAAAAAGAGATCAAACCGTTTGAAGAAGTGATTATACATTAAAACATTTGTACAAGTATTGATGATACATCACCTAAACTTGAAATTGCTTATTCAAACGGGTGAAAAATTGCTTGTAATTTCTTGCATATAACCGATAAATATAATGTAATAGGTCTCATTGCCTATTGAACGCAATTATTGTGAACAGCTTTTGTTCTGAAAGACGGGTGCCAGAATGCAGACCTCCGAGATTAAAGAGTGGACAAAATACTGGTGAGATGGCGACGGAAATACGTCATTTGACAGAAATGTATCACAAGGCGTAGGGTATTTGAGGGATTTGCCGGAATGAAATAACATGTTGAATTGCCCTGTAAAAGTGAATCATCATTAAATTCCAAAGAATTCCTAGTAAAAATTATAAAAGGTGGGTCATACCATGGAGAATACTCTGACTGAGAGTAAAGTTGGAAAACTGTTGGATTGGGCATATGAAAAATCAATCAATGGTTTGCCTGGAACGGATACAGCGTATGATTTAGCGCAGAATTACTTGTTGAAATACGGCTCGGTTGATAAAGCTATAAATAAACTAATACAATGGCAAAATACGAAATCAGCTACAGCTGGTTTCCTAACGGGATTGGGAGGATTGATCACTTTGCCCGTAGCAATTCCGGCTGATGTAGCCTCTGTAACCTATGTACAAATCAGAATGGTTGCAGCGATAGCTGTTATGAGAAACTATGATATTAGGGACGATCAAGTGAAAACTTTTGTTTTTCTAGCCCTTACTGGTAATTCTGTTTCAGAAATATTGAAGAATGCGGGAATAAAGACAGCAACACAGCTTGGCAAACAAGCAATTAAAAAAGTGCCGATTGAAATTATTAAAGCCATAAATAAGGCCGTAGGATTTCGATTGGTCACTAAGTTTGGTGAAAAGGGGATTGTTAATTTGGGAAAGGCTGTACCACTTCTTGGTGGAGTGGTAGGCGGTACTATGGATGGTATGAGTACTAATATAATTGGAAGAACTGCGAAGAAAATATTTGTGTAAGTACTAATTGTTAGCTAGTCTACACGTAGGCTCAATTTTCCAAAAGTGATGGCCTAAACTCACCACCCCCTAGACCTCGCATTCACCATCCTTTTTAATGGATCAGACGATGATCATTAGATTACTTATCCGATCCTGTTTTGTGCAGTGGTATAACGGAAAGATGGCAAACCGTTGGTAAAAATACAACGTAATTACAGGGGAGGGATGGGAAAAGGGTTCGCATTGATTGAGTGAAAAATATTCGAAGCTATATCAAACAGATAATTCGGATATAACGATTATCAACTATTTCTTGCTGTTAGACGAGATCACGAATAAAGTTAAGGTAAGAAAATTAATTGCTGAGCCGTGGATTCAGTTGTATGAAAAAAAGGTGGATGATGGATACAACACGATAACATCCACTACAAAGACAGTACAGGATTTTTGAAAGGAGAAGTATATATTGAGACATTGGTTTAATTTTCCACTACATGTTAGAAATGAAGTTAAGCGCCATATTAATAATGCAATTGAAAGAACTGACCCTAGACGATACAATCAAGAGTCTCAATACATTACCTCATTGCTAGCTAAATTAGAAGGAGAATTGTATGAAGATGACATTTATAAAATTCAGATAATAGCCACTGTGATGGATGACAGAGGGAAAAAGTCTGCTGAAAGTATTTGGGGAGCAGATTTTGCAATAACAGCTGACATAATGGATAATTATAAAAATCTAAGAATTATTAAGGCAATACTATTTCAAGCAAAGATGAGTACATCAGATTTAAAAAGCAAGAAGTTAAAGCAACAAATTATTAAAATGAAGAAATTAACAAAATCTCCAAAGGTATTAATTGTTAATCCAGTTGGCAATAATCGGTACCCCTATGTTTGTAGTGGAAACAAAGTATTGATTGGATCTAAGTATACCAAAGAAAAACTTGCTGAATACTTTACAAAAAGAATCCTTACAACCTTTGACGGAGATACTCGAAAAAGTTTTGTGGATGTTGTGCAGAATAGTGGATTACCACAAATACACTTATCAATAATTGATAAACGCGATTTTTATAAATTTGTTTAATTGAGTGATTTTAATTCCTAGCCTTTGAGTTGACCATGACATGACCACAAATCATCGCGATTTCAAAGGACGAATTCTCGTTAAAGAAAAATTTGGCGAAGGCAAATGCCGTTATAAAATCTCGCAAATTTACACAACATTACGAGAAAGCAGTGAAACATTTATTGGCACAATTTTTTGTCATGAACTTAGAGATATAAAGGAATGGTTCCTTTTTCATTAACTTTCGTCACCTAATCGGTGAAAATGAGAAAAGTCACGTCCCTTGCTAGGCAAGCGTTCTAAATAGTCGACAGATTGAATCATAATAATTCAGGGCAAGGTTAGTGCTTTTGCGTTTTTTTAATGCTCATCTTCGATATATCGCGAATTTAATAAATATCCAATCATTCCCTCAATGTGACCACGACTATTTGAATCAACAATTTCAATGAAGCGAAAGAAACAATTTGACTTGATCCACTCTTTCGCTAATTCTAAAGAATTAATCTCAGAAAAGCGAGCATCATTAATTAAATATTTTTTCAACCTAGCTGTTGATAGGTTTCCATGTAGATGATTCGTGTAGAGTCTTCTTCTTAAATTCTTCGTACGACCAACATATAAAGTTTCTTGCTCTGTGAAAATAGCGTAGACAACCGCAAGATTTTCTTTCAATTGGGATGGCTTAAGCGTAGAAAAATTATAAACTTTGCTAGACATAAGAGAATTAAGAAGCTGTTGAGCTTCTTGAAATTTTATTTCAATGGACGTCATAATGTACACCTCAACATTGTTTTATATTTAGTGGTGTTTGTTCAAATTTACTCAATACTTTCGCCAAAAAAGATGCTCCTAATACATACATCGTTACAGTCCGTTTGCTGATACTGCCCAAATAACTGTTGTAAAGCGAAATTCTTAAGCAGTGTCGATTAATGCCAGTAGTTATCAGCGAAGTTGTTTCAATTTAAATTTACCATGTCCAATTTTTTCTACTGAGTTGCTCTTATTTAGCTGATTCCATACAGAATCAGCTTTACTTTTTTCATTGATACCGTTTATAATGTGGGATTTTTCTATTTCATTCTTTATCTCTAAGTAATGGGCACTCCCACCCAAACGTTGTAATGCCTGAATAGCAGCCTCACCAATTTTCATTCCTTTGAGCGGAATAGCGTTAAATGTAATACTATTTCCCATAAATTTTTGCAACTCAGATTGGAATGCATTTATTGACGCCTCAACTTGTTGGATCTGAGTTTGTATACTCTTGACATTTCTTTTCAGTTCTTCTCGCTCATTGATTTTCTCTTGAATCATCTGCTGAAGCATAACGACTTTTTGTTGCTGATGTATCATTGATGGACACCTCTCATTTTTATAAGAAAATAGTATCATCTATTTAGGTACAATACAATAGTTAACTTCAAATATTAACTTTATAAGTAACGGCTATAGAGACGCAGGACAATTCCCCATTCATTAAAACAAGCCAATGCGTTGCAGATATATTTGATGCACAGCATGTACGCGGATGCACAAGGGATTCCTAATGTGTTTCTGAAAAATGGATAAGTGGATAAAGGGAAAGTGGAAAAGATGCTTAGAAAATGGTAACTCAGGCAGATAAGTATAC
>NZ_JANFOJ010000036.1 GCF_024385605.1 Sporolactobacillus sp. STSJ-5 | reverse complement strand
GTTTAATCCCTTCTGCGCGACTCATTAGTTCTAGGAGCAGCAAAGACACTTGGATCGTTTAATCCCTTCTGCGCGACTCTAGTTGTCCCGGAGAGCGGTAAAAAATAAGGGATTGTTTCTCATCTTGTGTAAAACAGAAATACCGGAACGCTCACCTCCATCCCATTTTCCACTCAAGCGGAGATAGATGGGCAAGAAATAAAATTCAGAAGCAAATAAGAGGGGATCCGCATGATCGGTAGAATCGCTGAATCATTATACTGGCTGGGGCGTTATCTGGAGCGTATCGAAAATCACGCCCGCCTCATTGATGTCGACTACCACCGCCAATCCACACACACTGAGCGGGAACAATATCCGTGGAAGGAACTTATTGAAACGCTGGCGGATGTGCACGCTTTTCAAGAGCAGAATCTTGCCTATAACGAGTCCTCCGTGCTCAACACCATTATTTTTGATCAAGCAAATACAAATTCAATACGATCCTGCGTGACGAGCGCACGCGGGAATGCGCAGGCAATTCGTGAACGTCTCCCGAGCGAACTGTGGGATGCAATCAACAGCTTTCACCTGTGGTTGAATGAACAAAAATTGGAGAATCTGCTCATCTACCCGCACACATTTTTTGAGCAGATCAAGAACCAGACCGCACTGTTTCAAGGTATAGCCGGATCAACCATGCTGCGTGGTCAGGAATGGCAGATGCTTCAGGTGGGAAAATATTTAGAGCGCGCCGAGAACACGCTGCGCATCCTGCGCGTCGTCTATTGCCAAAATGGAATGGAACTGCCGTACGGCGATGCGCTCGCTCTACTGAAATCTGTCAGCGGCTACGAAGCCTTCCGCAAGTGCCTCTCCAATAAAATTTCGACGAACAGCATTCTCGAATTTTTAATGCTCAGTCCCGTATTTCCGAGATCGACACGTTTTTCGCTCTATCACTTGAACGAACACCTTGCCAAGCTCTCCGAATTCCGCGGCGGTATCTCGCCTACTATTCAGAATGTGCGTAAATCAATTGGTAAGATGCACGCCCAACTCGATTATATGGATCCTTCCGAAATCGCTCGAACAGGAGTAGCCGATTTTCTCGACCTTGAAGTTCGACGCTGCAACATGATCGGAGCGGCGATCGGTCAAATGTTTTCTGCAAAGGGGGTCAGCGTGCTGTCTTTTTGATCCATTCTCCTCAATAAGCAGCCGCGCCAAACAATGAAATTTCAAATTCAGCATACAACTCATTATCAATACGACGGCGAAGTGGCAGACAGTGTCAATGAAATTCGTCTTTCTCCGCGAACGAATGGAAGTCAGTCTTGCTATCAGCACTCGATTACGACCTATCCCCATGCGCCGCTCTTTGTCTATGAAGATTACTTTGGAAACCGTGTGCATGCCTTTTCCATTTCAGAGCCGCATACGGAACTGACCATTACCGCACGCTCAGTGGTCGTCACCAGCGATGCTATGACGCCTCGAACAAGCATTCTTCCTTTTGAACAAGAGCAAGCAATCATGAAAAGCGATGCATTCCAGGATCAGTTTGCCGAGTATCTGGCACCGACTGACTACACGCAAAACACAACTGATGTTCAGCAGATCGCTCATCGTTTTTTGTCCGGTTCAGTTGAATCCGTATCACAGCTGTTGGCTGAAGTCACAACGGCAATTAAGAAGGAATACATTTACGATCCCGCCGCAACACAAGTACAAACGAAAATCGATGAAATGATCAAAATCCGCAGAGGGGTTTGCCAGGATTTCGCTCATCTGATGCTTGCGCTCTGCCGATGCCTCGGCATTCCCGCGCGGTATGTCAGCGGCTATCAATACATATCGGATTTAAGCGGCGGCAACGCAGACTTCGAACAAGCCTCGCATGCCTGGATCGAGGCCTACATCCCTGATGTAGGCTGGACAGGATTTGACCCGACAAACGATGTGCCCGTCGGCTGGCGCTACATCATACTTGCCTATGGACGGGATTACAAGGATATCGTACCCGTCAAAGGTGTTTACCACGGCACCCCGCGGCAAAATCTTAAGGTTGATGTGGACGTAAAAAAATTAGCTGATATTGTATAAAAGCAGACGCTCGGATTTTCCGGCGCCTGCTTTTTAATCTTGATTTAGTTCTTTTAATATATTCTGAATTCCATGTGTCGCATTTTGCGCCTTTGCCATTCGATCAATGTAGTCATATCGATTTTTATAAACCATGGAAAGGGTCTGTTTCAATTCATCGGGCGTCAGCGAATCATTGTCGAGTACTTCGCAGAATCCTTTTTCTTTAAAGGATTTAGCATTAAGGACCTGATCACCGCGGCTGACGCGCAGCGGCAGCGGTATTAAGATCATTGGTTTTTTTAGTGCCAGAAACTCGAAAATTGCATTGGAACCGGATCTTGATAAAATAATTGAGGCAGCTGCCATGACATCCGGCAGTTCCTTATCGATAAATTCAAACTGCCTGTATCCTTCTGTGGACCCAAGTTCGGGAATGATATACCCCTTGCCGCACAGATGTACAATCTGATACGTTTTCAGTAGTTCAGGCAGCAGCTGACGGACTACATCATTGATTTTCTTTGCGCCAAGACTGCCGCCCATAATAAGCAGCACCGGTTTTTCTCCTTGAAAACCGAGAAATTCCAAACCCTTGCTTCGATCCCCTTTGCGCAGTACATCGCGTATCGGCGCCCCGGTATACACGACTTTGTCCTTCGGAAGATGCGCCCCGGCTTCCTCAAACGTCACAAAAAGTTTGGTGGCAAATTTAATCGCAATTCGATTTGCCAGTCCAGGCGTTATATCCGATTCATGAATATAAACCGGAATTCGGTTCATCCAGCCGCCGATGACTACCGGTACCGATACAAAACCGCCTTTAGAGAAGATGACATCCGGTTTAATTTTTTTCAAAATCAGATATGCCTGCATTACACCCGCAAGCACCTTGAACGGATCCTTAAAATTTTTTAGATCAAAATATCTGCGTAATTTGCCGCTGGAAATGGCACGATAGTCGATTCCATGTGCCTGCACTAAATTTTTTTCGATCCCGGTCTTTGAACCGATATACGTAACCTCGCAGTCCTTCAATTCATCAATAAGCGCCAGATTCGGGGTCACATGTCCCGCTGAACCGCCGCCGGTAAACACAATTTTTTTTGCCATTGATTTGCCTCGCTTTATTCTTTACTCCACTGTAAAGAGTTTAATATACTTGCCCGCAAAGTAAAACAAAAAACGAAAAAAAGATTGCAGACAGAAAAAAAAGCAACCGGAACGCAGTCCGATTGCTTAGATTACATGAAATTATCCGATTTCCAAATGCTTCTCTTCATCAGTGAATTGACTGTTGTACAGATCAGCATAGAATCCTTGTTTCTCAAGCAGTTCATGATGCGTGCCTTGTTCAATAACATGACCGTGATTCATCACGAGAATCAGATCTGCCTCTCGAATGGTCGACAAACGGTGTGCTATGACGAAGCTTGTGCGATTCTTCATGAGCGTATTCATCGCTTTCTGGATATGAACCTCAGTACGCGTATCAACACTGCTGGTCGCCTCATCAAGAATGAGAATGACCGGATCAGCGAGGATTGCCCGTGCAATCGTCAGCAACTGCTTCTGCCCTTGAGAAATATTGCTGCCTTCTTCATTCAAAACAGTGTCGTAGCCCTCCGGCAGGGTACGGATGAAATGATCGGCATGAGCTGCTTCAGAAGCGCGCACAATCTCTTCTTCCGTCGCTCCCGCGCGTCCATAAGCAATATTCTCACGAATGGTCCCCTTAAACAGCCAAGTGTCCTGCAGCACCATGCCGAAGAGCTGATGCAGCCGTTCCCGTTTAATCGATCGGATATCTGTGCCGTCAACAGTAATTTTCCCTTTGCGCACCTCATAGAAGCGCATGAGCAAATTGACGAGCGTTGTCTTGCCCGCACCAGTTGGTCCAACAATGGCTACTGACTGACCTGCTTTCACGTCAATCGTCATATCCTCAATCAGCGGCTGATCTTCTTTGTAGCTGAAGTTTACATGATCGAAAGCGACATGCCCTTTCGGCAGCTGCAGTGGCTCCGATGCCTCATCATCCTTCGATACCTCTTCTTCATCAAGAATCTCAAAGATGCGTTCTGCGGACGCAATCGTCGATTGAATAATATTGGATATATTAGCGATCTGGTTGAGCGGTTGGCCAAATTGACGAGCGTACTGAATAAACGCTTGAATATCGCCGATTTGAATAGACCGATTGATCACTAAAATACCGCCGACCACTGAGATCAGAACGTAGCCGATGTTGCCGACAAACATCATCATCGGCATCATAATTCCAGACAAAAATTGTGCCTTCCATGCGGAATTGTAAAGCTTACCATTAATCGATTCAAATTTCCCTACCGACTCGCGTTCCTTTCCGAATGCCTTAATCACTTGATGACCGGTGAACATTTCTTCAACATGACCGTTGAGCTTCCCAATCTGCTCCTGTTGCTGTTTGAAATAGCCTTGTGAACGTTTCGTAATCTGCGCGATCCCAATAAAGCTGAGCGGAATCGTCACAAGCAGCACTAAGGTCAAAAGCGGACTGATCGTCAGCATCATCACGATAACACCGACAAGCGTGATAATCGATGTAATCGACGCCGTAAGGCTTTGCTGCAATGTGTTGCTGATGTTTTCCGAATCATTGACTGCACGGCTGAGCACATCCCCGTATGGATGCGCATCATAATAGCTGACAGGCAGCCCAGCCAGCTTCTCATTGACCTGCTTGCGCAGCTTATAGACCATTTTTTGCGAAACACCACTTATCAAGTACTGCATGATGAACGTGAACAATGAACTGAGTACATAGAGAAGAACAAGTGTGATCACGATCCCCCATATATAATTAAAATCAATATGGGCGCCCGGTACACCTTTCATTTTCATCATCATGCCTTCAAAAAGCTTTGTCGTCGCATTCCCCATTAATTTTGGGGCAATAATGGTAAAAATTGTGCTGAGAACAGCCGTTATAAATACCGCAATCAGCACCGCATAATGCGGTCTCAAATAACCCATCAGACGGCGAAATGTCTTCCGAAAATTTTTTGGCTTTTGCACAGGCATCCTCATATGTCCGGGACCAAATCCGCCGGCACGTCGATTATTCTTAGTATCACTCATGCCAGTTCCTCCTTCTCCAATTGCGATGCGACAATTTCCTGATATACGGCACATGTTTCCATCAGCTCGGCATGCGTGCCTTCACCAACAATCTTTCCGTCATCGAGGACAATAATCTTATCCGCATGCAGAACGGTGCTGACTCGCTGCGCAACGATAATTAAAGCTGCCGTTTGCGTCATCCGTCCAAGCTCCGCCCTGAGCCGCGCGTCGGTACGATAATCGAGTGCGGAGAAGCTGTCATCCAAAAGATAGATATCCGCTTGGCGTGCTAATGCTCTAGCGATTGCCAGACGCTGCTTCTGGCCTCCGGAGACATTTTTACCGCCTTGTGCGATGACCGAATCGTAGCCGTCACTCATCTCCTGAATAAATTCGTCCGCCTGGGCAATGCGCGCTGCCTCTTTAATTTCTTCATCAGTAGCCCGCTCATTTCCATAGCGAATGTTTTCCGCAACGGTTCCAGAGAAGAGTACTGATTTTTGTGGGACATAACCAATCATTCGACGAAGCTTTTCAATAGAAATGGTCTTTACATCGACTCCGTTGACT
The DNA here is from genome assembly GCF_024385605.1 of Sporolactobacillus sp. STSJ-5. Lineage (GTDB taxonomy): Bacteria > Bacillota > Bacilli > Bacillales > Sporolactobacillaceae > Sporolactobacillus. The sequence goes on along the minus strand of NZ_JANFOJ010000036.1, from coordinate 1,589 downwards.
CGCACACTGCCACTCACTGCGTCAAAATACCTTGGGATAAGATTAAGCAGTGTTGATTTTCCGGCACCCGTTCCACCGATAATGGCAGTTGTTTCTCCGGTTCGTGCCATAAATGATATGTCGTTTAATGCCGGATTTTCTGCCCCCGGATAACTGAACGTGACATTTCGAAATTCCACGCCTTGTGTGTTCTCATCATTGTTCACTAATGCAGTACTCTTTGCATCCTTAATATCCGGCCGAATATCGAGTACTTCATTGACACGTGTCGCAGAAATTTGCGCACGGGGGATCATGATGAACATCATCGCTCCCATGAGGACCGAAAACATAATTTGCATCGCATATTGGATAAATGCCATTAGATCACCGACCTGCATCGACCCGCTGTTGATTCGCAACCCGCCAAACCAGACGATAGCAACCATCGATAGATTCATAATTAGCATCATGAGCGGCATCGCAGCTGACATAATTTGATTGATACGAATAGACGTCTGCGTTATATCCTTGTTTGCATCATCAAAGCGATCAATCTCATGTTTTGTTCGGTTAAAGGAACGAATGACACGAATGCCTGTCAATTCCTCACGCAAGATTAAATTAAGCCGGTCCATTTTTTTCTGGATTTTTTTAAAATAAGGCAGACCCTTCTGCGCAAGCAAAAGAATTGATACAATCAAGAGCGGCAGCGTCACCACTAACACAAGCGAAAGCTTTGCATCCTTGTACACTGCCATGATGATTCCCCCGATGCACATCAGCGGTGCCATCGTCATCATCTTGAGAATCATCATATAAACCTGTTCAATCTGTGCAATATCATTTGTGGTCCTCGTGATCAGTGAACTCGTACCTACTTGATCAAATTCTTTTAATGAAAATGTCTCGACATGTGCAAACATTTTATTTCGCACATCGCGTCCGAATCCGGAAGCTACCTTGGACGCCAAATAATTAGCGAGAACGGTCAGAACCCCTGCAGCAAGCGTCACAAGCAGCATATATGCACCCATCTTATAAATATAGGGCATATCGCCTCTGACAATGCCCGTATCAACAATATCTGCCATTAGGGTCGGCAGATACAAGTTAGCCAATGATTGCAGGAATACAAAGAGGACGGAAAACAATGCCGGCCACAGATAAGGCCGCAAATATCTAGCCAAACGAATCATATACTTCATCTCCATTCTTCATAAAACATAATTTCAATACTTAAATGAATCATACTATGATGACTTTCTAAGTGTAACTGGTCTCTGTGAACCAATTATGAATCCATGCACAAAATTTTTTAGTTCCTTTGAATTTTTCGCTTCACACTATAATGGTCTGGGTACACAAAGGTAAACCCGCTTTTTAAAACATCTTGATCTGGGAAAAATCTGCTTTATTTAGAGTCCAAAAATAAATTTAACCTAATTTTTACCGACTCACCACATAACAACTATAGTAAAGGCTTTATATCAAGCATAAAAGTCGTTTACAAACTTGGGGATGCACTCAACCTTTCAGAAATAAAAAATTGGTTTTTTTGAAAGCAAAAACACGCACCTCTCAAAATTGAGAAATGCGTGTTTTTCAAT
>NZ_JANFOJ010000035.1 GCF_024385605.1 Sporolactobacillus sp. STSJ-5 | reverse complement strand
GTGCAGCCGTTCTCATTTGAATAAAGGTACTTTAGATATTATAATTTACCGGCGACTCGAGCTGATGAAAAAAAATTGGTCAGCCAACCGACAATAATTAATGTGCTAATAAGGATGGCTGGGAAAAAATGGGCAAAATGCTGAGAATTTTCAAACAGCCATTGCATTTTCGGTTCGCTCATAATCATTTCCGATGCAGTATAGCCAAGAACTCCGCCACCGGCATAGATCAAGATCGGGAAGTGCTCTAAAGCGATGAGAATCAGCTTACTCCCCCATACAATGATGGGAACAGAGAAGATAAGGCCGATTGCAATATAGCCGATATGGCCCTTTGAAGCACCAGCTATGGCAAGCATGTTGTCAAAACCCATGACGACGTCTGCGAATACAATGGTTTGGACAGCAGCAAACATGGACGTGCCTGCACGAACATTATGTTTTTCTTCTTTATTTGTCATCAGGCGAACGGCAATGACAATTAAGAAAATGCCTCCTGCAAGCATCAGAAACGGAATGTTGAGTAAAGACACAACGATCGCCGTCAGGCAGATCCGCACAATGACGGCAAGCCCGGTACCGAGAAAAATGGCTTCGTTCCGCTGCTTTTCTGCGAGTCGGCGGCAAGCAAGTGCAATAACGACCGCGTTGTCTCCGCCCAAAATAATATCTATAAAAATTATTTTTAGAATGAAAAACAGGGTATTGAGATCAAAAGACATGCGTTGATAGCTCCTTTCCTCTGCCTCCGTTCAAACTTATGCGGACTTGTCCCGAATCATTCCGCTAATCTGTTTGACAGACATTTGCCGTTCTATTGTTTTCTTTGCATAAATAATTTACACGATCAATAAAATGAAACAATTAAACTTATTTTGCTTGCTGAGAAGGCAAGTGCGGAATGTTTGGAATAAGGATTACTTTTTATTTCAATAGTGAACGTTTTATCATACAATAGAGGTACAGGATAGATATTGTCCATTGGCGGTTGGTCACTCCCATAACTAGTGATGAAGAAGGGAGAGATAGCGTTGAAAATCGAGCGAATTAACGAAAACACACTGAAATTCTACATCAGTTATTTGGATATTGAAGACCTTGGCTTTGACCGTGAGGAAATTTGGTATAATCGTGATCGCAGTGAAGAGCTCTTTTGGCAAATGATGGATGAGGCACATAGTCAAGAATCGTTCTCACTTGAAGGGCCGCTTTGGATTCAGGTTCAAGCGCTTGAGAAGGGCATGGAGATTATTGTAACTCGTGCTCAAATTTCGAAGGACGGTGCGAATCTCCAGTTGCCGATCTCAGAAAATAAGCATTTGGATATTCCAATTAATGATCACGAGGACCAGGACCCAGATCAATCGGACATGTCCGAAGATGATACTATGAAGGACGGCGAAGAACAGGACGATGAAACTGAGGAAGATTCACAGCCGATTTCTTTCATTATCGAATTCGATGATCTTGAGAACTTGATTTCGCTGAGCCATGCTTTTGAGACGCATGAGAATATGGATACCGTATTATATGCGTACAAAGGTTATTATTATTTAAACATCACATTCGATGATGAATTAACGGATGATTGTCAAGATGATGCCTTAAGCAAAATGCTCGAATTTGGTCTTGACACAAGTATGACGCATTATGTTCTTATGGAATATGGTAAGGAATTAATATCAGACCATGCCTTACAGACAATAAAATCTCATTTTCCTTTACTTTCATAAGTCTACTAAGCACCTACAAGAGATGATCTGAAAAGCTTGCCGATTGGCAAGCTTTTTGTTTTTTCCAGAGAGGCTGTTGAACTGCCTGTTCGTATGAGGATTGTGCGGGGATTTTCTTACACATGAGAAGGAATGACAGTCTACACTGTCGAAATCATAAAAATAGAAGGAACAGGTGGTGATTTTGTGCTCATCGCATCAACGAAAAATGCTGAACGAATTTCACTGATTGCCCGAGTATGGCCTCGTGAAACGCTGCTGCAGATGGGGAAAATCCATGGGTTTTATTGCCCTGTTTGCCAAGCACCGGTGCATCTGAAAACGGGCACAAAACGATGTTGGCATTTTGCACATCAGCCACATCATGCGTGTTTTGTCGACAGTGAACCGGAAACGTCCGCACATTTGTCAGGTAAAGAAGATCTTTTTCATTGGTGTGACGATGCGGGTCGATCGCCGCAATTGGAACATTACCTGCCCGAGCTCAGGCAGAGACCGGATTTATATTTGCCGGGAATTGAACCTGCTGTAATTGAGTATCAATGCAGCATGATCCCTGAAGAGGTGTTTGCCTCGCGTTCAATGGGATACCTCGATGCATATATCACACCGATATGGGTCATCGGCATTAATCACTATCATCGACAATGGGAGAGGATTCGTCTATCTGGTTTTACCTCCATGGCAATCCGCCAATCAAGGGTCTCTCCCGAAACACATCCGTTTTCTTCTCGTTACTATGTTTGGTTTTATGATCCGTCTACAAAGGTTATCCGCTGCGTTCATGGCCTTTCTCCACTTTCGAAGACACATTTTATTTCCCAGGAAAAGAGCGTTACGCTCTCAGTATGCAAACCTTATCAGTTAATTTCTCCGCCGCAGAAATTTTCACCAGCCCAATTTAAGCGTTATTGGCTGGAAATGAAAAAGAGAAAGCGGCAGGCAATCCCCTATCATATGACGCGCGAAGAATACATGCTGCGTGCTCAAACTTATCAATTAAACCATTATTTCGCTTGTTATCCCGCCTTTGTAGGTCTGCCGCATCATTCATTTATCCATCTTATGAATCCGCCTCTGTTATGGCAAATGTGGGTATATCTTTTTATGGGTGTTATTGAACCGAAACGCTATGTTATGCCCCGACAAATTATTGAGAAAGCTGTACAGAGGGGGATGGGGTCGCTGTATGAACTTCGGCACCTTCCGCTTTGTCCATTGAAAACTGCAAATCAACTTGTCAGAATTTATTTGGAGCAGCTGATTCGGTTGGGGATTGCTGAGAAAATGGATGATCGTTATCGGCTTGTCTATTTGCCCCCAAAAGATCTGGTGATTTCTCGATTACTGGAGGATGATCGTCGTGTTCTGGAGCGATTAGAAGAGACGCTTCTTTCAAATCCAATTAAAGAATAAGCTAAATTTTGCGTAAATGATAAAAAAGAAGTACGATATGGTTGATACATTTTTTGGAAAAGCAATGACATTGGAGGTGCCGCAATGGCTGGTGAAAAGACAACTGCGCTCCCAAAACGAGAGGATATTCCGGTTCAGGAAACATGGGATCTCGAGGCGATTTTTCCTGATGCGGATGCGTGGGAACGTGCGTTTCAAAAGGTTAAGGATTTGATCGCTGAAGCGGAACAGTTTAAAGGGAAAATAGGAGATTCTGCCGAAACATTATTTGCGTTGCTTAAGAAACAGGATGAACTGACGGAACTTTTATATAAGGTCTACGTCTATGCACACATGAAATCAGATGAAAATACGGCAAATGCGACTTTTCAAGCGCTTAATGACCGCGCCGGCAATCTTGCTGCGGTAGCAGGAAGCAAATTAGCTTTTGCTGTTCCTGAAATTTTAGCTATTGATCCGAAAACGCTGAACAGTTTTATTGACAGCAGTAAGGATCTGCAACTCTACCGCCATGCACTTGATGAAATCATTCGGACGCGTCCTCATGTGCTGGATAGTGAAAAAGAAGCACTTCTTGCGGCGGCTGAAGAGGTTACCGACGCTTCATCAACAACGTTCGGCATGCTAAACAATGCGGATTTGAAGTTCCCAACGATTAAGGGTGAGGACGGAGAAGACGTTGAAATTACACACGGGCGTTATGGCACACTCATGGAAAGTGAAAATAGGCAAGTGCGCAAAGATACATTCGAAGGCATTTATAAAACGTACGGTGCATTCAAGAATACTCTAGCTTCGACATTGAGTGGTCAAATCAAGCGCGATACGTTCTATGCCAATGCGCGTCATTATAAGTCGGCACGCGAAGCGGCTTTGTTTGGTAATGATATTCCGGAAACGGTTTATGACAATTTAATTAAAACCATTCATGACAACCTGCCGTTGATGCACCGATATGTGGCGCTGCGTAAAAAGGCGCTCAATGTTGATGAACTTCACATGTATGATCTTTATGCACCGCTCGTCCCGAATGCGAAGATCAAAGTTACTTATGATGAAGCGAAGGAAATTGTAATTAAAGCACTGGCACCGCTTGGCGAAGATTATTTGAATGTTATTCTGGATGGTTTTAAAAAGCGTTGGATTGATGTGCGTGAAACACAGAACAAGCGGAGCGGCGGTTATTCTGGCGGCAGCTATGGCACCATGCCTTACATTTTGTTGAACTGGCAGGATAATGTCGACAGCATGTTCACATTGGCACACGAGCTTGGACATTCGATGCACAGCTATTATTCCCGTACATGTCAGCCGTACCCTTATTCAGACTACTCAATCTTTGTTGCAGAAGTTGCTTCTACATGCAATGAAGCGCTGTTGAATCACTATCTGCTTAAAAATACGGATGATAAGAAGAGAAAACTGTATCTGTTGAACAATCAATTGGAGGGCTTTAAAGGAACGGTCTTCAGGCAGACGATGTTTGCAGAATTTGAGCACATCATTCATGAGAAGGCGCGTGCCGGAGAGGCGTTGACTGCAGATCTTTTGACGGAAACGTATTACAACCTGAACAAGACTTATTTTGGAACGGATATTGTCGTAGATGAAAAAATTGGTCTTGAATGGGCGCGTATTCCGCATTTCTATTACAATTACTATGTTTATCAATATGCAACAGGATTCAGCGCCGCTTCAGCTCTTTCTTCGCAAATTCTGCAGGAAGGCGCGCCGGCTGTTGAGCGCTACAAAAACTATCTGAAATCGGGAAGCTCTGATTCACCGATTGAAGTGCTTAAAAAAGCAGGCGTTGATATGACGGATCCTAAACCGGTACAACAGGCAATGGATGTCTTTGCCAAAGTTCTGGATGAAACTGAACACCTGCTGTTTAGTTGAAAAAAATACTGTTTAAAAAACGACAAGGACTGAGGATTAAATTCTCAGTCCTTGTCGTTTTCATTCATTGCTGCGCCGATGCCGTGTCACGAAGCACATCATGAAGAAAATAATTGTGAAGAGCATCGCCCCGGAAAGCAGCAGGGACTCTAAATGCAGCAATCCAAGCAGGAAATGATAAAAACAAAAAAACGTAACGGCGGTCAGAAGACAGAAAACAAAAAGTTTCATGGCATTCATCCTCTGCAGTTTCTCTAAAAACAAGCCTATGAATGTCTCGGAGTAAACATTCATCTAGAAGGTAAGAAAAGATGCTAGAGCTTGAGATAGCTGCGCACTCGTTCGTAAATCCAATCCATGGCTACACTTTTTTGATAGACGAATTCAAATAGGCGGCCCCGTACATAGACCTCATAATTGAACCAGCCGCGCTTAGTCATGCGGATGTGATTGTTGAAAATATCTTGCTTATTTCTTCGCAGATCCAGTGTTACGTGAGCAATTATGGCATCCAATAGTTCCAAATAAAGCGGTTTGAATTTAGTGTCCGCACGGACAATAGCTGTTCGATCACGTTCAAATGCCATTTTAATGAGCGGAAGCAGCATATATTCGGCGGCAATTTTCATTTCTTTTTCAGTCATTTCCGAGGCGGGCAGAAATCCTCCATGATCATTCATTTGAAATGCCCCCCGATTTTATTCGCACGTGCGCGCAACTGGCTGGACGACATAAGTGAGGTGCCATGAAAGATGGCCGTCTTTCCATATTTTTGATAAATTGTGTCGATTGCAGCACTTAATTTTGTTTTTTCTTCAATATGAGCGAAGAGATCGAGCTGATAGCTGCTTGATACCGGCTGAAGATCACTAAGGGTGACTGCAGCGGCTCGTACCGGAAGGCAGTCCCAGCTTTCTGTAAAAAGCCGATTAACCGCATGATAAATATCCATGCCAAAATTTGTTGCGAAGGGCAGCTTGATCTGGCGATGAAAACCGGTATGGCGCTCAAAAGTTCCGGAAATGCCAACGGAGACAACAAGCCCCATATAGTGTTTCACACGGGCTCGATAAGCGACCTCTTCACTCAATTCGAGAAGGATCACACGAATATCGCGCATTTCCGGGTAGTCGAAGGGCAGGGTCATGTGGTGCCCGATCGCTTTTTGTTCTGTAAAGGTGCTCATGGAGACGGGAGCACTGTCCAAGCCGTGTGAGGTTCGCCATAACAGCTCTCCGTTCACACCCCAACGCTTGCGCAGTAAAGCGAGCGGAAAACGGGCGAGATGACCGATTTGGCGAATCCCCATTCCAATGAAGTGCTGCTCCATTCGATGGCCAACGCCAAACAATTCACCAATGGGCAGGGGCCAGAGGTATTTTTTTATATTCTCAGCATTTAACTCAAAAATTCCTGCTTTGTTCTTTTTGCCATAATGATCACAAGCCATCTTGGCCATTACTTTATTGGGTCCGATTCCAATGCGGGCATAGACACCAAAGCGTTCCTGCATGCATCGCTGAATCTTCCGTGCAATGGTTGAGGGTGAACCAAAGAGCGGCAAGCTTTCGCTGACGTCAATAAACTGTTCATCAATCGAATAAGGCTCAACCAGATCGGTAAACTGTCTAAGAAATCGTGTCACGGCTGTAGATACATCAATGTAATGCTGCATGCGTGGCAGACGGATAACCGCCTGCGGACACTTAATTAACGCTTGACCAAGCGGCTCGGCCGTCAGTACGCCGAAATGCTTGGCAATCGGGCAAGCGGCAAGGACGATGCCGCTTCGCTGCCTCGGGTCACCTGCAACGATCAGAGGCTTGTTTCTGAATTCCGGGAAATCAGCCTTTTCAACAGAAGCGTAGAACGTTTGCATATCGATCAGGAAGATCACTCGATCCATGTGCGACACCTCAATTAATTGGATATGGATTTATTATACACGAACAAGCGTTCTTTTAACACTGGAAATAAAAACGTGTGTTCGTTATAATAGAGTTATGGAATGATTTAAGACAATGAAAAAGCCCTGCTCCTTTTTTAGGAGCAAGGCAATTATGGTTCTTGCAACATTCAAACGATCAAATGATACGGTCATTACGAATGACCGATATAGGACCAGTATTCACCGCTTTTCAGAGAAACCGGTTCGATAATTTGCTGGAGCTGCAATTTGCGCAGTTCCTTTAATGCCTCTTCTTCCGTTAAGTCATAGATTACGACGACTTCCTGAGTGGTCAGAAAGCATTGTTGTTGAAAATAGTCTTTGAGCGAAATATTTGGCGCTGGGATCGGCTGCTCGCCCAGGAGTTCGGTCAAAATCTGTACATAGACGGAGTAAGGGTAATGTCCGTTTACCTTAATGGCTTCAGAGTCATTGCATGGTGCTGAGAAAACCAAGGTCGGAAGTTCGGTGATTGCCAATTCATTTGCTAATCGGCGATCACACTGAAAAGCCTTAATCGGACGACAGGAATGATAGTCATTGGAAAATTCCTGTTCATTCAGTCCGGCAAGGCGAGCGACACCCAGCAGCTCTTCAAATTTATTCAAGCCCTGTCTTCTGAGAAAAATCTGCTCACGTACGCGGCGAAGAAAAATTTGCCCGGCCGCACCTCCTTGGAATTCGGCCGCCTTAATCGCATAAGCGATCGAATAAGGAGAAGGCGGATTTTCCAGCCACACATCACTGTCGCAGCACATGCCGGTCAGGCGGGCATATTTGTCCCATTCCTCAGCAATTCTTTTTGCACGAGTGAATTGACAGCGATTTACCGTGTCATGCTTTGTCGTTAACAAGACGCGAAATGTAAAATAGTCATGGTATTGAAAAATAAATTTTTTAAGTAAAGGTTCAAAACCCCAGCATTCAGGGCAAAGCGGATCAATGAATGTTAAAATTTCGACTCGCTGGAAGGTTCGTTTCCTGCCGGTTCTTAATGTACACGACTCGTTTCCCGGTGTTCCCTCACATATAGACCCTTCCTCAAAACGTGTCATGGGATCCCACCTCTGGAAGAAATTTTAAATAGGGCGGCCTCAGAAATGGCCCCTGATTCAGATGGACTGTGCCGATAGCCGGATTGATCCATCTCATCATATCTTTATCCATTATTGATAAAGTCAACCTGCCTTTATTATATTCTTTTCAGTTTCATTCATTGAATGGTGGAAGCACAACTTTATGATTCCATCGTCCTGAAACTTTCTATATTGTAACAAGTTCCGATCATTGAGGGCAACTAATCGGCACTCAAGCTGTTTTTTGCGGCATAAATAAATGTTTGAAAAATGCGTTTAGTTTAACAAGTGAAAGTGTTGGGAAAATGTTGCCAGAGGTTGAATCCGCAAATGAAGGTGCTATAATTTGAGACACGGGGAACTAAGAAAAAATAAAGTGAATGAAGGAAGAACGATATGTTACCTGCTTTTTCCATTGGCGAATTAATCAAAAAATCATGTATTTCAGTTTGTGCCGCTTTTTTATGTGCGCTCAGCATGAATCTTTTTCTTGTGCCGGCTCATGTCTATGCGGCAGGAATAAACGGTGCTGCCCAATTGATTTCAGATATCCTGTTTGATGGGTTGAACCTTCATCTTTCGATCGGTTTGCTGATTCTCGTTTTAAATTTGCCAATTGCCGTACTTGGATGGTATAAGGTCGGAAAGAGTTTTACCTTATTTAGTTTCATTACAGTTATGCTGACCTCATTATTTTTAACTGTTCTGCCGGTGCATCCGCTGTCTTCAGACATTCTGCTCAATTCTATATTTGGCGGAATGATCTCTGCGATCGGTGTTGGAATTGCCTTGAAATACGGTATTTCAACGGGCGGTTTGGATATCATTGCCATTTTTTTAACGCGGCGTAATCGTAATGCATCATCAGGTAAATATTTTTTGATTTTGAACGGTATTATTATTGTGATTGCCGGTGCGGTGTACGAATGGCAGTACGCACTTTATACGTTAATTTCACGTTTTGTAAATAGTTATGTGATTGATATGATTCACACAAAATATCAGAAATTGACGGTTATGACGATCACGGATCAGTCGGATCGGCTGGTTGAAGCAATCCAGGATCAATTTGACCGAGGAATGACGGTGATTCCGTCATACGGAGGGTTTACCGGCACCAAAAAGAGTACGTTAATGATGGTCATCAGTCATTATGAATTGTATAAAATGGAGCGGTTGATTAAGAGCATTGAGCCGAATGCGTTTACAAATATTCTTGAAACAAATAAAATTATCGGTACGTTCCACACGGAAGAACAGCAGCGGGCAATCCAGGCCATGAAGCATGGAGAACACACCTTAAAGGTGGAGCAGACGCTGGGCCCCCAAGATTATGAACGGTTTCAGAAGTTATTCGGCACGTCGATTGTCAAGTAATTGTTTAACGGAAAAGATAAATTGAAAGAAATGGCATGAAAAAAGAGGGACGTTCACCTGAGCGCCCCTCTTTTTTCATTCTCGATAGTGGGTAAAGACAAAACGTTTGAAGTGGGTGGCAGCAGGAGACAGGGCACGGTCTTCATACCATGAGAGCCCGATCTGTCTTGAGCAGCTTGGCCACTTTACATGCAACTTGGCCACTTTACTGTCGTCGATGTCTTTTTGGTCGGGAAGCAAGGCGACGCCAAGTCCCGCCGCAACCAAACCGGCAAGTGTGGTCACTTCTTCGCCTTCAAATGTGATGTTTGGTGTGAAATTAGCTTTTCGGCAAAGCTTATCGGCAATCTTGCGCAGCTCATAGCCTTCTTTAAGCGCAATCATCGGTTCGGATTGGATTTCATCCAAGACGATGGATTCTCTGCGCGCGAGCGGATGGGTTCTCGGAAGCATCAGAAAAAGCTCTTCGTCCCAAAGCTTTTCCCATTGAATATGGGGATCATCGAAGGCATGATGCACAAGGCACAGATCAATTTCCCCCGATTGAAGCTGTTTGAGTAGTGAGACATTATTGTTTTGATAAAGCTTGATTCGTGTATTGGCATGTTCTTTTTGAAAGGCACGAAGAATATTTGGAATTATGTTTACGCCGAGCGTGTGCAGAAATCCTAGGGAAACCTCACCGTATTCAGGATCAAGCAGGGATTGAATTTCCTTTTTCGTATCATCAATCTCTTTTAAGATCCGATTGACATGCTTTAAGAACACCTTGCCATACTGATTTAAGATAATACTTCTTCCTTGCCGTTCGAAAAGAGAAATGCCCAGTTCTTCTTCAAGGCGTGCAATCGACCTGCTGAGCGCGGGCTGTGAGATTGACAGAGCCTCCGCTGCCTGCGTCATATGCTGCAGCTGGGCGACCTTTTGAAAATATTCAATCTGTTGCCACTCCATAAATGATCACTCCTAAAAAGGGTGGAGAATGATAGCGAAAAAACGCTTCTCTACAGTCACTTTGTGATTAAAATGCCGTCATAAAACAGCATACGTGCTGAAGGTGTATCCTATATATTAACATAGTTATAGTGAAAAATCCCGATAATAAGGCATTTTATTGAATTGCATTACTCCGAAGAATATAACTCATAAAATAGGCAGCTGCAATGTATGTGTGCTTTGACGGGGGATCGGGTGCTCCGGATCTAAATCCTTATGCATGAATATCATTCACATAATTTATTAGACAACGAATAGGGATTGTCATAGTATGGATGTTACAAAGAGAAACAGAGAGGATGGAATTTTCCATGGATTATATTTCACCGGAAAGCAAAGCCTTTAAAAAGACATTAGTGGCTTTGTTTCTGGGAAGCTTTATCATGTTCGCTGATCTTTATTGCACGCAGCCTGTCATTGCTGTTGTTGCCGCTCAATTTCATGTGCAGCCGGCTATGGCAAGCTTGACCTTGTCGGCGGCGACCGGCGCACTGGCTATTTTTCTATTATTTGTTTCATTTACCTCAGGCATGTATGATCGAAAGAAAGTGATGGTGCTGGCGCTTGTTTCTTCGGCGTTTCTATCCATTATTGTCGGCTTCATCCAATACTTGCCGCTTTTGATTGCCGTTCGTTTTATACAAGGTGCGCTGCTTGCCGGTTACCCGTCTATTGCGATGGCCTATATCAATGAAGAATTTGACAAAAAAGTGCTTGGCTATGTGATCGGCATCTATGTCAGCGGCAATAGCCTTGGCGGTTTGGCTGGTCGGCTGATCGTTGGAACACTCAGTGACACGTTTTCCTGGAATATGGCGATCGCCATTTTAGGATTGGTGAATCTTGTGATGGGTGCCTTATTCATCATGCTGTTACCGAAGTCCAAGCATTTTGATGCGAAACGCGGGTCGATTAAAAGAACGACTGCAGGTTTCCTTGAAAATATTGAATCACCGGCACTTGTTTTCCTCTATTTAATTGGGTTCATTCTGATGGGGAGCTTTGTGACGGTATATAATTATTTTGGTATTCCGCTTATGGAAGAACCGTATAATTTAAGTCAGACTGTGGTTGGATTTGTCTTTATCATTTTTCTTGTCGGTACATTCAGTTCGACATGGATGGGCAAGCTTTCCGATCACACCAGTCGTTCCGGAGTGATTGCACTGTGCATCATTTTGATGACTTGCGGTCTGCTGATTACGATGTCATCATTCCTAGTGCTGAAAATTTTCGGTTTGGCCATGTTTACCTTTGGTTTCTTTGGCGGACATTCGGTTGCGAGCAGCTGGGTCGGCATTTTGGCGAACAGGCGTGAGAAAGCACAATCTTCATCACTTTACCTGTTGTTCTATTATGTTGGTTCAAGCGTTATCGGACCTGTTGGTGGATTATTTCTCGAATCGTATGGCTGGGGTGGGGTCGTCACCTCGATATCTATGCTTTGTCTGATCGGCATTTTGTTATGTTACTATGTACGCAGATTGGTAACACATGGTGAATGTCATCGTTTCCGTCTCCATCACCCAAGCCATCATCATCAAAAAGTTACGGGACAGCACATTTGACTAAAATGATTATGAAGTAAACCGATGTTCAATCCGAAAGGAATGAGCATCGGTTTTTTCTATTAACGTTATGTTCCTGTAATAGGCCGTCTTCGCTATTGCTTGGCTTCACCAAGTTTTCTTTATA
>NZ_JANFOJ010000034.1 GCF_024385605.1 Sporolactobacillus sp. STSJ-5 | reverse complement strand
GATTTTGCCCCGTATTTAAAAGAATAAACCAGTGTCTTAGCCGAGAATCAAAGCAGAGGTGCGAGACGCCTGCGGGATCAGCCGTGCCAGCGAGCAACCGAAGTAATGATTCAGCACCGTAAAGACACAAACCAATGACACATGACTGGAGATTAAGGACCGGACTCTTTTTGCCCGTTTTTTTCTTATATAGTATTTTTTTTTTACGAGCGCCGAGGTACGTAAATACATAGATTCATAGATTAATGCATAAAATGAACATGAGAAGATATGAGGCACAAAAAATCTGCTCGATCCGAATAAAATCTTCCAATAATGTCCATAATGTTGTCAAATCAAACAGAGGAGATGGAGCCTCATGGAAATTGTCAGTGATATCTGGGTAAATTGGTTTGAGGGTGAAGAGAACAGCTATAATGTATGCGAATTTTTCGAATGGCGTAAACATGATTTTATAGAGCTTCTCGACCAGATTCCTCTGATTAAAGTAGAAAAACCACTCCTTGACTACATTGAAAACGACTTGCAGGATCTTCCCCAAGAATTGTTGAAAGATGTTCGGAATCGAAGCGTGATCTGTAAAAACAATCAACGAGAGATTATTGAATATTGCTTTATCGCAACCGATGGAGAACGCTGTATTGTCGCCGATACCTTGGGCTATTCGATTCCTGTGCGAAAGAGTCGAATGATCCCAAGACAAGAGAGTCTGATCCTGCAGAAGGGAGCAAAAATGGATATCGACCACTATCCGCTTCCTGCCGGATGTTTTCGCAAAAAAGAATATCATATGCTCTCACTTAATCCTGAGTGTATGATGGGCTTAACAAGAAAAGAAAGACAGCTGAAGCAGCTGCTGTTTATGGCGCTTGATCAGCTCTATTCATCTGGGAATGTCGAAGAAATGCGCTATTGGTATACAGAGTGGTATCCGACTAAATATAGTGAAAGCCGCCGAATGACCTTTGATGAGGCATGGCAAGGATTGATTTTAGGAATGAAAAAGGGTTGGTCGGACAAGCATAGTGATCTTTGCGAACGGATGATCAAGGGTCAATCCTATTTCGAAAAGCTGTGGGAGTTAGAACAGGGCACGAAAGTTCAATGAGAGAAAGCTGAATAATAAGACAGACCAGGCAGAATGTTGCTGCTTGGTCTTTTTTTGCTTTATATCAAATCAGAATATCTAATTAAACTTTTTATTAATTAAATGCTCGCTTTGCTTATTGTCGTGTTATTTTTGATAAACTATAAGTAAGTTCAACTTGTGATGAGGGACGCAAAGCATTGTCCTTCTGCGAAACATACTTTATGAACTGCTTAAATTTTACTATATTAAAAAAAGGTGTGCTTATGAATCATCCTGGAGTTACATTAAGATACATCCGAAAATCAAAAAAAATGACGCTGTCGGAACTTGCACAAGGAGAAGTATCGGTTGCCTTTCTCTCCCGCTTTGAACGTGGCGACTGTGACATATCATTTACACATCTTCTTAATTTGCTTAACAAATTGAATGTGTCAATGGACGAGTTTCTCTATGTAAATAACGACTATGAAGTTACTCATTTTCAGAAATTCTTTGATGACTTGAAGGGCTACGTAATGGAAGATAATCTGCATATGCTTCAAGTCCTTCGTGATCGTACAAATAGAAAGTATTTAATAGAAGGAAAAAATTATTATCTGCATTTTTCTATCGTGGCCGAGCTGTATATACGGCGAATTTCCAAGAAAAAGCCGGATCCGAAGATGGTAAAAATTCTGAGTGAATACTTTTCTAATGTGGATGTCTGGGGATACTATGAACTTGTGATTTATACAAATTCGATGTTCAGTTTTCCGGTCGATCAAATGGTTGCACTGTCGCGCATGGCTTATGAGAAAAGTATGGATTATAATCCGCTAGGAAGAGGGGACGTCAAGAAACAAAAAATATTATTAAACACCATTGTGGCACTATTAGAAAACAATAGGCTGCCTGAAGCGAACACATTTCTAATTCTATTGGACGAATCATTGGATAAAGAAAAAGATTCATACATGAAAATTAAGCTTATGTTTTTAAAAGGAATTTACGCGATTAAGTTAGGAAATCGCCAGCGCGGAGAAAAAATAGCTTTACAAGCCATCCAAATTTTTACTGAGCTGGATAGTGCATCACAAGCCAGTACTCATGCCAAATATCTTCAGGACGTTTTGGATTCTACTATATTAAAAAATGATTAAACCTGAAACTAAACTTTTATGAATAAAAAAACAGCCGCCGAGCACATGTAATCGCTCGAGAGCTGTTTTTTGTTCCTTGTCTTAATGCTTGTTTCGTCGTCCGATTCCGAGGGCCTTCTCGGCTTTGCTTAAAGTTTTACTTGCAATAGCGTAGGCTTTTTCTGCACCCTCATCGAGGATTTCATCGAGTTCGGAAGACTCGATCAGATGATTGAATCGTTCCTGAATCGGATTCAATACTTTAACGACCGCTTCGGCAACATCGGTTTTAAATTCCCCATAGCCCTTTCCTTGATAGGAAGCGACCAGATCGTCAACGGATCGGCCTGAGCAGAGAGAGAAAATATCCAGCAGGTTGGAGACTCCCGGTTTAGCATCCCGGTCGTAGTGGATGGATGCTTCATCATCTGTAGTCGCCGATTTGATTTTTTTGATGATATCCTTTTCACTGTCTAGTGTAAAAATGGTTGCCTTGCGGTTCGCATCCGATTTGCTCATTTTCTTTTTTGGTTCAGCGAGTGACATGATTCGCGCACCAACCGGAGGAATGTAAGGTTCCGGAATCGTAAACGTTTCGCCGTATTTGTTGTTGAACCGTTCAGCAAGATCACGTGTCAATTCCATGTGCTGTTTCTGATCAGCACCAACAGGAACAAGATCTGTCTGATAGAGCAGAATATCTGCTGCCATCAGAGGCGGATAGGTGAGAAGACCTGCTGGAATTGCTTTTTTTCCTTGAGATTTGTCTTTGAATTGAGTCATACGTTCCAGTTCGCCCATGTAGCTAGTACATTGCATGATCCAGCCAAGCTGCGCGTGGCAAGGAACTTCCGATTGGATAAAAAGAATGGATTGTTTTGGATCAATTCCCATGGCCAAATAAAGCGCCGCTAGATTATGGATGTTTGTTTGGATCTCCCTCGGATCTTGAGGTACCGTAATGGCATGTTCATCGACAATACAATAGATACATTCATTGCCTTCTTGCAGTGTAACGAAATTGCGCATGGCACCAAGATAATTCCCAAGGGTCGGAATGGACGTCGGCTGAACGCCGGAAAATATTTTTGCCAAAATAAGTCACCTTCCTGATTTTATTATTTTTCTTTTAGACAATATAAAAAGGCCTATCCATCCACAAGGGACGAATAGACCGCGGTACCACCCTAATTTTTCTGCTGTGCAGAAACATCTTTCATCTGATTCTGTTCGAGAATCATTACCGTTGTAACGTACGGAAACGTCTATGCCTACTGACGGATTGAATCCCGAGGTTCGGATTGAAGCTCAGAAGTCCATTCCCAAGCAGTCCGACACTTGGTTTCCATCATACCCAAGCTCTCTAAAGACTTTCTGCAGGTACTCTTCTTCTTCATTGCTTTACTATAAGTCTGTTCAATATTGACATAATTATATATAAAACGCTAATTAAAATCAAATCTATTTAATCATAAGGACCAAGAAAGAAAAATGGAAAGAAGAAACAAAAAAAGACTGTCGAGGAGAAGCGGCCAAATAATGAATGATCTCTTTCCGTCCCGATGTCTATATTCCGCCATTGGAGCTTCAGTGTCCTCTTCCTGAAACGTCTTTTTGCGTGTTGCACGTACAAAACGTTTGAAACTATAAACGACACCGTCAAAAAAACCGCCTTGGACAATAAAAACAATGAGACCAAAGTTGAAAAATAGCAAACTGATAACGGACAAGTGATTAATAAAAGCCAAGTATGAGAGAGAAGAAAAAATTAATTGTGAAAATAGTGTTAAAACGAATTCAATAACCAAGATTAGTAAAATAAGGAAAAAACGTTTTGACTTAAAAATATTCATTGAAGCACCTCTATTATTTAGCAAAATAAGTCGCCTGTTTTGTAATCATTGTTAGAAATTATAACATAACGGCAAAAAAAAATAAGCGGAAAAATGTTGTAGCATCAATATATTCTACATTTTCTGCATCATTAAGCGGCCGAATTTTTAAAAAAAAGAATGCAAAAAAAAAAAAGAACTTGTATAATAGCATTTGTAGGTTTAAGCGGTTCTCTTTATTCGTTGTAATATGGAGGATTAAACCTAAACAAAGATAGCAAATTTAGGGGAGGTTATTACTTTTATGAAGAAGGCAAAATGGTCACTTGTGCTCTCTTTTATCATGGCATTGAGCCTTGTGCTTTCCGCTTGCGGAAGTTCAAGCAGCAGTGACAATGGCAAAAGCGGTGCGTCGAAGCTAGCAGCAAAACAGGAATTGAAGTTTGCGATTACAGCAGACATTCCTACACTCGATCCTAACCTTGCAACGGATACTACGTCATCAAACGCAATTGAAATGACAGAATCCGGTTTGACAAGAATGCATGATAACAAGTTTGAATGGGATCTTGCAAAGGGTGCGCCTAAAGTAAGCTCTGACAAGAAGGTTTATACATTTACCCTTCGTGATCAGAAATGGTCCGATGGCAAACCTGTAACTGCACAAGATTTCGTTTATGGCTGGCAGCGTCAGAACGATCCGGCAGCTAAACCTGCTTACAACTTCTTGTTCGCATCTGTAGGAATTAAGAATGCAGCAAAAATTGAAGATCCTAAAGACCCATTATATGGCAAGTACAAACAACTAGGTATCAAAGCTCTCGATGACAAGACAGTTCAAGTAACTTTGGAACAAGCAGCTCCACCGTTCTTCTACAGCATCTTGTCACAACCTCAATTCTTGCCTCAACGTGAAGACTTCGTTAAGAAGCAGGGGAAAAACTATGCGACTTCAGCTGACACCCTTCTATACAACGGACCATTTACACTTTCCGATTGGCAAAAAGGTACAGGCTGGACCTACAAGAAAAATAAAGATTACTGGAATGCAAAAGCTACGAAACTCAGCAGTGTTAATTTTAAAGTTGTAAAAGAACAAGCAACTGCAATTAACTTGTACAAGACTGGTGCAATTGATGAAGTAGGACTCTCTGCTGAATTCGTTGATCAATTCAAGAAAACATATCCAAAAGAAATCAAATCTGGTGTTGATGCCGGTACTTACTACCTGTATATCAACGAAAAGACAAATAAGAATTTGAAGAACCTGAACCTTCGTAAGGCGTTGAACGCGGCTATTGATCGTGATGGCTTGGTTAAATCAATTCTGAATAATGGTTCAGTTGCATCTAACTTTGTTGTACCGAAGAATTTCGTTGCAGGTCCGGATGGCAAAGATTTCCGTTCAGCTGATCCAGATGGTTTCCCTGCAGGATCAACTTCCGAAGCAAAAACCTACTGGAATAAAGCAAAGAAAGAACTTGGCATTAAGACACTGAAATTGAACTTCTTGAGCCAAGACGGCAGTTCAACACAGCAACTCAACCAGTATGTTGCGAACCAAATCAAGAAGAATCTTCCTGGTGTTGACGTTACAATTAATGCTCAACCATGGGCTAACTATCTGAAATTGAATAATGAATTTAAATATGATATTGCTTTCAGCGGTTGGTTCCCAGATTATCAAGATCCGATGACTTATCTTGATATGTGGACAACTGGCAACCCTATGAATACAATTGGTTGGTCGAATAAGAAGTTTGACAGCCTGATCAATGATGCTCAAACGAATACAGCTGATGCTCAAAAACGTTGGGAAAATCTTGTTTCAGCTGAAAAACTGATGATGTCTGAATATCCAATTGTTCCGCTTTATCAATCTGGTCATACATGGGCAGAAAAATCTTATGTTAAAGGTCTTTCATTCCCATCTTATGGTCCACAAGTTGACTTTGCACGAGCTTATATCTTAAAACACTAATTAAAAAAAGTTTGAAAGATATGTGAGGCATTTTGAAGGAGAGTATATGTCGGTCCTGGCATATGCTCTCCTTTCCATTAATTTATAATTTCTTTAATTATTTAACACACCAAAATCACTGATTGTTGAATGTTAGGAACTATAATATAGATACTAATTTAAGGAGGTTCTATTCGGTGGGTCGATATATTTTAAAACGGGTTGGCTATATGCTCGTTACCTTTTATGTAGTTATTACACTGACCTTTCTGTCTATGAAAATGCTGCCTGGTACACCTTTTAAGTTTGCCAACCGTCTAACACCGGAACAATTAAATCAGCTTAAACATTACTATGGCCTGGATCAGCCGATTCCCGTTCAATACCTTCACTATTTGTGGAATATGCTTCACGGTGACTTGGGTGGATCCTTTCAATATGGTATGCAGCCGGTGACTGAATTTCTTCTTCAACGCTTCCCGATATCGATGGAGCTTGGTATCGAATCGATGATTTTTGGCACAGTATTAGGCATCGTTCTTGGTATTATTTCTGGTATCTATCGTGGTAAATTTCTTGATTGGGGAACCGTTACACTGACCGTTCTTTTTATTTCGATACCGTCATTTATTTTTGCGGCAATTCTTCAGTATTTCTTTTCCGTTAAGATTCAGCTTTTTCCGGTTATCGGTTGGGATTCACCGATGACTCATGTATTACCGGTCATCTCTATTGGTGTAGGTGTCATGGCATCAATTGCTCGGTTTATGCGTACAGAAATGGTTGAAGTGCTGAATCAGGACTATATTGTAACGGCACAGGCAAAGGGTTTAAGCACAGTAGCGGTTATTTATAAACATGCCATTCGTAATGCAATGATTCCAATCGTCACAGTGATTGGGCCGATGACAGCGGCTGTGGTAACAGGATCACTCGTTATTGAGAATATTTTTGCGATCCCTGGCATTGGATCACAATTTATTGATGCCATTGTCACCAATGATTATCCGATGATTATGGGGACGACTGAACTGTATGCCGCATTATTTATTGTGACTATTTTAATTGTTGATATTCTATATGGTGTGATTGACCCAAGAATTCGTGTTTCTGGAGGGAAGTCATCATGACAACAACTGAAGCGTCAGTAACAAAGGACCTTTTTGGACCCGTTGAAGCGGACAACTCGGAAAGTGAAAAAATTTCCGGTGAAAGTATCAGTGCCTGGAAGGACGCAGTTCGCCGTTTTGTTACGAATAAAGGTGCGATGGCTTCAATGATCATTATTGCTTTGATTGTTATATTGGCTATTATTGGTCCTCATTTCTTTGGATATGGTACTGATGATCAGGACGTTTCACGTGCAAACTTGCCACCCAAAATCGGTGCATTGACGTGGATTCCTGCGTTTAGCGGTCAAGAAGGCGGCGTAGATATTTACAAAGAAAAACATATTACCACGAACTATTGGTTTGGTACGGATCAGCTTGGACGTGATTTGTGGACAAGAACATGGAATGGTACTCAAATTTCTCTAATCATTGCATTGATTGCAACACTTGCCGACGTGCTCATTGGCGTAGTCTACGGTGGAGTTTCCGGATACTTTGGGGGCATGGTTGATAATGTTCTGCAACGTATTTTGGAAATTATTGCCGGTATTCCAAGCCTTGTATGGATCATTTTGCTTATTTTGATTATGCAGCCAGGTCTGTTTGCAATCACTGTGGCAATTTTGGCGACAAGCTGGCTATCAATGGCGCGTATTGTTCGCGGCGAAATGCTGAAACTGAAAAATCAGGAATTTGTCCTTGCTTCACGAACACTAGGTGCAAGTGATGGACGAATCATATTTAAGCATTTAATTCCAAATTCAATTGGAATGATCATCATTAATACAATGTTCTCAGTTCCGAGTGCAATCTTTTTTGAGGCATTCCTGAGCTTTATCGGATTAGGGATTCGTTCGCCGCAGTCATCGCTTGGTTCGTTAATTAATGATGGATATCAAATGCTTCAGATTCATCCTTATCAGACCCTATATCCTGGTATCATCATTTCGCTCCTGTTGATTTGTTTCAATATTATGGGAGACGGGCTTCGTGACGCATTTGATCCGAAGCTGCGTCGATAAAGGCAGGAGGTATTCATTATGAGTCATTTATTGGAAATCAATAATTTGAGTGTGAAATTTCATATATTTGGTGGAACAGTACAAGCTGTCCGCGGTATCAGTTTGAATTTAAATAAAGGGGAGACCCTGGCGATTGTTGGCGAATCCGGTTCCGGAAAATCGGTGACATCGAAAGCAATTATGGGACTGATTCCGAGTCCTCCAGGTGAAATTGCGACCGGGGATATTCTGTTTGAAGGCAATGATCTTGTTAAATATTCCAAGAAGCAGCTGCAGAAAATCCGTGGTAAGGAAATTTCAATGATTTTTCAGGATCCGATGACCGCCTTGAATCCAACGATGAAGATCGGCAAACAAATTATGGAAGGTTTGATTAAGCATCAAGGAATGACGAAGCATGATGCAAAAAAACGTGCAATTGAACTGCTGCAATTGGTAGGTATACCAAATCCGGAAAAACGTGTGGATGAATATCCACACCAATTTTCAGGCGGGATGAGACAGCGTGTTGTTATTGCCATTGCATTAGCTTGCAATCCGAAAATTCTTATCGCAGACGAACCAACAACGGCACTTGATGTGACGATTCAAGCACAGATTCTTGATCTTATGCGTGATTTGCAGAAGAAAACAGGAACAGCAATTATTTTAATTACCCATGATTTAGGTGTAGTGGCCAATTTGGCACAACGTGTTGCTGTAATGTATGGAGGAAAGATTGTAGAGACTGGTACCTTGGATGAAATATTTTATAATCCAAAGCATCCGTATACATGGGGACTGTTGTCTTCTATGCCAAAATTGCATGCCAAAACCGATAAATTATTGGCGATTCCAGGGACTCCTCCAGATCTGAGTAATCCGCCAAAGGGTTGCCCATTTGCTCCAAGATGTCCTTATGCGATGAAAGTATGCACGGATCATATGCCTGAGTACACAGAAATGTCGAGCACGCAAAGGACAGCTTGTTGGCTGCTTGATGAGCGGGCACCAAAGGTGGAACCGCCTGCAACAATTGGTGTAGGAGGATCAAATAATGACTGAACAAAGAGAGAAATTGCTTCAAGTTAAAAATTTGAAGAAATATTTCACTATTTCGCGTCAAGATATCTTAAAAGCGGTTGATGAGATTAGTTTTGATGTCTACAAAGGTGAGACCCTTGGGCTGGTTGGCGAATCAGGTTGCGGCAAGTCCACGACCGGAAGAACGATTATTCGTCTTTACGAGCCTACTGACGGCAAAGTGGTGTTTGACAACCATGATATAAGCGGCAAACTCTCTGCAAAAACAAGAAAGGAGTTAAGAAGACGCATGCAAATGATCTTTCAGGATCCGTATGCATCGCTTAACCCGAGAATGATGGTTAAAGACATCATTGCAGAAGGAATTGATATTCACCATTTAGCCAAATCACCAAAAGAACGCATGGAACGTGTTTATGAAATGCTGGAAACAGTCGGCTTGAATCGTGAACATGCTAATCGTTATCCGCATGAATTCAGCGGTGGTCAAAGGCAGCGTATTGGAATTGCAAGAGCACTTGCTGTTGATCCGGATTTTATTATTGCCGATGAACCGATTTCAGCGCTTGATGTGTCCATTCAGGCTCAGGTTGTCAATCTGTTGCAGGAATTGCAGGAAAAACAAGGCTTAACCTTCTTGTTTATCGCACATGATCTATCAATGGTAAAGCATATAAGTGATCGAGTCGGTGTGATGTATCTCGGAAATATGGCCGAGCTTGCGAGCAGCGATGAAGTGTACGAACATCCTCTTCACCCATACACTCAATCGCTTCTGTCGGCAATTCCGGTTGCTGATCCTAATATTGAACGTTCACGTGAACGGATTATATTGGAAGGTGACGTGCCAAGTCCAATTGATCCGCCCAGCGGTTGCCGTTTCAGGACGCGTTGCCCATTTGCAATGGATGTGTGCGCGAAAGTAAGACCAAAATGGCATGAGGTAGAAAAAGATCACTGGGTGGCTTGCCATCTTCATGACGAGGAAATGAAAACTGAAAAAGCTTAAAAAAATAACCCTTGCGCCTATTTATATCGGCGCAGGGTTATTTTTTTTTGTAGATACTATAGAGCTGCACAAAATAGCTGATGACAGTGATGAGCAGTAAAATAGTGATGATTGGCATAGTCAATACATGATAAAAATGATACAAAAGAATGGTCAAAACGAGCAAAAGGGTAAGAATGACTGTGATTAATCGCGCCATGACATCAACTCCTTTAGGGTAGGGTATATTTTTGAATACTTTTTGTTTTTCTCACGTATAGTATAAGAGAAAGAGGATTCAGTTGGCCATCTTCATTACAAATGTGGTTGCGATGCGCTGTTCTGTTAATACTGATGTCCAAGCTTATCACATGCATATGTGAATCTCAAGTTGTGCAAGATACATTTTCTGGACAGGTGCAAACGGAGACAAGTCGAAAAATTACCTTGACAAGCAGGCATACCGGGTTGAGAATAAAAAGAGACAGGTACACTTCTGCGTGAGTCACGGGAATAAAACTTTGTATAAATGGTTTAAGGAGGCGATTATCGGTGAAACCGAAGGAAGTAAGGCGGAGGCGCAAAAATTCAATCAGAAAATGGTTGAAGGAGACATTAGGACAGTTGCAACCTAAGTCACAAGATGCACCGTCATCAAACTTAAAATTGCCGGCGTAATGTAGTGGAACTATCCACATAGATATATTGAACAATGAGTGAGGACTTCTTGCATTTTGGGGAGTCCTTTTTGCATGGAAAATGTTTAAATAACTTCAGTGTTTCTAAAAAAGTCAAATAATTTGTAATTAGTACCTTTACATAAGACCAGGTAACATGTAGAATGATTTTTACAACTTAGTGGAAAAATAAAGAGAAAAAGTCAGATTGTCAAAATTCTGAAAAAAGAATAAATAGAATTCATTAAGTTGTGTTATTAAGGATATACAGAAGGAGATTTTAAGGATGAGGCGTTTGCTTAGCACGTTATTCAGAAGAAAGCCGATGGATTATACGATTCATCAGGCGAGCGGCAAGAGCGGGCTGCAGAAAGCAATGGGAGCTTTTGATTTGACCATGCTTGGTGTTGGAGCGGTGATCGGTACCGGAATCTTTGTTATGACAGGTATTGTTGCTGCGAACAATGCAGGGCCAGCTATTATTTTATCTTTTGTTTTATCAGGAATCGCATGTGCATTCGCAGCTTTGTGCTATGCGGAATTCGCTTCGATGATTCCGGCTTCAGGCAGTGCATATACGTACAGCTATACAGTTTTCGGTGAATTGTTCGCATGGATTCTTGGATGGGACTTAATCCTTGAGTACGGCCTTGCCTGCTCAGTTGTGGCTAGTGGATGGTCTGCTTACTTTCAAGAATTGCTGAAGGGATTCGGATTTCACTTGCCTACCGTAATAAGTGCCGCGTTTGATCCTGGTAAAGGAACTTACGTTGACGTGATGGCAACGGTGATTGTGCTTCTGTTATCGGCAATCCTGCTCAGCGGGGTTAAGGAATCAAGCCGAATTAACGATATCATGGTACTTATAAAAATAGGTGTCGTTGTGCTTTTCGTCGTTGTCGGTGCATTCTATGTGCAGCCATCTAATTGGACGCCATTTATGCCTTACGGTTTTGGCGGCGTTGTACAAGGTGCAGCAACAGCTTTTCTGGCCTACATCGGCTTCGACGCAGTGTCTTCGGCTTCTGAGGAAGTGCGGAATCCGCAGCGTGATATGCCGATCGGTATTCTGTCGTCACTTGCCGTTTGTATGGTCCTGTACATTGCTGTCTCGATCGTGTTGACAGGAATGGTTCCTTACACCAAATTAAATGTAGGCGATCCTGTTGCATTTGCTCTTCGCTTTGTTCATCAGGACTGGGTAGCAGGATTTGTTTCTCTGGGGGCTATTCTTGGTATTACTACGGTACTTTTTGTGATGATGTATGGACAGACTCGGCTGTTTTTTGCAATTAGTCGAGATGGTCTGCTGCCAAAATCAATTGCAAAGTTATCAAAAAAATCCAAGACGCCTGTATTCAGTATTCTCCTGACTTGGATTATGGCAACGATTTTTTCAGCACTTGTTCCGCTCGATGAATTGGCGCAGCTTGTAAATATTGGTACACTCTTCGCTTTTATCGTTGTTTCGATCGGTGTGGTCATACTGCGTGTGAAACGACCAGACATCAAACGGAACTTTAAGGTGCCGTTTGTTTATGTGATTCCATTCCTTGCCGTTCTTTCATGCGGGTTTCTGATGGTCAATTTATCAGGAGAGACATGGATTCGTTTCTTAATTTGGTTTGGCATTGGCCTTGTGATCTATTTACTTTTCGGTTTCAAACACAGTGAACTTGGCAAGTTGCAGAAACAGCAAAATCAGTAATAGGATTTTTAAGTGAAAATATATTTTCTTGGAAAAGAAGGCTATACTTCTTTTCCTTTTTTTATGCTATCTAAAGTTCAGTGTTGTTCGTTAATGAGCCTGTAATTCGTGTGTAATGTTTCGTAATGAGAATGAGCGGGAATAATGAAAATAATCTTATTGTCGAAAAAAGGTGAAAGAAGGCGCATATAATGATGAAATATGAAATTATTTTCACATAAAAAAGGGTATAAAATTTATAAGAATTATTATATAATAAAAGAAGCCTTAGAGAATAGAACGTTTCTATTATCCAAAGGAGGGCGAATTATGGTTACATTATATACATCACCAAGTTGTACATCGTGCAGAAAGGCAAAAGCTTGGCTGAAGGAACATGATATACCTTTTAGAGAACGAAACATTTTCTCCGAACCGTTATCGATTGAAGAAATTAAAGATATTTTGCGCATGACCGAGAATGGGACGGATGAAATTATCTCGACACGGTCAAAAGCATTTCAAGAATTGAATATTCAGTTGGAAACAATGTCGATCCAGCAGCTTTTTGAATTGATTAAAGATAATCCAGGGTTGTTGCGGAGACCGATTATGCTTGATGACAAGCGGCTGCAGGTTGGCTATAATGATGATGAAATTCGTCGTTTTCTTCCGAGAAAGGTACGTACATTCCAGCTTCAGGAAGCTCAGCGCTTGGTTAACTAAAGAAATGAGCAACAAACGGATGCCCTTGGGCATCCGTTTGTTGCCTGTTGAGAACGGCTGCTCTTTAACGTGCAGCC
>NZ_JANFOJ010000033.1 GCF_024385605.1 Sporolactobacillus sp. STSJ-5 | reverse complement strand
GTATGTCAAATGCAATTGAAAATGATCTAAGACTAATCTTCAATGAAGAAACTATTCGATTAATATTTGGGCATGAAGCTGCAGAAGATGAAGATCAAAAAAGGTTAAAACAATACTATGTAAAAACTGATCTATATAATACCATGAAAAGTGCGCTAAATTTGTATATATTAGTAGGACATAAGGGTGTGGGGAAATTTGCACTTCTCACAGTATTAAATGATGAAGATAAAGAACAAGGAAATATATCGGTAGTTGTAGAATCTGATGACGTATTAGAAATCGATACAAGTGCAGATAAATTCTTACAAAGAATTAGGAGCTGGAAAGACGGATTGGCTAGCATAGTATTTAATAAACTAATAACATCTACAGCTGATTATATGACTCGTTTTATAAATAAGGGTGATATGAGTTCATGGTTTAAACGTTTCGGAGATTTAGCCGCAGGAATGGCAGGCAAAAAATCGAAAAATTTACAAAGCGAACATATATCGCTTCGCAGTTCACAACTAGTAACGCTTTTTAAAAACTCTTTATTTAGAGAAAAAAGGTTATCATCTATTTAGACGATTTAGATAGAGGTTGGAAAAATTCCAAAAGTGATGTTGAAAATTTATCTGCAATGTTTAATGCAATACGAGATTTGAGCCGTGGAACAACTAATCTCTATTTTAGAGTAGCTTTAAGAAGTGATGTATATTATGCAATACGCACTTCGGATGAAACTACTGACAAAATAGATGGCAGTGTAATATGGCAAAGGTGGTCAAATCATGAAATATTAGTGATGTTAATAAAACGAATTGAATCTTACTTTGGTAGAGAGATTAACGAAAAAGAGCTTTTATCCTCAAAACAAGAGGATATTAAATACTATTTCCAATGTATCGAGTTATTATGTCATTAATTAGAAAAAGGCCAAGGGATTTGGTTAAATTATGCACTTTGGCTGCACGACAGGCAAAGTCTAATACACATAATTTAATATTAACTTCAGATTTTAAAAATATTTTTCAAAATTACTCTAATGATAGATTGACTGATACTGGGACGGAATATCAGGAGGAATTTTCGAATGTCAAAGAACTGCTCTTGAAGATGAAACCTTCAATAAAGGATATTAAGAATGGTACACCTTGTCTGTTTACAAGAGATCAACTACTAAAAAAATTGAAAGCTATTATATCGATGAGCCATTTTAATTTTCAAGATAGAAGACAAGTAACACCACAAAATTTAGCGACTTTTTTGTATAAAATAAACTTCAATTGCAAGAAAGAAAGTTGGAACCGAAATACAAAAAATCTTTTATGATGAAAATCGATGAAAATCAATATATTTCCAATGAATTTACCGACTTTGGTTATGCATATGAAATTCATCCAGCTTATAGATGGGCATTACAACCAGATAACATCGATGATCTCTATAATCAAATTACACTTTCTAATTGATTTTAGACTACCGAGGACTTTTTTGAATAATTCACCAACAAATCTTTTGAAAAAATGTGTGTATCCTTTCTGAACTACAGAATCTATGATATATAATTCTCAAGTAGGGTCTGCAATATGACATAAAACGATTCTAAATTTCTTAAAAAATGCCGACGTGTTGTAGATATATTTGGCGCAGAGAATGTACGCGGTAATGCGCAAGAAATTCCTATGTATTTCTGAAAAATGGACAGCTGATAAAGGGAAAGTTGAAAAGACGCTTAGCAAATGGTGATTCAGGCAGATAGACATATTTTAAAAAATATGAAAAAATATCCTAGTTTGCTAAACATCTTTTTCCCAATGACGATATATAAATTGTAAGGCAGTTGGGAAGGCGCCTTCTCAACTGTCAAAATAATATTCCACATGGATGTGGGAATTTATAATTCAGGGAGGAAACAATTTATGATTATCAATCACAACATTGCATCGCTGAATACATTGAATCAGCTGAGCAAAAATGAAACGGCAACCCAAAAGTCTCTCGCAAAACTTTCTTCGGGCCTTCGTATCAATTCCGCAGCTGATGACGCAGCAGGCCTTGCTATTTCTGAAAAAATGAAAGCACAAATCAATGGATTAGATCAAGCGAAAAGAAATTCGCAAGATGGTACGTCACTTATTCAAACAGCTGAAGGCGCACTTAGTGAAACAACATCAATTCTGCAACGTATGCGTGAACTTGCTGTTCAAGCTGGTAACACGACGAATACGACAGATGATGTTAACCAGATTAATACTGAATTGCAGAACTTATATAGCGAAGTAGATCGTATCAGTGATGTTACAGCATTTAACACTCAGAACCTCTTAGGTGGTACATTTACTGGTACTCTTCAAATCGGTGCAAATAGCAATGAAATTCTAAGCTTTGGTATTAGTGATATGGGTGTTGATGCATTGTTTACTGGATTTGCTACTGGATCTATTACTTCATTATCCGCAGACAATGCTTCTGCGAGTGTTGCTATTAGTGCAATCGACCTTGCAATTACAGCTGTATCAAAGCAACGTGATAATTTAGGTGCATTGCAAAATCGTCTTGAACACACTATCAACAATCTAAGTACATCTTCTCAGAACCTCACAGATGCTGAATCTCGTATTACTGACGTTGATATGGCTTCTGAGATGGCTAACTTTACGAAGAATAACATTCTGAATCAAGCTGCTCAGGCAATGCTTGCCCAATCAAATCAATTACCTCAAGGCGTTCTTCAACTTCTTCGATAATTGGATTGAATAACAGTTGATTTTTCAAGGGATGAGGTTCTATTTTAGTAGAATCTCATCCTTTTTAAATTAGTATTCCTTTTAGGAGGTATATTTAATGTCGAAGCTTATATCTCTATGCATGATCGTTAAAAACGAAGAGAGCGTACTGCAACGTTGTCTCGAATCAGTTAAAGATGGTGTTGATGAAATTGTTGTTGTTGACACAGGGTCAACAGATAATACAAAAGATATCGCATACAAATATACTGATAAAGTTTTTAATTACAAATGGAATGACAGTTTTTCGGAGGCTAGGAACTTTGCCCAGTCCAAGGCAACAGGTGAATGGATATTAGCATTAGATGCCGATGAATTTGTCGATCATTTAAATATGTTAGAGTTTCGCAAAGAACTAAAAGAAAATGAAAATAAATTTAATATGTATGTTGTGAAAATATACAATTTTGCGGGTAAAGATGCTCAAACAATTTTTAATAATTATCATGTTAGAGTTTACAGGAATGATTCGGTAATTCAATATTATAGGGCAATACACGAACAATTAAAGAGAACTGATGGAAAAGAATTAAGTTCGAGTGTTTCTAAACTTGTTGTTTATCATTCTGGATATCTATCGTATACGGTAGTAACTAAAAATAAAGGATTAAGAAATCAAACGTTAATTAATAAGGAAATAGAAGCTAAAGGTCAAACCGGTTTTGATTACTTTAATCTCGGTAATGAATTTGTTTCACAAGGAATGTCTGAAAAAGCGCTTGAATGCTATGTAAAGGCATACAAAAAAGCAACTGATATTAAATATTCATGGGTAGGTGCCTGTCTCATACAAATATGTCAATGCTTAGTTAGCCTAAATCGCTATAAAGATGCATTAAATGTGATTAGAGATAGCGAACCAATCTTTAATTCATATCCTGATTTTTCAGCAATGAAAGGGAGAATATATATTCTTCAGGGAAGGTTTAATGATGCGTTACATGAGTTAACAGATATAATAAATCACCAAGACCTATATACAGAAGCACTACTCAGTACGGACAGTATTTCCTATCTCCCAAATAAATGGATCGGACAGATTTATCAGGGAAAAAACGATATAGAAAAATCAATTTTTTATTATAGTAAGGCATTTCAAGAGAATAGAAATGACATGGGACTGTTAAAGGGATATTTTGGTCTTTTGTTCAAATATAGTTCGTATGAAGAACTGGAAGATTTTTTTGCAAAAGAACAACTGTTAAAAGGTAATGAAATAAGCAATTTATTTTTGTTGAAAGTGATTTTTAATTTTCCTGAATCTAGTCAATACACTGAGAGATTGGTATCGCACACGACATATATAAACAATATAGATGTTAAAGCTAAATGTCGGTTGATAAATGGAAAGACCGCTGGAGCGCTAGAACTAATCGATCAACTGACAATAAAACAGAAAACTATTACTTTTAATGTTGGAATTTTTGACTTTTCTGACTATATCATTGCTAGTTTAGCGTCAAAACAAGAGTCCGAACTAGTTTCTTATGCGAAAAAGTATAAGAATGCTGAAGGCATTATAAATTTATTTGTTTTTGAACAAGAGACAACTGAAGAGGATTTACCAATCTATCTAGCTATCCTTGAACGTACTATTTGTTTAAGACAGTTTGATCTTTTTGCAAAACTATTGAAATATAGAACAGTTTTTGATTCTAAAATATGTATTAATATTGGTCATTTACTCTATCAATATCATTTTTTTGATTTAGCCATTCAATTTTATAATGAAGCAGGAACACTTTTATTTGATGAACCAACTTATTTGAACATTATTGAGGAATTTAAAAAACAAAATATGTTAGATGATGCATTTCAACTTGCATTACAAGCTTTGAATAAGGGATATACACATTTCTCCATAATAAAAAACATGTTAGAAACAGCCAATGAAACCAAAAGCGTAGAGATTAATCGAGTAAAGGGTGAACTTTTAAAACTGGCCTTGAAACTATATCCAGATAGTGCTGAAATGAGAGAACTCTTATACTTAAATCGCTAATTGTTTGTCACTATTAGGTTTTATCCTAAGAAAGATGTTAATAGTCAGGGGTGAGATAATGAAGTTATTTTATGTTTTAGATTATGTCAGTGGTTATGGAGGGGTAGAAACAGTTATATCAGATGTTATCAAAAAGTTGATAAGCAACGGTCAGAAAGTTTTCGTCCTTCTTTCATATCCTAGTGAAAATAATAAGTGGGAAGAAACTCTGCCGAATGTCTATTATTATAGTAGTAAGGATGTCTGTAATGAGACATACTTAATTGACAGGGCAATTGGACTTGCTGAAACAATGAGTGAACTTCCATCACCAGATGTAATCATAACGACTCATGTCCCTGCAACAACCTTGTTTGCAAAGATTGCCATTGGTAGTCGTTCAAATATTCCTATTATTTCTTGGCTGCATAATCCATTTTTTTCAGATGGCTTACGCTATGCTAACTTTCATTGGTGCATCTCGCATGAAATTGAACATAAACTTAGTCAAATGAGGATTGAAAATTTAAAGCTTAAATACATAGGCAATCCTATTAGTCTAGGTGTTGAGAATATAATGCCAATCATAGGCAATCAATATGTTTATATTGGAAGATTGGAAAATAAGCAAAAAAGGATCAATTTATTGTTCAAAACACTAAGTATGTTAAATTTTAACTGGAAATTAAATATATATGGGGATGGACCTGATCGTAGATGGTTAACTAATTTAGCAAAAATGTTAAAAATTGATAAACAAGTTATTTTTCATGGATGGCGCAGGAATCCGTGGAATGAAATAGAAAAGATCAGTGCTTTAGTGCTAACCTCAGATTTTGAGGGGTTACCTATGGTAGTACTTGAGGCTTTAGCACGTGGAATTCCAGTTATTTCAACTGATTCTGGTGGAACTTCGGATTTGATCATTAATGAAAAAAATGGCTATCTAGTTGAAAAAAACAATCCCGAAAAACTGAAAGAAGCTTTTGAAAAATTTAATTTCTTAAATGAAAATGAACTGATAAAAATGTCACAAGAAGCTAAAGAGTCAACTCAACAATTTTCCACTGATGCAGTTGTCAACCGTATGCTGGAATCTATATCATTACTTACTGGAAAGCAGGGGGGAAAATGAAAATTGACATTGTACTCGGTCAGGCTCAAGGAAGAGGTGGCCTTGAAAATGTAATTACTCTGGTGAGTAATGAACTTCAAAAACGAGGATATCAAATCCGTGTTTTTCAAATTGGACAGTCTATGTATCAAGAATGGGAGGAAAGTTTACCAGAAGTATACTATTATGGTTTAGCTGCACACGAGTCCTACCCCGAAGAACAAGATTTGATAAAGTATGCACTGAGTTATCGTGATATGCTTGACATTTTAGATTATCCAGACGTTATCCTGGCCACGCACACCCCTCTCTTATCAGCACTTTGCAGGTTAGCAGTCGCCCATCTGGGTAAAAAGAATGAACCAGTAATTTTCTCTTGGTTGCACGGGCCACCGGATGTATGGAAGGGGGGACCATATTTGCATTACGCAAAAGATGGCCATTTAGCTATTTCAAAAAGCATTGGCAGTCAAATTGCTAAGTATGTAGATAAAGAAAAAGTGTATTATATTGGTAATCCAATTGATTTTGAAAATGTATCGCCAATTCAACAAGGAAAAAATACTTTAAAGCTTATTTTTGTTGGAAGACTTAGTAACACAGAAAAAAGAATAGATATTTTATTTGAAGGACTGAAAAGTTTATTGGGTAAATGGTCTCTCAGTTTGATTGGTGATGGTCAAAATAAAATTGACCTACAACATTATGCAGAAAAATTAGGTATCCAAAATCATCTAATTTGGCATGGATGGAGTGATATTCCCTGGGAAAAAGCTGTCGGCGCATCTGCACTTGTATTGTCATCTGATTATGAAGGATTTGGGTTGGTGGTTGTTGAAGCACTTGCAAGAGGAGTACCTGTAATCAGTACTGCTTGTGGTGGGCCAAATGAAATGATAAAAGACGGTATCAATGGTTGGCTTTTTCCATGCGGTGACAGTCAAAAACTACATAATATATTACAAGATATTCTTGATGGAAAAAAAGTGCTGCCTGATGCTGAAACGTGTATGCGCTCTGTTGATAAATATCGTGTGGAGAACGTTGTTGATCGGATGGAACAAGCAATTCATGAGACTCTTGAAAGACGTTCATAACTGTTTGATTCTGTGCATAATTTTATGCTTTTATTAAACTTTTTCTACTTTTGACCGATAAAATCACTAGATAACTTCATTAATTGATTTGAGGAGGGGAAGCCATGGATGCAAATGCAAGTCCAATCAATATTAATGCTTCATCCATGCAGCAAGATCAATTAAGTCAAGTAAAAGCTCTAGATCAGCTAACCATAGATAAAAAACAAACACAGTCTGATGATAATCAAGCAAATACTCTATCAAGAAATCAAATTGAAAAATTAGTTGATGAGGCGAATAAGATTTTGCAGCCTGATGTGACTGAGTTGAAGTATGTCTACTTTGATAAGCTTCAGACGTATTATGTGCAAGTTCAGGATGTCAACACGCATCAGGTAATTCGCGAGATACCACCAAAAAAATTTCTGGAAATGTATGCTTCAGTTGCAGAAAAATTGGGATTAATTGTAAATGATAAAGTGTAAGGAGGCGTTTAATTATGTCTACGAGTGTAAGTAGCACATCGTCTACAACATCAAATTATTACCTATTAAATACAGGGACGAGTAGCAGTCTTCAAGTATCAGGACTTGCGAGTGGTATTGACGTCGACAGTATTGTCAATAAGTTGATGCAAGCGGAGTCCGTACCGTTAGATACGATGAACCAAAAGCTGCAGCTACTAGAATGGCAACGGGATGATTATCGTACCATGAGTAGTGATTTATCTGATTTGCTAAGCACAGTAAACACGATGACATTGACATCAAGCTATTCGAAAGCAGCAACTGTCAGTGATTCATCGAAAGTAACCGTGACACCTGCCTCAGGTGCTGGAAATGGAACGTATACAATTTCGGATGCCACTTTAGCTACAGCTGCAATGACTTATAGTGATGATGCAATTGTCACTTTTACAGATCCTGATTTGAAAAAAACAACTAATTTTGATCCGACTAAACCACTATTTGCCCAAGCTGATAATTTGAAAAATGGTATATCATGGGAAAATAATACTGATTATGTCGATTCTCCCGAGAAATTTTCAGTATCAGCTGATGGAGCGACTTTTCAACTTTCAAATGGGGCAGTTGATGTTGACTCAGCTGAAATTAGAATAGATGGAAATTTAATTAACAAAGTTGAAGATAAAAGTGATTTGGATTCAGAATCTACAGACTATCAAGTTTATATTGATCCAATTACTGGGCAAATGAATTTTAATCGTGATGTTGAGGCGGATTCTGAAATTACTGCTTCGTATCAGTATAGTACAGTTAATATAAACATGACCACTTACGATAGTAGTGGAGTTGAAAAAGACATTGCTTTTGATGCAAATGCAAGCATGTCACTGAATAGTATATTACAAAAAATAAATTCGTATGGAACGGTAAATACTTTTTATGATTCAACATCTAAACGGGTTTCCGTTTCAGCTACGGCTACTGGTGATTTGAATCAAAATGGAAATGATATTACCTTTAATAGCCCTTTTTTAAAAACAACACTAGGAATGACAACGGCCGTAAATGGTTCTGATGCAAAGGTTACTGTTAATGGAATGGTAATACAACCGGCTTCTAATACATTTACAATCAACAACACGACCTTTACACTTAACGCTGAAATTCCGTCTACACAAACTGTTACTGTTGGCATCGATACAGATACAGACGGTATGTTTGATAAGATTAAGAGTTTCGTTGACCAATACAATGATATAATCGGAAAAATCAATGACATGATCAGTGTGGCACCGGATCGTGATTATTCACCGTTGACTTCTGCTCAGAAGGCACAAATGTCAGATACGGATATTTCTAATTGGAATGAAAAAGCAAGACAAGGTACGCTTTATAATGATAATATTTTAACAAGTGTATTGAACAAAATGAGACAAAATATTTATAGCACGATTAGCGGGATCACAGGTGGGAGTTACAGTCAGCTGTCTCAGATCGGAATTTCGACTAGCAGTGACTACACAGCACATGGAAAGTTAGTCCTTGATGAAAGCAAATTGAAATCGGCGATTGCTACTGATCCAGATAGCGTCATGAAGTTGTTTACCAGTGGAAATTCGTCAAGCTCTGATCCTTCTTCGCAAGGTATTGCGAAGAGACTGTTTAACACAATAACTAATGCCGTTTCTCAAATTAAAACTCAAGCTGGTACAACCTCACTTGTTAATGATCAGTTTAATATCGGACGCAGTATCAACGACCTATCTGATCAAATTTCTAGTTTTCAGGATCACTTGAAAATGATTCAGACTCGATATTATACTCAATTCACTGCAATGGAATCAGCGATTGAATCAGCGAATTCGCAGGCCTCTTATTTGTCGAGTATGTTCAGCAGTTAATGTTTTTAATGGATATGAATTGGTTTCAAGGAGGAAGTCATTGTGCCGAATAATGCTTATAAGGTTTATCAAAAAAATTCAGTGCTCACTGCTTCGCCTGGGGAGTTAACATTAATGCTTTATGAAGGGTGCGTTAAGTTTATCAAACAGGCTAAAATAGCTTTAGAGAACGGCGATTATGCTGAAAAAAACGATAAACTGCAGAAAGCACAAGCAATTATTACGGAACTTATGGTTACTTTAGATGACAAGCAGCCAGTTTCTAAAGATATGATGAGAATGTATGATTATATTCATCGACGTCTCATTGAGGCAAACATAAAGAACGATAGCAAAATTATTGATGAAGTAGAAAAGCTTGTCTTTGATTTCAGAAATACGTGGAAGGAGGTTTTGGAAATTAATCGAAATAAAATATCCAAGACTTCTAACGTTAGGACACGCGCATGAAAGTACTGCATGAGATTTATAAGGTTACACTTGAAATAAAGCGTCTTGCAGAGGTAAAGAATCTGCAAGAAGATTCTATTCCGAAAATTGTTGCGCAGCTTGATTTAAGACAGAAATTAATTGATGCGTTGCCTGATACGTTTAGTAATGAGGAAAAAAAGTTAGGTAAGGAAATAACGGTGCTTAACGCCGAGATTGATCAATTGATGAATGCGAATAAGCAGAGACTGGTTGACAAGATGAAGCAATTTAGACATCAAAAAAAGTCATTAAATCGTTATCGTGGGCATGATAATGCCCTATTGAATCGATCAGGTGCATACTTGGATATACATGAATAACGATGATCACTGCAGACGCGGTGATTTTTTCTTTTTCACCAAATGCTTATTTTCTCATACAATAAGATCATTGATTTATTATTGGTTTTCCTCCGGATAAACAAATCGCCCACCCGTTAGAAATAACGGATGGGCAATTGAGAAACAGGATGTTATTTAGTCGCCAACAACAGCCGCTTCTTCTTCAGCTTCTGTATTCAGACTTGCGAGGAATTGCAAGTAGTTGTAGGTGGATTCTTTTTCATCTTCATTGAGCTTTTCGAACAATTCGATGATTTCTTCTTTTTTGACTGACATGGTCAAAACCCCTTTTATGAGATATGGTCACCGTCGCGCTTATAGCCTTTGCGTTATGAATCATATACGTGTAAAGGTGTTAGATAGTCTAACACGAATTTCTTGAGTTTATTAAGGAAAATGTTGGACAACACCGCGTGAATACGCTGTGTTATTTCTTGTTTGCGTAATCATTATATGTGCTGGAACAGGCAGCGTCAATACAATTTGGCTCTTTTGTATGCTGTGTTTCAATTGGAATATTGCATGTTATTAATACCTATTATGCATGAATGCGTTTGCGTGTTTAAATAAGCTGCTTTTGTCGAAAATATAAAAAGCAAGATGCTTTTTGTAAAAATATTTTGATGTTTGGGAAGGAATTGGGACGGGAATAGCGAATGTATATAGTATTGAAGGGAGGCTTTCTCATGGATATTATTATTCGCGGGGAAAACATCACAGTGACATCATCTTTGCAGGATTATGCAGAGAAAAGAATCGGCAAACTGGAAAAGTACTTCAACACACCGCTTGATACAAGCGCACGTGTGAATTTGCGCGTCCACAACAAAGAACAAGTGGTCGAGGTTACGATTCCGCTTCAAGGCCTTCTCCTGAGAGCTGAGGTAGGCGAGGAAGATCTTTATACAGCGATTGATTTGGCTGTTTCCAAGCTTGAGCGTCAGATCAAGAAACATAAAACGAAGCTCAATCGTAAGAGTCGTCAAGGTGTGAAACAAGCGTTTCAAAATGCAAACAGTACGGCGACGAAGACAGTTGAGGATGAGGAAGCACTTGACGTTGTCCGCAAGAAGCATTTTGTGTTCAAACCGATGACGGTTGACGAAGCGATCCTTCAGATGGATATGCTCGGCCATTCCTTCTATATTTTCAATAACGCGGAGGACAATACGACCGCAGTGGTTTACCGCCGTAAAGACGGGCGATTTGGTTTGATCGATCAGGTATAACGAATAAGTGTGTTTATATACAACTGGGGAGAGATTCGCGCACGCGAATCTCTCCCTTTCGGATTTTCGGATGTGCACATGCGTCAACCGATACGCTGAATACGGGATCTCGCGCAGCCTATTTGCTCCATGCTGCTTTTTTCGAAATGTTCTTCTATTTTCTTGGCATACATTTTGCCGTATAATGGAAGATGTTGTGATCTGCCTATCGACTGATGCTTGCCCTGAAAAGCGGGGCGCGCGGCGAATAGTTGTGTGAATGGTTACGCATTAATGTGGAGCATTCAGTGATTCTTGTCATGGGTAATTGTCACCGTAGGCGAATATTGTTAAAATAGAGAACATATTGAAGAAGTGGATTTTTGGACGGGTTCATACGTGAACGCATGATACAAGTGATTGTTACTGATGGCGCGGGCATGTGGCGCTCAATCAGAAATCTTAAATGAGGTGTATGCAGGCATGATAGGAATGCTCAAACGAGTTTTAGGAGATACAAGTCTCCGCAAGCTCAGCAAGATGGAAAAATTAGCGCATGTGGTTGAAACCTATGCCGACCAAATGAAGGCGCTGAGTGATGATGAGCTGCAGGCGAAGACGCCGGAATTCAAACAGCGGTTGGAGAATGGCGAGACGCTGGACGACCTGCTTCCGGAAGCTTTTGCGGTTGTTCGTGAAGCTTCAACACGTATTCTCGGTATGACGCCGTACTATGTTCAGTTGATCGGTGCGATCGCGCTGCATCAAGGGAACATTGCCGAGATGAAAACCGGTGAAGGTAAAACGCTCGTTGCGACGATGCCGCTGTATCTGAATGCTCTTGCCGGCGAAGGTGCACATTTGGTTACGGTCAATGATTATTTGGCTAAACGTGACGCAGAGCAGATGGGGCTGCTGTATAATTTTCTCGGTCTGTCTGTCGGCTTGAATATTAACGGCTTGAATCCTGAGGAAAAGAAAGAAGCCTATGCTGCTGATATTACGTACGGTACGAACAGTGAGTTCGGTTTTGACTATCTGCGTGACAACATGGTGCTTTATAAAGAAGAAATGGTTCAGCGTCCGCTCAGTTTTGCGATCGTCGATGAAGTGGACTCCATTTTGGTCGATGAAGCGCGTACGCCGCTGATCATTTCCGGTAATGCGGAAAAATCGACGGATCTGTATGTCCGTGCCAATCAGTTCGCGCGTCTTTTGACGGAAAAACAGGATTACACGGTGGACTTGAAGACGAAGTCGGTACAGCTGACTGAAGAAGGCATGACCAAGGCGGAAAACTTCTTCGGAATTAAGAATCTGTACGATTACTCAAACGTAACCACGAACCACCATGTCAGCGAAGCGATGAAGGCACATGCGATCATGCACCGCGACCAGGATTACGTGGTTAAAGACGGTGAGATTATCATCGTCGATCCGTTTACCGGCCGCTTGATGCAGGGCCGTCGCTACAGCGAAGGCTTGCACCAGGCGATTGAGGCTAAGGAAGGTCTCGAGATCCAGAGTGAAAGCAAGACGCTGGCGACGATCACCCTGCAGAATTTCTTCCGTATGTATCACAAGCTTTCCGGTATGACCGGTACGGCGAAGACGGAAGAAGAAGAATTCCAGAGCATCTACAACATGGATGTTATTGAAATCCCAACGAATAAACCGATGATTCGTATTGATAATCCGGATCTGATCTATAAATCGCAAAAGGGCAAATTCCATGCGGTTGTGGAAGAAATTGCCACGTTATATCATCGCGGTCAACCGGTGCTTGTGGGTACGGTTGCCGTTGAAACATCGGAATTGATTTCGAAGCTCCTGAAAAGGCGCGGTATTCCGCATAATGTCTTGAACGCGAAGAACCATGCGCGTGAAGCGGAGATCATTGAAAATGCAGGGCAAGCAGGCTCTGTAACGATTGCCACCAACATGGCCGGTCGTGGTACTGATATCAAGCTCGGCGAGGGTGTGGCTGATCTCGGCGGTCTGTTCATTCTTGGTACGGAACGTCATGAATCCCGTCGTATTGACAACCAGTTGCGTGGTCGTTCCGGTCGTCAAGGCGATCCCGGTGAATCGCGTTTCTATTTGTCTCTTGAAGACGACTTGATGAAACGGTTCGGCTCGGATAAAATGAAGAGCTGGATGGA
The DNA here is from genome assembly GCF_024385605.1 of Sporolactobacillus sp. STSJ-5. GTDB lineage: Bacteria > Bacillota > Bacilli > Bacillales > Sporolactobacillaceae > Sporolactobacillus. The sequence goes on along the minus strand of NZ_JANFOJ010000033.1, from coordinate 3,100 downwards.
AAAGATCGGTATGGACGATACATCCCCGATCGAAAGCAAGCTTGTCAGCAGGTCGGTGGAAGCTGCTCAGAAACGTGTTGAAGGTAACAACTTTGATGCCCGTAAACAATTGCTTAAATTTGATGATGTTATGCGTCAACAGCGTGAAATCATTTATAAGCAGCGTATGGAAGTTCTTGAATCCAAGAATTTGCGTGAAGATATTGAAGGCATGATCAAGCTTGTCATTGAAAATAGTGTGCATGCACATACTCCGGAAAAAGAAGTACCGGAAGAATGGGATCTTCAATCAGTTATTGACTATCTAAATGCAAAGATTTTCAACGAAGGTGTACTGACTCTGAAGGACCTTGACGGTAAGGATCCGGAAGAGATGATTGATGATTTGTATGCGAAGGCAATTGCTCGTTACGATGAAAAAGAAGAAGAATTCACGTCGGAACGTATGCGTGAATTTGAGCGTGTGATCACGCTGCGTACGGTGGATACGAAGTGGATGGATCACATCGATGCGATGGAACAGCTTCGTGAAGGTATCTATCTGCGGGCATATGGTCAGGTTGATCCGTACCGCGCATATAATATCGAAGGCTTCAAGATGTTCGAAGAAATGGTTGCAAGCATTGACGAGGAGATCGTCAATTTCTTGATGAAGGCGGAAATCCGTGAGGAACAGCCGATTCAACGTGAAAAGGTAACGCACGGACTGCGTGTCATCTCCGGCGGCCAGGACGACGAACCGGCAAAGAAGCAGCCGATCAAGCGCAAGGTCCATGTCGGCCGTAACGATCCGTGCCCATGCGGCAGCGGCAAAAAATATAAAAACTGCCACGGAAAATAATCTGTGGAAAATGGAAAGTAGGATGAACATGGATTTACCTGAAATGAAACACGAAATTGATGAGATGGAAACGCGTCTCAAAGAGTTTAGGGGGTCTCTTTGACTTAGATAACAAAAGGGCAAAGATCGCCGAATTGGATGAAAAAATGTCAATGCCTGGATTCTGGGACGATAACGAAAAAGCCCAGAAGGTCATTGATGAATCCAATGAATTAAAAGGCAAGGTCGACAGTCTGACCGACCTTGAATCGAAATTCGAGGATCTTCAGATTGCCTATGAACTGGTCAAAGAAGAGGATGACGCGGATCTCAAAGCTGAGCTCGAGGAATCACTCGGCGAGGCACGGGAAGCGTTCAACAAATATGAAACACGGCTGCTCCTCAGCGGCCCGCATGACCGCAACAATGCGATTCTTGAGTTACATCCGGGCGCAGGCGGTACCGAAGCCCAGGATTGGGCGTCGATGCTGCTGCGTATGTATACGCGTTGGGCGGAAAGCAAAGGCTTCGCAGTCGAAACACTCGACTATCTGCCGGGTGATGAAGCAGGAGTCAAGAGCGTTACCTTGCTGATCAAGGGACCGGACGCATTCGGTTACTTAAAAGCGGAAAAAGGCATTCATCGTCTCGTGCGTATCTCACCGTTCGACGCAGCCGGACGCCGTCACACCTCGTTCGTGTCGTGTGAAGTGGTGCCGGAAATCGATGATGATATTGAGATTGACATCCGACCGGAAGATTTGCGCGTTGATGTCTTCCGTTCCAGTGGTGCCGGCGGTCAGCACATCAACAAAACGTCTTCCGCCGTGCGTATGACTCACCTCCCGACCGGAGTGGTCGTCAGCTGTCAGTCGGAACGGTCACAGTTCCAAAACCGTGATCAGGCGATGAAGATGCTGAAGTCGCGCTTGTACCAGTTGGAGGAAGAGAAGAAGGAAGCCGAAATGGCTGCGCTCCACGGCGAGCAGAAGGAAATCGGCTGGGGCAGCCAGATTCGCTCCTATGTTTTCCATCCATATTCCATGGTCAAGGATCACCGCACCAATGTCGAAATTGGTGACGTAAATCGCGTCATGGATGGCGATATCGATCCGTTTATTGATGCATACCTGCGCTTGCATTTGTGAGCCATGAATATTAGAAGGAACCGGTAGATCCGGTTCCTTCTTTTTGTTTTCGAAGCGAAGTGACCCGCGAAATTTGACGTGATATTTTTTTACCGATCACAGCGGCGGTTTTTTTGCGTGCATTGACCGTTTTGCGGCGAATGCATTAGAATAAAAGCATTCGACTAATTTTGCATCGGGAAAAGGAGCTTTTGCATGAAAATTTTTAAAAAAAGGGACAAGCATGTGATCCCTAATCGGGGAAAAACAGCATTGTTCATGGATTATATACTCGTAATTATTGGCTCGTTTATTGTGGGGATCACGTTCAATGTGTTTATGCTGCCGACGCATATTGCGTCCGGCGGCGTGGCCGGGATTAGCATCGTCTTTCACTGGACGTTGGGCTGGGCGCCGTCCTATGTACTGTGGGGCTTGAATGTACCGATTTTCGTGATCGGGCTGCTTATCCTTGGACGCAGCTTCGGGTATGTGGATTATGCAATGAAAACCTTGCTGGGGACGGTCGCGCTTCCGTTCGCTGTGTTTGTCACGGCCGGTATGCCGGCGGCGACTGACAGTCCGTTGCTCGGAGCATTGTTTGGAGGAGTCGGTACCGGGATTGGGCTCGGTATTGTGTTCCGCGGCCGCGGGTCAACCGGCGGTACAGCACTTGCCGGTCAAATCATTCAAAAGTTCAGCGGTTTGTCGCTTGGCGTGTGCGTTTCCATTTTGGATGGACTGATTGTTTTAACTTCGGCATTTTTCTTGTCGCTTGAAGCTGCTCTCTATGCACTTATCAGCATCTACTTAACGGCGAAAATGATTGACGTGGTTCAGCTTGGTTTCAATACAGAGAAGATGGCCCTGATCATTTCGGATAAAGAGGTTGAAATGCGTCAGGCGATTCTGGATGAGATTGATCGAGGCGTGACACGCATCACCAGTCAAGGCGGCTACACCGGCGATGATCGTCCGATGTTGATGACCGTCGTTTCACAAGGCGAACTGACGCATTTGAAGCAGCTTGTCCGTTCGATTGATCCCGAATCTTTTTTCATCATTACGAACGCAACTGAGGTTTTCGGGAAAGGATTTTATCAAAGGACATAAGACAGCTTATTTTAACACGCGGGGAGACGACCCTCGCGTG
>NZ_JANFOJ010000032.1 GCF_024385605.1 Sporolactobacillus sp. STSJ-5 | reverse complement strand
ACAAGGAAAGAAAGTATATGATTTTCGCCAAAGTCAAAGGTTGTGAGCCAAACGCGCAGGTGCGAGACTCCTGCGGGAGTGCAGGCCAGGGGAGACCCCGCAGATATTAGTTTGCTTGAGGAGGCTCCCGGACTGCCCGCGGTCGCGCTCAGTTGATGCGAGCAACCGGAGCGTAATCAAAATCCGGCATGATTTAAGGACCGGGCGTTTTTGTGCCCGGTTTTTCTTATTGACCAGATTAATCAAGTATTAATCCATGACATTCTTCGACTATTTGAATGGGATCTGAATAAGAAAGGCTATTACCATGTTATAATGAAAGAAAATGGGTCGATTATGATTATGATCAACGTGAGAAAGAGGGAACAAATTTGGCAGAATTAACAGCCGGCATGATTACAACCCTAGAGGTTTCACATAAAGCACCTTTTGGCTATTTTCTCAGTGACGGCGGAGATCAAGAAGTCCTTCTCCATGAGAATGACGTGACCCGCTCATTAGGCGAGCATGAAAAAATCTCCGTATTTCTCTATCAGGATCATCAAGGACGAATCGCAGCAACGATGACGCTTCCCACGGTTCGTTTTGATGCCTTTGATTGGGCAACCGCCGTTTCTCTGCATAAAAAGTACGGCACTTTTCTCGACATTGGCATTAACAAGGATCTTTTGCTTTCCAAGGACGATATGACGTATGAATGGGAAAGCTGGCCGCAGCCCGGCGATCGTGTGTACTGCAGCTTGAAACTGGATAAGAAACAGCGCCTTTTCGCAAGATTAGCGGATGAAACGGAGATCCGGAGAATTTCCATTCCGGCGCCCGAGAAACTGCAGAATAAAAATGTACATGCCACCATTTACCGCCTTGTTCTGGACGGAGCCCATGTACTGACCGATGAAGGATATATCGGATTCATTCATAACGCAGAGGTCAATGGAACCATCAGATTGGGACAAGCATTCGATTGCCGAGTCATCGATGTGAAGGAAAACGGCAGCCTGAACCTTTCCATGAAGCCGCGCAGTTACGAAATGATTGAAGGAAACTCCGAGAAAATCATCGCTTATATGAACAGTCGCGATGGGGCCATGCCTTATTGGGATAAAAGTCTTCCTGAAGACATCAAAAAGAGATTCGGTATCAGCAAAGGCGATTTCAAGAAAGCCCTTGGCCAGCTGATGAAAGAAGGCAAGCTGTTCCAAAAAGACGGCTGGAGTTATTTAAAACAAGAGGAATAAAAAAAAGGCCTGATCAGGACATCTGTCCTGACCGGGCCTTTTTGCATGTCACGCCACAGCACGCCGACGTTCCATGAGCCGATGATAGATGATGCCAAGAAAATAACTGACCGCATCAAATGCGACGATAAAGAAGCTGACCGGTGCATTGGTATAATAACCGGAAACAAGACCGAACCAAACGCTCAGTACAGCAATCAGTGAAGAAAGAAGGATCATTCCAAATATGGACTGAGTATAAAGTCTGGCGGCTGCAGCAGGCACGGTCATTAACGAAAAGACGAGTAGTGCGCCGACGATTTGAATCGTCACACTGGTTGCTACAGCCATAAGCAGTAGAAAGCCAATCGAAATCCAGCGGATCGGCAATCCGGCAGCTTGAGCTCCGACCTGATCAAAAGAATCGAACTTGAGCCAGCGGTAACCTGCGCAGAGAGCAATCAGTACAAACAGGGTAATGGCAACAATCTGCCAAATGTCCTGCAAATCAATGCCCACAACACTTCCAAACAGCAAGGTGCGCGAATAATTTCCTTGAATGTTCCCCAGCGACAAAAATAAAATACCCAGGCCAAGTGCCAAGCTGAGAATGACACTGATCGATGCATCTCGTCGAAACATTCGTACCCCCATCTGTCCGACACCAACAGATCCGGCTAATGTAAAAGCAAGCAAACCCACTAGCGGGTCAATACCGGCATAAGCCGCAAATGCAGCGCCGGCAAAGCCGATGTGAGAAATGGTGTGTGCAACAAATGAGAGCGAACGTGCAATAATGAAAACACCGATCACACCGCACATGATTGCAATGAGCGTCCCCGCGATAAATGCGTGCTGCATAAAGTCGTACTGAAACATCCTTTTCCCTCCATATTAACCATTACGAAGAACTGCTTCTCCTATATATCGTCAGTCTCATCCGGTGTTACCTAGAGGAAGCTGAAACCGAAAGTCCTGAGGAGGCGGACCCCTCATGATGAGTAACGCCTTCATCGAAAGACGATTGAAAAACATTTTTTAACATCGCTTGATCATCAAGAATGCTCTGCACATCCCCTGTTTTATAGTACCCTCGAGTCATGAGCAGGATATGATCCGCATACGCTCTGACCATTTGAAAGTCATGACAAATAAAAAGAACAGTTACGCCCCATTCATGAACGGCCTTCTTCACAAGTTCCATCATGCGTGTCTGAGCATCAGGATCGAGATTCGCTGTTGATTCATCAAGTAGGAGCAAATCCGGGTGCCGCACAAGTGCCTGGGCCAGAAAAACCCGCTGACGCTCTCCTCCGGATAATTTGCCTACTGGCTTTTTTGCTAAGCGATCCGTGTCGGTAAAAATCATCATTTCATGTAGGATTCTTTTTTCACGCCTTGACGGCCATGGAAAAAATGAACTCACTTGTCCGAGTGAAATAAAATCCCTGGCACAAATCGGCATGTCATCATCAATCACCCGTGATTGCGGTACATAACCGATCACCGGTTTTTTCTGATCACAGCTCAGCACAATTTCGCCGTGTTGAGGATGAATCAAGCCAAGAATCGATTTTAACAGGGTTGATTTTCCCGCTCCGTTTGGTCCGATAATGGCATACATTTGACCTGGCGAAACATCTAGCGAAAGATCCTTCAAGATTTCTTCTCCATTAAAACTGACTTGAAGATCATTGATCTGAACGCGACGAAGCATTGAAAAACCCTCCCCTATATAAATTTTTTTCATGTTTTCATAGATAACAAATAATGTAGTAACTTTCCAGATTAAGAGAAATGTCGCACTGATAAATAGTAATGATTTCGATTTGTTTTGTCAAGACATTGGCTGCCGCCAAGGTTTGAAATAAAAAGGAGAGAAACTGATTGCCTGCTTCTCTCCAATTCATCCCGTAATTTGATTAATTGGCGCTTTGCGCTTCTTCAATTTGTTTCAGTTGATCAAGCATCCAGTTTTTATAATCTTTTCCTGCAGGCAGGGTTTCAGTCACTTTGATGACCGGTACCTTGTTTTCGTCTGCAAGTTTCATCATTTTCTTCACGGTCGGGCTGATTTCCTGTATATTGCTGACAAAGAAGGCAATACGTTTTTCTTTAATATCCTTTTGCATGGCTGCAATGTCCTTAGGCGATGGATCTGTTTCCTGCTCGACTGCAATTTCAAAATGATTATTAGCTACTTTATAGCCGAGTGCATCCAACGTATAGTCAAAAACAGGTTCGGATACATCGACAAGTCCTTGATTCGCATTTTTACTGAGTTTTGCAATTTCATCCTTAACCGGCTTAATACTTGCAATATAGGTCTTCGCATTTTCCTTGTATTCATCAGCATGCTTCGGATCTATTTTCGCTAGTTTGCCAGCAAGATAATCAGCGAGCATTGGCATCGTTTCCGGCTGATACCAAAGATGCTCATTGTCCCCATCCTTTTTGTTCATAACATCTTCACCAACGCGGACAATCGTTTGATCCTTTGAATTCTTTGCTAAGTTGCTCATCCAACCGTCATAACCGATCCCATTGTAGACTACGAGCTTCGCTTGGCTGACCGCTCTAGCGGTTCCCGTTGTCGGTTCATAGTCATGCGGATCCATGCTTGGTTTATTAATAATTGAGGTCACATCCACATGGCTGCCGCCAACCGCTTTAGCGACTTCCCCATAAAAATCTTCGGCAGCGACAATGCTGATTTTATCGGAAGATGAACGTCCTCCTGAAGCCGAATTATTGCCGCAGCCTGCTAAAATACCAACTAATAAAATTAAGGTGAGAAATAAGAAATTCATTTTTTTGAAATGGTTCATCTTTTTTAATTCCCTTCTGTTCTATGTATCAATAAAACGTAATTATTACGTTTTATCCACAAATATAAATAGTAATGATTACGTTTTAATCTGTCAAGTACCAATCTGATTAATCTCCAATTGATCCCGTGAAGGTATCCGACCACACTCATCTAATCGGCAAGCGCACACCTGAATGAGTCGAGATAAAGGTTGATTGGCCAATGTTGAAGATGCCTTCTCCTATTACCAGCTCGCTTTTCTCACGCCTGGAATCTGACCTTTATGCGCGTATTCACGAAAAGCGATACGCGACATATCGAACTTGCGCATATAGCCATGCGGACGCCCGGTCAATGGACAGCGATTGTGCAGCCTTGTGGGTGATGAATCACGAGGAAGTTGTGCTAAGGCAGCATAATCTTTCTTCTCTTTCAATTCATGTCTCAATTCAGCATATTTGGCAACGATTGCTTCACGTTTCAGTTCTTTGACTACTTTCGATTTTTTAGCCATTCAAATAATCCTTCCTTTTTTAAATCGTAATAATTACGTTTTACATTTTCTATTTAAGCACCTAATGTCTTCAATTGCAAGTCGGAGCCTGTACAAATGTTCTAAATCAGCATGTATTTCATAGGGATAGTAACAGATTATTAATTTGCCAAGATGAAGCAGCTATCGCATAAAAGGAGACAAGCATACATGCACACATCGACTCTTAAACGCATCAGCCATCCCATGACACTTATCTTTTTCGTCTTTCTCTTTCTGCTTATTTACTTTTCAGAGAAAACAAATGGTATTGCCCCAAAGCAAATACCAACGCAGTTCTACAGTTTTAACACTATCTTTTTAAGTATGGTCATTGAATCGCTGCCCTTTATTTTAATCGGCGTTGTAATTTCTGTTCTGATCCAGTCTTATGTTCATGAAAATTTTATCCATCGCTTATTTTCCGGCAGAGGTTTGCTTGCCATGATCCCGGCAGCATTGACCGGCATCGTTTTTCCGATCTGCGAGTGTGCGATCATCCCCGTTATACGCAGTCTAATTAAAAAAGGCCTTCCGCAGCATCTTGGCGTCGTCATGATCGCATCCATTCCGATCATCAATCCGATTGTTTTTTTGTCCACGTTCTACGCCTTTCAAAACAATCCTGTTATTCTTTACGCACGCATGACGATTGCGCTTCTCGCGGCACTTCTCATCGGCGGTTCTGTTTATTTTTTGTTCCGAAAGCAATCGATCTTGAAGGAAAGCGCGAGCATGCGCGAGACAGGCGTAATCAGTTGGCAGGCTTTTTATGAAGATGCACATCACCGGCACCATCATCACGAGAACGAACGACCTGAACTTCATGATATCTTTCTGCATATCAGCGGCGAATTTTTCGATACAGCCAAATATTTCATTTTCGGTGCAATCATCGCCAGTTCATTTCAGACATTCTTTAACCAGCATCTGCTCTCCACGGTTGGTGCGAATCCGTCCATCGGTCCGGCATCCATGATGGGGATGGCTTATCTTTTGTCTGTATGTTCAACATCCGATGCGTTCCTTGCTTCTTCATTTTCCGGCATGTTCTCACCCGGTGCCATTACAGCTTTTCTCGTTTTCGGCGCAATGCTGGATATTAAAAACACGATGATGCTGGTTGGCGCTTTCAAGTTCAGATTTGTCATCGTCTTTATGATTCTCTCTGTAACGGTCGTTTATATATTCAGCAGACTTATGGATCTTTTCGTGTGAGGTGACGGATATTGGATGATCAGCGACTTGCATTTCATCATTATTTAAGAGGTATTGCGCTTGGAGGAATAGCACTGTTTCTCTTTCGGCTCGCACTCTATGGTGATCTTAAATATTATTTATCGCCGAAACTTGAAGGCTACACAAAGATAGCCATCGTTGTTCTTGCTCTGCTCAGCTTCATGCACTTTATCTTGCCCCCTGATCATAACCATTGTGAAGGCTGCGAGCATGAACACGCGCATGCCCTCCCCAAAAAAGGGCTGCATTCATTCATTTTCTTTTGTCTGTTTTTTTTACCCGTCCTCTCTGGGTTCATTTTTCCGAACCATACCTTGGGCAGTGATGTGGCTGCAAACCGAGCTATGAAACAAGCGCCATCTGTTCAGAGCACAGCAAAAAAATCAGGATCTGTCAAACCCGCCGGTGCACTGAGAAATCCGATCAGCCAAAAACAATTTAATGCGTTAAAAAAGAAACTGCTTAAGCAGAAAATCATTACAGTCGACGATTCCCATTACACATATATTTTAAATATGCTTGAGCAGGACCCGAATGCTTTTAAAGGAAAGCAGTTCATTATGACCGGGTTTGTCTATCGTGACAAACAAGTGCCTGCTCATGAGATCGTCACCGCACGATTCGATATCTCTTGCTGCATTGCCGATGCCTCAGTATATGGAATACGTACAGAAGGAAATGTTGCCGATTTAAAGAAGGATAATTGGATTCGTGTCCGCGGTACCATTAATACAATGAAGCAATCAGGCAGCACGATTCCCGTACTCGCTCATGCACAGGTAACGCAAATTAAAGAACCAAGTCATCCTTATGTTTACGATAACGGCATTCTTCTCGACTAACTTTTCATAATAAGGTCTGCTTTTTCTTAACTTCACGAAAACATATATTATAATAAGGATTGAAAGACTAAATATGATCGTTAATCCCTTGGAGGTATGAATGTGAAAATTGCAATGGCAAGTGACCACGCCGGCTATGAATTAAAAGGCGAAATTAAAGCTTGGCTCGAAAACGAAGGCCATGAAGTGATTGATTTCGGTACAGACAGCAAGGAATCCTGCGATCTGTCCGACTACGTCTATCCCGCATCGCTCGCAGTCGCAAAAGGCGAAGCAGACCGTGGCATCTTTGTCGACGGCGTCGGATATGGGAGTGCACTGATCGCAAACCGAATCTATGGTTTGAATGCCGCTGTTTGTCAAGATCCGTTCTGTGCAAAGCTTGCCCGTCAGCACACTGACAGCAATGTGCTATGCATTGGTGGAAAAATCATCGGTTCAGGAATCGCTCTGGAAATCGTCAATGTATGGATGCATACCGATGTACTGAGCGGCATCGAGAAATACACGAACCGGATTAAAAAGGTTCAGGCTATTTCCGAGAAACACCTAAAAAAACTATCCGAAATCTGAAAATCGTTCAGTCAAAAACAGCCTCTCACCGAGGCTGTTTTTTTTCGTTATTCATCATTGAATGGTTAAGAACCCTCCGCTATTCTCGTGAAAAATGCAATTTAGATTTAATGCGCTTAGGCGGATTGAACCCATTATTTAAATGTGCTATAGCATATCTTACTTTTTAATTTCTCTTCGCTTCGGAACTGATCCGGAGCAAAGGCAAGGGATACTTAAGGAGTTTTTTTGCGCGAAATTTTAGTCTATACGGCACCCATTTTTTAATCAAATATTAAAGTTTCATTGTGAAAATAACCGTAGAAACAGTTGAATCCATTGACCGTATGTTACAGTGTTACATCCTTTTTGCATTCGCATCAACACTTCATGACAACCGCATTTTTGACGCAAAAGGAAACGAACTTTTTACATTAAGAGGGTATAAAGAATTAGGGGAAGTGTAAGTGCAACTAAGTTTTCAGCTTCGCCAGAGGCTTGGCGAAGCCAAGTTTTCTAACACAAATAAGAAAGTATAAAGATTTAGAGGAATTTAGTGTAAGTGCAACTAAGTCTTCGCCTTCGTCAGAGGCTTGGCGAAGCCAAGTTTTCTAACACAAATAAGAAAGTATAAAGATTTAGAGGAATTTAGTGTAAGTGCAACTAAGTCTTCGCTTTCGTCAGAGTCTTGGCGAAGCCAAGTTTTCTAATGATCATTAATCAAAAGGGAGAGAAGAAACTGATGACGAAAATCAGAGACAGTTATTTTGATAACGCCAAATTCTTCTTAATCTTGCTTGTCGTTTTCGGACACAGCCTAACGAATCTTAAATCCGATATACCTGAGATTTATTCACTGTACACGTTTATCTTTTTATTCCACATGCCCGCGTTCATCCTTATCTCAGGCTTCTTTTCGAAGCATTTCAACAAGCAAGGTTATGTGAAAAACTCGATCATAAAGATGATTACTCCATACTTAATTTTCCAGATTATTTATTCCTATTTCTATTATGTGACCGGGTATACAAAAGCCTTTAAAATTGATTTAGTGTCCCCGCACTGGACACTTTGGTTTTTAATTAGTATGTTGTGCTGGAAGCTGATGATCATACCGTTCTCAAAGCTTGGAAAATTCGGCTTTCCCATTGCGGTCATGATTGGTATCGGTTCTGGTTTTATTGATTCATTTGGGACAGACTACAGCATTTCCCGCACACTTGCATTCTTCCCCTTCTTTTATCTGGGCTATTTATTGAAGAAGGAGCATTTCACGGAGTTATTGACGCGTACTTCCATTCGAATCGGCTCTCTCTTTGTATTAGTTGGCGTTTACCTTGCCTGTCATTTCATTTTCCCTAAAGCTCTTCAGGACTGGGTTCTGCATGATTCGTCGTATCACGCATTCGGGTTGTCGAATGTGGAAGGCGGGCTTACACGTCTTGCTGTATACACCGTATCCTTTATTACCATTTTCGCTTTTATGGCGTTGATTCCGAAGAAACGATTTTCCTTTACAACACTCGGAAAAAATACATTGTACATCTATCTGCTTCACGGATTTTTTATCAAAACGTTTGTCTTGTTCCCAATTTATGACAACATTCAAGACTTATATCAATATTCATTTCTGTTTGCTGCATCGCTTGCGCTCTGTTATTTTCTCGCCAGCCGCCCTGTCAGACTGTTTACCAAACCGATTATTGAAGTTCAGATGCCTCATCTGCAGCAATAACAAAACAAGATGATGAAAATCTCCGAGCGACATCGGAGATTTTTTATTTTGATCGTACAAACAGAACTGATTCGATACTTAGGTATCGAATCTTCATGAGATTGGGGACGTTGCATTGAAAATTTCGTGCATTGAACCTTGATTTTCGTGCATTGATCCCTACTTTTCGTGCATTGAATTTCAGTTTTCATGCATGGACTTGGCTCGGACTCTTTTTTATGCGTTGAACCGGGATTTTCGTGCATTGAACCTTGGTTTTCGTGCATTGATCCCTACTTTTCGTGCATTGAATTTCAGTTTTCATGCATGGACTTGGCTCGGACTCTTTTTTATGCGTTGAACCGGGATTTTCGTGCATTGAACCTTGATTTTCGTGCATTGATCCCTACTTTTCGTGCGTTGAATTTCAGGTTTCATGCATGGACTTGGCCTGGACTCCTATTTATGCTCTGAGCTTTGGTTTTCGTGCATTGAATAATTTCATCTAAAAAAAGCAGGTGGAGTCACTCCACCTGCTTCTCTCTTCTATTCAATTGATCTGCGTTGATCAAGCCTTCGGAACGGGAGTAACTCTGTTCTTAATTTCCTTCAGAATATCCGCTTTGAACACATCATAGGCGACTGTCTTAGAATCCTGTTCGCCGTATTTACGGACATTCACTGCATTTTGCTCGATTTCCTGATCACCGATTACCAGCATATACGGAATCTTGTGCGTTTGAGCATCACGAATCTTGTAACCAAGCTTCTCGCCGCGCAGATCGGCATGAGCACGAATGCCGACCTTTTTCATGTCGGTCACAAGCTTCTTGACATAGTCAATATGCACATCTGCGACCGGAATAAACTGCACTTGTGTCGGCGCAAGCCAAGTTGGGAACGCACCGGCGAAGTGTTCGATCAGGATGGCGAAGAAACGATCAAGCGACCCATAAATGGCACGGTGGATAACGACCGGCCGTACCTTTTCATTGTTCTCATCAATGTACGTAAGATCGAATTTCTCCGGCATTTGATAATCGAGCTGAATCGTTGCACATTGATGTTCACGTCCGATGGCATCCTTAATATGGAAGTCAATCTTTGGACCGTAAAACGCGCCGTCGCCAGCATTGATCGTATACGGCTGATTAATAGCTTCAAGTACATGCTTTAATCCTGCTTCTGCCTGCTGCCACAATTCCAAGCTGCCCATGTGATCTTCAGGCATGGTTGAGAGCTCTACCGTATATTCAAATCCGAATGTTTTATAGATCTTGCCAATCAATTGGAAAATATTCTTAATTTCACTTTCGATCTGATCCGGGCGAACAAAGATATGTGCGTCATCCTGACAGAACGTGCGGACACGCAGCATGCCGTTCAGCGCGCCACTCAATTCGTGACGGTGCACTTGGCCGAATTCTGCAATACGAATCGGCAGATCGCGATAGGAATGCAAGGTATCCTTATAAATCAACATGTGGCCGGGGCAGTTCATTGGTTTGAGTGCATAGTTCACATCGTCCACTTTCGTGAAATACATATTTTCATGATAGTGATCCCAGTGGCCGGAGTTTTCCCACAGCCTCTGATTCATCATCAATGGCGTGCGCACTTCGTCGTAATCCACCTGGCGCTGTAATTCACGCGAGAAGTTTTCCAGTTCCGTACGGATGATTTGGCCATTGGTCAGATAGAACGGCATGCCAGGTGCTTCTTCAGAGAACATAAACAGTTCCAACTGTTTGCCCAGCTTGCGGTGATCTCGTTTTGCTGCTTCTTCAAGGAAATGAAGATGTGCATCCAAATCCTTCTGCTTCAAGAACGCGGTTCCGTAGATACGCTGCAGCATTTCATTATCGCTGTTGCCACGCCAGTAAGCACCGGATACGTTCATCAATTTGAACACTTTAATCTTGCCGGTTGACGGAAGATGCGGTCCGCGGCAAAGATCAACATATTCGCCTTGAGAATAGATCGTGATCGTCGCGTCTTCAGGGAGGTCGCGAATTAACTCAAGCTTCAGATGGTCATCAAGCCTCTTGAAAAGATCGATGGCTTCTGAGCGGCTGACTTCCTTACGCACGATCGGCAGATTTTCACTTACAATTTTTTTCATTTCTTTTTCGATCTTAGGGAAATCTTCATTGGATAATGAATGTTCCATATCAACATCGTAATAGAAGCCATTCTTGATTACCGGACCAATGCCTAACTTAACATCCGGATAGATCCGCCTTAATGCTTGTGCCAAAAGGTGTGCACAGCTGTGACGCATGATTTCCAGACCATCTTCAGAGTCCAGTGTGACGATTTCAAGCGTTGCATTTTCTTCAATCGGGCGGGTCAAATCATACAGATTGCCGTTGACTTTACCTGCAACTGCCTTTTTCTTGAGGCTTGAACTGATTGATTCTGCGACCTGTTCCGCAGTAACGCCTTTTGGAAATTCCCGAACCGATTGATCGGGAAAGGTTAATGATACGGATGACATAACTTTCACTCCTTTGAAAAATAGAAAACACCCGTCTCTAATAAGAGACGAGTGTTTAAGCTCGTGGTTCCACCCTTGTTCCGCAACCCGCGCGAGGTCGCGACACTTGATCAGATAACGGCTGTGCCGTCAGCGACTACTACATCGTTCATCGCTGAAGCTCCAAGGTGGTAAGTTCATTGTATTTCGTTGGGAAGTTCGCAGCAGGCTTCCCTCTCTGAGAACGATCACAACAACTCGTGTCCTCTTCAACGCTTTTATACTTTAACTATTATTAATGTCCTTATTGTATGCGTTTCGACTCAGAAGTGCAAGTATCCATAAATATCAGCAACTTGTTAACTTGCTTCATAAAATTTTAACTAAAATAAATTATTATCACGCAAATATCTTATTGATTTTATTGGTACCTGGTGTTAACATTTACTAACACTTTAACTTATTAAACACTTTACATCTTTGGGAGGCACAATCATGTCATTTTTACTTTGTTTTCTGGCAGTCATGCTCTTCATGCTTATTGGAGAATGGGTGTCAACTGCATCAAAAGCTTATATTCCATCCGTCTTTGTCACAGCCGTACTTTTTATCATCGGCTTCTGGACTTTTATTCCTAAGGATGTCGTCACTCAAGCATCTTACAATACAGAGTTTGTTCAAATCTGCATCGCGCTACTACTAGTACATCTAGGCACATTAATGAACCTGAAACAGCTTATTGCTCAGTGGAAAGCCGTAGCCATTGCCCTTCTAGGTGTCTGTGGGACCATTCTTTTCACCTTGACCATCGGCACTCTAATTTTCGATTGGCATACAGTCGTTGCCGCTGTTCCTCCACTGACCGGCGGACTGGTTGCTGCACTCTTGATGACCGACGGACTTAAAGCCGCCGGAATTACTACCCTGGTCGCACTTCCGGTTTCCATGTTCATTACCCACAGTCTGATCGGCTACCCAATTACATCAATGATGCTGAAAAAAGAAAGTCAGCGTTTGATCAATAAGTTCCGTACCGAATCAATCACACTAGACCCGAACCGTCAAAAAATGACAATGAACGGTACGAACAGTGCATCGGAGAAACGTATTTTCGGGCTTCCGGACGATTATCAAACCTCTGCATTTATCCTTGTCCGTGTCGCACTGGTCGCGCTCCTTAGTCTGTATGTCGCTCAATTAATGCACGGCATCATTAATTCATTTGTCATTTGTCTCATTTTCGGTGTGATCGCACATCAACTCGGTATTCTTGAAACCAATGCGTTAAATCGTGCAGGCGTTTTTAATTGGTTGATTTACGGACTGTTAGCCTATGTCTTTTCACAGCTTAATCTGACAACACCATCCATGTTGGCACAGATCATTATTCAGATTGTTGTTTTAATTATTCTTGGTATACTAGGAATGTATCTAGCATCTCTTATTCTCGCAAAACCGTTTGGAATGAGCAGACCGATGGCATTCGCTTGCTCACTCACCGCACTATTTGGTTTTCCTGCAGACTACATATTGACTACGGAAGTTTGCAAAAACAATTCAAGCACGTCTGATGAAGAAGAATATCTTCTTGAAAATATTCTTCCGAAAATGCTGGTTGGCGGATTTGCAACTGTATCCATTGCTTCGGTAATTATCGCTTCAATATTTTTGAAATTAATCTAATGCTTAAGTGAGAGGGGCTACTGCAATGTCAAAAACACTTTATCATCATTTTGCGCTGTTTGACGGAATCACAGACCGCTTCGAACCTAACGCGTATTTTGTCGTCGATGATGAAACCGGAAAAATTGTCGAGACGGGGACAAATGCCCCATCCAAAGCAGACCGGACCGTTGACCTGGGAAATAAATTCGTCATGCCAGGTCTGATTAATGCTCATACACATATCACTTCTGATGTATCCGGAAAACTCGAACCGCTTGGGTCGCCTAAATTGACACCGATTCTTGCAACGAAGATTGCACTTGATAATCTGCAAGATCTTTTGAAGCATGGCGTCACCTATATTCGCGATGTAGGCGCAGACTTTGACGTCGATATTGAACTTTCGAAGCTGGAAAAGGGAGGCCACATTCTGTCACCGGGTATCTGTGCATCAGGACGCCCGCTTGCAATGACCGGGGGCCACTTTTGCACCATCGGCTACGAAGTGGACAGCCCTGACGAGGCACGGAAGGCAGCACGCAGTGCCTTGAAGAATGGTGCCGACAATATTAAATTGATGGCAACCGGCGGTGTTTCATTCGGTGGCGAATCTCCTGACGATGTTCAGCTGACCGAAGAAGAGATGCGTGCCGCTGTTCTTGAAGCACACCACAAAGGCAGAACCGCTAATGCACACGCCCAAGGAACCGAAGGAATTAAAAATGCACTGCGCGCAGGTGTTGATTCAGTCGAACACGCTTTTTATCTTGATGACGAGGCGATCCAAATGTTTCTTGAGAAAGATACATTTATCGTTCCGACATTAATTGCTGTTTACGGGATCTCTGATCGCGGCGAGGGACAAGTTCCCGATTTCATGCTTGACGTCGCGCGGGAAGTGAAAAAAGCACATATTGAGAGTATCAGTAAGGCTGCCAAGGCAGGAGTCAAGCTGGCGATGGGGACCGATGCCGGAACACCGAACAATGATTTTAGGAACGACTCGGGATTCGAACTCCAACTCATGGTCGAGGCAGGCTGCACACCGCTTCAGACACTGCAAGCGGCAACCGTCAATGGTGCTCGACTGCTGAAAATTGACAATGAGTTCGGCACCCTTGAAGCGGGAAAATTTGCAGACTTCATCGTTCTCGATGGAAATCCGCTTGACGATATCAAAAGTGTTCAAGAAGAAAAACGCGTCTTTAAAAAGGGCAAAGAAATTCTCTGATTTAAACCGAATTTATGAATACTTAACGCCGAAGCATTGTGCGGATAACCGCTCTGATGCTTCGGCTTTTTTTCGTTTGAAATTGAGTACTGAACAAGCCCTGTCCTGATTTTATAGACCTATTTTTACTTAGCAGCCAACACTTTTGTAACAAACAAATCGACGATCTCGGGATCAAATTGCGTTCCCGCATTCTTTTTCAAAATTTCAATTGCTTTGTGCTGCGCTATTTTTTGTCGATAGGGCTGATCGGTAACCATAGAGTCATAAGCCTCAACAACACTGATAATTCTTGAAGGCAATGGAATCTCTTCGCCTTTTAAACCAAGCGGGTAGCCTTTCCCGTCCATTCGTTCATGGTGGCAAAGGATAAACTGGGATATGCTCATAAATTCATTGGATAACTTTAAAATATGGTACCCTTTTTCCGGATGAAGTCGAATACGCGCCCATTCTGACTCGGTCAGATGTTCTTTTTTGAACAAACTATCTTCAATCGTGATCTTCCCGATGTCATGAAGCAAGCCCGCTGTTCGCAACTCATTCAAATCGTTTGCATCCATGTGCAATTTCCGGCCGATTTCCATGCAAAGTCTGCTCACCCTCTGCGCGTGGCGCTCTTCTGAGGGGAGCTTCGCATACAATGTATTGGTGATCATATTAATCGTTCTGCTGCGCATACTGTTGCCTTCAAACAGTTTATGCTGATACATGTTATTCTCTGCCTCGGAAAAAATATAAGTCATCGTCTCTATGGCAGATTTGCGAACCGCCCATCCAAATGAGACAGAGAGAACAGTGTGGTGGACACTGTTCGCTGCATGCAGATGACGATGAATTCGCTCAATCCTCTGTTCCGCTTCTGCCTCATCAACATTCGGCCAAAGCATGACAAATTCATCCCCGCCAACGCGTGCGATGATATCTTCAACTCCATTATCCTTTTTCAAAATTTGAGAAATGCGGATGAGAAGATCGTCGCCTGCCTGATGTCCGAATGCATCATTTGTTAACTTAAGCCCGTTAACATCAGCCAACACCAGGGTTAAAGGATCATTTGCGGACTGCTCCAAACGCTTTAACGCTTCATCATAGAATCGTCGATTATAGAGTCCCGTCAATTGATCATGATAGCTTAAATAGGCAATATTCGCTTCTGATTTTTTTCTCTCCCCTATTTCGCGTGAAACACCAATGACTTCAAGTTCTCGTTTCTCGTTAAAACGCAGACGAATGGATGCCTCCGTCCAAATCAAGCTTCCATCGGCACAATATTGTTGCAGCTCTTTGATAAATGTGTTGGACCTGTCTTGATATTCACGCAATGCTTCTGCCTTTTCTCTGACTGTATTCTTAAGAATGCGTAGCGAGTCCGGGGCAAAAGTTTTCTCCAGGCTTAGATTTTCTGCTTCTCGCTGAGTGATTCCCCGCAAATTTTTAACCGAAGGGCTAATGTACTCGAAGAATTCATGGGTAAAATTGTACACCCAAATCACATCGGATGCGTATTCGGCAATCAACCGATACTTTTCTTCGCTTTTCTTTCGTTCTTGTTCCGCCTTAACCTGATTCGTAATGTCGTTAACAAAGTATTGCACAGCCGGCTCCCCATCCCAACTGATCCTTGTGCCGCTTGCCTGTGTCCAAATAATGGAACCGTCTTTTTTTACAATGCGCAATCTGAATTTTGAATTTTCGTTATCGGTTTCTAATCTTTTTTTGTAAGCTAGAATACACTTACTCCGGTCCTCAGGCAAAATAAACTGAGAAAAATCCGTATTCAGGAGTACTTCTAATGAATAACCGGAAGTACGTACTGTCATTGGATTAGCAATCCGGATTCTATTGTTTTGAATGACAAATATAGCCTCAGTAGAATTTTCAAAAATGACCTTGTATTTTTCCTCACTTAATTTAAGAGCTTCTTCCATTTGCCTTTGATCCGTGATGTCACTCAGAAAATTCAAGCTGGCCGGCTTGCCTTCCCAATCGATACGTACCGACTTCATCGCGATCCACCGGAGCTCGCCATCAGCTGTATAGATACGAAAACGTGAGATCGAGCCGTTTCGTTTCCCACTCATTTGTTTATAATGATTGATCATTATAGGTTCCCGATCTTGCGGCGCTATAAAGTCTGCAAATGGTCTGGAGAAGAGATAGGATTGGCTGTATTTGGTGATCTCCTGAACAAAGTGATTGCACATTTTCACATAACCATTTTGAGCAATAACAATTGCTTCCGACACATTGTCAAAAAGCAAGTGGTAATTTTCCTCACTATTAGCTGCGGACAGCTCGAGCTTTTTCTGTTCGGTGATATCCTGATGAACAGATAGAATACATGGTTCATTATGATAGGTAAGCAGCATCGAATCGCATTTCGACCAGAATGGTGTATCATTATTTTTCCTCAGTAAAACTTCATCACCCTGGGACACTTTTTGCAAAGAAATCCGATTAATAAATGATTCACTATCCTTCTCATTAGCAAAAAAATGCTTTGCTTGTTTGGTGTGGATTAACTGATCGTCCACTTCAAATAATGATTTAGCTTTATCATTTACATAGAGAATTTTCCCACTTAATGCGACAATAGTAACTGCGAGCGGAACACGTTCGAGTGCTTGACTAAATGCTTGGTCATTTCCATTATTTACTTCTGAAAGTTTCTGCAATTCAAGAAACGATTCTTGTTTTGGAAAAGCATCAACGATATTCGTCCAAAATCTATTTTTTTCAAATGAATATTCACAGATCTTATAGCGATGCCTCATAATCGTTGAAGTGATGTCGAATAGCTTCGTTCCACCATGAAGTGCCACATCTGCAAGCTGTTGAAGGAGATGATGAAACTGATCTTCTCCAATTTGCGGAATAACTTCAGAGAAACGTTTGCCCAAAATCGACACATGCTTCAAACCGAGCATTTCCTTAAACTGCTTATTTGTTTTTAAGAAAACAAAATCATGTGGATAACCATCTTCGTCAAGAATCATTTCTTGATATGCGACGCCTATCGGTAACTTATCATCAATCGTCGTCATTTATTCAACCCCATAACCCTTTGCCTTTATCTCTATTTGCTCAATCAATTTAGAATTCCGTGCTTTTGTGGATGCTCTTCGGAGGTTAATTCTTAGATGAAATAGTTATTTTGACCCAATCCTATTATCTTATTGTTTATATCGGAAAAGTGACACTGATTGTTAAATCTCCGCAATTAATCACTAGTGTACGACAACCTATACCTATAGTGAACAATAATGCCCTGTCAACCATTAATGCCGCGGTCCAAGAAGTATCACAGAGACACCGATGATACATATAAATGCGCCGATCCAATCATAAAGATCCGGAGCATGACGATCGACACCCCAGCCCCAAATGAGCGATAAAACGATAAACACGCCGCCGTAAGCTGCATATACTCTGCCGAAATTGGGAAATGCCTGTAACGTCGCGATGACCCCATAGACTGCCAAAACGACCCCGCCGACAAGGCCAAAATATATTGATTTTCCTTCTCTTAGCCACTGCCAGATTAAATAGCCGCCGCCAATTTCGGCCAATCCGGCACAGAGAAATAAAAAGATAGCACGTAACATTT
>NZ_JANFOJ010000031.1 GCF_024385605.1 Sporolactobacillus sp. STSJ-5 | reverse complement strand
AATGAGTTATAAAGGCCACTTAATTCACTGACTCGTTTTTACATTTTATATAAAGTGGGTATAGTACAGATAAAGCCAAACGAATTTTTTACATAATAAGGAGCGATTACTTGGATACGCCTATGGGAGATGGTGGAAGTTCAATCTTCTTCCAGCTCGTACTTATCGCCATTTTAACATTAATTAATGCTTTTTTTGCAGCTGCTGAAATTGCCTTTGTTTCATTGAATAAGAAGCAAGTTGCGCACAAAGCCGATCAAGGCGATCGCAAAGCCATTCTACTAGAAAAATTAATCGGTGACCCGGGTAAATTTCTTGCAACCATTCAAGTGGGTATCACCTTTGCCAACCTATTTTCGAGTGCCTCTGCCGCTACCGGGCTTGCGAGCCGATTTGCGGACATGCTACCTATCCCATATGCCCGAGAGATATCGATTGCGACCATTACCATTCTGTTGTCGTATGTCACTCTTGTATTCGGCGAGCTGTTTCCGAAACGTTTAGCCCTGCAAAACACTGAAAAAATGGCCCGCTTTGCGGTAACACCAATTCTTTATTTCAGTAAAGCTGCGCTGCCCTTTGTTAAGCTTCTTTCACTCTCAACTAATTTATTGGCAAAACTTTCACGAGTTGATCGAGACAAAGCAAATGAGATTACCTCGCGTGAAGAAATTCAACTGCTCGCTCAGACAGGCGAAGACGATGGATCAATCAATCATGATGAGCTTGGCATGATCAGAGGTGTTTTTGAACTGGACGTTAAAAAGGCTCGGGAAATTATGACTCCAAGGACGGAGACATTTGCAGTCAGTGTAGACACGTCACCTCATGACCTTGCACAAATGATTTTAAATGAAAATTACTCACGTATTCCCATATACCAGACAGATAGCGATAAGATTGTCGGTGTACTCAATATGAAGGACTATTTCAAAGCTGCTCGTGATGTTGGTTTTGATCAGGTTGATCTGACCTCCATATTACGCGAACCGTTATTTGTTCCTGAAACAAAATATATCGACGACCTGCTTCATGAAATGCAAAAAACGCATAATCATTTGTCCATTTTGATTGATGAGTATGGCGGCTTCTCCGGTATTGTTACCATGGAGGATTTGATTGAAGAAATTGTCGGTGAAATCGATGACGAGCATGATGAAGTTGAGCGTAAAATCACTCGAATTGATGATCGCACGTACCTCATCAGTGGCTTGCTTGAGATTGATGAATTCAATGAACGCTTTGGGACCTCTATTCAGGGCGCGGATATCGATACGGTGGCGGGATTTATTTTGAGCCAATTCGGATCCATTCCCGATGAGAACGAGCAGGTAATCGTTTCTTATGAAAATATGGTGTTTAAAGTTGAATCTGTCAAAGACAATCGGATTGAAAAAATCCGCGTTACGATTCAGGACGGTCAGGATGGTTTGGATTGATATGGCTCTTTTAATTTAAATGAGGATTACGATCTCCTTGATAAACCATTTTCAAAAGGAAAGATTCGATTTCTTCAAAGAATTATTCTCTGCTACGCCCTCATGTATTTCAATATTGATGGACGCGTAACTTCTTTAAAATCCAAAAAACCTTCCCTGATTAGAGTCGTCAAAGAAGGTTTGAGTGTTATAAATGGTTTATTGAGCCCGCCCGCAATTTAAGCAAGTAAGCAATAATTTCACGTCTTCGAATCATCCCGATAAATACGCCGCTGTCATCCACAATCGGAACAAAGTTCTGCGTTAAGGATGTCTCCATAATATCTTCAATTTCAACATCAATTGAAATCGCTTTGATATCCCTGTATCGCGGCACGTCTTTCAACGCGATGTTTTCAGTATCTCTGAAGTCTAGATCTTCATTTTTTTTCAGATTCCACAGAATATCACCTTCAGTTAAGGTCCCAACATAAATGCCTTTTTTATTTAATATTGGAATTGCCGAATAGCGATAGTGTTCCATTTTCTCTAATGCCTGCCTGATTGTCCAATGTTCATAGACAAATTTCACTTCACTTTTTGGCGTGATTAGAAATGCAGCGTTCATTCTTGATCCGCTCCTTACTCATTTGCAACTTCTTCCATTAATTATTCGCTGTAACCGTTTACGCTATGTCCATTCATCGAATGACCAACTTAAGAGACAATTGACTATCTTATGGACTTTCAATCCATCTCTTTGTTCCACCGTCGAATTTTCATATCGCCCGGCAGTAACGATGAAAGCAGGCCGACAAGTGGGAACAGACTGCACAGGATCATCACAAATCGGATACTGAACAAATCCGCAAGGTTGCCGAACAGCACGGCACCGATCGCGCCCATTCCAAAAGCAAAGCCAATCGTTAATCCCGAGACCATGCCTAGTCGTCCCGGCATTAATTCTTGGGCATAAATGACGGTGACACTGAAGCTTGATGTAATAATTAAACCAATTAATAAAAAAACCGGAGCAATTAAATAAAGCGGCAAATAAGGCAGCATAACCGTCAATGGCACTGCACCGATAAAAGAGCTGAGAATAACTGTTTTTTTGCCGAATCGATCAGCCAGCGGGCCCCCTAAGAATGTGCCGACCACACCGGATATCATGAAAATAAAAATGAAAATTTGTGCCGCTTGAATGGAGAGTCCATAATCATGAATCAAATAGAATTGATAAAAATTTGAGATACAGGTTGAATACCAGGAACGAGCGAAAATGATGAAAATGAGCAGTACCATCGCCGCAACAATCTTTTTATGTACAAATGCTTCGCGTTTATTCCGTTCCTGATGATGTGCTTGCTTGTCACGCGGAGTGCGAATCGGCTGATGGTTTTTATACCAAACCGAGACAAAAAATAGGACAACCATCCCAATAAATGCAAAGCCTGAAAAAGATAAAACCCCTTTCTGTCCAAACGGAAGAAAAATGAGTGCAGTTAGAACAGGAGCCATCGATTGCCCAAAGTTGCCTCCTACTTGGAAAATCGATTGTGCTAAGCCTCGTTTTGCCCCTGCAGCCATATGTGCCACCCGCGAGCCTTCCGGGTGAAAAATTGACGAACCGATACCAATGAAGAACACGGCAAACAGTGCCCATATATAACTCGGTGCCAGTGCAAAAACAATCAAACCGACCAAGCTGGTAAAAATGCCGATCGGCAACAAAAATGGTTTTGATTTAATATCTGCGTAATAACCAAAAAAAGGCTGAATAACCGATGCAGTCATATTGGCGACAAAAGCAATCCAGCCAATTTGCGCATAGTTCAAATTTAAGGTTTGCTCAAGGATTGGATTCATGGCTGGAATAACAGCCTGAATGGAATCATTGAAAAAATGGCCGCAGCCAATTGCGAATAGCACACCATAGAATGTGCGTTGGGCTTTCATCTGTTGTTTCTCAGCTGTCCCCATTTTATCTCCACTTTCTCATGATATTTATTCTCATATTCATAAAACGATGAAACATGAAAACAAATTCATTATACAAAACATCAGATGGGATTAATAGAAAATCTCTCAAGCAAATGACAATAATCTAAGCACAGTTTTTCTTAAACGGAATATAAGTGTAACACCTGAAACTCGAGTATATGCTACAGCAATATTATGCTACTTAGGATTCGTTTTTTGTTCATTATCCTTTTTACTAAGGCGATTCTCTTTTCCCCATTCGGCCATTAACTCGAGAATGGGAATTAGGCTTTTCCCTCGCTCGTTCAATCGATATTCGACCTTTGGAGGAATCTGTGCATAATCAATCCGTTCAATCAAATCGTCATCCCGCAGCTCACTCAATACTTGACTGAGCATTTTATGAGTAATTGACGGCAAACTTTTTTTGATTTCTCCATATCTCATGACATTGTTCTTAAACAACTTATAAAGGACAAGCCATTTCCATCTTCCCCCCGCCACGGACAGCGTGTATGAGATGGAACAATTTCCTTCATCTATCGACCACTTTTTCATCTTTACTTTCCTTTCATATAGTATCTTACTTTAAAGTGCATACTTCATTTTCTTCCCACTAATATATACACTGATTTACGAAAACACAAGATTTACATTTACTTGGCCAATTTTTTTATGGGGAAGGAATGATTGAAAAGCATGTGGAAAGTATACGTTTTAGCGCTTATCAGTTTTCTCATTGGTACATCACAATTTGTTACATCAGGATTTCTCGATCAGATCGCTTCGTCAATGGGGATTACTGTTTCTGAGGCCGGCCAATTTACGACAGTCTATGCACTAACCTATGCAATAGGTACGCCTATTCTCATATCACTTACAGGAAAAATAGATCGGCGTAAACTCACACTTTACGCGCTCGGTATTTTTATCATTGGAAACTTACTGTCATACTTTTTCCCAAGTTTCGCACTCTTTACTTTTTCGCGAATGATTGTTGCTCTAGGTGCAGGAGTGGTTATTGTCACCGCACTTACACTTGCAGCTAAAATTGCGCCTGCTGGGAAACAGGCAAGTTCCATTGCTACGGTTACAATTGGCTTTACTATGGCGCTCATTATTGGCGTCCCTGTTGGTCGATTATTGTCCTCTGCCTTTGGGTGGAGAAGCGTTTTCTTAGATATTTCCTTATTTGGTGTTATTGCAACAATTGTTATCGTTGCTGTGATACCCAAAGTGCAAGGAGACAAGCCGATTCCGCTCATTAAACAGCTGGCTTTGTTAAAAAATCCAAAAGTACTGCTCGGGTTATTTATTACGCTCTTCTGGTTAAGCGGCTATGCACTTGTGTATATTTATATCGCCCCCTATTTGCTAAAAGGATTAGGCTTATCCGGAGTTTTACTGAGTCCTGCATTGCTCGTTTTTGGCATTGCATGCTTAGTTGGTTCAAAAGTTGGCGGATACTGTGCAGATAAATATGGAATTACCGTCACACTACTTGTCAGCATGTGCCTAAATATTAGTTCACTTATTTTTCTTTCATTATCTGCTCATCATCCAATCATCATATTTGTTTTTCTTTTTCTGTGGTCAGCCTCTGTATGGAGTACCCAGCCTGCGCAACTGTATAATCTAGCCACAATTGTACCCTCTCAATCAGGTATAATGCTTAGTTTGAACCAATCAATTAGTCAAATTTCGATGGCAATTGGGGCTGTTCTAGGCGGGTATATGATAAGCATGTTTTCCCTAGTTTCTTTATCCTGGTATGGAACTATCGGCGTTGTCATTGCCATGATCCTTGTATGGGAGCTGCATCGATTGAAAACAGTAAAAGGAACGCAGAATACTTCTTCCGCAATTTAACTTCGAAATTTTATAAAGAAGATTTAAAATTGATTCGAGTATTGGCGACATCAATTTGCCTTCCGGCGTGATCAGCCACTAAGGTAGTACGATATTGGTCATTTTAAGCGGATTAAGACTGCTCCGATAAAATTCCCTAATGCACGTACATTAGGGGATCTTATTATTACAGTTGATTTTTTAAGCTAATTTGTTTATTATCTAATTAGATGATAAACAAATTAGAAGGTGTTTTTGATGCAGCTTACTCGTATCGTTGAATTCCACAAAGCACTTGCCGATCTAACACGTATCCGAATTATTGCGCTCCTGAAGCAAGGACCGCTTCATGGTCAGGCTATTGCCGGAAAGCTCTCTTTAAGCCCGCCGACAATCACGCACCACATGAGCAAGCTTCGCGACGTGGGATTAATTAAAGAACGCCGTGATAAAAATACCATTTATTTTTCGCTGAATGAAAAGGTACTTGAAAGCTGTGCGGCCGCTATCCTATCATTCGGAAATGGAGATGAAAACATGGATATGTCCATATCAGAATCAGAACGTGCAGCCATTTTAAACAACTTTTTTACTGCTGACGGAAAGCTGAAGACGATTCCTGCACAAAGAAAAAAGCGATTAGTTGTTCTTTCACGTCTTGTCAAAGGACTCGAGTTCGGAAAAGTCTATTCTGAAAAGGAAATCAGTGATTATTTGAGAAATTTTCATCCGGATTATGCAACACTTCGCAGAGAACTCATCATTTATCAATTCATGTATCGGAAAGACGGATTATACGAAATGAATCCGCCGGAGCTTTGGAATGTGAATTAATCAATGCTTTACTTATACAGATCCATTAAGTCAATTGGTCGCCTTTTTGGGCGGATATTCGTTCACTTCAGATAGGTTGGGATGAGAAAAATGACACAGGTTTCATATCAAGTCGATCAATCGCTTTTGCTTGAGTTAAAGAAATGCACAAATACAATTCATACGTCAAGAACCCATTTCCATAATGAACTTTCCATCGGATTAATTGAACAAGGCTGCTGTCAGACTATCATCAATCAGAAATCTTTCGCTCTCAATGCAGGAACACTGCTCATTATCCCAGCTAAATCAACACATCGCTGCCAACCGCAGGATGTCGGTAACTGGAAGTTTCGAATGCTCTATGTTCATCATGCTTGGTTTTCCAAGTTTACTTTTGATCAGTTCCGCGACGGCCGGATTTATTCAGACCTACCCTCGAGCACCTTTCATGAGTTCATAGATGAGTTCAAACGACTGGAACAAAATTTCTCTCATAGAAAAGTGGAAACACACGCATTAGACGATCTAGTAAATATGATGGATTTTCAGGAAAATAATGCTGCCAGTACCCATTTAACACAATCAGTTCCGCAGGATATTCAAGATATGAAGCATTTTATTAAGAAAAACTGTTTAAAGAAATTATTATTAGACGAGTTGGCCGATCATGTAGGCGTTGATAAATACCAGTTGATTCGTCGCTTTTATCGATACATGGGATTAACACCGCAGAAATATTTGATTAATTTACGTATCAATAAGGCAAAGAAAATGCTTCAAAACGGACTGCCGATCGCAGATGTCGCTGTCACCTCCGGCTTTTACGATCAGAGTCACTTTTCTAAATATTTCAAGGCATATACCGGCGTTACACCGATGCATTACATTCAGTAAAAAACCGTTCGCCTCGTTCAAGCAGACAAACGGTCTTTTCTTTATTTAAGCGTTGGGAGACTCCCAGTGAGATGATTCACTGCCTTTTTTTCTCCATAGAGACAAATACCTAAGAACTTAAGATCATAAGTCTGCGTAGCGGATAATTTCAAAGTGTAATCTTCGTAGTCTCTGCTTCTCTGTGCGGTCGTTGTAAACCCGATCAACTCAATTTTTTCGGAAAAGCTTTCACTGACTTCTCGATGTAATTTCGTTAGATCTTCACGAGTTGACGATAAAACCGGGATGGGCAGATTGACAATACCTTTATGTAAAAAACCGTTGCCATCCTCGATACTGTTGCCAATCACTTCACCAAAATCCTTGCCCAAAGTACAGCCTAGAATCGCCGCCGTATTGGCCATCACGCCAAGCGGTTGCTCATGATCAATGACCATCACACATTTTTTTGTTGAATCGTACATTTTGTGTCCTCCTTTTTCCTTCACACTCATAGTAAAGAAGGAGAACCAACATGAATAGGAAAAAATTGATCGGACGCATGAAGCTATCTTGATTCAAAGAGTCCGGTAGCCTTCGTTATTTCAATAAAGCCTCCGTTTTTCTTTTTCTCTTCATTTAGATAGTCTATGAAATGTTCACGTATTGCTCCGGACAGTACCTCTTTTGCTTTGGCGCTTGAAGACCAAATATAGTCAGCAATTGCCCGAACATCATCGATCAGAAGTCCTCCTGGAAAGCGCGTGAGCTGTACCTGATCAAAAAAGTTTTCAAGCTGCTCCGTCCCATTTTCTAAGCCAAAGGCGTCAGCTTGTACATTGGTCAGATCAAAACCAAGATTAGGATCAAAGCCTTTTAAGAGTTCATTAAATTCAACCATATGCTGTTTTCCGATGGTTGATGAGTAAAAAACACCGCCAGGCTTTAAAACTCTGCGCACTTCCTTAATGGCCTGCAATCTGTTCGGAACATGATAAAGCATATGATTCGCAATAACCGTATCGAAGCTATTGTCCTCAAATGGAATGTCCTGAATATCAATAGCCTTGAAAGTGATACTTAAGTTGTTGCCTATTTTTCTTTGTGCATCCTTCAGCATTCCGTTTGAGAAGTCGGACAGTGTGATTTTCCAATCTTCTGGTATACGGTCCTTATTTTTCATCCAAAATGTTCCGTCACCAGCTCCAAGTTCAAGAATCGTACTGCCAGATTCTATTTTATAATGATCAAAAAGCCATTCGTGCCAATCCTTTTTATTGGTACTATAGCGTTCATGAATCTTTGTCCTGATCGCCAGGTTTGAAGAATTCTGATATTGCTTTTCTACATTTCCCATACGTCTGTGTCCCCTGCCTTTTAACCATTTTAACATGATCGTTAGGAGTATATCTTTTTTATATGCAACGACTACTTAATATTCTGGATTATTCCAATCCGATTAAAACATTGGCAATAATTACAATCCATTTTTAAATAGATTGAAAAACTTTTTTCATACGGAATGCGTTAAAATAGATATATGGTTATTTGCTTGACTTGAACGGTTTCCGAAAAAAATAATCCTCTAAAATACATAGTCTCGCCTGCCGGTCAGCATCTTGATAACACACAACGTTTCTAAAAGGCGGGTGGTTTTCGTGAAAAATAAACTAAAACATCGCTATATGGGCGGTTTGGACGGATTACGTGCATTGTCCGTTCTTGCGGTTATTGCCTACCATATGAATTTACCCTTTGCCGGCGGTGGATTTTTAGGCGTCGGCATTTTCTTTGTCCTTTCGGGCTACTTAATTACGGATCTTCTCATTCAAGAGTGGGAAGATACAAACTCCATTAATCTAAAAAACTTCTGGGTCAGGCGAGCAAAAAGGCTGCTGCCTGCTATGATTTCCGTTTTAGTTGTCATCTTAGGTTATGTCTTTTTCTTTCAACCTGCTCTGCTCCGGGAAACCCGTATGGACGCTGTCGCCGCACTCTTTTATTTCAGCAATTGGTGGTCTGTTTTTCACCAACAGTCCTATTTTGACAGTTTTGCAAATCCATCGCTTCTGAAGCATTTTTGGTCGCTTGCTGTTGAGGAACAATTTTACCTCATCTGGCCATTAGTTGTGACGGCTGCTTTACGTATCGGCAAGGGAACGAAGGTTCTTTATGGCATAACTTTATTACTGGCTGCAAGCTCCATTCTCTGCATGGGCTTGATTTACCATACAGGTACTGATCCGAGCCGAGTCTATTATGGCACCGATTCCCGCGCCTTTGCCTTGCTTTTCGGCGCAATTCTGGCTTGCGTGTGGCCAAGTCGGCAGCTTTCCGGAGCAGGAAGCAAAGCACTTGGCATTTTCTTAGATGGCATTGGCACATTTGCTTTGATTTTCTTGTTCTTATGTGTTATCT
Organism: Sporolactobacillus sp. STSJ-5; assembly: GCF_024385605.1. Lineage (GTDB taxonomy): Bacteria > Bacillota > Bacilli > Bacillales > Sporolactobacillaceae > Sporolactobacillus. The sequence continues at coordinate 8,726 of NZ_JANFOJ010000031.1, read as the reverse complement.
ATGTCAATCAGTACGAAGAATTTCTCTATACCGGCGGGTTGGCACTGTTTTCTTTAGTTAGTGTTGTGCTTATTACCGCACTCGCCCATCCTGCAACTTTGCTCGGAAAATGGATCGGAGTAAGACCGCTGCGCTGGATCGGCTTGCGTTCTTACGGTATGTATTTGTGGCATTATCCGATTATTCAGCTCACGACACCGGCAAGTCAGGCTAATGAGGTACATCCTTTACGTATCGTACTGCAGCTCGTTCTAATTTTTGCCGTCTCTGCACTCTCCTACCATTTTATTGAACGGCCTATTCGCCGATTAGGTAAGGGCGGCAGTTGGCAGTTGATCCTTCGAAATACCGGTATTGGACTCTGCACACTTTTCTTAATCTTTTATGGGTCTTCATTTCTTGCACAGCATACGAATGCAAAACCGGCAGCTAAACAAAAAGTAAGCGAGAAAGCACTGTCCAAAAATGATTCAGACGAGAAAAAGTCGACAGTATCTATGAAGGATGAGAAAACTTCTGCGAGCAAAGTAAACGGATCAACCATATCTAACCATTCAAAAAAGACGAAGGAGAAAAAATCAAACAAAAAAATTCAACCATCCAAAAAACAACCGTTAAAAAAAGCGGCAGATAAAGTGAAACAGGAAAAACAGAATAAAGCAGCTGCAAAAGAGAAAACAGCAAAAACGCAGTCTAAAGTTTCCGATAAGCAGGTAACGGCGATCGGCGACTCGGTAATGCTTGGTGCCGAACCCTATCTAAAAGAAGAAATCAAAAACCTAACGATTGATTGCAAGGTTGGCAGACAGTTTCAGGAAGCATTCAACACGATTAATCAAATGAAACAACAAGGTAAATTAAATCAAAATGTTGTGATTGAGCTCGGAACAAATGGCCCGTTTACTCAAGAGCAAATGGATGAATTAATCAAGTTAATCGGACCGGATAAAAATATAGTTCTTATTAATACCCGTGTACCGCGTCAATGGGAATCGATTGTCAACCAAGTTATTCAAAAAACGGATAAAGATCATGAGAATGTTACCTCTGTCGATTGGCATCAAGCAAGTGAAGGACAGAGCAATTACATTGGCGATGACGGTGTTCATCTGTCTGTGACCGGGGCAAAAAAATATTCAGAACTGATTGTTCAGGCAATCCAATCGTTAAAATAAATTAGGATTTTCTCTTAGAATACCGTTTCTGAATTGAATTTAGTCAACTAAATTCACTATTATTTTTCTCAAAGCAGGGATTGCTTGCTCCATTTCTCGTTTTGATACGTATGCGTACGATAAACGTAAATGGTGCCTTGCACCGCGATCATAGAGGACACCAGGATTTAAAAGAATGCCGCTAGCCAAAGCACACTCAAACAGTGCATTAGGATCAATATTGGGAATCAATTTCAGCCAAATATAAAATCCTCCGCTAGGCTTGCTCCATTCGGCAAGATCGCTAAAATACACAGACAACAAATCGAGCATACGGTCGCGCCGGATTCGTAACTGATCGCGTATATAAGATTCATGCGCCTCATGCATGCCGGAACTCATGTACTCTTCTGCTGCCCATTGTGATAAAGCACTTGAGCCGTAATCGTTTTGCATCTTAATGTCGGCTAAGCGATTGATTACTGAACGTTCACCAACAATCCAGCCAATCCTTAATCCGGGACTTAACACTTTGGACAAGCTGCCAATATAAAGGACATTACCAGAGCGATCCATACTCTTCAGCGATGGTGGAGGCGGCGCGTCAATCCAGAGGTCTTGATAAACGTCATCTTCTATGATCGGCAGCCTCATATATTCGCAGGCATTTACTATGGATTTTCTGCGAGCTGCAGTCATTACCTTCCCGGTAGGATAATGAAACGATGGAATGGAGTAGATAATAGTCTTGCCCCATTCCTTTTTTATGTGTGATAAACGATCAACCATTAGTCCCTCGGAATCCATTGGCAAACCATAGAAGCGCATGCCTGAAGATTGAAAAACATGTACCGAATAGAGATAAGAGGGCTTTTCAAGTACAATCGTTGATCCTCGATCTAGTAATCCAATTGAAATAAGCTGGAGTGCCTGCAGAGCACCAGAGACAATAAGTATAGATTCGGGGTCAGCCGCAATTCCTTTTAGCTTCAGGAATTTTGATACTTCTTCTCGAAGTCGAAGATTTCCCTTTGGCTCCGAGTATCCTAAAGATAGACTATGTATTGGCGCATTCAAAAATAGTTTTGCCAACTCATCACTTGGAATCAAATCCGGACTTAGCTCCCCAGTACCAAGCCGAATGATATCTGGAATAAATTCAGCTTGGTTAATGGTGCGAATCATTGGGAGATTCGGCTTGAATTGACCTGCCTCAACATAAGCGCCCCAATCGGCAGGTTTTTGTTTCGCCATCAATCCCCATGTATTGTTAATCACTTTGGTACCGCCTCCACGGTTGCCTGCAATCAGTCCTTGAGCCGTCAGCTCCTCGAAGGCCGCAGTCACTGTGCTTCGATTAACCTTTAACCGTTCGGCTAAAGTTCTTTGCGACGGGAGGCGTGAACCGGTTGCCCATTCTCCTGCAGCGATCTGATTTGTTATGTACTCTTCTACTTGTTTTCGAAGTGGTACTGGCGATTTGCGATTTAATTTCAAAGAATAGTCTCCTTTGATTATTTATTATCAATTACTTTTTCATTATCTTCGGTCAATAAGTTAAATGTAATTATAGCATGAAGAGATCCGAGGAACTGAGAAAGTAGCAACTTTCAATTTGGTTGGTCTATTATTTATCATTTGGCTGGCGACTCTCGCTTGCTTTTGATAAATAATAGTAATGTGATTTTTTTTCGGGGGGATTTTTCATGTTGACTGCACTCATTCACGGATTTCTTTTATCCTTCAGTTTGATTTTACCGCTTGGTGCTCAGAATGTATTTATTTTTAATCAAGGGGCTCGTTCAACACATCTTACTGAAGCGCTGGCAGCCATTCTTGCCGCCTCGTTATCGGACACCCTGCTTATCTGCTTGGCTGTCGGCGGCGTATCATTATTAATTTTAACTTTTCCATGGCTGGTCACGTCTCTATTTCTTGTTGGCATTCTATTTCTCCTGTTCATTGGCTGGAAAATCTGGAACGATACCCCCATGAACGATGATCAACTAAGTGGTCGACTGTCTGCAAAAAGACAAGTCTTATTCGCTCTCTCCGTATCTTTGCTCAATCCGCATGCTATCCTGGATACAGTCGGCGTGATTGGAACCAATGCGATTCACTACCACGGTGTGAATCAATGGCTCTTCGCACTCGCCTGCGTCTCCGTTTCATGGATATGGTTTTTCAGTCTTGCATTCGCAGGCCATTTAACCGGAAAAGCTGCCAAAAACGGACCGCTTTTGCCACTGATCAATAAATGCTCCGCAGTGATGATCTGGGGTGTTGCATTATATCTTTGCTGGACGCTTATTAATTCATAATCTTGATTGAAATTAAAAAAAAAAAATTATTGTATAGGCATCCGCTTTATTCAGATTTTCAGATCAAAAGTCAAAAATAATAGTTTGGCTTAATTAAATATGTAAGGGCTTACACATAATTAGCCAAACTATTTTTGATTATTCACTCAGCGCAGTTAATTTCTCGAACCAATCCTTGTCATAAGTTGCGAGCGCTAAATCAATCAAGCTGTCTAATTCCGCTCGCGTTAAATCGTCGTTGTCGTGAATGACATCCTCAAAAGAAATTTCCAACCATTTCATTCGCGGATGATTGGCACACTGAGTGACACGCAGCTTGCACCTCTGAAAATCCGGATAAATTGAAGTGATAAATCCAATGCAATCATGTTTCCCCATATATTTTGTGTGAACCCACTGTCCAACTTCCATGGCTGATCGCCTCACTCTGATTCAAGTTGCCTGGCCATCATCACACTCCCAAGGATCTGAGTATCTGTTAATAGCATATGAATTAAATTCGTACTATGCCACACATCAAGACCTGTTTGATCATTAACTTATGCAAAAGAATTAGGGTCATTGACAATTCGTTTATAAAAATTTATATTCAGGATAATTCACTAAGGAGCGGATTTTATGAAAACACTCATCCTGTACGCAACGAAATACGGAACAGCAGAAGTGGTTGCACAAAAGTTATCCAAGGAACTAGACGGAGTTGTTGATTTAGTCAATATAATGATTGAACCTGCACCAAGCCTTGAGCTTTACGACACGGTAATTCTCGGCGGATCCATTTATATGGGCAGAATTCAAAAGCAACTTACTAAGTATATGAAAGAACATATTCATGAGCTTGAAGGGAAGACAATTGGCCTTTATATTTGCGCCGCTCATCCTGAAGAAAGAAAACGCCAAATTGAACTGCAACAAGCATTTCCCGATTCATTAAACCGTAAAGCAGCAGTGAAGGCAATTCTCGGTTACGTTATTAATTTTGAAAAAATGAAACTAATTGATAAGTTAATCATGCGCAAGGTCAAAGGTGACAGCAACAGTAACGCTGAGTTTTATGAGAATCGAATACGCTCATTTTGCCAATCACTGCACGCTTGATATACACGATAAAAATTACGGCATAATTCTTAAAGGTTTCTGCGAATCGCTTAAAAAGAAAAAGGCCGGATTTAATCCTATTATATGGAAGAGAAGATCATCTTTTTGATACAGAGCTGTTCCTTCTGGCAAAGCAATAACAGGTTGTTGATTGTACTGAACATATTTAGAAATTTCTTCCATTATCTTCCTGAAAATGGCATGCCATTGAGAATCCGGAGATGAGGTTTAATCCATTTAGATCATCATTTAGTTGCTGGAAGGTGTCAATTGTTTTACCAAGGACAATAGCCCCTGCGCTTTGACCGTAGATAATACCGCCATGATGAAAATAACGCTGCAGCAATTCGCCGAATCCGTTGTTGAAATGGTAAAGCAGTTTTTCTGCCGATCCGCCGCTCATATAAATCGCTGAAAAAATGCTCAAATCTGTTAGGTTTTTGCTATCTATATTTGTCCACATGGTCGTCCTCTCTGAGTCATAAGTTTTCTGATCGCTCATTGTCGATCCGCCTGAATCATATAGCCGCTTTTATACCATTCAAGATCCTTCAGATTTGCATGCCACCCTCTTTTTCGGTACTCCCCTAAAATCTGATCAGGTTCAAGACTGTTTCTCATTCTTGGGTTGTTTTTCATGTACCACCCCATCTGTCGTATTCCGGATTTAACGAGCAAACTGATATCATCAAAATAGCGGTCAGTATCCTCAATAAACATAAAAACATCCCGACTCACTAAATAGTCAATACTCTGTTTCGCAAATAAATCATGAAGCTTACAGATATCCGCATGGATAAAGGTGAACTTGTGGTTGCTTAAAAGTTTGGTTAATTCTAATGCACAATTTTTATCTTGGTCCAGACCAAAAACTAGATTGATCTTCTGCTGGTTCAACAAATAGCTGCTAATAAATCCTCCCCCACAACCCAAATCAAGAATTACGCCCGACAATTCATTGAAATAACTATAGATACGTTGATTATAGAAATAGGCTGCAGCTTGCTGATTCACATGATTTTCACTGCCGCATTTTGAACATCTAATTATTCTTCCAAACGTCGTTTGATCCCATGGATGATGGGCACTTTGCAAAACGCTGCATTCAGCGCCGCATTTGCTGCAAAATGTTCCCCAAATCATATTTTTATGTTCATGAAAAATGATCATCACCCGCTATCTTTAAACTTGCTTCACATCTTACATTATTATAATTTTAACCGCTGTTCTCGTTGAAATCTGCTAATCGCACAAAATAAGTCATTTCTAGCGTATCTCGTGCTATGATAGAGAAAATAGTTTCACGTTTCACACCTTGTTTAGGAAAAAAATCGGCGAAAGTTCATGAACCATGATCATATCGTTCTTGCTGATTCGGAGGTATCTTAATGACCGCTTATATAAATCTTCTCACATCTATCAGTGTTCCAATTTTAATTATTTGTGTATGCGGAGCCATTCTTCAGAAGAAGCGAAACAGCGTTGACACCAAACTGCTCGCCGATATTAGTTTATACATACTCGCACCCGCACTTATTTTAAATGCATTGTCCGAATCACATTTAAAGGGCACCAATGTCATTCACATTTTTTTGTTCTCGGTCATCATGACAGCTGTTTTATGGTTGGTTGCGATGCTAACTGCTAAGCTATTCCGCTTCCCAGAACCAAGTGCCAGAGCACTTACCTTAACTGTCGTCTTCAGTAATGCGAATAATTACGGACTTCCCGTGTTGCTGCTGGCATTCGGTCAAACTGGATTTTCTCTCGGAGCAGTATATGTTATCGGGCAAATTATTCTTGTTAATATTCTCGGTATGTATATTGCATCACGAGCTGCGATGAGCGGCAAACAATCAATACTCCATATTCTTAAATCGCCGCTCATCTATGCCTGTCTTGTTGGTGCACTGTTGGCAGTCACTCATTTGCATTTACCCATCGGAACCGCAACCGCTGTTCAAATGCTCGGTACGGCATATCCGGTTCTGGTACTGCTAATTTTAGGCGTAAAGCTGGGCAGCACAAAATTTTCAGGCGTTTGGCGCCGCGAGGTATGGATCGGCGTCTTTCTCCGTCTGCTTATCGTCCCGATCATTGCTAAATTAGTTTTGTTTTCACTCGGAATTCATGGCATGCTCGCTTCTGTCCTCTTTGTAGAAATCAGCATGCCTGCTGCAGTAAACAGTGTCATGCTGATCGAGAAATTTGATGGGGACTCAGAGCTTGCTTCACTAATCGTTACCATCACAACAATTCTCAGCTTCATCTATCTCCCTTTTTTAATTTACATTGGTTAACTGGCAATTTGCAAGAAAGTTATTGTTAAACGGAGTATAAATTAGAAAAGGACGTTATTTACAATAGTTTACGATGCAGAAAAAAAGCAGACCATTTGATCTGCCTTTCGCTTACTTTTTTATATTCAATCTTTTTCTCTTTTTGCGAGAATCTTTCTCGCAAAAGATTCACCTAATTGTATTGCCTTGCCCTGCTCTTCTTTAGTCATCGAAAGCTCAACTTTGAAGTTGTCCTCAATAATTTCCGCTCCACAGTGTTCAAGTGCTTCTTGAATGGTATCTACAGCAGCAGCAAAGAGCCCATAGCTGCTGTCACCGGAGCCGAAACAAGCGGCAGCTTTTCCTTTAAGATCATTCTCGCTAATTGTGTCAAGAAAATCTTCAACTGAGTATGGAAGATCGCCCATTCCATCAGTGAAGCTGCCAAACATAATCCCATTGTAATCATTCAATTCTGACGCTGATAAGTTTAAAACGTCTTTAACGGCCGGATCAATCCCCACACGCTTAACACCCTCAGCTATTTTTTGCGCCATTTCTTCAGTGTTACCTGTCTCACTGGCATAGACAATTAGAATATCTGCCATTATATACGAACCTTCTTTCAAGCCTTGATTTTAATTGATAATGAATTTCATTTTCATTAAAATGATACCATTTTTGTTCCTCATGTTAAATACCCAGAATGATTATTCTAGGTAAAGGTACTTCAAGATTTCTATAACGACAAAAAAATCCGAGCCACTAATATCATTTAGCTCAGACTTGTTCGTGCATCTATAAAGGATTATTCAATAACGTATAAGAACGGCTATGTTTTGTGATCCGGCACCAATCGTCCAGAACATGACATAGTCACCTCTCTTCACACTTCCTTGGCTCAGTGCTTCGTAAAAAGCAATAAACGGACTGCTCGCTCCCGTATAGCCATATTCATTGCCAATAAAGAGTGAGCGTGATTCATCAATGCCGAGTAATTTTCGAAGATCAACAATATTGGCATATGCATACTGAGAGAAACAGAACATACTCACATCATTTGGTGAGAGTTGGTTTTCCATAAGCAGTTCGCGCATGTTCCTTGCAGCTGTGTCAGCGCAGGTGTTAGGGAGAACTGGCCCTCCCCGGGCCAGTTCCCCCCCTAACACCCATATTATCCCATAATTGGGAGTGCTACATGATGAAGTGGCTCACTTTTGATGTGATCACTCTGGCTCAATTTCATATTGACAAAAACATCTTTTTCATGTATTTTCCACATTGACATGATTCTATGCAGTTCTTTAAGAAATTTTACAGAAGTGTTTTTACAGCGCTAAGAGCAGCGTCGTAATCCGGATGCTCAGTCATCTCTTTTAAATACTGTACATAACGAATCGTATTGTTTTTATCGAGGATGAAAATCGAACGCATATCAAGCTGCAATTCCTTGATCAGGACACCGTAGCTTTTTCCAAAAGAATGGAGCTTATAATCCGAGAGTGTATCCAGATTTTCAATCCCTGCTACCGTACAGAAACGACTCTGCGCGAATGGCAAGTCTACAGAAATTGTAAGTACAGCAACTTGATCGCCTAATTCTGCGGCAGCTTCATTAAAACGTCGCGTCTGCGCATCACAAACCTTTGTATCTAATGAAGGTACAACAGATATGAGTTTGATCTTATCTCCATAATCTGAGAGGCTTGCTTCTTCCATAAGATCTTTATTAACAGTAAACTCCGGTGCTTTATCTCCTGCCTTCAACTCAGGTCCGATTAATGTAATAGGGTTTCCGCCAACTGTTGCAACTCCGGTACGTTCTTCACTCATGTAAAAAACCTCCAATGTATGTTTTTTTGTTGCTTTCAATC